>CAWGSW010000005.1:0-553201 GCA_963825275.1 uncultured Actinomycetota bacterium | reverse complement strand
TCGTCAGCCCACCCGCAGCGGGCCCACCGATGTCACTGTCGGTCGCGCCGCTCACCGTCTCCGTCATGAAATCTCCTCTGATCCTGATCCTGCTCGTAGGTCTGTTCGTCGTGCTGGTGCTGCGGTGGTGGTCACTTCCAGTGTTGCCCGGACCACCGACAGTTGGTGCGCCCGGGGAAGATCGCTTCCCCACGATCTACCCCGGGCGGAATGTGGTCAGCCCGGTGGGGCTGAGGCCGCGGCGTCGAGCAGCGCGACCGGGGAGGACGGCACGGCGGTGCGCTCGGCGCGCAGCATCGCGATCTCGTCCTCGAAGTCGTCGGCCGACTCGAACGCGCGGTAGACGCTCGCGAAGCGGAGGTAGGCCACCTCGTCGAGCGCGCGGAGCGGACCGAGGATCGCCAGGCCCACCTCGTGGGCGGGCACCTCGGCGAACCCCTCGCTGCGCAGGGCGTCCTCGACCGCCTGGCCCAGGCAGGCCAGGTCGTCCTCGGAGACCGGGCGGCCCTTGCAGGCCTTGCGGACGCCGGCGACGGCCTTCTCACGCGTGAACGGCTCGGTCGCGCCGGAGCGCTTGAGCACGGTCAGCTGCATCTGCTCGACGGTCGTGAACCGCTTGGTGCAGGCGGAGCAGGTGCGGCGCCGGCGGATCGAGCCGCCGTCGTCGGCGACGCGGGAGTCGAGGACCCGGGTGTCGGTGTTGCGGCAGTACGGGCAGTGCATCCCAGGTCTCCTCTCGCGGGTCCGGGGTCGCCACAAACACCCTCATCGAGGGTGCCTGGGCTGTGGATATCTACGGCTTCGCTGTGCATAACAACCGGTTACCTGTGGGACTTCCGCACCTGATCTGTGAACTAGATGTGGATAACTACACCGGTGTAAGTACTAGATGTTGTGGTTACCGTACGCCGCGAGTCGAGGCGTTGCAAGCAGACCCGGGAAGTTCGTGCGGCCCAGATCCGACCCGTCGAGAAACCGCAGGTCAGAGCGTTGCGGGCCGGCGAAAATAGCCCGTTCGGGTGGTGTGTCGCGACCGGCCGTCTGCGGTCCTCCGACGACTCGGTTCAGGGGGTCGCGTCGACCAGGGCGGCGAGGTCGCGCCACCACGAGAGCCGGTCCGGACGGCCGTCGTAGTCCTTGCGCTGGTTGGCGCCGCTGGTGCCCGGCAGCACGAAGACCCCGGCCCCCGCCAGATCCCACCCGGCGACGCCGAGCTGGGGCTTGCGCAGGCCCAGCGCCCGGGCCGCTCCCTGGGCGACGGTCTTGCTGGTGAACGCCAGCCACTCCGGCTGCCAGGCCTCCACCTTGGCGAGCAGCTCGTCCACGTCGTACGTCGGCGGCGTGGTCGAGACGTGGCGGACCAGGTCGGTCAGGCCCAGCCGCAGCCCCGGGAGCCGCTCGTCGTCCTCGGGGCCCCACTCGGCGGGGGTCAGGCCGCTGCCGTGCAGCATCGGCCAGAAGTTGTTGCCGGCACCTTCGTAGTAGCGCTCGCGCTGCTTGGTGCTCTCCGCGCACGCCATCCCGCAGAAGACGATGCGCGGCTCGGGGCCGACGAGGTCCGGGAGCAGCTCCATGTGCGGGTGGCGCTCAGCCCGTGCGGGAGCTGGAGGCCTGCGGATTGTCCAGCTCCAGCGCGAACCAGGCGGTGGTGCCGGAAGCGTCCCGCTCGGAGCCCCACCGGTCGGCCAGCGCGTCGACGAGCGTCAGCCCACGACCGAAGACCCGCAGCGGGTCCTCGTCGTCGGGGACCGGGAGGTACGACGCCGGGTCGGCCGCGCGGCTCGAGCCGCCGAGGTCGCGGACCACCACGGTCAGCAGCCCGGCCTCGAGCTGGACGGTCAGCTCGCAGCTGGTCCGCGCATGGATGACCGCGTTGGTCACCAGCTCCGAGAGGCAGAGCTGCGCGCTGTCGCTGGTGTCCTCGTCGACCTCCCAGCGGTCCAGCTGCTCGCGCAGGAACCGGCGCGCGGCACCCGACGCGCGCGGGTCGCCCTCGAGCAGCAGCCGGACGCACTCGCCGTCCCCGATCAGCGTCGGGTCGTCGGGGGCGACGTCGCCCGGGCCCCGGCCGGCGACCATGCGGACGCGGCGTACGGCCTCGGAGATGCGGCGCGCGGTGGCCTCGAGCAGCCGACGCTGCGCCTCGCCGAACGCCTGCGGGGCGTCGAAGAAGACGACGATGCCGCCGACCGGCGAACCGATCCCGGGCAGCGGCCAGGCCGCCATCGCCCGGGTCGAGCCCTTCCGCAGCCGGGCCACGATCTCGGGGTAGCGCGGCTCGAGCTCCTCGAGGCTGCCCAGCACGGGCTCCCCGGTGCGGACCACGGTCGTGAGCGGCAGCTCGTCGTAGGCGTCGATGTGCCACCAGGCGAGCGCGGCCCCGTCGTCGGAGGAGTCGCCCGACGCGTCGTCGGTGGGGGCGTTCCGGTGGACGAACCGGAGCCGCCGGCCGGCCCCCTCGCTCAGGCCGATGCCGACCCGGCCGACGTCGGGCAGGGTGACCAGGTCGAGCAGCACGCTGTGCGCCACCTCGTCGATGTCCGCAGCGCTCCTCAGGGCGAATCCGAGACGCGAGAGATGGCCCAGCGGTGCACGCGGAGTCTTCCCCACCTCGGGGGGTGGGGTGCCCGCGTCATCCAGCACGCGCCCAGCCTAGGACAACCACGGTGGACGCGGGGAGCCCCGTCCGCGCGCAGAGGCGTCGGCCATGTCGCGCGGGTCGCCCGGCGCAACCCCGGCCCGATCGGACACAATGGCCCGGTGGCGAGCCAGGGCACGAGAGTCGGATCGCGACGAGGACCGAAACGGAAGCCGTCACTGCAGCCTCCCCTGCTCGGACTCGCGGTCGGCGTCACCCTCGCGGTGGTCGCCTGGGGCTACCTCGTCTACGCCGCCATCGACTTCGGCGCCACCGCTCGTGGAGGCGAGTCCCAGGCGTGGTGGTTCCTCGCCGTCGCCTCGATCGGCGCTGTCGCCTGCCTGTTCATCGGCCTGATGCTGGTCGCCCGGCTGTTGCGCCGGCTGGGCATCAGCGGGGGCTCCCCCGAGCCCCGCGTGAACGCCGAGCCGGACACCCGGCCGGACACCCGGCCGGACACCGGGCCGGCCGGGCCGCCCCGCGTGCCCGGTGGTCGCCGGGCCGCCCGCTGACCCCTCGCCGCCTCGGCGATCCAGTGGTCTAGCGGTCCGCGCGTCGCCGCACGAACTTGAGCCCGGACCAGACGTCGTCGATCGCGGCCACCTTCACGTCGACGAACCCCAGCTCGAGGCCGAGGTCGCGCACGCGGTTCTCGTCGATGTCGCAGGGAGTGCCGGCGGCGGCCATCGCCGGCTGGGCCGCCTTCTTCGGCCAGCACACCCAGACCATGCCGTCGGTCGCGGTCCGTTCGAAGAGGGCCGGGAGCCGCCGGGCCAGGCTCGCCGTCTCGGTGTGGAAGCTCAGCGACACGTCGGCCACGCGCGGCAGCCGGCGTACGACGCTCGCCTCGCCCAGGTCGCCCAGCGCCACCGAGGCGGGCAGGGCGTCGAGGAAGACGACGTGGGCCTCCCTGATCCCGAGCTTGCGGACCAGCGGGGTGCCTGAGTAGCCGGCCATGGGCCGAGGCTACTGCGGGCCCGACCTGCCCCGGAACGCCGCGAAGGGCGGGGCCACCAGGCCCCGCCCTTCGTCTTCCCCGGCCCACCAGCCGGGGTCGAAGCGGCTGGCAGAGGTTTGTGGAGTGGTCTAGTTGTCGAGCGGGACGCGCAGTCGCTGGCCGGCCTCGACCATGGCGGAGTCGAGGGCGTTGAGCCGCTCGATGCGGTCGACCATGGCGCGCACGTCGCCGTCGTCGGCGAGCTCGGAGGCGATCCCCCACAGGGTGTCGCCGGAGCCGACCATCACGACGCGCGTGGGCTCGGGGGTGCCGGGGCGCTCGGAGGCGACCGAGCCGGCGCCCAGGGCGATGCCGACGCAGAGCACGGCGACCAGGGCCACGAGGAACACGGCGAGGCGACCGCGACGGGTGAGCCGGACCGATCCGGGGACTCGCACCGCGGAGAAGTCGACGCTGCTCATCGTCGCGCTGCTCATCGTCATCGTGTTCATGGCCATGGTGCTCATGGGGACCTCCTGGGGAAGTGGCGGTCAGCCGGGGGTTCCTGCTGTCGAAGTCATGTCTATCGGCGGCCACCGACAGTCCTCGCGGACCAGCGGTGAACAACCAGTCGATCAGACGTTCGATCGAACATGTGTACGAGAGTAGAGCAGGTGTTCGAACGACACAAGGGTCTTCCCGAACAAATGTTCGAGTGCGTTCGAACATCCTCGATCAGAGCGCCGTCCCCACAATTGGCTACGCCGGCTGGCCCCATGACGTCATGTCCGCCGGTCGCCGGCGGGAGTAGGAAGTGAGGCACCCCCGACCCCTGGAGTCCCCCATGTCCCACAAGCACCCGCCACGCCATGCCCTGCTCACCCACCTGCTGTCCGGCCCGCGCGGCCGGACCCTTCCCGTCCTGCTCGCCGCAGTCGTCCTGATCGGCGGCGCCAACGTCGCGGCGTACGCCGTCAACGGCCGGCCGCTCCTGCTCGGCAGCAGCAACACCGAGACCAGGCCGGCGGTCGTGAAGAACACCGGCAACGGCCCGGCCCTCAGCCTGCGGAGCAAGGCGGGCGCCCCGTCCCTGGCGGTCTCGTCGAAGAAGAAGGTCAAGCGGCTCAACGCCGACCTGCTCGACGGCCTCGACTCCTCGGACCTGCGCACGGTGGCCCGCCGCTACGCGGTGCCGAGCAGCGGCCCCTACACGTCCATCGGTGTCGGGTTCCCCGACCTGGCGCCCGGGAGGTACCTGGCCAGCTACACGATCATCACCTCGGCGTCCTCCGCGCCCCAGTGCTACTTCCGCGAGGCGACGCCCCCGTCGACGGCCCAGGCCCTCACCTGGGGTGTCGCGGCCGGAGGCTTCAACTCCAACAACGCCACGGCGCTCCTCGACAGCACAGGAGGACCGATCACCCTGACCTGCGCCGGCGGCTCGTTCTCCTTCTACTCCAACCCCGGAGACGCCGACTCGAGCGTGGTGTTCACGCCGGTGGACGGCGCCGTCGACACCGCGGTCGGGCCGGCACCCCGCGCCAGCCACCGGCAGCAGGGAGGCAAGGTCACCAGCTCCCGCTGAACCGTCAGCGAGCTCAGGGCCGGTTGCGCCGCTCGATCGCGCGCCGGCCCTGCGCGGCGAACACCTGGGTGCCCCGCTTGGTGATCCCGGGCGCCAGCGCGCCGAGCCGGACCAGACCACCGCGCCACGGCGGCACGCTGCGCACGATCCGGCGGCTGCCGAGCAGCCCGACCGCCTCGTCCGCGACCGCGTCCACGCCCAGGATCGGCCCGCCGGAGTGCACCAGCGCGTTCCCGAGCCCACCCGGCGTCTGGCCGTCGAGCATCGCGGTCTGCACCCCGTCGGGGCACAGCGCGTGCACCCGGATCCGGGGCGAGGTCTCGGCGTCGACCGACATCGACGCGGACACGATCGCGGCCTTGGTCGCGGCGTACACGCTGTAGCCGGGCACCGGCCCCAGCCCGGCCAGCGACGCGGTGTTGACGATGTCGCCCCGGCCGTCACCGAACGCGGCGATGGCCGCGCGCATCCCCCACAGGGTGCCGAGCAGGTTCACCTCGACCAGGCGTCGTACGGCCTCGTCGGAGAGCTCGGCCAGCGTGCCGTCGTCGCCGACGCCGGCGTTGTTGAACCACGCGGTGAGTACGCCGTGGCGCGCGGCCTCGGCGGCGGCTGCCGCGTGGGCGCCCGGGTCCCGGACGTCGAGGGCCAGCCCCGCGGCGGCACCGATCTCGGCAGCGGTCCGCTCGGCCCCCGCGCCGTCGACGTCGCTGACCACCACGTGATGACCCCGCGCGACCATCCGCTCCGCGATCCCTCGCCCGATCCCACGGGCTCCTCCGGTGACGACGACGCTGGTCGGACCGCTCTTGGCTGGCATGACGGGAGTCAACCAGATCTGGAGCGGACGGCCGAACCTGTCCGAAACCCCGACGCGGGGCCGGGTCGCGCCGTACGTTGCCCACGTGACCGACGAGACGAGGGATGCCCGGGTGGCACCGGTCGAGGACAACCTCCTGGACTTCCTCGCCGGCCTGTCCACCGTCCCGCTCTTCGAGCACGACGCGCACCCGGACGTGACGACCTACCACTCGGGCGTGCCGCACCCCCTCTTCAACGGCGTGGTGGGCGGCGGGTTCGCGCCGGGCACGGAGGAGGCGCGCACCCGCGACGTCATCGCCCGGTTCGTGGAGCGGGGCCTCCCGTTCCTGTGGTGGTCGACCCCCACGACCTGGAGCCAGCGCATGGACCGGGTGCTGACCGCGGCGGGCGCCGTGCGCGAGGACCTGCCGGGCATGCACGCCGACCTGACCGCTCCCGGCCCCGAGGCCCGCCCGGTCGACGGGCTCGAGATCTCGGTCGCCGGCAGCGCCGGCGCCGGCGCCGAGGAGACCCTCGCCCGGCTCCTGTGCGCGGGCTTCGAGATGCCGGACGACCTCCTCGAGCCGGTGCGCGGGCTCTTCTCCGGCATCGCCACCGACCGGCTGGTCAACCTGGTCGCCACCCTGGACGGCGAACCGGTCGCCTGCGGCTCGGCGTGGATCACCGGGACCACGGCGGGGCTCTACAACATCGCGACGCTGGCGGGCGCGCGCGGACGCGGCATCGGGTACGCCCTCACCGGGGCCCTGATGGACGAGGGGCGCCGGCGCGGGTGCACCGAGTCGGTCCTGCACGCGTCGATGATGGGATGCCCGGTCTACGAACGCCTGGGCTTCGTCGAGGTGTGCCGCGTCCCCCAGTACGTCTGGCTCCCGGACGCCTGAGCAACCACCGAAGACCCCGACACGCCGTTCGAACAGATGTTTGAATCAACGGGGTCGAGTGGCTACGGTGGGTACACCGGCTCGGGTCCGCCCCCGGGCCAGCCGATCGCGACCGAAGGGCAGCACCATGGCCACCAAGAAGACCCCCGACAAGGTCATCCCCCTGTCCCGCAACAAGGTTGCCCCGAAGGTCAGCGAGCTCCCGGACGGTCCCCCCGACGCCACCGGCCTGACCCCGCGCCAGCTGCGCGTGCTCGCCCACATCAAGGACTCCATCGAGCTGCGGGGCTACCCGCCCAGCATGCGCGAGATCGGCGAGGCGGTCGGGCTGACCAGCTCCTCCAGCGTCGCCCACCAGCTCAAGGTCCTCGAGGAGAAGGGCTTCCTCAAGCGCGACCCCAACCGCCCGCGCGCCCTCGAGGTCTTCCTGCCCGAGGTGATGAAGGCCCGCCGCTCGATCTCCTCGGCCGACGAGTCGACGTACGACGAGACCGGTGTCGGCGACGCGATGCCCGCCGCGTCCTACGTCCCCATGGTCGGCCGGATCGCCGCCGGTGGGCCGATCCTGGCCGAGGAGCGGGTCGAGACGATCTTCCCGCTGCCCCAGGAGCTGGTCGGCGACGGCACCCTGTTCATGCTCGAGGTCGCGGGCGACTCGATGATCGAGGCCGCCATCTGCAACGGCGACTACGTGGTGATCCGCCAGCAGCCGACCGCCAACAACGGCGAGATCGTGGCCGCCATGATCGACGGCGAGGCGACCGTGAAGACGTTCCAGCGCAAGGACGGCCACGTCTGGCTGCTCCCCCACAACGCTGCCTACGACCCGATCGACGGCACCCACGCCACCATCCTGGGCAAGGTCACCGCGGTCCTGCGCCGGGTGTGACGCGCGGGGCGGGAGCGGTGGTTCCCCTCCGGACACGCCCGGATTTACGCCAATAACGACTTTTCAAGGGCCGATTCACGGCCGAAAGTTAGCCTTGTGAGCATGTGGAGCGTCCCGATCGTCGCGGATGCCCGCCGGCGATTCCCCCGGGTCGTGCGCGGGCTGCTCGAGCTCGCGCTGATCCTGCTGCTCTGGGGCGCCTACAGCTTCTCCCGCCTGCTCGCCGACACCGCGATGGGCCCGGCGCTCGCCCGCGCCCGCGACCTGCTCCGGATCGAGAACCTGCTCGGCATCCACTGGGAGCTGCCGATCAACCAGCTCTTCACCAGCAACCAGGTCCTCGGGCTGGTCGGCAGCTACTGGTACGCCACGCTGCACTACCTCGTCACCGGCGCGGTGCTGCTGTGGCTCTACCGCCTCGGGAGCAGCACCTACGTCCCCGCCCGCCGCGCGCTCGTCGTGGCCACGCTGCTCGGGCTCGCGGCGTACCTCCTGGTGCCCACCGCACCGCCGCGGTTCATCCACGGCTACGTCGACGTGCTGCACCTGCACGCGTCCGACGGCTGGTGGAGCTCGGACGCCTCCGCCCCGCGCGGCATGGGTGGCCTGACCAACGAGCTCGCGGCCTTCCCCTCGCTGCACGCCGGCTGGGCGCTGTGGGTGGCGCTGTCGCTGCAGCGCCACGCGCGCTGGACCTGGCTGCGGGTGACCGGCTGGGCCTACGCCGCCGGCACCGCCGTCGTCATCGTCGGGACCGGCAACCACTGGGTGCTCGACGTCGTCGTCGGGTGGCTGGTCCTGCTCCTGGGCTGGGCGATCGCCTCCCGCGTCCCGCTGCTGCACCCGCCGACGATGCCGACGCTGCCCAGCCTGCCGACCCGGCCCACCCCTCGGCCGACCCATCGGCCGACCGGACGCGCCACCCCCCGGACGGCCGCGGCCCACGTCCCCCATTCTGGCCATGTGCACCCCCCACCCGCGGCGGTTGAGTGACAGGACACCTCGTCGCCTCTGCTGGGAGATGCCATGTCCACGCCACGCCGGGGCCCCTCGGGCCGTCCACTCGTCAGCCTGCTGCTCGTCGTGGGGGTGGTCGTCGCGATGCTCGGCGCGCCGAGCGCCGGAGCCGCGGCCGCCGACCGGCACTCCGCGACCAGCCCCCGCCAGGTGCGTGCCGAGCGGGCCCTGTCCGAGGCCCGTGCCCTGCTGACCGGACAGGCCGGCGCCGGCCAGGTGACCGCCCACGGCCGCGACGCCACGCTGGTCCTGCGTGACCTGATCCGCCTGCGCGACGCACTGTCGCCCCGGGACCGGGCCGAGGCGGCCCGGCTGCTGGCCCGCCCGACCGACGGCCCCGCCGATCCCGTCGGGGACGGCTACGACCCCGGGACCACCCCCCGGGTCGTGTGCGACGTCGTGTGCGTGCACTGGGTCGACACCTCCGGCGACGCCGTCGACCAGACCGACTCCGACGCCGACACCATCCCCGACTACGTCGAGACCACCCTCGCCACGATGGGCAGCGTGCACAAGACGTACGTCAAGGCCGGCTACCGCGCCCCCAAGGGGGACGGCACCCTCGGCGGGACCGCGCAGGCCGACATCTACCTCGTCAACGTCGGTCCGCAGGGCCTCTACGGCTACTGCACGAGCGACCAGGTGATCCCCAACCAGGGGCCGTACGACGCCTGGGCCTACTGCGTGCTCGACAACGACTACGCGAGCAACGAGTTCCCGACCAACACCCCGGTCGAGAACCTCCAGGTGACCGCCGCGCACGAGTACTTCCACGCCGTCCAGTTCGCCTACGACGCCTACGAGGACGGCTGGTTCATGGAGGCCACCGCGACCTGGGCCGAGGACGAGCTCTTCGACGGCGTCGACGACAACGTGCAGTACCTCAAGTACGGCCCCCTGGGCGAGCCGCGGATCCCGCTGGACACCTACGCCGGCCTGCACCACTACGGGGACTGGATCTTCTTCCGCTTCCTCACCGAGAGGTTCAAGAAGGCCCACCACGGTCTGCCCACCCTGGTCCGCAGCATGTGGCGCCAGGCGGACGGGTCGGCCGGCGCCAAGGACCTGTACTCCATCCAGGCGGTCAAGAAGGTCCTCGCGACGCGGGGCACCTCGTTCCCGAAGGCCTTCGCCCAGTTCGCCGACGCCAACCGCAGGCCGGCGAAGTCCTACTCCGAGGGTGCGGCCAACGACTACCCGGTCCCCGACCTGTGGGGCTCGGCGACCCTGTCACCCCAGCACCCCAAGACCACCTGGGCCAAGCCGAAGCTGGACCACCAGACCAGCGCCACCGCACGGTTCACGCCGTCGGGCACGCTGAAGCGGCTCCGGATCCAGGTCGACCTGGCGCCCAAGAAGCAGGGCTCGGCGGCGGTCGTCACCGTCCACAAGTCCGGCGGCGGCACCCGGACGACCACGGTCAAGCTCAACCGCAAGGGGGACGGCGCCCGCACCTTCCCGTTCGCCACGCGCAAGGTGAAGTACGTCGAGCTGACCGTGGTCAACGCCAGCAGCCGGTTCAAGTGCTGGCAGGGCTCGCCCTTCTCCTGCCAGGGCGCCCCCCGCGACGACACGGTCACCGAGCGGTTCCGCGGGGTCGCCTCGCGCTGAGGGGCGCGCCCTGCGCACCATCCGGGTCACGACACGGGGTCTCAACACCGGGTGACCCCTGGGTGAACAGTGCGCGGCGACACCCCGCGGGGGCGTCACGCGCCCGGCCGTTCGTCGTTGAATGACCCGTGAGCACCCCACGAGTCGACCCCCAGCCCCCTCTCGGGCGGCCCCTCGCGCGCCGTACCGTCCTCGCGACCGGCACCGTCGGCGCCGGTGTCACCGGTGTCGCCGGCCTGGCCGGTGCCCGCGCCGCGGAGGCCGCCGGGACCGCGCGGTCCGCGGGCAGCCGGCCCTTCCGGCACGGCGTGGCCTCGGGCGACCCGCTGCCGCACGCCGTCGTCCTCTGGACCCGGGTCACGCCGACCGAGGCCAGCACCCCCGGCTCGGGCCACGGGCCGAAGGTGAGCGTGCACTGGGAGGTCGCGACCGACCACCGGTTCCGTCACGTCGTACGCCGCGGCACGTTCGCGACCGGCCCCAGCCGCGACCACACGGTCAAGGTCGACGTGACCGGGCTGGCCCCGGCGACCTGGTACCACTACCGCTTCCGCCTCGACGGCGTCACCAGCCGGACCGGCCGGACCCGGACGGCGCCCGCGCACGACGCGCTCCCCGGGCACCTGCGCTTCGGCGTGGTGTCCTGCGCCAACCTGCAGGCCGGCTGGTTCAGCGCCTACCGCGGACTCGCCGCGCGCGACGACCTGCACGCGGTGCTGCACCTGGGCGACTACCTCTACGAGTACGGCCCCGGCCAGTACGGCTACGGCCAGGGCGACGAGGACATCCGCACCCACGAGCCGGCGCACGAGATGGTCTCGCTGGCCGACTACCGGCAGCGCCACGCGCAGTACAAGCGCGACCGCGACCTGCAGGACCTGCACGCGAAGTACCCCTGGATCGTCACCTGGGACGACCACGAGGTCACCAACGACCAGTGGAAGGGCGGCGCCGAGAACCACAACCCGGGCGAGGGCGACTACCGCGCCCGCCGGGCCCGTGCGCACCGGGCGTACGACGAGTGGATGCCCGCGCGGCTCGACGGCACCGCCGACCTGCGCGACGGGGACCGGCTGTTCCGGCGGCTGCGGTTCGGCCGGCTGGCCGAGCTGAGCATGCTGGACCTGCGCACCTACCGCGACGAGCAGGTCACCACCACCCCGACTCCGGTGCCGGACCCCGATCCCGCCACCAGCGACCCGGACCGCAGCATCACCGGCGACGAAGCAGCTGCACTGGCTCAAGGACTCCCTGGACCGCCACCGGCCGCAGTGGAAGGTGATCGGCAACCCGGTGATGATCGCGCCGGTGAACTTCGGCTCGGTCCCCGACGACCTGATCGACCCGCTCAACGACGTCACCGGGATGCTGCCGCGCGACGGGGCGCCGTACAACGCCGACCAGTGGGACGGCTACACCGACGACCGGCGCCAGGTCTTCAACCACATCCGCAACCACCAGGTGAAGGACGCGCTGTTCATCACCGGCGACATCCACTCCGGCTGGGCGTGCGAGCTGCCGTACGACGCGTCGACCTACCCGGTCGGCGACTCCGCCGGCGTGGAGTTCGTGTGCAGCTCGGTGACCTCCAACAACCTCAAGGACATCACCGGCTCCCCCGCCCGGACCACCAGCCTCGCGGTCGAGGAGGGGATCAAGGCCAACAACCGGCACGTCAAGTACCTCGACTTCGACAGCCACGGCTTCTCGGTCCTCGACATCACCGCCGAGCGTGCCCAGATGGACTGGTTCGTGATCGGTGACCGCGCCGACCGGGACACCCCGATCACGTGGTCGGTGTCCTACGCCACGAAGGCCGGCACCGGCCGGGTCGAGGCCGTCGACAAGCGGGTGGACGCCTGATGACCGCGGCCAGCCGGCGTACCTTCCTCGCCGCCGGCGGCGGGCTGCTGTTCTCGACCGCGCTCGACGCACCCGCGCTCGCCGCGGGCACGAAGGGCAGGAAGCGGGCCTACGTGATCGTCGTCGACGGCTGCCGGCCCGACGAGATCGACGGCGACCTGACGCCGACGCTGAAGGCGCTGCGCAGCCAGGGCCTGCGGTTCCCGCGGGCCTCGTCGATGCCGGTGATGGAGACCATCCCCAACCACGTGATGATGATGACCGGCGTCCGCCCCGACCGCAGCGGCGTGCCGGCGAACGAGATCTACGACCGGTCGCTGCAGGCCACGCGGACCATGGACCGGCCCGCCGACATCAGGGTCCGCACGGTGATCGAGCGCCTCAACGGCCATGGCTTCACGACCGGGACCGTGCTCAGCAAGGAGTACCTCTACGGCGTCTTCGGCGCCCGGGCCACGCACCGCTGGGAGCCGAGCCCGGTCGTCCCGGTCTCCGGGCACGCACCCGACCAGTTCACGATGGATGCCGCGCTCGCGATGGTCGACGAGTTCGACCCGAACCTGGTCTTCGTCAACCTCGGCGACATCGACCGGTTCGGGCACGCGGACGTCACGGGTACGACGCTGCGCCTGGCCCGCCAGGCCGCGCTGGCCGACACCGATCAGCAGGTGAAGCGGTTCGTCGACATGCTGAAGTCGACCGGCCGCTGGCGGCACTCGGTCGTGATCGTGCTGGCCGACCACTCGATGGACTGGTCGACCCCCGACCAGATCGTCAGCCTGCAGGGCCCGATGGACGCCGACCCGATGCTCGCCGGCCAGGTGCAGATCGCCTGCAACGGCGGCGCGGACCTCCTCTACTGGACCGGGCCGGTCGACCGGCCGGGCCGCGGCGATCGAGCGGATGCAGGCGGTCGCGAACGCCGAGCCCGGCGTGCTCGCCGCCCATGCCCGCACCGAGGACTGGCTGCGGCTCGGCCCGGAGGCGGGCGACGTCGTGGCCTTCTGCAAGGCCGGCTGGCGCTTCACCGACCCCGACCCGACGGCCAACCCGATCCCCGGCAACCACGGCCACCCGGCGACCCGGCAGATCCCGTTCTTCATCGCCGGCGGGCACCCGCGGGTGCCCCGGGGCCAGGCCTCGTCCGCGCACGCGCGCACCGTCGACGTCGCGCCGACGCTGGCGTCGTACTTCGGGGTGGGCCGCCCGCGCGGCGGTTGGGACGGTCACGCCCGGCTCTGACCAGCCAGGCTCCGACCAGGCCGGCCCTGGTCAGCCGGCCGTCTCGGCGAGCCGGGTCAGCGCCTTGCGCACGACCGCGGGGTCGGTGGTGGTCCACATCGGGGGCAGGCTGGCCTTGAGGAAGCCGCCGTAGCGGGCGGTCGCCAGCCGGGGGTCGAGCACCGCCACGACCCCCCGGTCGCTGGTGGTGCGGATCAGCCGGCCGGCGCCCTGGGCGAGCAGCAGCGCGGCGTGGGTGGCGGCGACCTGCATGAAGCCGTTGCCGCCGGCCTTGTCGGCCGCCTTCTGCCGCGCGCTCATCAGCGGGTCGTCGGGGCGGGGGAACGGGATCCGGTCGATGATCACCAGCTGGCAGGTCTCGCCCGGCACGTCGAGCCCCTGCCAGAGGCTGAGCGTGCCGAACAGGCAGGTGTGCGGGTCGCTGACGAACTGCTTGGCCAGCTCGGGCAGCTGGGCGTCGCCCTGGGCCAGGGTGGTCAGGTGCGGCAGCCGCTCGCGCACGGCCTCGGCTGCGGTCTCGGCGGCGCGGCGGCTGGAGAACAGGCCGAGGGTGCGCCCGTCGGCCGCGTCGACGAGGTCCACGATCTCGTCGAGCTGGGCCTTGCCGAGCCCGTCGCGGCCCGGCGGCGGCAGGTGCCGGGCGAGGTAGAGGATCGCCTGCTGGCCGTAGTCGAACGGCGAGCCCACGTCGATCCCCCGCCAGGGCAGCGTGTCCCCGCCGACCGGTCCCCCGCCGGCGGTGTCACCCCGCTCGAGCATCCGCTCGGACGGCTTGAGCCCGACGTTGGTCGCGACCGAGGAGAAGTCGCCGCCGAGCATCAGGGTGGCCGAGGTGAACACCACGGTCTTGTCGGTGAGCAGCTTGTCGCGCATCTGGCCCCACACCTGCAGCGGGGCGACGCACAGTCGCGGCGGGATCCGGTCGCTGCCCTCGGAGAGCCAGAGCACGTCGGAGTCGAGGTCGGCGGCCATCCGCTCGGCGTTGACGAAGACCTCCTGCACCGAGCCCTTGGCCTGGGTGCGGCCGGCGTCACCGCCGGCGGCGCCCGCGTCGCTGCTCTCCTTGGGGTAGGCCGACAGGCAGGCCCGGGCGGCGTCGCGCACGAGGACCAGGGCGTCGGCGAGCTGCTGCGGCACGGTCTCGAACCGGCCCGGGTCGGCGTCGGCGATCGCGTCGCGCAGCGTCTCGGCGGCGTCGGCCAGGTCGTCGGCCTGGTCGCCCTCGACCCAGCGCTGCGAGCGTCGCGCGGCCCGGTCCACGTCGTTGGCCGCCAGCTCGTCGGTCGCCGCCTGGGTCACCCGGGCGGTGAGCTCGTGGGCCTCGTCGATGACCACGACGTCGTAGTCCGGGATCATCGGCACCCCCTCGATCGCGTCGATCGCGAGCAACGAGTGGTTGGTGACGATGAGGTGGGAGCGCTGGGCCTTCTCGCGGGCCAGCTCGACGAAGCACTCGGTGCCGAACGGGCACTTCGCGGCGCCCAGGCAGTCGCGGTGCCCGACGCTGACCTGGCGCCACTCGCGGTCGGTGTGGCGGGGCGCGACGTCGCGCTCGCCGGTGCCCTTGGCCTCGGCCTCCTTCTCGGCCCAGGCCCTCAGCTCGAGGACCTTCTTGGCCATCGAGCCCTCGGGGACGTCGACCAGGACGCCCTGGTCGTCGGGCACGCCCTCGCGGATGCGGTGCAGGCAGGCGTAGTTGGAGCGCCCCTTGAGCACGGCGTACGACGCGTCGACCCCGGGGTGCTTCTCGATCGCCTCGACCAGCCGCGGGATGTCGCGCTCGACCAGCTGGTGCTGGAGGGCCAGGGTCGCGGTGGCGACCACGACCCGCTTGTCGTGCAGCAGGCTGGGGACGAGATAGGCCAGCGACTTGCCGGTGCCGGTGCCGGCCTGGACGAGCAGGTGCTTGCCGTCGACCATCGCGGTGGCCACCGCCTCGGCCATCTGCACCTGGCCCGCGCGCTCCTGGCCACCGAGCTCGGAGACCGCGGCCGCGAGCACCTCGCGCACGGCACCCTCGCGCACGGCACCGCTCGACGCCGGACCGGTCGGCTCGCTCGACGCGGTCGCCGCAGTCGCTTCGGGGGCGGACGGGGTGGGTTCGGGCACCTGAGAACCCTAGCCGCGCGCGGGGACAGCTCCCGACGCCCCGGTCCACGCCACCCGCTCAGCTGTCGGTCTGCGCCTGGAAGGCCGGAGCGCCACCGTGGCACTCGGCCTGGACCTCGGTCTCCCGGCCCTCCTCGCCCTGCCCCCGGAACTGCACGTTGACCTCCTGCGGCCCCCGGCTCTCCACCTCGACCCGGAACCCGGAGTCGGCCTGGGCAGCGGCCAGGGAGATCACCGCTCCGCGGCACTCGGCGACGACGACTCCGCCCGGACCCTGCCACGTGCGACGCTCCACGCTCACCGCGGGCGCGGTGGGGGGGCTGGCCGGAGGGGCAGCGGGGGTTGGTGACGCCGGCTGGGAGGCCGGCGGCGCCGGGGAGGTGGGGACGCTCGTCGTACCCGCGGACGGTGCTGCCGCGGACGTGGCGCCCGACGGCCGTCGGGTCGGGGTCCCGCGCGGCGAGCCGGCCGGGGCGGTCCCCGCGCTGCGTGCCCGGATCGCCGGACCTGTGGCCGTGGTGACGTCCTCGCCCGCCCGCGAGATCACGGTCCACACGAGCGTGGAACCGAGCAGGACCACCGCCACCCAGGCGGTGATGGCGGCCAGCGCGGTGCTGCGGGTGCTCACCTCGCCATCTTCCCAGCCGAGTCCGCCCGGCCGTTGTCGGGCGGGCGTAGCGTTCCCGCATGGCGCGCATCCTCGTGGTCGAAGACGACGACTCGATCCGCGACGCCGTACGCCGGGGGCTCACCGAGCGCGGCCATGCGGTCGCGACCGCGGCCACCGGACTGGCGGGTCTCGAGCACGTCCTGGGCGAGGTGCCGGAGGTGGTGCTCCTCGACCTCGGGCTCCCCGACGTGAACGGCCTCACCCTGATCTCGATGATCCGGGCGGCGAGCGACGTCCCCATCATCGTGATCACCGCGCAGGACGACGACCCGACGATGGTCCGGGCGCTCGACGGCGGCGCGGACGACTACGTCGTGAAGCCGTTCGGCACCGACCACGTGGCGGCGCGCATCCGGGCGGTGCTGCGCCGCGGCAGCCGGGCCCACCCTGCCGAGCCGATCCGGATCGGCGACCTGGTCATCGACGAGGGCGCCCGCACCGCCACCCTCGCCGGCCGTCGGCTCGAGCTGGCCAGGAGGGAGTTCGACCTGCTCCTGGCGCTCGCCAGCCGACAGGGGCGCGTGGTGACCAAGCGCGAGCTGCTGGCCGAGGTGTGGCAGCAGCCGTACGGCGGCGGCGACCGCACCGTGGACGTCCACCTCTCGTGGCTGCGGCGCAAGCTCGGCGAGACCGCTGCCGAGCCCCGCTACCTGATCAGCGTGCGCGGGGTCGGCGTACGCCTGGTCGACCCCGGCCCCTCCTGATGCGCCGACGGATCTCATGGCTGGTGGTCGCCACCACGTCGACGGTGGTGGTCTCCTTCGTGATCCCGCTGTGTCTGCTGGTGCGCACCCTGGCCGAGGACCGGGCCATGGCCGCAGCCGACCAGGAGGCCCGCAACGTCGCGATCCTGGTCGCCGGCCTGCACGACGACCCGCAGCTCGCCGAGCTCGTCGCGAACCTCGACCAGCGGGGTGCGCCGACGACGACGGTGCTGACCGCCGACGGCCGGATCCTCGGCCAGGACTCCGACATGTTGAGCGACCCGGAGGTGCGCCGGGCCGCGGACGGCGAAGGGTTCCAGGTCGTCGACGGGCAGGGCGGCCGGGTGCTGCTGCCGGTCGTCGTGGAAGACGGGACGGCCGTGGTGCGCAGCAGCGTCACGCCGCAGGATCTGCGTCGCGGGGTCACGCGGGCCTGGGTCAGCATCATCGGGCTCGGCGCCGTGCTGCTGGCGTCTCGCCCTGCTCATCGCCTCGCGCCTGGGCCGCCGGGTCAGCGAGCCGCTGCGCCGGGTCGCCGGCGTCGCCCACGAGCTGCGGGCCGGAGACCTCACCGCACGGGCACAGGTCAGCGGCACCGAGGAGACCCAGGAGCTGGCGCGCGCCCTGAACGGTCTGGCCGAGCGGACCGCGGAGCTGCTCGCCGCCGAGCGGGCGGCCGTCGGCGACCTCTCCCACCGGCTGCGGACGCCGGTCACCGCGCTGCGACTCGACGCCGAGGCGATCGCCGACCCGCTGCTGGCGAGCCGGCTGCAGGATCACATCGCCACGCTGCAACGATCGATCGACGCGATCGTGAAGGAGGCGCGACGACCGGTCCGCACGGACCTCGCCGCCGTCCAGCGACGCGACCGCGACGGTGGGCGAGCGGGTGGCGTTCTGGGGCGCCCTCGCCGAGGACCAGGGACGGCCGATGCGGGTCGTCCTCCCCGACCGTGCCCCTCGCGGTCCCGGTGGCGACCGACGACCTCACCGACGTGGTCGACGTCCTCATCGACAACGTCTTCGCGCACACCCCCGACGGGACACCCTTCGAGGTGGTGCTGGAGGCCCGCACGGACCTGGCCGTGCTGGTGGTCGCCGACGAGGGTCCCGGGATGGCGTCCGGGCCGGGCGGCCGGCAGGTCGGGCGCACCGGTCTCGGCCTGGACATCGTCCGGCGTGTCGCAGCCGGGTGCGGCGGCGAGGTGCGCGCCGAGTCCGGCCCCCGGCGGAACCCGCATCGAGGTCCGGCTCCCGCTCATCGAGGGGTGAGCGCACCTCAGCTCCTCGCCTCCGTCGGCGCTCCTGCTCGTGGTCCTCGCCGTGGTCCTCGCCATCGTCGGCCTCGTCCCCCGGACCGTCGTCGCCCGGCGGCGCGGTGGCGTCCGGGTGGTCGGTGCCGGCGGCGGGAGCCGGCGGGGCCGCAGGCGCGGCGGGCACGGGGGCCGGAGCGGGAGCGGCGACCACCGGTGCTGCGGGGGCGGGGACCACCACGGTGCGCACGACCTCGGTGACGCAGGTGTGGTCGCGGAGCACGGCGGGAGCGACGCACGGCGCCCAGCGGAACCGGGTCGCCGGCCGGACCCGGGCCGGCGCCGGCGCCGGGTCCGGGTGGTGGCCGCCGGCACGACCTCGGGGCCGGCGGGACGGTCCGGCAGCCGTGGCGAGCTGGTAGCTCGCGGAGCCGGCGCCGAGGCCGATGACCAGCGCGGTGGCGGCACGAGGGCGGTGACAGGTCTCATGGGAACGAACGCTGTCCCCCGGCGGCCTATGGGCGCCTCGCGGGAGCCTCAAGCTCCGGGTCAAGAGACACCATGACGCAGGCTTGAGGAAGCGATGAGGCTCGCTTGTGGTCCGACCGGCCACCGTCACTGCATGCCCTACTCAGCAAGGAAGCGAGACCGGTTCCGCCTGGCAGTGGCTGCCGTGACGGGTCTCACCACCGTGGCCGCGCTGTCGGTCACCGGCTGGCTCGCCGGCACCGCGGCCGGCGACTACCAGGCCGATCAGGCCCGCACGTCCGCCGACGTCCGGTCCCGGCACCAGGCCCAGCGCGCGGAGCGGCAGGCGTGGCGACGAGCGGTCCGGGCGCACGAGGTGGCGGTACGCAACGCCGCCCGCAGACCCCGTGTCGTCCTCCTCGAGCATCCGCAGCGAAGCCGGGTCACCCTGCGTTACGTCCAGGGCACCACGTCCGCAGCGCCCGGACCCGGGGGGCAGGTCACCAGCCAGGCGCCGTCGACGACAGCGCCTCCGGCATCGGTCCCCGCACCGCCGCCCGCGCCGGCCGCACCCCCGGCAGCCGCGCCGCCGCCCACCGCCTCCTCCGCCTCCTCCGCCGCCGGCACCCGCCCCGGCCCCCAGCAGCGGATCGTGAGCCGATGAGCTCCGCGACGTTCGAGACCTGGGGCACCTACGTCTTCCTCGCCACCAGGCGCCCGGCCGACCTGTCCCGGGCCCGACGCCTCGCGGTCGGCATGCTCGCGGAGGTCGACCGCGCCTGCAGCAGGTTCCGGGCGGACTCCGACCTGTGCCGGGCGAACGCGGCCGCGGGCCGCTGGGTCCGGGTCGACCCGGTGCTGGTCGCAGCCGTCTCGGTCGCCTGTGCGCGCCGCAGCCCAGACCGACGGGCTGGTGAACCCGCTGCTCGGCCGGCGGCTGGAGCAGCTCGGCTACGACCGCGACTTCGCCCTGCTCACCGCCTGCGCCGACGAGGTGCTCACCCTCCCGACCGACGTCCTCGACCCGGCGGCCTGGCGGCGGATCGGGCTCGATCCCGACGGGGCGATCCGCGTCCCTCCCGGGACCGCGCTGGACCTCGGCGCCACGGCAAGGCCTGGGCCGCCGACGCGATCGCCGCCGCCTTCGCCGCGGAGCTCTCCGGCTCCGCGCTGGTGAGCCTCGGCGGCGACATCGCCATCGCCGCGCCCGACACGGACCCGTGGCCGATCACGATCTCGCACCCGTCTGGACGGGCCCGTCGAGACGACCGTCGGCCTGGACCGCGGCGGGCTGGCCACCTCGAGCACACAGGTGCGCCGCTGGTCGCGGGGCGGCGTACGCCTCCACCACGTGCTCGACCCGCGCACCGGCCTGCCGGCCGCCCGGACCTGGCGCACGGTCACCGCCACCGGGCCCACGTGCAGCGCGGCCAACACCGCCACCACGGCCGCGATCGTCCTGGGCGACCGACGCCCCCGCGTGGCTCGACGGGCACGGCGTCACCGCGCGGCTCGACCGCAGCCGACGGCAGCGTGCACACCACGGGCGACTGGCCGGTCGACCACGCAGGGATCACGAAGAGAGGAGAGGCGCATGACCGACGGACCGCTCCTGTGGTTCCTCAACCGCAGCACGGGGTTCGTGATCCTCGGGCTGTTCACGATGACCACCGCGCTGGGGGTGCTCGCCACCACCGGGCGCGGCGGCCGAGGGCTCCCGCGGTTCGTGACCCAGGCATTCCACCGCAACGTGGCGCTGCTGTCGGTGGCCATGCTCGCCGCCCACGTCACCACCGCAGTCCTCGACACCTTCGTCGACATCCGCTGGTGGCAGGCGTTCGTGCCCTGGTACGGCGCGACGTACCTGCCGCTCTGGCTGGGGTTCGGCACGCTCGCCCTCGACGTGGTGCTGGTCGTCACCGTGACCAGCCTGCTGCGCACCCGGATGCGGCACCGCTCCTGGCGCGCCGTCCACCTGCTGTCCTACGTCGGCTGGGCCCTCGCGGTCACCCACGGGCTCGGCATCGGCACCGACGTGCGCGCGGACGCCTCCTGGGCGCGGGCGATCACGATCGGCTGCATCGGTGTGGTCCTCGCCGCGGTGCTGCTCCGGCTGGGTCGCCTCGTCGCCGACCGCACCCTCGCCACTGCGAGGCCGTCATGACCGCCCCACCGGTGCCCGTCCCCAGCGAGGT
The DNA here is from genome assembly GCA_963825275.1 of uncultured Actinomycetota bacterium. Lineage (GTDB taxonomy): Bacteria > Actinomycetota > Actinomycetes > Propionibacteriales > Nocardioidaceae > Nocardioides. Next base: position 532,314 of record CAWGSW010000005.1, on the reverse strand, counting down.
GCGGATCCGCCGCGGTCCGGCGTTGCTGGCCGGGATCGAGGGCGGTCCGGGGCTGGCGGCACATCGCGAGCAGTACGGCGACCTGCCGCGGCTCGACGTCGACGACCTGGTCTCCTCCACCGAGCGGCTCCGGGTCCGGGGCCGGGGCGGCGCGGGCTTCCCGTTCGCGGTCAAGCTCCGTGCGGCCGCCGCGGGACGCCGACCGGTCGTGGTGGTCAACCTCAGCGAGGGCGAGCCGGCCAGCGCCAAGGACAGCGCCCTCGCGCTGGTCCGCCCGCACCTGGTGCTCGACGGGGCCGTCACCACCGCGCACGCCCTGCGGGCCCGGGAGCTGCACCTGGTCGTCCCCGGCGACCGGCCCCGGGTCGCGGACGCCGTCCGCGCCGCGGTCGCCGAGCGCGCCGAGACCGGCTCCGCGATCACGCTCCACACCGCCGAGAGCCGGTTCGTGGGCGGTCAGGCACGAGCGGTCCTCGAGCTGATGGCCGGCCGCACGAACCTGCCGGTGACGGCCTGGGCCCCCGAGGCCGTCACCGGCCACCGCGGACGACCCACGCTGCTGTCGAACGCCGAGACCTGGGCCCAGGTGGGGCGTCTGGTGCTGAGCGGCGAGCAGGCGTACGCCGCGCACGGCACCGCCGCCGAGCCCGGCACCACCCTGCTCACCCTGTCCGGTCCGCTGCCGCAGGTCGTCGAGGTGCCGTTCGGCACGCCGTTCCGCGACGTCGTGCCCGGCCACTGGGCCGACCGGCCGGTGCTGGTCGGTGGCTTCCACGGATCCTGGCTCCCCGGCGAGACGCTGGCCGGGGCCCGCGTGTCCGTCGACGAGATGGCCGGGCTGCACGCTCCCCTGGGCGCCGGGCTGCTGATCTGCCCCACGGCCTGCCCGGTGATGTTCACCAGCCGCATCGTGGCCTACCTGGCCGGCCAGAGCGCCCGCCGGTGCGGGCCGTGCCTGAACGGGCTGCCGGCCCTGGCGCGGGCCGTGACGGCCGTGGCCGACGGCTCGGGCAGCCCGGCCCGCGATCGAGGAGCTCGCGTCGCTCGTCGTACGCCGCGGCGCGTGCGCCCACCCGGACGGCACCGTGCGGCTGGTGCGGTCCCTGCTGGCGGCGTTCCCGGAGGAGGTCGCCGAGCACGGCGCGGGCCGGTGCGGCGCGCGACTCGCGCCAGTGCGATCGGCTGGGGCGTCGGCTGGGGCGTCGGCGGTGGCGTCATGAGCGCGCAGCTGCGCGTGGACTGGCCGGCGTGCCGGGGCGCGGCCTGTGCCACGAGGTGCTGCCCGAGCTGATCGACCTCGACGAGTGGGGCTACCCGATCGTGGGCGGGCCGGTCACCGCCGACCTGCTGGCCGGAGCGAAGGAGGCCGCCCGGGTCTGCCCCCAGCTCGCGTTGCGGTTGGTCCGTGGGTGAACTCCGCCCAACCGTGCCGAGGCGGCGTGAAGTTCCCGCCCAACCGTGCCGAGGCGGCGTGAAGTTCCCGCCCAACCGTGCCGAGGCGGCGTGAAGGGTCAGCTGGGAAGCGCGTGCGCGACGGCATCGCCGAAGGTGCGGTGCCCGGAGGGCGTCAGGTGCAGGTCGTCGTCGAGGTAGGGCAGCGCGAGGTCGGACGTCCGGACGTAGGCGACGCCACTGCGCTCGGCGAGCGAGGCCAGCAGGGCGTCCACGCGCGGCACGGCGCCGGCCCGGGACGGCGCCAGGGCCGGGCCGACGACCACCACTCGGTAGCCCTCGAGCTCGCCCATCAGCCGCTGGAACCCGGCCCGGATCTCCACCGTGGGCTGGTCGTAGTCGTTGAGGCCGCCCTCGACCACGACCAGGTCGGCACCGCCGCGCAGCGCGGCCGGGGCCCGTTCGGCGAACGAGACGCCGGCGCAGCGGCTCGCACCCGTGCTGAAGCCGGAGCCGGAGAAGCCCGGCGACGTGGACGCTGCCCTCGAGCCGCGAGGGCCACGACGTCCCGGGGGCGTCGAGGCCGAGACCGGCGGACCAGGAGTCGCCGATCACGACCACGCGCGGGCCGGTGCCGGAGACCTGTCCGGGCGCGGGCGGCGGAGTCCGCGGCGAACCGCTCACAGCGCGGCACGTCCGCGCCGCGGGCCCGGGTGACGGTCAGGGTCAGGGTGGCGGCGAGCAGCAGCGCGACCAGCACGGCGACGCCGTACGCACGTCCCGACGCTCGACCTGACCTGCGCGGGACCACCCCCGCGACCCCCCGTTGGACCACACGGGAAATGATCCGCCCTCAACAGGGTCGCCTGGCACCAGAATGACCCATCCGGGGTACGCCGCGACCGAACCGTTATCGATCACCCCAGCCGTCATGATGGCTACGACACCGACTGACCCGCGGAGGCGACATGACCGACACCAGCACCACCGAGCTCACCACCACGGACGGACGCACGCTCGAAGTGAGGATCGGCGGGGACGTCGGGGGCTTCCCGTGCCTCTACCACTCCGGGTCGCCGTCGGGGGCGGTCGCCTACCCCGGTCTCGAGGCGATCGCGGCCGGGCTGGGGCTGCTGATGGTCAGCTACTCGCGCCCGGGGTACGGCGGCTCCACGCCGCGGCCACTGCCCGAGGGCGGCCCCCAGATGGCGCAGGACGTCGTCGACTCGCTGTTCGTCCTCGACAGCCTGGGCGTCGGCGACTTCATCACCCTGGGCTGGTCGGGTGGCGGCCCGCGGGCGCTGGCCTGCGCGGCGCTGCTGCCGGAGCGCTGCCGGGCGGCCGCGACGCTCGCCGGGGTGGCGCCCAGGGACGGCGACGGGCTGGACTGGTTCGAGGGCATGGCCCAGGACAACGTGGCCGAGTACACCGCCGCGGCCCAGGGATCCGAGGCCTACGAGACCTACCTCGAGCGCGAGATGACACCGCTGTTCACCCTCACCGGTGACCAGCTCGCAGCCGGCATGAGCAGCCTGCTCCCCCCGGTCGACCAGGCTGCGCTGACCGGCGCCCTCGCGGACTACCTCAGTGCGTCGTTCCGGCAGGCCGGCCAGCAGGGCGTCGTCGGCGCGCGGGACGACGGGCTGGCGCTGTTCGCACCGTGGGGCTTCGACCTGTCCGAGATCTCGGTGCCGGTCGCGATCTGGCAGGGCAGGCAGGACGCGATGGTGCCGTACGGGCACGGCGTCTGGCTGGCCGAGCACGTGGCCGGCGCCCAGGCGCACCTGTTCGAGGAGCACGGCCACATCTCGCTGGTCAACCGCGTCGACGAGATCCTGGCCGACCTCAAGAGCCTGGCCGGCGTGAAGTGACCCGCGTGAACTGACCGGCACACCCGACGCGCGGGCCGACCGGTCAGGAGACGGCGTACGCCGACAGCTCGCCGGCCAGGTCCTCGTGGGCCCGGCCGGACACCAGCGTGCCCTCACCGGTGTGCTCCATCGAGGCGATCTCGCCCTGCTGGTGGATCCGGTTGATCAGGTCGCCCCGCTCGTAGGGCAGCAGCGCGCGGAACGCGACACCGGGCCGGGGCAGCTCGCCCTCGACCAGCGCCAGCGCCTCGGCGATGCCCTCGCCGGTCTTCGCGCTCACCACCACCGAGTGCGGCTCACGCTGGCGCAGCCGGGCCAGCACCATCGGGTCAGCAGCGTCGGCCTTGTTGATGACCACCAGCTCGGGCACCTGGCTCGCGCCGATCTCGGCGAACACCTCGCGCACCGCGGCCAGCTGGCCCTCGGGGTCGGGGTGCGAGCCGTCGACGACGTGCAGGATCAGGTCGGAGTCGGCGACCTCCTCCAGCGTGCTGCGGAACGCCTCCACGAGCTGGTGCGGCAGGTGCCGCACGAACCCGACGGTGTCGCTCATCGTGTAGATGCGACCGTCCGTGGTCGTGGTACGACGCGTGGTCGGGTCGAGGGTCGCGAACAGCGAGTCCTCGACCAGGACCCCGGCGTCGGTGAGCCGGTTGAGCAGCGAGGACTTGCCGGCGTTGGTGTAGCCCGCGATCGCGACCGCGGGGATCGCGTGACGCTGGCGCTCCTGGCCGCTTGGTGTCGCGGGTCCCCTTCATCTCCTTGAGCTCGCGGCGCAGCTTGGCGATCTTGGTGTTGATCCGGCGCCGGTCGGTCTCGATCTTGGTCTCACCGGGACCACGGCCACCGATGCCGCCGCCCTCGGCACCGACCCGGCCACCGGCCTGGCGGGAGAGCTGGCCGCCCCAGCCGCGCAGGCGCTGCTTCATGTAGTTGAGCTGGGCCAGCTCGGTCTGCGCCGTGGCCTCGCGCGACCTGGCGTGCTGGGCGAAGATGTCGAGGATCAGCGCGGTCCGGTCGACGACCTTGACCTTGAGCCGGTCCTCGAGGTTCCTCAGCTGGCTGGGCGCGAGCTCGCCGTCGCAGATGACGGTGTCGGCGCCGGTCGCCTGGACGATCTCGCGGATGCCGTCGACCTTGCCGCGACCGACGTACGTCGCGGGGTCGGGGTTCTGCCGGCGCTGGTAGACCGCCTCGAGCACCTCGGAGCCCGCGGTCTCGGCGAGCAGGGCGAGCTCGGCCATGGAGTTCTCGGCGTCCTCGACCGTGCCGCTGGTCCAGACGCCGACGAGGACGACCCGCTCGAGCCGCAGCTGGCGGTACTCGACCTCGGAGATGTCCTGGAGCTCGGTGGAGAGGCTGGCGACGCGGCGCAGGGCATGGCGCTCGGCCAGCTCCATCGCGCCCGCGGTGGGCTCGTTCTCCTCGGGGTCGGGCTCGTCGGCGTAGCCGCTGTCCCAGGTGTCGTCCGAGGGGGCCTCGGACTCCCTCGGGTCCCCGGCGTCGTCCCATGCCTGCGTGGCGTCGAGCTCGGCGTCGAGGTTGAAGTCGTGTGCGTTGGTCATATGCCCTTCAGGGTAGGTGTGCAAGCCGGGGAGCGCGACCGGTTTGACTCACCGGGCGGACCCCATGTGATCGTCAACGCCGGCGGCTCCGCCGCGATTCCCCGAGCCCGCCTGCGGCGGCAGTAGGTTGGCCCGGTGAACACCCCTCCCCCCGGGAACCAGGTGCCCGACCGGGCACGCGTCGTCATCATCGGCGGAGGGGTCATCGGTTGCTCGATCGCCTACCACCTCGCGCACGCGGGCTGGAGCGACGTGGTCCTCCTCGAGCGCGACCGGCTCACCTCCGGCACCACCTGGCACGCCGCCGGGCTGATGACCTGCTTCGGGTCCACCTCGGAGACCTCGACCGCGATCCGCCTCTACTCCCGCGAGCTCTACGCCCGCCTCGAGGAGGAGACCGGGCAGGCGACCGGTTTCAAGCCGGTCGGCCTGATCGAGGCGGCGGCCGACGCGGCCCGGCTGGAGGAGTACCGCCGCGTCGCCACCTTCCAGCGGCACCTGGGGCTCGAGATCGAGGAGATCTCCCCGCGGGAGATGTCCGACCTGTTCCCGTGGGCGAAGACCGACGACCTGCTCGCCGGCTTCCACGTCCCCGGGGACGGCCGGGTGAACCCGGTCGACGTCACCACTGCGCTCGCCAAGGGCGCCCGCAAGCTCGGGGTGCGGATCATCGAGGGGGTCTCGGTCGAGGACGTGCTGGTCTCGACGGGCTCGACCTCCGGAGGCGGCCGGGTGACCGGCGTACGCACGGCGGACGGCGAGGAGATCGAGGCCGAGTACGTCGTCAACTGTGCCGGCATGTGGGCCCGCGAGCTGGGGGCAAAGAACGGCCTGGTGATCCCGAACCAGGCCGCCGAGCACTACTACCTGATCACCGACACCATCGAGGGGCTCGACCCGAACGCGCCGGTCTTCGAGGACCCCGCGGCGTACGGCTACTACCGCGAGGAGGGCGGCGGCATGATGGTCGGCCTCTTCGAGCCGCAGGCCGCGCCGTGGAAGGTCGAGGGCATCCCGAGGAACTTCTCGTTCGGCAAGATCCCGCCGGACTGGGACCGGATGGCCCCGTTCCTGGAGAAGGCGATGGCGCGCGTGCCGATCACCCTCGAGGTCGGCGTCCGCACGTTCTTCTGCGGGCCCGAGTCGTTCACCCCCGACCTCGCGCCGGCGGTGGGTGAGGCGCCCGGGATCCGCAACTACTTCGTCGCCGCGGGCATGAACTCCGTCGGGATCCTCTCCGCCGGCGGACTCGGCCGGGTGATGGCGCACTGGATCACCACCGGCCGCCCGGACGTGGACACGACCGGGTTCAACGTCGACCGGTTCCGGCCGTGGCAGGCCGACGACGACTACCGCGCGGCCCGCACCACCGAGATCCTCGGCACGGTCTACGCCGCGCACACCCCGGGCAAGCAGCTGCACAGCGCCCGCAACACGCTCCTCTCCCCCGTGCACGAGCGGCTGGTCGAGCAGGGCGGCTACCTGCGCGAGGTCTCCGGCTGGGAGGGCGCCGACTGGTTCGCGGGGCCCGGCGTGACCCCGTCCGCCGAGCCGACCTGGGGCCGGGCGCCGTGGTTCGCGCAGTGGGAGGCCGAGCACCGGGCGGTCCGCGAGGGCGTGGGCCTGATGGACATGAGCTTCATGGCGAAGTTCCGGGTCACCGGGACCGACGCCGGTGCCGTGCTCGACCGGGTCTCGGCGGGGCCGGTGAACTCGTCGGTGGAGACGATCACCTACACCCAGTGGCTCCACGACGACGGCCGGATCGAGGCCGACCTGACCGTGACCAAGCTGGCCGAGGACGACTTCCTCGTCGTCGCCTCCGACACCGCGCACGGCCACGCGCTCGCCTGGCTGGGCCGCGAGGTCGGCTCCTCCTCCTCCGACGTCCGGGTCGAGGATGTCACCGCCGACTTCGCCCAGCTCAACGTGCAGGGCCCGCGCTCGCGGGAGCTGCTGGCCTCCCTCACGGATGCGGACCTGTCCACCGAGGCCTTCGGTTTCCGTACCGCCCGCTGGATCTCGGTCGCCGGCGTGCGGGTCCTGTGCGCGCGGATCACCTACCTCGGCGAGCTGGGCTACGAGCTCTACGTGCCGGCCGATGACGGACTGAAGGTGTACGACGCGCTGCAGGCCGCCGGTGCGGCGTACGACCTGAAGCCGGTCGGGCTCAAGGCGCTGGCCTCCCTGCGGATGGAGAAGGGCTACCGCGACTTCGGCCACGACATCGACAACACCGACTGCCCGCTGGAGGTCGGACTCGGCTTCGCGCTGGCGCTCGACAAGCCCGGCGGGTTCCGGGGTCGCGACGCCGTGCTGGCCCGGAAGGCGGCGAACGCCGCGGCCGGCGGGATGGGCCAGCGACTGGTGCAGATCCGGGTGCTGGACCCCGAGCCGCTGCTGTTCCACGCCGAGGTCGTCCACCGCGACGGGGTGCCGGTCGGCTACGTCCGGGCGGCGTCGTACGGCTGGACGCTCGGCTCGGCCGTCGGGCTCGCGATGGTCGGGGGCGACGGCGCGCCCGTCACCCCGGACTGGCTGGCCGCCGGCAGCTGGACGGTCGACGTCGCCGGCACGCGGCACCCGATCGAGGTGTCGCTGCGGCCGATGTACGACCCCACGTCCGCACGGATCCGCGGCTGAGGGCCGTGGACGTCATCCGGCTGTCCCCCGAGGGACGCGAGCTCAGCGAGCTGTTGCCGTCGGCCGGTCGCCTCGTGCTCGGCATCACGGGCGCCCCGGGGGCCGGGAAGTCCCGGCTGGCCGACCACCTCGCGCGGATGTACGGCGCGGTCGTGGTGCCGATGGACGGCTTCCACCTGGCCGACGTCGAGCTGGCCCGGCGCGGGATCCTCGACCGGAAGGGCGCGCCGGAGTCCTTCGACGCCTGGGGGTACGCCGCCCTGCTGGCGCGACTGCACCACCGTGCCGACCACGTCGTGATGGCCCCGATGTTCGAGCGCGGGCTCGAGCAGCCCGTCGCCGGCGCGATCCCGGTGCCGCCCGAGGTGGGCCTGGTGGTGACCGAGGGCAACTACCTGCTCCTCGACGACGAGCCGTGGCAGGCGGTCCGTGCCGAGCTGGACACGGTCTGGCACGTCTGCACCGACGACGCCGTACGCGTCCCGCGACTCGTCGCCCGGCACGTGGCGTTCGGCAAGAGCCCGGCCGCGGCCCGGGCCTGGGTCGAGCGCGTGGACGAGCCCAACGCCGTGCTCGTCGACGCGGCGCGACACCGCGCTGACCTGGTCCTCGACCTCACCCGCTGGCGCGGCTGACCCCCCGAGGCGGCGTGAAGTTCCCCCCAAACCGTGCCGAGGCGGCGTGAAGTTCCCACCCGACGGTGCCGAGTCGGCGTGAAGTTCCCACACGACGGTGCCGAGTCGGCGTGAAGTTCCCGCCTCCAGAGTCAAGAGGATCAGGCGTCGCGCGGCTCGGCGGCGTACTCCCCCGGTGTCAGGCCGGTGACCGTGCGGAAGTCGCGCCCGAAGTGGGCCTGGTCGGCGTAGCCGAGCTCGGCCGCCACCCGGGCCAGGTCGGGCCGGTCGGGGTCGGTGAGTCGCTCGGCCGCCTCGTGCAGCCGGCGCCGCTGGATCAGCCACTTCGGGGAGAGCCCGATCCGCCGGGCGGTCAGCCGCTGCAGGCTGCGCTCGGTGATCGCGAACTTCGTGCACACCTGGCCGACCCGCTGCACCCCGGAGTCGCCCTCGACGTACTCCACGATCGCGTTGACCAGCAGTCCCTCCTCGTCGACCGGCAGCAGGCCGGTCAGCGAAGTCTCGACGGCCGCGACCGCCGCCTGCTGGGCCGCGGGATCCTCGGGCCGTCCGGCCAGCGCCTCGTGCACCTGCCCGGTCAGCCCCGCGCCGTCGAGCCCCGGCGCCTGGTCCAGCGGCACGGCCCGGTCGGTGAGGCCGTCGACGGCGGCGCCCCACACCAAGGACCCGGCGGCCGGCTGCAGCATCGTGCCGAGCGCCCAGCCGGAGCCGTGCAGCTCCCGGGTCGACAGTCCGGTGCTCGGCCCGACGAGCAGGGCGTAGTCGTGGGCGATGACGAGCAGGCAGACGGGGTACTGCAGCACCCGCTGCACTGTGCTCGTGCCGTCCGGCAGCGACCAGACCGGCAGCCAGTAGCGGCGGACCAGCCCCGCCAGGTCCGGCGCGGGCGCGAACCGGTGGATGGGCGGGCTGTAGCCCGCGGCGTCGCGCAGGTGGGCGCGTTCGGTCGGGTCGATCCGCAGGTGATCGGGCATGTGTCGGATTCTTTCAAGTCCGGCGGCCTCGCGCTTGGCACAGTGGCGTCATGAGCACTCTGATCACCGACTTCGAGACCAACGCCGCACACTTCTCCGCCGTCGTGGCGGCCGGCGGACACGACCCGGCGGCATGGGCCGAGCCGAGCCCCTGCGAGGACTGGACCGCGGCCGACGTCCTCGACCACGTCGTCGACTCCCAGCGCAGCTTCCTCGACAAGCGCGGAGCCGACGTCGGCCTGCGCCCGACCGGCTCCGGCCCCGAGGTCTGGGCCGCCCACCTCGAGACGGTCCGCCGCGTGACGGCCGACGAGGCCTTCGTCGCCGAGGAGTACGACGGGTACTTCGGGCGCACCAGCCTCGCCGACACGCTCGCCAACTTCTACGGCTTCGACCTGCTCGTGCACCGCTGGGACCTCGGCCGGGCGCTCGGCCAGGACGTTGCCTGGGAGGACTCCGAGATGGACCGGATCGAGGCCGGGATCGCGGGGTTCGGCGCCGCGCTCTACTCCGAGGGCGTCTGCAAGCCGGCGATCGACGTACCCGCCGAGGCGCCGCGCCAGACCCGGGTGCTCGCCCAGCTGGGTCGCCAGGCCTGACCCGCCGAGGCGGCGTGAAGTTCCCCCACAAACCCGCCGAGGCGGCGTGAAGTTCCCGCGACAGGGGAACTTCACGCCGCCTCGCGTCCCGTTCAGGGGAACTTCACGCCGCCTCGCGCCCCGTTCAGGGGAACTTCACGCCGCCTCGCGCCCCGTTCAGGGGAACTTCACGCCGCCTCGGGCTACTTGGGGGGCATCCGGATGCCGCCGTCGACGCGGACCGTCTCGCCGTTCATGTAGGAGTTGGTCAGGCACTCGATGACCATGCTGGCCAGCTCGTCGGGGGAACCGAGCCGCTTCGGGAACAGCACGCTCTCGCCGAGCTTGGCCTTGAACGCCTCCGAGTCCGGGCCCTCGCCGTAGATCGGGGTGTCGATCAGCCCGGGGGCGACCGTGTTCAGCCGGATGCCGGCGGCAGCGAGGTCGCGGGCGACCGGCAGGGTCATGCCGACGACGCCACCCTTCGAGGCGGAGTACGCCGCCTGGCCGATCTGGCCGTCGAAGGCCGCGACGCTGGCCATGTTGACGATGGCGCCCCGCTGGCCGTCGGCGTCGGGCTCGTTGCGGCTCATCACACTGGCGGCCTGGCGGACCATGTCGAACGTGCCGATCAGGTTGATCGCGATCACCTTGGTGAAGACGGCGAGGTCGTGGGCCGACTCGATCTGGCCGTCGCGGCCGATCGTGCGCTGGGCCCAGCCGATACCGGCCGAGTTGACGACCGCGCGCAGCGGCGCGATCTCGGCGGCGGCGTTGACCGCGGCGGTGATCTGGTCGGTGTTCGTCACGTCGACCTGGGCGAAGACGCCGCCGATCTCGGCGGCGAGTGCTTCACCCTTGTCGGCCTGCAGGTCGGCGACCACGACGATGGCGCCCCGGGCGGCGAGCTGGCGCGCGGCCGCGGCACCGATGCCCGACGCTGCGCCCGTGACGATGGCGGATGCTCCGTTGATGTCCATGCAGCGGAGCATAGGGCCCCCGGCTCAGGGCTTGAGCAGCCGCACCTTGTAGTTCTTCGGCATCCCCTTGGGGGTGATGTAGCGCTCCTTCAGCTCCCGCTCGGCGAGCTTTCGGCTCAGGTGCAGCAGGGCGTAGCGCCACAGCCGCATGTTCGCCGGGAGCGCCTTGTAGGCCATCTCCAGCTGGAACGACAGGGTCCCGTAGTAGCCCTCCAGCCAGGAGATCTCCTCGACCTTGAAGCCCGAGCGCTTCGCCATGTTGCGCCAGGCGAACTTCGTGTAGCGGTAGAAGTCGTAGGGCTTCACGTGCTCGGGGTAGAACAGCGGCGCGCTCAGCCACGCCTGGCCACCGGGCTTGAGGACGCGGTGGAACTCGCGCAGCACCGGGATCGGGTTCGGCACGTGCTCGAGGGTCTGCGAGCAGAAGACGAGGTCGTACGTCGCGTCCGGCACCGGCATCTTCGCGATGTCGCAGACGTAGTCCAGCCCCGGAGCCTCCACCATGTCGGCGGCCTCGTAGGAGACGTTCGCGAAGAAGGGCTTGTAGGGCATCTTCCCGGCCCCGGCGTCGAGCACCTTGAACGACTTGTCGCTGCCCACCGCCCCGGCCTCGGCCGCGAAGGCGCGCAGGTACTCGTGGGAGGGGTTGACGGGCATCCGGGACAGCCGGGCCTTCACAGGGTTGCGCACCGCCGCACCCTACCCAGACCGACGGACGAGCTCAGAGGTCGGTCGTGCCCCGCGCGACGAGGACGGCCGGCCCGGTCAGCAGCACCCGGTCGTCGTCGGTCCAGGTGACCCTCAGGGTGCCGCCGGGTACGTCGACCCGGTAGGCCACGTCGTCGGCCGGCGGGCCGTCCACCCCGGCCACGAGCCCGTCGGCCAGGGCGGAGGCGACCATGACCGCGCAGGCTCCGGTGCCGCACGACCGGGTCTCCCCCGAGCCGCGCTCGTGGACCCGCATCGCGACGTGGCGCTCGCCGCGTCGTACGACGAACTCCACGTTGACGCCGTGCGGGTACGCCGCCGGGTCGTGCGACGGCGCCTCCAGCAGCGGCCCCGCCTCGTCGAGGTCGTCGAGGAACGCGACCGCGTGCGGGTTGCCCATGTCGACGTTGACCGCGGACCAGGTCCGGTGGCCCACGCCGACCCGGGTCTCGCCGAGGACGAACGGGCTGCCCATGTCGGCGGTGACGACGTCGCCCTCGAGGGTGAGCACCTTGACGCCGGCGCGGGTGGCCACCGGGATCGGCGCGGACCCGTCGGCCAGGCCCTCGTCGACGAGGTGGCGGGCGAAGACCCGGATGCCGTTGCCGCACATCTCCGACAGCGAGCCGTCGCTGTTGCGGTAGTCCATGAACCACTCGGCCTCGTCGGCGCCCGGCAGGTCGCGCGCGTCCGGGCCGTCGTACGCCGCGGTGCGGATCACCCGCAGCACCCCGTCGCCGCCGATCCCCGCACGCCGGTCACACAGCGCGCGCACGCGGGCCGGGTCGAGGTCGCCGTGCACCCGGCCGTCGTGGTCGGGCAGCAGCACGAAGTCGTTCTCGGTGCCGTGGCCCTTGAGGAAGGCGTAGCTCATGCGTAGAGACCCTTGGTGTAGTCGGGGCTGGCGTAGTAGTCGTCGAGCTGCTCGAGGCTCATGCCCGACGGCTCGACCTCCTTCGCGATCACCGCGCGGCGCGGCACCAGCCCCTCCGGGTCCCAGGTCTCGGGCTTCCAGATCCCCGAGCGCAGGAACGCCTTGGCGCAGTGGAAGAACAGGTCGTCGATGTCGACGACCACGGCCAGCACCGGGCGGTGGCCCTTGACGAGCATCTCGTCGAAGAAGGGGGCATCGCTGACCAGCCGGGCGCGGCCGTTGATGCGCAGGGTGTCGCCCCGGCCGGGGATGAGGAAGTCCAGGCCCACGTGGGGATTCTCGAGGATGTTGCGGTAGCCGTCGGCGCGGCGGTTGCCCGGGCGCTCGGCGAGCGCGATCGTGCGGTCGTCGATCACGTGCACCAGCCGGCCGGCCGGGTCTCCCTTCGGCGAGGCGTCGCACTCGCCCTGCGCCGACGCGGTCGCCATCACACAGAACGGGCTGGCGGCCAGCCAGGCGCGGTCGACCTCGAGCAGCGCGGGACGGGACTTGTCACGCGCACGCTGGTTCGGCTCGCCGAGCAGGTCGACGAGCTCGTCGACCGTCGTGATCTCGGTCCAGTCGGGGGTCTGCGGCACGCGCCCACGGTACGCCGTACGACCGGCTCGGTCGCGGCGCCGGGCGCGGCCGTCAGGTGCGACCGGTCAGGAGGTGCGCGGCCCCACGACCTCGTAGCGGGCGCACGCGAAGGCGCCGTTCTGCGCGAGCTCGGTCAACCGGAGGTCGAAGGGCCGCGGGAACAGCGGACGGCCCGCGCCCAGGGTCACCGGCGCGATCGACACCACGACCTCGTCGAGCAGGCCGGCCTCGGCGAACTGCGCGGCCAGGTCGCCGCCGCCCGCCATCCACAGGTCGCGGTCCCCCGCGGCCTCGACCATCTGCGCGTGCACCGGGCCCACCTCGCCCGACACGAAGCGCACGTCGGCGCCCGCGATCGGGTCCCGGTGGCGATGCGTGAAGACCCAGCACGGGATCTCGTAGGACCACTTCTCCCCGGACGTGGCCAGGTGGTTGCCGATCCAGTCGTACGTCGTCGCGCCCATCGCCATGGCGCCGATCGTCGTGATGAACGCGCCGTAGTTCATCGGCCCGTTCTCGTCCTGCTCCTGGACGAACAGCCAGTCCAGCGAGTCCTGCTCGTCGGCGAGGTACCCGTCCAGGGTCGTCGCCGTGTAGAAGATCGTGCGGGTCATCGGGTGCCTCCCTGGCGTCGCGCGGCGGTCGGGATGGCCGTCAGGACCCAGTCTTGCTCGCCGTCCCCGGCACCGCCGCGAGCGCGCGCTCCACCCGGTCGGGGTCGTCGAAGCGGACCCAGACGACCCGCGGGTCCTTGCGGAACCACGAGTCCTGGCGGCGCGCGAAGCGGCGGGTGGCGCCGGCCGTCCGCTCGTGCGCCTCGTCGAGGCTCAGCTCGCCGGAGAGGTACGCCGCCACCTCCCGGTAGCCGATCGCCCGACGGGCGGTGACCCCCTCGGCCAGCCCCTCCCCGAGCAGCCGGGCGACCTCCTCGACGAACCCCTGCTCGAACATCTGGTCCACCCGCTGCTCGATCCGCGCGTCCAGGGTCGGGCGGTCGATGTCGACGCCGATCTGGACGGTGAGCGGGTCGGCGTACTCCAGGGTCGGCAGCGAGGCGGAGTAGGGCCGGCCGGTGATCGCGATGACCTCGAGCGCCCGCACGATGCGGCGCCCGTTCTCGATCAGGATCTTGGCGGCGGCGCCGGGATCCAGCGCGGCCAGGCGGGCGTGCAGGGCCGCCGGGCCGAGACGGTCGAGCTCGGCCTCGAGCCCGCGGCGTACCTCCTCGTCGGTGGCGGGGAACTCGAAACGGTCCAGGATCGCGCGGGTGTAGAGCGCGGAACCGCCCACCAGGACCGGGGTCCTGCCGTCCGCACGGAGCCGCACCACCGTCGCGCGAGCCCAGCCCTGGAACTCCGCCACGGTCGCGGTGTCGCGGACCGTGAGGGTGTCCAGCAGGTGGTGCGGGATCCCGCGGCGCTCGGCCGCCGGCAGCTTGGCGGTGCCGATGTCCATGCCGCGGTAGACCTGCATGGCGTCGGTGTTGACGATCTCGCCGCCCAGCCGCTCGGCGAGGTCCAGGGACAGGCCGGTCTTGCCCGAGGCGGTCGACCCGACGACGGCCACGATGGGTACGTCGATGGGTTGCTCCGGCATGTGGCTAGTGTGGCAAGTGCCAGCCCGTTCGCGGGACCCGACCCGATCCGAGGAGAGACTCATGAGCTTTTTCGACAAGGCCAAGGACGCCCTGACCGGCGCCGTGGACAAGCACGGGGACAAGGTCTCCGACGGCATCGACAAGACCGCCGCCATGATCGACGACAAGACCGGCGGCAAGCACGCCGACAAGCTCGCCACGGGCGCCGAGAAGGCCAAGGACGCCCTCGACAAGCTCGACGGCAAGAACGACGACCTGCGCTGATCCGCGCACTTCCAGGAGGCCCGATGACCGACCAGGACAAGCCCCAGGGCCCGACCGACCCGAGCGGCCCGGGTGGCCTCGACGCGCCCGCACCGCCCGGCGGACCGCAGCGCACCGACGCCCCGGCCGGCCCCGACACGCCGGGCGAGGCCCGGCAGGATCCCGGCCCCGGGACCACCCGCGTGACCCGGCCCGAGGGTGACAGCGAGGCCGGGGTCGCCGTCCGGACCCACAGCGACGACCGCGACCCGTCCGGCGACCGCGACCGGGCCGAGCAGATCGAGAACGCCGAGACGTCCCTGGACGAGCCGTCCGACGGCTCCGGAGGTGAGTGACATGACCGAGATCCCCGACGAGGAGCTGAGCGCCGAGGCCGCCGAGCAGCTGGCCGAGGAGCCGGACCCCGAGGAGTTCGAGGCCGACGAGACGGAGGCAGCGATCTCCGAGGAGACCGGCACGGTCTACGACACGACCGGCGAGCCGGAGGCGACGCCGCACGACCTCGAGACGGACGTCGACGAGACGTGAGCACCACGGCAGTCGACCGGTTCGTGGTGGTGCCGGCCTCCTACGTCTTCCTGCTTCGCGATGGCGTGTCCGGCACCGAGGTGCTGCTCCAGCTGCGCCGGAACACCGGCTACATGGACGACCACTGGGCCGCGGCCGCCGCGGGCCACGTCGAGCAGGGCGAGACGGCGTACGACGCGGCGCGCCGCGAGGCGCTCGAGGAGATCGCCGTCACCGACCTCGACCTGTCGTTCGTGACCGCCATGCAGCGCACCCGCGGTGGCGAGCCCATCGACGAGCGGATCGACTTCTTCTTCACCGCCCGCTCGTGGTCCGGTGAGCCCCGCATCGTCGAGCCCGAGAAGTGCGCCGAGCTGCGCTGGTGCGCCCTGACCGACCTGCCCGACCCGGTCGTGCCGCACGAGCTGTCCGTGCTGGCCGACCTCCGCTCGGGCACCACGACGGCGTACTCCACCTTCGGCTTCACCGCCTGACCTGACGACCTGCCCCACCTGACCTGACCTGCGCCACCTGACGAGAGGAGCCCCGATGAGCAAGGACGACCTCGGGCCCAAGCCCGAACCCAAGATCGAGCCCGGCGAGCCCAACCCCGGCGGCGTCGACGCCATCGACGGCGACGACCACCAGGCGACGGAGCCGACCATCCCCAACCTCCCGACGGACAAGAACCCGGCCGTCTCCGACGCCGCCCCGGACGAGGTGAAGCAGGGTGAGGACACCTCCACCCAGGCCACCAAGGACGACGAGGAGCCGATGGACGCCGAGGACGAGTCCCCCGCCTGATCCGACCGCCTGAGGACCACTCGGGTTCATGGGTCCGGCGTGGGCGGGTACGGCCTCGTCATGGCTACCCACGAGAGCGACATCCGCGACTCCAACCCGAACGCCGGCGGCCCCGAAGGCGCCGCCGGCGGCATGGGCGTCAGCAGCGAGCGGACCGGGCCGACCGGACCCGGCCAGGTCTCCACCGACGGCATCCGCCCGACCGACCGGGAGGCACTCGACGCCGCGGACACCCCGCCCGAGCAGCGTCCGGGCAACCCCGAGGAGAACCCCGACGGCCTGACGCCGAAGGCGGGCTACTCCTCGAAGGATCCCCGCTCCCGCGACTGACGTCGCCGATCCCCACCGGTGTGGACCCACCCCTCGACGGGTACGACCCTCCTTGGGAACCACCCGGCCATGCCGGGCGGTGGGAGGAGATGGATCACGTGACGAGGCACGACCTCGGGCCGATGCCCGAGCCCATGACCGAGCCCGGAGAGCCGAGCCCCGGAGGTGTCGACGCCGTCACCGGCCCGGTGGCGGTGCCGATCGTCCCGGACCTGCCGGCGGAGCTGACCCCGATGGGCCACGCTGCCCCGCCCCGGCTCCTGCCCGAGCTCGGGCTGGGCGAGGACACCTCCACCCAGGCCACCAGGGGTGACCAGGAGCCGATGAGCGGAGAACTGGAGTCTCCCGCCTGATCCGGTCTCGAACCGAAGCGATGGCGGTGACCTCGCGTCACCTGGTGACGTGAGATCACCGCCATCGCACGCTTGCGTCCACAGCCACCGCTCCGCCCCTGGCGTACGGCGGTCCGGCGCCCGACGCTGACCTGCATGAATCCGGAGATCGACCGTCTGCTGCGGGACCAGTCCGGCGTGATCGCCCGTCGTCAGGCCCTGATGGTGGGCCTCGCTGACCACGACATCAGGCGGCTGCTGCGCCGGCGCGAGTGGGCGCTCGTCCACGACGGGGTCTACGTCGACCACACCGGGCCGCTCACCTGGCTCCAGCGGGCGTGGGCTGCCGTGCTGTTCGCCTGGCCGGCCGCGCTGTGCCACGACTCGGCCATCCGGGCCGCGGACGGACCCGGTCGCCGCGATCGCGACGACACCAGCCCCCTGCACGTGGCCGTCGAGCGGGACCGGGCGTTCACGGCACCGGCCGGGGTCGTGCCCCACCGGCTCGCCGACCTCGACCTCAAGACGCACTGGAACCTGGGCCCGCCACGGCTGAGGATCGAGCAGGCGGTGCTGGACGTCGCGGCCGAGTCCGCGGACGACTTCACCGCGATCGCCGTGCTGGCGGCCGCCATCCAGTCGCGCCGGACGACCGCCGAGCGGGTGCTCGAGGCGCTTCACACCCGCACCCGGATCCCCCGGAGGACCTTCCTGATCCGGGTGCTGCGAGACATCGCGGACGGCAGCTGCTCCGTGCTCGAGCACGGATACCTCAGCCGGGTCGAGCGGCCCCACGGCCTCCCGCGGGCCGGCCGTCAGGTCCGCGCGTCATCCCGCGGGCCGATCTACCGCGACGTCGAGTACCGCCGGCTCCGCCTCGTCGTCGAGCTCGACGGCCGGCTCTTCCACAACACCGCGGAGGCGCGCGACCGGGACCTGGATCGCGATCTCGACGCGGCGCTCGACGGTCGCGACACTGTCCGGCTGGGCTGGGGACAGGTGTTCGGCAGACCCTGTCGAACGGCCGCCAGGCTCGCGCAGCTGCTGCACCAGCACGGCTGGGGCGGCCAACTCGTGCCCTGTCCCGGCTGCGCGCCTGATGGCGGTGATCTCACGTCACCTGGTGACGTGAGATCACCGCTGTCTGCCTGAGGCGACCTCAGCTGCAGGCGGGGGCGTCCGGGAGTGGCGCGGGAACCCCGACGGCCGGCATCCCGAGGGTGACCCCGGCCCGGGTCGGCGCGGCAGTGCGGGCCTCCCACGCGTCCCCGGAGCGGGTGCGGCGTACGGCGAGGACCGGCCCGTCGGCGACCAGGTGGTGCGGGGCGGCGTAGGTGATCGTCACGGTGGCCATGTCGCCGGGGCGCACGGAGTCGGCGTCCACGCCCGAGAAGTCGGCCGCGAAGTGGACCAGCCGGTTGTCGGGGCCGCGGCCGGAGAGCCGGCGGGTGGCGGCGTCCTTGCGGCCCTCGCCCTCGGAGACCATCAGCTCGACGGTGCGCCCGACCAGCTTCTTGCCCTCCGCCCAGGCCACGTCGTTGACCAGCGCGGCGAGGCGCTCGTAGCGGTCCCGGACCACGTCGGGCGGGATCTGGTCCTCCAGCACCGCGGCGGGGGTGCCGGGACGCTTGGAGTACTGGAACGTGAACGCGCCGGCGAACCGCGCCTCGCGGACCACGTCGAGGGTGGCCACGAAGTCCTCCTCGGTCTCGCCGGGGAAGCCCACGATGATGTCGGTGGTGATCGCGGCGTGGGGCATGGCCGCGCGGACCCGCTCGATGATGCCGAGGTACTTCGACTGCCGGTAGGACCGGCGCATGTCCTTGAGCACCTTGTCGGAGCCGGACTGCAGCGGCATGTGCAGGGACGGCATCACGTTGGGCGTCTCGGCCATCGCCTCGATGACGTCGTCGGTGAACTCGGCCGGGTGCGGCGAGGTGAACCGGACCCGCTCGAGGCCCTCGATGTCACCGCACGCGCGCAGCAGCTTGGAGAACGCCTGGCGGTCGCCGAACTCCACGCCGTACGCGTTGACGTTCTGCCCGAGCAGCGTCACCTCGCTGACGCCCTCGGCGACCAGCGCCTCGATCTCGGCGAGGATCTCGCCGGGACGGCGGTCCTTCTCCTTGCCCCGCAGCGCCGGGACGATGCAGAACGTGCAGGTGTTGTTGCAGCCGACCGAGATCGACACCCACGCGGCGTACGCCGAGTCGCGCTTGGTCGGCAGCGTGGAGGGGAAGACCTCGAGCGACTCGAGGATCTCGACCTGGGCCTCCTCCAGCACCCGCGCGCGCTCCAGCAGCACCGGCAGCGAGCCGATGTTGTGGGTGCCGAACACGACGTCGACGTACGGCGCCCTGCTCGTGATCGTCGCGCGGTCCTTCTGCGCGAGGCAGCCCCCGACCGCGATCTGCATGCCGGGGTTGGCGGCCTTGATCGGGGCGAGGTGCGACAGGTTGCCGTAGAGCTTGTTGTCGGCGTTCTCGCGCACCGCGCAGGTGTTGAAGACGACGACGTCGGCCTGGTCCCCGGTGAACGCCGGCACGTAGCCCGCGTCCTCCAATAGCCCGGTCAGGCGCTCGGAGTCGTGGACGTTCATCTGGCACCCGTAGGTGCGGACCTCGTAGGTGCGAGCGGCCGTCTCGGCAGTGGCAGTCATGACCGGTCAAGGGTACGGCGGGCCTCGGGGTCGGCGGGAATCGTGCGCCCGGCCCCCCTCCGAGACATCACAGTCCGGCCGCGATTGGGGCCGACCCCAGTGCCTCGCATGGCCCGAACGGGTCATTTCTGGGTAGGTTGCCCCGCATGACTCAGCAGGAGACGGCGCCGACCCCGGCCGCCCAGGGCGACCCACTCGTCGTTCTCGACTCCGTGGACAAGTGGTTCGGCGACCTCCATGTCCTCCAGGACATCAACCTCACCGTCCACCGGGGCGAGGTCGTGGTGGTGATCGGTCCTTCCGGGTCCGGCAAGTCCACCCTGTGCCGCGCCATCAACCGGCTCGAGACGATCGACAAGGGCACCATCACGCTCGATGGCCAGGCCCTCCCCCAGGAGGGGAAGGCGCTGGCCAACCTGCGCGCCGAGGTCGGCATGGTCTTCCAGAGCTTCAACCTCTTCGCGCACAAGACGATCCTGGAGAACGTCAGCCTCGGGCCGATCAAGGTCCGTGGCAAGAAGAAGCAGGACGCGGAGAAGCAGGCCACCGAGCTGCTCGAGCGGGTCGGCGTGGCTCACCAGGCCGCGAAGTATCCCGCCCAGCTCTCCGGCGGCCAGCAGCAGCGCGTGGCGATCGCCCGGGCGCTGGCGATGGAGCCCAAGGTCATGCTCTTCGACGAGCCCACCTCCGCACTGGACCCGGAGATGATCAAGGAGGTCCTCGACGTCATGGTGGACCTCGCCGAGCGGGGCATGACCATGGTCGTCGTCACCCACGAGATGGGCTTCGCGCGCACCGCGGCCGACCGGGTGATCTTCATGTCCGACGGGCAGATCGTGGAGGAGAACACCCCCGAGGAGTTCTTCACCAACGCCCAGTCGCAGCGCGCCCGGGACTTCCTCGGCCACATCCTCAAGCACTGACCCAGCACCGATCCAGCACGACTGACTCATCGTTCGACGCGGTCGGAACTTCCGACTCGGGACTGAAGGAGAAGAGATGCGATTCACGCGAACCAAGGCGACTGTCGCCACGGTGGGCCTGGCCCTGTCCCTGGCAGCCTGCGGCAACGCCGGCAGCGACGACGCAGGCCGTGACGTCCAGGCCGAGGAGAACGCGGCCGACAAGTTCGACGACGGCACCTACATGAAGGAGCTCGCCGACCAGGGCACGATCAACGTCGGCGTGAAGTACGACCAGCCCGGCCTCGGCTTCAAGGACGCCGCCTCCGACATCCCGACCGGCTTCGACATCGAGATCGCCAAGCTCCTCGTGGCGGACCTCGGCATCGACCCGGAGGACACGAGCAAGGTCAAGTACGTCGAGACCATCTCCGACAACCGCGAGCCGTTCCTGCAGAACGGCAAGGTCGACCTGGTGCTGGCGTCGTACTCCATCACCGATGACCGCCGCAAGATGGTGGGCCAGACCGGCCCGTACATGATCACCGGCCAGCAGCTGCTGGTGAAGTCGGGCAGCGACGTCGCCGGGCCCGAGGACCTCAAGGGCAAGGAGGTCTGCTCGGTCACCGGGTCGACCTCGCTCGACAACATCAACGCCCAGGGCATGAAGGCGGTCGGCTTCGACAGCTACTCCGAGTGCGTCGAGAAGGTTCTCGACGGGACCGTCGAGGCCATGTCCACGGACGGCTCGATCCTGATGGGCTACGCCGCCCAGAACGAGGGCGAGCTCGAGGTCGTCGGCGACGAGTTCTCCGAGGAGCGGATCGGGGTCGGCTACCCGAAGGAGCACCCGGAGATGTGCGAGTGGATCAACGGCGTCATCCAGGACGCCTACGACGACGGTTCGTGGGCCGAGGCCTTCGACCTGACGCTCGGCAAGTCGGGCTCCGAGACCCCGGAGCAGCCGAAGCTGGACGACTGCCCCGCGGCCTGATCGACGCGGACCACCCTGGGCGGGGCGGCTCCCCGGAGCCGCCCCGGCCAGCCCCGCAGCTCCACCCGCAGCACTCCCCCGCAGCACCCCGTCACCCACAGGAAGGGCCTCACCGGTGAGCGTCATCCTCGACAATCTCGACCTCGTGGCCTGGGCCTTCGCCCACACCCTTCTGCTGTTCCTGTTCGCCGGGGTGCTCTCCCTGATCCTGGGCACGTTCGTCGTCGCGCTGAGGGTCGGCCCGGTCGGGGTGCTTCGCAAGGCGGCGGCCATCTACGTCACCACGCTGCGCAACACCCCGCTGCTGATCGTGCTGCTGTTCTTCCAGTTGGCGGCACCCAAGCTCGGGATCACCTTCAACTTCATCGACGTCGAGTGGGGCGAGGTCTCGATGACCTCGTTCTTCGCGAGTGCCGTGGTGGCGCTGACGCTCTACACGTCCACCTTCGTGTGCGAGGCCCTGCGCTCCGGCGTCAACGCGGTCCCCCTGGGCCAGGCCGAGGCGGCCCGGGCGATCGGGTTGTCGTTCTCGGGCGCGATGCGCGAGGTGATCCTCCCCCAGGCGTTCCGTGCCTCGGTCCCGCCGCTCGCCAGCGTGCAGATCGCGCTGCTGAAGAACACCACCGTCACCGGAATCTTCGGCATCACCGAGGCCTTCGCCCAGATGCGGATCTTCACCAACAACTTCTCGAGCGAGCGGTGGGGCATCTTCCTCGGCTTCGCCGCCATCTTCGTCGTGCTCGTCGAGGTGGTCTCCTACTTCGCGACCCGGGTCGAACGCCGTTGGAGGATCGCATGAGCACCAGTGTCCTGTTCGACGCCCCCGGCCCGCGCACGGTCGCGCGGCACCGCACCTACACGTTCGTCGCCCTGGCTGCGATCGCGGCGGTCGTGGCGTTCATCCTCTGGCGGCTCTACGACACCGGCCAGTTCGAGTACGCCAAGTGGGAGCCGTTCCTCACCCCCGACTACATCCGCGCGCTGCTGGTCGACGGCCTCGTCAAGACCCTGCAGATGGCGTTCAGCGCGATCATCGGCGCCGTCGTCCTCGGCGTGATCCTCGGCGTCGGCAAGCTCTCCGACCACGGCTGGGTCCGCTGGCCGTGCTGGGCGGTCGTGGAGTTCTTCCGCGCCGTGCCCGTGCTGCTGCTGATGGTCCTCATCTACTTCTCCTACGGCATCAGCCGCGGCGAGAGCGGGTCGTACTGGACCGTGGTGTTCGCGCTCGCGCTCTACAACGGCTCCGTGCTCGCCGAGGTGTTCCGCGCCGGCGTCCTGGCGGTGCCCCGCGGCCAGGCCGAAGCGGCGTACGCCCTCGGCATGCGCAAGTCCCAGGTGATGTCGATCATCCAGCTGCCGCAGGCGGTCAAGATCATGCTCCCGGCGATCATCAGCCAGTGCGTCGTGGCGCTGAAGGACACCAGCCTCGGGTACGCCGTCGCTGCACCCGGCCTCACGGCGGTCGGCAAGTCGATCTACCAGGGCTACGCCAACCACGTGCCGACCATCATCGTGCTGGCCGCCATGTACATCGCGGTGAACCTGGTGCTGACCTGGGTGGCGACCTGGGTGCAGAAGAAGTTCGTCGGAGAGAAGAAGATGCTCGCCGTGCCGATGGTGGGGGCGGCCGGCCGCGCCGGTCCCTGACCCGCGAACGCTGACCCGCAGACCTGGGTGCGCAAACCCGGGGCGCGGTCGGCCCAGGCCGGATACGGTGCACGCACCATGTGCACCTGTCACTCCGTGGACCGCCGTTCGCTGCTGCGCGCCGGGGCCGGCCTCGTCACCGTCGGGGCCCTGGCCACCTTCGAGCCCGCCGTCGCGGGCGAGACGCGGCGCAAGGTCTTCACCGGCGAGTTCACCTCGCCCGACACCGCCGACTGGCACTACCAGCCGTTCAAGGTGCCGCGCGGGGTCACCGCGATCGAGGTCGAGTACGACTACGAGCCGACCGACACCGGTCTGGGCATCAGCTACAACGTGGTCGACATCGGCATCTTCGACCCGTCCGGCCACGGACTGGGCAACGCCAAGGGCTTCCGCGGCTGGTCCGGCGGGGCTCGCCGCAGCTTCCGGATCAGCCGGACCCGGGCGACGCCCGGCTACCTCGCCGGCCCGATCACTCCCGGCCGGTGGGCCATCCTGCTCGGGCCCTACCTGATCACCCCGCCCGGGACGCCGTGGAAGGTGATCGTCACGCTGCACTTCGGGAAGAGGGGCCCCAAGTTCGTCCCCGAGCCGGCCCCGCAGGCCGTGCCCGGCAAGGGGCCGGGCTGGTACCGCGGCGACCTGCACCTGCACACCGTCCACTCCGACGGCAAGCGCACCCAGCCCCAGCTGGTCCGGGCCGCGCGCGAGGCCGGGCTCGACTTCATCGGCTCCTCGGACCACAACACCAGCTCCGCGACCTACACGTGGGGCCGGCACACGCCCCCGGACTTCCTGGTCATCAACGGCGAGGAGGTCACCACGCGCAGCGGCCACTGGCTGGCGATGGGCCTGCCGCCGATGACGTGGATCGACTGGCGGTTCCGGGCCGAGGACGGCCAGCTGGACCGCTTCTCCGACCAGGTGCGCGCGCTCGGCGGGATCGCGATCGCCGCCCACCCGTTCAACCCGGTCCCGAGCATCCGCTGGGGGCACGGCTCCGACTACGCCGGCATCGACGCGATCGAGGCGTGGAACGGGCCGTGGACCGGGGACGACCAGTCGACCGTCGAGCACTGGCACGAGCTGCTGGTCGCCGGCCGGTTCCTGCCGGTCGTCGGCAACTCCGACTCCCACACCGAGAGCCAGGCGGTGGGCCTGGCCCAGACGATCGTGCGGCTGCCGACCCTGTCGGCCGCCGCGGTGGTCGCGGCCGTCAAGGGCGGCCACGCCTGGATCGCCGAGTCGTCCGGGGTCGAGCTGACCTTCGAGGCCACGTGGGGCGAGACCACGGTCTCCTGCGGGGACCACCTCGGCGCCGGGCCGGGCGACGTGGTCGACGTACGCCTGGTCGTCTCGGGCGTTCCCGGAGCGGTGGCGCAGGTCCGCGGCCCGGCCGGGATCCTCGCGGGCGGGCTCGCCGACGACACCGGTCAGGTCACGGTCGAGGTCCAGGTGCCCGTCGCGTCCGCCGCCTTCGTGCGGGCAGAGGTACGCCGCCCCGACGACGTCGTGGTCAGCCCCGTCGACGACATGCCGGCGGCGCAGATGGTCGCGATGACCAACCCGATCTTCCTGGGTCCTACTTCTTCGGGGTGACCCAGAGCTTGATGACGCCCTCGATCACGACCGTGCCGTCGTCGCGCACTCCCCTGACCCGCACGGGCAGGTCCGGGTCGTCGCCGGTCCACTGACCGGGGTCGGTCTCGGCGATGCAGGTGATGTCGCTGGTCGCCTTGGCGGTGTAGCTGATGTCCATGCCCTTGGGGATCCAGCGCCTGTCGGCCGGGATCGTCGCCTCGGCCAGCGCGCCCATGGCGGCCTCGAGGCCGTTGCACAGCGCGATCGCGTGCACGGTCTTGAGGTGGTTGTGGACGCCGCGGCGCTTGGGGATGACCAGCTCGGCGTAGTTGGGCCGGATGTCCACGAACCGCGGCCGGATCGTGGCGAAGTACGGCGCCTTCTGCGCGAACAGCAGCGAGAAGATCCGCTTGCCCTGGGGCAGCGCGCTCGTCTTCTTCCAGAGGGTGAGGACCTGGCTCATACGGACCACATTACCGGTCAGTAACCTATCGCGTCACCTCGCCCTCGACATCATCACGCTCGCTGCGGGAGGGTGAGCCATGACCGGACGGCGGGGACTGGTGCTGGGTGGCGGTGGCGTGACCGGCATCGCCTGGGAGACCGGGCTGCTGGCCGGGCTGCTCGAGGCGGGGGTCGACCTCACCAGCGCCGACCTGGTCGTCGGCACCTCCGCCGGGTCCGTGGTGGGCGCCCAGGTCATGAACGGCACGCCGCTCTCCGACCTCTACGCGCGCCAGTTGGAGCCGCCCACTCCCGGCCCGGTCGCACGGCTGGGCGGACCCGTGCTGCTGGGCTACGCCTGGGCAATGCTGCGGGCCCGTGGCAACGCCGAGGAGCTCGGCCGGAGGCTGGGCCAGTGGTCGGTGCGCCGGAGCGCCGCCGGCCGTACACCCAGCCTGGCGCGGCGGTACGACGCGATCCGGGACCGACTGCCGGCGCTCGACTGGCCGAGCGGCGGCCGGCTGGTGATCACCGCGGTGGACGCCGAGACCGGACGACTGCGCTGCTTCGACGGCTCCGACGGCGTCTCCCTGCTGGATGCGGTGGCGGCGAGCTGCGCCGTGCCCGGCGTCTACCCGCCGGTCCCGATCGAGGGCCGCGCCTACGTCGACGGCGGCGCCCGGTCGGCGGCCAACGCAGACCTGGCCCGCGACTGCGCCGGCGTGGTGGCACTGACACCACTGGACCGCGCCATGGGCCCGATGCGCTCGGCCCGGCAGCAGCTGGACGGGGTGCAGCGCGTGCTCATCGCCCCGGACGCTGCGGCGAGGGCCGCGATCGGGCGGAACGTCCTCGACCCGGCCGCCAGGGTTGCCTCGGCCCGGGCTGGGTACGCCCAGGCTGCGGCCGTCGCAGCCGAGGTCGCCGCGCTCTGGTCGTGAGCACCGTCACGCCCGATTGCTTGCGCGCGCGACGTATACCCCCTAGGGTATTAATTGGGAGGAGCATAGGCTTCTCTTTCTGAGTTCCGCGGCGCGATGGCCACACCCCCGTTCGGCGGCCGCCGCACCTCTGGTGTCGACGGTCGCCGGGGCCACCGCGTCGCGGACTCAGCCCAGGCCTGATGGCGGTGATCTCACGTCACCCGGTGACGTGAGATCACCGCTGTCTGCCCCTCAGGCGGGCGCCAGCACCTCGACCCGATTCCCGTGCCCGTCGAAGCTGTGGAACCGCTCATGGCCCGGGAAGCCGAGTCGCTGGCTCCAGTCGACCTCGAACCCCGCCTCGGCCAGCCGGTCACCCAACACCTGCAGCTCGGCCACACCGTCGAGCACGAACGCCGGGTGCGCCTTGCGTGCCGGCGCGAAGGGGTCCTCGACCCCCACGTGAATCTCGGCCATGACGTTGCCGTCCGCGTCGTACGAGCGGAACCAGGCGCCGCCGCGCCGGGCCAGGTCCGCCGGCTTCTCGACCTCGGTCATGCCGAGTCCGGCGCCGTAGAACCGCCGCGCGTCATCCTCAGCACCGGGCGGGCACGCGACCTGCACGTGGTGGATCCTCATGACGCATCCCGCCTGGCCACGACGAAGATCCGGCGGAACGGCAGCACCACGCCGTACGCCCGGGGCGGGTACGCCGCCCGCAGGCGCCGCTTGAACTCTGCCTCGTAGTCCCCGCGGAGGTCGTCGGGCAGCGCCTGCAGCGTTGGGCGGGCGCCCGTGCCGCTGACCCAGGTGAACACCGGATCCTCGCCCGTCAGGACATGCAGGTAGGTCGTCTCCCAGGCGTCGACGGTGCAGCCCAGACCGGCCAGGGCGTCGAGGTAGACCGCCGGGTCGTGGCTCGCCGGGGTGGCGAGGTCGCGGGTGTGGGGCGCGTACGGCGCCTCGTCGGCCAGGTCGCGGCGGATCGTGTGGCTGGGCTCGTCGAAGTTGCCGGGGACCTGGAAGGCCAGCCAACCGCCGGGACGCACCCGCTCGAGGAGGGCGGGGAGCAGCTCGAGATGGCCGGGCACCCACTGGAGGGTGGCGTTGGAGACGAGGACGTCGACCTCGGCGCCGGACCCCGTCGCGGCCCAGTCGCGCAGGTCGGCCACGTCGAAGGCGATCCGGTCGTCGGCCGCGCGGGCCCTGGCGATCATCTCGGGGCTGGAGTCAAGGCCGGTCACGCTCGCGCTCGGCCACCGGTCGGCGAGCAGGCGGGTCAGGTTGCCGGGACCGCAGCCGAGGTCGACCACCGTGCGAGGGTCGTCCGCGGCGATGCGCGCGAGCAGCTCGACGAAGGGTCGCCCGCGCTCGTCGGCGTAGGTCAGGTAGCGGTCCGGGTCCCAGCTGTGCGCCATCGTTCCTCCATGGAAATCTCTTGACATCAAGACATATTCATCCTGAATTCAAAGTCTCTCGATGTCAAGATTCTCGACGAAATCGTCTATGATGGCCCCATGAGGGACGAGGTCGACGAGCTGGTCGAGGCATGGGAGCGCGAGCGCGCCGACCTCGACCTCGAAGCGATGGCCGTCTTCAGTCGGATCTCCCGGCTGGCCCGCCACCTCGACCTGGCCCGGCGCGAGGCCTTCTCCGCCCACGGGATCGAGTCCTGGGAGTTCGACGTCCTCGCCGCGCTGCGCCGGGCCGGTACGCCGTACGAGCTCTCCCCCGGCAGGCTGCTGCGCGAGACGCTGGTGACCAGCGGCACCATGACCAACCGCGTGGACCGGCTCGCGGCGCGCGGGTTCGTGGAGCGCTACCCCGATCCCGACGACCGGCGCGGCGTCATCGTGCGGCTCACCGCCGAGGGCAAGACGGCCGTCGACGACGCCTTCGAGGCGCTGCTCGCCGCCGAGTCCCACCTGCTGGCCGACCTGCCGCCCAAGGAGCGCAAGAAGCTCGCCGCGCTCCTGCGCACCCTGCTCGCCCCCTTCGCCTGACCCGCCGAGGCGGCGTGAAGTTCCCCCCACCACCCGTCGAGGCGGCGTGAAGTTCCCCCCACCACCCGCCGAGGCGGCGTGAAGTTCCCTACTCCAGGAGCTCCGACGCCTCGAGCCACTCCTGCTCGAGCTTCTCCCGCTCGGCCGCCAGGTCACTGAGCTCGGCGCTGATGACGGCGAGCTTCTCGTAGTCCTGCGCCTGCTCGAGCACCTCGGCGTTCAGCACCGCCTCGCGCTCGGTGATCTTCGCCAGTCGCTTGTCGATCCGGGCGACCGCCTTGCGGGCAGTGCGCTCCTCCGCGCTACCGGACTTGGCCTTCGAGGGGGACTTCACGCCGCCTCGGGCCTCATCCGCGGGAACTTCACGCCGACTCGGCGCGTTGGCGGGGGAACTTGGCGCCGCCTCGGCGAGGGCAGCGTGACGACGTTCGAGGTACTCGTCGACGCCGCGGGGCAGCATCGAGATCTGGCCGTCGCCGAGCAGCGCCCAGACCGAGTCGGTGACCCGCTCCAGGAAATAGCGGTCGTGCGAGACGACGACGAGCGTGCCCGGCCAGCTGTCGAGGAAGTCCTCGAGGACGTTGAGGGTGTCGATGTCGAGGTCGTTGGTGGGCTCGTCGAGGAGCAGCACGTTGGGCTCGGTGAGCAGCAGCATCAGCAGCTGGAACCGGCGCCGCTCGCCACCGGAGAGCTCGCCGATGCGCGCGGTCAGCCGGTCGCCGGTGAATCCGAACCGCTCGAGCATCGAGGTCGCGGTGATCTCGCCGTCCGAGGTCTTGACCACGCGGCGGAACGACTCGACCATCGGCAGCACCCGGGCGTTCGGGTCGAGCTCGTCGAGCTGCTGGGTCAGGTGCTTCATCGCGATCGTGCGGCCGTGCTTGACCCGGCCCGCCGACGGCGCCAGGTCACCGGCGAGCATGGACAGCACCGACGTCTTGCCGGCGCCGTTCACGCCCACGAGCCCGACCCGGTCCCCGGGGCCCAGCCGCCAGGTCGCGTGCGTGAGCAGGGTGCGCTCGCCGCGCTTGAGGTCGACGTCCTCGACGTCGAGGACGTCCTTGCCGAGCCGCTGGGTGGCGAACTTCTGCAGCTCCATCCGGTCGCGCGGCGGGGGCACGTCCTCGATGAGGGCGTTGGCCGCGTCGATGCGGAACTTGGGCTTCGCGGTCCGCGCGGGCGCGCCCCGGCGCAGCCAGGCGAGCTCCTTGCGGGCGAGGTTCTGGCGTCGGGTCTCCGAGGCTGAGGCCTGCCGCGAGCGCTCGGCCTTGGCCAGCACGAACGAGGCGTACCCGCCCTCGTAGGCGTCCACGACGCCGTCGTGCACCTCCCAGGTCCACTGGCACACCTCGTCGAGGAACCAGCGGTCGTGGGTGACGACGACCATCGCGGAGGGCCGGTTCTTGAGGTGGTCTGCCAGCCAGGCCACCGCCTCGACGTCGAGGTGGTTGGTCGGCTCGTCCAGGACGATCAGGTCGTGGTCGCCGAGCAGCAGGGCGGCCAGCGAGCAGCGGCGCCGCTCGCCACCGGAGAGTCCGATGACCGCCCGGTCGAGCGCGACGCCCGCGAGCAGCTCCTCCACGATCTCCCGGCTGCGGAAGTCGGCGGCCCACTCGTGGTCGGACATGCCGCCCAGCACCGCCTCACGGACGCTGTGGGTGTCGACCAGCTCGTCGCCCTGGTGGAGGTAGCCGAAATGCAGGCCCCGCGTCTTCGACACGCGACCGGTGTCGGGCTCCTCGAGCCCGGTCATCACCTCGAGCAGGGTGGTCTTGCCGTCGCCGTTGCGCCCGACGATGCCGATCCGGTCTCCCTCGCCGATGCCGAGGGAGACGTCGGTGAGCAGGGGGCGCACGCCGTACGACTTGGAGACGCGTTCGAGGTTCAGGAGGTTTGCCATCAGGCGTACTCCACCACGTGGGCACCGGCGACCGGACCATTGGCCACCAGTACGACGGGCAGCGCACCGTCGTCGGCCGGTTCGCTGAGGGCGCCCGCCACCTCACGGGCGTGGTCCGCGGACTCGCACAGGAAGACGCAGGTCGGACCGGAGCCGGTGACCAGCCCGCGCAGCGCACCGGCGGCCTCGCCGCGGGCGATGAGCGCCTCGAGGTCGGGGCGCAGGTCGAACGCCGCGGGCTGGAGGTCGTTGTGCAGCACCCGGGCCAGGATCACCGGGTCCCGGGACTCGAGGGCCGCGATCAGCAGCCCGGCGTCCGGCGGGGTGGCGGGGGCGTCCGGGAAGAGCCGGTCGAAGTGGCGGTAGACCGCGGGGGTCGACAGGCCCTCGGACGACGGCACCACCACCCACCACCAGGTGCCCTCGTCGGTGACCGGGGTGACGATCTCGCCGCGACCGGTGCCCAGCGCACTGCCGCCCACGAGCGCGAACGGCACGTCGCTCCCCAGCTGGGCCGCGAGCGCGAGCAGGTCGTCGTCGGAGGTCTCGGCGCCCCAGAGCCGGTCGAGCGCGACCAGGGCCGCGGCCGCGTCGGCCGAGCCGCCCGCCAGGCCTCCCGCGACCGGGATCGCCTTGGTGATCTGCACGTCGGCGAGCCGGGCGAAGCCGTGGTGCGCCGCGAGCAGGTCGGCCGCCCGGTCGACGATGTTGTCGCCGTCCACGGGCAGGTGGCTCGCGTCGATGTAGTCGGCCACGCTCAGCCCGAGCCGCCAGGTGTTGGCATCACCGGCCGTGAGGTCGTCGTAGAGCCCGATCGCCTGGTAGACGGTGAGCAGCGGGTGGAAGCCGTCGGGCCGGGGCGCCCCGACCCCGAGGTGCAGGTTGATCTTGGCGGGCGCCCGGACGGTCGTGGAGAACGGCGACTGCCGCATCCCGGCGCTCACGAGGCCAGCCCTTCGGCGATCCGGGCGAACTGCGTGACGTCGAGCGACTCGCCGCGGGCCATCGGGTCGATACCGGCGTGCTCGAGGGCCGCGACCGCGGCCTCGGAGGAGCCGGCGAGCGTGCGCAGCGCCCCGCGCAGGGCCTTGCGGCGCTGGGCGAACGCGGCGTCGACCACCGCGAACACCTCCTGGCGGGTCGCGGTCGTGACGGGGGGCTCGCGGCGGGTCCAGGCGACCAGGCCGGAGTCGACGTTCGGGGCGGGCCAGAAGACGTTGCGGCCGATCGAGCCGGCCCGGCGTACGTCGGCGAACCAGGCGGCCTTGACCGAGGGGACGCCGTAGACCTTGGACCCGGGCGGGGCCGCGAGCCGGTCGGCGACCTCGGCCTGCACCATCACCAGGCCGCGCTCCAGCGAGGGCAGCAGGGTGAGCATGTGCAGCAGCACGGGCACCGAGACGTTGTAGGGCAGGTTCGCGACCAGCACGGTCGGCGGCGGACCGGGCACGGCCTCGATCCGCATGGCGTCGCCGAGGACCACCTCGCAGCGGTCGGCCCGGGCGGGGGCGTACGCCGCGATGGTGGCGGGCAGGCGATCCGCCAGCCGCGGGTCGACCTCGATCGCGACCACCCGACCAGCGGCCTCGAGGAGCGCCAGGGTGAGCGAGCCGAGGCCGGGCCCGACCTCGATGACGACGTCGTCGGCCGTCACCGCCGCCTCCCGCACGATCCGGCGGACCGTGTTGGCGTCGATGACGAAGTTCTGGCCACGTTGCTTGCTGGGACGCAGGTCGAGCTCGGCGGCGAGCTGACGCACGTCCGCCGGCCCGAGAAGCCTCGGGCCGGCGGAGGTGTCAGACATGCGTGCCAGCGTAGTGGCGCCGTGGATCAGGTCGGCAATCCCAGCGACGCGGCACAGGCGGGCCAGGCGCCGTAGCCACCCGACGCGTCCCGCACCTTGGTGGCGATGGCGATCTGCGTCTCGCGGCTGTTCTCGCTCGGCAGGCCGGAGCCGCCGTACGACTGCCAGGTGCCGACGTTGAACTGCAGGCCGCCGTAGTAGCCGTTGCCGGTGTTGATGGCCCAGTTGCCGCCCGACTCGCACTGCGCGAGCGAGTCCCACACGGTTCCGCCGCTGGCGTAGTTGGTGGTGGGCGCAGGCGCCGGCTCGGACTTCGTGCCGACCTTGACGATCTGGTCGACCGGCTGGCGGGTCACCTTGGCGCTGAGCACCTTGGTCACGGCCAGCTTGCCGTTGCGGAAGGTCAGCCGGTAGGTCACGTTGCGCAGGCCCTCGGTGCCCTGGCGGGCGACCTCGGTGTCGCCTTCGTACAGCGAGCCGTCGTTCCGCTCGATCGTGCCGAAGTCGATCGCCTCGCCGTTGACCCGCTTCTTCACGATGCGGATGTCGGTGAAGACCAGCGTGTCGCCGTCCTCGAGCTCGTGGCGGGGCGCGGGCCGGGTCTGGTCCTGCTTGTCGACCTTGACGCCGAGCTCGTCGAGGGCGTCCTCGACGGTCAGGGCGGTGACCTCGCGCTTGACGGCCTTCTTGTCACCGAGCTTGACGGTGAGGGTCTTGGGGGTGACGACCTCGAGCTTGAGGCCCTCGCGGTCGATGGCGCCACCGCGGCTGGTGGACAGGTCGGCACCGGCGAAGCGGCGGCCGATCTCACCGAGGGCGGAGGCCACCTTCGTGGAGGTCACCCAGTAGGTCTGCTCGGCGCCGTCGACGCTGAGCTCGAGGGGCCGACCGAAGCGGACCGTGATCCGGCTGCCGTCGGTGACCTCCTCATCGAGGCTGGGAGCGACCTTGTCGTGGTCGCCGACGTCGATGCCCTGGGCGTCGAGGATCTCGCCGACGGTCCCGCCCATGGCGGTCACCTGCTCGGACTTGCCGTCGAGGGACAGGGTCACGGACTTGCTCATGGAGGCATACCCGAGGGTCGTGCCTGCTACGGCGAGAACCACCAGGGTCGCGAGGGCGACCATCAGGGGGCGGCTCTTGGTCAGTCGAGCAAAGGTGCTCTGCTCTTGGCTGTTGTGCTCATCGCTGGGCACGATTCTCCGAACGTCGTACTCCCCGGTTCTCGGGTGCCAGCGCTTGAGCGCGCACTACTCCACGGTGGGTGGGGTGGTGCTCGCGGGGGGTTCTGCTACGGAGCTGCCACAGATGCGTGGCGGCCTCCAGCACTGGTCAGATCGATCCCGATCCCGGCCATCAGTCACAAGACGATAACGACAGGACGGCCCCCTGCAAACTCCTCGTCCCCCAATCGGGGGATAACGTGACGGGTGTCTCGGTGTCAAACGGGCCCCCTCGACCACCCGAAAGGACTACCAGGAGCCCCCGAAAGCCACCTCGGTGTTGGCGTCCACGGCCGCGCAGAGCTCGCCCAGGTCCTCGCCCCGGACCTCCGCCATGATGCGCATCGTGACGGGCACGAGGTACGACGCGTTGGGGCGCCCACGGTACGGCGTCGGGGTGAGGAAGGGGGCGTCGGTCTCGACCAGGATCCGGTCCCGGGGAGTGATCGCGAGGGCGTCGCGCAACGGCTGGGCGTTCTTGAAGGTGACGGTCCCGGCGAAGCTGAGGTGCGCGCCGCGGTCCAGGCACCGGCGCGCGAAGGCGTCGTCGCCGGAGAAGCAGTGCATCACCCAGCGCTCGGGGGCGCCCTCCTCGTCGAGGACGGCCAGCACCTCGTCGTGGGCGTCGCGGTCGTGGATCACCAGGGTCTTGTCCAGGCGCTTGGCGAGGTCGATGTGGCGGCGGAACGACTCGACCTGCGCGGCCCGGCCGTCCTCGCCGGTGCGGAAGTGGTCGAGGCCGGTCTCCCCCACCGCGCGCACCTTGTCGTGGGCCTGCGCGAGCGCCTCGATCTCGGCCATCGCCTCGTCGAGGGTGCCGGCGGCCGCCTGACGCGGCGCCTCGTTGGGGTGCAGCGCGACGCCGGCGACCAGGGCGTCGTACGACGCGGCGGCCTCGACCGCCCAGCGTGCCCCGGGCAGGTCGCAGCCGATCTGGACGATCCGGGTGACCCCGACCGCGGTGGCCGCGGCCAGCGCCTCGTCGGTGGAGAACCAGTCCTCGCCGTCGGCGATGTCGAGGTGGCAGTGGTTGTCGACGACGGGGTGCGGCAGCGGTTCGGGTGCCGGCGGGCGCTCGCGGTCGCGGCGGCCGCCGGTCTTCTCCTCGGTCGCCGCACGGACGCGGGTGGGTCGCTCGCTCATGGCTGCACCTCCGGGGCGCCTTCCGGGACGTCTGCCGGGACCTCGGTGGTGACCCGCCTCAGGATCGCGTCGGCCAGCAGGTCCGGCGCCTGGGTCGGGATCCAGTGCGTCACGCCCTGGAGGACCTCGAGCTCGTACGGCGCGTCCACGAACCGGTCGGTGCGCTCGGCCCCGCGGCGGGCCACGGCGGTGTCGCGGTCGCTCCACACCAACGTGGTGGGCACGGTGACCCGGAAGCGGGACTCCCTGAGGTCGACCAGCGGGATCGCGCGGTACCACCCGAGCGCCCCCGGCAGCGCCCCGTCGTCGACCATCTCGTCGCGGAACCGCGCCACCTCCTCCGCGGTCATGCCCGAGCGGAGCAGCCCCTGCTCGAAGCGCCCACCCGGGCGGCTCGCGGAGCGCTCCGCGAGCCGCGGCAGCTGGAAGAAGCCGATGTACCAGGACCGGAGCCCCTGGCTCGAGGTCAGCCCGGCGCGCAGGAACGCCATCGGGTGCGGCACCGAGACGGCCGTCCACGTGCGCAGCAGCTCGGGCCGCTGCGCGGCCACCGCCCACCCGACGACCGCGCCCCAGTCGTGGCCCACGAGGTGGACCGGGCCGCCGATCCGCTCGAGCAGGGCCGCGACATCGCCGACGAGGTGCGGCAGCCGGTAGTCGCGCCGCCGCCTCGGCCGGGCCCCGGGCGAGTAACCGCGCTGGTCCGGCGCGAAGGTCCGCAGCCCCTGCGCGTGCAGCAGCGGCGCGACGTGGCGCCAGGTCGTGTTGCGCTCGGGGAACCCGTGGAGCAGGACGACGGGCGCGCCGTCGAGCGGCCCCTCGTCGAGGACGTCGAAGCTCAGCCCCTCGTGGGTGTACGACGTGACGCGCTCGCCGCGGCTCATGAGCCGTGCACCAGGTTGTAGACCTCGCGCTTGGGAACGCCCGCGCGCTTGGCAACCTCGACGATCGCGTCCTTGCGGGTGACGCCCTCGGCCTCCAGGTCGGCGACGGCCGCCCGCAGGCTGTCGGGGTCGCCCGCGATACCGGGGCCCGGGCTCGCCCCCTCGACCACGATGGTGACCTCGCCCCGGATCCCCTCGGCGGCCCAGGCGACGAGCTCGGCCAGCGTGCCGCGGCGTACCTCTTCGTGGGTCTTGGTCAGCTCGCGGCAGACCGCGGCGCGCCGGTCGGCGCCGAACGCGTCGGCCATCGCCGCGAGCGCGACCTCGGTGCGGTGCGGGGCCTCGAAGAAGACCATCGTCCGCTCCTCGGCGGCCAGGGCCCCCAGGCGACGGGACCGCTCGCCGGCCTTGCGCGGCAGGAAGCCCTCGAAGCAGAACCGGTCCACGGGCAGCCCGGAGACCGCGAGCGCGGTCAGCACGGCGGAGGGACCGGGTACGGCGGTCACGAGGATGTCGGCCTCGACCGCGGCGGCGACCAGTCGGTAGCCGGGGTCGGACACGCTGGGCATCCCGGCGTCGGTCACGAGCAGGACCCGGTCGCCCGCGAGCAGGGCCTCGAGCAGCACGGGCGTGCGAGCGGACTCGTTGCCCTCGAAGTAGGACACGACGCGACCGGTCACGGTCACACCGAGCTCGCCGGTGAGCCGCTTGAGACGGCGGGTGTCCTCGGCGGCGACCACGTCGGCGGTCGCCAGCTCCTCGGCGAGCCGTGGCGGCGCGTCGGCCACGCGGCCGATCGGGGTCGCGGCGAGGACGAGCACGCCGGGCTGGGAAGTCACGCCCCGATCATGTCAGCCGGTGCGGCCGGATCATTCGGGGAGGACGGACAGGCTGTAGGTCGCGATCGCCGGGTAGTGGTCGGAGTGCTTGATGTCGTAGGCGACCTCGGCGTCGTCGACGGGCTCGGCCGACCACACCTGGTCGATGTAGGCGTCGCGGTGCGTGCCGCCGTGCTCCACGTCGTAGTCGCGCCACATCGAGACCCGGCCGAGCCGGGTCAGGGTCGCATAGGGCAACCGCTTGAGGTGCTGCTTGCGGTCGGCCTTGTAGCCGGCGTTGAAGTCACCCACGACGAAGACGCGACCCCAGCTGCTCTCGGTCTCCTCGACTTCGGCCAGGCTGGCGACCTGCTCCTTGTACATCGCGAAGAGCAGGGGGCGGTCGGGCCACGGGAGGCCACCCCTGACCGCCCCGGAGACCAGGTGCACGTTGATGATCGAGACCAGCTCCCCGGTCAGCAGGTGCTGGAGCCGGACGACGGTGGCGTAGGAGTCCTTGCGGACCTCGTTGCCCGACGGCTTCTCGTCGCCCACCTCCCGGCCCTTCGCGAGCAGGGCTCCCCTGGCGTCGATCATCCGGAAGACGGACGTGTCCCAGATGACGGGGTTCTGCTGCAGCTCCTCGGGACGGTAGTAGCCCCAGGTCCAGTCCGCGAGGAGGTACCGGTTCTTGTCGTTCCGGCCGATCTCCTGCAACCCGGCCACGTCGACGCGCTGCTTGAACTCGTCGGCACCCGCCGTGAAGTCGTCGTAGCTCGTGCCGGCCCGGATGTTGTAGGTCCCGACGCGCACCGGGACGTCCCAGGCAGACGCCGCGGTGTGCGGACCGGCCACTTCGCGGGCCTCGGCCGGGACCGGTGCGGCGGTGCTGGCGACGAGGGCCGCCATGAGGGCCAGGACAAGCAAGTGGGCTCTGCAAACGCGCATGTCTGTCTCCGAGTGTGACAGGGAGCGGCGTGGTCAGCACGGGGGATGAGTTGGCCACGCCGTCGTTCCGAGGGCCTCGAGACTACGCGCGGGACGGGCTCCCCCGCAGGGTTTTGCCCCATCCCCTTTGCCGTCCGGCCCCGGGGGCGGGCACGTAGAGTCTGCGACCGTGACGAGTGCCGCGCCCCCCGAGACATCGGCCGAGCGGACCGTCGGTCTCTCCCGCACCGCGCAGGGGCGCGTCGTACCCACCGCACAGGTCCGCGCGAGCGCCCGCCGGCGGCTCGAGGACCCGTTCGTGAGCTGGTCGGCGTCCATCGGCATCGCGGTGTTCGCCCTGTTCCTACGGCTCTGGCACCTCGGGACGCCGCACGCCTTCTCGTTCGACGAGACCTACTACGCCAAGGACGCGTGGTCGCTGCTGCACTTCGGCTACGTCAAGGAGTACACCGGCAACGCCAACGACCAGATCCTCGACGGCACCGTGACGGGGATCTGGAAGGACAACCCGTCGATGATCGTCCACCCCGAGGTGGGCAAGTGGCTGATCGCGCTCGGCGAGAAGGCCTTCGGCATGGACCCGTTCGGCTGGCGGGTCTCGGCGGCGGTCGTCGGGTCGCTGATGGTGCTGGTCATGTGCCGGCTGGCCCGCCGGCTCACCGGCTCCACGGCACTGGGCTGTGTGGCCGGGCTGCTGCTCAGCCTCGACGGCCTTCAGCTGGTGCTCTCGCGGCTGGCGCTGCTCGACATCTTCGTGGCGTTCTTCCTGCTCTGCGGCGTGGCCTGCCTGGTCAACGACCGCGACTGGTACCGCGCCCGGCTCGCCCGCCTCGCCCCGGACCCGATCACCGACCCGCGCTCATGGGGTCCGGTGCGCGGCCTGCTGTTCCGCCCCTGGCTCCTACTCGGCGGCGTCTCGTGGGGGCTCGCCGTCGGCAGCAAGTGGGAGGCGATCTACCCGCTCGCGGCGTTCGGTGTCCTCTCCTGGCTGTGGAGCGCGGGTGCCCGGCGCTCCTTCGGCGTCCGCTGGCCGATCCTCAAGTCGGCCGTCGTCGACGGGATCCCGGCGTTCGTGCACCTCGTCCTGGTCGCGTTCGTCGTCTACGTCGCCACCTGGACCGGCTGGCTGATGCACGCGCAGGAGTACGAGAACCACCTGTCGGCCTCGCAGTACACGCACTACGCCGGCGGCAAGGACTGGCCGACCCGCGACCAGAAGGACGCCGACGGGCTGGGCGAGGTCACCCAGTCACTGCAGTCGCTGTGGCACTACCACCGCGACGTCTACGTGTTCCACACCCACTTCCTCAACGACAGCACCCACACGTACGCCTCGAAGCCGTCGGGCTGGCTGCTGCTCAACCGCCCCGTGGGCGTCGAGGCCGACGTCGACATCAAGCCCGGCACGCAGGGCTGCGACGCGCCCCCCGGCAGCGACTGCCTGCGCCAGGTCCTGCTGCTCGGCACGCCGATGCTGTGGTGGAGCGGGATCGTGGCGTTGCTGTACGCCGGGGTGATGTGGCTCGGGGCCCGGGACTGGCGCTTCGGGCTGACCATCGTGGGCACGGCGTCGACCTGGCTGCCCTGGCTGCAGTACGACAACCGGCCGATCTTCATCTTCTACGCCGTGATCACGCTGCCGTTCATCGTGCTGGCGCTCACCCTGGCGATGGGCAAGCTGATCGGGCCCTCGACCGCGCCCAGCCCCCGCCGTACGGCCGGCGTGATCGTGGCGGGGGCGTTCTTCGTGCTGGTGCTCCTCAACTTCGCGTGGTTCTGGCCGATCTGGACCGACGGTCTGCTGACGCACTCCGAGTGGCTGGACCGGATCTGGTTCGAGCGCTGGATCTAGG
The DNA here is from genome assembly GCA_963825275.1 of uncultured Actinomycetota bacterium. Taxonomy (GTDB): domain Bacteria; phylum Actinomycetota; class Actinomycetes; order Propionibacteriales; family Nocardioidaceae; genus Nocardioides. Next base: position 493,895 of record CAWGSW010000005.1, on the reverse strand, counting down.
GCGGATCCAGGGCGGCGGCCTTGGGCGCGTCAGTCGTTGTCGGCGATCGTCACGAGGACCTCGCCCTGCCCCGGCAGGACCGTGGTGTTCACCGGGTGCACCAGCCGCACCAGGAAGGTCTCGTCGCCCTCGACCGCCTTGTCGCCCACGATGTCGATGGCGATCACGTTGCTGCTCAGGTCGTTGTCGTAGAGGCCCGAGGTGTCGACCACGAAGTCGTGGTCGTAGCCCTGCTGGGCGTTCATCTCCTGGATCTCGACGTCGACGTAGCCGTGGGCCAGGTCGCCCTCGAGCTCGACGAACAGGGTCGGGATCTTGGAGGGCCCGTTGTTCTCCAGGTTGCTCCCGGTGATGCCCTTGATGCCCACCGTGCCGAGCGCCGGGGTGTAGCCCGGGTCCGGCAACGGCAGCGTGTACGTCGCGAGGGCCGGCGAGTGGTCGGACTGCTTGATGCTCGTGACGATGGACTCGGACGTCGAGCCCTCGGTGTTCCACACCTGGTCGATCAGCGCGTCGTTGTGGGTGCCGTACGACTTCTTCAGCAGCGGGCTTCCCTTCCACATCGAGGTGAGCCCGATCCGCCCGAACTTCTTGTACGGCAGCAGCCTGTTCCTCCACTTCGCGTCTGCCTTGTAGCCGACGTTGAAGTCGCCGAGGACGTAGACGCGGTCGCTGATCGCCCGCTCCTCCTTGATCGCCGCGACGGTCCCGCTCACCTGGTCGGTGAAGAGCTTGAACAGGTTGGGCTTGCCCGGAGCGGGGCGCCCGCCCTTCACGGCGCCGCGGACGAGGTGGACGTTGATGAACGAGATCTGCTCCCCGCTGGCCCGTTGCACCAGGCGCACGACGGTCGCGTAGGAGTCGCCCTTGGCCTCGTCGCCGGAGTGCTCGCCGTTGAGGTCTCGCTTCTCCGCGATCATGAAGCCTCGGGCACCGACGAAGTCGAAGACGTCGCGCCGCCAGATGACGGGGTTCTGCTGGAGCTGCGGGGGCCGGTAGTAGCCCCAGTCGGTGTCGGCGACGAGGAACTTGTTGCGTTCGTTGGACCCGATCTCCTGCAGGCCCGCGACGTCGGGGGCGACCGTCTGCTTGAACGCGGTGACGGCGGTCTTGAAGTCGCCCAGGCTCACCCCGGCCCGGATGTTGTAGGTGCCGATCCGCAGGGGCGGCGCGCCCACCCGGGCCGCCGTGGCGGCCGGACCGTTCCCCGGGCCGGTGGTCGGAGTCGCCGTCGCCGTGGGTGCCGACGTGAGCGCGGCAGCGGTGAGGGCGAGGATCGCGGAGGCGACGAGGGAGCGGACGGCTGCTGGGCGCACGGGGGTCTCCGCGGGGGGACGGGGATGGGGGGTGCGACAGCCTAGGAGCCGGCGCCCTCCTGCGCAGGCAGATCGGACAACCTGCCACCCGTCCGGGCCAGGGCCTGACCCCCTTCGGGCTACCCGGCCGAGGAGTCAGCCCCGAGCGCGAGCTGGGCCTCGACCCAGTCCCACACCCGGTCCCGCTCGACCGCGCCGGTGCGGGTGCGCCGCAGCAGGTGGAACGGCCGCGGCCGGCGGTCGTGCCAGAGCCGGCCGCCGGTCGGCACCGGGTCGGTCGCGGCCAGCCAGACCGTGGTGTCCGCACCGCCCTCGGCGTCGCGCAGCAACGGCCCGGTCACCCGGTGGAACCTCGGCAGCGAGTCGACGACCCCGGGGGTGTCGGCCCAGCCCGGGTGGGTGGCGTGCACCGAGATCCCGTCACCGGCCCAGCGGTTCTCGAGCACGGGCAGCAGCTCGACCTGCGCGCGCTTGCTGCGGGCGTAGGCGGTGGTCGGCGAGTAGTCGCCGACGAGGTACTCCGGGTCGTCGTCGCGCAGCCGCTGGCTGTACATCCCGCCGGAGGTGACCAGCAGGACCCGCGCGCCGGTCAGCTTCGGCCGCAGGAGCTCGGTCATCAGGATCGGCCCGAGCACGTGCAGCGACATGGTCAGCTCGTGGCCCTGGGCGGACTCGGTGCGCTGCGGCGGCATCGCGCCGGCGTTGTGGACCAGGACGTCGAGGTGCTCGAGGTCGAGGTCCGCCACGAAGCGGCTCACGTCGTCCAGGTCGCCCACGTCGCAGCGGTCGATCTCGATCTGCGCACCGGGCACGCGGGCGAGCAGGTCACGGCGTACGCCTTCGGCCTTGTCCACGTCGCGCACGACCATCCGCAGCGCGGCGCCGAGGCGCAGGACACCCTCCGCGGTGGCCAGGCCGAGGCCGGAGGTCGCACCCGTGACGGCGACGACCTTCCCCTGCATCGAGCCGGGGGCCGGGTCGGCGGGCCAGGTCGGCAGGTGCCGGCGGATGGCGTAGCCGACCCGGGTGTAGCCGGGGGCGACCGTGCGGTCCAGCGCCGTGTCGATGCCGGCGGCGACGGCGCGCGGGAGGGGGAGCGTGGGCATGCTGCGAAGGTAGCCGCCGGACGCAACCCGCTCCCGTGGTGCCACGATGAGCCGTGACCTCATGGCTTCCCGACTGGGACCGCTTTCCGCCCGACCTGCTGGCCTTCTGGACCGAGCGGCACCTGTGCACGCTGGCGACCGTCCGCGCCGACGGCCGGCCGCACGTCGTACCCGTCGGGGTGGCGCTCGACCTCGAGGAGCGGTGCGCCTGGGTGATCACCTCGCAGTCCTCGCGCAAGGCGCGCAACCTCGAGGCGCCGGCGCCCGTCGCCGCCTGCCAGGTCGACGGCGCCCGCTGGTCGACGCTCGAGGGCACCGGGCACGTGGTCTCCGACGCGGCGTCGGTGCGACGGGCCGAGGAGCAGTACGCCGCCCGCTACCGCACGCCGCGGGAGAACCCGGCGCGCGTCGCGATCCGGATCGAGGTCGACCGGATCCTCTCCTCGCGAACGCTCCAGCGGCCGTAGCCGAGGGCAGTTCGCGCCGCTGGCGGGCTGCCGGCCGTGATGCGGAGCCAACTGCCCTCCGGGGCGGCCCCCGGCTCAGGCAGCCATCGACAGCAGGAACGCGCAGGTGAAGCCGACCGCGGTGACCAGGCCGACGAGGGCGCCCGCGTGCTCGACGGCCTCGGGGACCATCGTGTCCGCGAGCATGGTCAGGATCGCGCCCGCCGCGAAGGCCTGGGTGACGGCGATGACGATGACCGGCGCGGAGCCGAGCAGGCCGAAGCCGAGGGCTGCGGCGATCGTGGAGGCGACCAGGACGGCGCCCCACAGACCGAGCACGTAGCCGACCGAGCGCCCGTCCTTGCGCATCCCGGTGGAGGCGGACAGCGACTCGGGGATGTTGGACAGGAAGACCGCCGCGACGACCGCGACGCCCACGGAGCCGCCGCCCACCAGGCTGAGACCGATCGCGGCGGACTCGGGGATGCCGTCGAGCAGGGCGCCGAGCACCAGGGCCATCGGGCCGGCATCCGCCGGAGAGCCGTTCGGGCTCTTGCGGCGGTGTCCGCCGCGCCTGTCGATCAGCCAGTCCCCGGCGAAGAAGGCCAGCGACCCGGCGAGCAGGCCGATCACGACGGCGTCGGCGCCCGAACGGTCGTAGGCCTCGGTGGTCAGCTCGAACGCCACCGCGCTGAACAGCACGCCCGTGCCGAACGCCATGATCAGTCCGACGAAGCGCCGGCTGGTCGGGATCCAGATCCCGGCCATGGCGCCCAGCAGCAGCGCGAAACCGCCCACGAAGCCCCAGAACGCCGCCTCCCACATGGCCGCGATGCTGCCACAGCGGTGACGGCGCCGGCCGGCGACAGGCGGGCCCGGGTGACCGGACTCACGGGTCCTCACCCGTCCGGGTCGCATGGCCTGATGCCGGGCCGGGCACGGTGAGCGCTGACGCAGCCGCCCGTCGCTGCAGCGATCAGCAGGAGGTCCCCATGTTCTTGTTCTTCAGCAACCGGCTCGGCTGTCTCGGGTCCCTGGTGCTCTCCGCGGTCGTGACGGCCGTGCTCCTGCTGCTACTGACGCGGTGAGGAGCGCGGGCCCCGACCCGCGACCTGGCGCTCGAGGACAGCGAGGGTCCGCGCGAGTGCGGCCCCGTCGTCGTCGGCGCGTGTCCCGGCCGCGAGGTCGATCCGGGCGCCTCGGGCCGTGAGCGGTCGGTACGTCGCGCCCGCCACCCCGAGCTCGGCGACCGGCTCCGGCACCAGCGCGACGCCGAGGCCGGCTGCCACGAAGGTGACCAGCGTCGAGGTCTCCGCCACCTCGTGACGCACCCGGGGGTCGAAGCCGACCCCGCGGCACAGGGTGATGACCAGGTCGTACATCACCGAACGGTTGCCCCCGGAGTGCACGATGAACTCCTCCTCGCGCAGGTCGACCAGCCGGATCCGCTCCCGCGACGCGAGCCGGTGGCCGTCCGGCAGCGCGACGAGCAGCCGCTCGCGGCGCAGGTGCCGCACGGTCAGGCCCGTGTCGTCGAGCGGCGGGCGCAGCAGGGCGAGATCGATGTCACCGGCACGCAAGGCATCGGCCAGGTCGGGCACGAGCATCTCGCCGCGGAAGGTGAAGTCGATGCCGGGCAGCTCCTCGCGCAGCGCGCGGGCGAGGGCCGGCAGCAGGCTGTAGGTCGCCGAGCCGACACAGCCGATGACGAGCCGGCCCTCGAGACCGGCGTCGACCCGGTGGGCCTCCTCCCCCGCCGCGTCCACGGCCGCCAGGATCTGGCGGACCCGCGCGAGGTAGGTCTCGCCGGCCGGTGTGAGCTCGACCTTGCGGGTGGACCGGCGCAGCAGCGTGACGCCGAGCTCGCTCTCGAGCTGTCGGATCTGCTGGGAGAGCGGCGGCTGGGCCATGTGCAGCCGGACGGCGGCGCGGCCGAAGTGGCGTTCCTCGGCGACGGCGCGGAAGTAGCGCAGGTGACGGAGCTCCATGAATCAAGACTCTCAGAGTCTCAGTCGAAGCGAAATGGATACTTCTCAATATCGATCGTCGCGGCTAACGTCGACCTCATGAATGACGTCGTGATCTGTGAGCCGATCCGCACCCCCGTCGGCCGGTTCGGGGGCGCGCTCTCCTCCCTCAGCGCGGTCGACCTGGCGTCCCTGACGCTGGCCGAGCTGGTCCGGCGTACCGGCCTGCAGGAGGGCGAGGTCGACGACGTCATCCTCGGGCAGTGCTACGCCAACGGCGAGTCGCCCGCGATCGGCCGCATCGCGGCACTCGACGCAGGTCTCGGCACGGGTGTCCCCGGGATCCAGATCGACCGCCGCTGCGGGTCCGGCCTCCAGGCCGTGCTGTACGCCGCGGGCCAGGTCGCGACGGGCGCCGCCACGGTCGTGGTCGCCGGAGGCGCGGAGTCGATGTCCAACGTCGAGCACTACGCCCTCGGGCTGCGCACGGGCGTGCGCGCCGGAGGCGTCCACCTCGTGGACCGGCTCGACCGCGCCCGGGAGACCGCGGGCGGACAGTTCCACCCGGTGCCGGGCGGCATGCTGGAGACGGCCGAGAACCTGCGCCGGGAGTACGCCATCTCGCGTGAGGAGCAGGACCAGCTCGCGGTGCGCTCCCAGCAGCGCGCCGTCGACGCCCACGAGGCGGGCCGGTTCGCCGACGAGCTGGTCCCGGTGACCGTGCCGGGCCGGCGCGGCAAGCCGGACGTCGTGGTCGACCGGGACGAGCACCCCCGCCCCGGCACCACCGTGGCGGACCTCGCCGCCCTGCGACCGGTGCGTCTGAAGATCGACGCCGAGTCGACCGTCACGGCCGGCAATGCCAGCGGCCAGAACGACGGCGCCGCGATGTGTGTCGTGACCACCCGTGACGAGGCCGAGCGCCGCGGGTTGCGTCCGGTGCTCGCGCTCCGGTCGTGGGCGGTCGCCGGCGTCGGACCCGAGGTGATGGGCATCGGCCCGGTCCCGGCCACCGCGGCCGCCCTCGGCCGGGCTGGCCTCACGATGGAGGACCTCGACGTCATCGAGCTCAACGAGGCCTTTGCCGCCCAGGCGCTCGCCTGCCTGCGCGAGTGGAAGGTCGACCCCACCGACGAGCGGCTCAACCCCAACGGCTCGGGCATCTCGCTCGGTCACCCGGTCGGCGCCACCGGTGCCCGGATCCTGGCCACGATGGCGCACGAGATGCAGCGCCGCGGCAGCCGCTACGGCCTGGAGACGATGTGCATCGGCGGCGGCCAGGGCCTGGCCGCGGTCTTCGAGGCCGTGCGATGAGCGCCGTCGAGGTCCATCACGTCGTGTCCGGCCCGGAGGACGCCCCGGTCGTCGTACTGTCCAGCTCGCTCGGCTCGACGTACGCCATGTGGGACGCGCAGGCCGAGGCGCTCGCGAAGCTCGCCAACGCCCAGCAGCCGAGGGTCATCACCCCCGCGATCATCGAGCACCTCACCCGGGAGGACCACGCATGAGCCTCGACAAGGTGGTCGCCTCCGCGGCCGACGCCGTCGCCGACATCCCCAGCGGGGCCAGCCTCGCGGTGGGCGGTTTCGGCCTCGTCGGCATCCCCTGGTTCCTCATCGGGGCCCTGCTCGAGCAGGGCGCCGAAGACCTCACCGTCGTCTCCAACAACTGCGGCGTGGACGGCGCGGGGCTCGGCCTGCTCCTGGAGCGGGGGCGGATCAGCAGGGTCATCGCGTCGTACGTCGGGGAGAACAAGGAGTTCGGCCGGCAGTACCTCGCCGGCGAGCTGACCGTCGAACTCACCCCCCAGGGCACGCTGGCCGAGCGGCTGCGCGCCGGTGGCGCCGGGATCGGCGCATTCTTCACCCCGACCGGGGTCGGCACGCCGGTCGCCGAGGGCGGCCTCCCGTGGCGCTACCACCCGGACGGGACGGTCGCGCTGGCCTCGCCGCCCAAGGAGGTGCGCTCCTTCCACGGCAGGGAGATGGTGCTCGAGGAGTCGATCGTCACCGATGTCGCGCTCGTCCGCGCGGCCGTCGTGGACCGGGCCGGCAACTGCGTCTTCCACGCCTCGGCCCGCAACTTCAACCCGGCCGCCGCGATGGCCGGCCGCCTCACCATCGTGGAGGCGGAGAAGGTCGTCGAGGTCGGCGAGATCGGCCCGGACGAGGTCCACCTGCCCGGGGTGTTCGTCCAGCGGGTCGTGGAGCTCACCCCCGAGCAGGCGGCACGCAAGGACATCGAGAAGCGCACGACCCGAGAGAGGGCGAACTGACATGAGCTGGACCCGCGACCAGATGGCGGCCCGGGCCGCGCTCGAGCTGCAGGACGGCGAGTACGTCAACCTCGGCATCGGCCTGCCGACGCTGATCCCCGCCCACCTCCCGGAGGGCTCGACGGTCACCCTGCACGCCGAGAACGGCGTCCTGGGGGTCGGCCCGTTCCCGTACGACGACGAGGTGGACCCCGACCTCATCAACGCCGGCAAGCAGACCGTCACGGTGCTGCCGGGCGCGTCGTACTTCGACTCCCCGCTGAGCTTCGCGATGATCCGCGGCGGGCACATCGACGCCGCCGTCCTCGGCGGCATGCAGGTGTCGGCGACCGGCGACCTCGCCAACTGGATGGTCCCCGGCGCCATGGTCAAGGGCATGGGCGGCGCGATGGACCTGGTCAGCGGCGCCGGCCGCGTGATCGTGCTGATGGACCACCTGACCAAGAAGGGCGGCCCCAAGCTGGTCGCGGAGTGCGACCTGCCCCTCACCGGCCGCGCCGTGGTCCAGCGGGTCATCACCGACCTGGCCGTCCTCGACGTGGCCGACGGCTCCTTCCACCTGGTCGAGCTGGCCCCGGGGGTCACCCTCGACGAGGTCCTCGCCGGGACCGCGGCGCCCGTCGTGGCATGAGGGCCAGCGCTTCGGATAGTCCGTGACACAAAGCAGGTGACTCCGGCGCGTCGACCTGCTCAACGTCACGGACTATCCCGTGCGTAGCCGTCCGGCGCCCGGCCAGGCCCACCGGGCATTGATCGTTCACACCAATCAATCCGCCCAAAACTCGACCTTGTGCTCGATCAATACCCGTACGTACCGTGGATCAATCGGCGGTGACCCCCGCCACATCACCCCCTGACGAGACGGAGAACGGCCATGGAGCTGCGGCACCTGCGCTACTTCGCCGCGGTGGCGGAGACGTGCCACTTCGGCCGCGCAGCGGAGCGGCTGCACATGGCCCAGCCGGCGCTCTCCCAGTCGATCCGCCAGCTCGAGAACGAGCTCGGCGCCCCGCTCTTCACCCGCACCACGCGCCAGGTCAGCCTGACCCCGGCCGGCGAGTTCCTGTACGAGGAGGCCCAGCGCATCCTGGGTGCTGTGGAGGACAGCGTCCGCGGCGTCCAGCGGATCGCCGACGGGCGGCTCGGGCTGGTCCGGATCGCCTTCACGGGGACGGCGGCCTTCACGCAGCTCCCCCGCATCGCGCGCACGGTCAAGCGGGACCTGCCCGGTGTCGCCCTGGAGATCCACGCCGACCTGCTCACACCTGTCCAGTCGGCCGGGCTGCGCGAGGGCAGCCTCGACCTGGGCGTGCTGAGGCCGCCCACGTCGGGTGACGAGCTCACCACGCGCACGATCGAGATCGAGCCGCTGGTCCTGGCCGTCCCGGCCGACCACCGCCTGGCCACCGAACCGGTGGTGGCCATGACCGACCTGCGCACCGAGGACTTCGTGCTGTACGCCGACGCCCACTCCGCGGTCAACGAGGCCGTCCTGCGCAGCTGCAGGGAGGCGGGGTTCGCCCCGCACCAGGAGCACGAGGCACCCGGGACCGCCGTACTCCTCGCCCTGATCGCCGCCGGCCTCGGTGTCGCACTCGTGCCCGCCTCCGTCCGCGCCGTCCCCCTGGCCGGCGTGGTCTTCCGCGACGTCGTGGACGCCGCGACCGTCGAGCTCGCCCTCGCCTGGCGCGCCGGGCCCCCTTCCCCCCTCGTCCGGACCGTGCTGGCCTCGCTCGACGCGGCCGGCCTGTTCGCCGACTCCCCTGCCGTGTCCACCCCGCCCCGCGAGGTCAGCCGATGAAGATCACCCACGTGGAGGCGATCCCGTTCGCCATCCCCTACGTCAAGCCGCTGAAGTTCGCCAGCGGCGAGGTGCACGTCGCCGAGCACGTGCTGGTCCGCGTGCACACCGACGACGGTGTCGTGGGCGTCGCCGAGGCGCCGCCGCGGCCGTTCACCTACGGCGAGACCCAGGTCGGCGTCATCACCGTCATCGAGAAGCTCTTCGCGCCCGCCGTCATCGGGCTCAGCCTGATGGAACGCGAGCAGATCCAGGCCAGGCTCAACCGCACCGTGGGCAACCCGGTCGCCAAGTCCGGCCTCGACATGGCGATCTGGGACGCGATGGGCCAGACGCTCGGCTTCCAGGTCACCGAGCTGCTCGGCGGCTACACCGACCGGATGCGGGTCTCCCACATGCTGGGCTTCGACGACCCCGCCGCGATGGTGGCCGAGGCCGAGCGGATGCGCGACACCTACGGCATCACCACGTTCAAGGTGAAGGTGGGGCGCCGGCCGTACTCCCTCGACACCGCGGTCGTCCGCGCCCTGCGGGAAGGACTCGGCGACGGCATCGAGCTGTACGTCGACGGCAACCGGGGCTGGTCGGCCTCCGAGTCCGCCCGGGCCATGAGGGAGATGGCCGACCTCGGACTCACCTTCGCCGAGGAGCTCTGCCCCGCCGATGACGTGCTCGGCCGCCGCTGGCTGGTCCAGCAGCTCGACGTCCCGTTCATCGCCGACGAGTCGGTGCCGACGCCGGCGGACGTCACCCGCGAGGTCCTCGGCGGCTCGGCGACCGCCGTCAGCATCAAGACCGCGCGCACCGGCTTCACCCAGAGCCGCCGGGTCCACCACCTCGCCGAGGGCCTCGGCCTGGAGGTCGTGATGGGCAACCAGATCGACGGCCAGCTCGGCTCCCTGTGCACCGTCGCCTTCGGCGCGGCGTACGAGCTCACCTCCCGCCGGGCCGGCGAGCTGTCGAACTTCCTCGACATGAGCGACGACCTGCTCACCGAGCCGCTCGAGATCCGGGGCGGCGAGCTCACGATCCGTCCCGGGGCTGGTCTCGGTATCGAGATCGATCCCGACAAGCTCCAGCGCTATCGCACCGACTGATCCCACCCAAGCCCCACCACGCAAGGAGAGAACCGTCATGTCCGACACCACCGCCACCGCGGCCGCCTCGGGGGCGTCCGCCACCCAGCGGTTCCAGACCGACAAGTCGCCGTACGCCGCCGTCGCCGACACCCCGAAGGAGCGGGTCGACACCCTCGCCCGCGAGGTGCTCGGCTCGATCCACGACACCATCCGCAGGCACAAGGTCACCTACGACGAGTACAACGCCCTGAAGGCGTGGCTGATCCAGGTCGGCCAGGACGGCGAGTGGCCGCTCTTCCTCGACGTGTGGATCGAGCACGCCGTCGAGGACGTCAACACCGAGCACCGCGAGGGCAACAAGGGGTCGATCGAGGGCCCGTACTACGTGCCGAACGCCCCCGAGCAGGGGGCCAGGGGCACTGTCCCCATGCGTGAGGACGAGAAGGGCACCCCCCTCGTCTGGACCGGCAAGGTCACCTCGACCGACGGCTCCGCGCTGGCCGGCGCCAAGGTCGAGCTCTGGCACGCCGACGACGACGGCTTCTATTCGCAGTTCGCCCCCGGCATCGCGGAGTGGAACCTGCGCGGTTCCTTCACGGCGGACGCCGACGGCACCTTCGAGATCACCACGATGCAGCCGGCGCCGTACCAGATCCCGACCGACGGCTCCTGCGGCAAGCTGATCGCCGCCGCCGGCTGGCACGCGTGGCGTCCGGCGCACCTGCACGTGAAGGTGTCGGCGCCCGGGCACGAGCTGCTCACCGCCCAGCTGTACTTCCCCGGGGACGAGCACAACGACGACGACATCGCCTCGGCCGTGAAGCCGGAGCTGATCCTCGACCCGAAGCCCAGCGCCGACGGCACCGGCGCCACGATCGACTACGACTTCGTGCTCGACCCGGCCTGAGACCGCGACCTCGACCGAAGGAGACTCACTCATGCTCTTCCACGTGCGGATGGACGTGCGCATCCCGCTCGACCTCGAGCCCGACGTACGCGCTGAGGTCGTCGCCCGCGAGAAGGCGTACAGCCAGGAGCTGCAGCGCTCGGGCAAGTGGCCGCACCTCTGGCGGATCGTGGGTGAGTACTCCAACTTCTCGATCTTCGACGTCGCCGGCAACGACGAGCTGCACGACCTGCTGTCCGGGCTGCCGCTCTTCCCGTACATGGACATCGCGGTCACTCCGCTGGCGACGCACCCCTCGGACATCAACGCTTGAGAGGACGGAGACGGCACCATCGATCGCATCGGACGGGTGCAGATGAACTGCGGTCGTGCTAGGAGATGTCGGCGGCCAGCTGTTGATAGGCGGGGTGGAGCTCTTGCCACCGTGCCCGCGCGTCGCAGCGTTCACCGCCGGCGAGGTAGGCGGCGAGATCTTCGACGTGGACCTGGTCTCCTGCCCCGTAGGCGGCGATCTGCTCCAGGGGCAAGCCGCGGTCCTCGATGACCAGGATGGTGTGGTCGCCGTCGGCGGTGAGCGTCGCCTCGATGACGCCGTCCGGTTCGTCTGGGGACGTGGTCTGAATCAGCAGCCGCCGTGGGGGCTCGCACACTTCCACCCGACAGGTGCCTTCCCATCCGCTGGCAAAGTAGCGTGCGCTGAACTCGCCGCCCTGGCGCAGATCACCTTCCACCTCGCCGAGCCAGCGGGCGAGACGGCGAGGATCGGTGAGGGCTGACCACAGGTCGTCGACATCGGTGTGGAACCGGTCTTCAAGACGTACGAAGCCCTTGTCGTCCGCTGCTCGCAGCGTGCCCAGAATGCGCACGCTGCCAGGTGTGTCGGTGGTCATCGGGTGCTCCTTCGCTCACGCTTGCCGCGTGCTATCTCGGTGTGCAGGGCATCCAGCCGCTGTTCCCACAGCGTCAGGTATCGACTCAGCCAGTCGTCGATCTCGCCGAGCGGCTGCGGGCGGAGACTGTAGACCCGTCGTTGCGCTTCTTGGCGAACCTCGACCAGTCCCGCTTCCCGCAGCACGCGCAGGTGCCGCGAGACGCCCGGGCGGGCGATCGGCAGCAGCGCTGCCAGTTCACCCGCGGTTGCCGGGCCGTCCGCCAAGGTCTCCAGCATTGTCCGTCGGCTGTCGTCCGCGAGAGCCCTGAGCGCAGCTTCCATGGCACGTTCGTACCAAATCGGTTACGTAACCGTCAAGGTACCTAACCGACCCACTCAGTCAGGCCCAGACAGCATGTCCCGACCATGGGCCGACTCCCGCTCCATCGGCATGGCAGCGCGGATCGCGGCTACGAGCGGACGTTTCCGGCGCGTGGCCCCCCATAGACTCCCCGTTGTGCCATTGCTGCAGATCGATGAATCGATCAACGTCTGCCTCACGTGGCGTATCGAAGTCCCACGTGCTCGGGTCTGGCAGTGCATCACCGATGCCGACCTGCTCCGTCAGTGGCTCGGCGAGCTGGTCAACGGTGCGGTCGGGGCTGAGTCCGAGTTCGTGGTCAACCACGGCGGCAACTACTGCTGCCGGTCAACCGTCATGACGTACGCCGAGCCGAGCAGGCTCGACTTCACCTGGCACTTCCCCGATGAACCAGAATCGAAAGTCGCCCTTGAACTCCATGGGTCGGACGGCGTCACCGACCTCCAGCTGAGCCACAGCGCGCTCGGTGACCTCGCGGGGTCGTACCGGGATGGATGGTGCGTTCACCTGAGCTATCTGGAGGCCGCAGCGCTCGGCACGCCACTGCCGCCGTCGATGTTCTGGCGGCTGCACGGCACCATCGCGCACCTCAACAGGCGCTGAGGCGGCATGCACGCGACGGGTCGCCCGGCGCGCTCAGCCGTCCGACCCATCCTCACCGAGAAGTCTTCTGACTGCGGCCCTCGAGATCAGCAGCGCAACGATCAGCAACGTCACCTGGATGAACCCACCGAGGCTCACGGCGTCACCGAAGGTGAGGTCGATCAGGGTGAGCACGACGAACTTGCTACCCGCGGCGAACACCCACAACCCGATGGCCATCGCCGCCTTCGCCAGCCGTGTGTTCGCGGCACGCAGGCCGCCGATGATGCGGCTCTTGACCAGGATCACCACTTCCAGGGCGACCTTGAGCAGCAACGCCGTCAGCAGGGACAGCGTGAAGCCTTCGCTGATGACTGACGGGACGTACTCGATCGCGATGTTGAGGACGACCACATAGACGAATACATCGATGACGTCGGCGGGGCGAGCCCGCATCCAACGGCGCGCCGGACCTCGCGATCCCCGACGGCGCGAGGATTCCGGTTCCGATGCGTCCACGGATCGATCATGAGGCACGAGAGACCTCGACGGCAGTCAGCCTGGGGCGAATTCCTGGGTGCACCATCTCTGCATGAGGCCGTGCTCCCAGCGCTGACGAGCCGACCAGCACCCCGGAGCGCCGCTGAGCACCGGCGAAGGCCACAGCGGGCCACGCCGGAACCCTCGAACAGCAGAGGAGCCGCCGTCCTCATCATGAGGACGGCGGCTCATCGGTCGGTGGAGCTGAGGGGATTCGAACCCCTGACCTTCTCATTGCGAACGAGACGCGCTACCAACTGCGCCACAGCCCCAGTGCGTCCTGCGACGCGGTGGGAAACGTTAGCACCCGACTGCGGGCAGATCCCAATCGACTCTCGGACCCCTGGGAGCCGACCCGAATGGGGGCGATCGCATCCGCTGACGGGTGCACTCACCGTCCGTCCAGGTCGGACTTCTCAGGCAGTTCCTGATGTTCTCAGGCGATGCTTCGGCCGAGAACATCAGGATTCCCCGGTCAACCGGGGATCCAACCAGGGGGCAGGTCAGGAACCCACGGCGCGGTGGTCGTCACCGCTCCGCTTGAGGGACTCGCGAGCTTCCCGGTCGGCGGCGTGGGCCTCACGGGCGATCTGGCTGTCTGCCTCGGTGCGGCCCGAGGTCCACACGCCGGAGTCGTCGAGGGCGATGGTGCGCACCGTGCGGCGGGTGGCGGCCGGCTTGGTGACGTACGTCGGGAGGGTGACCGGCACCGGGTCCCACAGGGTGGGGTCGATGGTGGGGTCGACCGTGACCGGGACGGCCACGGCCGCCATCGTGGAGGTGTCGGCGGAGACCCCGTCCGGCTCCTCAGCGGGCTCGGCGACCGTCTGCTCGGGCTCGACCGCGACGGGCGGTCGGACCGACGCCGTCCCTGCAGCGCGCTCCTGCTTGACCATCAGGCGGCAGGCGACCAGCCAGGCGACGAGGAGTCCGCCGGGAACGGCGGTCCAGGCCCAGCCGATGACGCCGAAGGCGGCGACACCCAGCACGACCAGGTTGGCCAGCAGGATCACGGCCAGGACGTTGCGGCGACGACGGGCGGCCCCGTGGGCGGCCTCACGGCGTACCGGCGCGGGCGCGGCGGCGGCACGGGCCGGCGTCGGCTCCGCACCCTTGGCGGTGACCACCGGGGCCGAGGCCGGCCGACCGGGGGTCACGACGAGGCGGGCGTTGCGACGGTTGACCGGCTCCCGGCGCGCCAGGACCCGCATCGTGTGCGAGAAGCGGTCGACGGATCGGCTGCGGACCACATCGTCATGGTGCTTGAGGGCCTTGGGGACGAGATAGACAGCCCAGGCCACAGCAAGGGCGACGAAGATGAAAGCGCTCAGGTCCACGGTTCAGAGGTTAGGTTCGTTAGCCGAGCGCGAGTCGGATGTCCATAGGTGTGTCGCAAAATGACTGGTGTGACTGATGGGATTCCCAGTCCCAGGGACGTCATACGTTGCGTGCGCCCCTACGACCACCACGTATGACGTCCCGCGAGACGTCATACGAACAGTGCGCCCCCACCGCCACTTCGTATGACGTCCGGCGCAGAGCCTCAGCCCCCGAGGCGCTCCAGCATCCCCGACGGGCACTCCTCGACCGTGACCGCATAGATCCGGTGGTCGCGCCAGGCGCCGTCGATGTGCAGGAACCTGGGGGCGTAGCCGATCTCGCGCAGGCCGAGCTTCTCGACCACGCGCAGCGAGTTGGAGTTCTCCGGCCGGATCGCGATCTCGATGCGGTGCAGGCCCGCGGTGAAGAAGCAGTGGTCGATGACCAGGGCCACCGCCCGCGGCATCACCCCGTGCCCGGCGAACCGGCGATCGAGCCAGTAGCCCACGGACGCGAACTGCGCCGAGCCGCGCACGACGTTGTTGACCGTCACCTGCCCGGCGAACTCCCCCGCCACCTCGACCGCGAACGGCATCGTGGTCCCGGCGCGTGCCTGCCGGTTCAGCCGCCAGACCAGGGAGGCGTACGACGAGGGGCGGGCGTCGGCGCCCGGCGGCACCGTCGCGTCCCAGGGCCTGAGCCAGGCCGCGTTGCGCTGGCGGGAGGCCCGCCAGGCCTTGCGGTCGCGGAAGGTCAGCGGCCGAAGCGTGATCTCACCGGTCGACAGCCAGACCGGCCACACGCTCAATGATCGCTCCCCACGACCTGCTCCACGGCGTGGACGAGGATCGGCTCCAGCACCGCCAGCCCGTCCTTCACGCCGCCGCGCGAGCCGGGCAGGTTGACCACCAGGCAGGAGCCGACCACGCCCGCGAGCCCCCGTGAGAGCACCGCGGTCGGCACGCCGGCGGCGACACCGGCGGCGCGGATCGCCTCGGCGATGCCGGGGACCTCGCGGTCCAGCAGCGCCCGGGTGACCTCGGGGGTGAGGTCGGTGGGCGTCAGGCCGGTGCCGCCGGTCGTGAGCACGCACCGGGCGCCTCCCGCGGCGGCCTCGGCGATCGCCGCACCCACGGGGTCGCCGTCGGGGACGACCACCGGCTGGGAGACCACGAACCCGAGCCCCTGGAGGAACTCGACGATCAGTGGACCGGTCTCGTCGGCGTAGACGCCGGCCGCGGCCCGGTTGGAGGCCACCACGACCTCGGCGCGCAGGCTCACGACGCGCTCCCCCGGACCCAGTCGCCGGACTTGCCACCGCTCTTGGTCTCGACCCGGATGTCGGTGATGACGGTCGCCTTGTCGACGGCCTTGACCATGTCGACGACGGTGAGCGCCGCGACCGACACGGCCGTCAGCGCCTCCATCTCCACGCCCGTCCGGTCGGTGGTGCGGACGGTGGCGAGGATGTCGACCGAGGAGTCGGTGACGGCCAGCTCGACGGTCACCGACGACAACGCCAGCGGGTGGCACAGCGGGATCAGCGAGGGCGTCTGCTTGGCGCCCATGATCCCGGCGAGGCGGGCCACCGCGAGGGTGTCGCCCTTGGGGACGCCGGCGCCGCGCAGCAGCCCGATCACCTCGGGCGAGACCAGCACCCGGCCCGACGCCGAGGCGGTGCGCGCGGTGACGTCCTTGCCGGACACGTCGACCATCCGGGCCGCGCCGGCATCGTCGACGTGCGTGAGTCGGTCACCCATCAGAACTCCCCGTGTGAATCAACCAGTGAAGCGGACCAGTGGATCGCATCAGAAGTCTTCGTCGAGCGGCAGCACCTGCACCTGCTCGCCCGCAGGCACCGAGGTGACGTCCTCGGGCACGATGATCAACGCGTTCGACGACGCCAGGTCGCCGATCAGGTGCGAGCCGTGCCCGCCGACGGGCGCGACGTACGGGCCACCGCCGTCGCGGGCGTACTCCCCGCGCACGAACTGGCGCCGCCCCTCGGGCGAGGAGATGCCGTGGGTGAGGCGGGCGCGGGTGCTCGGCCGGGAGTACGGCGCCTTGCCCATCAGCTTGCGGATCGCCGGCAGGACGAACGTCTCGAAGGAGATGTACGACGACACCGGGTTGCCGGGCAGCGTGAAGATCGGGGTCTCGTCCTCGCCGACCAGGCCGAAGCCCTGCGGCTTGCCGGGCTGCATGGCGACCCCACCGAACCACACCGTGCCCAGCGGCAGCAGCGCCTCCTTGACGACGTCGAAGTCGCCCTGCGACACCCCGCCGCTGGTGACGACGATGTCGGCGCGGACGAGCTGGTCGCTGAGCGCGTCGAGGAAGGCCCGCGGCTCGTCGGGCACGATCCCGACCCGGTAGGCGATCGCGCCGGCACGACGGGCGGCCGCGGCCAGGAGGTAGGAGTTGCCGTCGTAGATCGAGTCGTGGCCCAGCGACGTCCCGGGATCGCGCAGCTCGGACCCGGTCGAGAGGATCACCACCCGCGGCCGCGGACGGGACCGGACCGTGGCTCGACCGACCGAGGCCAGCAGGCCGAGGTGGCGCGGCCCGAGGACGGTGCCGTGCTCGACCAGCAGATCGCCCTCGGCGACGTCCTCACCGGCGCGGCGCACGTGCTGGCCCTCGACGGGCGCCCGGGCGATCCGCACCTGGGCCACGCCCCGGTCGGTCCACTCGTAGGGCACGACGGTGTCGGCGCCGGCGGGCACCGGGGCCCCGGTCATGATCTTGACGGCCGTCCCCGGTGACATCGCGAGCAGCTGGGCCTGGCCGGCGCCGATCTCACCGACCACCGGCAGGTGCACCGGTGACTCCTCGCTCGCGCCCGCGACGTCGCGCTGGCAGACGGCGTACCCGTCCATGGCGGAGTTGTCGAAGGACGGCAGCGGGATCGGCGAGACGACGTCCTCGGCGATCGCCAGGTCGAGCGCCTCCATCAGCGGCTGCGGGAAGTCCGGCAGCGGCGCGATGGCGGCCAGGATGCGCTCGAGGTGCTCCTCGACGGACGTCAGCTCGTCAGCCATCCGAGGGTCCGGACGACAGGACGGTGTCGGCGTCGACGCGCTTCGCGGAGGTCGCCTCGAGCTCGACGTCACCGACGACCTGGACGCCACGACCGAAGGTCCAGTCGCCCTCGACCCGCAGCGACGAGGCCTTCTTCAGCGACGGAGCCCCTTCGGGGAACCGCTTGTCGAACTCCCCGACCAGCTTGTAGTAGTCGCTGTCGAGCTCGACGTAGGGCAGCTCGCTCGCCACCTGGTCGAGCACGAAGTCGCCCTTCATGTCGTAGACGTCCGAGCGCAGCACCAGCAGGTCGTTGGTGGTCTTCACCGGCACGAACCGGTCGCGGCCCACCTCGATCAGCCGCGAGTCCTCGAACACCTCGATCGCGGCACCCATGGCCGTCTCGACCTGGATCACCTCGGGGGTCCTCGGGTCGCCGGGATCGACGTGCTTGACGTTGCGGATCAGCGGCAGCCCGAGGATGCCCTGGCGTACGTCGAGCGCCCGCTTCATCGCCGCGAGGTCGAACCACAGGTTGTTGGTGGAGCAGAACTTGTGCCGCTCGAGGTCGGCCAGCGCCTCCTGGTCCCGCTCGAGGGTCTGCGCGGTCTCGCGCAGCACCAGCCGGCCGTCGATCCTGCGGCGCGCGAAGTGGCCGCCCTTGCGGTCCGAGGGCGTACGCCGCACGGCCTCGATCGCGAACGGCGCACCGGAGGTGGCGAACCAGCCCGCGACCCGGGCGTCGGGGACCGCTCCGAGGTTGTCGGAGTTGGAGACGAAGACCCGCTCGTAGCCGGCCTCGATCAGCCGGTCCAGCAGGCCGGTCCCACGCAGGGCGGTGTAGAGGTCGCCGTGACCGGGCGGACACCACTCGAGGTCCGGGTCCTTGGGCCAGCTCACCGGCGAGAGGTCCTTGACCAGCAGCTTGGGCTCCTTGTTCTGCAGGAACTCCAGGGGCAGCCCCGCGACGGGGAGGTCCGCGTAGCGAGCGAGCGCGGCCATCGTGTCGCCGGAGGTGCGGAAGCTGTTCATGAAGATCAGCGGCAGCGGGGCGTCGTAGTGCTTGCGCAGGTGCAGCACCTGGCGCGCGATGATGTCGAGGAAGGACAGCCCGCGCCGCACGCACAGCAGCGACTTCGCGCGGTCCATGCCCATCGAGGTGCCGAGCCCGCCGTTGAGCTTGATCACGGCGGTCTTGCGGATGGCCTCGGTGGCGGCCTCCTCGGAGACCTCCACGTCCGCCAGCGACTCCATGTCGATCGGCTCGATCGAGGCCTCGGGGATCATGCCGGTCTCGCCGTGCTCGAGCAGCCGGAAGTAGTGCGCGAAGGTCTCGATCGCGACCTCGTCCACTCCGGCGGCCGCCATCTTGTCGCGCGCTCTGTTCAATCCTGCACTACCCATGAACCGATCGTAGGCTTGCCGGGTGGTGACCCCGCAAATGCCCCAGCCGCCGGACTCCGGGCCGTCCCCCCGCGGGGCCTCCACGGCCAAGCTCGCGCTGCGTGACCAGCTCCTCACCGCACGCCATCGGCGCCCGCTCGCCGAGCTCGGGGTCGCGGCGCGCGCGTGCGCGGCGCACCTGCTCGCCGCCCCGGAGGTACGCCGGGCCGCCACCGTGGCGGCGTACGTCTCGATGGCCGGCGAGCCCGGCACCGGGGCGCTGCTGGACGGGCTGCTCGAGGCGGGCAAGCGGGTGATCCTCCCGGTGCTGCTCCCCGACGGCGACCTGGACTGGGGCACCTACCGGGGCAGTGACGAGCTGCGCACGGCCCGCCTCGGGCTGCTCGAGCCGGCGGGTCCGACCCTCGGCGTGGACGCGCTCGCCACCGCGGACGTGGTGCTGCTCCCGGGCCTCGCGGTCTCCCCCGACGGGCTGCGGCTCGGCCGCGGCGGCGGGTCCTACGACCGGGCGCTGGGCCGGGTGCCGGTGGGGACGTTCACCTGCGTGCTGCTCTTCGACGACGAGGTGGGCCTCGACGTACCCGTCGAGCCGCACGACCGCCGGGTGCTGGCCGCGGCGACCCCGAGCGGGATCACCCGGTTTCGCGGCGCCTTCTAGCGCGAGCCCCTCAACCGCCCGGGGTGAGCGTGAGGGTGTCGCGGCCGGCGTCCTCGACCGCGGACTCGCTGAACGCCCACGGCAGGGTCTCGCCCGTGGCCCAGAGGTCCGTCTGGTCGGTGTAGTGGCTGTTGAACGGGTGTCCGGAGACGCCGGTCAGGTTGATCCAGCGGGACTGGTCGAGGTCGCCGAGCGACACGACCATCCGCATCGACGGGGCGCTGGTGACCTCGTAGCCCTCGGAGGCGTCCCACGACGTCGCATCGACGGTCGAGCTGCCGCCCCCGAGCTCCCAGCTGCCGCGGTTGACCAGCCACTCGACCACGCCGACCCCGGACTCGCCGAGCGTCTGGTTGTGCAGGTCCAGCCGGTGCAGGTGCCCCCAGCTCCAGTCGTCCGGGTCCAGGGCCTCCCGCCGGGTGAGCTCGTCGCGGGCCGCGATCATCGCCCGACCGAGGATGTCGTCGCGGGTCTCCACCTGGTCCTCGGTGCTCGTGTCGTCCCACCACGCGTCGGACGGGCTGCGCAGCAGCCGCTCCATCACGGCGTACCAGCGGTCCCCGCCGTCGGGCCACACGTCCTCGTCGAGCTCGTCGTGGAAGGTCAGCGCGAGCACGTTGCTCCACACGACGTTGTAGTAGGCGGCCGCGGCGCTGTCGGCGGGCTGCCCGAAGTCCCAGTCCCGGAGCAGCTCCTGGCCGTCCGAGAAGTAGCCGCGCGGCAGGTGCAGGTCGAGGAGGTACGGCGTGAGCGTCGAGGCCATCGGGTTCTGGTCGTCGAGCTGGAGGTCGAGCATCTCGTCGACGGACAGCTCGCCCTCCTGCGTGACCAGGTCCCGGATCCGCTCGGAGCGGTAGCCACGGTCCCAGTCGTCGGTGAGGTGGTAGGGGTAGTCACGTCCGGTGACGGCCTGGTTGGCCGTCACGATGAACCCCTCCTCGGGGTCGAGCAGGTTGGGCAGCCCGTCGAAGGGGATGTGGTCACCCGTCCAGTCGTTCTCGGGTCGCCAGCCCGCGGCCGGCAGCAGCCCGTCGTTGCCGGACTTGCGGATCGGGATCCGCCCCGGCGCCTGGTAGCCGATGTGGCCCGCCCGGTCGGCGTAGACGAGGTTCTGCGACGGCACGGTGAACGAGGACGCCGCGGCCCGGAACGACCTCCAGTCGGTGGCGGTGTCGAGCTCGAGGATCGCGTCGGCGGTCGGGGCCGGGTGCAGCGCGGTCCACTCGAGCGCGACCGCGAAGCCGTCGCCGCGGTCCACCGGAGGATCGACGGGCGCCTCCTCCCCCACCTCCTCGAGGTCGTCGGAGACGTCCGAGAGCAGCGGACCGTGGCGGGTGGACCGCACGGTCAGGGTGACGTCGTCGTGCCCGCGCACCTTGATCGTCTCGGTGCGGATGCGCAGCGGGCGCACCTTGCCGTCGTAGCGCCACCGGTCGTCGCCCACGGTGCGCTCGAGGTAGAGGTCGCTGACGTCGGGGCCGAGGTTGGTGAACCCCCAGGCGATGTCTGCGTTGTGCCCGATCACCACGCCGGGGACCCCGGAGAAGGTGAACCCGGCGACGTCCAGCGGGCACGCCTCGGACACGGTGTTGCAGTGCAGGCCCATCTGCATCCAGACGCCCGGCAGCGTGGCGGCCAGGTGCGGGTCGTTGGCCAGCAGCGGCGCACCGGTGGCCGAGTGCTCCCC
This sequence comes from uncultured Actinomycetota bacterium, assembly GCA_963825275.1. GTDB lineage: Bacteria > Actinomycetota > Actinomycetes > Propionibacteriales > Nocardioidaceae > Nocardioides. The sequence continues at coordinate 472,533 of CAWGSW010000005.1, read as the reverse complement.
GTCGACCACCCAGCTGTTGCTGCCGATCCCGTCGCCGCTGCCGAGCATCGTGGGCATCCGGTCGAGGCCGTCGCGCAGCCGCGCCAGCGTCTGCCGCTGGTCCGCGGTGTACGCCGGGCGCTGCGGGTTGCGGGTCGCCCCGGTCGTCGCGTCCTGCTCGAAGACGCCGTCGACGACGGCGCCCTGCGCCACGATCGGCGCGTGCTCGTCGAAGGGGTACGCCGGGTAGAGCTCCGCCACCTCGGCGCTGGTGTGGTCGGCCAGCGCGAGCACCCGGTCGATCTCGTCGGTCATGTTGCCGCGCAGGTCCCACGCCATCGCCTTGAGCCAGGAGAGGGAGTCGACCGCGGTCCAGTCCTCCGGGCGGTAGTCCAGGCCCCCGGCGTTGAGCACGGTGTAGGCCACCGAGATCTCGCTCGGCGAGTGGTCGTCGAGGTAGGCGTTGACCCCGTCGGCGTACGCCTCGAGCGCGGCGCGGGTCTCGGGCTTGACCAGCGCGAGCTCCTGCTCGGCCACCTGGCGCCAGCCCATCGTGCGCACGAACTTGTCGCTCTCGAGGGCCGTGGTGCCGAACATCTCCGCGAGCCGGCCGGCGGTCGCGTGTCGACGCACGTCCATCTCGTAGAAGCGCTCCTGGGCGTGGACGTAGCCCTGGGCCCGCATCAGGTCGTCCACGGAGTCGCCGTACAGCTGCGGGATGCCGTGCTCGTCGCGCACCACCCGCACATCGCCGCCGAGACCGGGCAGCTCGGCCTCGCCGGTGGTCTGCGGGAACGGCCGGCGCACGAGCACGGCCCCGGTGACCAGGGCCGCCACGAGCACCAGGACGAGGCCGACCACGACGTACGTCAGCACCCGCGAGGCACGCGGCCAGTCCCGGAAGGCCTGCCACCAGCTGCGCTCGTCGGACGCGGGACCGGGCTGGCTGGGGCGTGGAGCGGTGGACGGGTCGGTCATGGTGGTTGTCATTGTGCCGTACAGTTGGCAGTCGTCAGAGGCGAGTGCCAACGCCTCTCACGCAGACCCGCCCGCGAGTCATCGAGGATCTGAAACGTGCCCACGTACCAGTACGCCTGCACCGAGTGCGGCCACACCTTCGAGCAGTTCCAGAGCTTCTCCGACGACACTCTCACCGAGTGCCCGGCGTGCAGCGGTCGCCTCCGCAAGATCTTCAACGCCGTCGGCGTCGTCTTCAAGGGCTCCGGCTTCTACCGCACCGACAGCCGCTCAGGCTCGTCCGCGACGCTCCCGGCCGACGGGGCCACCTCCTCGACGGAGAAGCCCGCTGCCGAGAAGGCCCCGGCCAAGAGCGACAGCAAGCCGGCCGCCGCGGCCAGCAGCACCTCCACCTCGAAGGACTGACCCCGTCGGTCGAGCTCCCCCGTCGGTCGAGCTCCTCGAGACCCTGTGGAGGGCGCACCCGCGCGGCGCCGATTGCTCCTAGCGTCGGGGTCATGTCCTCACCGCGAGACCGCCTGACCCGGCTCCTGCGTCCGGTACGCCGCGCCGTCCTGCGCCGCCGCCGGTTGCTCGCGGCCGTCCTCGCCGCCGTCGCGGTGGTCAGCGGGATCCAGGCGGCGACCGCTCCCGCGCCCGCACGTGTCCCGGTGCTGGTGGCCGCGCACGACCTGCCGGCCGGGGTGGTGCTCGCCGGCGACGACCTGACCGAGACGGCCTTCGACCCGGGGTCGGTGCCCGACGACCTCGCCGTGGACGCGGTGGGCCGGACGCTGGCGGCGCCGTTGCGACGCGGCGAGGCGGTCACCGACGTACGCCTGGTCGGCCCCGACCTCGCCGAGGGCTATCCCGGGGTGACGGCGGTCCCGGTGCGGCTCCCGGACGCCGGGATGGTCGACCTGCTGCGCGTCGGTGACCGGGTCGACCTGGTGGCCGCCGACCCGCAGGGCGGGGGCGCCCGGGTCGTGGCCACCGATGTGCCGGTGCTCGCGATCCCGCAGGCCGTGGCCGAGGTCGGCGCCAGCGGGCTGTCGGGACGGCTCATCGTCGTCGGGGCCGCCGAGGACGACGTGCCCCAGATCGCGGACGCGGCCGTGCGCTCGTTCCTGACCTTCACCTACGCCCGCTAGCGTGAGCCGATCAAGCACGCCTTCCTCACTCCCAGGAGAACCACCTTGAACGGGTTCAAGAACTTCATCCTCCGCGGCAACCTCGTCGAACTGGCCGTCGCCTTCGTCATGGCCGCGGCCTTCGCCGCAGTGGTCACGGCGACGGTGGGCCTGATCATGGACCTCGTCGGCAAGGCAGGCGGCACACCCGACTTCTCCAACTACAGCCCCGGCGGAGTCTCCGTCGGCGTCTGGATCACGGCGGTCATCTCGTTCCTGATCATGGCGGCCGTCGTCTACTTCCTCATCGTGGTGCCGTACACGAAGGCCAAGGAGCGCTTCTTCCCGAGCCCGGAGCCCGGCACGCCCGAGGACGTCGTGCTGCTCCAGGAGATCCGCGACCTGCTGGCCGCGCGCAACAACCAGATCTAGCGCCTCAGGAGCCGCCGTGGTGCGGCGGGACCTGGGCACGCAGCCAGGCCTCGCCGGCATCCTCGCGCGGGGCGGCCGGGTCGCGCTCGTCACGGGTGGTCTCGGGGAGCACCTCGCCGAAGACCGCGGCGAGCCGACGCCGACGCTGCCAGTCCGTCTCGGTCGGCCGGCCCTCGTCGCGCGGGGTGTCGGTGCCGTCGCTCACGTGCAGAGGCCGGCTTCGGCCAGGGCCGCAGAGTCGGCCTCGTCGGACGGCGTGGCCGAGGGTGAGCCGGACGGGGAACCGGACGACGACCCGGACGGGGACTGGGAGCCGCCGGGCACGTTGCCGGCGCTGATCACGTCGCTGCTCAGCCGGGCGGTCAGGGGCTCGTCGTTGGCGATCTTCTGCCAGACCTGCTTGGCGTCGGGGGTCCACACCAGGTGGTTGGGGTCGTTCGGGTCGACCGTGTTCGGGATGGTGAGGAACTGGACCCTGTCCAGGCCGATGCCCTTGAACGAGATGCCCAGCTTGGCGATCTTGCCGATGTTGCCCAGGCCGTCGTCGAGGGTCAACGACTTGGTGGCCGCCTCGAGGAAGCCGACCAACCGGTCTGGGCGGGCGAGCGTTCCGGCGGTCACGACCTGGTGCGCCATCGAGGCGATGAACGCCTGCTGCCGCTTCATCCGGCCGATGTCGGAGCCGTTGCCGATGACGTAGCGCTCGCGGACGTAGTTGAGCGCCGTCTGTCCCTCGAGCTTGCGGGTGCCGGCCGGGATGTTGATGCCGTGCGCGGGATCGACGATGTCCTCGGGGATGCACACCTCGACACCACCGATGGCGTCGACCATGCCGCGGAAGCCCTCGAAGTCGACGACGACGAAGTGATCGAGCCGGACGCCGGAGAGCTGCTCGAACTGCTGGATGGTGCAGGCAGGGCCACCGACCGAGAAGGCTTCGTTCCACAGCACGTCCTGGGCGCCCGGGATGGGGCTGCCGTCCTCGGCCTTGCACTCGGGCCGGTCCACCACCGAGTCGCGGGGGATGCTGACGCCGTAGGCATGCTCGCGGTCCGCGGACAGGTGCAGGAGAATCGTGGTGTCGGAGCGCTGGCCGCCGCCGGTGAGGTTGTCGATGTTGCAGCCGTCGCAGTCGCGGTTGTCCGAGCCCATCACCAGGATGTTCAACGGCTCCTGGGGACCCTCGACCTTGACCTTGTCCGGGCGGTCCTGGAGCTGCTTGCTGACGTCGAGGACGTTCAGGTTGCCGCTGAGGTGGCGGTAGAGGAAGACGACCGAGAGACCGGTGACCATGGCCAGCACCAGGACGCTGACGAGCACGACCTTGCCGATGGTGTGCTTCTTGTTGCCGCGGCCGCGGCGTTTGGGCGGGCCAGAGTCCGGCTGGGCACGGGTCTGCTCAGCGTCGGACATGTGGGTCTCCTACAAATTCTGCGTCTCGGGGCAAGCCGAACTTACTCGGGAACGCCAAATTGTCCCGCTGATGTGCCGTCGGACACAAACCCTCGGTTGGTGGGGCGGGCGCGCGACCTCCTAACCTGAGGCTCATGACCAGCCCCGCGGACGTCCTGACCGAGCGCCTCCAGCGAGCACTGGGTGCCGCCTTCGGCCCGGAGTACGCCGGTGTGGACCCGGTGCTGCGCCCGTCCCAGTTCGCCGACTTCCAGGCGAACGCCGCCCTGGCGCTGGCCAAGCGGCTGGGCAGCAACCCGCGTGAGGTGGCCTCGAAGATCGTCGAGCACCTCGACGTGGCGGGCGTCTGCCTCGCACCCACGGTGAGCGGTCCCGGGTTCGTCAACCTCACGCTGACCGGCGACTGGCTGGCCGCGCGCACGGCCGAGCTGGGCGGGGACCCGCGCCTGGGCGTGGCCACCCAGCCGGAGCAGATCGTCCCGATCGACTACTCCGCGCCCAACGTGGCCAAGGAGATGCACGTGGGGCACCTCCGCACCACCGTGGTCGGCGACGCGCTGGCGCGCACGCTGGAGCACCTGGGGCACCGCGTCATCCGGCAGAACCACATCGGCGACTGGGGCACCCCGTTCGGGATGCTCATCGAGCACCTCCTCGACGTGGGCGAGCACTCCGCGGAGGCCGAGGCGCTCGTCGACGACCCCAACGTCTTCTACCAGGCCGCGCGGGCGAAGTTCGACGGCTCCGAGGAGTTCGCGGACCGCTCGCGCCGGCGGGTGGTGGCGCTCCAGGCAGGTGACGCCGACACGCTGCGCCTCTGGCAGGAGCTGATCGAGCTCTCCACGGCCTACTTCAACCGGATCTACTCGATCCTCGACGTGACCCTGACCGACGCGGACCTGGCCGGGGAGTCGACGTACAACGCCGACCTGGCCGGGATCTGCGAGGAGCTCGAGGCAGCCGGGGTCGCCACCGTCAGCGAGGGCGCGCTCTGCGTCTTCCTCGACGGGTTCACCGGACGCGAGGGCAAGCCGGTGCCGCTGATCATCCGCAAGAGCGACGGCGGCTACGGCTACGCGACGACCGACCTCGCGACCATCCGGCACCGCGTCCGGGACCTGGGCGCCGACCGCGTCCTCTACGTCATCGGCGCCCCGCAGCACCTGCACCTGCAGATGGTCTTCGCGACCGCCCGCAAGGCCGGCTGGCTGCCCGACGAGGTCGAGGTCGTGCACGTCCAGATCGGCAATGTGCTCGGCCCGGACGGCAAGATCCTCAAGACCCGCAGCGGTGCCCCGATCCGGCTGCGGGCGCTGCTCGACGAGGCGGTCGAACGGGCCGCGGACGTGATCGCCGAGGCCCGGCCCGAGATGGACGAGGTCACTCGTGCCGACGTCGCGCGGCAGGTCGGCATCGCCGCGGTGAAGTACGCCGACCTGTCGGTCTCCCACGACAGCGAGTACACCTTCGACCTCGACCGGATGGTCTCGCTGACCGGCAACACGGGCCCCTACCTGCAGTACGCCGCCGCCCGGATCCGCTCGATCCTGCGCAAGGCCGGGGACAGCGCGCCGGCTCCGCTGGTCGTCACCGACGAGGCCGAGCGGGCGCTGATGCTGGCGCTGCTCGGGTTCGGCGACACGGTCGCCCACGTCGGCGCGGCGCTCGAGCCGCACCGGCTCTGCACCTACCTCTTCGACCTGGCGCAGACCTTCACGACCTTCTACGACCGCTGCCCGGTGCTTCGTGCCGAGGACCCCGCGGTCCGGGCCTCCCGGCTGGCGCTGTGCTCGGTCACCCTCGACGTGCTGGAGCAGGGGCTCGGCCTGCTCGGCATCTCCGCGCCCGAGCGGATGTAGCCGTGTCCGGGGCGGAGCCCGGAGCCGCGTCCGGGACCGGTGTCCTCGACCTGAGCTTCCGGCCCACGCACCGCTTCCGCCCGGTCGAGCTGGTCGCGACCGGCTTCGTGGCGGTCGAGGAAGGCTCCTCGGCCCCGGACGGGCTGGTGCGGGCGGCGACGGGTCCGGTGGCGCCGTACGCCGCCGTCGAGGTCGCGGTCGCCCGGGTCGACGGATCGGTCTCGGCCGGGCTGGCCACCGGGGACGACGAGCACGTGCTCGTCACCTGGGCGGCGGACACGTCCCGGGTGAGCATCAGCGTGCGGCGGGGTGGCCGCACGCGCGTCGTACGCCGCCGCAAGGTCGCGCTGGCCGCACCCTTCCGGTTCGCCTTCGTGCTCTGCGAGAACCAGGTCACCGCCCTGGCCGACACCGGCGACGGGTGGCGCCCGCTGCTGAGCGAGCGCACGAAGGTCGCCGGCCTGGTCGACCTGCGGCGTGAGGACGTGCTCGACCGCCACACCTACGCGTGGGGCGGCACGAGGCTCGAGGTCGGGTCGGTGCGAGCCGGGCTGTTCGGGATGACCGGCCTGCGCGACCCGCACCTGGTGCAGCACGCCGACGGGTCGCCGTACGTCCGCGACGGACGGGTCTTCCTCACCTGGACCTGTGCCGGGCTGGGGTTCTTCCAGCAGGCGCACTGGTCGGTGTGGTCACTCGACCCCGCCGACCCGCCGGGCATGCGGCTGGAGGCGCAGCTGTTCAGCTGTCGCGACGGGCTGGTGCTCGGCGACCACGCGGGTCAGCTCGTCCGCGACGGGGACCGGTGGCTGGTCGCCACCAGCTCGTGGGGCGACTTCGAGCCGGGGTCGATCCACGTGCGGCACACCGAGTCCACCGACGACCTGCTCTCGGGCGTGCACCTCCTCGAGACCACCCGGACGCCGCTACCGACCAGCCACGGGACCTGGGATCCAGCGATGACGCGGATCGACGGGCGGTGGCACGTGGCCTACGTCGAGAGCCGGTCGCAGAAGCCCTTCTCCTTCCACCCGACGCTGGCCACGACGGCCGGTCGCGAGTGGACCGAGGGACTCAGCCAGGTGGCCGCGATGGGCGGCATGCGCCAGTGCGAGGGGCCGGTCATCGCCACGGTCGCCGGCGACACCTGGCTGCTCGCCAGCGACGGGCGGCACCGCTGCTACCCGGTGTTCGACCTGTCGGGGCAGCGGGTCGGCCGGCTCGATGCGCCGTACGGCACGAACATCCCGCACCCCCAGCTGGTTCCCGATCCAGCCGGGGGCTGGCTGCTGGTGACGTTCGACGGTACGCCGTACGCCCGCAGCGTGACGGGGTACGGCGGCCACGGTGACGTCGTGGTCCTGCACTCGGCCTGAGCCGCCGCACCCGTCAGAAGGGGTCAGACCCGGTTGGCGTCGTCGCCCTGGCTGTCGTCGTCGCCCTGGCAGTCGTCGCTGCCGTCGTCGCCCTGGTCGTCGTCGGCCTCGTCCTCCTGGTCGTCCTCGGTCGAGTTGCTCACGCCGTCGTCGTCGGAGTCCTCGTCGGCGTCGTCGACACCGTCGTCGTCGGAGTCGGCGTCGGACGCGGAGGTGCCGTGGTCGTTCTCGTCCTCGTCGTCGACCGTGTCACCGTCCTGGTCGTCGTCGTCGGCCACACAGGTCTCGTCGGCGTCGTCCTCGTCCTCGTTGTCGACACCGTCGTTGGTGGCGTCCTCGTCACCGTCGAGCGTGCCGTCGTCGTCGGTGTCCGCGTCGTCGACATCGGTCGAGGGGGTGCCGTCGTGGACCTCGTCGCCGTCGTCGTCGCCGTCGTTGTCGGAGTCCTCGTCGTGGGGACGGGTGTCGTGCCGGTACTCCGCGATGTTGCGGAGGCCGTCGTGGTCGGGGTCGCCCTTGGCGTTGGCCTTGTGCGCGTTGAGGTGGTGCGACACCTCCCAGCGGTTCGGCATCCCGTCGCCGTCCGCGTCGCGGCTGGCCGCGCCGGAGGAGGGCGCGCTGAGGGTCAGCAGACCGGCGACGGCCATCGCGGACGTGGCGGAGACGACCTTGAACGTGGACGTGCTGAGCAGATTCATGTGATCTCACTTGGGGGACGGGGGCCGGGGCCCGAGAAGGGGAAGCTGTCGCTACCTCGTGCACTACATGTCGTGAACTGTGGCCTGTGTTACATCCTGGGGGCCACTGGTCCAGTCCGGCCACCGAGCCGCAGGGTGTTGCCCGGGCCGTGGCAGGATTGCGCCGACGTTCGTCGTCGCCCCAGTAGCTCAGCGGATAGAGCAGCCGCCTCCTAAGCGAAAGGTCGCAGGTTCGACTCCTGCCTGGGGCACCGCATCCCCCCGGCGGTTGCGACTCGATGCTTCGAGGGGACGTAGCATCGGGCAATTGTGAGTGCGAGCGGGGTACGGGCAGACATCCAGGGCCTGCGCGCCCTCGCAGTCTTGATCGTGATTCTCGGCCACGCACACCTGGGCCCGTTCAGCGGCGGCTTCGTCGGCGTCGACGTCTTCTTCGTGATCTCCGGGTTCTTGATCACGCAGCTCCTGGTTCGCGAGGTCGACCGGTCAGGCAGGATCTCGATCCTCGCCTTCTACGCGCGGCGAGCCAGGCGCATCCTTCCTGCGGCGACGCTCGTGCTCGTCGCGACAGCGGTCGCCTCGGCGTGGTGGCTGGGCGTCGTCCGCGCGCCGGAGGCGCTTCGAGACATCATCTGGGCGGCGTTCTTCGCCGTGAACATCCACTTCTCGCTGGGAGGCACGGACTACTTCGCGCAGGATCTGCCCCCCTCGCCAGTCCAGCACTACTGGTCGCTGGCAGTGGAAGAGCAGTTCTACCTGGTCTGGCCACTGGTCATGATCGGGGTGCTCCTGATCTCCGGCCGTCGACGCCGTCGGCCGGGCGGGGGTACGCCGCATGGTGGCTTCATCGCCTCCGTCACGATCCTCACTGTTGCCAGCTTCTGCTGGTCGGTGTTCCAGACCGAAGCGAACCCGATGTCGGCGTACTTCTCGACGTTGACCCGTGCCTGGGAGCTCGGGGTCGGCGCGTTGGGCGCGTTGTGGGTGGTGCGGCGGTCGGCCTCCCCGCGGGTCCGGCGACAGGCGCTGGCCAGGCCCGTTGCCGAGGTGGCCGCGAGTCTCGGATTCCTGGCGATTCTCTTTGCCAGTCTGCGCTTCGACGACTCGGCACCGTTCCCGGGCTGGCGCGCGGCGATACCCGTCGCCGGCAGCCTGGCCATTCTTCTTGCTGGTGGACCGGAAGGTCCGGCATCGGTCATCGGCCGTGCGCTGAGCATCAAGCCGCTGCGCCTCACCGGGGACTGGTCCTACTCGCTGTACCTGTGGCACTGGCCACTGCTGATCATCCCAGCTCAGTACGTCGGCCGCAGGCTTGATCTGCTCGAGACCCTCGCCGTCATCACGCTGACGTTCGTGCTGTCCGGTCTCACCTACCGGTTCGTCGAGAACCCGCTGCGAACCGCATCGTGGGTGATGCCGTCCTGGCGTGCGGTCGCGGTCTACCCCGTCACTGTCGCGCTCATCGTGGGGTCCTGTCTCGCGGCGGGCGCCTACGTCAGCAACATCCACACCGGCCATGGGCCGCCGATCGCCCTCGGACCGAGCTGGCGGTCGGTCTACAACACCGACGACCGTGCCGAGGCGCTGGTGAAGGCTTCAGTCAGAGCGGCGCGCAGAGGGCACGGAATCCCCGCAGACCTCACGCCCCCCTTGGCCGACGTGCTTGGTTCCGTGGCAGACGTGGGTGCGTGCGACTACGAGGACGACTCAGTGCGGACGCTGTGTCCTCGCGGCGACGTCGACAGCGACCGGACGATCGTCCTGGTCGGGAACTCCCATGGCCGGCACTGGATCCCCGCATTCGACAGGATCGCGACGGAGCTGGGTTACCGCACCTACTACCTGGTCAAGGTCCAGTGCGTCGGCTCGCTCATCACACCTGACACGAGTGACAGCTCTGCACCCTTCACCGCGTGCGCTGACTTCCACGACTGGGCCATCGATCAGGTCCGTCAGCTTCAACCCGACCTCGTCGTGCTCTCCACCTCGCCCACCAGTCGAGGCGTCTACGACGCGGATGGCAACTACTTCACCAAGCGTGAGGACGTGGATCGGGTCGCCAAGCAGGGGTACGTGGCTCTGCTCGACACGCTGGAACCGCTCGCCGACCGCACGGTGATGCTGACCGACATTCCCTACCTGAACAGGGACCCGAGCACCTGCCTCGCCTCGCCCCACGCGACGCTGACGTCCTGCCTGCTCCACGAGACGCAGTCGCACGCCCGGTCGGTGCACGACCAGACCCAGGCGGCCGCACGAGCAGGAGTGCAGGCCATAGGGACCCGCCAGTGGTTCTGTGCAGGTCGCGCCTGCCCCACGGTCACCGGGAACGTCCTCCCCTACCGAGACTCCGGCCACATGACCAACGAGTACTCAGAACACCTCGCACTCGCACTCGCGTCCAAGCTCGGGCTCAGCGCCGAGGACTGACCCACGGCGGCGGGCCAGGGGCCGCGACGAGGGGCAGTTCGGCTGCCTGAGCCCGCTGGGGCCACCGCGGGGACGCGAACTGCCCCCGCGGGCGGTCGGCACGAGTCAGCCGATGAGCTCGAAGGTCATGCCCGCCTTCTGCAGCCGGACCAGCAGGTTCTCGCCCATCGCCTGGGCCGTCGTCACCTGTCCGGCGGTCACCGGGTTGTCGTCGAACGCCAGGCTGAGTGCGGACTCGGCCAGCATCTTCGCGGTCTCCTCATAGCCCGGGTCGCCGCCGGAGACCCGCGTGTGCACGGTCCGGCCGTCGCCCTCGCCGATGAAGTCGACGGTGAACCAGGACTTCTCGCGACGGCTGGCGTCGGGCCCGTCGCCCTGCTTGACCCGACCGAGCAGCAGGTTGCGCACCGGCTTGACCTGGGCCGCCAGGGCGAGCGCGCCGACCCCGGCCGCGCCACCCGCGGCGTACCGCAGGGTCTTGGTGCCGGCGTAGTGGGAGTAGCGGAACTTCGGGCCGTACGACGCCAGCGCCGCACCGCTGCGGGCCACGACGAACGGGTCGATCGTCGGCATCGGGAGCAGCCACAGGCCGAGCGTGTCGTCGCGGTGCGGCTTGCCGGCGGTGGCCCGCGAGGAGCGGCCCTCGGGGCGCGGCTCGACCCGACGGCGCTCGGCGGAGGCCTGCTTCATCTGGCGCGTCCGCGACATGGCCGTCATCGCCGAGTGGAAGGTGCCGCCGGAGAACATGCCGCTCGCACGCACGACGCCGCGCACGTCGACCGGGCCCTTCGCGCCGAGCTGCTGGACGGTGTACATCGCACCGAGGTCGTGCGGGATCGAGTCGAAGCCGCAGGCGTGCACGATCCGGGCGCCGGTTCGTTCGGCGGTGGCGTGGTGGGCGACGTACATCCGGTCGACGAACTCCGGCTCCCCGGTCAGGTCGACGTAGTCGGTGCCGGCCTCGGCACACGCGGCGACCAGCGGCTCGCCGTGAGTGAGATAGGGGCCAACGGTGGTGATCACGACGCGCGCGCGGGTGGCGACGTCGGCGAGCGACCCCGGGTCGGAGACGTCGGCGTGCAGCAGCTCGAGACCGGCGAGTGCCGGGTCGATCTTCGCCAGGCGGTCGCGGACCCGCGCCAGCTTCTCGGGGTTGCGGCCGGCCAGGGCCCAGCGCAGACCGGTCGGGGCGTCCGCGGCGAGGTACTCGGCGGTCAGCTCACCGGTGAAGCCGGTGGCCCCGAAGAGCACGATGTCGAAGTCACGGTCCGGGTTGCGTGGGTCAGCCATGGCGATCATGGTGCCACCCGCCCCAGGGTCTGCGACTCGCCGTCCGCGCGCGGTGTCCCGGATGGCGGTGATCTCGAGTCACCAGGTGGCTTCAGATCACCGCCATCGTGCTGCCTGCCGTCTCGGACCCGACGTATTCTCGTCAGCATGTGCCGCAACATCCGCCCGCTCAACAACTTCGATCCGCCCGCCTCGAACGACGAGGTCACGGCGGCGGCACTGCAGTACGTCCGCAAGGTCAGTGGCACCACCAGGCCCTCGCAGGCCAACCAGGCCGTCTTCGACCAGGCCGTCCGCGAGATCGCGCACCTGACCCAGCACCTCCTCGAGGACCTGGTCACCACGGCGCCTCCCAAGAACCGCGAGACCGAGGCCGAGAAGGCACGCGCCCGGGCAGCGCTGCGCTACGCCCGATGAGCAGCCCGACCACGACGACCGGGACGACCACCGGCACGTACGACGCAGCGCTGGCGCTGCTGCGCGAGCGTCCCCTGGTCGTGCTGACCGGGGCCGGCCTGAGCACCGACTCGGGGATCCCGGACTACCGCGGACCGGGCTCGCCGGCCCGGATGCCGATGACCTACCAGGAGTTCGTGTCCGGCCCCGACGCCCGGCGGCGCTACTGGGCCCGCAGCCACCTCGGCTGGGGGCGGATGAAGCGGGCCGAGCCCAACGCCGGCCACCACGCGCTGGCCCGGCTCGGGGCCGGGCTGCTGATCACGCAGAACGTCGACGGCCTGCACGAGCGGGCCGGCTCCCCGCGGCTGGTTGCGCTGCACGGGCGGATCGCCGACGTCGTGTGCCTCGACTGCCGGGCCACCTCGCCCCGCGCCGCGCTGCACGAGCGGCTCCGTGAGCTCAACCCCGGCTTCACCGAGCGCCACGCACAGGTGGAGAGCCGCCCCGACGGCGACGTGGAGCTGGACGACACGGCCGGCTTCGTCGTGCCGGGCTGCGTCGAGTGCGGCGGCGTGCTCAAGCCCGACGTCGTGTTCTTCGGCGAGAACGTCCCGGTGCCGCGGGTGGAGCGCTGCTACGCCGCCGTCGACGCGCTCGGAGACAGCGCCGGCGCCCTGCTCGTGGTGGGTTCGTCGCTGACGGTGATGAGCGGCTTGCGGTTCGTACGCCGGGCGGCCCGGGCCGGCACCCCGGTGGTGATCGTCAACCGGGGCACGACCCGCGGCGACGAGCACGCGACGTACAAGCTCGACACCGGCTGCAGCGAGTTCCTCACCGCACTGGCCGGCTGAGCCGGGGCACCTCAGAGCTTGCGGACGAAGATGTGGTCGGCGGCCTCGAGCACGATCTCGGCGGTCTCGCCGCCGGAGCCGATCAGGATCCCCTCGGGGGTGGCGATCACCGTGATGGTCCGGTCAGGCAGCGCGCCGACGCGGCGCAGGGCGCTCATCAGCCCCTCGTCCTTCTGCATCTCCTCCGAGATGCGGCGGACCAGGACGCGGCCCTCCTCGGCGTCGACCACCTTCGACAGCGGCTCGACGCCGTCCATGAACTGCTCCCCCACCGCGACCTCCCCCAGCTCGGCCAGGCCGGGGATCGGGTTGCCGTAGGGCGACTCGGTGGGGTGGTCGAGCAGCTCGACGAGGCGGCGCTCGACGGTCTCGGACATCACGTGCTCCCAGCGGCACGCCTCCTCGTGGACGAGCTCCCAGTCGAGCCCGATCACGTCGGTCAGCAGCCGCTCCGCGAGCCGGTGCTTGCGCATCACCCGGGTGGCCAGGCGCAACCCCTCGTCGGTGAGCTGGAGGTGGCGGTCACCCTCGACCGTGAGCAGCCGGTCGCGCTCCATCCGGGCCACGGTCTGCGAGACCGTCGGACCACTCTGGTGGAGTCGCTCGGCGATCCGGGCACGCAACGGGACGATGCCTTCCTCGACCAGCTCATAGATGGTCCGGAGGTACATCTCGGTGGTGTCGATGAGGTCGCTCACCGCGTCATTCTTGCCCATCGGAGCAGTGACCTCCATTCGGCTGCTCCGGTCGGCACTGGGTCGGCCATCGGGGGTGGTGGCAGGCTGGCACCCGATGCCTTCCGTGATGTGGTTCCGCCGCGACCTCAGGCTCGGGGACAACCCCGCCCTCCTCGAGGCCTGCGCGGACGGTGACGTGCTGCCCCTCTTCGTCCTCGACCCGGCCCTGTGGGGACCCGCCGGTCCCAGCCGGCGCGCCTACCTCGGCGCCTCGCTGAGGGCCCTGGACGCCTCGCTGCGCGGGCGTCTGTCCGTCGTCCGGGGCGACCCCGTGCGCCGGGTGGTCCTCGCCGCCCGGGAGGTCGGCGCCCAGCGCGTCCACGTGGCCGCCGACCACGGCCCCTACGGCCACCGGCGCGACCAGGCCGTCGAGGCGGCCCTGGCCGAGCACGGCATCGAGCTGGTCCGCACGGGCTCGCCGTACGCCGTGGCACCGGGACGGGTCACCGGCGGCTCGGGTGACCCCTACCAGGTCTTCACGCCGTTCTCCAAGGCCTGGGCCGACCACGGCTGGCGCGGCCCCGTCGACCCACCGAGCGGCGTCTCGTGGCTCGAGCTGGACGACACGACCGACATCCCGGACCCGAAGCTGCCCGCCGGGCTCGAGCTGCCGGAGGCCGGCGAGGCCGCGGCGTCGCGCCGGTGGGTGGCGTTCCTCGACGAGCGGGTGGACGACTACGCCGATGCCCGCGACCGGCCCGGCACCGAGGGCACCTCACGGATGTCGGTGCACCTCAAGTGGGGCGAGATCCATCCCCGGACGATGCTGGCCGACCTGGGGCGCCACCCGAGCAGCGGCGACGGCACGGGCACCGCGACGTACCGCAAGGAGCTGGCCTGGCGGGAGTTCTACGCCGACGTGCTCTTCGCCCGGCCGGAGACGGCGCGGGAGTACCTCCGCCCCGAGTTCGCGCAGATGCAGTACGACGACCCGGCCGACCACCTCGAGGCCTGGCAGCGTGGGCGCACCGGCTTCCCGATCGTCGATGCCGGGATGCGCCAGCTGCGCGCGACCGGCTGGATGCACAACCGGGTGCGGATGATCGTGGCGAGCTTCCTGGTCAAGGACCTGCACCTCGAGTGGCAGCACGGCGCCCGGCACTTCATGCACTGGCTCGTCGACGGCGACCTCGCGTCCAACCAGCACGGCTGGCAGTGGACGGCCGGGTGCGGCACCGACGCGTCGCCGTTCTTCCGGGTCTTCAACCCGACCAGCCAGGGCCGGAAGTTCGACCCACAGGCGGGCTACATCAGGCGTTGGGTGCCCGAGCTGGCCGAGGCGAAGGACCCGCACGAGCCGGACGCCGAGGCGCGCCGGGCGGCGGGCTACCCCGAACCGGTGGTCGACCACGCGGAGGAGCGTCGCGAGGCACTGGACCGGTGGGAGAGGATCAGGAGATGAGCGAGCATCCCCCGTTGGTCATCCCGCACCGTTTCTGCGGACCGCCCTCCTCGGGCAACGGCGGCTGGACCGCCGGCGCCCTGGCCGCCCTGGTCGACCACGACTGCCCCGAGAACCACGCCGACGCCTGGCCCGCGATCCGGGTGGCGCTGCGCCAGCCGCCCCCGCTGGACACCGCGATGGACGTCGCCGAGGTGGAGGGCAGCACCGTCGCGACCTTCGGCGGGGCCGTGGTCGCCCGCGCCGACCTCAGCGAGACGGACCCGACCGTGGTCGAGCCGGTGCCGGCGGCGGAGGCCCGCGCGGCCATGGGGTCGTACCCCGGGCTGACCTCCCACCCCTTCCCCACCTGCTTCGCCTGCGGGGTCGACCGGGAGCCGGGCGACGGGCTGCGGATCTTCCCGGGACGGGTGGCCGACCAGGACGGCGCGACCCGGATCGCCGCCACCTGGACGCCGCACCCGAGCGTGGCCGAGGACTTCCACACATACGCCGACGAGGTGCCGCGCGCCTCGCTGCCCGCCACGTGGGCGGCGCTGGACTGCATCGGCGGCTGGGCCGGCGACCTCACCGAGCGGCTGATGGTCCTGGCCGGGATGACCGTCCGCGTCGACGCGCTGCCGGTGATCGGCGAGGAGCACGTCGTGGTCGGGCTGAAGCGGGGGCGAGACGGCCGCAAGACCTTCACCGCGTCGACGCTCTACGACGCCGACGGCCGGGTCGTGGCCTGCGCCGAGCACGTGTGGGTCGCGGTCGACCCGGCGGCCTTCGCCTGACGCGCGCCAGTCTCTCGGGGGGAGTCTCTCGGGCCGGTCGGCGAGTTGACTCGCCCGGGGCTCTCTGGGAAGGATTGCCCCCATGGATTTGAACGATCAAATTGAGTGGTGGCGGCACGCGGTCTGCTACCAGGTCTATGTCCGCAGCTTCGCCGACAGCGACGGCGACGGCGTCGGGGACCTGCCCGGGATCACCGCGCGGCTCCCCTACCTGCGCGACCTGGGGGTGGACGCGCTGTGGATCACGCCGTTCTACACCTCCCCGCAGAACGACCACGGCTACGACGTCGCCGACTACCGCGACGTCGACCCGCTGTTCGGCAGCCTCACGGACGCCGACGCGCTCCTCGCGCGCGCCCACGAGCTCGGCCTGCGGGTCATCGTCGACCTGGTGCCCAACCACAGCTCGAGCGAGCACGAGTGGTTCAAGGCCGCACTCGCCGCCGCCCCCGGCAGCCCCGAGCGCGAGCGCTACATCTTCCGCGACAGCGAGGACGGCAACCCGCCCAACAACTGGGGCTCGGTCTTCGGCGGCCCGGCGTGGACCCAGGTCGAGGACGGCCAGTGGTACCTCCACCTCTTCGACCCGACCCAGCCCGACCTCAACTGGCGCAACCCCGAGATCGGCGACATGTTCGAGGACGTGCTGACGTTCTGGCTCGACCGCGGGGTCGACGGCTTCCGGGTCGACGTCGCGCACGGCCTGTTCAAGGAGGAGAACCTCCGCGACCAGGTCGTCCCCGACGAGGAGAACAAGCACGCCCACCAGCTGCCCAGCAGCATGGTCGAGCGCACCCTGTCCGACGAGCCGATGTGGGACCAGCCGGAGGTGCACGACGTCTACCGGCGCTGGCACGACATCCTCGCCAAGTACGACGGCGACCGGATGGACGTCGCCGAGGCCTGGACCCAGACGCCCGAGTCGCTCGCGAAGTTCATCCGTCCCGACGAGATGAGCCAGGCGTTCAACTTCTCCTGGCTGCTGGCCGACTGGTCGGCCGAGGCGTTCGCCGAGGTCATCACCGGCACCTTCGCGGCCGTCGACCTGGTCGGCGCCACCCCGACCTGGGTGCTGAGCAACCACGACGTCACCCGCCACGTCACCCGCTACGGCGGGGGCGAGCAGGGGCTCGCCCGGGCCCGTGCGGCCACGCTCACGATGCTGGGCCTGCCCGGCTCGTCGTACCTCTACCAGGGCGAGGAGCTCGGCCTGGAGCAGGTCGACGTCGAGCCCGAGTTCCGCCAGGACCCGTCCTGGTTCCGCACCCACGAGCCCGGTCGCGACGGCTGCCGCGTCCCGATGCCGTGGGGCGGCGACCAGCCGCCGTACGCCTTCGGGCCGGGCACCGAGCAGCCGTGGATCCCGCAGCCGGCCGACTGGGCGTCGCTGACCGTCGAGGCCCAGCAGGCCGACCCGGAGTCGACGCTGTCGTTCTACAAGGCCGCGCTGGCCGCCCGTCGCACGATCGTCGGCGCCGGCAACCAGGTCGAGATCCTCGACCTGGGGGCCGACGTGCTGGCCTTCGCGCGCGGCTCGGTGACCGTGGTGCTCAACTGCGGCACCTCGCCCGTCCCGCTGCCCGCGGGCGACATCCTGGCCGCCAGCGGCCCGGTCGGCGACACGCTGCCGGCCGACACGGCCGTCTGGCTCGGCTGATCCTGCTGGGCTGACCCGCTGGACTGGCCCGGCTCCCCCGAGCCGGGTCAGTCCAGGGCCGCGTTGTAGCGGCCCAGCACCTCGACGAACCCGACCAGCTCCTCGTCGGTCCACTCGTCGAGCCGCTCGTCGAGGAACTTGCGGCGGTGGGCGGTGACGTCGGCCAGGCGGCGTACGGCGTCGTCGCTGGCCGAGACCAGCGAGGCGCGCCCGTCATCCGGGTCGGGCGTGCGGTCGACCAGCCCGAGGTCCACGAGGTGCTGGACCTGACGGCTGATCGCGCCCTTGTCGATGTCGAAGACCCCCGCGATCGCCGACGAGCGCATCGGACCGTGCTCGTCGAGGTAGCCGAGCATGAGGTACGACGCCGGCTGCAGGTCCGGGTGGACCGCCCGGGCCCGCTCCCCGATCACGCGCCTGACCCGGCGGATGAGCACGCTCACCTCGGACTCCAGCTGGCGCAGGGTCTCGGCGCGCGACAGGTCGGTCACCGCATGCCTGCCTCGGTCGCCGGCTCCGGCGCACGCTCGGGCGCCAGCTCGTCGGCGTGCAGGATCGTGGTGCGCAGCGGAACCTCGCGGATGAACATCACGCACACCAGGGCCAGGACAGCGAACGGCATCGCGATCAGGAAGATCTCGCCGATCCCCTCGCCGAACGCGTTCTCGTAGAGCGCCCGGACGGGGGCGGGCAGCTCGGCCAGGTTCGGGATGGAGTGGCTCTGGTGCCCGGTGGCGGTGATACCCATGGCGGCCAGGCCGGTGGAGACCTTGTCGGAGACCTGGTGGGCCAGGAGCGCCCCGAGCGCGGACACGCCGATGGAGCCACCCATGGACCGGAAGAAGGCGACCACCGAGCTGGCGGCACCCATGTCGGCCTGGGCCGTGTTGTTCTGGACCGCCAGCACGAGGTTCTGCATCGTGGCGCCCAGGCCCACGCCGAGGATCGCCATGAAGGCGGCCACGACCGCGAGGTTGGTGTGCGCGTCGATCCGGCCGAGCAGGCCGAGACCCACGATCACCAGCACCATGCCACCGACGAGCCAGCGCTTCCACAGGCCGCTGTTGGTGATCATGCGGCCGCTCAGGATGCTGGAGACGAGCAGACCGCCGACCATCGCGATCGACATCAGGCCGGCGCGCGTCGGGCTCATCCCGCGGGCGAGCTGGAAGTACTGGCTGAGGTAGACCGTCGACCCGAACATCGCGACGCCGATCAGGACCGAGGCCGTGGTGGCCAGCGCGGTGGTGCGGTCCTTGAAGAGGCGCAGCGGGATGATCGGCTCGGCCACGACGGACTCGACGTACACCGCGAGGGCCAGGAGCGCGACGCCGACAGCGACGAGCAGGCCGCTGGTCACCGAGAACCAGTCGAACTGGTTGCCGGCCAGCGAGACCCACACCAGCAGCAGCGAGACACCGCCGACGATCAGCGAGGCGCCGTAGTAGTCGATCTTCACGTCCCGCTTGATGACCGGCAGGTGCAGCGTCTTCTGCAGGACACCGAAGGCGATGGCGGCGACGGGCAGCCCGATGAAGAAGCAGCCACGCCAGCCGAGCGGGCTGTCCACGATCAGACCGCCGATCAGGGGGCCGCTGACGGTGGCGAGCGCGAAGACCGCACCGATGTAGCCGGAGTAGCGACCCCGCTCGCGCGGGGTGACCATCGAGGCGATGACCACCTGCACCAGCGCGGTGAGGCCGCCGACGCCCAGACCCTGCACGACGCGGGCGCCGATCAGGACCTCCATGTTGGGGGCCAGGCCGGCGATGAGCGAGCCGATGGAGAAGATCACCAGTGCGGTCTGGACGAGGATCTTCTTGCTGAACAGGTCGGCGAGCTTGCCCCAGATCGGGGTGGTCGCGGTCATGGCCAGCAGGGTCGCGACGACGACCCAGGTGTAGCCGGTCTGGCTGCCCTCGAGGTCGGTGACCATGCGCGGCAGGGCGTTGGTGACGACCGTGCTCGACAGCATCGCGACGAACATGGCGAGCAGGAGGCCGCTCAGGGCCTCCAGGATCTCGCGGTGCGTCATCTGGCCGGACTGCTCGGCGGACGGGGTGGCGACGTGCGACACGGGAGCTCGATTCATGACAGGAGAAAGGTTGCTGAGAGCAACCATATTCCCGATCGTTGACGAAGACAACCAGATGAGACCTGCGCCACCCGGATGCCTGGTCCGTCGTGCCGGAAATGCAGCGACCCGCAGACGTGGACCTCGAAACGAGGCCCGCTCCGGTGGACGTGATGACCGGATCGTCTGCGGGTCGGGTGACTGCTTGAGATTCGTCAGCAGCCTCGCGGGCACTTCCACCCGCGATGTTGCTGGGCTGCTAGCGGGCAGCCACCTCACGCGTCCTCGAAGAATTCATTCCTCGGACCACCTCCTTTCCCGTGTGCTCTGAGCGTAGGTCTGGGTTTTCGGGGGATCAAGGGATTTGTTTCTTCGCGGCTCCCCCTCGACGCTCTGGTCGCCCCCTCCGTCCGGGTCGCCCTTCGGACCTGCGGCCCTCGGCTGTCAAGGC
The DNA here is from genome assembly GCA_963825275.1 of uncultured Actinomycetota bacterium. Lineage (GTDB taxonomy): Bacteria > Actinomycetota > Actinomycetes > Propionibacteriales > Nocardioidaceae > Nocardioides. The sequence continues at coordinate 452,622 of CAWGSW010000005.1, read as the reverse complement.
CGACTCGCTGGCTCGCCGTGTCGGCGACTGCGCTCTGCCCTTCCGGACGTCGCTCTCGCCGCCACGCCTCGTTTTACGCTCGCCGGCCTTGCCTGCCGCTGTCCGCAGGCCCGTCCCCGCCCGCGGCGCTGACGCCCACGGCCGCCTCGGTGTCGCTCTTCTGGGGTTCTGTCAGGTGGTGGCGGGGGCGGCGAACTGGGCGTTGTAGAGGCGGGCGTAGGCGCCGTCGGCGGCGAGGAGGGTCTCGTGGGTGCCCTGTTCGACGATGGCGCCGTCCTCCATGACCAGGATCAGGTCGGCGTCGCGGATGGTCGAGAGGCGGTGGGCGATGACGAAGCTGGTGCGGTCGGTGCGCAGCGCCGCCATCGCGTGCTGGAGGAGCAGCTCGGTGCGGGTGTCGACGGAGCTGGTGGCCTCGTCGAGGATCAGCAGGGCGGGGTCGGTGAGGAAGGCGCGGGCGATGGTGACGAGCTGGCGCTCGCCGGCCGACAGGTTGGAGCCCTCCTCGTCGATGACGGTGTCGTAGCCCTCGGGCAGCGAGTGCACGAAGCGGTCCACGAACGTGGCCCGGGCGGCCTCGAGGATCTGGGCCTCCGTGGCGTCCGGGCGGCCGTAGGCGATGTTGTCGCGGATCGTGCCCTCGAAGAGCCAGGTGTCCTGGAGGACCATGCCGATCTGGCCGCGCAGGGCGGCGCGGGGCATCGCCGTGATGTCGACGCCGTCGATCGTGATCCGGCCGGCGTCGACGTCGTAGAAGCGCATCACCAGGTTGACCAGCGTGGTCTTGCCGGCCCCGGTGGGACCGACGATGGCGACCGTCTGGCCCGGGCGGGCGACCAGGGAGAGCCCGTCGATCAGGGGGATGTCCTCGTCGTAGCGGAACGACACGTCGTGGAACTCGACCTGCCCTCGGCGTACGGCGGGGGTGGTGGTCGCGGCGGCGTCGGCCGGCTCCTCGTCGGCGTCGAGCAGCTCGAAGACCCGCTCGGCGGACGCGACGCCCGACTGGAGCAGGTTCATCATCGAGGCCACCGTGGTCAGCGGCTGGGTGAACTGGCGGGTGTACTGCACGAACGCCTGCACCTCGCCCAGCGACAGCGAGCCGCTGGCGACGCGGAGCCCGCCGATGACCGCGATCAGGACGTAGTTGACGTTCCCGATGAACATCATCGCCGGCATGATCAGCCCGGAGACGAACTGGGCGCCGAAGCTGACCCGGTAGAGCTCGTCGTTCTCCTCGGCGAACGTCGCCTCCACCTCGCGCTGGCGGCCGAAGACCTTGACCAGGGCGTGGCCCGAGAAGGCCTCCTCGATCTGCGCGTTGAGCCGGCCGGTACGCCGCCACTGGGCGACGAACTGGCCCTGCGAGCGCTTCATGATCGCGCGGGTCACGACCAGCGAGAGCGGCACCGAGATGAGCGCCACGAGGGCGAGCAGCGGCGAGATCCAGATCATCATCCCGAGCACCGCGAAGACGGTCATCAGCGAGGTGAGCAGCTGGCTCATCGTCTGCTGCAGGGTCTGGCTGACGTTGTCGATGTCGTTGGTGACGCGGCTGAGCAGCTCGCCGCGCGGCGAGCGGTCGAAGTAGCCGAGCGGCAGCCGGTTCACCTTCTCCTCGACGTCGGCGCGCATCCGGTAGACGGTGTTCTGCACGACGCCGTTGAGGATGTAGCCCTGCAGCCAGGCCAGCAGCGAGGCGCCGGCGTACACCGCGAGCACGATGAGCAGGACGTGTCCGACGGCGTCGAAGTCGACGCCCTGGCCGGGCACGATGTGGTCCATCGAGGCGAGCATGTCGGCGAGCTTGCTGTCGCCGCGCTCCCGTAGCGCCCGGACCGCCTCCTCCTGGGTGGACCCGGCCGGCAGCCTGCGGCTGAAGAGCCCGGAGAACACGAGGTCGGTGGCGTGGCCGAGGATCCGCGGACCGGTGGACATCAGCGCGACGCTGACGACGCCGAGCAGGACCACGAGGATCGTCCGGCCACGGTCGGGCCGCATCCGGGCGACCATCCGCTTCGCGGACGGGCCGAACGTCATCGCCTTCTGCCCGACCATGCCGCCGCCCATCGGGCCGCGGCCCGGCATCGGCCCCGAGGACTCGATCCGCTCCGTGGCCGCGAGCGCCTTGCCCTTGCTCACGGTGCCCCCGTTGCTCACGGTGCCCCCGTCGGTCGAGCCTGTCGAGACCCGGCTGGTTTCGTCCCGGTCGATGCTCATGCCACGGCCTCCGTCGTCAGCTGGGAGCCGACGATCTCCTGGTAGGTCTCACAGTCCGCGAGCAGCTCGTCGTGAGTGCCGCGGCCGACCACCCGGCCGTCCTCCAGCACGAGGATCAGGTCGGCGTCGATGATGGTGGAGACCCGCTGCGCCACGATCACCACGGTCGCGTCGGTGGTGGTCGGTCGCAGCGCCGCCCGGAGCCGGGCATCGGTCGCCAGGTCGAGGGCCGAGAAGGAGTCGTCGAAGAGGTAGATCCCCGGCTTGCGGATCAGCGCCCGGGCGATCGCGAGGCGTTGGCGCTGGCCCCCCGAGAAGTTGGTGCCGCCCTGGGCGACGTCGGTGTCGAGCCCCTCGGGCAACGCCTCCACGAAGTCACGGGCCTGCGCGGTCTCGAGCGCCGCCCAGATCTCCTCCTCGGTGGCGTCCGGCTTGCCGTGGCGCAGGTTGCTGGCGAGGGTCCCGGTGAAGAGGTAGCCCTTCTGCGGCACCAGGCCGATCTGGTCCCAGAGGGCGTCGGGATCGAGCCGTCGTACGTCGACCCCGGCGACCGCCACGGTCCCCGAGGTCGCGTCGAAGAGCCGGGGCACCAGGTTGACCAGGGTGGACTTCCCGGCGCCGGTGGAGCCGATGACAGCGACGGTCTGGCCGGGCCGGGCCGAGAAGGAGACGTCGCAGAGCACCGGCGACTCGGCGCCGGGGTAGGAGAACACCACGTTCTCGAGGTCGAGCCAGCCGCGCTTGCCGGCCTCGTGCGCGACCGGGTCGGCCGGCGGCACGACCGAGGAGTGGGTGTCGAGGACCTCGACGATCCGGTCGCCGCACACCGCGGAGCGCGGCACCATCATCAGCATGAACGTCGCCATCATCACCGACATCAGGATCTGCATCAGGTAGGACAGGAACGCGGTCAGCGCCCCGACCTCCATCAGGCCGCTGTCGACGCGATGCCCGCCGAACCAGATCACGCCGACGCTGGAGACGTTCACGACCAGCATCACGAGCGGGAACATCGTGGCCATCCAGCGCCCGGCGCGGACGGCCACGTCGGTGAGGTCGCCGTTCGCCGTGGCGAAGCGCTCCATCTCGTGGGGCTCGCGGACGAACGCGCGGACCACCCGGATGCCGGTGATCTGCTCGCGCAGGATGCGGTTCACCTCGTCGATACGGGTCTGCATCTTGCGGAAGTTCGGCACCATCCGGCTGACCACGAGGCCCACCGACAAGAACAGCGCCGGCACCACCACGGCCAGGATCCAGCCGAGCCCGAAGTCCTCGCGCAGCGCCATGATCACGCCGCCGACCATCATGATCGGCGAGGAGATCGCGATCGTGCAGGCCATCAGCACCAGCATCTGCACCTGCTGGACGTCGTTGGTGTTGCGGGTGATGAGCGACGGGGCGCCGAACTGCTGCACCTCCCGGGTCGAGAAGCTCCCGACCCGGTGGAACAGGGCCGCGCGGACGTCGCGCCCGAACCCCATCGCCGTGCGCGCGCCGAACCAGACGGCCGTCACTGCGCACACGATCTGGATGAGCGAGACGCCGAGCATGATGGCGCCGACATGGACGATGTAACCCGTGTCCCCGGTGGCGATGCCCTGGTCGATGATGTCGGCGTTCAGGCTGGGCAGGTAGAGCATCGCGACCACTCCGACGAACTGGAGCACGACGACCGCCGCCAGCCAGGCGCGGTAGGGGCGCAGGTAGGTGCGCAGGAGGCGGATCAGCATCGGGGGGCGTCCTTCGGCGTGGGGTGGGACCGGGCCGCGACCCCGTCGAGGAGCACGTCGGCGACGTGCTCGGGGGTGAGGGCGGCGTCGCCGTGTGGCATGCCGGGGTGCCAGGCACCGAAGACCAGGCTGCGCAGCACGAGCGCGGCCCGTTCGGGCGGGACCCGCAGCTCGTCGGCGTGCGGGGTGAACAGCAGGTCGGTGAGGTTGGCGAGCAGCTGCTGGTTGGCCTCGACCACGAACGCCGGCGGGCCCGGTGGCCGGCCGGCGTCCCGGTCCGGTGACCCCTCGGCCATGAACACCGACCGGAGCGCCATCATCACCAGCATCCCCTTCTCCATCCGGGCGACCAGGCGCTCGACGGTGACGACGACCCGGGCGCGGAGCCCGACGGCGGCGGCCAGCGCGTCGGCCAGCTCCTCGCGGCCGCGCGGCGGGTTCATGGTCTCCTCGGCCGCGGCGAGGAACAGGGCGCGCTTGTCGGGGAAGACCCGGAAGATGGTGCCCTCGGCGATGCCCGCGGCCTCGGCGATCTGGCGGGTGGTGACGCCCCCGCCGTGCTGGGCCAGCAGCGGCAGCAGCGCCGCGACGATCGTCTCGCGCCGCTCCTCCGGCGACATCGGCCGTGCCCGTTCGCGCCTGGTGACCGTCATGGAGTCGAGCCTAAATGAGTGAGCGCTCACTCACCACCTGTTTTGTCAGACTGGTCTTCCCAGATCGGCGGGATCAGGGGGCCAGTCGCTCCACCGACCAGCCGGACGCCGTACGCCGGTAGACCAGGCGGTCGTGCATCCGTCCCGGGCGGCCCTGCCAGAACTCGACGACCTCGGGGCGGACGACGTAACCGCCCCACTCCGCCGGCACGGGGACCTCGTCGGGGAACCGTGCCTCCGCGGCGGCGTACTCCTCGGCCAGCTCGGCGCGGCCGCTCACCACCCGCGACTGGTGCGAGGCCCACGCCCCGATCCGCGAGCGGCGCGGCCGGGAGGCGAAGTACGCCGCCACCGCGTCCGCATCCAGCGGCTCCGCCACCCCGTCGACGCGCACCTGCCGCTCGAGCGGGTGCCAGGGGAAGAGCAGGGCGCAGTACGGGTTGGCCGCGAGGTCCTGGCCCTTGCGGGACCCGGTGTTGGTGAAGAAGACGAACCCGCGCTCGTCGAACCCCTTCAGCAGCACCATCCGCGACGAGGGCCGACCCTCCGCGGAGACGGTGCTCACCACCATCGCGTTGGCGTCGTAGAGGTCGACCGCGATCGCGTCGCGCATCCACCGGTCGAACATCGTGACCGGGTCCGCGGCCAGGTCGGACTCGACCAGGCCTGCCCGGGCGTAGTCCTCACGCAGACCCGCGAGGTCGAGGGGTGGGCGGTCGTCGGCGCCGGGCCGCGGGGACTCCATGACGCCGAACCCTAGCCGCGCGACCGAGGCAGGGTGTCCTCTCGAAGCGCAACGGGGCAGAATGCTCAGGCAAGCCGCTATCGATCCTGGCCGCACGATCCTGGCCGCCTGATGAAGGAGCACCGAACGCATGACTGAGGTTCACCACGGACTGGAAGGCGTCGTCGCGTTCGAGACGGAGATTGCCGAGCCCGACAAGGAGGGCTCTGCCCTCCGCTACCGCGGGGTCGACATCGAGGAGATCGTCGGGCGCGTGCCCTTCGAGAACATCTGGGGCCTGCTCATCGACGGCACCTACGACCCCGGCCTCCCGCCGGCCGAGCCCTACAACATCCCCGTGCACACCGGCGACATCCGCGTCGACGTCCAGGCCGCGGTCGCGATGCTCGCCCCCGCGTTCGGGATGCGGCAGACCTACGACATCACCGACGAGCAGGCGCGCGAGGACCTCAGCCGGGTCGCCGTGATGGTGCTGTCCTACGCCGCCCAGGCCGCCCGCGGCCTCGACAAGCCGGTCGTCTCGCAGCGCGAGGTCGACAAGGGATCCACCCTCGCGGAGCGGTTCATGATCCGCTGGAAGGGCGAGCCCGACCCCAAGCACGTCAAGGCGATCGACGCCTACTGGAGCTCCGCGGCCGAGCACGGCATGAACGCCTCGACCTTCACCGCCCGCGTCATCACCTCCACGGGCGCCGATGTCGCCGCCGCGTTCTCCGGCGCGATCGGCGCGATGAGCGGCCCGCTGCACGGCGGTGCCCCCTCCCGGGTGCTCGGCATGATCGAGGAGGTCGAGAGGCGAGAGGGCGACGCCTCGACGTACGTCAAGGAGCTGCTGGACAACGGTGAGCGCCTGATGGGCTTCGGCCACCGCGTCTACCGTGCGGAGGACCCGCGGGCCCGCGTGCTGCGCCGCACCGCCAAGGAGCTCAACGCCCCCCGTTACGAGGTGGCCGAGGCGCTGGAGAAGGCCGCGCTGGCCGAGCTGCGCGAGCGCCGTCCCGACCGCGTCCTCGAGACCAACGTGGAGTTCTGGGCCGCGATCGTGCTCGACTTCGCCGAGGTGCCGCCGCACATGTTCACCTCGATGTTCACCTGTGCCCGCACGGCCGGCTGGTCGGCGCACATCCTCGAGCAGAAGCGCACCGGCCGGCTGATCCGCCCCTCGGCGATCTACACCGGCCCGGCCTCCCGCAAGGCCAACGACGTCGACGGCTGGCGCAGCGAGTGGGAACAGGGCTGAGCGAGGGCTCCGGCAGGGGCGGCCGCCTGACGCGGCCGCTCCTGGCCACCGAGCGCCTGCGCCTCGAGCCGCTCACCCTCGAGCACACCGACGCGGTCGTCGCGATCGACGCCGACCCCGAGGTGATGCGTTTCCTCACCGGCCACGAGCGCCCGCGCGACGAGGGCGTCGAGCGCTGGCTGCCGCACATGACCGACCCCGCGCTGGACGCCCGCGGCCTCGGCTTCTGGGTCGGCTACGCCGACGACGAGCCGGTGGGCTGGTGGTGCCTCACGCCGCGCGGCGAGGCCGCCGAGGAGGAGCCGGACACGGCCTGGCTGGGCTTCCGGCTGCTCGCCTCGGCCCGGGGCCGGGGCTACGCGACCGAGGGCGCCCGGGCGCTGCTCGCGCACGGCTTCGAGACGGTCGGCCTGGACAAGGTGCGCGCCGAGACGATGGCGGTCAACACCCGCGCCCGTGCGGTGCTGGAACGGCTCGGCCTGCACAGCGTGCAGACCTACGTCGGCGCGTGGGAGCACCCGCTGCCCGGCTGGGAGCAGGGCGAGGTGGTCTACCTGATCACCGAGGCCGAGTGGCGCCTGCGCTGACCGTCCATGTCAGGACGCGTCGAGGCGTCCGTCGTACCAGCTGGTCGTGCCCCGCCCGCCCTTGCGGCTCAACGAGAGGTGCAGGTGGTCGCGGTGCCGCAGGGTCGTGGAGCACTTCTTCCTCGTGCGGCAGCTCGAGCTGAGGTAGGGCTCCGGCTCGAACCCGCTCCACGCGGGGTACATCGTGTCGTTCCAGATGACGTACATGATCCCCATCCGCCGCGCCCGGGCGTCGGTGTGGTCGTGGCCGTCCGCGGCGAACACGTGGGCCAGAAACGCCCGCGCACGCTTGCGGTCGGCCTTGCGCGTCGCGTCCAGGGTCCAGTCGAAGGCGCGGCCCTCCTTGTGCTCCGAGGTGCCTCCGCTCGAGCACGGCCGCGAGGTCGGGCCGAAGCCGCCGCCGTACCTCCGCACCAGCCAGTGGCCGAGGTACGCCGTGCCGGGCTTGGCGTCGGGCCGGCACCTCGTCTGGGGCTGGTAGGACGCGTAGTCCTCGATCTGTGCGGCCGCCGCGGCCGTCGGCAGGGCCAGGCCGAGCGCCAGCAGGACGAGCAGCACGGCGCGCCCGAGCGTGCGTCGAGGGGTCATCGGGAATCCTCCGGTTGTCGGCGCCCCGAGTGGCACCGGGCATCGAGGCTAGGTGGCCGACCCGGGTCCTGTCCGGGTTTTCGGGCTCCTCGTCGGCGCCACCGGCTAGCGTCTCCCGCATGACTTCTCGGGACGCCATCGACCTCTGGGACGCCGAGGCCGCCACCTTCGACGAGGCCGCCGACCACGGTCTGCGCGACGGCACGGTCCGGGCCGCCTGGCGCGAGCTGCTGCGCTCGGTGCTGCCGGCCACGCCCGGCCGGGTCGCCGATCTCGGCTGCGGCACCGGCACCCTCTCGCTCCTGCTGGCCGACGAGGGCCACACCGTCGACGGGGTGGACTTCTCCCCCGAGATGGTCCGCCGGGCCGAGGCCAAGGCCGGCGGGCATCCCCGCGTGCGCTTCGTCGAGGCCGACGCGTTCGCGCCACCGCTCGACCCGGCGACGTACGACGTGGTCCTGTGCCGGCACGTGCTCTGGGCGATGCCCGACCCGGCCGCCGCGCTGCGCCGGTGGGTCGACCTGCTCGCGCCGGGCGGGCGGCTGGTGCTGGTCGAGGGCCGGTGGTTCAACGGTGCCGGGCTGTCGGCTGCGGAGACCGTCGCCCTGGTCGAGGCGGTGGGTCGCCGGGCCGAGCTGCGGCTGCTGCCCGAGGCGGTCTACTGGGGGCGCGAGATCACCGACGAGCGCTACCTCGTCGTCAGCACCTCGACTCCAGCCCTTGAAAAGGGTCAGTACACTCGGTCGTACTGAGGGGAGTACCTCACCCAAGCGTCATCCGGTCAGTACGGCGGCCCCGCGGCCGCCCCGGATGACCGCCGGTTCGCCGGTCGAGGGAGACCTCGGACATGCACACCACGTCCGAGGAGAACCATGTCCCCGAACTCCCCCATGCTCGAGCCCGCGCTCCAGGTCCGGGCCGCCGCCGGCACCCCGGCGCTCGACACCATCGGCACCCCCACCCTGTGGGCCGTCACCATCGGCCTCGTGGTCGCGCTGGTGGCCCTGGACTTCCTGCTCACCCGACGCCCCCACGCCGTCTCGATGCGTGAGGCCCTGGCCTGGTCGGCCTTCTACGTCGCGCTCCCCCTCGCCTTCGGTGGCTGGGTGTGGGCCCAGCACGGCAGCGACCGGGGCGTGGAGTACCTCACCGGCTACCTGGTCGAGAAGTCGCTGAGCGTCGACAACCTGTTCGTCTTCATGCTGCTGCTGGCGGCGTTCGCCGTCCCGCGAGAGCTGCAGCAGCGGGTGCTGCTCTACGGGATCGTCGGCGCACTCGCGCTGCGCGGGGTCTTCATCGCCCTCGGCGCGGCCGCGCTGGCCGCCTTCGACTGGGTCTTCCTGGTCTTCGGGCTGATCCTCGTGGTGACCGGCATCAAGATCCTGCGCGACACGATGAAGGGGCAGGAGCACGAGGTCGACGTCGCCCGGATGCGGGTGGTGCGGCTGGCGCGCCGGCTGATGCCGGTCACCGACGACTACGCCGGCCCGCGGATGACCGTCCGGAGCGCCGGTCGTCGCGCGCTGACCCCGTTCGCGCTGGTCGTCCTGGCGGTCCTGGCCACCGACATCGTCTTCGCCATCGACTCGGTGCCCGCGGTCTACGGCATCACCGGGGACCCCTTCCTCGTGTTCGCCACCAACGCCTTCGCGCTGCTCGGCCTTCGCGCGCTGTACTTCGTCCTCGAGAGCGCGTTGAGCCTGCTGGTCCACCTCGGCTACGGTCTCGCCGCGATCCTCGCCTTCATCGGCGCCAAGCTCGCCCTGCACTGGGCCCACCTGCAGTGGGACGCCGTCCCCGAGATCCCGACCCTCGCGTCGCTCGGGGTGGTGCTCGGGATCCTGGCGGTCACCGTGGCGACCAGCCTGGCCGCGTCCCGGCGCGCCGCCGAGAGCCAGCCCGGCGACCCTCAGGTGGTCGAGGCGGGGACGAGCAGCTTGCCGAAGCAGCGGGACAGCGGGGCGTCGCGGTAGTAGCCGAACCCGGGCACCGGGGCGTAGCCCGAGGACTCGTAGAGCGCGATCGCCTCGGGCTGCTTCAGCCCCGTCTCCAGGACCAGCGCCTCCACTCCGGTCGCGGCCGCGGACGCCTCGAGGTGCGCGAGCATCCGGCGGGCGGCCCCGGCGCCCCGCAGCCGCGGCACGACGTACATCCGCTTGATCTCGGCGGTGGCGGTGGTCCCGAACGCGGCGACGGTGCTGCGCCGCCAGGCACCCGTGGCGACGGCCTCGCCGGCGACGTACCCGACGAAGAAGCTGCCGGCCGGCGGCTCGAACATCGCGTGCTCGAGCGGGGTGTCGTCCTGGCCGCCGTAGCGCTGGACGTACTCCGCCTGGACCTCCGCGATCAGGCGCATCGCGTCCGGCTGGCCGTAGCCGACGCGCCGGATCTCCAGCTCGACCCGCTCAGCCAAGAGCCGACCCGCAGGAGTCGCAGAACTTCGCGTCCGCGTCGTTGCGGACCCCGCACGAGCGGCAGTAAGGCCCCGACGCGGTCGCGGTCCTCGTCGTCGCCGGTCGTGCGTCGTCGACCGTGCGGCCGACGCCGAGGACCCCTTCGCCGTCGGTGAGGTACGCCGCGCTGTCCTTCATCACGGGCATCGTCTCGCCGGCTCCGTAGCGTGCCGCCACTCCCAGGAAGCCGGCCTGCAGGCAGAACCCGCCGACCGCGAAGAACGGCAGCGCGACGAAGAAGTACCAGAACTTGGTCGGCTCGGTGTCGAAGTCGTCGGCCTGCACGGCGTGCACGAAGTCGGCGATCGCCAGGCCGATCAGCACCACGGCGGTGCCCATGCAGAGGACCCCGAGGATCCGGAGCACGGTGCGGATGGCGGGCTGGCGGGCGAAGCCGGGGTTCGTGGTCAACTGGACTCCTCGAGAAGGTCGCTGGTGGCGGGTGACAGAATAGGCGCCTGCTGACAGCGTCGTCAGGGACTACAGCCCCACTCCTCCGGAAGGTTGCCTCGTGAGCGACGCGCTCCAGATCCCCGCCGCCCTCAAGCCCGCCGACGGCCGCTTCGGTGCCGGCCCGTCGAAGATCCAGACCTCCCACCTCGACGCGCTGGCCGCGACCGGGGCGTCCCTCATGGGCACCTCGCACCGGCAGGCGCCCGTCCGCAACACCGTGGGCCGGGTCCGCGAAGGACTGGCCGACCTCTTCTCCCTGCCCGAGGGCTACGAGGTCGTGCTCGGCAACGGCGGAGCCACGGCGTTCTGGGACATCGCGACGTTCGGGCTGATCCGGGAGAAGAGCCAGCACCTGTCGTTCGGGGAGTTCTCCTCGAAGTTCGCCTCGGCTGCGGCCGCGGCCCCGTGGCTGGCCGACCCGTCGGTGATCAAGGCCGAGCCCGGCTCACGGCCGGAGGCGGTGGCCGAGGCGGGTGTGGACGTCTACGCCTGGGCGCAGAACGAGACCTCGACCGCAGTGATGGCCCCGGTCCTCCGGCCGTCCGGCACCTCGGCCGACGAGGCGCTCGTGCTGATCGACGCCACCTCGGGGGCCGGCGGGCTGCCCGTCGACCTGACCGAGGTGGACACCTACTACTTCGCCCCGCAGAAGTGCTTCGCCTCCGACGGGGGGCTCTGGATCGCGATCATGTCGCCGGCCGCCCTCGAGCGGGCCGCCTCGATCGCGGCCACCGAGCGACACATCCCGGCGTTCTTCGACCTGCCGACCGCGATCGACAACTCCTCGAAGAACCAGACCTACAACACCCCGTCCGTCGCGACGCTCTTCCTGATGGCCGAGCAGCTCGACTGGATGAACGCCCAGGGTGGGCTCGCGGGCATGGTCGAGCGGACCACCGCCTCCTCGGACGCGCTCTACGGCTGGGCCGAGAAGACGTCGTACACCTTCCCCTACGTCGAGAACCCCGAGCACCGCTCACTGGTGATCGGCACCGTCGACTTCGAGGACTCGATCGACGCCTCCGCGATCGCAGCGACCCTGCGCGCGAACGGGATCGTGGACACCGAGCCCTACCGCAAGCTCGGTCGCAACCAGCTGCGGATCGCGATGTACCCCGCCATCGACCCCTCCGACGTCGAGGCCCTCACCGCCTGCATCGACTACGTGGTCGAGCACCGCTGACCGACCGTCACCACCGGTCACCCCGCAGTTTCATCAAGGTATGCAGGGCAACCCTCACTTCCCACGGTGAATTCGCCATGGGAAGTGAGGGTTCGGCTGCATACCTTGATGAAACTGCTACAGCCGAGCCCGGATCTCGTCGTACGTCGCGCGGTCGAACGCCACCATCCGGGCCTCGTCGACCTGGGTGGGGGTGTCCCGGAGCGTGTCGAGGGCGGCGTCGATCGCGTCGTCCTTGGGCCACCCGTAGATCCCCGCGCTGATCAGCGGGAACGCGACCGACCGGGCGCCGAGCTCGTCGGCCACGGCCAGCGCCCGCGCGTAGCAGGAGGTGAGCAGCGAGCGGTCCGTCTCGCCGGCGCGATGGTTGGGCCCGACGACGTGGATCACCCAGCGCGCGGGCATCTCCCCCGCGGTCGTCCAGCCCGCGTCACCGGTGGCGAGCCCGTCGGGGAACCGCGCCACGCAGTCCGCGAGCACCGCGGGCCCGCCGGCACGGTGGATCGCGCCGTCCACACCACCGCCCCCGCGCATCGCTCGGTTGGCGGCGTTCACGACGGCGTCGACGTCCTGCTGGGTGATGTCCCCCTGGACCACGGTGATCTCCATGCACCCGATTGTGCCGCGCACCCTGCGCGGGGATGCTGAACCCATGACCGGGAGCTTCGACCCCGTGTGGGGAGTGATGGCCGAGCAGGCCGAGGCCGAGTTCATGTACCGCTTCAACCACGACGCCTCGGCGGCCTCCCGCCAGGCCCTCGGGATGGATGCCTTCCGCATCGGCGGCGGCGTCCTCACCCTCATGGCGCACGACCCGACGGGCGGCTACTGGAACAAGGCCATCGGACTGGGACTCACCGAGCCGCTGACCGAGGCCATCGTCGGCGAGGTGTGCCGCCTCGTCACCACCCACGGCGTGACCGCGATGGCGTTCCAGGTGTCCCCCCGCGCCCGGCCGGCCGGATGGGCGCACCTGCTCGAGCAGCGCGACCTGACACCCGGGCTGACCCTGGTGAAGTACTTCGGGCCCGCCACCGCTCCGGGCCCGGTCACCACGGACCTGCGCGTGGCGCGACTCGGGCCCGAGCACGCCGCCGAGTTCGGCCGCGTCCTCCGCATCGGCTTCGACATGCCCCCGGACCCGGCCCTGGAGGCGTGGTGCGGCGAGCCCCCCACCTGGAACGACGATTGGGCGACGTTCGGCGCCTGGGCCGGCGACGACCTCGCGGCCGTCGCCAACCTCTTCGTGCACGGTGACGTGCTCACCCTCAGCGGGTCGGCCACCCTGCCGGAGTTCCGCCGCCGTGGCGCCCAGACGGCGCTGATGGCGGCCCGCATCGACGAGGGCCTGTCCCGCGGGTGCCGGTGGATCTCGTGCGAGACCTGGCCGGAGTCCAAGGGCAACCCCAACCCCTCGCAGCACAACATGCGCGCGCTCGGGCTCACCGAGCTCTACGTCCGGCAGAACTGGGTCTTCCGCCCGAGCCCCGACCGGACCTAGGACTCCTTGATCAGCCGCAGCGTGGCGCGCTCGAGGGCGGCCTGCCGTTCGTCGGGGTTGTCGAAGGTACGCCGGGTGGTGCTCGCGATGGTCCGGCCGCGTTCGTAGGCCTCGATCACCCGCGGGTCGACGTACGACGAGCGCGCCAGCGTGGGCGTGTTGCCGAGGAACGACGCCACCTCCGTCATCGCCCCCGACACGGCCCGCTTGCGCGACGCCCGGGTCTCCCCCGGCTCCGGGGTCTCGGCGAGGGCCGCAGCCGCCAGCACGGTCGCGTGCCAGGTGCGGAAGTCCTTGGCCGTGGCCTCGAGCCCGGTGCTGGCCCGGACGTACTCGTTGACCAGGTCCGGCAGCACCGATCGCCACGACCGGCCCTCCTTGTAGGACAGCAGCCGCAGATCCCCACCACGGCGGCGCCGCATCACCTCGATCGTCTCGATCACCACCGCGTCGTCGATCTCGATCTCGTGCTCCACGCCCGACTTCCCCACGAAGGTGAAGACCAGCCGCTCCTGGCGGCGCCGCACGTGCCTGCGCTCCAGCGTGGTCAGCCCGAAGCTGCCGTTCTCGTCGGCGTACACGTCGTTGCCGATGCGGAAGTAGCCCAGGTCCAGCAGGCGTACGGCGGCCGCGCAGGCCCGCTCCAGCGGCATCCCCTCGCGACCCAGGTCGGTCACCACGAGCTCCCGCGCCCGGGTCAGCGCCTGGCCGAACCGCAGCATCCGCTCGAACTTCTCCGCGTCGCGTCGGGTCCGCCAGTCGGGGTGGTAGAGGTACTGCCGCCGTCCCGCGTCGTCGGTGCCGACGGCCTGCAGGTGCCCGTTGGCGTACGGCGTGACCCAGACGTCGCTCCAGGCCGGCGGGATGACCAGGTCCCGGACCCGCTGTGCGTGCTCCTCGGGGAGCCGGCCACCGTCCTCGTCGAGATAGACGAAGCCCTTGCCGGCACGCCGGCGCGTCCAGCCCGGCTGGTCGGGAGCGGTCCTGCGGAGCCGTGGCATGCGCAGACCCTAACCACGCCACGAGGCGCGGGGCTCACCCTCGAGGATCGACACCCCGGCCAGTCAGCGGGCCAGTCAGCGGGCCAAGCAGCGGGCCGACAAGCGCGCCGGTCAGCGGCGGCGCAGCGACCACATGAGGACCACGATGACCCCCAGCCCGGCCCAGCCCGTGAGGAACCACGGCCAGAAGGGGCGCTCGGGCTCGTCGCTCGGCGCGACCTCCTGGCCCTCGCGGGAGAGAGTGCCGCTCGGGCTCGGCTGTGCGCCCGGCGTCGGGCTCGACGAGCGACCGGACGAGGGGTCAGCCGGCGCGAGGGCACGACGTGCGTCTGCGGGGAGCCGCACCCGCAGCACGTCGGTGCCCTGCCCCTCGGTGCTGACCAGCACGGTGTCGTCGTCCACGACGGCGATGCCCTCGCCCTGGTCCTGCCGGGGCAGCCGGAAGCTCGCGACCTGCTCGAGCTCCGGGAAGGTGTAGACGGTCGCCTGCGAGTAGTTGCGCAGGATCAGGTGCTTCCCGTCGGGGAAGAACGCGCCGTCGGTGGCGATGGCGAGCGCGTCGCCGACGGGCTGCAGGCGGTTGGGCCCGTCGTCCGACAGGGTCTTCGGGGCCGCCAGGAGCGTGCCGCCGAAGACGTTCTTGGTGGCGACGTAGAGCCGGCCCGTCACCGGGTGGGCCAGCAACGTCTCCGCGTTCTGGGGTCCCTGCGGGTAGACGAGGTCGTAGGTCTCCTCGGCACCGGTGATCTCGCCCCGACCCACCCGGACCAGCGCGACCTCGACCGAGTCCCGGGAGGCGCTGTTGTCCCCGATGTCGCCCACCCAGACCCGACCGCGGCCGGCGGGTGCGAGCGCCTCGACGTCGGTCGGCTCGTCGTCCCACCGGGTCATCCCGACCGTGCGCCCGTCCGCGGGGTCGACCGCGAAGACCCGTCCCGAGTCGCCCGAGTCGTTGGTGGTCAGCACGAGGCCGTCCTGGACGACCAGACCGCTCGACTCGACGATCTCGCGGTCCTGGAAGGTGAACGCGACCTCACCGCCGCCGCCCGAGGGCGTCGCCGTGCTCAACCCGAGCACGAAGGGCACGAGCATGACGCCCGCCAGCAGGCGCTCAGGCATGGCGCTCAGGCATCCACGCTCTCCAGCAGCTCCGCCAGCCGGGGACGGATCCCCCAGGCGGCGACCAGATCGTCGTACTCCTTGCGGACGCCGCCACCCTTCACGGGGCTGCCGGTGCGGACCGCACGGAGCATGGTGTTGCGGGGGGTGTGCTGGCTCTCGACGAACTGCACGACGTCGACGCGGTAGCCCTGCAGCCGCATCAGCGAGGCCCGGATGCCGTCGGTGAGGGTGTCGGCGAGCCGCTCGCGCAGGATGCCGTGCCGGGTGAGCAGGGCGTACGGCGCGGGCGTGGGCGCCTTGCGCAGCTGGGCCGCGATGTCGTGGTGGCAGCAGGGGGCGGCCAGCACCAGCTGCGCGTTCCACTCGACGGCCCGGGCCAGCGCCTCGTCGGTCGCGGTGTCGCAGGCGTGCAGCGCCAGCACCACCTCCGGGGCGGGGTCCAGCACGGCGCCGGAGATGCTGCCCACGACGAACTCCGCGTCCACGCCGAGCTCGGCGGCCAGCGCGCTGTTGTGCTCGCGCGACTGCTCCTTCACGTCCACGCCGGTCAACCGGACGGGAAGCCCGCGCACGTCGGTGAGGAAGCGCTGCGCGGCGAAGGTGAGGTAGGCGTTGCCGCAGCCGAGGTCGACGATCCGCAGCGGGTCCTCGGGGGTCGGCTGGCGCAGGTGCCCCTTCGCCATGGCGTCGGTGATCGAGGAGTCGAGGAGCCGCAGGAACTCCTCGACCTGGCGGTACTTCGCGTGCCGGCTCGGCTTCATCCGGCCCTGGGCGTCGGTCAGGCCGAGCGCCTTGAAGACCGGGTCGTCCTCGGCGAGCAGGCGCTCCTTGTCCCGGTCGTGGCCGCGGTCGACCTCGACCTCCTCGGTCCGGTCGGTGGTGTGCACGACGGCCTCGAGCTTCTTGGTGACGCGGACCTGGTGGCTCTGGGTCGTGGTCTCGACGTGCCAGCTGGCGAACGGCTCGTCGAGGAGGTCGTCGACGGCGTCCCGCGCTCCCTCGCCGACGGCGTGGTTCGAGGTGTGCGCCTGGGTGTCGTCGTACGCCGTGACCTGCAGGTGGCGCCCGGCCTTGAGGTCGACGTAGCGGAACTCGACCCGCTTCCACCGGGGCTGCTGGCCCTTCTGGCGCCCCGACGCGACGGCCTTGACGAGGGTGTCGGGGTCGAGCAGGTGGCCGCGCATCCGCGCCAGCACCCGGAGCAGGGGCTCACTCATCGGTTCACGACCGAGGCGATGACGACGACGAGCAGCAGGGCCACCAGTGCCACGGGGATCACGAGGCGGCGGTGGCGGGGGTTCATCCCTCGAGTTTAGAGGCGAGCAGCTCGGCGAGATGCATCGCCGGGACGCCCGCGAGATCGGCGAGCTGGACCCGGCAGGACATGCCGTCGGCGAGCACCACGGCTCCGTCCTGGGCGCGGACCGCCGGGAGCAGGTAGGTCTCCGCCACCGCGACCGAGACCTCGTAGTGGCCCTTCTCCATGCCGAAGTTGCCGGCGAGCCCGCAGCATCCGGCGACCCGGGTGACGACCGCACCGGCCTTGCGCAGCAGCGCCTCGTCGGCAGCCCAGCCCAGCACCGCCGACTGGTGGCAGTGCGGCTGTGCGACGACCTCGACGCCGGTCAGGTCGGGCGGGGTCCAGTCGAGCCGGGCGAGCAGCTCGGCGAAGGTCAGCACCCCGTCGGCCACCTGACGGGCCCGCGGGTCGTCGCTCAGCTCGACCGCGTCACTGCGCAGCGTGGCCAGGCAGGACGGCTCGAGGCCGATGACCGGCACGCCGCTGGCGACGTACGGCGCGAGCGTGGCGACCGTCCCCGCCATGATCGTGCGGGCCTTGTCGAGCTGACCGGTCGTCACCCAGGTGAGCCCGCAGCAGGCGTCCTCGGTGATCACCCGCACCTCGAGCCCGGCCGCCTCCAGCACGCGGATCGCCGCGTGGGCGGTCTGCGGCAGGAAGTGGTCGGTGAACGAGTCGGCCCAGATCCAGACGTCGGGCTTGCCCTGTGATCGGTCGGGCTTGTCGAGACCCTTGCGCAGCGTGGTCGGCGCGAACGTCGGGATCGAGCGGCGCTGGTCGATGCCGGCGGTGGCGCGGGCCAGCCTGGCCACCGGCCCGAGCCTCATCATCCGGTTGAGCGCGGGCGCCATCGGCGCGGCCAGCGCGGCCCACTGCGGGAGCCGGCCCAGCGTGTAGTGGCTGCGCGGGCGACGGCTGCCGGCGTACTTCTGGTGCAGCGCCTCGGCCTTGTAGGTCGCCATGTCCACGCCCGTCGGGCAGTCCGAGGCACATCCCTTGCAGGCCAGGCAGAGGTCGAGCGCCTGCTCCACGGCCGGGTCGGACAGGCCGTCGACCAGGGAGCCGTCCAGCGCCTCCTGCAGCACCCGGGAGCGGCCGCGGGTGGAATCCTTCTCGTCACGGGTGGCGAGGTAGGACGGGCACATCACCCCGTTGGTCGACGGGGCGACGCACTTGCCGACACCGGTGCACCGGTGCACGGCGTTGCCGAGCGAGCCGCCGTCGTGGGTCAGCCGCAGCGCCGGCGTGATCGGCAGGCGCGGGCGGCCGGGACGCAGGTGGGCGTCGAGCGGGTCCGGGTCGACGAGCACGCCGGGGTTGAGCAGGTTGTCGGGGTCGCAGATCGCCTTGACCGCGCCGAAGAGCCGCAGGGACTCCACGTCGTACATCAGCGGCAGCAGCTCCGAACGGGCCCGGCCGTCGCCGTGCTCACCGGACAGCGAGCCGCCGTAGTCGCGCAGCTTCAGCGCGCAGGCGGTGAGGAAGTCGCGGAAGGTACGCCGACCGGCGGCCTCGCTCTTCTCGTCGAAGGGGAAGTCGATGCGCACGTGCACGCAGCCGTCGCCGAAGTGGCCGTAGGGCACCCCGTCCAGGCGGTGCTCGCGCAGCAGCTCGTCGAAGTCACGCAGCCAGGCGCCGAGGTGCTCGGGCGGGACCGCGGCGTCCTCCCAGCCGGAGTACGCCGGGGTGGCGAGGCTGCGGGCGGCCAGCCCGGCACCGTCCTCGCGGATCCGCCACAGCGCGGCCGCCTCACCCGGATCGGTCACCACCCGGTGCTCGAGGGCGCCGGCCTCGCCGACGACGCGTGCGGCCAGGGAGTCGGCGTCCTCACCGGCGACCTCGACGAAGAGCCAGCCCGCACCGCGCGGCAGGTCGGGGACGACGTTGCCCCGGGCCCGGACGAGCTCGACGATCCGCGAGTCGAGGCCCTCGCAGGCGATCAGCCGGCCGGCGCCCGCGGCCAGCAGGGCCGGTACGGCGTCGGCGGCCTCGACCATCGAGGGGTAGCCCAGCACGACCAGCCGTCGCACCGGTTCGTCGCGGACCAGGTCGACGGTCGCCTCCAGCACCAGCCCGAGCGTGCCCTCGGAGCCGACCAGGAAGCGGTCCAGGCGGCGGCCCTTCTCGGGCAGCAGGTGCTCGAGGGAGTAGCCGCTGACCTGACGGGTGAACCGGCCGAACTCCGTGCGGATGTGGGCGAGGTGCTGGTCGGCGAGCTCGCCCAGCCGGGTCTCGACGGCACCGGAGTCCGGCGCCCCGTAGGCCACCTTCAGGGCCGCGACGTTGTCGACGGTCCGGCCGTAGCCCAGGGCCCGGGAGCCGCAGGCGTTGTTTCCGATCATCCCGCCGATCGTGCAGCGGGTGTGGGTCGAGGGGTCGGGTCCGAAGCGGAGACCGTGCGGGGCGGCCGCGCGTTGCAGCGTGGCGTGCACGACGCCCGGCTGCACCACCGCGGTGCGGGCCTCCGGGTCGACGGACAGGACCCGGTTGAGGTGGCGCACCGTGTCCACGACGAGCCCGGGGCCGACGGCGTTGCCCGCGATGGACGTCCCCGCCCCGCGCATGGTCAGCGGGACCCCCAGCGCACGCGACACGTCGAGCACCGCGAGCAGCTCGTCGGTGTCCCGGGGACGCGCCACGGCCTGCGGGACGACGCGGTAGAGCGATGCGTCCGAGGAGTACAGGGCCCTGGTCAGGGTGGAGTCGTCGACGTCGGTGACGCCCCGCCGACGGAGCTCCTCGAGAAGATCTGGATGGCTGGGCGGCACGGCACCAGTGTTCCATCGAACCGGGGAGCGCCGACGCCAGGTCCCCACGGCGGACGGGTCAACGCGTGCGAGGTCGCGGTCGCTCGCTCCCGAACGCCAGCGCATGGGTGACCAGGTCGAGCACGGGCCGGTCACCGGCCGTGATCTCCGCGATCGGGACCCAGGCGACGGCGTCGGTGGTCCCCCCGGTCTCCACCACCTCGGGGCGGGCGTCGTCGGGCACGGTCGCGGCGAAGATCAGGTGGACGCCGTGGAAGTCCTCGTCGCGGCCCGAGGGTGCGGTGCCGCCGAAGTGCAGGTCGTGCACGTCCAGCAGGTCCCCCACGGTGCACGCCACCCCGCACTCCTCGCGGACCTCGCGCTCGAGCGCCAGGCGCGGGGACTCCCCGTGGTCGATGCCGCCGCCCGGCAGCGTCCAGGAGCCGGAGTGGAACCCCCGCTCGGAGATGCGGGTCAGCAGGACGCAGTCGTCGCGGGTGATCAGGGCGTACGCCGCCACCCGCTGCATCTGGAACGGCTTGTGGTCGGCGAGCGCCTCGAGCACCAGCGGCACCACCGGGACCGTCCCGGCGAGCACGTCACGGACCGGGACCCAGGCGGCCTCCGCGGTCGAGCCGCCGACCTCGACGACCCGGGGGTCCGGGGCGTCGACCGGCACCCAGCCGTCGTACACGATCCGCAGCGCGTGGGCGTCCACGCGCCGGCCGTCGCGCCACACCCCCGGCAGGTGCGCGGAGTAGAGGCGCGCCGTCTGCCCGATGTCCACCGCGAGCCCGGTCTCCTCGTGGACCTCCCGGGTGACCGCGTCCCGTGGGTCCTCGCCGTGGTCGAGGCCACCGCCCGGAAGGGTCCAGAGCTCGGTGCTGGTGACGCTCTCGGACAGCCGGCTGAGCAGGATCCGGTCCTCGCGCAGGATCACGGCGTACGCCGCGACGCGCTGTCGTTTCGGCAGTGTCCCCATGCCTTCAACGTAGTGCCGGGCCCGCGGATGTCACATCCGAACCGCTCGGAGGTCAGGGGGCGAGGGGGTGGAGCGGAGGTCCCCAGGTGGGCGGGACCGCCGACCGGGGCACGCTGTCGAGCGCGAGCGCCTCGCGGCGATCCGGCGCGTGCCCGCCGAGGTGCGCCGGGTGCCACGGCGCGTGCTCCCCCGTCCGGGGCCGGTGGGCGGGTGAGCGCTGCAAGGACTCCAGCATGTCGGTCAGCGTGTGTCCCAGCCCCTGGGTCACCTCGACCAGGTCCGCCCCCGGGGCGACCGCGAGCGGCGGCCCGAAGCGCACGTCGACCATGCGGCCCCGGGTCAGGTCGGGGCCCGGCCCCCGGCCGGCCACCGGGCGGCCCACACTGAAGATCCGCTGGCTCCCCCACACCACGACCGGGATGACCGGCACCCCGGTCTCCCGAGCGAGCGACGCGACCCCCCGCATCAGCGAGCGCACCGTGTAGGAGTGGGAGATGCCGGCCTCGGGGAAGGCGCACACGACCTCACCCTCCCGGAGCAGGCGGCGCGCGTGGAGGTACGCCGCGGCCGGCACGGCGCGGTCGACGGGCACGTGGCCCATCCCGTCCATGGTCCGGGCCACCAGCGGGACGTTCCAGATGTCGTGGCGGCACATGAACCGCACGTAGCGGTCCCGGCTCAGGGCCGCCTGGCCGACGAACAGGAAGTCGGGATAGGCGACGTGGGCGCACGCCAGCAGAGCCGGTCCGTCCGAGGGCAGGTGCTCCTCGCCCGACCACCGGGTGGTGACGTCGAGCCCGCGCAACGCGGTCCGGCCCAGCGCGATCGTGAGTCGGTACCAACGCTCCATGGCGAACAGAAGTGTAGGCGTGCCGGGGAAACGGGGCGGGTCAGGAGAAGGGGGGACGGTGGTCCCGGGCCAGCGAGCGCCGTCCCGCCCAGCGCCACACGCGCGCCGACCGGTCGCGGTCCTCCTCGGTGACGAGGTTTCCCATCCATCGCAGTGCCAGGGTCATCAGCCAGTCCGAGCGCATGCCCGCCGGGCCCAGCGTCGGGAGCAGCCGCGGCACGGTGACCAGGCCGGCCAGGCGCCGGGCGATCGAGAACGACTCGCCGTAGTGCTCCCGCAGCAGCGCCGGCCACACCGTGGCGAGGTCAAGCTCGTCGGCCGGCTGCGCGGACAGCAGCTCCGCCAGCATCCGCCCCGTCTCGAGGCCGTAGTCGATGCCCTCGCCGTTGAGCGGGTTCACGCAGGCGGCAGCGTCGCCGATCAGCGCCCAGTTGGGGCCGGCCACGTGGGACACCGCCCCGCCCATCGGCAGCAGGGCGGAGGTCGGCATCCGCAGCTCGCCCGAGAGCTGGAACTCCTCACGGCGCTCCTCGGCGTAGAACTTCATCAGCGGGCGGATCGCGACCTCGGCGGGCCGCTTGGCCGTGGCCAGCGTCCCCACACCGATGTTCACCTCACCCGTGCCGAGCGGGAAGATCCAGCCGTAGCCGGAGAGGATCTCGCCACCCTCGCCCCGCAGCTCGAGGTGCGAGCTGATCCACGGGTCGTCGGACATGGCGGACGCGATGTAGGACCGTCCGGCCACGCCGTAGACCGTCTCGCGGTGCCACTCGCGACCGAGCATCTTGCCCAGCGGGGACCGCACCCCGTCCGCGACGACCAGCCGCTGGCAGGCCACCTCGAAGGTCTCGGTGCCGGAGTCCCCGGCGCGCTCGAAGACCACGGCAGCGATGCGCTCGCCGTGACGTCGTACGCCGACCGCACGGGCGCCGTCGATCGCCTGCGCACCGGCCTTGATCGCGGTGGTCCGCAGGTGGTCGTCGAGCTCGGTCCGGGCCACCGCCGAGCCCCAGTCGGGCAGCGAGCCGCCCGGCCACGGCAGCAGCAGGGTCTGCCCGAAGCCGTGCGCCCGGAGCCCCTGGTTGACCGTGTGCGCCCGCAGCCAGTCCTCGAGCCCCAGCCGCTGCAGCTCCCCGATCGCCCGCGGCGTGAGCCCGTCCCCACAGGTCTTGTCCCGGGGGAACACCGCCGCGTCCACCAGCAGCACGTCGAGCCCCAGCCGAGCCGCCCAGGCCGCCGCCGCCGCCCCCGCCGGCCCAGCCCCGACAACGAGCACATCGGTCGACGAAGGCACAGCAGCACTGGTCACCCCCAGATTCTCTCAGGGCAGCGTGGGTCCGCCCAATCGGGTCGTGGGCGGCGTGAGGGGTCGTTTCGGGATAGTCCGTGACGTTAAGCAGGTCGACACGCCGGTTTGACCTGCTTAATGTCACGGACTATCCCGATGAGGGCCTCCCGAAATGACGGAACCCCCGCCACCCAGAAAGGGCAACGGGGGAACCGAAACGAGCTACGTCAGTTCTGGTACGACCCGAAGTCGAAGTCGTCCAGAGCAACGGCCTGACCACTGCCGGTGTTGCCGAACTCGTAGTCGTAGGAGTCGTAACCCGTGACGGAGTACGCCGCGGCGCGGGCCTCCTCGGTGGGCTCCACCCGGATGTTGCGGTACCGCTCGAGGCCGGTACCAGCCGGGATCAGCTTGCCGATGATCACGTTCTCCTTCAGACCGCGCAGCGAGTCCGACTTGCCGTGGATCGCCGCGTCGGTGAGGACGCGGGTGGTCTCCTGGAAGGAGGCCGCCGACAGCCACGACTCGGTCGCGAGCGACGCCTTGGTGATGCCCATGAGGACCGGACGACCCGAGGCCGGCTTGGCGCCCTCGGAGACGACGCGACGGTTCTCCTCCTCGAACTTCACCCGGTCGACGAGGTCGGACGGGAGCAGGTTCGTCTCGCCCGACTCGATGACCGTGACCCGGCGCAGCATCTGCCGCACGATGATCTCGATGTGCTTGTCGTGGATCGACACACCCTGGCTGCGGTACACGTTCTGCACCTCGTCCACCAGGTGCTCCTGAGCCTTGCGGACACCCAGGATGCGCAGGACGTCCTGCGGGTCGGGGGTACCGACCGTCAGCATCTGGCCGACCTCGATGTGCTCGCCGTCGGCGACCAGCAGGCGGGACCGCTTGGAGACGGGGTACTCCTGGACCTCGGAACCGTCGTCCGGGATGACCAGGATCTTCCGGCTCTTGTCGGTCTCCTCGATCTCCACGCGGCCGGCGGCCTCGGAGATCGGGGAGCGACCCTTGGGCGAACGAGCCTCGAAGAGCTCGACCACACGGGGCAGGCCCTGCGTGATGTCGTCCGCGGAGGCCACGCCACCGGTGTGGAAGGTACGCATCGTCAGCTGCGTGCCGGGCTCACCGATCGACTGGGCGGCGATGATGCCGACCGCCTCACCGATGTCGACGAGCTTGCCGGTGGCCAGCGAACGGCCGTAGCACTTGGCACACGTGCCGGTCTTGGCGTCGCAGGTCAGCACGGAGCGGACCTTGACCTCCTCGATCCCGGCCGCGACCAGCTCGCCGATCTTCACGTCGCCGAGGTCCTCACCGGCACCGGCGAGGGTCTCGCCGGTCTCCGGGTGGGTGACCTCGGTCGCCGCGGACCGGGCGTACGCCGCGGTCTCGGCGTTCTCGGCCTTGACGACGGTGCCGTCCTCGCGACGATCACCGATCCGCTTGGGCAGACCGCGCTCGGTGCCACAGTCGTCCTCCCGGATGATGACGTCCTGCGAGACGTCCACCAGACGACGGGTGAGGTAACCCGAGTCGGCGGTACGCAGCGCGGTGTCGGCCAGACCCTTGCGGGCACCGTGGGTGGAGATGAAGTACTCCAGGACCGAGAGGCCCTCACGGAAGTTGGCCTTGATCGGCCGCGGGATGATGTCACCCTTCGGGTTCGCCACCAGCCCTCGCATGGCCGCGACCTGACGGATCTGCATCATGTTTCCGGAAGCACCGGAGTCGACCATCATGTAGATCGGGTTCGTCCGGTCGAAGTTCTTCTCCATGGCCTGGGCCACGTCGTTCGACGCCTGCGTCCAGATCTCGATGAGCTCCTGACGGCGCTCCTCGTCGGTGACCAGACCACGCTCGAACTGGGTCTGCACCTTGGCGGCCTGGGTCTCGTAGCCGGCGAGGATCTCCGCCTTGTTGGCCGGAGTGGTCACGTCGTCGATCGACACCGTGACACCCGAGCGGGTCGCCCAGTGGAAGCCGGTGTCCTTGAGCGCGTCCAGCGACGCCGCGACCTCGACCTTGGTGTAGCGCTCGGCCAGGTCGTTGACGATCTGGCCCAGCACCTTCTTGCCCACCTCGTGGTTCACGAAGGGGTAGTCGGCGGGCAGGGTGTCGTTGAAGATCGTGCGACCCAGCGTCGTCTCGAGGATCAGGGAACGCCCCTCCTCCCAGTCCGAGCCGAGCTCGAGCTCGAGCGGCGGCACGACGTCGTTCAGACGGATCTTGACCGGCGTCTGCAGCGAGATCTCGCCACGGTCGAAGGCCATGATCGCCTCGGCCGGCGAGGTGAACGCACGCATGGGGTCGGGGCGCTCCTCACGGTCGGTCGTGAGGAAGAACAGACCGATGATCATGTCCTGGGTGGGCATGGTCACGGGCCGGCCGTCGGACGGCTTCAAGATGTTGTTCGTCGACAGCATCAGGATCCGCGCCTCGGCCTGGGCCTCGGCGGACAGCGGCAGGTGCACCGCCATCTGGTCACCGTCGAAGTCGGCGTTGAACGCCGAGCAGACGAGCGGGTGGATCTGGATGGCCTTGCCCTCGATCAGCTGGGGCTCGAAGGCCTGGATGCCGAGGCGGTGCAGCGTGGGCGCACGGTTGAGCAGCACCGGGTGCTCGGTGATGACCTCTTCGAGGACGTCCCACACGACCGGGCGGGCGCGCTCCACCATCCGCTTGGCGGACTTGATGTTCTGCGCGTGCGACAGGTCGACGAGGCGCTTCATCACGAACGGCTTGAAGAGCTCCAGCGCCATCTGCTTGGGCAGACCACACTGGTGCAGCTTCAGCTGCGGACCCGACACGATGACCGAACGGCCCGAGTAGTCCACGCGCTTGCCGAGCAGGTTCTGACGGAAACGACCCTGCTTGCCCTTGAGCATGTCGGACAGCGACTTCAGCGGCCGGTTGCCCGGGCCGGTGACGGGGCGTCCACGACGACCGTTGTCGAACAGCGAGTCGACGGCCTCCTGGAGCATCCGCTTCTCGTTGTTGACGATGATCTCGGGGGCACCGAGGTCGAGCAGCCGCTTGAGCCGGTTGTTCCGGTTGATGACGCGGCGGTACAGGTCGTTGAGGTCGGAGGTCGCGAAGCGACCACCGTCGAGCTGCACCATCGGACGCAGGTCCGGCGGGATGACCGGAACGGCGTCCAGCACCATGCCCTGGGGCTTGTTGCCGGTCTTGCGGAAGGCGTCGACGACCTTGAGGCGCTTGAGGGCGCGGACCTTGCGCTGGCCCTTGCCGTTGGCGATCGTGTCGCGCAGCGACTCGACCTCGGCCTCGACGTCGAAGTCCTCGAGGCGCTTCTGGATCGCGGTGGCGCCCATGTAGCCCTCGAAGTACTTGCCGAACCAGTTCTTCATCTCGCGGTAGAGCATCTCGTCGCCCATGAGGTCCTGGACCTTGAGGGACTTGAAGGTGTTCCACACCTCGTCGAGGCGGTCGATCTCGCGCTGCGCACGGTCACGCAGCTGCTTCATCTCCCGCTCGGCGCCGTCGCGGACCTTGCGGCGCGCGTCGGCCTTGGCGCCCTCGGCCTCGAGGGTCGCGAGGTCCTCCTCGAGCTTCTTGGTGCGGTCCTCGAGCGAACCGTCCCGACGCTTCTCGAGACGCTCGCGCTCCAGGCCCACCTTGCCCTCGAGCGAGGACAGGTCGCGGTGGCGAGCGTCCTCGTCGACGGAGGTGATCATGTACGCCGCGAAGTAGATGACCTTCTCGAGGTCCTTCGGGGCGAGGTCGAGCAGGTAGCCGAGCCGGCTCGGGACACCCTTGAAGTACCAGATGTGGGTCACCGGGGCGGCGAGCTCGATGTGGCCCATCCGCTCACGGCGCACCTTGGAACGGGTCACCTCGACGCCGCAGCGCTCGCAGATGATGCCCTTGAAGCGCACGCGCTTGTACTTGCCGCAGTAGCACTCCCAGTCCCGGGTGGGACCGAAGATCTTCTCGCAGAAGAGGCCGTCACGCTCGGGCTTGAGCGTGCGGTAGTTGATGGTTTCCGGCTTCTTGACCTCACCGTGGCTCCACCCGCGGATGTCCTCCGCGGTGGCCAGGCCGATCTGAAGCTGGTCGAAGAAGTTCACGTCGAGCACGTTGGCTTCAATCCTTTGTTTCGAAATTCTTGATCAGGCATAGGACCGAGGGTGCGGGTGCTGCGTCAGCGACGCAGCACCCGCCGCGCTCAGACTTCTTCAACCGAGCTGGGCTCCCGACGGGAAAGGTCGATACCGAGCTCCTCGGCGGCACGGAAGACGTCCTCCTCCGCGTCGCGCATCTCGATGGCCGTGCCGTCCTGGGACAGCACCTCCACGTTGAGGCACAGCGACTGCATCTCCTTGATGAGCACCTTGAACGACTCGGGGATACCGGAGTCGGGGATGTTCTCACCCTTGACGATCGCCTCGTAGACCTTGACGCGCCCGGGCACGTCGTCGGACTTGATCGTGAGCAGCTCCTGCAGGGCGTAGGCGGCGCCGTACGCCTCCATCGCCCAGACCTCCATCTCGCCGAACCGCTGGCCGCCGAACTGGGCCTTACCGCCCAGGGGCTGCTGCGTGATCATGGAGTAGGGGCCGGTGCTGCGCGCGTGGATCTTGTCGTCCACGAGGTGGTGGAGCTTGAGGATGTACATGTAGCCGACCGAGACGGGCTTGGGGAACGGGTCGCCGGTGCGGCCGTCGAACAGGTCGGCCTTGCCGGTGTCGTCGATCATCCGCACGCCGTCACGGTTGGGGGTCGTGGACCCGAGCAGACCCGTGATCTCGTCCTCGCGGGCACCGTCGAACACCGGGGTCGCAACCTTGGTGTTCGGCTCTGCCTTCTCCGCGTGGATCTTGATCAGGCGCTGCTTCCACTCCGAGTCGGACTTGTCCTCGTGGAGGTCGATGTCCCAGCCCTGCTTGGCGAGCCAGCCGAGGTGGAGCTCGAGGATCTGGCCGATGTTCATCCGTCGCGGCACACCGAGGGGGTTCAGCACGACGTCGACCGGGGTGCCGTCCTCCATGAACGGCATGTCCTCGATCGGCAGGATCTTCGCGATGACGC
The DNA here is from genome assembly GCA_963825275.1 of uncultured Actinomycetota bacterium. GTDB lineage: Bacteria > Actinomycetota > Actinomycetes > Propionibacteriales > Nocardioidaceae > Nocardioides. Next base: position 424,915 of record CAWGSW010000005.1, on the reverse strand, counting down.
CCTTGTTGCCGTGACGGCCGGCGAGCTTGTCACCCACGGAGATCTTGCGCTTCTGGGCGACGTACACGCGGACCAGCTGGTTGACGCCCGGAGGAAGCTCGTCGCCCTCCTCGCGGTCGAAGACCCGCACGCCGATGACCGTGCCGGACTCACCGTGCGGCACCTTCATCGAGGTGTCGCGCACCTCGCGCGCCTTCTCACCGAAGATCGCGCGGAGCAGGCGCTCCTCGGGGGTGAGCTCGGTCTCGCCCTTGGGCGTGACCTTGCCGACCAGGATGTCGCCGGTCGTGACCTCGGCGCCGATGCGGATGATCCCGCGCTCGTCGAGGTCGGCCAGCATCTCCTCGGAGACGTTCGGGATGTCCCGGGTGATCTCCTCGGGGCCGAGCTTGGTGTCGCGGGCGTCGACCTCGTGCTCCTCGATGTGGATCGAGGTGAGGACGTCCTCCTGAACCAGGCGCTGGCTCAGGATGATGGCGTCCTCGTAGTTGTGGCCCTGCCAGGGCATGAAGGCCACGAGGAGGTTGGTGCCGAGCGCCATCTCGGCCTTGTCGGTGCAGGGACCGTCGGCGATCGGCGTGCCGACCTCGAGCCGGTCGCCCTCGCTGACGAGCGGGCGCTGGTTGATGCAGGTGCCCTGGTTCGAGCGCTTGAACTTGGCCAGCTTGTAGGTCTGGTAGGTGCCGTCGTCGTTCATCGTCTCGACGAGCTCGGCGGACACCTCCTTGACGACTCCGGCCTTCTCCGCGACGACGACGTCACCGGCGTCGACCGCGGCGCGGTACTCCATGCCGGTGCCGACGTACGGCGAGTCGCTCACGATGAGCGGCACGGCCTGGCGCTGCATGTTGGCGCCCATGAGCGCACGGTTGGCGTCGTCGTGCTCGAGGAACGGGATCAGGGCGGTCGCGACCGACACCATCTGGCGCGGCGAGACGTCCATGTAGTCCACCTCGTCGGCCAGGATCGCGTCGACCTCGCCGCGCTTCTGGCGAACCAGCACGCGCTCCTCGGTGAAGCGACCCTTGTCGTCCAGGCCGGCGTTCGCCTGCGCGATGACGTAGCGGTCCTCGTCGTCGGCGGTGAGGTAGTCGATCTGGTCGGTGACCTTGCCGTTCTTGACCTTGCGGTACGGCGTCTCGACGAAGCCGAACGGGTTGATCCGTCCGTACGACGCGAGCGAGCCGATCAGGCCGATGTTCGGGCCTTCCGGGGTCTCGATGGGGCACATGCGGCCGTAGTGCGACGGGTGGACGTCACGGACCTCCATGCCGGCCCGGTCACGGGAGAGACCGCCCGGCCCGAGAGCCGAGAGCCGACGCTTGTGCGTCAGCCCGGCGATCGGGTTGGTCTGGTCCATGAACTGGCTCAGCTGGGAGGTGCCGAAGAACTCCTTCAGCGCCGCCACCACGGGGCGGATGTTGATCAGCGACTGCGGCGTGATGGCCTCGACGTCCTGGGTCGTCATCCGCTCGCGGACCACCCGCTCCATGCGGGCCAGGCCGGTGCGGAGCTGGTTCTGGATCAGCTCACCGACCGTGCGCATGCGACGGTTGCCGAAGTGGTCGATGTCGTCGGCGGAGATGTCGAGCGCGCCCTGGGGCGACTCGAGCTCCTCGCGGCCGTCGTGGAGCGCGACGATGTAGCGGATCGCGGCCACGATGTCATCGACCGTCAGCGTCTGCTTGTCGAACGCCTCGGTCAGCCCCAGCTTCTTGTTGATCTTGTAGCGGCCGACCTTGGCGAGGTCGTAGCGCTTGTGGTTGAAGTAGTAGTTGTTCAGCAGCGTCTGCGCGGCCTCCTCGGTGGGCGGCTCGCCGGGACGCAGCTTGCGGTAGATGTCCAGAAGGGCGTCCTTCTGGGTCTCCGTGTGGTCCTTCTCCAGCGTGAGCATCATCGACTCGTACTGGCCGAACTCCTCGCGGATCTGCTCGTTGGTCCAGCCGAGGGCCTTGAGCAGCACCGTGACGTTCTGCTTGCGCTTGCGGTCGAGGCGGACGCCGACCAGGTCGCGCTTGTCGATCTCGAACTCGAGCCAGGCGCCGCGCGAGGGGATGAGCTTCGCGGTGTAGATGTCCTTGTCGGACGTCTTGTCGGCGGAGCGCTCGAAGTAGACACCGGGCGAGCGGACCAGCTGGGACACCACGACACGCTCGGTGCCGTTGATGACGAAGGTGCCCTTGGGGGTCATGAGCGGGAAGTCGCCCATGAACACGGTCTGGCCCTTGATCTCACCGGTGTCGTTGTTGGTGAACTCCGCGGACACGTAGAGCGGAGCGGAGTAGGTGAAGTCCTTCTCCTTGCACTCGTCCACGGTGTACTTGGGGTCGTAGAAGACCGGGTTCTCGAACGAGAGCGACATCGTCTCGGAGAAGTCCTCGATCGGCGAGATCTCCTCGAAGATCTCCTGCAGACCGGACTTGCGCGAGACGTCCTCGCCCTCGGAGATCCGGCGCTCGACGGCCGTCTGCCAGTCGTCGTTGCCGACCAGCCAGTCGAAGCTGGTGGTCTGGAGGGAGAGCAGCTGCGGAACCTCGAGGGGTTCCTTGATCTTTGCGAAAGAGATGCGGCGGGAGTTACCAGTGGTGGTGCGCGCGGCCAAGAGAGGTCCTTCGACGGATTTGCTCTTTATGGCGCCGACCGACCACTAAATCAGCCACCGGGCAGGCGATTCGCATTTGAGGGCAGGCGCAACGCGCAACGATACCTGAACAAAGGGCGCGCCGCAATAGACGCGGGCGCCGCGATGGCGAGACGTTCGGATGATGATGAACGTCGCGAGCCCCGAGGTCAAGCACCCGCGCCGAATCTGTGGACAGTCGGCCGGGCTACTTCCCCACCGGGGAGGTCACCAGGTCGTCGACCAGCCAGTCGCCGTCCACCTTCTCCATCGTCACGGTGACCTGGTCCTTGTAGACCACGGGCTCAGTCTGCTGCTTGTTGGTGGTCGGCCGGTTGACGAACAGGAGCACGTCGACGCGGCTCTCACCCGACCGGACGACCCCGGACGCGAGGACCTCGGCCTTGACGATGGTCTTGGTCTCCGGGGCGTTCTGCTTGATGACGGCGAAGAGCTGGTCGTACTGCTTGCGGTACGCCGAGGTCATGTACGACGCTGCCGCCTGCTGGTCCTCGTCGAGGTGCAGCGCGTTGTAGGACAGGATCGGCACGATCGCCCGCTCGGCCGCACTCTGGGCGGTCCGGGTCGAGTCCTCGACCGTGGCGTCCGAGGGCCGCTCGAACCACAGCCACGCGCAGGCGCCGACCGCGAGCGCGGTCACTGCCGCGACCGCCACGAGCAGCCAGCCGGGGACCTGGCCTCGCCGCCCCGCCGAGGCGGGGCCGGTCGCGGCGGAACCGGTCGCGGTCGTCGACCCCTTCGGCTGCCTGGCCTGCTTCGGCTTGCGGAGGTCCTCGACGGCCGTCGGCGCGGCCGGGGTGGCCGACGCGTCCGTCTCCTCGACGGGTTCCGGCCCTTCTGCCTCGGCCTCGGCGGCCAGCTGGGCGTCGTACGCCGTCCGCTTGGCCGGGTCGAGCAGGACCCCGGCGGCCTGGTTGTAGACACGGAACGTGCGGTCCGTGGGGTCCAGGTCGGCGATCGCGGCCTTCCAGGCCGTCTTGATCTCGGCCTCGGTCGCGTCGGGCTCGACGTCGAGGAGGTCGTACCAGCTCGCGTTCACTGCTCCTCCCCCGTCACCGGGCTGAAGTCGTCGACGAGCCACTTCCCGTCGGTCTTCACGAGCGTGACCTCGACGCGGAAGGGAGCCGGGTTGTCCGAGACACGCTTGTCCTTGCCCTGGGGGTAGGAGTTCGTGAAGGAGCCGGCCACGAGTGCGGTGGCCGAGTCCGCGTCGATCGAGGAGACCCCCACCGCGAAGACCTTCGCGGCCCGGCTGACGCCTGCCTGGGAGACGGTCTGCTCGGCTGCGGTCACACCGCTCTCGAACGACGTCTCGAACTTCGCGGTGATGACCTCCTGCACAAGCTTGCGGTAGGTCGGCATCTGTCCCTGGGCATCGAGCAGGTCCGGACCGTAGGTGTTGACCCGCAGCATGAACTGCTCGGACTGGGCCATGACCGCCTCGCGCTCGCGCTGCAGGTCCTCGGCCTCGCCGCGGCGACCCGCGAGTAGCCAGACCAGGATGCCGGCGGAGGCCAGGAGGGCCACCACGAGCACGCCCAGCAGGGCGACGCGGAACGTCGAGGGCCGGGAACCGGCTTCGGTCGGGGACGCTGCGGGTGACGCCGAGAGGTTGCTGCTCGTCACTCCTGGGTCGTGATCAGGGGCTGGAGGAAGAGCCACTTCCACGAATCCTCTCCAAGTGTGGTCGGGGCCGCCTTGCCGGCGGCCGCCAGATCGGGGTCCACCTTGTCACCCCAGGTGAGCTTGCCCGTGCCGGGGTCGTACGACGCCACGGGCGCCCGGTAGGCAGCACCGGCACGAGGGGCGTGCTGGGCGCCACGGGCGTTGCTCTGGGCGGCCGGCTCGGCGCACCGGGCGTTGACGTTCATGGGCCGGTTGCCGCCGTCCTGCGGGGGACGGGTGTCGGTGCCCTCGTAGCCGTGGTGGCAGAGCGTGTGGTCGGTCAGGATCAGGCCGAAGTGGGCGTCGTAGAGACCGGTGTCGGGGGACTTCGCGACGACGGTGAACCCGCCCTCGACGACGTAGGGGTAGATCACGAGGATCTGCTCGACCCCGTCGAGGTGCTTGACGACCACGTCGCCGGTGGTGACCAGGTTGTTGACCAGCTCGCCGAGCTCGACCTGGTTGTCCTCGAGGAAGGTCCGCAGCTCGTTGGCGGTGGCCGACCCGTTGTCGATGACGGCCCGCAGGTCCTTGTCGGACCCGGCCAGGCTGCCGCTGAACAGCGACAGCTCGCGCGCGAAGGTCTTGATGGCGCTCGTCGAGTCGATCTGGCCGTGCAGGACGGTGTTGCTGTCCCGGATCAGGGCCTTGGTGACGTCGAAGTTCTGGTTGGCGGTCTCGATGAACGAGTTCCCGGTGTCGATGATCCGCTGCAGGTCCTCGCCGGTGCCGCCGAAGGCCGCGCCCAGCTCGGTGACCGTGGTCTGCAGTGCCGGCTTGTCCACGGACTCCACCGTGTTGGACAGGTTCGTCAGCAGCGTCTCGGTCGCGATGGGGATGCGGGTGTTCTCCTGCGCGACCTCGGAGTCGTTGGTCAGGTAGGGCTTGGTGTCGACCTGCGGCTGCAGCTCGACGTACTGCTCACCCACGGCCGAGCGGTTGCCCACGACGGCGAGCGTGTCGGCGGGGATGGTGTCGTAGGCGTTCTCCACGTCGAGGTAGACGTCGACGCCGTCGTCGGTCAGCTCGAGCTGGCTGACCTGGCCGACCCGCACCCCGCGGTAGGACACCTCGGCGCCGGCGAAGATGCCACCGGAGTCCGGGAAGTGCGCGACCACGGTGTAGGCGTCGTCGCGGACCAGGCGGTCGAGGCGCGCGTAGCGCGCCCCGACGTAGCTGACGCCGAGGAGCGTGATCAGGACGAAGATCATCAGCTGGACCTTGGTGCGGCGCGAGATCATCGGACCACCATCCCGGGGACGAGGAGGCTCACGAGCGCGGGGTCGTAGAGCTTCATCAGCTCTCCCAGCGTCGGACCTCGGGTGGACGAGCTGGCGCTCGGACCATAGGCGGCTCGCGGCAGCCCCGGGATCACGGTGGGCAGGCCACCGCCGCCGGAGTCGGAGGGCCCCGGGAGCCCGGGCAGCGTGTTGAGCTGCTGGCAGACGTCCTTGTCCTCGTTCTGCGGCTTGGCGCACTCCTCGCGGAGCTGCGCCAGGCTCTGTGCGTTGGCGAGCACCTTCTGGCAGGCCTTGCTGGCCAGGTCGCCGCTCTGGATGCACTTGAGGACGTTGTCCACGATCACCGTCGGGTCGATGACCGTGGGCAGGTTGGTGGGCAACGTGGGCGGGCCGCTGTTGTCGCCGGTGACCGAGAGGTCGACCTCCACCGAGAGGTTGGTGTAGTCACCCATGTGGAGGTTGCGCGCAACCTGCGGGTCACGGCCGACGACCTCGTCGACGAAGGGGTAGGTCAGGAAGACGTTGAACGACTTGACGAAGTCGTCACCCGACGCGACCAGCTCGGTCAGCACCGGCTGCAGCTGACGGAAGGTCTCGATCGTCGCGTCCTTGGAGGCGTTGATGACCCGCACGCCGACGCCGCTGAGCCGGTTGAGCGCCTGGAGCATCCTGACCAGGTCGCCGCGCTGCTTGTCGAGCGAGGTCAGCGCGCTGGGCAGCTCGTCGAGCGCTGCGTCGATGGCGCCCTGCTGGCCTCGGACCGAGATCGCGAGCTGGTTGAGCGAGTCGATCGCATCGACGATGTCGCCCCTGTTGTCGTCCAGCTGCGTCATCAGGATCTTGATCTGGTTCAGGACCGACTTCGCGGAGTCCTCGCGGCCCTCGAGGGCCAGGTTCAGCTCCTGCGTGATCGTCTTGAGCTGGGCGACGCCGCCGCCGTTGAGGATCAGGCTCAGCGCGCCGAGCACCTCCTCGACCTCGGGGTTGCGGCCGGACCGCTCGAGCGGGATCACGTCCCCGGACGAGAGCGTCTCGCTGCTCGACCCGTCGGGCGGCGGGCTGAGAGAGACGAACTTCTCGCCGAGCAGGCTCGTCTGGCGGATCTCCGCGAGGGCGTTCTGGGGAAGCTTCGTGTCGTTGCGCAGCTCGAGCGTCACGTCGGCGATCTGGCCGTCGAGATCGATGTCGGTCACCTGACCGACGCTGACGTCGTTGACCTTCACGGTGGACTTCGGGACCAGGTCGAGGACGTCGTGGAACTGCACGTGGACGGTGATCGGGTCGCTGCCGACGTCGGGACCACCGGGCAACGGCATCTTGTAGACGTCGAAGCCACAGCCGGTGAGCACCAGCGATCCCGCGAGTCCCAGGAACAGCAGCTTGAGGCGCATCATCGCCGTACCTCCACGAGTCCGCCGAGCGAGGGATCGAACTGGTCCAGCCGCGAGGCGCGGCCGCCCTGGCCGAACGTGCCGGAGCGCGGGAACGCCTCCTGGATCAGGTCACACGCCTTGCCGCTCTGGTCCGACTGGTTGACGAAGCCGCACAGGAGGGTCGCCGGGTCGTTCTCGAGCTGGTTGCCCAGCTCACCGGAGTTGGAGCTGGTGTCGAGCGTCCCGGCCTGCGGGTTGTAGGTGAGGTACAGGTTGTTGAGCGCGACCGGGGCGTTCGTGAGGACCTCGTCGAGCGCGGTGCGCTGCTTGACCAGGACCTGGGCGACCCGGTTCAGGCCCTTGATGTTGCGGCCCAGGCTGTCGCGGTTCTCCTTGACGAAGCTCGACACCTGGCCCATCGCCTCGGCCAGGTTGCGCAGGGAGGCCGACAGCTCTGTGCGCTCCCCGGAGAGCATCTCGGAGGCGTCGGCCAGCGACTGGTTGAAGCTGCGCACGGTCTGGTCGTTCTTCGCCAGGGTGCTGATGAAGCCCTGCAGCTCCGCGGCGGAGCCGAACAGCTCCTCCTTGTTGTCGTCCAGGGTCTGGCTCAGCTTGCTGAAGTCCTGGATCGTCTGGTGGAACTGTGCACCCTGCCCGCCGAAGTTGGCGGCCGTGGTCTCCAGCAGGTCCGACAGCGCGCCGTTCCTGTTCGCCCCGTTCGGGCCGAGGGCCACGTTGAGCTCGTTGAGGCCGGAGTAGATCTGGTCGAGCTCCAGCGGGACGGCCGTGCGGTCCGCCTCGAGGATGTCGCCGTCGGCGATCACGTCGCCCCCGTCGTAGACCGGGGTGAGCTGGACGAAGCGGTCCCCCACCAGGGACGGGGCGATGATGACGGCCTTGGCGTCCGCGGGGATCTTGACCGCGGGGTCGTAGGACATCGTCACCACCACGTCGGTGCCCGAGGGCGTCACCGTGTCGACGACCCCGATCGGGACGCCGAGGACCCGGACGTCGCTGCCCTCGTAGATCGAGATCGCTCGCGGGAAGTGCGCGGTGAGCGTCTTCTTGTCGTCGCTGCGGAACATGGTGAGCGCGGCGGCCACCACGAGCGCCACGATCACGGCGGGCACGATGAGCTTCTTCAGGATCGTCATCTCAACCCGCCTGCGGTGCCGGAGGCATGTTCTGGATGTAGGTGTCGAACCACGGCCCGTTGCCGAGCGTGTTGGCGAAGACGCGGTAGAACGGCGCCATCAGCCGCAGGCTGTTGTCGAGGTTGTCCTCGTTCTTGTTGAGAACCTGCACGACGCTCTCGAGATGGCTCAGCGCCGGCTTGAGGTCGGCGCGGCTCTGCTTGACCAGGGCGGTCAGCTCCTTCGACAGCGTCGACGTCGACACCAGCAGGTTGTGGACGGCCTGACGCCGCTTGACCAACGCCTGGAACAGGACGTCGGAGTCCTTCATCAGCCCGATGATGTCCTGGTCGCGCTCGTTGAGGACGCCGGACACCCGCTTCAGGTTCTTCAGCAGGGAGTTGATCTGGCTGTCGCGTGCGGCGATGTTCGAGGAGAGCGCCGAGACGCCGTCGAGGGCGCCCTTGAACTCCTCGGGGGTGTTGCGGGTCAGGTCGGCCAGTGTGGTCAGCGACTTGGCGAGCTGGTCGGTGTCGATCTGCTCGGAGGTCTCGGCCAGTCCGGAGAAGGCATCCACCACGTCGTACGGCGAGCTGGTGCGCTCGACCGGGATCTCGCTGTCGGCCTCGAGCTGGCCCCCGCCGGCCGGCTCGAGCGAGAGGTACATCGCCCCCAGCAGGGTCTTCACCTTGATCGCCGCGTGGGTCTCGGCGCCGAAGTCCGAGTCCGTCTTGACCCGGAAGGTCACCTTGACGTGGTCACCGTCGAGGGCGACGCTCTCGACCTTGCCGACCCGGACGCCGGCGATGCGCACCTCGTCGTTGGCCTTGAGGCCACCGGACTCGGTGAAGGCGGCGTAGTAGGTGTCGCCACCACCGATCAGCGGCAGGTCCTGGGCTCGGAAGGCCGTCATGATCAGCGCAGCGATGACGGCAAGGCTCACCGCCCCGATGATGACGGGGTTCTTCTCACGGAAAGGGACCCTGCTCATCCGAGATCACACCTGTCGGCTCCGGTGGTGTAGTCCACGGGGAGGGACTGGCCGCCGGGGAGGCGGACCTTGCCGTGGAAGTCGCAGAGGTAGAAGTTGAACCAGGACCCGTAGGCCGCGGTCCGGCCCACCTTGTTCAGCTTGATGGGCAGCACCTGGAGCGCACGGTCGATCTCACCCTTGTTCTTGTCGAGGTTGGCGGTGAACGCCCGCAGCTGCTTGATGTCCTCGACGAACGGCTGGCGGATCCCGGACACGAGGTCGGCGGTCTGCACGGAGAGGTGGGAGATGTCCTCCAGCGAGCCCAGGATCGCCTGGCGGTCGCTCTTGAGTCCGTGCACGAAGGTGCGGAACGTGACGATGAGCTCGCTCAGCTGCTCGTCGCGGTCGCCGATGTGGTCGAGCACCTCGTTGAGGTTGTCGATCAGGCTGCCGATCAGCTCGTCACGGCCGGCCAGGGTGGAGGTCACCGACGCCGTGTGCGACAGCAGCCCCTCGAGGGTCCCGCCCTCGCCCTGGAACACCTGGACGATCTCGTAGGACAGCTTGTTGATGTCCGACGGGGAGAGCGCCTGGAAGAGCGGCTTGAACCCGTTGAACAGCACCGTCAGGTCGAGCGCGGGAGACGTCTGCGCGACCGGAATGGTGGCGCCGTCGGCGAGCCGCTCGGAGTCACCGACCTCCTGGGCGAGCGAGATGTAGCGCTGGCCGACCAGGTTGCGGTAGCGGATGGAGGCGTGGGTCGCCTTGCTGAGCGCCGTGTCCTTCTGGACCGTGAAGGTGACCAGGGCTCGGGTCCGGTCGACGATCTCGACGCCCGAGACCGTCCCGACCTTGACCCCGGCCACGCGGATGTCGTCGCCCTTGACCACGCCGGTGGCGTCGACGAACTCGGCTTTGTACTCGGTGCTGTCGGCGAACGACAGGTTGCCGATGATGATCACCAGCACGCCGGTCGCCAGCGTCGTCACGACGATGAAGATCAGCAGCTTGGTGAGGTCGACCGCCGTGCGCTTGTCGAGCATCTTCATCGCAGCGACACCTCCGCGCCGCGCGCCATCGGGCCCACGAGCAGGACGCCGAGATCGGGGACGTCGTCGGCTGTGAGGCCGAGCGCGGGACCGAGCAGGGACTTCAGCAAATCCGACTCCTGGGGGCTGCCGGCAAGGCCCGCCCCGGTGCTGTAGTAGTTCGGTGCCACCCGGCTCGTGCCCTTGCCCGTGGGCTCGTCGACGCCGTCGTTGAAGTCCGGCTGGTGCCGCACGGGGTTGGACTGCGACCAGGGCGGGTTCGGCAGGTGCAGGCAGTTGGGACCGCGGTCCTCACCCACCCGGGGAATGTCGTTGGCGTTGTAGGCGCGGGGCTGGTTCGGGATCGTCTCGAGAACGATGTGCAGCGTGAACCCGCGGAAGGCCTCGGCCTGCAGCTTGCCGGCGTTGACGATGCCCTTGGTGAGGCAGGAGAACTCCGGCGCGTACTTCGCGAACACGCTCAGCTGGGCGGCACCGAGATGGCTCAGCCGGATCAGGTTGTCCCCGTTGTCGTCGAGGAAGCCCTTGGCGGTGTCGGAGAACGCGGCCACGTCGGTGAACAGCGCGTTGAGCTTGGCCTCGCGACCCTCGAGGGTGCCGGTGGTCTTGACGGTGTTGCGCAGGATCTCCGCGATCTGCGGCATGGCCTGCGCGTAGGTGTCGGAGACCTTGGCCGTCAGGCGGAGGTCCTCCACCAGGCCCGGGATCTGCGGGTTGAGCTGCTTGAGGTAGCTGTCGACGGTCTCGAGGTTCTTGCCGATGATCTCGCCACGGCCCTCGAGGGCGGTGGCCATCGCGTTGAGGGTCTTGTTGATCTCGGCCGGCTGCACGGTGCGCAGCAGCGGGTAGAGGTCGGCGAGCACCTTCTCGACCTCGATGGAGACCGCGGTCCGCGCGATGGTCTGGCCGGCCTCGATGTGGCCGGGAGACTCCCCGTCCGGGATGACCAGGGAGACGTACTTCTCGCCGAACAGGGTCTTGGGGACGATCGAGCCGGTGACGTTGGCGGGGATCGTGTCGAGCTCGTCGGGGAAGATCCCGAGGGTGAGCTCGGCGCCGTCGGCACTGGTGTCGAACGCCAGCACCTCCCCCACGATCACGCCGCGGATCTTCACGTCGGCGCGCGCGGGGAGCTGGAGACCGATGGTCGAGGTCTGCAGCTTCACCTCGTCGTAGTCGGTGAACTTCTTGGTGAAGATGCCGTAGGTCAGGTAGACCCCGGCCATCAGCAGGCAGAGGAAGACGATGCCGAGCACCTTGTGGTTCTGGGTCAGTCGCATCTCAGATCACCCCGCCAGCCGGACGGTGGTGGTCGTGCCCCAGATGGCCATCGACAGGAACAGGTCGATGACGTTGATGGCCACGATGCTGGTGCGGACGGCGCGCCCGACGGCCACGCCCACGCCGGCAGGTCCGCCCGAAGCGGTGTAGCCGTGGTAGCAGTGGATGAGGATCACGACGACGGCGAAGACCAGCACCTTGCCGAACGACCAGAGCACGTCACCCGGGGGCAGGAACTGGTTGAAGTAGTGGTCGTAGGTGCCGGTGCTCTGACCGAAGAACTGGGTGACGGTCAGCCGCGTCGCGAAGTACGACGACAGCAGGCCGACGACGTACAGCGGCACGATCGCGATCAGGCCGCCGATGATCCGGGTCGTCACGAGGAACGGCAGCGACGGGATGGCCATCACCTCGAGGGCGTCGACCTCCTCGGAGATCCGCATCGCCCCGAGCTGGGCGGTGAAGCCGCAGCCCACGGTGGCGGCCAGGGCGATCGCGGCCACCAGCGGGGCGATCTCGCGGGTGTTGAAGTAGGCGGAGACGAAGCCGGAGAAGGCCGCGGTGCCGATCTGGTTGAGCGCGGCGTAACCCTGCAGCCCGACCTCGGTGCCGGTGAAGAAGCACATCGCGGTGATGACGCCGACCGTGCCGCCGATGACGGCGAGCGCGCCGGAGCCCAGCGTCACCTCGGCGAGGATCCGCAGGATCTCCTTCTTGTAGCGCCGAACCGTGCGCGGGGTCCAGGCGATCGCCTTGACGTAGAACGCGAGCTCTTCGCCGAGGCCGTCGAGGGTCTTGAGGGGCTTGGTGTAGACCGCCCTGATGCTGGCCATGGCGTCAACCCGTCTTCGGTGGGACGAGCTGGAAGTAGATTGCGCTCATCACGAAGTTGACGACGAACAGGAGCATGAAGGTGATGACGACGGACTCGTTCACCGCGTCGCCGACACCCTTCGGTCCACCGTTGGCATTCATCCCCTTGTAACAGGCCACGATCGCGGCGATGAGACCGAACACGAGCGCCTTGGCCATGCCCTGCCAGAGGTCAGGTAGCTGGGCCAAGGCTGTGAAGCTTGCTAGATAGGCCCCTGGTGTGCCGTCTTGCAGGACGACGTTGAAGACGTAACCACCTGCCACACCGACGACGCTGACCAGGCCGTTGAGGAAGACGGCGACCAGCATGCAGGCGAGGACCCGGGGCACGACCAGGCGCTGGATCGGGTCGATGCCCAGCACCATCATCGCGTCGAGCTCCTCGCGGATCTTGCGCGCGCCGAGGTCGGCGGCGATCGCCGACCCGCCGGCGCCGGCGATGAGCAATGAGGTCGCGATCGGTCCCGCCTCGCGCACGACCGCGAGCACCGCGGCCGAGCCCGTGAACGACTGGGCGCCGAACTGCTTGATCAGGCCGCCCACCTGGAGCGCGATGACGGCGCCGAAGGGGATGGCGACCAGAGCCGTCGGGATGATCGTGACCGAGGCGATGAACCAGGCCTGCTGGAGGAACTCCCGCATCTGGAAGGGGCGCTTGAAGAGTCCGGCCCCGACGTCGAGGCCGAACGCGAAGAGCTTGCCCGCGGTCCCGATCGGGGCGAGCGCGCGGGAGGCGGTGAGAGTGGCCACTCGGTCAGCCGCCGACCGTCATGTTCATGTTCTCGGTGAAGGAGCCGGGCGGCGGCGTCACGCCGTTGTCCCGGCACCAGGCGCCGGGCTCGCGCTGGCTGCGACGCGGGATGCCGTTGGACGGCTCCTGCTGGAACGGGATCGGCGGCAGCGGCGGGAGCTCCTGGCCCTCCTCGGAGGCGAGCTCGTCGGCGTCCTTCTCCTCGGACATGCCGATGGGACCGACGCGCTGGGCGTTGAGGAACTGGCGCACGACGGGCTCCTCGGAGGAGAGCAGCATCTCGCGGGGACCGAACATCGCCAGGTGCTTGTGGTAGAGCAGGCCGATGTTGTCGGGCACCGTCCGGGCCGTGTTCACGTCGTGGGTCACGATCAGGAACGTCGCGTCGATCTGCGCGTTCAGGTCGATGATCAGCTGGTTGAGGAAGGCGGTGCGCACCGGGTCGAGGCCGGAGTCCGGCTCGTCGAAGAGGACGATCTCGGGGTCGAGGACCAGGGCACGCGCCAGGCCGGCGCGCTTGCGCATACCGCCGGAGATCTCGCCGGGCAGCTTGTCCTCGGCACCGATCAGGCCGACGAGGTCCATCTTCTCCATGACGATGTCGCGGACCTCGGACTCGGACTTCTTGGTGTGCTCGCGCAGCGGGAACGCGACGTTGTCGTAGAGGTTCATCGACCCGAACATGGCGCCGTCCTGGAACAGCACACCGAAGAGCTTGCGGATCTCGTAGAGGTCCTTCTCCGAGCAGCTCGCGATGTCGGTGCCCTCGATGATGATCGAGCCCTTGTCGGGCTTGAGCAGGCCGATCAGGGTCTTGAGGAAGACGGACTTGCCGGTGCCGGACGGGCCGAGCATCACGCAGATCTCGCCTGCGGGGACGGTCAGCGTCACATCACCCCAGATGAGCTGCTTGCCGAACGACTTGCTCAGGTTGTCGACCTTGATCTCAACGCCCACTGGTCAGCCCTCTCCCCATCAAACCCATGTCCCGCGGATACAGATCCCCCGTTGCAGGCGCGCACAAACGCGATCCCACTGATGAGTAACAACGGCGTTCCCGCGGCGAGGTTACGCGGGTTTGGCCTTGCCGTCACTCCCTGGACATCCACCGAGATCTGGGGCCCCGCCCAGGCATCACATCTGCGGAAATGCAACAGGGCGGCCACCCGGAATCCGGGTGACCGCCCTGTCGACGGTTCAGCGGGTTGTCACTTGACGGTGACGGTGGCGCCGGCGCCTTCGAGGGCTTCCTTCGCCTTCGCGGCAGCAGCCTTGTCGACCTTCTCGAGGATCGCCTTCGGGGCGGACTCCACCAGGTCCTTGGCCTCCTTGAGACCGAGGGAGGTGAGAGCGCGCACCTCCTTGATGACGTTGATCTTCTTGTCGCCGGCAGCCTCGAGGACGACGTCGAACTCGTCCTGCTCGGCAACCTCGTCGGCAGCACCGCCGCCGGCGGCGGGGGCCGCGGCAACAGCAACGGGAGCAGCGGCGGTGACGCCGAAGGTCTCCTCGAACTGCTTCACGAACTCGCTGAGCTCAATGAGGGTCATTTCCTTGAACGCGTCGAGCAGCGCGTCGGTGGTCATCTTCGCCATGGTGGCGTTTCCTTCCGATCTGTGGCCCGTGGAGCATCCGCGGGCCGGGGGTGACAGGTGGTTGGTACGTCAGCCTGTGATCAGGCTTCGGTGGCTTCGCCCTCGTCGGAGGTGGCCTCGGCCTCGGGGGCCTCGGTCACCTCGTCAGCGGGAGCCTCGGTCGCCTCAGCGGCTTCCGGGGCCTCCTCGGCGGCGGCCGGCGTACCGGCACCACCTGCGAGGATCGAGGGGTCCTGCTCGGCCTTCGCCTGCAGGGCGCCGGCGAGCCGGGCAGCCTGCGCGAGCGGGGCGTTGAGCAGGTAGACGGCCTGGCTGAGCGACGCGAGCATCGCACCAGCCATCTTGCCCAGGAGCACCTCGCGCGACTCGAGGTCGGCCAGCTTGGCGACCTCCTTCGCGTCGAGGATGTTGCCGTCCAGGACGCCGCCCTTGATGATCAGGGCGGGGTTTGCCTTGGCAAAGTCACGCAGACCCTTGGCAGCCTCGACCACGTCACCGCTGATGAAGGCGATGGCGGTCGGACCGGCCAGGAGGTCGTCGAAGCCGCTGATACCCACCTGATTGGCGGCGATCTTGGCCAGCGTGTTCTTGACCACGGCGTAGTTGGCGTTCTCGCCGAGGGAGCGCCGCAGGTCCTGCAGCTGCTTCACGGTGAGACCGCGGTAGTCGGTCAGCACTGCGCCGTCGGCGACGTTGAAGGACTCAACGATCTCCTCGACGGCGGCCTGCCTGTCTGCCCGCGCCATGGGTCTCCTTCCGGACTGGGAGACCACCGCGCAAGGCCCGGAGAATGACGAACGCCCCGAGCACAGGGCTCAGGGCGTGGGCCGCGGCGTGAGCCGGGCTGTGCTCTGACACCTGCGCAGGCCGTCCGCTGTTCGGCGGAACCTTCGGTCAGGCTGCTGATGCAGCATGACCACCGGCGGTCTCTGGTTTCAGCGCGAACACTACGTGGTGGCGGTGGCCGACGCCAAATCCGGCGTTCGGCGGCATCCGGGTCGCCGGAACCCCCGATGCGAGAGCGGGGCCGGGGCTGCCTGACGGAGGCGTTCATGACCGGACGAGTGTCCAGGTCACCCGCATCCACGCCGCCCGGGCCGCGGCCTGGGAGGTCTCCGAGATGCTCTGGTCGCTCTCCGACCACCCGCGGACGGAGGCGCTCCTGAAGGACTCGCTCAGTCGCGGCGTGTCCATGACCAGCCGGGGGATCCTGCTCTGAGGACGGCCGGGACGAAATGAACACCGACCCGCCCGAAAGCTTCGGGCGGGTCGGTGCGGGTGGCTGGGGATCAGGCCTGGGCTGCGGCTTCGTCCTCGAGCGCGACGTTCTTGGTGCGGTTCGGGTCCACCTGGACGCCGGGGCCCATCGTCGTGGAGACGGTGACCTTCTTGACGTAGCGGCCCTTGGAGCTGGCCGGCTTGAGCCGCAGCACCTCCTCGAGGGCGGCGGCGTAGTTCTCCGCGAGCTGGACCTCGGAGAAGGACGCCTTGCCGATGATGAAGTGCAGGTTGGCGTGGCGGTCGACGCGGAACTCGATCTTGCCGCCCTTGATGTCGGACACGGCCTTGGCCACGTCCGGCGTCACGGTGCCGGTCTTCGGGTTCGGCATGAGACCGCGGGGGCCGAGCACGCGGCCGAGGCGGCCGACCTTGCCCATCATGTCCGGCGTCGCGACGACGGCGTCGAAGTCGAGCCAGCCACCGTTGACCTTCTCGATGAGCTCGTCGCCACCGACGATGTCGGCGCCGGCCTCGCGAGCGGCGTCAGCCTTCTCGGCGTTCGCGAAGACGAGGACCCTGGCGGTCTTGCCGGTGCCGTGCGGGAGGTTGACGGTGCCGCGGACCATCTGGTCCGCCTTGCGGGGGTCGACACCGAGACGCATGACGACGTCCACGGTCTCGTCGAACTTCTTCTTGCTGGCGGTCTTGGCGATCTTGATCGCGGCCAACGGGGCGTAGAGCTCGTCCTTGTCGAACTGCTCTGCCGCCGCGCGGTAGGTCTTGCTGCGCTGCATGGCTGGTTCTCTCTTCTTCCAGATGTGGTCTTCGATGGGCCAGCGCGGCCCTGCCACGGTTGCTGTTGCTTCGGTCACGGGAGCGGAGCTCCCATGGGGTGATCAGTCGGTGGTGACGCCCATGGAGCGAGCGGTGCCCTCGACGATCTTCATGGCGGCCTCGACGTCGTTGGCGTTGAGGTCAGGGAGCTTCGTCGTGGCGATCTCGCGCACCTGGTCCTTGGTCAGCTTGCCGACCTTCTCCTTGTGCGGGACGCCTGAGCCCTTCTTCAGGCCGGCGGCCTTCTTGATGAGCTCCGACGCGGGCGGCGTCTTGGTGACGAAGGTGAACGAGCGGTCCTCGTAGATCGTGATCTCGACGGGGACGACGTTCCCGCGCATCGACTCGGTCTGCGCGTTGTAGGCCTTGCAGAACTCCATGATGTTCACGCCGTGCGGACCGAGGGCGGTACCGACGGGCGGAGCCGGGGTCGCTGCGCCAGCCTGCAGCTGCACCTTGACCAGGGCAGCGATCTTCTTCTTGGGAGGCATTTCTTCTTCTCTCTCTCGTGTGGTCATGACGGGGGTCCAGCCCCCTGCCACTGTTACTGGGTTTCGAGACGCGAGCTCAGGCTCGGGGGCTCAAACCTTCTGGATCTGGCTGAAGCTCAGCTCGACCGGGGTCTCCCGGCCGAAGATCTCGACGAGGGCCTTGACCCTCTGGGACTCGGCGTTGATCTCGGTGATCGTCGCGTGCAGCGTGGCGAACGGACCGTCGACCACCATGACCGAGTCGGACACGTCGAAGTCGGCGACCTCGACGGGCTTCTTGGTGGCGGCGCCACCCGACGGGGACGGCGTCCCCGCAGCGGCTGCCTCGGCCTCGGCCTGTGCCAGGACGGCGGGCCCGAGCATGTTCTCGACCTCGGACATGCTCAGCGGCACCGGCTGGTGGCTGTGGCCGACGAAACCGGTCACCGACGGGGTGTGGCGGACCGCGGCCCACGACTCGTCGGTGAGGTCCATGCGCACGAGGACGTAGCCCGGGAGAACGGTGCGCTTGACCATCTTGCGCTGGCCGTTCTTGATCTCCGCGACCTCCTCGGTGGGGACCACGATCTCGTGGATGTAGTCCTCCATGTTCAGGGAGATGATGCGGTTCTCGAGGTTCGACTTCACCCTGTTCTCCATGCCGGAGTAGGTGTGCACGACGAACCAGTCGCCCGGCTTGGCCCACAGCTCGCGACGGAACGCCTCGAGCGGGTCGTGCTCCTCGTCGGCCTCGTCGGCTCGTCGGCTCTGCCTCGTCGGTCGCTGCCTCGTCGGTCGCTGCGTCCTCGGACTCGGTGGGCGACTCGTCGTCGCCGGTCACCTCGTCGTCGGCCGGCGCGTCGTCCAGGGCGACCTCGGAGGTCTCCTCGACGGCGTCCGGCCCGTCCTGGGCGGCCACCTCGGTGGTCTCCTCGGCTTCGACCGAGTCGTACTGCTCCGACACGCGCTGCTCCGTCATTTCGATGTCACGTCGATGTGCTGATTGCTGGTCCGGCCTGGGTGCCGGACGTGGTCACTTGTCCTAGTTGCCGGCGAAGACCGCGAACACGAGCTTGCCGAAGGCCAGGTCGAGCACCGAGACCATCGCCATCATGAAGACGACGAACACCATGACCACGATGAAGTAGGTGACCAGCTGCTCCTGGGTCGGGTAGACCACCTTGCGCAGCTCCGCGACCACCTGGCGGTAGAACGTCGGAAGACTCGTGCGCTTGTCGGTCCTGCTGTCACGCGAACCGCGGACCGCCTTGCTGTCCGACACGCCCGTCACCTCTCCTCGTCCTGACCAGCTCGCCGTCGTCGACCAGCTGTCCTTGCTGTCTTGCAGGGCACGAGGGACTTGAACCCCCAACCTTCGGTTTTGGAGACCGATGCTCTGCCAGTTGAGCTAGTGCCCTCCGCGACTTCCCACTGTCGCCGCCCGCTTCCGGGCATGCCACAGCATGTGGGAAACCACCAAACGGGGAGTCTACGGGGAAGACCGAGGCCGAGTCCAAACCACCCCCGACATCGCGCCGCCCCACCCACGGCCGGCGACCGGAACGCCTGGCCTCCACCTGCCGGGCCGCCCCTACGATGGTGCCATGAGCTCCCCCTCGCCCGCCCAGCCCGTCTCCGGGCCCCGCGAACGACGCGTCTCCCAGCGGATCGGCGCCATCGCCGAGTCAGCGACGCTCAAGGTCGATGCGAAGGCCAAGGCCCTCAAGGCCGAGGGTCGCCCGGTGATCGGCTTCGGCGCCGGCGAGCCGGACTTCCCCACCCCGGACTACATCGTGGAGGCGGCAGTCGAGGCCTGTCGCGATCCCAGGAACCACCGCTACACGCCCGCCGGCGGGCTGCCCGAGCTGAAGAAGGCGATCGCGGACAAGACCCTGCGCGACAGCGGCTACGCCATCGAGCCGGCCCAGGTGCTCGTCACCAACGGCGGGAAGCAGGCGATCTACGCCGCGTTCGCCGCCATGCTCGACCCGGGCGACGAGGTGATCGTGCCCGCGCCGTACTGGACGACGTACCCCGAGTCGATCCAGCTCGCCGGGGGCGTCCCGGTCGAGGTGCTCGCCGACGAGACGCAGGACTACAAGGTCACCGTCGAGCAGCTCGAGGCCGCGCGCACCGACAAGACCAAGGTGCTGCTGTTCGTCTCCCCCTCCAACCCCACCGGCGCCGTCTACACCTCCGACGAGATCCGGGCGATCGGCCAGTGGGTCGAGGACCACGGCCTGTGGGTGCTGACCGACGAGATCTACGAGCACCTCGTCTACGACGACGTCGAGACCGGCTCGATGCCGGTGCTCTGCCCGTTCCTCGCCGACAACTGCGTCATCGTGAACGGAGTCGCCAAGACCTACGCGATGACCGGCTGGCGGGTCGGCTGGATGATCGGCCCCAAGGACCTCGTCAAGGCCGCCACCAACCTGCAGTCGCACGCCACCTCGAACGTGGCCAACGTGTCGCAGCGGGCCGCCCTGGCGGCCGTCTCCGGCGACCTCACGGCGGTCGACGAGATGAAGGTGGCCTTCAACCGGCGCCGCAAGCTGATCGTGGCGATGCTCAACGAGATCAACGGCGTGCTGTGCCCCACGCCGCACGGCGCGTTCTACGCCTACCCGTCGGTCAAGGGGCTGCTCGGCAAGGAGCACGGCGGCATCCGGATCGACACCTCGGCAGAGCTCGCCGAGTACATCCTCGACAAGGCCGAGGTCGCGATCGTGCCGGGCGAGGCGTTCGGTTCGCCCGGCTACCTGCGCCTGTCCTACGCGCTGGGCGACGACGACCTGGTCGAGGGCATCACCCGACTCCAGAAGCTCTTCGCCTGAGTTCGACGGACTCGACCAACGGGTGAGAGACCTCCACACGCTGCCGAAGGCGCACCTGCACCTGCACTTCACCGGCTCGATGCGGCACCAGACGCTGCTCGAGCTGGCGGAGCGGGACGGCATCGTGCTGCCCGACTCCCTCGCCTCGGAGTGGCCGCCGCAGCTGTCGGCGGCCGACGAGAAGGGCTGGTTCCGCTTCCAGCGGCTCTACGACGTGGCCAGGTCGGTGCTGCGCACGGAGGACGACGTACGCCGACTGGTCCGCGAGGCCGCGGAGGACGACGTACGCGACGGGGGCCGGTGGCTGGAGATCCAGGTCGACCCCAGCGGGTACGCCGCCCGGTTCGGCGGGATCACCGCCTTCACCGACCTCGTCCTGGACGCCGTCCGGGAGGCGTCGCGCGACACCGGACTGGGGATGGCGGTGGTCATCGCGGCCAACCGGACCCGGCACCCGCTCGACGCGCGGACGCTGGCCCGGCTCGCGGCGCAGTACGCCGGTCGCGGCGTCGTGGGCTTCGGCCTCTCCAACGACGAGCGCCGCGGGACGACGGCCGACTTCGCGCCGGCCTTCGCGATCGCCGACCGGGCCGGGCTGACGCTGGCCCCGCACGGCGGCGAGCTGCTCGGCCCGGCCAGCATCCGCCTGTGCCTCGACGCCCTGGGCGCACACCGTCTCGGGCACGGGGTGCGCGCGGCGGAGGACCCCGCGCTGCTCGACCGGATCGCCGAGGCGGGCGTCGTGCTCGAGGTCTGCCCCGTCTCCAACGTGGCGCTGGGCGTCTACTCCGACCTGACCTCCGTGCCGCTGCCGACGCTGCTCGCCGCGGGCGCGACGGTCGCGCTCGGGGCCGACGACCCGCTGCTCTTCGGGTCGCGCCTCGCCGGGCAGTACGCCACCATGCGGGCCGCGCACGACCTCGACGACGCCCAGCTGGCCGAGCTGGGCCGGATGTCGATCCGCGCGTCCGGTGCTCCCGACGCGCTCAAGGCCACGCTGCTCTGCGAGGTGGACCGGTGGCTGGCGCTCGATCCTGTCAAGATGGAGGCGTGACCTCTTCCGACTCCGGGGACCCGACGAGCCAGCCCGGTCAGGGCGACGACTCGTCGCTGCCCCCGACGCACCAGCCCTACGGCCAGCCGTCCGCGGACAACCCCTACGGCCCGCCACCTCCCCAGAACCCCTACGGCCAAGCGCCCACCCAGCCGCCGTACGGCCAGCCGCAGGCTCCCTACGGCCAGCCCCCGTACGGCCAGCAGCCGCCGTACGGGCAGCCGGGGTACCCGCCGGCCTACGGTGCGCCCCAGCCGGGCTACGGCTACGCCCCTCCGGCCGCCGCCAACCACCCGTCCGCGACCACGGCGCTGGTGCTGAGCCTGATCGGCCTCGCGGGCATCGCACTCTGCGGCGGCGTCACGCTCGTGCTCTCGCCGTTCGCGTGGCGCATCGGCGCCAAGGCGGTACGCGAGATCGACGCGAACCCCGGCATGTACGGCGGCCGCGACCAGGCCAACGCCGGACGCATCATGGGCATCATCGGGACGGTCCTGCTCGCCCTCGGCATCCTCGCCATCGTGCTGTTCATCGTGCTCGTGGCGGTCGGGTCGAGCACGTCGACCACGACCGGTGGCTGACTAGAGCTCGCAGCCGACCAGCACCGGCTCGTTGACGAGCCGGATGCCGAAGCGTGACTCCACCCCGTCGCGGACCTCGCGGGCCAACGCCAACAGGTCCGCGGCGGTGGCGCTCCCTCGGTTGGTGAGCGCGAGCGTGTGCTTGGTCGAGAGGCTGACCAGCGCGTTGCCGTAGCCCTTGTGGAACCCCGCGTGCTCGATCAGCCACGCCGCCCCCGTCTTGACGGTCCCGTCGGGCTGCGGCCACGCGGGGGCACCCTCGGGGACGGCGTCCGGGACGACCACGGGGTTGGTGAAGAACGAGCCGGCGCTCCACGTGTCGTGGTCCTCGGCATCGAGCACCATCCCCTTGCTCGCCCGCAGGCCCAGGACCGCCTCGCGGACGTCGGCCAGGGGCGCTCGCCGGCCAGGCTCCACGCCGAGCGTGCGGGCGAGCTCGGCGTACTCCACGGGGGCGCCGTGGCTGCCCTGGCGGAACTGGAACGTCACGCCGAGCACGACGTGGCGCGACGGGTCGGCCTTGAACCGGCTGTGCCGGTAGCCGAAGCCGCAGTCGGCGTTGGCGAAGGTGCGGACGCCCCGCAGGGTCCTGTCCCAGACCCGGACCGAGGCGATCGTCTGGGCGACGTCCTGCCCGTAGGCGCCGACGTTCTGGATCGGGGTGGCGCCCACCGAGCCGGGGATCCCCGAGAGCGCCTCGATGCCGACCCACTCCGACGCGACCGCGCGCGCGACGAGGTCGTCCCAGGGCTCACCCGCCGCCACGGTGACCAGGACGCCACCGCAGGAGGCGTCGTCCTCCACGTCGGGACTGACGCCGCGGGTGGCGACCTTCACGACCGTGCCCGGGAAGCCCTCGTCACCGACGACGAGGTTGCTGCCACCGGCGACGAGCAGCAGTGGCTCGCCGGCGTCGTCGGCACGCCGTACGGCGTCGACGAGCGCGTCCTCGGACTCGGCCACCACGAAGGTCCCAGCGGGGCCGCCCAGGCGCAGCGTGGTGAGCTCTCGGAGCAGCGTGGTGGGGCCCTCAGACACGCAGCACGGCCTTGGGCATCCCGAGGACCTTCTGGCCGCCACAGGTGACGGTGAGGGCGATCGTCGCGAGCCCGTCGGAGACGTCCTTGACCGTGCCGGCCACCTCGACCTCGACGCCCTGGTCGTCGTCGGGGACCGCGACCGGGTTGGTGAACTTGCAGCCGAGGTCGACGACCTCGGCCCCGGGCGCCCAGGTCGCGACGGCGCGCGCGGCCAGCGCCATGGTGTACATCCCGTGGGCGATCACGCCGGGCAGTCCGACCGAGGTCGCGACGCGGTCGGACCAGTGGATCGGGTTGAAGTCGCCACTGGCGCCGGCGTAGCGGACCAGGTCCGCACGACGTACGGCGTAGCGCTGGGTCTCGAGCTCGGTCCCGGGCTCCCACGTGCTCATGCGTCGGCGTCCTCTCCGGCCCGGTGGACCAACGTCGCGCTGGTGGAGCAGACGAGAGCGCCGGATGCGTCGGTCACGTCGCTCGTGGTGCCGATGATGTCGTTGCCGCCGATCTGGCGCAGGCTCGCGACGCTGAGCGTGGCGGTCAGCACGTCGCCGGGGCGGACCGGACGGGTGTAGCTGAACTTCTGCTCGCCGTGCACGATCCGGAAGAGGTCGATCGACTCGGTCTCGAGGAAGGCGTTCATCGCCTCGAAGGCGAGCACGATCGGGAAGGTCGCCGGCGCCGGGCCGCCGTCGTACTCCCCGCCGGTCGCGGTGACGAACTCGCGGATCTTCTCCTCGGACACGGCGTAGGGCCGGGTCGGGGGGAAGACCCGACCGACGAGCGACTGGTCGACAGGCATGCGCTCACCCTAGTGGCCGGAAAATGCTGGCCGGAACGCCCTGGCTGCAAGGCCCTGGCTGCAAAATGGCGCGAAGGCGGCCACCCTCGCGGGCGACCGCCTTCGGCGGAGACTGGTGGAACGCTCAGCGGGTCTCGCGGTGCGCGACGTGCTTGCGGCAACGCGGGCAGAACTTCGCCAGCTCCAACCGGTCGGGGTCGTTGCGACGGTTCTTCTTGGTGATGTAGTTGCGCTCCTTGCAGTCCACGCAGGCGAGCGTGATCTTGGGGCGAACGTCGGAGCTCTTGCTGGCCACGGGAAGTCCTTTGTCGGTTGCGGGTGAAGCTAGTGACGCCTGGTGCTGCGGTCGAACTTGTCGTAGCGGGGGCGGGACTCGAACCCGCGACACCACGATTATGAGCCGTGTGCTCTAACCACCTGAGCTACCCCGCCACCGGGAACGGGCCGCCCCGCCGCACGAATGCGGCGGGGCTCCCACCCAGAGCCCCTTTACGGAATCGAACCGTAGACCTTCTCCTTACCATGGAGACGCTCTACCGACTGAGCTAAAGGGGCAAGCGACGAGAAAGGATACACACGCGTTCGCATGGAAGAGAAATCGGCCCAATCCTCCAGTTTCTACCGCCTGATCGAGACCTCCGAGGAGGGTCGCGAGACCTTCGATTCGCTGCCCCTGACAGCAGGCCCGTGGGCCACGGACAGCCAGCACGGCGGCCCGCCGGCAGCACTGCTGGTTCGCGCCCTGGAAGGCCTCTCGGACGCCGTCGTCGGCCGCTTCACCATGGAGCTGCTCGGCCCGGTCCCGGTCGGACCGCTGGCCGTCACGGCGTCGGTCCTGCGCCCCGGGCGGTCCGTGCAGCTGGCCGCCGCCGAGCTGTACGACGTCACCCGCGATCGCCCCGTGGCGTCGGCCCGGGCCTGGCTGTTCCCCAGGTCGGAGCAGGGTCCGGCGACGTCCTCGCCGCCCGCGCACGGTCCCGCGGACGGCGTACACCTGGAGCGGCCGCGGGGCTGGCACGGCGGCTACCTCGACGCCGTCGAGTGGCGCTGGGTCAAGGGCGGCGGATTGGACCAGCCCGGCCCGGGGGTGGTGTGGATGCGGCCGCCGGCACTGGTCGCGGGTGAGCCCCTCTCCCCGCTCCAGCGGCTCCTGGCCTGCGCGGACTCCGCCTCCGGCGTCAGCGCGGCCCTGGACGTGCGCGAGTGGGCCTTCCTGAACACCGAGCTGACCGTCCACGTGCTCCGGCCGCCGGTCGGGGACTGGATCTGTCTGGACGCCGAGACCACGCTCGGCAGCGGCTCGGTGGGCGTGGCGACGGCCGAGATCTACGACGAGACCGGTCTGGTCGCCCGCTCGTCGCAGGCGTTGCTGGTCCAGCGACGCTGAGTCGTCGGGAACTTCACGCCGACTCGGCACGGTTCGGGGGGAACTTCACGCCGACTCGGCACGGTTCGAGGGGAACTTCACGCCGACTCGGCGATGCGGGCCCAGGGGTGGGCCTCCTCGAGCTCGTAGGCGAGCTCGAGGAGTGTGGCCTCGCGGCCCGCGTCGGCGGCGAACATCATCCCCTGGGGCATTCCGGCGGCCGTCGTGGCCAGCGGCAGGGAGATGGCGGGGTCGCCGGTCGCGTTCTGCAGGGGCGTGAAGGCTACCCACTCGAGCAGCCGGCCCATGATCGTGTCGTAGTCCTGGGTGGGGTCCAGGTGGCCCACGCGGGGCGTCTCGGTGGCGAGGGTCGGCGTGAGCACCACGTCGTAGGACCGGAAGAACTCCGCGGACGTGCGCCGCGACCGCTTGAGCCGCGTGATCGCCAGCGGGACGCGGTGCAGGTTGCGCCGGCAGTGGCGCCCGAGCCCGAGGGTGAGGTTGTCGAGCCGGGTGGGGTCCCACGAGCGTCCGTTGGTGCGGCGGCCGGTGCGCACGAGGAACATCGCCAGCATCGCCCAGTAGAGCAGGAAGTCGTCGGGGAAGGACTCGGCGACCGGCGCCTCGACGTGCTCGACCGCGTGGCCGAGCTCCTCCAGCAGGCGGGCGGTCTTGAGGGTCAGGTCGCTCACCTCGGGTGAGGCGCTGGCGCCGATCCCGCTGGTCACGACGGCCACCCTGAGCCGCGCGCGCCCGGCCCGGGTGATGTTGCCCACAGGCCGCAGGTGCAGGGCGCGGTAGACCTTCTCGGACTCGCGGAGGAACGCCGCGGTGTCGCGCACCGAACGGGTCAGCACGCCGTCGGAGATGATCCGCACCGGCATGTCCCGCATCATCTTGTCCTGGGCCAGCCGGTCGCGCGTGGGCTTGAGCCCGACCAGGCCGTTGACCGCTGCCGGGATCCGGATCGAGCCGCCACCGTCGTTGGCGTGTGCGAGGGGTACGACGCCCGCGGCGACCATCGCGGCCGAGCCGGCCGAGGAGGCACCGGCGGTGTGCCCGGTGTTCCACGGCGAGCGCACCGGGCCGATCCGCGGGTGCTCGGCCGAGGGGCTGAAGCCGTACTCCGACAGCTGGGTCTTGCCCAGCGGCACCAGCCCGGTGGCGAGGAACATCCGGGCGAAGTCGCCGTCGCGGGACCGGGGTTGCCCGACGTAGGCGTCGGTGCCCTGCTGGGTCGGCATGTGGGCCACGTCGACGTTGTCCTTGAGGAACGTCGGCACTCCGGCGAAGAAGCCCCCGCGCGGAGCCCTGGCCTCGGCCCGGGCGCGGTCGAAGGCGACGTGGGCGAGGGCGTTGAGCTCGGGGTTCACCCGCTCGGCCCGGGCGATGGCGGCCTCGACCACCTCGGGCACCGCGAGGGTGCCGGCCTGGATCGCGGCGACCAGCCCGACCGCGTCGAGGTCCCCGAGGGCGTCGTCTCCGAAGGCGTGTACGCGCGTCATGGCGTCCACGCTAGGGGGCAGCAGCACGTCGCGGGGACGAATCTCGGCCGATCCCCGGGTCGGGCGTGGCCGGGGCACCGCCGCCCCGGCGCCGCCCGCCTCGGAGCGTTACTGGGCCGCCGTCTCCAGGGCCTCGGTCAGCAGGGCGACGAGCGCCTCGAGCTGCACGTCCGCCGAGGACGACACCTCCTCGTCCGAGCCGTCCAGCGCCCGGGCGGCCAGGCCCGCCTTGCTGTCGATGAGCTCGGCGATCTTCGTGTCGATGGTCTGGGCGGCGATGATGCGCCAGGCGGTGACGGGCTCCCCCTGGCCGATGCGGTGGACGCGGTCGATGGCCTGGGTCTGCTCCGCGTCGGTCCACGAGAGCTCGGCGAGCACGACGTTGGAGGCGACCTGCAGGTTGAGGCCCACGCCGGCCGCGGACAGCGAGCAGACCACGACGGCGACGTCGGGGTCGTTGACGAAGGCGTCGATGTTCTTCTGGCGGGCCTTCGGGGTCTGGTCGCCCCGGATCGAGGAGTAGCGGATCCCGCGCTTGGCGAAGGTCTCCTCGGCGACGTCCATCACGTCGATGTGCTTGGCGAAGAAGACGACCTTGCCGACGCTGTGCGCGAGCTGGGCTGCGTAGTCGGCGGCGAGACCGGCCTTCGCCTGGCCGATCCGGCGCATCATGCTGAACACGTTCTCGTCGGTCTTGGTCGTGGTCGTGTCCTCCCGCTCCCAGGTGGCGACCCGGCGCACCAGCTCGTGGTCGATGCCCTCGACCACGACCCCGGAGGTGCGCGCGGCCAGGGCGCTCTCGTAGCGCGAGACCATGCGCCGGGCGAGCACGCGCTCGGCCTCGCGGATCGAGCGACCGGCCTCGCCGTCGAGCTCGACGGGAAGGTCCGCGATGCGGCGGGCGGGAATGTCGGCGGCCACGTCGACCTTGCGGCGACGGACGATGCCGAGGTCGATCACGCTGGTGCGGGCCGCGGGGTAGAAGCCGAGGTCGGCCGGCGTCAGCCCGGTCTCCTCGAGGGCCTCCATCAGCTCGCCGCGGGGCTTCTTCTCGTCGATCCAGCCGAGGAACTGCCAGATGGCGCTGAAGTCCTCGATGTCGTTGATCAGCGGGGTGCCGGTCAGCGCCATCAGCAGCGGACGCACGGTGCGGGCCCGGATCCGCTCGGAGAGCTGCAACGCGTGGCGGGAGCGCTGCGAGGACCGGTTCTTGATGAAGTGCGCCTCGTCGACGACCATGCCGCGGAACCCGAAGTCCCCGAGCCAGCCCACGTGCCGGTCGAGCACCTCGTAGTTGACGACGACGATGTCGGCGAAGCCGTCGATCGTGTGGCCGTCGCCGTGGATCACGGTCGCGGGGTGGCGGGGTGTCCAGAGCCCCGCCTCGCGCGCCCAGTTGGTCTTGACGACGTTGGGGACGACGACGAGCAGCGGGTAGGCGTCCGCGGCCTGGGCGGCGAGCAGCGCCTGGGCTGTCTTGCCGAGCCCCGGCTCGTCGGCGAGCAGGAACGTGCGGTGGCCGGCCGCGGCGGCCGCGACCACCTGGGCCTGGTGCCGCATCAGCTCCAGGTCGCCGGGCGTCGGCACCGCGGACGGCTCCGGCAGGGGCATGCAGGACGAGGCTCCGCCGTACTCGAAGGACCGGAACAGCGGGCCGAGCAGCTCCCAGGTGGCGAGCCGGCGCGGGGCCGACGGGCGCTGCGGGGCGGCCGAGAAGTCGGGGGCGAGGAACGGGTTGGCGAGCTGGCGGGAGATGACCGACTGCGGCACGACCCGGCGTTCGGTGGGGGCGCCGGCTTCGGCGGACTCCGTGGGCGCGACCTCGTCGGGGACCGTCTCGACACCGGCTGCCCGCAGCATCTCGCGCTTGAGCGACCTGCCGGCCTCGGAGATGACGGCGTCCTCGGCGAGCAGCACCAGCAGCGAGGTGTCGCGGGCGGCCGTCTTCGCGAGGATCGTCGCGACTCCGTCGAGGCGCTTGAGCTGTTCGGCCCGGTGCGCCTCGCTGCTGTCGACGTCGGCCTTGATGCGGGCCCGCTCCTCGCGCACCAGCAGGGCCACGATCTGGAACTTCGTGCGCACCGAGGGGGCCACGGACCCGCGCTGGACGGCGGCCTCGACCTCCCGCACGGCGCGCGCAAGCACCGGGATGATGCCGACGTTGTCGATCTCGCGGACACGTCGCTGGTTGCGCGGAGCGGTACGGCGAGTGCCCTGGCGCTGGCCACCTCGAGCCACAGACTCCTCCTCTGGAGTACGCCGGCACGCTGGCCGCGGCGGATGACGACACCCGTACGCGGACCCACGGCCGGAGGCGATGGGACGGCGACCGGAGCGGCCGAGGTGGCCACTCCGCGACGCGATGTGGGTTCCACGGATCTGCGAGAGATCGACGTGTCGCGCCCCGAATGCCCGCGCACACGATGAGGAACCCACGGCCACCAGTCGATGGCCACCACACCGACCGCCGAGCTGTCTCGTCGCTGACGAACTGCCTGGCGAAGCGTCGGTGCTCCTCCATGGTAGCGCCCGTCGACGCGCTCGCAGGCTTCGGCACTCCCACGGGCTCCTGACCGGTGAGGGAGGTTCATCCGAGCGTGGTGGACTGCGGTCCCGTCGCGGTCGACCTAGGTGAGGATCGCGAGCACGACGGGCAGGAGGATGCTGGTCGCCAGCGCGGTCAGGCCCATCGACAGCCCGGCGAAGGCACCCTCGGTCTCGTCCTCGACGAGCGCGCGGGACGTGCCGATCCCGTGCGACACGGCGCCGAGCGCGAGGCCGCGGGCCCGCCGGTCCCGCACGCGCAGCAGGTTCAGCACCGCCGGGCCGGCGACCGCACCGAGGATGCCCACCAGGATCGTGAACACCGCGGTGAGAGAGGGCAGCCCACCCGCCGTGTCGGCCAGCGCGATCGCGACCGGGGTGGTGGTCGACTTGGGCGCAATCGTCCGGACCAGCTCCTCGCTCCCGCCCAGGGCCTGCACGAGCACGACCGCGGTGCTCACCGAGACCACGGCGCCGAGCGGGATGGCGACGAGCATCGGGACCACGAAGCCGCGCAGGCGGTGCGCCTGTCGGTGGAGCGGTACGGCGAGCGCGACGGTCGCGGGCCCGAGCCAGAAGGCGATCAGCGCGGTGCCGGACTTGTAGTCGTCGTAGTCGATGCCCAGCAGCGTGATCACGGCCCCGACCAGGACGATCGCCACGAGCACCGGCTGGGCCAGGGCGTGACCCCCGGTGCGGTCCCTCAGCTCGCGCCCGATCCGGTAGGCGACCAGGGTGAGCAGCACGAAGAAGAGCGGCGAGCGGACCAGCCAGTCCCACGTCTCGCGGACGGTGTCGCTCATCGCCGGGCCCCGAGCCGCTCGAGGAGCACCGTGCTCCAGCCGACGACGGCGAGGCCGGCGACCCAGGAGACGACCAGGGCCACCGCGATCAGCACGGCGTCGTGCCGGATCGTCGAGAGGTAGGCCACGACCCCGACGCCGGCGGGGACGAAGAGGAGCTGGAGGTGGCGGAGCAGGCCGTGGGCCGCACGGACGACGGTCGCGTCGTCGTCGGCGCGGCGGACCTGGAGCAGGACGAAGAGCACGACCATGCCGACGACCGGCCCCGGGATCGGCGCATCGGTCATCCGGACGAGGACCTCGCCGACCAGCTGGCAGCCCAGCAGCCACGTCAACCCGTTGATCACCGCGACAGTGTCTCAGCGATGGGCACCGTCTCAGCGAGTGGCGTCGACCTGGCTCCGGAGCGCCAGGCGGGTGTCCACGGCGCCGGGGCTGAGCACGTGGTCGAGCGCGAGGGCGGCACAGCCGACGAGCCCGGCACGGTCCCCGTGGGTGGCGGGCAGGAACTGCAGGTCCCGGGTGGCAAGGGCGGCGGCCCGGGCGTAGACGCTCTCCCGCACGCCGGCGGCGTAGATGTCGAAGGCCGCGCCCATGTCGCCACCGATCACGACGGCCTGGGGGTTGAGCAGGTTGATGGCGACGGCGAGCACGCCACCCAGCTGGCGCCCGCTGTCTCGGAGCAGTCCCCGCGCCACCGCGTCGCCCTGCAGGGCGAGGTCGACCAGGTCGCGGACGTGCCCGACGTCGCGGCCGGCCTCGGTCGCGCGGGCCACCAGGGCCCAGCCGCCGGCGAGCGTCTCCAGGCAGCCGGTCGACCCGCACCGGCAGGGCAGCCCGTCGGCGGCGTCCACCTTGGTGTGGCCGATCTCGCCGGCGGCGCCGACGTGGCCGCTCAGCACCCGACCGTCGGCGATGATCCCGAGGCCGAGGCCGGTGGACGCCTTCACGACGAGTACGTCGCGGAGCAGGCCGACGCGCCCCATCAGCTCGGAGCGGGCCAGCACGTCGGCGTCGTTGGCGACGTACAACGGCACGTCGGCGACCGGGGCGAGGTACGGCGCGAGCTCGACGCCGTTCCACCGGGCCATCACCGGGGAGTCGATGCTGACGCCCCGCACCGGGTCGACCGTCCCGGGCAGGCTCAGCCCGATGCCGGCGACCGGAGGCCGCACGCCGTCCAGGAGCTCGGTCAGCCGGGTGGCGATCGAGGGCATCAGCTCGTCGGGCCCCACCCCGGCGGCGTGGTCGCTCGAGTCGGTGGCGAGCTCGTTGCCGTCGAGGTCGCAGACGGCGAGCTGGCTGCGGGACCGGCCGACGGCCACCGCGAGGACGACGCCGGCGTCCTTGTTGAAGATCAGGCCCTCGGGTGGGCGGCCGCCGGTGGAGGCCAGCTCCTCGCCGACGAGGAGGAGGCGGGCGTCGGTGAGCGCGGCGACGCGGGCACCGACGGCGGTGCGGGACAGCCCGGTCAGCCGACGCAGGTCGGAGCGGGTGCCGGCGCGTCCGGTGCGGACCAGCTCGAGCAGCTCACCGGCGGTCGCCGGCGCTGCGCTGAGCCGGGCCCACGACTGTTCGGTCACGGCTCTCTCCCTCCGACTGGCCCTCCGGCTGCCCCCTGTGTGGGGCGCAGCGCGATCATAGTTCGCGAACTTTGATCCAAGAAAAACCTTAGTAAGACTTGTAACGATCCAAACTTGTTCCTACCGTGGACCCATGGACCAGACCGCCACGCCGCATGCGGTGCCCGACTCGTGCGACTTCACCGTCTTCGGTGGGACGGGTGACCTGGCGCTGCGCAAGCTGCTCCCGGCGCTCTACCTGCGCGACCTCGAGGGCCAGCTGCCCCGCGACACCCGGATCATCGGGGTCTCGCGGGCCGAGCTCGACGACGACGGCTACCGCCACGAGGTGCGGGCCGCCCTGACGACGCACCTCTCCCCCGACGACCTGGACGACCGGGCCGTCGACCGGCTGCTCGCCCGCCTGCACCACCTCACCCTGGACGTGGAGCACCCCGACGACTGGCACCGGCTGCACGACCTGCTCAAGGACCGCGCCGCGCCCGAGGAGGCCGCGCGGGTCTTCTACCTGGCCGTCGGCCCCTCGCTCTTCGGCTCGATCTGTCGCCACCTCGACGAGATCGGCGTGGTGAACGAGCGCGCCCGGGTCGTCCTGGAGAAGCCGATCGGGCACAACCTCGCCTCGGCACTGGCCGTCAACGACGCCGTCGGCGCCGTCTTCTCCGAGTCGCAGATCTTCCGCATCGACCACTACCTCGGCAAGGAGAGCGTCCAGAACCTCCTCGTCACCCGCTTCGCCAACACCTTCCTCGAGCCGCTGTGGAACTCCCGCTGGGTCGACCACGTGCAGATCACCGTGTCCGAGTCGCTCGGGGTCGGCGACCGCGGCGGCTACTACGACCACGCCGGCGCGATGCGCGACATGGTCCAGAACCACCTGCTCCAGCTGCTCTGCCTGGTCGCGATGGAGCCGCCGACCCATGTCGGCCGCGAGACGGTCCGGGACGAGAAGCTCAAGGTGCTCCAGGCGCTCAAGCCGATGGCGCCCCTCGACGTCGACGTGGACACCGTGCGGGGCCGCTACACCGAGGGCCTGGTGGACGGCGTCGCCGTGCCGTCGTACGCCGAGGACCTCGGCCACGGCGGCAGCCACACCGAGACCTTCGTCGCGCTGCGCACCGAGGTGCAGAACTGGCGCTGGGCCGGGGTGCCGTTCTACCTGCGCACCGGCAAGCGGATGGACCGCCGCACCTCCGAGATCGTCGTGGTCTTCAAGGCCCCGCCGCACGCGATGTTCCCGCACAGCGAGGGCAGCACCGAGCCGAACCGGCTGCACATCCAGGTCCAGCCCGACGAGGGCATGCGCCTGCACCTGACCGCCAAGGAGCCGGGCCCCGGCGGGATCCGGCTGCGGCCGGTCTCGCTGGACCTGAGCTATGCCACCACCTTCGAGCAGCGCCTCCCGGATGCCTACGAGCGGCTGCTGATGGACGTCATCAAGGGCAACCCCACCCTGTTCATGCGCCGCGACGAGGTCGAGGCCGCGTGGACCTGGGTGGAACCGATCCTCACCCGCTGGGCGACCTCGCCCGCACGGCCCAAGCGCTACCCGGCCGGCACCAGTGGGCCCACCGCCGCCGCGACGCTCCTCGAGCGTGACGGCCGATCCTGGCAGGAGTCCGACCAGTGACCCGTCCTTCTCATCGCCCCCTCCATCCCACCCTCACCGAGGTGACCGCCCGCATCGTCGAGCGGTCCGCCGCCGGCCGCGCCGAGTACCTCCAGCGCATCCGCGCCGCCTCCGACCGCGGCCCCGCGCGCGGCAAGCTGGGCTGTGCCAACCTCGCCCACGGCTTCGCCGCCTCCGACGCGCCCGCCAAGCAGGCGCTGCGGGGGCGCACCAAGCCCAACCTGGCCATCGTGTCGGCGTACAACGACATGCTCTCGGCCCACCAGCCCTATCGCGACGTGCCCGAGGCGCTGAAGAAGGCGGTCATCCGCGCGGGTGGCATCGCGCAGTTCGCGGGTGGCGTCCCGGCGATGTGCGACGGCATCACCCAGGGCCGTGACGGCATGGAGCTCTCGCTCTACAGCCGCGACGTGATCGCCATGTCGACCGCGATCGCGCTGTCCCACGACATGTTCGACGGCGCGCTGATGCTGGGCGTCTGCGACAAGATCGTGCCTGGCCTGCTCATCGGCGCCCTGTCGTTCGGCCACCTGCCGACGGTCTTCGTGCCGGCCGGTCCGATGGCCTCCGGGCTCCCGAACGGCGAGAAGGCCCGCGTGCGCCAGCTGTACGCCGAGGGCAAGGCCGGCCGCGACGAGCTGCTCGAGGCCGAGGCCGCCTCCTACCACTCCGGCGGGACGTGCACGTTCTACGGCACCGCGAACTCCAACCAGCTGCTCATGGAGTTCCTCGGCCTGCACCTGCCCGGCTCGTCGTTCGTGAACCCGGGCACCCCGCTGCGCGAGGCGCTGACCCGCGCCGCCGGCGCGCGCGTCACCGAGCTGACCCGGCAGGGCGGCGAGCACACCCCGATCGGCGAGATCGTCGACGAGAAGGCGATCGTCAACGCCTGCGTGGCGTTGCTCGCCAGCGGTGGCTCGACCAACCACACGATCCACCTCGTCGCGATCGCCCGCGCCGCGGGCATCACCCTGACCTGGGACGACCTGTCCGACCTGTCGGCCGTGGTCCCGCTGCTGACCCGGATCTACCCCAACGGCGAGGCGGACGTGAACCACTTCCACGCCGCCGGCGGGATCGCGTTCCTGGTCCACACCCTGCTGCGTGCCGGGCTGCTGCACCAGGACGTGCGGACCGTCGCCGGCCACGGGCTGTGGCGCTACACGACCGAGCCCCGGCTCGACGGCCAGGGCGTGAGCTGGGAGGAGGGACCCAAGGCGTCACTCGACACCTCGGTGCTGCGCCCGGCCGACGACCCGTTCTCCGCCGACGGCGGCCTGCGGATGCTGAGCGGTCCGCTGGGCCGCGCCGTCATCAAGACCTCGGCGGTGAAGCCCGAGCACCGCGTGGTGACCGCACCCGCCCTCGTCTTCGACCACCAGGACGACTTCCTGGTGGCGTTCCAGGACGGCCTGCTCGACGGCCGCGACTTCGTGGCCGTGATCCGCTACCAGGGCCCGGCCGCCAACGGCATGCCCGAGCTGCACAAGCTCACCCCGTCGCTCGGTGTCCTCCAGGACCGCGGCCAGCGGGTCGCGCTCGTCACCGACGGCCGGATGTCCGGGGCCAGCGGCAAGGTGCCCGCAGCCATCCACGTCACCCCGGAGGCCGCGCTGGGCGGTCCGCTCGCCCGGGTGCAGGACGGCGACGAGATCACCGTCGACGCCGTCACCGGCCTGCTGGACCTGCACGTCGACC
Organism: uncultured Actinomycetota bacterium; assembly: GCA_963825275.1. Lineage (GTDB taxonomy): Bacteria > Actinomycetota > Actinomycetes > Propionibacteriales > Nocardioidaceae > Nocardioides. The sequence goes on along the minus strand of CAWGSW010000005.1, from coordinate 390,375 downwards.
ACTCGGCGTTCGTACGGCGCCCGGCCACCGGCCGCGCCCCGCAGGGACCGGAGTGGACCGGCACCGGCCGCGAGCTGTTCGCGGCGTTCCGGGCCACCGTCGGCACGGCCGACACCGGCGCCAGCGTCTTCCCGGCCATCGCCGCCCCGACCCAGGAGGTCCCCCTTGTCCCCGCAGTCTGACCTCACCCCGCAGCCCGGAGGCTCCCTGCTCGACCGGGTCCCGGTCGTGCCGGTGGTGGTCGTCGACGACCTGGCGCACGCGGTCCCCGTGGCGCGGGCCCTGGTCGCCGGCGGCCTGCCGGTGATCGAGCTGACCCTGCGCACCCCGGTCGCGCTGGACGCCATCCGCGCCATCGCCGACGAGGTGCCGGAGATCCTCGTGGGCGCCGGCACGATCGTGACCCCCGGCCAGGCCAAGGAGGCGCTCGACGCGGGCGCGCAGTTCCTCGTCTCGCCCGGGGCCACCCCCGCGTTGCTGTCGGCCATGGCCGGGACCGGGCTGCCGTTCCTGCCCGGCACCGCCACCGTCTCGGAGGTGCTCGCGGTCCTCGAGGCCGGCTTCACCGAGATGAAGTTCTTCCCGGCCGAGGCCTCGGGGGGCGCGGCGTTCCTGCAGTCGATCGCCTCGCCGGTCCCGGCCGCGCGGTTCTGCCCCACCGGCGGGATCACCGCGGCGACGGCGTCGTCGTACCTCTCCCTGCCGAACGTCGGTTGCGTGGGCGGGTCCTGGCTGACCCCCGCCGACGCGCTCGCGGCCGGCGACTGGGACCGGGTCTCGGACCTGGCCCGGGCCGCGGCCGCCCTGGGCTGAGGTCAGAGGACCAGGAAGAGCCCGATCACCCCAGGCAGCAGCCCGACGACCAGCCAGGGCGTGAACACGCTCTTCTGGTGGATCAGGAAGCCGGCGGCCACCCCGAGGACACCGACCACCCCGGCGATCACGCAGAGCCCGACCTGGGCACCGGCGCGGGTGGTCTCCAGGAAGACCGCCGCGAGCACCAGGCCGCCGGAGAAGTGCATGATCGTGGTGACGGCCAGCACCGACATCACCCAGCGCTGCACCGAGCTCATGCTCATCGACTGACCCGCCTGCGGTCGCGGGTTCGCCGGGTCCATCAGGTGCTTCCGGCGGGGCGGGGCGGGCACGGGCGGCTGGCTCATGCCTCGATTGTCCCGCAGCCCCTGCGGTGGCAGCCGACGAGGTGGGTGTCGACGATCCCGATCGCCTCCATCAGCGCGTGCATCGTGGTCGGGCCCACGAACGTGAAGCCGCGCCGCTTGAGCTCCTTCGACAGCGCCTTGGACTCGGCCGAGACCGCGGGCACGTCGGCCGGGGTGGCGGGCTGCGGCTGCTCGTCGGGACGGAACGACCAGACCAGCTCCTCGAGCGTGCCGTCGAGGTCGAGCAGGGCGCGCGCGTTGACGATCGTGGCCGCGACCTTGAGCCGGTTGCGGACGATGCCGGCATCGGCCATCAGCGCGGCGACCTTGTCGGCGTCGTACGCCGCGATGGCCTGCGCGTCGAAGCCGTCGAAGGCCGCCCGGAAGTTGTCGCGCTTGTTGAGGATCGTCGACCAGGACAGGCCGGACTGGAACGCCTCGAGGGTGAGCCGCTCGAAGACCGCGGTGTCGCCGTGGACGCGGACCCCCCACTCGGTGTCGTGGTAGTCGCGCATCACCCCTGGACCGCCGGCCCACGAGCACCGCGGCACGCCGTCCTCACCGATCACTGCTCCGCCCGTCATGGCCTCATCCAACCGCACGTGAGAAATGCGTTAGTTACGGCTAACGTATTGGCCGTGATCGACGCCCTGTCCGCAGCAGCCGAGCCCACGCGGCGGCGGATCCTGCAGCTGCTGGCGTCACAACCCCTGACCGTCGGGGAGATCGCGGCGGAGTTCACCATCACCCGATCGGCCATCTCCCAGCACCTCCTGCTGCTGGCGGACGTCGGCCTGGTGGAGGCCGACAAGGTCGGGCGGCAGCGGATCTATCGCGTCCGGCCCGACGGCCTGCGCCAGCTGCAGGCGGAGATCGACCGGTTCTGGACCGACGAGCTGGACCAGCTCGTCGCCGACGCACACACCCTGACCAGACAACGGAACGAGAGACACCCATGACCTTCAACAAGACCGTCCAGCTGCCCGTCGACCTCGACGAGGCCTTTGCGCTCATCACCCAGCCCGAGCGCCTGCGCCGCTGGCAGACCGTCTCGGCCCAGGTCGACCTGCGCGTGGGGGGCGGCTACCGCTGGACAGTGACCCCGGGCCACTTGGCATCCGGCTCGTTTCGCGAGGTCGAGCCCGGCAAGCGCGTCGTCTTCGGCTGGGGCTGGAACGGGAGCGACGACCTGGCCCCTGACGCCAGCACCGTCACGATCACCCTGGAGCCCACCGACGGCGGCACGCTGGTGACCCTGGTCCACGAGGGCCTGACGAGCGAGCAGGAGGTGGGCCACGCCGAGGGCTGGAACCACTTCCTCGAGCGCCTCGAGCTGGCTGCCGCCGCCGGCGACGCCGGTCCGGACAGCTGGGCCGCCGCGCCGGAGAACCTCGACCAGCTCGTCAGCGCCGAGGCCACGCTCGCCGTCCTGCAGGGCGTCCTGCGCAACCTGACCACCGAGGACCGGACGAAGGCGACGCCCTGCAGCGAGTACGACTGCCACGGCCTTGCCGAGCACCTGTTCGGCTCGCTCGCCGGTCTCGGCCAGATGGTGGGCGTGGCCGTCGTCAACCCCGAGGAGGGCTCCCTCGAGAACCGGACCGCCGTGATGGCCGACCAGGCCATCACGGCCTGGCGCGCCCGCGGCCTCGAGGGGATGGTGCCCGGCCCCGGCGGCCAGGACTTCCCGGCGGCGCTGGCCGTGAACATCCTGTCGCTGGAGTTCCTGCTGCACGCGTGGGACTTCGCCCAGGCCAGCGGCCAGTCCCTGGCCGTCTCGCACGAGCTGGCGGCGTACGTCCTGGGCCTGGCCGAGCAGGTGGTCCCGGGAGCTCGCCAGGGCGGCGCGTTCGCCGCCGAGGTGGAGGCATCCGATGACGCCTCGCCCATGGAGCGCCTGGTCGCCTACACCGGTCGCCGTCCGCTCGTCGCCGCCTGAGGTCCAGCCCTGCGCGGGGTTGCGCTCAGGGGTCAGGCCGACCTGTCAGCGGGCAGGCTCGATCGAGGCGGTCCGCTCCGCGAGCCGGACCGCCTCCTCCTGGGCCGCCCGGTCGAACGGGGCCTCGAGCACGTCGTCGGGCCAGGTCTGCACGATGGCGATCGCCCACTCCGCCCACCGGGCGACCATCAGGTAGTGCTCGGTCAGGAAGCGTCCGACCAGCTGGTTGAGCGCGGCCCGCTGCGGGAAGCCGCCGGAGCCGGCGAGATAGCCCCGCGCGGTGGCGAGGTTCGCCTCGTTCTCCGCCCGGGCCCACGCGAGCATCCCCTCGAGGTGGGCCAGCACGTCAGCCCTGGTGCCGCTGTCGGCGAAGTGGATCTTGAGCAGCTGCTCGGACTCGAGCACCGGCCCCGGCCCGGGCTCGCGCAGCCAGCCGCCGAGCGCGTCGCGGCCCTGCGGCGTGATCGTGTAGCGGGTCCGTCGCCGACGCCCGACGGGGTCGTCCTCCGCGTGCGCAAGTCCGTGGGCGACGAGCTTCTTGGGCTCCTCGTAGAGCTTGCTCTGCGCGCGCGGCCAGATCCGGCGCAGGCTCAGCTCGACCTGCTGGACCAGCTCGTGCGTGGTCCACGGCTTGACGGCGAGCAGGCCGAGGACGGCGTACGACGTGGATGTCAGGCGTGCGACTCTTGACATGACACTCCCTTCGGGAGTAATGATTGTCCCAAAGGGAGTGTAGCAAGGACGGTGAGGAGAGATGACGACGACGCACGCAATTCCGGTCGATCCGACCAACGCTGACGCGCTCCGGGCCTGGGACGGGTCCGACGGCGACTTCTGGGCCGAGAACGAGTACGTCTTCGACCGCAGCCTGCACCACTACCGCCGGCCCTTCCTCGACGCGGCGGCCATCCGGGCCGGCGACCGGGTGCTCGACATCGGCTGCGGCAACGGCGAGACCACGCAGGACGCCGCCACGCTGGCGGCCCCGGGCCGGGTGCTCGGCGTCGACCTGTCCACCCGGATGCTCGAACACGCCCGCCACCGCGTGGCCGAGGCGGGCCTGACCAACGTGGACTTCCTGCGGGCCGACGCCCAGATCCATCCGTTCGGGCCGCCCGCCTTCGACCTGGCCGTCAGCCGCACCGGCAGCATGTTCTTCGGGGACCCGGTCGCCGCCTTCACCAACATCGCTCGCGCGTTGCGGCCCGGCGGCAGGCTGGTGCTGCTGGTCTGGCAGGGCATCGAGCGCAACGACTGGGTCCGCGAGCTCCGCGAGTCCCTCGCGGCGGGCCGCGTGCTGCCGACGCCGCCCCTCGACGCCCCGGGACCCTTCTCCTTTGCCGACCCCGAGCGGAACCGGTCGGTCCTGGAGGCAGCCGGCTTCGAGGACGTCCGGTGCGACGGGGTCGAGAGGCCGATGTGGTTCGGGGCGAGTGCCGAGGATGCCTTCGGGTTCCTCAGCCGCCAGGGCGTGGCCCGCTTCCTGCTCAGGGACCTCGACCCCGAGGCACGGCAGCAGGCCCTGACCCACCTGCGCGCCAGCGTGGAGGCGCACGCGGGCGACGAAGGGGTCGTCTATCCGTCGGCGGTCTGGATCGTCAGCGCCCACACCGGCCGCTGATCCGGAGCAGCCGATCGGGTCAGCGGTACTCCGGGTTCGTCCAGTCGAAGCGCGCGCCGGCATCCCACTCCGAGCGCTGGTTGCCGTAGCCCGGCACCCCGCCCGCGTCCTGCAGCATCCGCCCGAGGTGCATGAGGTTCCAGGTCATGAACGTCGTGTTGCGGTTGGTGAAGTCGTTCTCCGGTCCGCCGCTGCCGGGGTCGAGGTACGACGGCCCGGGGCCGGCCTCACCGATCCAGCCGGCGTCGGCGTTGGGCGGGATCGTGTAGCCGATGTGCTGGAGGCTGTAGAGGATGTTCTGGGCGCAGTGCTTGATGCCGTCCTCGTTGCCGGTGATCAGGCAGCCGGCGACCCGGCCGTAGAAGAGGTACTGCCCCTTGTCGTTGAGCATCCCGGAGAGTGCGTAGAGCCGCTCGATGACCCGCTTGGTCACGCTCGAGTTGTCCCCCAGCCAGATCGGACCGGCGACCACGAGGATCTGGCTGTCCAGGATCCCCGGGCAGAGGTCGGGCCAGGCGTCGCTCCGCCACCCGTGCTCGCGCATGTCGGGGTAGACCCCGGTCGCGACGTCGTGGTCGATCACCCGGATCACGTCGACGTCGACACCGTGCCTGCGCATGATCGCGACACTGGCATCGACCAGGCCCTGGGTGTGGCTCGGCTCGGGGCTCCGCTTGAGGGTGCAGTTGAGGTAGGTGGCCTTCAGGCCGCTGAAGTCGGGCGCATCCGTCATGACCTCACTGTCGGATGACAGCGGATCGGGCACAAGGGACCTTGGACGTCATCCGAATCGTGGGTCCTGACCACCGATTCGGATGACGTCCGGGGCGCGGTCAGCGGCGCTGCTTCAGACGGGCGTTCGGCAGCACGGGAGCCGGGATCGGCGGCAGGTGGTCGCCGGCCACGATGCCGAAGCGACCGTCCTCGACGTCCTGCGAGTCAGCCACCACCGCGCCGCCCGCCATGATCTGGTCCTGCCACTCGGCCCGGAACGCCACGATCTCCTCGTGGCTGCGGCCCACGAAGTTCCACCACATCACGATCGCCTCCCCGAACGGCGGGCCACCGAGGAGCAGCAGCCGCACCGGCTCGTCGTACGACGTCAGCTCGAGCACGTGCGCACCCGGCGGGACATGGGCGAGGTCGTGCTGCTTGATCTCGACGCCGGCGACGGAGAGCTTGCCGGTGTCGACCAGGATCCCGTGCTCGAAGGACGGGTCGACGTCGAGGCGCAGGGTGGTGCCCGGCTCGAGGAGCAGCTCGGCCCCGAGCAGCGGGGTGAACGTCTCGACCGGCGAGGTGTCGCCCAGCAGCGACCCGAGGAAGACCCGCGCCTCCCACCCCTGGCCCGACACCGGGTCGGGGGCATGGTGGGCGAAACCCGGCTCCACGTGGCGGTGGGCGTCGGGCAGCGCCACCCAGAGCTGGGCGCCGTGCAGCGAGGTGGTGCCCGGCGTGGAGACCTCGGAGTGGCTGATGCCGCGGCCGGCAGTCATCAGGTTGACCTCGCCCGGCCGGACCATCGCGTGGTGGCCGGCGCTGTCGCGGTGCTCGATCTCGCCGGTGAACAGCCAGCTCACGGTCTGCAGCCCGGTGTGCGGATGCGGCGCCACGCTCATGCCACCGCTGTCCGCCACCTCGTCGGGCCCGTAGTGGTCCACGAAGCACCAGGCCCCGATGAGCGAGCGGTGGCGCTGCGGCAGCGTCCGGCGTACCCGCATCGCCCGCGGGCCACCGAGAGGTACGTCGCGCGGCGCCATGATCTCGAGCGCGACACCGGGCTTCGCCTCACAGGTGACCTCGTCGGGACGGTCCTCCAGGTTGCTCATGCGCCGATCCTGCCCCAGCGGAGTCGGTCAGGACAGGTGCTTGGGCTGCGGAGCCCGCTTGGGCTCGTCCCCTCGCCCCTCGGAGGTCGCAGCCTGGCCGTGGTCGCCGGACACCGCTCCCTCGGGCCCGCTCGCGCAGGGTTCGAGGCGCACGACCACGGACTTGTAGGCCGGCTGGTTGCTGCCGTCGGCCTTGGAGTCCAGCGGCACCAACGGGTTGGTCTCCGGGTAGTAGGCACCCGTGCAGCCACGCGGCGTGTCGTAGGAGACCACGCGGAAGCGCGGCGCCTGGCGACGCGACCCGTCCTCCCACTCGCTGACGATGTCGACGAACTGGCCCTCCTCGAGACCCAGCGCGACGATGTCGGCGGGGTTGACGAAGACCACGCGACGACCGTTCTTGATGCCGCGGTAGCGGTCGTCGAGACCGTAGATCGTGGTGTTGAACTGGTCGTGCGAACGCATCGTCTGGAGCAGCAGCCGACCCTCGGGCACGTGGAGCACCGCGGTCGGGGTGCACGTGAAGATGGCCTTGTTCTTCTCGGTCGGGAAGGTCCGGTCGTCGCGCGGCGGGTGCGGGAGCACGAAGCCGCCGGGCTGCGCGACCTTCTCGTCGTACGCCGCGCATCCGGGCACCACGCGGGCGATGCGGTGGCGGATCTCGCTGTAGTCCGAGCGGAACGCCGACCACGGGATGCCGTGCCGGTCCCCGATCGTGGCCTCGGCCATCGAGCAGATGATGTCCACCTCGGACTTCAGGTGCGGCGAGGCGGGCTTGAGCGGGCCGGCCGAGGCATGCACCGAGCAGAGGGAGTCCTCGACGGTGATCCGCTGGGGCGCTCCCCCACCGGTGAGGTCCTTCTCGCTGCGCCCCAGCGCCGGCAGGATCAGCGCCTGTCTGCCGGTGACCACGTGCGAGCGGTTGAGCTTGGTCGAGACGTGCACGGTGAGGTCCGCGTTGCGGAAGGCGGCCTCGGTGACGCCGGTGTCGGGCGCCGCCGAGACGAAGTTGCCGCCCATCCCGAAGAAGAACTTCGCCCTGCCGTCGCGCAGCGCCTTGATCGCCGCCACGGCGTCGTAGCCGTGCTCGCGCGGCGGGTCGAAGCCGAACTCCTGCTGGATCGCGTCGAGGAAGTGCTCGGGGGCCCGCTCCCAGATGCCCATCGTGCGGTCGCCCTGCACGTTGGAGTGGCCGCGGACCGGGAAGAGCCCGGCACCGGGCTTGCCGATGTTGCCCTGCAGGAAGGAGAGGTTGGCGATCTCCTTGACCGTGGCCACGCCGTTCTTGTGCTGGGTGATGCCCATCGCCCAGCAGTACACGGTCTTGTCGGAGTCCGCGATCATCCTCGCCGCCTCCTCGATCTCCGCCCGGGTCAGCCCGGTGGAGGCCAGCACGACGTCCCAGTCGAGGTCGCGCAGGTGTGCGGCGTACTCCTCGAAGCCGAAGGTGTGCTGCTCGATGAACTCCTCGTCGAGCTTGCCCCACGCCAGCAGCAGCGAGCTGATCGCCTGGAAGAGTGCGAGGTCGCCGTTGATCCGCACCGCCAGGTGCAGGTCGGCCATCCCGGTGCCGTGCCCGACGACCCCCCGGGCGTTCTGGGGGTTCTTGAACCGCACGAGACCCGCCTCCTTGAGCGGGTTGATCGCGATGATCCTGGCGCCGTTCTTCTTGGCCTCCTCGAGCGCGGTCAGCATCCGGGGGTGGTTGGTGCCCGGGTTCTGGCCGGCGATCACGAGGAGGTCGGCGTGGTGGACGTCGTCGAAGGTCACCGACGCCTTGCCGATGCCGATGACCTCGGCAAGACCGACCGAGGTCGACTCGTGGCACATGTTCGAGCAGTCGGGGAGGTTGTTGGTGCCGTAGGCCCGCACGAACAGCTGGTAGGCGAACGCGGCCTCGTTGGAGGTCTTGCCCGAGGTGTAGAAGATCGCCTCGTCCGGCGACGCGAGCTCGTTGAGCTGCCGGCCGATCAGGTCGAACGCGCCGTCCCAGGAGATCGGCTCGTAGTGCGTCGCGCCCTCGCGCAGCACCATCGGCTCGGTGATCCGGCCCTGCTGCCCCAGCCAGTAGTCGGTCTTGTCGCGCAGCTCGTCCATCGGGTGGGCGGCGAAGAAGTCCGGGGTGACGCGACGCAGCGTCGCCTCCTCGGTGACCGCCTTGGCACCGTTCTCGCAGAACTCGGCGGTGTGGCGGTGCGACGGGTCCGGGTCCGGCCAGGCGCAGCCCTGGCAGTCGAAGCCGTCGGTCTGGTTGAGCTTGAGCAGCGTCTGCGCCGTTCGGCGTACGCCCATCTGCTCGATGGAGCGCTTCATGCTGACGGCCACGGCGGTGATGCCCGCGGCGGCGTGCGCTGACCCCCCGACCTCCAGCTCCGACTCGTCGATGTCCTGACGCGGTGGTTTCCGGCTCATGTCTCCATCCTGTCCCTCGGTCGATCCCCTCAGGGAGGTACCCCCCGACGCCCGTCGTACACGTGCGAGGGCCGCAGGATCCTGCGCCCGGCTCAGCCGCTCCCCTGACTGCTCCCCTGGCTGCCGGCGCTTCCGGCACTGCCTTCGCTGCCGATCAGGTCCAGGGCCACCGCCAGCGATCCCGCGAGCTCGCCGGCGTAGGTGGCGCTGATGTGCTCCAGGTCCCGGTAGACCAACGTACGTCCGACGACGGCCGGGCACAGGTCGTGGGCGCAGAACCAGGGCGTGGGGTCGACGAAGACACCGCCCTCCCGGGTCGCGGCGCGACGGGTGGCCCGGTTCATCACCTCCCCCCGCCCGTAGGGGTCACCGGCGCAGCCCGCCAGGCTCGCGGACCGCGCACTCAGGCACAGCCCCGGCTGCTCGCGGAGTCCGGGCACGTCGCCGAGCACGACCACCCGGTCGGTCAGCGCGCGCACCTCCTCGACACTCTCGGCGGTCCCCTCGGCCATCTCGGCGGCGATGTCCCGGTCCGTCACGGCCAGACTGCCGTCGGACCGCTGGACGGCGTCGGGTGCGTCGCCGGCCAGGATGGTCAGGGCCGGGTGCAGTGACCCGATCTGGTCGAAGGCCCACTGCCGGAAGGCGACACAGCCGTCCTGCACCTCCTCGCGCTCGAGGCTGTAGGGCACCAGATCGGCCTGGGTGCAGCCCTGCTTGACGAGGTAGTACGTCGCGTAGCCGTCCTCACGACCGATCGCCTCGAGCGCCGGGATCCAGGCGCGGGCATGCGAGTCGCCGACCAGCACGATGACCCGGTCCGCGTCCACGTCGCCCCGCCGACACAGCTGCGCGCGTGGCCAGACGTGGTAGTCGCACTCGCCGACCCCCGGCACGTCGTCCTTCAGCGTGAAGATGTCGGGCCGGAGATCTCCCGGGACGCTCACGCCGTTCCTGGCCGCCAGCGCGGACGCCTGCACCAGCGCCCGGACCGGGTCCCGGTCGAAGTGCGGGCCCGGCGCACCCGGCGTCCGCCCGTAGTGCTGCAGAGAGATCGCGGCGCCGTCCGGCGTTCCCGAGCGCACGAACGCGCCGGCGCTGAGCGCGACGGCCAGGCTGAGCCCGATCGCGACCGGATAGAGCAGCACCCCTCCGACCCGCGGCCGGGTGCTCGAGGACTGCCGGAACGGGCGCTCGACGTACCGGTAGGTGAACGCGGACAGCGCCAGGGCTGCGGCGAGCACCGCGAGGCCGGTCAGCTCGCGGGGCTCGTGCCAGAGCCGGGCGGTGAAGACGAGCGCCGGCCAGTGCCAGAGGTAGAACGAGTACGACCAGTCCCCCACCGCCCGCATCGGCCGCAGGCAGAGCAGCCGCTGCGGCCACCGCTCCCGGGCTGCCAGGCCACCGAGCAGCAGCAGCGCGGTCCCGAGCACCGGCACGGTGACCACCCAGCCGGGGAAGTGGGCCTCGTCGACGAAGACCGTCGACCACCCGATCGCCGCCAGTCCCAGCCAGGACGCGCCTGCGCGTACGGCGGTCGGAAGCCGCAGGGCCACGGGCACGGCGAGTGCCGCGAGTCCACCCACGCCCAGCTCCCAGATCCGCGCCCAGGTGGAGAAGTAAGCGCCGACGGGGTCCTGGGCCGTGAGGGTGATCGAGGCCGCGAACGACGAGACGATGGCGACGAGGAGGACCGCGGTCACGCCGACGGCCAGCGGGTTCCGGACCCGGTTCCGCCCGGCCCTGACCGCGACCAGGACGACCACGGCCAGCAGGGCCGGCCAGGCGAGGTAGTACTGCTCCTCGATGGAGAGCGACCAGTAGTGGGTCAGCGGTGAGGGCGGCAGGTCGGCCGCGAAGTAGTCGGTGCCCTGACGGCCGTAGGTGATGTTGGCTCCGAACAGCGAGGCCCAGACCGCGTCCTGGGCCACCGTGACCGCGTCGACGCGGCTCAGCAGCAGCGCGGCCGCGAGGACCACCACGACCAGCACCAGCGTCGCGGCGGGCAGGATCCTTCTCGCCCGTCGGGCGTAGAAGCCGGCCAGGGAGATCCGGCCGGTGCGGTGCGCCTCGACCAGCAGGAGCTGGGTGATCAGGAACCCGGACACCACGAAGAAGACGTCGACCCCCACGAAGCCGGAGCGAAACGGCCACACCGCGGCGTGGTCGAGGGCGACGGCCAGCACAGCCACGGCTCGCAGGCCCTGGATGTCGGGACGGAACCGCTGCGCTGCCCCCATGCCCGACACCGAAACAACGGGGCGTCAACCGCCCGTGAACCTCGTCAGGAGTTGGAGAAGACCGCCGGGTTCTCGCCGCCCTCGGGGCCGCGCCCGGCCCAGGTCCAGGCGTACGCCGGGTCCTCGGCCGCGATGCCCGCCTCACCGAGGTCGAGCGGCGCGAAGGTGTCGACCATCACCGCCGACTCGTCGAAGTACTCCGCGCCGAGCGACGCCTCGATCGCGGCCGGCTGCGGCCCGTGGGCGTGGCCGCCCGGGTGCAGCGAGATCGAGCCGATGTTGATGCCCGAGCCCTTGCGCGCCTCGTAGTCACCGCCGACGTAGAACATCACCTCGTCGCTGTCGACGTTCGAGTGGTAGTACGGCACCGGCACCGCGAGCGGGTGGTAGTCGACCTTGCGGGGCAGGAAGTTGCAGATCACGAAGTTGTGGCCCTCGAAGACCTGGTGGACCGGCGGCGGCTGGTGGACCTTGCCGGTGATCGGCATGAAGTCGTCGATGTTGAAGGTGTAGGGGTAGAGGCACCCGTCCCAGCCGACCACGTCGAACGGGTGGGTCGCGCAGGTCATCCGGGTCCCGACGATCCCCGCGGACGTGCGGTGCTTGACGAGCACGTCGACATCGGTCGCGTCGGGCGAGACCAGGGGCCCCACCGGGCCGTGCAGGTCGCGCTCGCAGTACGGCGCGTGCTCGAGCAGCTGGCCGTAGCGCGACAGGTAGCGCTTCGGCGGTGCGATGTGGCTGTTGGCCTCGACCGCGAAGAGCCTCGACGTCTCGGCCGGCACCCAGCGATGCGTGGTCGACCGCGGGATCACGACGTAGTCACCCGTGCGGTAGGCCAGCGTGCCGAAGACCGTCTCGACGATGCCGCTGCCGGACTCGACGTAGACGCACTCGTCGCCGATCGCGTTGCGGTAGAGCGGCGAGGCCTCGGAGCCGGTCACGACGTACGAGATCCGCACGTCGTTGTTGGCCAGCACCAGTCGGCGGTCGGTCACGGCGTCCGCGCCGGTCTCGAGCGTGTGCAGCTTGAGGTGGCGCGGCTTCAGCGGGTGGTTGGGGGTGCGCGTCTGGGCGGGCAGCTCCCACACCTCGGCTCCGACGATCGCCGACGGCACGCCGCGGTGGTAGAGCAGGGACGAGTCCGAGGAGAACCCCTCCTCGCCCATCAGCTCCTCGTAGTACAGGTGCCCCTCCGGGTCGCGGAACTGCGTGTGCCGCTTCGGGGGGACCTCGCCGACCTGGCGGTAGTGGGCCATCCGGACTCCTGAACTGGTCGATAATCGGACACTTTAGTCCGCTATGCGCTACATGGTTAGAGTAGCCATCGTGTCAACGAATGCCGAACCATCGCTGCCGGCCGCTTGGCGCGGCCTCGTCGATGACGCCGCGATCTTCCCTCCGGGCGACAGCCCGGTTGCTGACGCGGTCGCGGCGTACGTCGCCCGCCGCACCACACGGTCCGCGGACCTGGTGGCCTCGTTCGTGGTCACCGACGTGAGGCTGCCCGAGCTGGACGCCGAGATCCCGGTGTCGATCGTGGTCACCGGTGGGGCCGGTGCCGTGCCCGGCGCCCTGCGGCTGGCCGCGAAGTCCCCCACCAGACTGGCGGGACTCGAGATCGCGCTGCGAGACCCCGACGACCTGGCCGGGAACGCCCGCCGCGTGGTCGCCGCCGTCGATGCCGCCCGGGCCGACGGCCTCCTCGACGACGCGACGCCGGTCCACGTCGAGCTGCCCCCGGCCGGCTCGCCGGCCGGCTGGCTGGCCGCCGCCGACGTGGTGGCCGAGCACGAGCTCCGCCTCAAGTTCCGCACCGGCGGGCTGGAGGCCCACCTCTTTCCGACCTCGGCTGCCCTGGCCGGCTGGATCGACGCCGCCCTCGACCGCGAGACGCCGTTCAAGTGCACCGCCGGGCTGCACCGCGCCGTCCGGCACACCGACCAGGACGGCTTCGAGCACCACGGCTTCCTCAACGTGCTGCTGGCCACCCGCCGGGCCTTCGACGGCGCGACCGTGCCCGAGGTGGTCGACCTGCTCGAACGCCGGGACGGCTCCTCGCTCGCCGAGGAGTCCCGCGCCCTCGACCTCGCCGGTGCGAGACGCTGGTTCACCTCGTTCGGCTCGTGCTCGGTCAGCGAGCCGCTCGACGACCTGATCGCCCTCGACCTCCTGGAGACGCCATGACCAACAGCTGGGTCGACGGAGCCGCAGGCTCCCTGTTCGACGTCGACAACCTGCCGTACGGCGTCTTCTCGCTGCCCGGCGAGGAGCCCCGGGTGGGGGTCCGCATCGGCGACCTCGTGCTCGACCTGTCGCCGGTGGCCGCGGCGGAGATGCTCGACGTCCACCACGTCTTCCAGGAAGCCTCGCTCAACGCGCTGATGGCCGAGGGCCGCCAGGTCCGGGAGTCCGTACGCCGCTGGGTCACCGGCCTGCTGACCGACGAGACCGAGCGCGACCTGGTCGAGCCGCACCTGGTCCCGCTCGCAGACGTGACCATGCACCTCCCGGTGGAGGTCGGCGACTACGTCGACTTCTACGCCTCGCTGGAGCACGCCACCAACGTCGGCCGGATCTTCCGTCCGGGCCAGGAGCCGCTGCTGCCCAACTGGCGACACCTCCCGGTCGGCTACCACGGTCGCTCCGGCACGATCGTCGGTTCCGGCACCCCGGTGACCCGGCCCCGGGGCCAGCGGAAGGCGCCCGCCGACGAAGCCCCCTCGTTCGGGCCGAGTGCCCGGCTCGACATCGAGGCGGAGCTCGGCTTCGTCGTCGGCACCGGCTCGACGCTCGGGGACGCGGTGGCCTTCGACGCGTTCGCGGACCACGTCTTCGGGATCGTCGGGCTCAACGACTGGTCGGCCCGCGACATCCAGGCCTGGGAGTACGTCCCGCTCGGCCCGTTCCTCGGCAAGTCCTTCGCCACCTCGATCTCCCAGTGGGTGACCCCGCTGGAGGCCCTCGACGCCGCCTGGGTCGACGTGCCCGGCCAGGACCCGACACCGCTCCCCTACCTCGGCCCCGCCCAGGGGCAGTCGGCACCGCAGGGCCTGGACATCGCCGTGGAGGTGGTGCTCAACGGCGAGGTGGTCAGCCGCCCGCCGTACCGCACGATGTACTGGTCGCCGGCCCAGATGCTGGCGCACCTGACCGTCAACGGCGCCTCGGTGCGCACCGGCGACCTCTACGCCTCCGGCACGATCAGCGGCTCCGAGCCCGACCAGCGCGGCTCCTTCCTCGAGCTCAGCTGGGGCGGCAGGGAACCGTTCGGTGACGGGCGGACGTTCCTCGATGACGGCGACGAGGTCGTGCTGCGCTACACCGCACCCGGCACCGGGGGCGGCCGGATCGCCCTGGGCGAGGTCACCGGACGCATCGAGCCGGCGCGGGCCTGACCGGACCGGTTGTGGCAAGTCCGAACTTCTTCGCCGCTCGTGGCATCAGACTGCTGTGAGGGTCCAGCCGGCCGGACCTCCCGCCCGGCCAACGACTGACCTCCGAGCGAGGAGTTCGCCTACGCCTGCGAGTAGCTGCCGTGCCCCCGACGTGACGAACGTCGTACGCCGTTCAGTAGAACGTGTTCTACAGCACGGATAGCCTAGGACGCATGGGCCTCCTGACTCCGCTCGCCGTCAAGATCGGCGCCCTGTCGTGGATGCCGAAGCTGCTGCCGCAGGTCGTGGCGACCGACAAGGCGCTGCACCGCGTCACGCGTGGCCGGGTGACGATCCTCGACATCGCCGGGCTGCCCAACCTCAACCTCACCGTGGTGGGTCGCAAGAGCGGCCTGCCGCGCACCACCCCGTTGCTGTGCGTGCCGCACGACGGCGCCTGGCTCGTCGCCGGCTCCTACTTCGGCGGCCCGAAGATGCCGCTGTGGGTGGGCAACCTGCGCGCCGCCGGGTCGGCCGAGGTCGAGGTGGGCAGGGAGAAGTTCCCCGTGACCGCACGCGAGGTCGCGGGCGAGGAACGGGACCGGATGTGGCAGATCATGCTGCGCACCTGGCCCAACTACGCGAAGTACGAGGAGCGCACCGACCGGGTGATCCCGGTCTTCCTGCTCGAGCGCCGCTGACCCCGGCGTCCGGCCCCCAGGGTCGGGCCGGGCTCACGTCCGGTCACCCGACGTACGGGCGCTCGCGACGCATCTCCTCGCGGGCGATCGAGCGCCGGTGCACCGCGTCGGGTCCGTCGACGATGCGCAGCACCCGCGCCCAGGCGTAGAAGTAGGCCAGTGGGGTGTCGTCGCTGACGCCGGCCGCCCCGAACACCTCGATGGCGCGGTCGATCACCCTGGTGGCCATCGCCGGCGCCGCGACCTTGATCGCGGCGATCTCGGTGCGGGCACCCTTCGCGCCCACCGTGTCGATCAGCCAGGCGGTCTTGTAGACGAGGAGCCGCGCCTGGTCGATCTCGATGCGCGACTGGGCGATCAGCTCCTGCACGACGCCCTGCTCGGAGAGGTGCTTGCCGAAGGCGACCCGCGACTTGGCCCGGTCCACCATCAGCGCCAGCGCCCGCTCGGCCATCCCGATCGCCCGCATCGCGTGGTGGATCCGGCCCGGGCCCAGCCGGGCCTGGGCGATCATGAAGCCGTCGCCCTCCCCGGCCAGCAGGTTCGCGGCCGGCACGCGCACGTCGCGGAAGACCAGCTCGGAGTGGCCGTGCTGGTCCTGGTAGCCGAAGATCGGCAGGTGCCGCTCGATCGTGATGCCGGGGGTGTCGCGCGGCACCAGGATCATCGACTGCTGGCGGTGGGGCTCGGCGGAGGTGTCGGTCTTGCCCATCACGATGTAGATCTCGCAGCGCTCGTCGGCCACGCCGCTGATCCACCACTTGCGACCGTTGATGACGTAGTCGTCGCCGTCGCGGGTGATCACCGTGGTGATGTTCGTGGCGTCCGAGGACGCGACGTCCGGCTCGGTCATCGCGAAGGCGGAGCGGATCTCGCCGGCCAGCAGCGGCTCCAGCCACCGCTGCTTCTGCTCGTCGGTGCCGAACAGGTCCAGGGTCTCCATGTTGCCGCTGTCCGGGGCCTGGCAGTTGATCGCCTCCGGCGCCATGACCGGGGACCAGCCGGAGACCTCCGCGACCGCGGCGTACTCCAGGTTGCTCAGGCCGGACAGGTGCGGCAGGAAGAGGTTCCACAGCCCCCGTTCGCGGGCCGACTCCTTGAGCCGCTCCATGACCGGGGGGTACTCGTGCGGCCCGTGCTGGGCGAGGTGGGCCGCGAAGACGGGCTCGGCGGGGAACACCTCCTCCCGCATGAAGTCCCACATCCGGGCGCAGGTCTCCTCTGCCTGGGGCGAGAGTGCGAAGTCCATCGGTCAACCTTCCTGTGCAAGTCGGTGCAGGCCCTCGTCGGCGATCCGGGCGACCTCGCTGTCGAGGTCCCCGAACTCCTGGCCGGCCATGACGCCCGCCGCGACCCGGGCGGCGATGCCCTGGGCGATGACGGCGAACTTGAAGTGGGCGAACGCCTCGTAGAACGCGAGGTCCTCGAGGTGGGCCCCGGTCGCGGCCACATAGCGCTCGGCCAGGTGGGCGCGACCCGGGAACCCGGGGGTCCGGGTCACGGCCGGGGTCAGCGCGGGCTCGGGTTCCCCGGGCTCGCGCCAGTAGAACAGGAGCAGCCCGAGATCGGTCATGGGATCCCCGAGCGTCGACAGCTCCCAGTCGAGCACCGCCGAGACCCGGCCTGGGTCGGTCGGGTGCATCAGGCAGTTGTCCAGGCGGTAGTCGCCGTGCACGATCGCGGAGCGCTGGGCCTGCGGCAACGACGCGGCGAGCCGGCGGCCGAGCTCGTCCACGGCAGGTACGTCGCGGGTCTTCGACTGCTCCCACTGGCCGTTCCACCGCCGGATCTGGCGCTCCAGGAACCCCTCGGGCCGTCCGTAGTCGGCGAGGCCCACCGCAGCCGGATCGACCGCGTGCAGGCGGACCAGCACGTCGATGAGCTCGTCGGCGATGGCTATCTTCTCGGCCGTGGTCGTGGCGTAGCCCTCGGGGAGGGCCGAGCGGATGACGTGGCCCGCCACCTTCTCCATGACGTAGAACGGAGCACCGAGCAGGTCCCCGGTCCGCTCCTCGAGGAGCACGTCAGGCACCGGCACCGACGTACGACGCAACGCCTGCTGGACCCGCGCCTCGCGCCCCATGTCATGGGCACTCGGCAGCAGCGACCCGGAGGGCGGCCGGCGCAGGATCACCACGCCGGCCGCGCTCGCGACCTCGAACGTCAGGTTGGACTTGCCCCCGCTGATGAGGGCCGCCCGGCAGGTGTGCCAGCGGTCGTCGTCGAGGGCCCGGGCCAGGGCCGGCCCGAGCCGGTCCAGTCGCACCAGGTCGGCCCAGTCGTCTCCTGCTCCGGGGCCCTCCTCGTCGGCGCTGTCGCCGGAGCTCACGCAGGCTTCCCGCGCAGCTCGCGGCGCAGGATCTTGCCGGTCGTCGTCTTCGGCAGCTCGTCGATGAACTCGATGGAGCGGGGGTACTTGTAGGCCGCCATCTGCTGCTTCGCGAAGTCGATCAGCTCCTGCTCGCTCACCTCGGCCCCCGGCTTGAGCGAGACGTAGGCCTTGACGCTCTCGCCGCGGTACTCGTCGGGCACCCCGATCACGGCGACCTCGCGGACGGCCGGGTGGCCGTAGAGCACGTCCTCGACCTCGCGCGGCCACACCTTGTAGCCGGAGGCGTTGATCATGTCCTTCTTGCGGTCGACCAGGAAGAACCAGCCCTGCTCGTCCATGAAGCCGACGTCGCCGGTGCGCAGCTCACCACCCGGCAACGACTGCTCGGTGGCCTCGGGCTTTCGCCAGTAGCCCGGGACCACCTGGGGACCCGACGTGACGATCTCGCCGATCTCGCCGACGGGCGCCTCCTTGCCGTTCTCGTCGAGGATCCGCACCACGGTGTTGAACACCGGCACCCCGACCGACAGCGCGCCGGAGGTCGGGTCGACCGGAGCCCGCTGCCCGAGGGGTACGGCGTGCGAGGGGCTGTTGGTCTCGGTCAGGCCGTAGATGTTGTGGATGTAGAGGCCGGTCTTCTCCTCGAACTGGTCGGTGACGGCAGGGGCGATCGGCGCGCCGCCGGAGTAGATCATCCGGAACGACGACCAGTCGTCCTGCGTGCTGCCCTCGACCCCGGCGAGGCTGATGAAGACCGTGATCGACGCCGACCGTGAACGTCGGGCGGTGCTCGCGGATCGCGTCGAGGACCACGTGCGGCTCGAACCGGTAGGCGAGCACCAGCGGGCAGCCCGCCAGCAGCGCGACCCGATGTGCCCGATCAGGCCGGTGATGTGGAACAGCGGGGCGACGCCGAGCACCGCGTCGTCGGGGCCGAGCCCGCACCCAGTCGCGGTAGATCTGGGAGTTGAACGCCACGTTGCGCGTGGGTGTTCATCGCACCCTTGGGCACCCCCGTCGTGCCGGAGGTGTAGGTCAGGAAGGCGACGTCGTCGCCGCGCGCGGTGACCGGCTCGGGCGTGCGGCCGGCGTACTCGGCGAGGAGGTGCTCGAGGTCGAGCGTACCCTCGTGCCGCTGCGCGTGGTGCCGGCGAAGAGCCGCTCGTCGTTGCGGGTCTGCTCGTCGAGCGGCGAGCAGGTGATCACGGTGCTCACCCGGGTCGCGCCGGTGGCGACGACGTCGCGGGCCACCTCGTCGTAGAGCGCCTCCAGGCAGAGCAGGGCGGTCGCCCCCGAGTCCTCGAGCAGGTAGGTCAGCTCACGCGCCTTGTTCATCGGGTTGATCGACACCATCGCGCCGCCGGCCTTCCAGGCACCCACCAGCCCGATCACGAACTGCGGGACGTTCTGGAGGTAGACCGCCAGCCGGTCGCCCGCCGCGAAGCCGTGGTCGGCGAGCGCGACGGCGAGGGCGTCGGACCTGGCGTCGAGGTCGGCGAAGGTGAGGACGCCGTCGAAGTAGCGGCATCGCCACCGCCTCGGGGGCCGGGCGAGCGCTGGCCTCGAAGAGGTCCGACATCGTGTCGAACTCCGGGGTGATGTCGGCCGGCTGGTCCCCTCACGGTAGAGCGCGAGCCAGGGCCGTTCGGTGTACGTCGTCACGTGGCCGCCACCCGTTACTTGATCGCCAGCGGGTTCACCGGCGAGCCGCTGGCCTGGCTGACCTTCAGCGGGGCCGCGGCGTACAGGAAGGTGTACTGGCCGTCCTCGGCACAGTCGCGGCCAGCTTCTCCAGGTCGCAGATCTCGGTGAGGGCGACCCCGAGGTTGCGCATGAGCGCGCAGTGCAGCGGCAGCGCGACGCCGGTGTTGGGATCGATGGTCACCTCGTTGGCGATGGTGTCGGTGACGAGGTTGGGGATCTCCATGTCCTGGAACCAGGACACCAGCTCGGGGCTGTGGACCAGGCCCGGCTCGCAGAAGCCCTCGTAGAACGCGTCGCCCTGCTCGAAGAAGAGCTTGAGGAAGTTGGTCCGGATGATCAGGATGTCGCGCTTCTCGATCTTGGTCCCCTGCGCCTCCGCGCACGCCATCAGGTCCTCGTGCGTGAACGTCTCGGCCTTGTCCAGGTTGTCCTTGCCGCGGAAGCGGGCCATGTCGAGCAGGATGCCGCGCCCGGCCACGCCACGCTCGGCGATGGGGGCGACGCTGGCCTTGTCGAGGCCGCCGATGGTGGTGCGGGCGTCGTAGCCGTTCCAGATCTGGCCGCCGTACCAGACGTGGCCGAGGGCGTCGTACTGCGTGGAGCCCTGCAGGAAGGCGTCGATCTTGTCGTCGGCGTAGTGCAGTCCGCCGGGGAACTGCGGGGCGTCCGCGCCGTCCCAGGAGGACTCGTCGAGGATCATCGTGCGCACGGCGGGCGTGCGACCCGGCCACACCGGGTCGCCCTTCGGGTCCCCGATCAGGCGCTGCAGGGTGAAGACCGTGCCCGACCTGATGTGCTGGACACCTCGCAGGACCTCGTCGGCGGTGAGGTAGTTCAGGGCGCCGACCTCGTCGTCGGGCCCCCACTTGCCCCAGTTCGACGGCGAGTCCTTGAGGAGCACGTCCATGGCGGGAACTTCGGTCATCTGAGCCTCCAGGCAGACAGGGCGATGCAGACAGAGCGATCGCTCGGCGAACTGAACAGGGTGCGACCAGCGTCACATGTCAGTTCGGACCATGTCAACGCCTGAACGGGTGAAGGCAGCCGCCCCACGAGTCCAGTCCGCCCGTCTGGCCACACTCGTAACAGTCAGGTATCCTGAACACGTGACCATGCCCCCAGCCCCCAGTCCGGGTGCGGCCGTCCGCCGCCAGCGCCTGCTGCACGGCCTGACGGTGCGCGAGCTCGCGACCCGGATCGGCGTCAGCGCGGCGACGGTGAGCGCCATCGAGAACGGCCACACCGGCATCTCTGTCCAGCGCCTGCACCGGATCGCGGCCACCCTCGACGTGCCGGCGGCGACCCTGATCTCCGACGCGGAGCCTGCGCATCACACTCCCGGGACGCCCGCCGCGCCCACCGTCGAGGTCGAGACCGGCCACTGGCGCGACTTTGCTCCCCTGCCCATCGACGTCGTGCTGGCCGGGGCCATCCGCGCCTTCATGGCGGTCGGCTACCACGGGGCGAGCATGCGCTCGATCGCCCAGTTCGCGAACATGAGCGTCCCCGGTGTCTACCACCACTACCCCAGCAAGCAGGACCTCCTGGTGAAGGTCTTCGACCTCACGATGACCGACCTGATCTGGCGCCTGGAGCAGGCCCGCGCCGAGGGCACCGACCCGGTCTCCCGGGTGGCGCTGCTGGTCGAGGCCCTGGCCCTCTTCCACGCCCGCCGCAACGATCTCGCCTTCATCGGGGCCAGCGAGATGCGCAGCCTGGAGCCGGCGAGCTACCGCCGGATCGCGCAGCTGCGCAGCCACGTCCAGGACCTGCTCGACGAGGAGGTCACCGCGGCGATCGCGCAGGGCGGCCTGCGGGTCACCCACGCCGCCGACGCGGGCAAGGCGATCGCCACGATGTGCACCTCGCTGGCGCAGTGGTTCCACCCGGACGGTGAGACGACACCGGAGCAGATCGCCCGGGAGTACGCCCAGTTCGCGCTGCGCCTCCTGGGCCATCAGCCCGACTGAGCCCCGACTGACGACCCCGACTGGGCGGCGGCTACCAGAGCTCGAGGGAGGCGCGGAAGATCCCCGCGATGTCCTCGGCGGTGACCTCGCGCGGGCAGGTGGTGAGCAGTCGCTGCTGCTTGAGGGTGCCCTCGACGAGGTCGTCGATGTCGGACTCGCCGAAGCCGACTGCGCCGATGCCGTTGGGGAGACCGATGTCGCGCATCAGGTCGGTGATCACCGCGGGCAGGGTGTCGGCCGAGCCGCCGTCGGCGGAGACGCTCGGGTCGAGCAGCCGGGCAGCGCGCAGATGCCGCTCGGGGGCGGCCTCGAACGTGAAGCGGAACGCCTCCGGAGCGGTCAGGGACACCGACATCCCGTGCGGCACCATCGGCTCGTCGCCGGGGTAGTCCGCCGGGTGGAAGTCGCGGACCCGGCCCGCGATCGGGTAGCCGTTCGCGTGCGGGATGTGCACGCCGGCGTTGCCGAACCCCATCCCCGCGAACGTCGCCGCGAGGGCCATGTCGTGGCGCGCCTCGCGGTCCTCGCCGTGGTGGACGGCGCGCCGGAACGCGGCGCCGAGGAGCGACATCGCCTTCTCCGACCACATGTCGGCGATCGGGTTCGAGCCGCAGTACGGCACCCGCTGCTCCGGCGCCTTCTTCTCGTACGTCGTGTACCACCGCGCGGTGTAGCTCTCCAGCGCGTGGCACAGGATGTCCATCCCGCTGGCCGCCGTGACGCCGGGGGGCTGGGTGACGGTGAGCTCGGGGTCGATCACCGCCATGGTGGGCCGCAGCCGCGGGTGGCTGATGCCGGTCTTGACCTTGAGGCTCAGCACGTCCAGGACGCAGACGGTGGTGCTCTCGCTGCCCGTTCCCGCGGTGGTGGGCACGGCCACCAGCGGCTTCAGCGGCTTCGAGGGCGAGGCGCCCTTGCCGACGGGGACGTTGATGTAGTCCATGAGGTCGCCCTCGTTGGTCATCAGCAGGTTGATGGCCTTGGCGGTGTCGATGCTCGAGCCGCCACCGACCGCGACGTACGCGTCGAACGGGCCGGCGTCGCGGGCGAAGTCGACGGCCTGCCGCATGCTCTCGTCCGTCGGCTCGACGTGGCTGCCGTCGAAGACCACGGCCTCGATCCCGAAGCGAGCCATCTGGTCCGCCACCCGTTGGGGCAGACCGGTCGCCGCGACGCCCGGATCGGTCACCACCAGGGCCCGGGAGACGCCGTGCTGCGAGAGGTCGTAGCCGACCTCGTCCGATGCTCCGGAGCCGAACTTCAGCTGGGGGGCTCCGTAGGTGAAGACCGTCTCTGCCTGCTGCGGTGTCATCGTCATCCTCTCGAGCGTCCGAGCCGCCGGTGGGAGCACGGCTAACCTGACCGGGTGCAGCTAGGCCAGTACCCAGCCCCCCGTCATGCAATCGCGCACGTCAGCGACCCGCACCTGCTCGCCGACACGCTCCAGTATGGCGTCATCGACACCGAGGCCGGCGTGGTCCGGACCCTCGAGCGCCTCGCCCGGGTCGATCCCCCACCCCAGGCGCTGGTCTTCACCGGCGACCTGGCCGACCGCGCCGACCCGGCGGCGTACGCCCGGTTGCGCGAGCTGGTCGAGCCGGCGGCCGCTGCGATGGGCGCGCAGGTGGTCTGGGTGATGGGCAACCACGACGAGCGGGCGCCGTACGCCGCCGGGCTGTTCGACGAACCCCTCGACGGGGAGGTGGCTGGGTCTCCGCAGGACCGGGTGCACGACGTCGACGGGCTGCGCATCGTCGCCCTCGACACGAGCGTGCCCGGCTACCACCACGGGGACCTGACCGACGCCCAGCTCGCGTGGCTGTCCGGCGTGCTGGCCACGCCGGCGCCGTACGGCACGCTGCTCGCGCTGCACCACCCCCCGATCCCGGTGCCCATGCTGGAGCCCGCGGCGATCATCGAGCTGCTCGACCAGCAGCGGCTCGCTGACGTGCTCGCCGGCACGGACGTGCGCGGCATCCTCGGCGGCCACTTCCACTTCTCGACCTACAGCACGTTCGCCGGCATCCCGGTCTCGGTGGCGTCCGCGAGCTGCTACACCTCCGACCCGGCCCCGGCGGGGCGCTACATCTCGGCGCTCGACGGCCACCAGGCGGTGACGATGATGCACCTCTACGACGACCGGGTGGTGCACACGATCGTGCCGCTGGCCGCCGCACCCGAGGTCAGCGGTTTCCCCGCCGAGGCGGCCGCCCTGGTCGAGGCCATGACCGCGGAGGAGCGGCGCGAGATGATCTCGCGCAAGGACTCGGCCTTCAACACCGGCGAGCTGACGCTGGACGACGCCGCGCCGTAGGACGGATCTTGGAAGCATGACGTCCTCGGCGAACGGCACGGTCACGCTCCTGCTCTGCGGCGACGTGATGCTGGGCCGCGGCATCGACCAGGTCCTCGCCCACCCCGGGGACCCCACCCTGCGGGAGCCGAGCATCCGCGACGCGCGGGGTTACGTCGAGCTCGCCGAGGCCGTCTCCGCGCCGATCCCCCGCCCGGTCGACGACAGCTGGCCCTGGGGCGACGCGCTGGCCGAGCTCACGAGCGCCGGCGCCGTCCGGATCCTCAACCTCGAGACCAGCATCACGCAGGCCGGTGGCTTCGCGCCGCGCAAGTCGGTGCACTACCGGATGAACCCCGCCAACATCGGCTGCCTCCTCGCCGCGCGGCCGGACGTCTGCGTGCTGGCCAACAACCACGTCCTCGACTTCGGGCGCGACGGCCTCGCCGACACCCTGGCGGCCCTGGCCCCGCACGGACTGGCCACTGCGGGCGCGGGCAGCGACGTCGCCCAGGCGTTCGCCGCGGCGCGCACGCCCGTCGGCGACGCGGAGGTCGCCGTGCTCGCCTGCGGCCACGCGAGCAGCGGGATCCCCCGCGACTGGGCGGCGAGCGCCGACCGTTCCGGCGTGGCACTGCTGCCTGATCTGTCCGAGGCCACGGCCGCGGGCGTCGGCGCGCTCGTCCGCCAGGAGAAGGAACGGGGATCGATCGTGGTCGTCTCGGTGCACTGGGGCTCCAACTGGGGCCTCGACATCCCCCGGGAGCAGCGTCACTTCGCGCACCTGCTCGTCGACGCCGGCGCCGACATCGTGCACGGGCACTCCTCGCACCATCCGCGGCCGGTCGAGGTGTACGCCGGCCGACTGATCACCTACGGCTGCGGCGACTTCATCAACGACTACGAGGGCATCGGCGGCCACGAGGAGTTCCGCGGCGACCTGCGCCTGCTCTACCGGGTGTCCGTGGATCCGACCGGCGCCCTGGTGGCCGCCGAGCTGCTGCCCTTCCGGTCGCACCAGCTGCAGTTGCGGCGGACCGGGCCGCTGGACACCGGCTGGCTGGCCACGCTGCTCGATGAGTCGAGCCGTGACTTCGGCGTCCGCGCGCGGCGTACGCCTGAGGGTGTGATCGAGCTCAGCTGGACCTGACGACGCCGAGAGGAGGAGGGCCCGGAAACAACTGACGCCCCGCACCGGTGGAGGTGCGAGGCGCCAGCGTGGCAGGTGCAGGATTCGAACCTGCGTAGGCATAAGCCGACGGATTTACAGTCCGTTCCCATTGGCCGCTCGGGCAACCTGCCTGGGATGTGCCCACCGGTGTTGGCCGGCTGGCAGCAAGGCGAAAGAATAGCGCAGGCACAACGACAGACGAAAAACGCCAGCACCACTGGCACCGCAGTGCGACCACAAGGAGAGACATGGCCGACTCGTCGTTCGACATCGTCAGCAAGCTCGACCGTCAGGAGGTCGACAACGCGCTCGGGCAGACCGCCCGCGAGATCGCCACCCGCTTTGACTTCAAGGGCACCGGCGCCACCATCGAGTGGCAGGGTGATCAGGCCATCGAGATCACGGCAAACGCGGACGACCGCGCCACCGCGGTCCTGGACCTGTTCAAGGACAAGCTGATCAAGCGCAGCCAGAGCCTCAAGATCCTCGACGCGGGCGAGCCTCGCCAGTCCGGTCGGGAGAGCAAGATCTCGATCACGCTCAAGGAGGGCATCACCTCCGAGGACGCCAAGAAGATCTCCAAGCTGATCCGCGACGAGGGCCCCAAGGGGGTCAAGGCGCAGATCCAGGGCGACGAGCTGCGGGTCTCCTCCAAGAAGCGCGACGACCTCCAGGCCGTGCAGGCCCTGGTCAAGGGTCAGGACCTCGACTTCGCCGTCCAGTTCACCAACTACCGCTGACCTGGCAGTTCTTGTCGTCCCCAAGCCGCCGACCCGGCAGTTCTCGTTGCTCCCAAGCCGCCGACCCGGCAGTTCTCGTTGCTCCCAAGCCGCCGACCCGGCAGTTCTCGTTGCTCCCAAGCCGCCGACCCGGCAGTTCTCGTTGCTCCCAAGCCGCCGACCCGGCAGTTCTTGTCACCCCTCAGGAACAAGAACTGCCGGGTCGACGCGATCTGGGCAACCACAAGTGCCAACTCACCGCGATCTGGGCGACCACAAGTGCCGGGTCGACCGCTTTTCAGCAACGAGAACTGCCGGGTCAGGCGGTTGCTTGGCCGAGGAGGCTGCGGGCCATGGAGGGCACGGTGGTGGCGCCGGAGGCCGGGGTCAGCCACACCGTGACGTTCGTGTCGAGCCCGAGCGCCCGCGCGTGGGTGCGAGTGAGTACGACGGTCACCTCCTCGCCGTCGTCGGTCAGCACGGTCGCCCGCACCTCGAAACCGACGCGGAGCAGCCGGGAGACCGTCCCCTGGCTGGCACCGGCCAGCAGGGGCGCCCGCGAGATGTCGATGTCGTGCGGGCGCACCGTCACGCCGTTGAGCTCGGTGACCTCGCCGAGGAAGCCCATGACGAAGTCGTTCGCGGGCTCGTCGTAGAGCTGGTCGGGCGTGCCGATCTGCTCGACGCGGCCCTCGTTGATCACCACGATCTCGTCGGCGACCTCGAGGGCCTCCTCCTGGTCGTGGGTGACGAACACCGTGGTCACGTTGACCTCGTCGTGCAGCCGGCGCAGCCAGTCGCGCAGCTCCTTGCGGACCTTGGCGTCCAGGGCGCCGAACGGCTCGTCGAGCAGCAGCACGGTCGGCTCCACCGCGAGCGCCCGAGCCAGCGCCATCCGCTGCCGCTGGCCACCCGAGAGCTGCGAGGGCAGCCGGTGCGCGAACTGCGAGAGGTGGACCAGCCTGAGCAGCTCGTCGACCCGCGCGGCGATCTCCGCCTTCGGCCGCTTGCGGATCTCCAGGCCGAACGCGACGTTCTTGGCCACCGTCATGTGCTTGAAGACGGCGTAGTGCTGGAAGACGAAGCCGACGTTGCGCTTCTGGGCCGGCAACCTCGTGGCGTCGGTGCCCTCGATGCTGATCGTGCCGCTGTCGGCCTTGTCGAGGCCGGCGATGATCCGGAGCAGCGTGGACTTGCCGCCACCGGACGGCCCCAGCAGGGCCGTGAGCTGTCCGGTGGGGATGGACACGTTGACGTCGTCGAGGGCGACGAAGTCGCCGAACCTCTTGCTGACGCCGGAGATGTCGATACTCATCAGGTGGTCTCCTTGGGTCGGAGGACGGAGACGACGACCAGGCACACGACGCTGACGAAGGCCAGCAGGAATGAGGTTGCGTAGGCCGTCGACTGCTCGAAGTTCTGGTACTTCTGCTCGACGATCAGGGTCGCCGTCTGGGTCTGGCCGGTGAAGTTGCCCGACACGATCTTGACCGCGCCGAACTCGCCGAGCGAGCGCGCCAGGCTCAGCACCACGCCGTACACCACCGCCCACTTGATGCTGGGCAGCGTGATCCGCAGGAACGTCTGGCGCGCGTTCGCGCCGAGGCTGCGCGCCGCCTGCTCCTGCTCGTCCCCGATCTCGGCGAGGACGGGGACGACCTCGCGAATCACGAGCGGCAGCGCCACGAAGCAGGTGGCCAGGATCATGCCGGGCGAGTTGAAGATGACCTGGATCCCGTTCTCCTCGAGGCCCTTGCCGAACAGACCGTCCCGCCCGTTGTAGACGAGCAGCAGGGCCAGGCCGACGACGACCGGCGAGACGGACATGGGTACGTCGATCAGCGCCGACAGGACCCGCTTGCCCGGGAACTCGTAGCGCACCAGGAGCAGCGAGATCCCCACGCCGAAGACGAGGTTGATCGCGACCGCCCAGAGGGCCACCTCGACGGTGAGCTTCAGCGCGTTGACGACGTCCGGGTCGCGCAGCGCGGCCTGGAGACTGACGAGCCCGTCCTCGAAGGTGTGCTGGACGACGAGTCCGACGGGCCAGGCGACGAGCAGGAACACGTAGACGAGGGCGAGCAGGCGCAGGCCCCATCTGACCAGCGGCGGAACGCTAACCACGACGAGCCACCCTTCGCTGGACGAGGTCGAGGGCCACGATCACGAACAACGCGACGGCCAGCATCACGGAGGCAAGTGCTGCTGCCGCCGCGGTGTTGCCGTTCTCGATGAACGTGAGCACCCGGACCGACACGACCTCGGTCCTGAAGGGGAGGTTGCCGCTGAGCAGCACCAGGGAGCCGTACTCCGAGATCGCCCGGGCGAACGCGAGAGCCGCGCCCGCCGCGATCGCCGGCACGAGGCTGGGCAGGATGATCCTGCGAAAGATCGTCAGACGCTGGGCGCCGAGTGAGGCCGCTGCCTCCTCCACGTCGCCCTCGAGCTCCTCGAGCACCGGCTGCACCGTGCGCACGATGAACGGGAGGGTGACGAACGCGAGCGCCAGCGTGACCGAGCGCTCGGTGTTCGCCCACTCGAGCCCCAGGGGGCTGTCCTTGCCGTAGAGCGAGAGCAGCACCAGGCCCGCCACGATCGTGGGCAGGGCGAACGGGATGTCGATGATGACGTCGAGGACGGCCTTGCCCCAGAACCGGTCGCGGACCAGCACCCAGGCGATGACGGTGCCCATGACGACGTTCAGGAGGGTGACCACGAGCGCCTGACCCACGGTCAGCCGGATCGCCGCCCAGGTCTGCGGGTTGCTCAGCGTGGTGACGTACTGGTCCCAGCCCCCCTCGGTCGCGGTGACCACCAGGGCGAGCAGCGGGATCAGCACGAGCAGGCTGAACCAGATCATCGCGACGCCGAGCCCGATCCCGGAGCTCAGGCTCAGCGTGGACCCGCGGCCCGGCCGCCAGCCCCTGCGGGACGGCGGCCGGGCCGTGTCGCTGACCGCGACGTCGAGGATGGCCGAGGTCATTCCTCGCCCTGCTTGCCGGTGTCCTCCTGCAGCTGGGGAACGATCCCGAGCGGGTTGCCGTCCTCACCGTCGTTGAAGAACTTGCCGGCCGCCTCTGCCCAGCCACCGAAGTCGTCGTCGATGGTGAACAGCTTGTCCGGGGTGGGGAACGGGTCGGACGGGTCGTTGGCACCCTCGACCTCGCCGACCTCGACGCCGTCGATGACGGGACGGAAGCCGGACTGGGCGTAGTCCTCCTGCGCCGACGGGCTGACCAGGAAGGAGAGGAAGTCCTTCGCCACGGGGTCGGCGTCCTTGGTGACCGCGGCCGGGTTCTCGATCAGCAGGGTGTCCGGCGGTACGACGTAGTCGACGTCGGCGCCGCTCTGCTTGGCGAGGATCGCCTCGTTCTCGTAGGAGAGGAGCACGTCACCGTTGCCCTCGGTGAACGCCGTGGTGGCGTCCCGGCCACTGCTGGGCAGCGCGATGGTGTTGTTGAGCAGCTTGGTGAGGTAGGCCTTGGCCTCGTCCTCGGTGCCGCCGTTGCCGGCGATGTGGGCCCAGGCGGCCAGGATGTTCCAGCGCGCCGAGCCGGACGAGCCCGGGTTCGGCGTGATGATCTCGACGCCGGGCTTCACGATGTCGTCCCAGGTCTGGATGTTGTCGGGGTTGCCCTTGCGGACCACGAACGTGACGACGGACGACGTGACGATCCCGTGGGTCTCGTTGTCCTTCCAGTTCTCGTCGACCAGGCCGGAGTCGACCAGCCGGGTCACGTCGGTCTCCAGCGAGAAGTGCACGACGTCCGCGTCGAGGCCGCCGTCGACGGCACGACTCTGGTCGCCCGAGGCGCCGTACGACGTCCGGAACTCGACGTCCTTGCCTGCGTCGGTCTTCTGGAAGTCCTCGAAGATCGGCTTGTTGGCCGCTTCGAGGACGGAGTAGCCCACGACACTGAGCGTGTCCTTGGAGCTGCCGGCACCACTGGCGGAGCAGGCGCTCAAGGCCAGCACCCCAGCGACAGCACCTGCCGCTGCGACCTTGATCTTCGTCTTCATCTCGTCTCTTTCCCGCCCCGGGGACCGGGGCGTTTCTCGTCAATGTCTGGAATGCTAGTCGACTTTAGATTCCAAGTCTTTATTGTGGACAGAACGTGGGCGTGTCGCCTAGGTCACGGTCCGAGCGGAGAGATCGGTCATGCGGCGACCGGACCGCGGCTATCGTGGAAAGCCGCACGACGCGGGCCCCAGGGTGAAAACTGGAACGTGTTCCAGTTCTTCGCGTACCTTGGGTACGATCGCGCCGGCGGGACCACGGACAGCGGCGAGAAGGAAGTGCCTGAGGTGACCAAGCAGGTCAAGCAGCTCGATCGGGTGATCATCCGGTTCGCGGGTGACTCCGGTGACGGGATGCAGCTCACGGGTGACCGGTTCACGCAGGAGTCGGCCGTGTTCGGCAACGACCTCGTGACGCTGCCGAACTTCCCCGCCGAGATCCGCGCACCCCAGGGCACGCTGCCGGGGGTCTCGTCGTTCCAGGTCCACTTCGCCGACCACGACATCCTCACCGCGGGCGACGCCCCCGACGTGCTGGTCGCGATGAACCCGGCCGCGCTGCGCGCCAACCTGGGCGACCTGCCCAAGGGCGCCACGATCATCGTGAACACCGACGACTTCACCGGCCGCAACCTGACCAAGGCCGGCTACACCGAGAACCCCCTCGAGGACGACTCCCTGAACGGGCCGCTGGCCGAGTTCGCGGTCCACCGCGTCGACCTGACCGGGATGACGGTCGAGGCCGTCAAGGAGTTCGGCCTCTCCCGCAAGGACGCCTCGCGCGCCAAGAACATGTTCGCGCTCGGGCTGCTGTCCTGGATGTACGGACGCCCGACCGAGTCGACGATCGCGTTCCTGGACGAAGCGGTTCGCCAAGGTCGCCGACATCCGTGACGCCAACATCACCGCGTTCAAGGCCGGCTGGAACTTCGGTGAGACCACCGAGGCGTTCGTGGTCTCCTACGAGATCAAGCCGGCCCCGATGGCGGCCGGCACCTACCGCAACATCACCGGCAACCTGGCCCTGTCCTACGGCCTGGTCGCCGCGGGCGTGCAGTCCGGGCTGCCGATCTTCCTGGGCTCCTACCCGATCACCCCGGCCTCGGACATCCTCCACGAGCTGTCCAAGCACAAGGCGTTCGGCGTGACGACCTTCCAGGCCGAGGACGAGATCGCCGGCGTCGGCGCCGCGATCGGTGCCGCGTTCGCCGGGTCGCTGGGCGTGACCACCACCTCGGGCCCCGGCATCGCGCTGAAGTCCGAGGCGATCGGCCTGGCCGTGATGACCGAGCTGCCGCTGCTCGTCATCGACGTCCAGCGCGGCGGCCCCTCCACCGGCCTGCCCACCAAGACCGAGCAGGCCGACCTGCTCCAGGCGATGTTCGGCCGCAACGGCGAGGCCCCGGTCCCGATCGTCGCGCCCCAGTCACCGGGCGACTGCTTCGACGCCGCGCTCGAGGCCGCCCGGATCGCGGTCACCTACCGCACCCCGGTGATGCTGCTCTCCGACGGCTACCTCGCCAACGGCTCCGAGCCCTGGCGGATCCCCGAGGTCGACGACCTGGCCGTCATCGACCCGAACTTCGCGACCGCCGCCAACCACGGCAGCGGTGAGGACGGCGAGGCCACCGAGTTCTGGCCCTACCTGCGCGACGAGGACACCCTGGCCCGCCCCTGGGCGGTGCCCGGCACCCCCGGGCTCGAGCACCGCATCGGCGGCCTCGAGAAGGGCGACGGTCACGGCAACATCTCCTACGACCCCGCCAACCACGACTTCATGGTCCGCACCCGCCAGGCCAAGGTCGACCGGATCGCCGAGGACCTGCCCCCGCTCGAGGTCGACGACCCGTCCGGGCGGGCCAAGGTGCTGGTGCTCGGCTGGGGCTCGACCTACGGCCCGATCGGCGCCGGCTGCCGCCGGGTCCGCAAGGCCGGCTACCACGTCGCCCAGGCCCACCTGCGCCACCTCAACCCGTTCCCCCAGGACCTCGGTGAGATCCTGGCCCGCTACGACAAGGTGCTGGTGCCCGAGATGAACCTCGGCCAGCTCTCGCTCCTGCTGCGCGGCAAGTACCTCGTCGACGCCGTCGGCTACAACCAGGTCAACGGCATGCCCATCAAGGCCGCCGAGCTCGCCGACGCGATCGGTGAGCTCGTCGCCCAGGCCGAGGACATCGCGGTCGATCTCCACCCCATCGCCGAGGAGGCGAGCACGTGAGCACCGAACAGCTGCCGTTCCCCGGACTGCGCTCCGGCGTCGAAGGGTGCCCACCAACGACGAGCCACAGACCGGCAAGGAGTACACCTCCGACCAGGAGGTCCGCTGGTGCCCCGGCTGCGGCGACTACGCCGTCCTCAAGGCCGTCCAGGGCTTCCTGCCCCAGCTCGGCCTGCGCCGCGAGAACATCGTCTTCGTCTCCGGCATCGGCTGCTCCAGCCGCTTCCCGTACTACATCGAACACCTACGGCATGCACTCCATCCACGGCCGCGCGCCCTCGATCGCGACCGGGATCGCCACCGCCCGCGAGGACCTCTCGGTCTGGGTCGTCACCGGCGACGGCGACGCCCTGTCCATCGGCGGCAACCACCTCATCCACGCGCTGCGCCGCAACGTGAACATGACGATCCTGCTGTTCAACAACCGGATCTACGGCCTCACCAAGGGCCAGTACTCCCCCACCTCCGAGGCCGGCAAGATCACCAAGTCCACCCCGATGGGCTCGGTCGACCACCCCTTCAACCCCGTCTCGCTCGCCCTCGGCGCCGAAGGCTCCTTCGTGGCCCGCACCATCGACTCCGACCGCAAACACCTCACCGCGGTGCTCTCCGCAGCCGCCGCCCACCGCGGCACCTCGTTCGTCGAGATCTACCAGAACTGCCCGATCTTCAACGACGGCGCCTTCGACGCGATCAAGAACAACGACACCAAGGCCGACGCGATCATCCCGCTCGTCCACGGCGAACCCATCCGGTTCGGCGTCGAGGGCTCCAAGGGCCTGATCCGCGACACCAGCAGCGGCGGCGTCAAGGTCGCCGAGGTCGCCGAGGTCGGCCTCGACGCGCTCCTCGTCCACGACGCCCACAACGCCGACCCCACGATGGCGTTCGCGATCTCCCGGCTCACCGACTCCGGCTACCTCAACCAGTCCCCGATCGGGATCTTCCGCCAGGTCGACCGGCCGTCGTACGACGACCAGGCCCGCGCCCAGATCGCCACCGCCCGCACCGCAGCACCCGGCGAGCCCCGCGACCGCCTCGCCGGCCTCATCGGCGGCGGCGACACCTGGACCGTCGTCTGAGCCGAGCGGTCCACCCGGACAGCACGAAGGGCCCCCACCTGCAGAGTGGAGGCCCTTCGTCGTCTCACCCGAGGCGACCGCGTGTGCTGCCGGTCAGTAGCTGTAGGTGTACCAGACGGCGCTGAAGCTCTTGCGGTAGCTGTTGGTCTTGGGCGTCACGGCCCGGAAGTACCACTTGCCGGTGCGCGGGGCACCGACCTCGGTGGCCCAGCCACCCTTGGAGCCGGACTTGAGCTTCTTGTAGAGCTTCCAGTTGCCGCCCTTGCCGATGCGACGCTCGACCTTGACGAGCTTGTGGGCGTACTTCGGGTCGCCCTTGACCTTCCCCTTGAAGATCAGCTTGCGGGGCCCCGGCTGAGCGATCTTGGCGGTGATCTCGCGGGCGGGCAGCTGCGCACGCGCGGTGGTCGACGGTCCCGACGTGGTCGACGCGGCAGCCCGGCCGTGCGCCGTCGCGGCGTCGGCGGATGTGGTGGAGACGA
The DNA here is from genome assembly GCA_963825275.1 of uncultured Actinomycetota bacterium. GTDB lineage: Bacteria > Actinomycetota > Actinomycetes > Propionibacteriales > Nocardioidaceae > Nocardioides. Next base: position 357,105 of record CAWGSW010000005.1, on the reverse strand, counting down.
ATGGAACGAGGCCGATCAGCGCGAACGCGACCAGGCCAGTGAGCATGCGGTGCATCCGCATATTTCCCCCTTGGAACTCTTACGGTGGATGTGCACGAGTATCGGACACTGCCCCATCGCGCGCCGATCCAAACACCTGTCCGGGCCTTGGCGTCGGCGGGCGAAAGGCGCAACCTATGCTGAGCCGGTGGGGGAATCGCGCCGGGGGCTGCTGCTGGGAGCCACGGCGTACACCCTGTGGGGCGCCTTCCCTCTCTACTGGCCACTTCTGGAGCCCGCGGGGGCCCTCGAGATCCTCGCTCACCGCGTCCTGTGGTCCGTGATCACCATGGGCGTGCTGGTCGTCGCCCTGCGCCGGCAGGCCGCCCTCCGCGCGCTCGTGGCCGACCGCCGGAAGCTGGCCCTGCTGTCCCTCGCGGCCGTCGTCGTCACGGTGAACTGGGCGACCTACATCTGGGGCGTCAACAACGGTCGCGTCGTGGAGACGTCGCTCGGCTACTTCATCAACCCCCTGGTCACGGTCCTCATGGGCGTCGTGCTGCTCGGCGAACGGCTGCGCCCGCTCCAGTGGGTGGCGATGGTGATCGCGACCGGCGCCGTGGGCGTGCTCGCGCTCGACTACGGCCGCCTGCCCTACGTCGCGCTGGTGCTCGCCTTCTCGTTCGGCACCTACGGGCTCGCCAAGAAGACGGCGAACGCCGGTGCGATCGAGAGCCTGGCGCTCGAGACGACGCTGATCGCGCCGTTCGCGGCGGCGTACGTCGCCTGGCTGGTCGCCACCGGCGCCTCGAACTTCGGCAGCCACGGGGTCCCGCACGCGTTGCTCTTCACCACCACCGGCATCGTGACCGCGATCCCGCTGATCTGCTTCGGCGCCGCCGCCACCCGGGTCTCGATGGTCAGCCTGGGCCTGCTGCAGTACCTCGCGCCGATCCTCCAGTTCGCCCTGGGCGTGCTGTGGTTCCACGAGGACATGCCGCCCGGGCGCTGGATCGGCTTCGTGCTGGTGTGGATCGCGCTGGCGATGTTCACCGTGGAGGCCGTCAACCACCGGCGCCGCCAGATGCGGCTCCTCGTCGCCGCCAGCGTGGCGTGAGCACGGCGTCCCGGGTCAGGGTCGCTTCAGCTCCGGGTTGCACCGGGGGCAGCTCTCCCGGCGACCGCTGTGCCGGAACCCGGTCAGGGTGACGTGCTGCAGCCCGAACCACACGTTGTAGCCGGCCTTGAGCCTGGGCCGGTCTCGGCCGTCAGGTGGAACGGATGGCGACGACATCGGCGAACGCCTCCAGCGCCTGGCGGACCGGACCCTCGGGCAGCGCGGTCAGCAAGGACTTGGCCTCCTGGGCGCGGGCCAGGACGTAGGCACGTGCCTCGTCGAGCGCGGGGTGCTTGCGGAGCAGGTCGAGGACCTCGGCGTGCCGGGCGTCGTCGCTGAGGTCGCTGTCGAGCAGCTCGTGCAGGCGCGCGTCCGCGGGGTCCGACGACGAACGGGCCATCAGCACGGGCAGCGTCGGCACCCCCTCCCGCAGGTCGGTGCCGGGGGTCTTGCCCGACTCACCGGACTCGGAGGCGATGTCGAGGATGTCGTCGGAGAGCTGGAACGCCGAGCCCACGATCTCGCCGTACGCCGTGAGCGCCTCCTCGACCTCGCGGGTCGCCCCACCGAACCGGGCGCCGTAGCGAGCGGAGGTGGCGATCAGGGAGCCGGTCTTGCCGGCCACCACCTCGAGGTAGTGGACGAGCGGGTCCTCCCCGGGGGCAGGCTTCACGGTCTCGAGGATCTGGCCCTCGACGAGCCGGGTGAAGGTCGCGGCCTGGATGCGGACCGCATCGGGTCCCAGGTCGGCGGTGAGCTCGGACGACTTCGAGAACAGGAAGTCACCGGTGAGGATCGCGACGTGGTTGTCCCAGCGTGCGTTCGCGGACACGGCGCCGCGACGCAGCTCGGCCTCGTCCATCACGTCGTCGTGGTAGAGCGACGCCAGGTGGGTGAGCTCCACGACGCAGGCCGCCCGGATCACCTCGTCGGCGTCGGGGCGGTCACCGGTCTCGGCGGCGAGCAGCACGAGCAGCGGCCGGAAGCGCTTCCCGCCGGCCTCCATCAGGTGGCTGGCTGCCTCCGTCACGAAGCCGGCACGGCTGCGGACGTGGCCCTGGAGGGCGTCCTCCACCGCCTGCATCCGGACGCGGAGACGATCAGCGAGTGCCTCGTCCGTGACGGGCAGCGCCAGGCCGGCCGGGACTGAAGGGATGCTCACCTGATGAATTGTCCTGCATGGGCCGCCAGAGTGAGAACCGGGCCGGGCACGACGCCGAGCAGCAGTGTCGCGGCGACACCCACGGCGATCGTCCCGGAGGTCACCAGGGAGGGCTTGACGACCGAGGCCACGTCGCCCTCGCCGGCCACGAAGAACATCAGCACGATCACGCGGACGTAGAAGAACACCGACACGATGCTGAACAGCACGGCCGCGATCACGACCGGCCAGGCACCGGCGGAGAGGGCGACCGTGAAGACCGCCCACTTGCCGATGAAGCCGGCCGTCAGCGGGATCCCGGCCATGGACAGCAGGAAGAACGCGAACAGCCCTCCCAGCAGCGGCGAGCGCCGCCCGATGCCCGCCCAGCGCGAGAACTGCGTCGCCTCACCACCGGAGTCGCGGACCAGCGTGACCACCGCGAAGGCACCGATCATCGCGAAGCCGTACGTCGCCAGGTAGAACAGCACCGCCTGGAGCGAGGTGATCTGGTTGTCAGCCAGCTCGGAGGCGCTCTGCACGCCCAGCACGCCGGTCAGCAGGAAGCCGGTGTGCGCGATGGACGAGTAGGCCAGCATCCGCTTCATGTCGGTCTGCACGATCGCCAGGACTGCGCCCACGGCCATGGTGAGGACCGCGATGACCCAGAACATCGGCTGCCAGCTCCAGCGGTCGGAACCGAAGGCCACGTAGAACAGCCGCAGCATCGCGCCGAACGCGGCAACCTTGGTGCAGGCCGCCATGAACGCCGTGACCGCGGTGGGGGCGCCCTGGTAGACGTCGGGCGTCCAGGCCTGGAAGGGCGCGGCACCGACCTTGAACATCAGGCCGACCGCCAGCATCCCCATGCCGATGAGCAGGAGCGGCTGGTTGTCGACGTCGTTGCGGACGGCCTCGTTGATCTCCGAGAGCTGCATGGAGCCGGCGAAGCCGTAGACCAGGGCGGCGCCGTAGAGGAAGAAGCCGGACGAGAAGGCGCCGAGCATGAAGTACTTGAGCGCGGCCTCCTGGCTGAGCAGCCGGCGGCGGCGCGCCAGCCCGCAGAGCAGGTAGAGCGGGAGCGAGAGCACCTCGAGCGCGACGAACATCGTCAGCAGGTCGTTGGCGGCCGGGAAGAGCATCATGCCGCCGACGGCGAACAGCATCAGCGGGTAGACCTCGGTGTGGTCCAGGCCCTGGGTGGAGGCCTGGCGCTCGGCCTCGGTGCCGGGCAGGGCGGCAGCCTGGCCCGCGAACGCGGAGACGCCTCCCTCGAGCCGGCGCTCGGCGAACAGCAGCGCGCCGCCGATCGCGAAGATCAGGATCAGGCCCCAGAAGAAGACCGTCGGGCCGTCGACCACGATCGTGCCCTCCGCGGCGATCAGGCCGCGGGCGGCGCCGTCGCCGACCAGGGAGAGGTCGCGGGCCACGAGGACGACGCCCACGAGCGCGGCCACGAGGCCGGCCACGGTGAGGACGGTCTGGACGAGGTAGCGGCGTTCGCGCGGCAGGAACGCCTCGACGAGGACACCGAGGCACGCGACGCCGAAGACGACCAGGATCGGCCACAGCTCGGCGTACTCGATCTTCGGCTTGGCGAACTCGGTCACGGCACCGATCACAGCGGCGTTCACTCGTGGCCTTCCTCATCGGAGTCGGTCCCGGCAGCGGGTACGACGGGCTCTTGGTCGCTCACGCCCACGTGCTGCAGGAGCGTGTCGACCGTGGGGTTGCTGACGTCGAGCAGCGGCATCGGGAAGAAGCCGAAGAGCACCAGGGCCAGCACGAGCGGCACGACCGAGCCGAGCTCGCGCCGGTTCAGGTCGGGAACCACGGTGCGGTCCAGCGTGCCCGGGCCGGTCATCACGCGCTGGTACATCCACAGGACGTAGACCGCGGCCAGCACGATGCCGGTGACGGCGACGGCACCGGCCCACCAGGCGTAGTCGAACGCGGAGATCAGCACGAGGATCTCGGAGACGAACTGGCTCAGCCCGGGCAGGCCCAGGGTGGCCAGGCCGGCGATCAGGAACAGGCCGGCGAGCACGGGTGCCGTCTTCTCGACGCCGATCATCTGGCTGATCAGCGAGGTGCCGCGACGCTTGATGAGGTAGCCCGCAAGCAGGAACAGCGCGGCGGTGCCGATGCCGTGGTTGACCATGTAGAGGATCGAGCCCGAGGCGCCCTGGCTGCTGAACGCGAAGATGCCGAGCGTGATGAAGCCGAAGTGGCTCAGCGACGTCAGGCCGATCAGGCGCAGGATGTCGTCCTGGCCGATGGCGATCAGGGCGCCGTACACGATCGAGATCAGCGCGAGCACGACGACGACCGGCGTGGCCCACTGCGAGGCCTCCGGGAACAGCCCGAGGCAGAACCGCAGCATGCCGAAGGTGCCGATCTTGTCGAGCACGCAGACCAGCAGCACGCTGGTCCCGGGCGTCGCCTTCTCGGTCGTGTCGGCCAGCCAGGTGTGCAGCGGGAACAGCGGCGCCTTGACCGCGAACGCGATGAAGAAGCCGGCGAACAGCCACCGCTCGGCGCTCTGGCTCATGTCCAGCTGGGCCAGGTCGGACAGCAGGTAGCTCGGGCTGCCGGCCTGGGCGGAGACGACGTAGAGGCCGATCACCGAGCCGAGCAGGATCAGACCGCCGCCGAGCTGGTACATCAGGAACTTCAGCGCGGCGAACGCCCGGCCCTCGCGGCCGAAGCCACCGATCAGGAAGTACGCCGGGATCAGCGTCGCCTCGAAGACGACGTAGAAGAGGAAGACGTCCGTGGCCGCGAACACCGCGAGCGAGAGCGCCTCGAGGGCCAGTGCCCAGGCGAAGAACGCCGCCGGGTTGCTCTCGTCGGCGTCGTGCCAGGAGCCGATCAGGACGAGCGGGACCAGGACCACGGTGAGCAGGATCAGCAGCAGCCCGAGGCCGTCGACACCGAGCGCGTAGTGGACGCCGAGGGCGTCGATCCAGGTGTGGGTCTCGGTCAGCTGCATGCCGCCGTCGGTGTCGTACTGCGCGGCGATCGCGCCACCGATCGCGAGGGTCAGCACCGAGACGGCCACGGCGAGCTGCTTGGGCAGCGCCGAACCGGGGGCCTTCGGGACGAAGGCCACGGCCACGGCGCCGACGAGCGGCACCAGGACCAGGACGGTCAACCAGGGAAACTGATTCATGCGAGGTTCACCGCCAGGAGGGCCAGGACGACGAGCAGGACGCCGCCGAGCAGGGAGAGGGCATAGGAGCGGACGAAACCGTTCTGGACGCGGCGCAGCTGGGTCGCGACCGCACCGAGCGCGACCGGCCCGCCGGTGAGCACCCCGTCGACGCCGTACCGGTCGAAGCCCAGCAGGCCGCCGACCAGGCGCCGGCCGGGGTTGACCACGAGACCCTCGTTGATGGCGTCGCCGTAGAGGTCGGCCCGGGCTGCGCGGGTGGCGAGCGAGACGTCCTGCGGCGGAGTCAGCGAGACCTCGCGCTTGCCCACCAGGAACCAGGCAGCAGCGACACCGGCCGCGACGACCAGGACGGCGAGGCCGGTGACGGCGAGCGCCGGGATCGGCGGGTCCTCGTGGGGAGCGACACCGACGACGGGCGAGAGGAAGTCGACGATCCAGTCACCGAGCAGCATCACGCCGCCGAGCACGGAGAGCGCCGCGAGCACGATGAGCGGGATCGTCATGGTCGACGGCGACTCGTGCGGGTGCGCGTTCTCCTTCCAGCGCTTGTCGGTGAAGAAGGTGAGCAGCATCAGCCGGGTCATGTAGAACCCGGTGATGCCGGCGCCGAGCAGGGCGAGGAGCCCGACCAGCCAGTTCTCGGCGAGGGCGACCTCGATGAGCTTGTCCTTGGACCAGAAGCCCGAGAAGCCGGGGAACCCGATGATCGCGAGGTAGCCCATGGCGAAGGTCAGGAACGTCACCGGCATCGCGTGCCGGATCGCGCCGTAGCGACGCATGTCGACCTCGTCGTCCATGCCGTGCATGACCGAGCCGGCGCCGAGGAACATGTTGGCCTTGAAGAAGCCGTGAGTGAGCAGGTGGAAGATCGCGAACGCGTAGCCACCGACGCCGAGTCCTGCGCCGAGCATCATGTAGCCGATCTGGCTCATCGTCGATCCGGCGAGGACCTTCTTGATGTCGTCCTTCGCGCAACCGATGATCGCACCCCACAGGAGCGTGATGACGGCGATGGTGACGACCACGGTCTGCGCGGTGGGCGCCAGCTCGAAGATGAAGTTCGATCGGGTGATCAGGTAGACGCCGGCGGTCACCATGGTGGCCGCGTGGATCAGGGCCGAGACCGGGGTCGGGCCCTCCATCGCGTCGAGCAGCCAGGCCTGCAGCGGGAACTGAGCGGACTTGCCGCAGGCACCCAGCAGGAGCAGCAGGCCGAGGGCGTTGAGCGTGTTCTCGGACGCTCCGCTCGCCACCTCGCTGATGCCGGAGAAGCTGGTGGTGCCGAAGGTGACGAACATCAGCATGATCGCCAGCGACATGCCGATGTCGCCGACCCGGTTGATGACGAAGGCCTTCTTGGCCGCGGCGGCGGCAGTGGGCTTGTGCTGCCAGAAGCCGATCAGGAGGTACGACGCCAGGCCGACACCCTCCCAGCCGAGGAACAGCACGATGTAGTTCTCGGCAAGGACGAGCATCAGCATCGCCGCGACGAAGAGGTTGAGGTAGCCGAAGAACCGGCGGCGGCGCGGGTCGTGCGCCATGTAGCCGATGGAGTAGACGTGGATCAGCGATCCGACTCCGGTGACGAGCAGCAGGAACAGCGCCGACAGCTGGTCGTACATCAGGTCCATGCCCACGTCGAGGTGGCCGACCTGGAACCAGGTGTAGAGGTGCTGGCCGATCTGGCGCTCGTCGTCGCCGCGCCCGAGCAGCGCGACGAACATCCACAGGCTGATCACGAACGAGCCGATCGGAAGCGCGGTGCCGAGCAGGTGTCCCCACCTGTCGGTGAGCCGGCCGCCGATCAGCAGGATCGCGGCACCCGCCAGCGGGAGCGCGATCACCAGCCACATCAGGGAGAAGATCCCCGACGCGTCTGTGGGGGCGACCACGGGGATCTGGGCGTGCCCGTGGAGAGCCGTCATCTCGGCAAGCATCTGGCCAGTCACCTCAGTACTTCAGCAGGCTCGCGTCGTCGACCGAGGCCGAGCGACGTGTCCGGAAGATGGTCATGATGATCGCGAGCCCGACGACGACCTCGGCGGCCGCCACCACCATCACGAAGAAGGCGGCGATCTGCCCGTCGAGGTTGCCGTGCTGGCGCGCGAACGCGACCAGCGCGAGGTTCGAGGCATTGAGCATCAGCTCGATGCACATGAAGACGACGATCGCGTTGCGGCGGGTGAGCACGCCCACGCAGCCGATCGTGAACAGGATCGACGAGAGGACGATGTACGGCGTCACGCTCATGCCTGCTCCTCCTCGGTGTGGCCGGCAGCCGGACCCTCGCCGGTGGCGCTCGTCGAGCGGGGGGCCCCGCTCGCGGTGATCCCGTCGAGGCTGCGCTGGACCTCCTCGATGTCGTCGGCCAGCGCCGGCGCGGAGCGGACCGTCCCGCGGGCGGCGAGCACCCGCGAGATCGACGCCTCGGAGGCGGTGCCGTCGGGCAGGAGCGCCGGGGTGTCGACCGCGTTGTGCCGGGCGAAGACGCCCGGAGGAGGCAGCGGACCGAGGTGCAAGCCCTTGTCGGCGTAGTCCTGGAGCCGCTGCTGCGCCATCGACGCCTGGGTGGGCTTGGGGCTCAGTCGCTCGCGGTGGGCGAGCACCATCGCGCCCATCGCGGCGGTGATGAGCAGCGCGCTGGTGGTCTCGAAGGCGAAGACGTAGCGCGAGAACATGATGTCGGCCAGGCCCTGGATGTTGCCCGGCGCGTTGGCGGCGTCGAGGCCGACCGCCGTGCCCAGCGTGATCTGGCCGAGCGCCGTCACGAGCACGGCACCGAGGAGCAGCCCGAAGACGATGGCGAGCACGCGCTGTCCCCGGATCGTCTCGACGACCGAGTCGGACGCGTCGACGCCGACCAGCATGAGCACGAACAGGAACAGCATCAGGATCGCGCCGGTGTAGACGATGATCTGCACCGCGAAGAGGAACGGCGCGTCGAGGACGGCGTACAGCACCGCCAGGCTGAGCATCACGACGGCCAGCAGCAGCGCCGCGTGCACGGCCTTGCGCACGAACAGGATGCCGAGGGCGGCGATCACCATGATCGGCGCCAGGATCCAGAAGGCGATCACTCCGAAGCCTCGCTCTCGGTCACGGTCGACGGCGCGGAGTAGGCGCCGCGGTAGTAGGCGCCCTCGTCGTCGCCGAGCCGCATCGCGTGCGGCGGTTGCTCCATGCCCGGCAGCAGCGGCGCGAGCAGGTCGGACTTCTCGTAGATCAGGTCGGCGCGGTTGTCGTCGGCCAGCTCGTACTCGTTGGTCATCGTGAGTGCCCGCGTCGGGCACGCCTCGATGCACAGGCCGCACAGGATGCAGCGCAGGTAGTTGATCTGGTAGACGCGGCCGTAGCGCTCGCCCGGCGAGAAGCGACCGGACTCGTCGCCCGGGCCGTCGACGTTGGACGCGCCCTCGACGTAGATGGCGTCAGCCGGGCAGGCCCAGGCACACAGCTCGCAGCCGATGCACTTCTCGAGCCCGTCGGGCCAGCGGTTGAGCTGGTGCCGGCCGTGGAACCGCGGTGCGGTGGGCATCTTCTCAAAGGGGTACTGCTCGGTGACCACCTTCTTGAACATGGTCCGGAACGTGACTCCGAAACCCGCGATCGGGTCCCAGAACTGCTCCTTCATGGTGGCCATCAGATCTCCTCACCCGCACCGGCGGGGGCAGTGCTCGTGATCGGGGACTCGCGGAACGAGGGGGACTCGAACGTGAGTGGACGGGCGGCGCCACGCACCGCGCCGCCGGCGGGCATGGGCGGCACCGGGAAGCCACCGGCACGAGCGGGGGCCGGAGCCTGCTCCGGCCCCTCCTCGCCCTCGCTCTCGCTCTCGCCCACGAAGAACAGCACCAGGAACAGCACCGCGAGGATGCCGATGCCGATCAGCAGGAACTGGCGGTCGATGCCGCCCTCGAGCGACATCGTGCGGATGGACGCGACTGCGACGATCCACAGCAGCGAGATCGGGATCAACCGCTTCCAGCCGAACGCCATGAACTGGTCGTAGCGCAGCCGCGGCAGCGACCCGCGCAGCCAGATGAAGATGAAGATGAAGAACATGACCTTGCCGAAGAACCACAGCAGCGGCCAGTAGCCCTCGTTGGCGCCGGACCAGATCTGCTCGATCCCCCACGGGGCGTGCCAGCCACCGAGGAAGAGCGTGGTGGCGAGCGCGGACACCGTGGCCATGTTGATGTACTCGGCGAGGAAGAACAGGGCGAACTTCAGCGAGGAGTACTCCGTGTGGAAGCCGCCGACCAGCTCGCCCTCGGCCTCGGGGAGGTCGAAGGGGGCGCGGTTGGTCTCGCCGATCATCGAGATCACGTAGATCACGAACGACGGCACCAGGATCAGCCCGAACCAGTACTGGTCCTGGGCGGCCACGATCTCCGAGGTGGACATCGAGCCGGCGTAGAGGAACACCGCGACGAGCGCGAGACCCATCGCGACCTCGTAGGAGATCATCTGGGCGCTCGAGCGCAGCCCGCCGAGCAGGGAGTACGTCGAGCCGCTCGACCAGCCGCCGAGCACGATGCCGTAGATGCCGACCGAGGCGATCGCCATCACGAACAGCACGGCCACGGGCATGTCGGTCAGCTGGAGCGGGGTGGTGATGTCGCTGAACGGCAGCTCCACCTCGGGGCCGAACGGGATGACGCTGAACGTCACGAACGCCGGCACCGCCGCGATCACGGGGGCGAGCAGGAAGACCACCTTGTCGGCGGCCTTCGGGATGATGTCTTCCTTGAGCGCGAGCTTCACGCCGTCGGCGAGGGACTGGAGCAGGCCGAAGGGCCCGTTCACGTTGGGGCCGATGCGGTGCTGCATCCGGGCGACGACCCGGCGCTCCAGCCAGATGTTGAACAGCGTCAGCAGGACCAGGACCAGGAAGATCAGCACGGCCTTGAGCAGGACCAGCCACCACGCGTCGCGGCCGAAGGCGGACAGGTCGTCGGCCGCCAGCGGCAGCAGCCCGCTGATCGAGCCGGTCGACACCAAGGTCGAGATCACAGGTCCGCCCCCTTCACGGTCACGGTGGAGCCCGGTGAGGCCAGCGTGGCGAGCACGCCGTCCCCGAGCGAGTTCGCGGGCACCCAGACGACGCCCTCGACGATGTCGGTCGGCTCGGCCGGCAGCACCATCGAGCCACGGTCACCGCTGATCTGGACGGTCGGGCCGACGGCGTCGTACACGGTCCGGCTGACCAGGGCGACGGGCCTGCGGGCAGTCGCGCGCAGGTGCTCCTCGCCGTCCTGCATCGACCCGAGGTCGACCATCTGCTTCCAGGTGGCGAGCAGCAGGCGCTCCTCGTCGTGTGCGGGGGCGACGGCGGTGGGTGCGGGCGCGGTCGTCGCGCGGTCGCCGTCCCAGGCGCCCATCTCGTCGATCTGTGCCCGGACCTCGACGACGTTGCGGAAGCCGAGCGGGCTCCCCTGGCCGAGCTGGGCGAGCTCCTCGGCGATGCCGGCGAGCACGCGCAGGTCGGGCAGGGAGGCCGGGTTGGTGAAGATCGCCTCGAAGGGGCGCGGGCGTCCCTCCCAGTTCACGAACGTGCCGGCCTTGTCGGTCACCGGGGCGACCGGGAAGACGACGTCGGCCGCGCGGGTCACGTCGGTCTCGCGCAGCTCGAGCGCCACGACGAACGACGCAGCCTCGACGGCGGCGCGGGTGGCCGCCGGGTCGGCGGTGTCGTCGGGGTCGACTCCACCGATGACCAGTCCACCGAGCTGACCCGACACCAGGGCTGCCACGATCGCGTCGGCGTCGCGGCCCTCGCCCTCGGGAAGGCCGGCGACACCCCAGGAGGTGGCCGCGTCCACCCGGGCCGAGGGGTCGGCCACCGGACGACCACCGGGCAGCAGGTTGGGCAGGCAGCCCATGTCGACGGCGCCCCGGTCGCCTGCGCGACGCGGGACCCAGGCGAGCCGGGCCCCGGTGGTGCGGGCGAGGCGGGCGGCCGCGCTGAGCGCGCCCGGGGAGGTGGCGAGACGCTCGCCGACCAGGATCACCCCGGTCGCGTCGAGCCCGAACTCGCTGTGGGTGACCAGCTGGTCGAGGGCGGCAGCCTCGTCGCCCGGTGCGGTGGGGACGAGCTGGCCGTTCATCTTGTCCAGGCCGCGCGAGGCGAACGGCGCCAGCGAGACGACCCGCGTGCGGTGGTGTCGGGCGGCCTTGCGCAGGCGCAGGAAGACCACGCCGGCCTCGTCCTCGGGCTCGAAGCCGGCCAGGACCACGGTCGAGGCGGTCTCCAGGTCGGCGTACGAGACGGGGTTGGAGAGGACGACCTCGGAGGCCAGGAACGACGCCTCCTCGGCCGAGAGCGGCCGGGCGCGGAAGTCGATGTCGTTGGTGCCGAGGGCGACGCGGGCGAACTTGCTGTAGGCGTAGGCGTCCTCGGCGGTCACGCGGCCACCGGTCAGCACGGCGGAGGCGCCGGCGGCGCGCAGGCCGCGGGCCGCGACGGCGAACGCCTCGGTCCACGACGCCGGGCGCAGCGAGCCGTCCTCGTCCCGCACCCGCGGGTAGGTCAGCCGGTCGGGAGCGACGGCATAGGTGAACGCGAAGCGGTCCTTGTCGGTGATCCACTCCTCGTTGACCTCGGCGTCGTCGCCGGCGAGGCGGCGCATCACCTTGCCGCGGCGGTGGTCGACGCGGATCGCGGAGCCGCAGGCGTCGTGCTCGGCCACCGACGGCGAGGAGACGAGGTCGAAGGGACGCGAGCGGAAGCGGTACTCGGCGCTGGTGAGGGCGCCGACCGGGCAGATCTGGATCGTGTTGCCCGAGAAGTAGGACTCGAAGGGCTCCTGCTCGTAGATGCCCACCTGCTGCAGGGCACCCCGCTCGAGCATCTCGATGAACGGGTCGCCCGCGATCTGCTCGGAGAACCGCGTGCAGCGCGCGCAGAGCACGCACCGCTCGCGGTCCAGGAGCACCTGCGCGGAGATGTTGATCGGCTTGGGATAGGTGCGCTTGACGCCCTCGAACCGGGTCTCGCCCCGGCCGTTGGACATCGCCTGGTTCTGCAGGGGGCACTCGCCGCCCTTGTCGCAGACCGGGCAGTCCAGCGGGTGGTTGATCAGCAGGAACTCCATGATCCCCTGCTGCGCCTTGTCGGCGACCTCACTGCTGGCCTGGGTGCTGACCACCATGCCCTCGGCGACGGTGATCGTGCAGGAGGCCTGCGGCTTCGGGAACCCACGGCCGTTGCCGGCGTCGGGGATGTCGACGAGGCACTGGCGGCACGCGCCGACAGGAGCGAGCAGCGGGTGGTCGCAGAAGCGCGGGATCTGCACGCCGACGTGCTCGGCGGCGCGGATCACCAGGGTGTCCTTGGGCACGCTGACCTGCACCCCGTCGATGGTGAGGGTGACGAGGTCCACGGCCTTGTCCCCGGTCGAGCTGGTCGAGACCTGAGTCATGCGGATGCTCCAGCAGTCGCGAAGACGGTCGAGGCGGCCGGGTCGAACGGGCAGCCGCCGTGGCTGAGGTGGGCGAGGTACTCGTCGCGGAAGTACTTGATCGAGCTGGAGATCGGGCTGGTCGCCCCATCGCCCAGCGCGCAGAACGCCCGGCCGAGGATGTTGTCGCACTGGTCCAGGAGCAGGTCGAGGTCGGACTCGCTCCCCTGGCCCTTCTCGAGCCAGGCCAGGGTCTGGGCCAGCCACCACGTGCCCTCGCGGCAGGGGGTGCACTTGCCGCAGGACTCGTGCTTGTAGAACTCGGTCCAGCGCAGCACGGCACGGACCACGCAGGTGGTCTCGTCGAAGATCTGCAGGGCGCGGGTGCCGAGCATCGAGCCGACCGCGGCCACGCCCTCGAAGTCGAGGGGTACGTCGAGGTGCTCGGCCGTCAGCAGCGGGGTGCTGGATCCGCCCGGGGTCCAGAACTTCAGCTCGTGCCCCTCACGCATGCCCCCGGCCAGGCCGATCAGCTCGCGCAGCGTGATCCCGAGCGGAGCTTCGTACTGGCCGGGACGGGTGACGTGCCCGGACAGGGAGAAGATCCCGAAGCCCTTGGACTTCTCGGTGCCCATCGAGGAGAACCACTCGGGTCCGTTACCGATGATGCTGGGCACGGACGCGATCGACTCGACGTTGTTGATCACGGTCGGGCTGGCGTAGAGCCCGGCGACGGCCGGGAACGGCGGACGCAGCCGGGGTTGGCCGCGACGTCCCTCGAGCGAGTCGAGCAGCGCGGTCTCCTCGCCACAGATGTAGGCGCCGGCACCGGCGTGGACCACCAGGTCGAGGTCGTAGCCGGACCCGTGGATGTTCTTGCCCAGGTGCCCCGCGAGGTAGGCCTCCTGCACGGCGCGCTGCAGGCGGCGTACGACGTGGAGGACCTCGCCGCGGACGTAGATGAACGCCTTGTTGGCGCGGATGGCGTAGGAGCTGATGATCACGCCCTCGACCAGGGTGTGCGGGCTGGCCATCATGAGCGGGACGTCCTTGCAGGTGCCCGGCTCCGACTCGTCGGCGTTGACCACGAGGTACTTGGGGTTCGGGTTGTCCTGCGGGATGAAGCCCCACTTCATGCCGGTCGGGAAGCCGGCGCCACCGCGGCCGCGCAGGCCGGAGTCCTTGACCGCCTCGATGACCGCGTCCTGGCTCATGGCGAGCGCCTTCTTCAGCGCGTCGTAGCCGCCACGGGACTCGTACGACGCCATCGTCCAGCTGCGCTCGGCGTCCCAGTTGTCGGTGAGGACCGGGGTCAACGTACCCATGTCGCCGCTCACTTGCCGTCCTTCGCGTCGTCGGTCGAGACCCCTGCGTCCTCGTGCTTCACGCCGGCCGCGGACTCCGCGACCTTCGACTCCGACTCGGCACGCGAGGTGTCGGCCTGCTCGGCCGCCTGCGGCGCGGTCGAGCCCAGGGCGGCACCACCGCCGGACGAGCCCTGCACCTGCGGTGCGGTCCAGCCCCTCTCGCGCGCGAGCTCGAGGCCCACCAGCGAGGCGGGCCCGGCGGACGGGCCCTCGTCGGCGAGGTCGTCGGGGAAGCCGGCCAGCACCCGCTCGGCCTCGCGCCAGGTGCACAGGCGCGGCCCACGGGTCGAGCTGACCTCGGCGCCGGAGCGCAGGTCGTCGACCAGCTGGGTCGCCGACTGGGGGGTCATGTTGTCCATGAACTCCCAGTTGACGGTCATCACGGGTGCGTAGTCGCAGGCCGCGTTGCACTCGATGTGCTCGAGCGTGATCTTGCCGTCGGCCGTCGTCTCGTCGTTGCCGACGTCGAGGTGGTCCTTGAGCCGCTCGAAGATCAGGTCGCCGCCCATCACCGCGCACAGCGTGTTGGTGCAGACCCCGACGTGGTAGTCGCCGACCGGCTTGCGCTTGTACATCGTGTAGAACGTCGCGACACCGCTGACCTCGGCCGCGGAGATGCCCAGGATCTCGGCGCAGGCCTCGATCCCCTCCGGCGTGATCCGGCCCTCCGACGACTGCACCAGGTGCAGCATCGGCAGGAGCCCGGAGCGGGCCTGCGGGTAGCGCGCGGCGATCTGCGCGAGCTCGGCCAGGGTCGTCGGGCTGAACCCGGCGCCCGCGCCCGTCGAGCTGGTGGAGACCGTGTCGGTCATCGGTCAACGCCTCCCATCACGGGGTCGATCGAGGCGATGGCGACGATGACGTCGGCGACCATGCCGCCCTCGCTCATCACGCTCGTGGCCTGGAGGTTCGTGAACGACGGGTCGCGGAAGTGGGCCCGGAACGGGCGGGTGCCGCCGTCGGAGACCACGTGCGCGCCGAGCTCGCCGCGCGGCGACTCGATCGGGACGTAGGCCTGGCCGGCCGGGACCCGGAAGCCCTCGGTGACCAGCTTGAAGTGGTGGATCAGGGCCTCCATGGACTCGCCCATGATGTGCCGGATGTGGTCGAGGCTGTTGCCCATGCCGTCGCTGCCGATCGCGAGCTGGCTGGGCCAGGCGATCTTCTTGTCGGCGACCATGACTGGGGCGCCCTCGAGCCTGGCCAGGCGCGCGGCGGCCTGCTCGACGATCTTGAGCGACTCCCACATCTCGGCGAGGCGGACCCGGAACCGGCCGTAGGCGTCGGCGGTGTCCCAGGTCTGGACCTCGAAGTCGTAGTCCTCGTAGCCGCTGTAGGGCTGGGTCTTGCGCAGGTCCCAGGGGTAGCCCGCGGCCCGCAGCGGCGGACCGGACAGGCCGAGCGCCAGGCAGCCCTCGAGGTCGAGGTGGCCGACGTCGACCAGGCGAGCCTTGAAGATCGGGTTGGCGTTGCAGAGGTCGGCGTACTCCGGCAGGCGCTTCTTCATCAGCGCGATGAAGTCGCGGATCTCGTCCAGGGCGCCCGGGGGCAGGTCCTGGGCGACGCCGCCGGGGCGGATGAACGCGTGGTTCATCCGCAGGCCGGTGATCAGCTCGAACAGGTCGAGGACCAGCTCGCGCTCGCGGAACCCGATCGTCATCACGGTCAGCGCGCCGATCTCCATGCCGCCGGTCGCGATGCAGACCAGGTGCGAGGAGATGCGGTTGAGCTCCATGAGCAGGACCCGCATGACCTGGGCCTTCTCCGGGATGTGCCTCCTCGATGTCGAGCAGCCGCTCGACGCCCAGGACGTAGGTCATCTCGTTGTAGAACGGCGAGAGGTAGTCCATCCGGGTGCAGAACGTGACGCCCTGGACCCAGGAGCGGAACTCCATGTTCTTCTCGATGCCGGTGTGGAGGTAGCCGATGCCGCAGCGGGCCTCGGTCACCGTCTCGCCCTCGAGCTCGAGGATCAGGCGCAGCACGCCGTGCGTGGACGGGTGCTGCGGGCCCATGTTGACCACGACGCGCTCGTCGGCCGCCTCGTCACTGAGGCCCTGGACGATCGAGTCCCAGTCCTGGCCGGTGACGGTGAAGACCTTGCCCTCGGTCGTCTCCGACGCGCCGGCGTACATGTCCGAGCTGGATGTAGATGTCATCAGGTGTAGGACCTCCGCTGATCGGGCGGCGGGATGGTGCCGCCCTTGTACTCCACGGGGATGCCGCCCAAGGGGTAGTCCTTGCGCTGCGGGTGGCCCGGCCAGTCGTCGGGCATCAGGATGCGCGTCAGCGCCGGGTGGCCGTCGAACACGATGCCGAACATGTCGAAGGCCTCGCGCTCGTGCCAGTCGTTCGTGGGGTAGACCGCCACGACCGACGGGATGTGCGGGTCGGCGTCGGGGGCGGTGACCTCGACGCGGATCCGGCGGTTGTGGGTCATCGAGAGCAGGTGGTAGACCGCGTGCAGCTCGTGGCCCGTGTCGTCGGGGTAGTGCACCCCGCTCACGCCCGAGCAGAACTCGAAGCGCAGCGCGGCGTCGTCGCGCAGCACCTGCATGACGGCGAGCACGTCCTCGCGACGGACGTGGAAGGTGATCTCGCCGCGGTGGATCACCACGCGCTCGATCGCGCTCTCGACGCCACCCGTCCGGAGCCGGGTCTCGAGGGCGTCGGCCACCTCGTCGTGCCAGCCGCCGTAGGGGCGCTGGGCTGCACCGGGGTAGACGATCGGGGCGACGAGGCCGCCGTAGCCGCTGGTGTCGCCGCTGCCCTTGACGCCGAACATGCCCTTGCGGGTGCCGACCTGCTGCACCTCGCCCGGCTGGGCCGGGACGTTCTCGGGTGACTGCTCGACCGCCGGTTGCCCGGGGCCCTTGACCGTCTCCTTGCCCTCGCTCACCGCAGCAGCCCCTTCATGTCGGAGGTCGGCAGCGCCTGGAGGGCCGCGGTCTCCCGCTCCACGATCTGGTCGCGGCGGTTGGCGCCGAGCTTGCCGTTCTGGACCTGGTCGTGCAGCTTGAGGATCGCGTCGATCAGCATCTCGGGCCGCGGCGGACACCCCGGGAGATACATGTCGACGGGCACGACGTGGTCGACGCCCTGGACGATCGCGTAGTTGTTGAACATGCCGCCGCTGCTGGCGCAGACACCCATCGCCAGGACCCACTTGGGCTCGGGCATCTGGTCGTAGATCTGGCGCAGCACCGGGGCCATCTTCTGGCTCACCCGGCCGGCCACGATCATCAGGTCGGCCTGGCGCGGGCTGGCCCGGAAGACCTCCATGCCGAAGCGCGCGAGGTCGTACTTCGGCCCGCCCGAGGTCATCATCTCGATGGCGCAGCAGGCCAGGCCGAACGTCGCAGGCCAGAAGGACGCCTTGCGCATGTAGCCGGCGACGCCCTCGACGGTGGTCAGCAGGACCCCGCTGGGGAGCTTCTCCTCGATACCCATGTGGTCAGTGCCTCCCGCTCAGTCCCACTCGAGCCCGCCGCGACGCCACACGTAGGCGTAGGCGACGAACACGGTGGCGATGAAGATGACCATCTCGACCAGCCCGAAGAACTTCATGGAGTCGAAGTAGACGGCCCACGGGTAGAGGAAGACGATCTCGATGTCGAAGACGATGAAGAGCATCGCGGTGATGTAGTACTTCACCGGGAACCGGCCGCCGCCGACCGGCTGCGGCGTGGGCTCGATGCCGCACTCGTAGGAGTCCAGCCGCGCCCGGTTGTAGCGCTTGGGGCCGATGAAGGCGCTCATGGCCACGGAACCGACCGCGAATGCCGCGGCGAGGAGGGCCAGCACCAGGACCGGTGTGTAGAGCTCCATGCCTCGCGTTCCTTTCCTGTCGCGTGCGCCCCCGACAGACTTCCGCAACGGGATTGTGACTTTGTGAACCGAATCACTAAGTGGCGCGGGACACAGTCTGCCACTCCGTCCCGTCGCCCGCACCCCGGGGTCCCCCACCCCAAATGCCGCTCTCACCTGCGGATTTAGGGCATGTGGATCTTGTCTATTTGGGCGCCTGGGGCGGCGGTCCGACCAGGGCGGTGCGGATGTCCTCGGCCTGGCGGTCCAGCTCCGCGCGGGTCGGGCTCTGGAAGTCGGCCGCGATCCGGAGACCGTCGCCGGCCGAGCGCGGCAGCACGTGCAGGTGGACGTGCGGGACCTCCTGGCCGGCCGCCTCGCCGTCGGCCAGGAAGAGGTTGACGCCCTCGGGCGCCACGCTCGAGGCGCGTACGCCGGCGGCCACCCGCTGGGCCACCCGGAACATCGCGGCTCCGTCTTCGGGGTCGAGCCCGGCCAGGTCCGCGGCATGCCGCTTGGGGATCACCAGGAGGTGGCCCGGGGTGGCGGGGCGCAGATCCATGAACGCGAGCACCCGCGCGTCGTCGTACACGACGCTCGACGGGAGGTCACCGGTCACGATCGCGCAGAAGACGCAGTCCATGGGGACCAGTGTGGCGGCTGCGGCCGGATCAGACGCGGGCTCTGCTCACCTGGCTCTGCTCACCTGGCTCTGCTCACTTGGTCGCGCGGTGCAGCGCGACGATGCCGCCGGAGAGGTTGCGCCACTCCGGGCGATCCCAGCCCGCCTCGGCGATCAGGCCGGCAAGTCCCTGCTGGTCGGGCCAGGCCCGGATCGACTCGGCGAGGTAGACGTAGGCGTCCGGCGCGGACGACACGGCGCGCGCGATCGCGGGCAGCGCCTTCATGAGGTACTCGAGGTAGACCGTGCGGAACGGCGGGTTCGTCGGGTGGCTGAACTCGCAGACCACCAGGCGTCCACCGGGCCGGGTGACCCGGCGCAGCTCGCGCAGCCCGGCCAGCGGGTCGACGATGTTGCGCAGGCCGAAGGAGATCGTCACCGCATCGAACGTGTCGTCGGCGAACGGCAGCAGGGTGCCGTCACCCGCGGTGAACGGCAGGTGCGGGCGCGCCTGCTTGCCGACGCGCAGCATGCCGAGGGAGAAGTCGCAGGGCACCACCACCGCGCCCCGGTCGGCGAACGGCTGGCTGGAGGTGCCGGTGCCGGCCGCCAGGTCCAGCACGCGCTCGCCGTACTGCGGGTCCACCGCCTCGATCACGTCCTGCCGCCAGCGGCGGTCCTGGCCGAGCGACAGCACGTCGTTGGTGACGTCGTAGCGCCGGGCCACCGCGTCGAACATGCGACGGACGTCGGTCGGCTGCTTGTCGAGTTCTGCGCGCACGCGCAGAGACTACGGGGGCGCCACCCGCCTGCCCCCATCGGCAACGGTTCGGTCACGGCCGCCGCGCCCTCGCAACCAAATCCCGGGATCAGGCGTCATCCCCTCGACACTGGAAGCTCGTCGACCGAGGGATTTCTCGATGAAGGCACTGCGCGCCCTGATGCTGACCGTCCTCACGGTCGGCCTGCTCACCGCCATCGCGTACGGCGCGGGGTACGCCCTGCGTCAGGACGACGGGCAGCGGTCCCCCACCGCGGCGGCGCCGGCGACGAGCGCCCCCACGACGGCGGCTCCGACCCCCGACGGCCCCACGACCCCGGCGAGCCCGGCGAGCCCGACGGCCACCCCCACCCCCGAGGCCGTCCTGGAGCCCGGGGCCTCGGGCCGCCAGGTCCGCGAGCTGCAGTCCCGGTTGTTCCAGCTCGCCTGGTTCCCCGAGCTCACCACCGGGTCGTACGACGCCACCACCCGTGAGGCCGTGAGCGGCTTCCAGGCCAAGCGCGGCTTCCGCTCCACCGGTGTCGTCGACCAGCGCACCTGGCGCCGGCTGGTCACGATGACCGAGACGCCCACCCACGACCAGCTCTTCAACGTGCTGCACCCGGGCCCGGCGATCCTGGCCGCCGGCCGGAGCGGGGGCGCGGTGCGCGACCTCCAGGCCCGGCTGGTGGCGATCCAGTGGCTCTTCGACGACGTGACCGGCGACTACGACGCCGCGACCGTCGAGGCCGTCCGCGGCTTCCAGGCCAAGCGGCAGATCCCGGTGACCGGCGAGGTCGACCGGCGCACCCTGGACCGCCTGCAGGCGATGACCGCCACGCCCTCGCACGCCGCGATGTTCAACCTGGGCAACCAGCCGGGTGCGCTCGACGCCCGCTGCCTGACCGGTCGGGTGCTCTGCATCGACAAGTCCAGCCAGACCCTGCGCTGGGTCGTGGACGGCACGGTGCAGAAGACCGTGGACGTGCGCTTCGGGGCGTCGTACACCCCCACCCGCGAGGGCGTCTTCGAGGTCTACCGCAAGAGCCGCGACCACGTCTCGAGCCTCTACGACTCCGAGATGCCGTTCGCGATGTTCTTCTCGGGTGGCCAGGCGGTGCACTACTCCTCGGACTTCGCCGCACGTGGCTACTCCGGCGCCTCGCACGGCTGCGTCAACGTGCGCGACCACGACGGCATCGCGTGGCTCTTCGACCAGGTGAGCGTCGGCGACGACGTGGTGGTCTACTGGTCCTGACAGGTGCCGGCCGGGTGAGCCCCGTCACCGGCGTACGCTGACTCCTCGTGACGACCAGCGCGACCGCCGACGACCAGTCGCCCCCCTCCGGTGCGCTCGTCGTCCGGACCGTCCGTCTGGACCTCGGCACCGCGACCTCGCTGGTCGAGCTGCTGCCCACCGACCACCCGGTCACCTGGCTGCGACGCGGCGAGGGCCTGGTGGGCTGGGGCGTGGCCGCCGAGGTGCGCACCAGCGGTGCCACCCGGTTCGCCGACGCCGGCAAGTGGTGGAGCGAGACCACTGCCCGCGCTGACGTGCGCGACGAGATCAACGAGCCCGGCAGCGGCCTGGTGTGCTTCGGCTCCTTCGCGTTCGCCGACGAGCCGGGCGACTCCCTCCTCGTCGTGCCGGAGATCATCGTGGGTCGCCGCGGCGACACCACCTGGCTCACCACGATCGGCCGCGAGGAGGTCGCGGCGCCCACCGTGGCCCCGACCGACGACCCGCCCGGCCCGGTCGGGGTGAGCTTCACCGACGGTGCCCTCGACGGGGAGCGCTGGATGTCCGTGGTCGCCGACGCGGTCGCCCGGATCAACGCCGGCGACCTCGAGAAGGTCGTGCTCGCCCGCGACCTGATCGCCACCGCGAACGCGCCGGTCGACGTGCGCTGGCCGCTGCGTCGCCTGACCGAGACCTACCCGATGTGCTGGACCTTCCACGTCGACGGCATGTTCGGCGCCACCCCGGAGATGCTGCTGCGTCGCGAGCGCGGCCTGGTCACCTCCCGGGTGCTGGCCGGCACCATCCGGCGCACCGGCGACGACGAGCGCGACCTCGCCCTCGCCGCCACCCTCGCGCGGTCCTCGAAGGACCTCGAGGAGCACGAGTACGCCGTCCGCTCGGTCGCCGACGCGCTCGACCCGCACTGCTCGTCGATGAACGTGCCCGAGGCGCCCTTCGTGCTGCACCTGCCCAACGTGATGCACCTGGCCACCGACGTGGCCGGGGTGGTCCACGACGCCGCGACCGTCTCCTCCCTCCAGCTCGCCGAGGCGCTGCACCCCTCGGCAGCCGTCGGAGGCACCCCGACCCTCGTCGCGACCGCCCTGATCAGCCAGATCGAGAGCATGGACCGCGGGCGCTACGCGGGACCGGTCGGCTGGATGGACGCCACCGGCGACGGCGAGTGGGGCATCGCGCTGCGCTCGGCCGTCGTGGACGGCCCGGCCGTGCGGCTCTTCGCGGGGTGCGGCATCGTCGCCGACTCCGTCCCCGAGGCCGAGCTCGCCGAGTCCCAGGCGAAGTTCGTCCCGGTGCGCGACGCCCTGTCCGACTCCTGAGGATCAGTCCGGGAGGTCCTCGCCGTCGGCGAGGCGGACGTACGCCTGGCCGGCCGGGGGCAGGAAGGCGTTCATGTGGCCGTCGATGATCCCGAGGCCGGCCGCGGAGTAGACCCGGTCGTGGATCGCGAGGTTGCGCGGGGCCTTCACCTCGCGCGCGAAGTCGATCGCCTCGGACGCCTTCAGCCACGGCGCCGACACCGGCACGAACAGCACGTCGACGTCCTCGCCGGGCGGGGTCAGCGCGTCCCCGGGGTGGTAGACCTTCACGTCGCCCAGGGTCAGCACGTAGCCGCTGTTGAAGAACCGCGGGAACTCCGGGTGGATCACCGCGTGCAGCTCGCCCACGGCGCGCACGGGAAGGCCGGCGTCGAACGACGAGCCCGGCGTCACCACGGTCACCCGCTCGGCGAGCTCGGGTGCGTCGTCGCGGATCTTCGCCGCCACCGCGTCGATGGTGAAGATCGGGGCGTCGCTCGCCCGGAGATGGTCCGGCAGGTAGTGGTCGGCGTGCTCGTGGGTGATCAGCACGGCGTCGGCGCCGTCGAGCGCCGAGACGTCGGTGAAGACCCCGGGGTCCAGGACGATCGTGGTGCCGTCGTGCTCGATCCGGACGCAGGCGTGGCCGAACTTCGTGATCCGCATGGCTCCCACCGTAATCCGCTGGCCGCGCTGGTTCGCGGGTGAGGAGAATCGGGCGCGTGCTCGAGGTGATCGTCTCCGGTCTCGTCACCGGCTGGGCGATCGCGATCCCGATCGGCGCGGTCGGGGCGTTCCTCGTCACGCTCACCTCCCGTACGTCGTTCCGCGTCGGCGCGGCGGCGGGGCTCGGCATCGCCACGGTGGACGGGGCCTACGCGACCCTGGCCGTCGTCGCCGGGACAGCTCTCTCCGCGCTGCTGGGCCCGGTCGCCACTCCGCTGCGGATCGCCTCCGGCATCGTGCTGCTGGTGATCGCCGGCCTCACCGCGACCCACGCGCTGACGACCGGCGGGCGCCTCCGCGAGGCGGCCCCGATGGGGGCAGCCCGCGCCTACGCGCTGTTCGTCGGGGTCACCGCGGTCAACCCGGCGACGGTCGTCTACTTCGCCGCCGTGGTGCTCGGCAACCGGCACCTGGTCTCGACACCGATCGAGGGCGCAGCCTTCGTGCTCGCCGCCTTCGCCGCCTCCGCGTCGTGGCAGCTCGTGCTCGCGGCCGGCGGCTCCGCGCTCGGCCGGGTCGGCACCGGCCGGCGGGCCCACCTGACCACCGGACTCGTCTCCGCGGCGGTCATCGCCGCCCTGGCGGTCCATACGATGCTGGCATGACGCTCCCCGACGGGATCACGATCCGCCGCGCCGTGCCCGACGACGCCGGGGCGCTCACCCACCTCCACCTCGACTGCTGGGACGACGCCTACACCGGGCTGATGGACCAGCAGGTCCTGGACGCGCGGCGCACCTCGGTCCCTGAGCGGATCGACCGCTGGCGGGCGATCCTCGAGCGTGGCGAGGGCCCCCTCGTCGCCGAGGGGCCTGACGGCCTGGTCGGCTTCGTGAGCACCGGGCCCGGGCGGGACGACGACATGGACACCGGCCTCGAGCTGATGGCGCTCTACGTGCGCGCCGCCTGGTGGGGCACCGGGGTCGGCCACGTCCTGCTCGAGGAGGCCTGCGACGAGCGGGCGGCGTACCTCTGGGTGCTCGACGGCAACGACCGCGCCCTCCACTTCTACGAGCGCCAGGGCTTCCGCCGCGACGGCACCGTCGACGAGCAGGACGAGGGGCTGCACGTGCGGATGGTCCGGGCCGGCCGATGACCTCCTTCGACCTCGGCGACCCGGCCTTCGACGTCACCTCGCCAGCGGTGCACGCGGCCCGGGACGCGAGCTGGTACGTCGAGACCACCTGGGGCTGGGCGGTGCTGCGCTACGCCGAGACGAGCGCGCTGCTGCGCGACCGCCGGTTCCGGCAGGGCAACGCGCGCTGGCCGGCCCAGAACGGCATCCACTCCGGGATGTTCTCGGACTGGTGGCAGGAGACGCTGCTCAGCCTCGAGGGCGAGGACCATGCCCGGATCCGCAAGCTGCTGATGCCGGCCTTCCGCAACCGGACCATCGCCGCGATGCGGCCGCGCTTCGAGGCGCTGGCCCACGAGCTCATCGACGGCTTCGCACCGCGTGGCGAGGTGGAGTTCGTCAGCGAGTTCGCCGAGCCGTACGCCGCCCGCATCATCTGCGTCCTGCTCGGCCTGCCCGAGGAGGACTGGCCCCAGGTCGCGCACTGGGCCGACGACCTCGGCGCCTCGTTCGGGATCAACGTGGCCGGTCACCTGCCCCGGATCGAGGCCGCGCTCGCCGGGCTGCACGGCCACCTCGACGAGGTCGTCGCCGACCGGCAGGCGCACCCGCGGGACGACCTGGTCACCACGCTGCTGCAGGCCCAGGAGGCCGACGGGCTGAGCCGGCACGAGCTCGGCGTGGCCCTGGTCTTCCTCGCCTTCGCCGGCATGGAGACCACCCGCAACCAGCTCGGCCTGGCGCTGCAGACCCTGCTGCGGCACCCTGACCAGTGGCGGCTGCTCGGCGAACGTCCCGACCTCGGGGAGCGGTGTGTCGAGGAGGTGATGCGGGTCAACCCGACCGTCACCTGGGTGACCCGCGAGGCGCTCGAGGACGTGGACCTTCCAGGGCCTGCACATCCCCCGGGGCGGCATCGTCCAGATGCTCTCCCACGCGGCCGGCACGGACCCGTCGGCGATGCCCGACCCGTCCTTCGACATCACCGCGCTGCGCCCGCCCCACCACGGTTTCGGCGCCGGCGTGCACCACTGCCTGGGCCACTTCGTCGCCCGCACCGACATGGCCGTCGCCCTGCCCCTGCTGGCCCGGCGGATGCCCGATGCGCGACCGGACGGGCCCGGCGAGTGGCTGCCGGTGTCGGGCAACACCGGCCCGGTCCGGTTCCCGATCCACTTCCGCGCCCAGCCCCTGGAGGACAGATGATCGCCGTCACCGGATCCACCGGCACCCTGGGCGGTCTCGTTGCCCGCGCCCTGGCGGGAAGCGACTTCCGCATCAACCTGCGACTCCTCGTCCGCGACCCCTCCCGCGCACCGGACATCGACTGCGACGTCCGGGTCTGCGACTACGCCGACGAGGAGGCGTCCGTCGCCGCCCTCACCGGCGTGGACACGCTCTTCATGGTGTCCGCCGCCGAGGCCCAGGACCGGCGCGAGCAGCACCGTGCCTTCATCCGGTCCGCTGCCCGCGCGGGCGTCGGGCACATCGTCTACACCTCGTTCTCCGGCGCCGCCCCGGACGCGACGTTCACGCTCGGACGCGACCACCACGACGCCGAGACCGCGATCCGCGAGAGCGGGATGGCCTTCACGTTCCTGCGCGACAACTTCTACGTCGACGTGCTGCCGTGGTTCGCCGACGCCCACGGGGTGATCCGGGGCCCGGCCGACGACGGCCGGGTGGCCGCGGTCGCGCGCGCGGACGTGGCCGACGTCGCCTCGGCGGTCCTGCGCGACCCCGGCTCGCACGCGGGAGCGACGTACACGCTGACCGGGCCGGAGGCGCTCACGCTCACCGAGGTCGCCGCGCGCGCCGGCGCCGTGCTCGGCCGGGACCTGCGGTTCGAGGACGAGACGCCCGAGGAGGCCTACGCGTCGCGAGCCGCGGCGTACGACGTCGAGCGATGGCAGCTCGACGCGTGGGTCAGCACCTACACCGCGATCGCCGACGGGTCGTGTGCCGAGGTGACCGACGACGTACGCCGGGTCAGCGGGCACGAGGCCCGCTCCCTGGAGCAGGCGCTGACCAGGTAGTTCAGGCGGTCGGCGTTCAGGGGCTCAGGCGGTCAGGTGGTGGACGTAGCACCACCGCCAGTCCTCGCCGGGCTCGGCAGACTCCAGGACCGGGTGCGTGGTCTCACGGAAGTGTGCCGTGGCGTGCTGCCTGGGTGAGGAGTCGCAGCAGGCGACGTTGCCGCACTCGAGGCACTGGCGCAGGGCCACCCACTGGATGCCCTCGGCCAGGCACTTCTGGCAGACGGGCTCGGCCTCGGTCTCGACGGCGGGATACTTCTCGAGGTCGTCGCAGACCTCGCCGCCGGGTCGTCGTACGGCGTTGACGACCTTGAGCTCGTCGTGCTCGTGGTGGGCGATCTCGAGCATCGACTCCTCGACGTCGAGCATCGACAGCACCTCGCTGATCACCTCGGACGCCACCGTGCCGGAGCCCCGGATCTCCAGGACCCGTCGGCGCTCGGCGTCGATCATCGCCCGGCGGACCCGGGAGTAGAGCTCGCTGGGGGTCTCCTGGTCGGCGGTGGTGCCCAGCCGCTCCCAGGCGGCGAAGTTGCGCTGGTCGGTCTGCTGCCGGATGAGGTCGCCGACCTTGTACGGGTCGTCGAAGTCGAGCCGGTCGAGCTCCTCGTAGCCGGCCTTGGACGCCTGCTGGAGGATCGTGGCCCGGGCCAGCGCGTCGTCCATCGGATC
The DNA here is from genome assembly GCA_963825275.1 of uncultured Actinomycetota bacterium. GTDB lineage: Bacteria > Actinomycetota > Actinomycetes > Propionibacteriales > Nocardioidaceae > Nocardioides. Next base: position 330,669 of record CAWGSW010000005.1, on the reverse strand, counting down.
CGGCGAGGGCACCCGCAGCCTGCGGGCCACCCAGGGCAGCGACAGGCCCTGGATGAAGAGGGTGCCGGCCACGACCGTGAACGCGATCAGCAGCAGGATCTCGCGGTGCTCGGCCTCCTCGGGAATCACGAAGGCGGCGGCCAGGCTGACGACCCCGCGCATGCCGGCCCAGCCCAGGACGAAGGTGAAGGTCCACGGCGGCGTGTAGCCGACGTCGGGGTCGGGGCCCGGCCGGACCAGGGCGTAGCGGGCGACGAAGACCCAGACCATCCGCAGCGCGACGACCCCGACCAGCGTGGCCACACACACCGCGACGATGCGGCCCGTCGAGAGCTCGCTGCTCCCGACGTCCTCGAACAGCCACTGGGCCTGGAGCCCGATCAGCAGGAAGACGGTGTTCTCGAGGACGAAGGCGATCGTGCGCCAGTTCATCCGCTCCGCGATCCGTGACTGGGCGGTCTGCAGGATGGCGGCCTTGTGCCCGAGCAGGAGCCCGGCGATGACGACCGCGATCACGCCGGAGGCGTGCACCTGCTCGGCCGAGATGTAGGCCGCGAACGGGATGACGAACGAGATGCCGGTGTCGAGCACCGGGTCGGTGATCCGCTTGCGCATCCACGCGACGACGACGAAGAAGACGGCCCCGATCAGGACTCCTCCGGCAGCCGCCCACAGGAAGTCCAGCCCGACCCGCCAGGTGTCGACGTTCGCCGAACCGACCACGATGACGGCCGCGGCCGTCCGCAGGGCGACGAGCGCGGTCGCGTCGTTCAGCAGCGACTCCCCCTCGAGGATGGTGACCACCCGGCGGGGCAGGCCGATCCGGCGCCCGATCGCGGTCGCGGCCACGGCGTCGGGCGGCGCCACCACCGCGCCGATCGCGAACGAGGCCGCCCACGAGATGTCCGGCAGGATCGCGTGCACCACCGCGCCGATGCCGACGGTCGTGAACGCCACCAGGCCCACGGACAGCAGGAAGATCGCCCGCCGGTTGGCGTTGAAGTCGACCAGCGAGCTCTGGATCGCGGTGGAGTAGAGCAGCGGCGGCAACAGCCCGAGCAGCACGACATCGGGCTCGAGGTGGATCTCCGGGACCCCCGGGAGGTAGGAGACCCCGACCCCCACCACGATCAGCAGCAGGGGCGCGGGTACGTCGAAGCGCTCGGCCAGCGCGGTGAACGCCAGCACACCGACAGCCATGGCCACGAGCAGCAGCGCGATCTCCACCGGCTCATTGTGCCGGTCGCCCCCACTTTCCCTCGCTTCACCGGCGAACCTGCGGGGCCTTCGGTGCATCGGACAGGGTGGGGACACTCGAACCGGAGGAAACACATGCGACTCATCGGTACGGCCGTGACCGTGGCCTGGGCGTTGACCGCGCCGGTCACCCTGGGGGCCGCGTCGGCCGAGGCAGCCCAGGCAGCCCAGGCAGCCCAGGCGACCCAGGCGACCCAGACCGGGCCGCAGCGTTGCCACGGCAGGCCGATCACGATCGTCGGCACCCATGCGGACGACCAGCTCCGCGGCACCTCGGGTCCCGACGTGATCGCCGGGCGGCGCGGGGACGACGTGATCACCGGGCTGGCTGGCGACGACACCATCTGCGGCGGTCGGGGAGCCGACGTACTCGACGGCGGCGACGGGGACGACCGCGTGTTCGGCGACCTCGACCACATCGGCTCCGGGGGCGCCCACCGCGCCGACTCACTGACGGGGGGCCCGGGCGACGATGTCCTGGACGGCGGCTACGACGACCGGACCGCGATCGACGCCGTCAAGGTCGACACGATCTCCTGGTCCGGCTCGGCGCACGCCGTACAGGTCGACCTCACCGCCGGGACGGCCGCGGGGCAGGGACGGGACCGGGTGACGCTGGTCCAGGGCCGGGTGCGGCTCACGCGCTTCGCCGACGACTTCGTCGGCTCGTCGGGTCGCGATCTCGTCCACGGTGGCGGGGGTGGCGACCGGATCGCGCTCGGCGGGGGCGACGACTTCGCCATCACCCGGGCCGGCTCCGACGTCGTCGACGGGGGCGACGGCGACGACCTCCTCCAGGACCGCGGGCTGGCGGGTGAGGACCGGATCCTCGGCGGCCCGGGCGCCGACGACATCGAGGACCTGCTGAACCAGGCGGACGGCCAGGTGCTCGACGGAGGCGACGAGGCCGACGTGCTGGACGAAGTCCGCTTCCGCCAGGCGTCCGGACCGACACCCCAGGTGTCGAGCAGCAGCTGGGACATGGCGTCCGGCACGTTGCTGATGCACGCGGAGGACGGGTCCACGGCCACCGCCACCGTTCGCGGCTTCGAGTGGGGCGTGATCGGCGGCTTCGGCGCCGAGATCGACGTGTCCGGCACCGAGGGCCCCGACTACCTCGCCGTCTGGCCGCGTACGGACTTCCGCGGCCTCGGCGGGGACGACCGCTTCTGGGGCAGCCCGGGCGAGGACACGTTCGACGGGGGCGACGGCGACGACACCTACCTCTACGACCACAGCACCGCCAACGTCTGCAGCTCCGTCGAGAACGACCCCGAGGGCTACTGCGGCACCCCCTGACCCTTCAACCCTTGCCGAGGCGGCGTGAAGTTCCCCGAAAAGACCGCCGAGTCGGCGTGAAGTTCCCCGGCTGCGGGAACTTCACGCCGCCTCGGCAGGGTTCCCAGGACACTTCACGCCGCCTCGGCACGGATCCGGGGACACTTCACGCCGCCTCGGCGGGTCAGGGCGTGAGGGCGCGGATCCGGGTGTCCAGGTCACGGCGGTTGTCACGCCGGACGGCGACCTCGACGACCTCGATGCCGCCCGCCGGCGAGGCGAGCGCGTGCTCGAGCTCGGCGAGCGACTCGACCCTCCAGTGCGGCGTCCGGGTGGCGGCGCACAGGCTCGCCAGGTCGACCCGGTGCGGTGTGCCGAAGAGCTTGTCGTAGCGGGCGGCGTACTCCTCCGCTCCCTGCTCGAGCATCGCGAAGATCGACCCGCCGTCATCGTTGACGACCACGATGGTGAGGTCCGGCCGCGGTTCGTCGGGGCCGATCACGAGCCCGTTGGCGTCGTGCAGGAACGTCACGTCGCCCATCAGCGCGAGGTTGCGGCTCCCGTGCTCTCGGCCGAGTGCGGCGCCGATCGCGGAGGACACGACGCCGTCGATCCCCGAGAGCCCCCGGTTCGCGATCACCTTGCGACGGTCGCCGACGGCGTACTTCGCCACCATCAGGTCGAGGTCGCGGATCGGGCTGGAGGCGCCCACGAACAGCAGGCCCCGGGGAGGTACGGCGCGGCTCACGGCGCCGGCGACCGCGTGCGGCGTGACCCCCTCCTCGGCTGCCAGCAGCGCGTCGAGCTTCCGGGCGACGGCCCGGTCGGCCTCCCGCCACTCCTCCAGCCAGGCCGGGTCGTCGGGCTCGGCCGGCTCGGCGAAGCCCTCGAGACGGGTGTGCACGGCGAAGGGTCGCTCGTTCCAGACCCCGGCGCCGGGGGCGGCCACGACCGTCACGTCGTCGCGGCCGAGCAGCCGGCTGACCGGACGGGACAGGGTCGGGTGGCCGAAGACGACGACGCGCTCGATCCGGCGGCCCAGCTCGCCATCGAGCAGGAGCCGGTAGCAGCGCAGGGCGTTCTCGCCGGTCCGCGAACCACTGGTGGGCTCGGCGAGCAGCGGCCAGTTCGCCTGCTGGGCCAGCACCCGCGCGGGCGGGCCCGCGTCGTCGCCGGCGATGACCACGGTGCGGGGCCCGATGCTCAGCGTGGTGAGCTCCGCCGGCCGTCGCGGCGCCAGCCAGGTGCCGGCCTCCACATGGGGGGACCAGCGGTCCTCGGGGACCAGCGGGTCGTCGAGCTGGACGTTCAGGTGAACCGGGCCGGCCGGGTCGAGTGCGGGCGGGGTCTCCCCCGCGGCCAGGTCGACGCTCGCCACCAGCCGCCCGAAGATCCCGACCTGGTCGGTGGTCTGGTTGGCGTTGGTGCCCCGCAGCCGTGCGGGCCGGTCGGCGGTGACGACGACCAGCGGGAGGCCGGCATGGGCCGCCTCGAGCACGGCCGGGTGCAGGTTCGCGACGCCGGTGCCCGAGGTGCACATCACCGCCGCGCGGGCTCCGCCGCGGGTCAGCCCGACCGCCAGGAATCCGGCCGACCGCTCGTCGATCCGGGTGTGCAGCCGCAGCAGGCCGGCGGCGGCCGCGTCGTACGCCGCGAAGCTCAGCGGTGCGTTGCGGGAACCCGGGGCGATCACGACCTCGGAGACGCCCGCCTCGACCAGCGCCGTGACGACGGCACGGGCGAGCTCGGTCGAGGCGGTGGATGCGGGAGCGGTCACGATCGCCCATCCTTGCGCAGGGACCGGCGCACGGCGCGAACCTCGGCCAGCCGGGCCTCCCAGTGCGCCTGCCGGTCCGGCGAGGCCGCGAGCCGCCCGAGTGCGGCCTCGTCCACGACCGGGCCCCCGACGAGGAGCTCCCCTCCGACCGGGAGCAGCGAGGTGGTCACCACGTCCGCGGTGAGCAGCTGCACGGTGGCCAGCCCGCAGGCGTACGGCAGCTCCGGCAGCGCGGCCGCCAGGGCCACCCCCGCCGCGATCCCCACCGAGGTCTCCAGCGCGGACGACACCACCACCGGCAGCCCGATGTCCTCGGCGATCCGCAGGCAGGCCCGCACGCCGCCGAGCGGCTGCACCTTGAGCACGGCCACGTCAGCCGCCTCGAGGTCACGCACGCGATAGGGATCGGCCGCCCGGCGGATCGACTCGTCGGCCGCGATCGGCACGTCGACCGCACGGCGTACGGCGGCCAGCTCCTCGACGCTCAGGCAGGGCTGCTCGACGTACTCCAGCCCGCCCGCGGCACGATCGAGCAGCCGGATCGCACCGACCGCGCCGTCCACGTCCCAACCGCCGTTCGCATCGACCCGGACCCGGCCGCCCGGGCCGAGCGCGTCGCGGACGGCCTCGACGCGGGCCAGGTCGTCGCCCAGGGTCTGGCCGGGCTCTGCCACCTTCACCTTGGCCGTGGTGCAGCCGCCGGCCAGCACGATCTCCCGGGCGCGCTCGGCGGAGACCGCGGGCACCGTGACGTTCACGGGGATGGACGCGCGCAGCGGCGTCCGGCCAGTCCCCGGCGGCGGCCTCCTCCGCGCAGCGCAGCCAGGGCTCGGCGACCTCGGGCGGGTACTCCAGGAAGGGGCTCCACTCCCCCCAGCCCGCCTCCCCGCGCAGCAGCACTCCTTCACGCACGGTGATCCCGCGGAAGCGGGTCCGCATCGGGATCGACCAGACGTTCATGCCAGCTCCCGGAGCCGCAGCCGGTCCGGCTTGCCGTTGGCCAGCAGGGGCAGGTCGTCGAGCGCGACCAGCGACCGCGGCGCCCAGGACCGCGGATGCCTCTCCGCCACCCAGGTCCGGGCCTCGTCGAGCGTGAGCCGGCCGACGACGAACGCCACCACCCGTTGCCCCCACTCGTCGTCGGGCACGCCGAGCACCTCGGCCGCCGAGACCGCCGGGTGCTCGCGCAGCCGGGCGGCCACGGCCGGGGCCGGGACGTTCACGCCACCACTGACGACCACGTCGTCGATCCGGCCGAGCACGTGCAACCGCCCGTCCTCGTCGAGGCGACCGGCGTCCGAGGTCAGGAACCAGCCGTCCGCCAGCACCTCGGAGGTGAGCGCCGGGTCGCCGTCGTACCTCTCGAACAGCGTGGGGCCACCGATCCGGATCCGCCCGTCGGGGCCGAGGGCCAGCGCCACCCCGTCGAGGGCGTAGCCGTCGTAGACACAGCCGCCGGCCGTCTCGGCCGAGCCGTACGTCGCCACCACCCGCACCCCGGCGTCGGCCGCCCGCGCCCGCAGCGACCCGTCGATCGGACCGCCGCCGAGCAGGACCGTGTGGAAGGTGCGCAGCGCCGCCACCTCCTCGGGCACCTCGAGCATCCGGTGCAGCTGGGTCGGGACGAGCGAGACGAACCTGGCCCCGCCGCTCCCGTCGGTCACGCTCGTCGAGCCCATCGCCGCGGCAGCCTCCACGAACGACCCGTGCCCCTCGAGCAGCACCGGCTCGTGCCCGGCGACCAGCGATCGGCAGATCACCTGGACGCCGGCGACGTACGACGCCGGCAGCGTCAGCAGCCACTGGCCGGAGGCGCCGAGGCGCCGCTCGGTCGCGCGCACCGAGGCCAGCACGGCCCGGCGGGAGAGGACGACGCGCTTGGGCGCGCCGGTCGACCCGGAGGTCTCGACCATGATCGGCGCGGGCTCGCCGGGCGCCTCCAGCCACCCCGCGAGCGCCGCCACGACCTCAGCCGGGGTGCCGGCGACGGAATGCGGGAAACTCACGCGACGAACGCTAGTCGCACTGGAAGAATGCCGCCGGTGACCTCTCGGATGCCACGCTGGCTCGCCTCGCTCGTCCCGCCCACGCCGCTGGCCCGCCAGCTGTCCCTGCAGTCGATCCTGTTCGCGGTCGGCCAGGGCGTGTTCCTCACCGGCAGCGCGGTGTTCTTCACCCAGATCGTGGGACTGTCGGCCGCCATGGTCGGGCTCGGCCTGACCGTCGCCGGCGTGGTCTCGTTCTTCTTCGCAGTGCCGATGGGCAAGCTCGCCGACCGCATCGGCCCCAAGCGGATGTGGGTGTTCGGCGCGGCGTCGCAGGCCGCGCTCTACCTCGCGTGGCCGTGGATCGACGGCTTCGTCGCGTTCCTCGCGATGATGATCGTCCTCGAGCTCGTCGGCACGGCCGGTGGCACCGGGTACGGCGCCTACACCCTCGACGTCTTCCCGCGCGAGGAGCGGGTCCACTCGCAGGCGTTCATGCGCGCCGCCCTCAACATCGGCTTCACCGTGGGCGCACTGATCGGCGGCCTGGCGCTGGCCTTCGACAGCAACGACGTGATCCGGGCGGTGCCCCTGCTCACCGCCGCGATCCTGGGCGTCAACACGCTGCTCATCACCCGCCTGCCCGACGCCGAGCACGACACCGTGCCGGCCGCGAAGGAGCAGCTGATCAACCCCGGGGCGCTGCGCAACAAGGGCTTCCTGGCCCTGAACGCGTGCGACGGCGTCCTCAGCAGCAACCAGGTCCTGCTCAACGTCGTCATCCCGCTCTGGCTGGTCCAGGAGACCGACGCCCCGCAGGTCCTGCTGGCCTGGCTGTTCGGCACCAACACCGTGATGGCAGTGCTGCTCCAGGTGGCGGCGGCGCGGGGCGTGAACACGGTCGGCCGGTCGCTGCGCGCCGCGCGCATCTCCGCGTCCTTCTTCGTGCTCTCCTGCGGGATCGTGCTGGTCACGCACGACACGCTCGGGTGGACGACGATCGCGCTCGTCTGGCTCGGCCACGTCACCGTGACCGGCGCCGAGCTCTACCAGTCGGCGGCACACTGGGGCTTCATGTCCGAGCTGTCCGACCCCGACCGGCGCGGTGAGTACCAGGGCGCCGCGCACCTCGGCGGGACGGTCGGGAACGTGTGGGCGCCGGCGGTCTACACCTTCCTCGCCATGGAGTGGGGGACGTCGGGGTGGCTGCTGATCGCGGGCATCGTCGTCCTGGCCACGCTCGGCATGGGGCCGTCGGCCCGGGCGGCCGAGCGGTTCCTGCGGGCCGACCACGCGCCCCGACCCGGTAGCACGGTCGACGCGCCTGCTTGAATCCCTTCTTGTGGCAACCCCCGCCGAGTGGCTCGCAGGCTCCCGTCCCCGCACCCTCCCGGCTGCCGTCTCGCCGGTCCTCGCCGGCACCGGCGTCGCGGCGTACGTCGACTCGTTCGTCTGGTGGAAGGCCCTGCTCGCCCTGGTGGTGAGCCTGGCGCTCCAGGTGGCGGTCAACTACGCCAACGACTACTCCGACGGCATCCGCGGCACCGACGACGCGCGGGTCGGCCCGATGCGGCTGGTCGGCTCCGGCGCAGCCTCACCGCGGGCGGTGAAGACCGCCGCGTTCCTCGCCTTCGGGGTGGCCGGGGTCGCCGGTCTCGTGCTCGCGGCCACGACGGCCTGGTGGCTGGTGGCCGTCGGCCTGGTGAGCGTGGCAGCTGCCTGGTTCTACACCGGCGGCAAGAAGCCCTACGGCTACCTCGGACTGGGCGAGGTGATGGTCTTCGTCTTCTTCGGCCTGGTGGCCGTGCTCGGCACGACGTACGTCCAGACCGAGACGTTCGAGTGGGCCGCGCTGTACGCCGCGGTCGGGATCGGCGCGCTCGCCTGCGCGATCCTGGTGGTCAACAACCTGCGCGACATCCCCACGGACACGCAGGCCGGCAAGCGCACCCTGGCCGTGGTGCTGGGCGACCAGCGGACCCGCGCGCTCTACCTGCTGCTCGTCCTCGCGGCGGCTGCCGCGGTCGTCGCCGTGGCGGCAGCGACGACCTGGTGCGCCCTGGTCGGGCTGGGGTTCCTGCTGGTGACGGGCGGCGCGCTGCGCACCGTGCTGGGTGGCGCGACCGGGGCGAGGCTGATCCCGGTGCTGCAGCAGACCGGGATGGCCGAGCTGCTGTGGGCGGCCCTGGTCGCGGCCGCGCTCGTCGCCTGTCGCTGAGCGGCCGGCGGCCACCTGCCCCGGCGTAGGCTCGAGACATGTTCTGGATCCTGCTGATCGTCGTCGCCCTCGTGCTGGCCTACAAGTTCCGCGTGCCGCTGCTGGCCAAGATCCTGGGCCAGCCGCAGAGCCGCATCGAGCGCCGGCTGGAGCAGCGCAAGCGCCACTGAGTCCGGCGCTGCGGCGGCCCCACGGTCGACCCCCAAGGTCGACTCAGTCGTCGACGTCCTCGCGGGCCCGACGCTCCTCGAACGCTGCGGTCGCGCGGGCGGCCCGCTCCTCGACCCGGCGCGCGAACGCGGCCCGTGGCCCGTTGAGGAGGAAGTAGGAAGCCAGCCCGCTGACCGCGAAGGCGATGACGACTGCCCACAGGATCGGCACCTGGTCAGCGACCAGCATCCAGATCCCGACGACGAGCGCCAGGGACGCGATGAACAGCAGGATCCGCAGGGCGGTGTAGATGACGAACTCCTTCACACCCCCAGCGTAGGCCTGACCAGGTGGCACCTACATTGGTGGTGTGCTGAAGTTCCTGCTCGTGGTGATCCTCATCGCGGTCGCCGTCTATCTCCTCGTGCGCGTGGTCCAGCGCCGCGGCATCATGCCGACCAAGCACCAGCCCCCGCCCCGGCCGTTCGGCCCGGATGACGACCCCGACTTCCTGCGCGACCTCGATCGCAAGCGCAAGCATCCCGAGGACCCCGAGGCGTAGGCCCCCCGGGCGCCGGCTACAGCAGCGGGTCGGTCGAACCGGCCACCGCCGGCGCCCCGGCCGGCCGGCCCAGGTCGGGCGCGGCGTACGAGTGCTGGCTGGTGCTCGAGAAGTAGTTGATGCCGATGAAGTTGAACCACAGCGTCGCCAGCCCCACCAGCGCGAGCAGGGCGGCGTTGCGCCCCTTCCAGCCTGCGGTCGCCCGGGCGTGCAGGTAGGCCGCGTAGACCACCCACGTGATGAACGCCCAGACCTCCTTGGGGTCCCAGTTCCAGTACGACGACCAGGCCTGGTGCGCCCAGATCGGGCCGGTGATCAGCACGGCGAACGTCCACACCGGGAAGCCGAAGGCGTGGATGCGGTAGGAGATCCGGTCGAGGACAGCCAGTTCGGGGACCCGGGCCAGCGGGCCGCTACGGGGGCCGGGCCACTTCGCCTTCGCGAGGTAGATCACCGAGATGATGCCGCCCAGCGTGAAGGCGCCGGTGGCCAGGATCGCCGCCACGACGTGGATCACGAGCCAGTAGGACTCGAGCGCCTCGGTCAGCGGCGCGACCGGGTCGTAGAGCCACAGCACCGCGACCATGAGCAGCGCCAGCACGAAGCCGACGACGATCGGCGCCATCCAGGCCAGGCCGAAGCGGCGGTTGAGCACGAGGTAGAGGAACACCACGACGAAGGTCCCGCTGAGCGTGAACTCGTACATGTTGCCCCAGGGCACGCGGTTCGGCTCGGCGGCCATGCCCCGCCCGACCAGCGCGACCAGGTGCACCGCGCAGGCGATGCCGGTCAGCAGCAGCCCGAGCCGGCCGAAGAGCTCGGTCCGCCGGGTGGCGGACTCGCCCGCGTCCGGCCCCCCGGTGGCCAGGGCGACGCCGCCGGTGCGCTCCCCCGTCGCGTCGGCGGTCGCGACGGAGTCGACCGGCACGTGGCGCAGGGAGCTCCACTCGACCAGGTGGGCCAGCAGCGCGAGGAAGTAGACGATCCCGGCGGCCGCCACGGCCTGGTTGCTCAGCGTCTCCCATGCGGCGTCGGTCACGACTTCTCCTTCTCCGGCGCGCCTGGAAGCGCAGCCACGATCTCGGTGAGTACGGCGGACACGTCACCGCCGCCCGAACGGTCCAGTGCGGCCACCTCGACCAGTGTGACCCCACCCTCCTCGCGGGCACGAACCCAGACCCGTCGGGGACGGATGAACAGCGAGCCGAGCAGCCCGATCAGGGCCAGGACGACGCCCAGCAGGGCGATCCGCTTGCCGGGTGTCTGGCTGATCTGGATCTTGTTCCACCGCTCGACGCCGTCGAAGCTGACCGAGCCGAGGCCGTTGGGCAGGTCGACGGTCTTCCCCGGCTGCAGGTCGACCCGGAACATCGAGCCGTCCTTCTTCTTCACCAGCGTGGTGTCGGCCTTGTCGAGGGCGTAGACCGACTGGGGCGTCCCGTCGTCCATCCCCAGGTCGCCGGTGTAGACGAGCATCGAGATCGCCGGGTTGAGCGCGTTGCCGAACACGGAGAACGGCCCGGCCTCGTCGGTGAAGGCGTAGGTCGGGTAGAACTCGCCCTCCAGCCCGATCTGGGTCGGCTCCGCGTCGGGCGCCTTGACCACGCCGAAGGAGCGGAAGGTCTGGTCGGTGGGCAGGAAGATGGTGGGGCCGCTGTAGGCCACGTCGCCGTTGCCGTCGCGGATCGTGATCACCGGGGCGTAGCCGTGGCCGATCAGGAACACCTCGGTGTCGCCGATCGTCAGCGGGTGGTTGACCCGCAGGTCGTACTTCTTCTCCGGCGACGTCGGCGTCTCGCGGTAGGTCAGGTGGGACTCGAACGCCCGCGCCATCCCCTTGCGCGGTCCGGACGTCAGCCACTCCACGTCGAAGCCGTTGACATCGAACGAGAACGGCTCCATGTCGGAGGCCTTGAAGAGCTTGCCGGGGACGAAGTCGTCGTACTGCGTGAGGTTGTTGGAGAACCCGTTCCCCACGACCAGGATCACGCCGCCCTTGTAGCCGAACAGCCCGCCGAGGGCGAAGCCCACGAGCACGATCAGCACGGAGAGGTGGAACAGCAGGTTGCCCGCCTCGCGCAGGTGGCCGCGCTCCGCGGACACCGCGCCACTCTCGTCGGTCGAGACCACCCGGTAGCGCCGGCGCTTGAGCACCTCGGCGGCCCGGGCCAGCACCTCGGCGGCCGGCACGTCCGTGCCGTACGACGTGTGGTCGGGCAGGCGGGTCAGGTTCCGCGGGGCGCGGGGCGGGGCCGCCCGCATGGCCCGCCAGTAGACGAGCGTGCGCGGCACGATGCAGCCCACGAGCGAGACCATCAGCAGGATGTAGATCGCCGAGAACCACGGGGAGTCGTAGACCGAGAAGAGGCTGAGCCTCTCGTAGACCGGCGTGAGCTTCGGGTGCGCCTCCTGCCAGCGCGAGGTCTTGAGGGAGTCGACCCCGCTCTGCGGGATGATCGAGCCGGGGATCGCCGCCAGCGCGAGCAGGAGCAGCAGGACCAGAGCGGTCCGCATCGAGGTCAGCTGGCGCCAGGTCCAGCGCAGCATCTCCCGGAAGCCGAGCTCGCCGGGTCGCCGCGCGTCGCGGCGGGCGTCACGCTCCTGGGCGTCGACGTGGCCCTGGGGGCGCTCGTCGCTGCGGGTGCTCACACGCTCACCTCGGAGGAGCTGATCAGGTGGATCTGGATCCAGGTGACGGCCTGGTCCCACCAGCCGGTGACGAGCAGGACGCCGACCAGGACCAGCATCAGGCCGCCGAGGCGGGTGACCCACACCTGGTGGCGGCGCACGAACCCGAACGCGCCGAGGGCACGGCGGTAGGCCAGCCCGGCGACGATGAACGGCACGCCCAGCCCCACGGCGTACACGCCGGACAGCAGCGCACCGCGGCCGGCCGTCGCCTCGTTGAGCGAGAGGGTGGTGATGGCGGCCAGGGTGGGACCGATGCACGGCGTCCAGCCCAGGCCGAACAGGAACCCCAGGACCGGGGCGGCGGCGAGCCCGACGGCCGGGACGCTGTGGACGCGCCAGTCACGCTGCAGCAGCGGCACCAGGCCGGCGAAGGCCAGGCCGAGCACGATGGTGAGGATCCCGAGCACCAGCGTGAGGGTCTCGCGCCAGGTGATCAGCCAGGCGCCGAGAGCGCCGGACAGCGTGCCGAGCGCCACGAAGACCACGGAGAAGCCGAGCACGAACAGCACCGAGCCGAGCAGCATCCGGCCTCGGCGCTCGCCGGCGGCGCCGCTGGCCAGGTCCGCACCGGAGAGCCCGGTCGCGTAGGACAGGTAGCCCGGCAGCAGCGGGATCACGCACGGGGAGAAGAAGGAGACCAGCCCGGCGACGAGCGCGACGGGCACGGCCAGGACCAGGGACCCGGAGGCCGCGGTCTCGTGGAACCACTCACCCATCGCTCTGCCCGTCACTCTGCCCATCGGTGGGCCCATCGGTGGGCCCAGCCATGGACTCGTCGGCGACGTCCTTGACGACCTCCACGAGGGTGGTCGTCGAGGGCAGCTGGCCGATGATGCTCGCGGCCACCCTGCCCTCGCCGTCGAGGACGACGAAGCTCGGGATGGAGTTGGGGGTCAGCGTGCCCTGGAACGCCAGGAGCGCCTGGCCGTCCGGGGAGTAGTACGACGGGTAGGGAACCTCGAACTTCCGGACGAAGCTGTTGGCCTGCTCGGTGGAGGGGTCGCGGATGTTGACGCCCACGAACTGCGCCCGGTCCCCCAGCTCGTTCGCAGCGTCGACCACCTCCGGCGCCTCGGCGCGGCAGGGGGTGCACCAGGAACCCCAGACGACGACCACCACCGGCGAGCCACGGAAGTCCGCCAGGTCGAGGTCGTTGCCCTCGAGGTCCTTCCCGGTGAGGGAGACCGGCTCCTCACGCTGGGTCGGCGCGACCTCGGTGACCGCGCCGTCCCCCGTGACGAACCCCTTGTCACCGGTGCCCGTCAACGACGAGCAGCCCGCCACCAGCAGGAGGCAGACCAGGACCGGGCCGAGCAGAGTGCGGACGGAGAGGCGCATGCTCAGGGCCTGTGCTCCTCGGTGGCTCCACCGGCCGAGAACGGTGCGGACTTGTCGCGCGTCGGGATCAGGTCACCCGCCGGCTCGGAGTAGGAGACCTGGGTCAGCTTGTCGCCGACGAAGTGGAGCGAGGTCAGCGAGCACAGCGTGCACTGCCGCTTGCGCGGGTCGTGCAGGAACGACCGCTTCTCGATGGCCAGCCGCGTGATCCAGATCGGCAGCTGGTGGGACACGATCACGGCCTCGTGGCCGCGCGCCGCGTCACGGGTGTCCTCGATCGCGGCCATCATCCGCGCCGTGAGCTCCTTGTAGGGCTCGCCCCACGACGGCTTGAACGGGTTCCACAGGTGGCGCCAGGCCGACGGCTTGCGCAGCGCGCCGTCACCCACGCCGAACCGCTTGCCCTCGAAGACGTTGGTCGACTCGATGACCCGGGCGTCGGTCACGATCTCCACGCCGTGGGCCGCGGCGATCGGGCGCGCCGTCTCCTGGGCCCGCTCCAGCGGCGAGGAGCGCACCACGGTGATGTCGCGGCCCTTGACGGACTCGGCGACCCGCTCCGCCATCAGCCGGCCGAGCTCGGACAGGTGGAAGCCGTCACGCCGTCCGTAGAGCACGCCGTCGGGGTTGTAGACCTCCCCGTGGCGCAGCAGGTGGACGATCGTGTCGGGGGTCTGGCTCATGGAGCTCCCTCAGAAGCGTGTGCGGCCGCCAGGGCGGCCTCGGGCAGGGCGTCGAGCACGGTCTGCACGGCTCGGTCGTCGTGGGCGGAGGACAGGAACCACGTCTCGTACGCCGACGGCGGGAGGTAGACCCCGCGGTCGAGCATGGCGTGGAAGAAGGCGGCGTACGCGGCGGTGTCGGTCTGCGACGCGTCGTCGAAGTCGCGCACGTCCCCGAGGCCGGGGTCGCGGAAGAAGACCGAGAACATGGTGCCGGTCGCCTGCACGACGTGCGGCACACCGGCCCGCGACAACGCGGCCGACGCCTCGGACTTGATCGTGTCGGCCGCCGCCGAGATGTGCGCGTAGACCTCGTCGGTCGCGAGGCGGAGGGTGGCCAGCCCGGCGGTGGTGGCGATCGGGTTCCCCGACAACGTGCCCGCCTGGTAGACCGGCCCCTCCGGCGCGAGCCGTGACATCACGTCCGCCCGGCCACCGAAGGCCGCCGCGGGGAAGCCGCCGCCCATCACCTTGCCGAAGGTGACCAGGTCGGGGCGCCAGCCCTCGTGGGCACCGTCGAGGCCCCACTGCCCGAGCCTGCTGGCGCGGAACCCGGTCATCACCTCGTCGCTGACGAACAGCGCCCCGTGCCGGGTGCAGGTCTCGGCCAGGAACGCGTTGAAGCCCGGCTCGGGCGGGACGACGCCCATGTTGCCGGGCGCGGCCTCGGTGATCAGGCAGGCGATGCGGTCGCCGTGCTCGGCGAAGGCCTTCTCGACCGCGGAGCGGTCGTTGTAGGGCAGCACCAGGGTGAGGGCCGTGGAGGACTCCGGGACCCCCGGTGTGCCGGGCACGGCGAACGTGGCCAGCCCCGACCCCGCCGAGGCGAGCAGCGAGTCCACGTGGCCGTGGTAGCAGCCGGCGAACTTCACCACGACGTCGCGGCCGGTGAAGCCGCGCGCCAGGCGGATCGCGGACATCGTCGCCTCGGTGCCGGAGGAGACGAACCGCACCCGGTCGACGGAGGTCCGCGAGACGATCTCCTCGGCCAGCTCGACCTCGGGCTCGGTGGGGGTGCCGTACGACGTGCCGCGGGCCACCGCCGCCAGGACCGCGGCCTGGACCTCGGGGTGGGCGTGGCCGAGCAGCATCGGCCCCCAGGAGCAGATCAGGTCGACGTAGTCGTTGCCATCGACATCGGTGAGCCAGGCACCCTGCGCCGAGCGGATGAACCGGGGCGTGCCACCGACCGCGTTGAACGCGCGCACCGGGGAGTTCACGCCTCCGGGCGTGACGGCTCGGGCGCGCTCGAACAGGGCGCTGGACGCTGCGGCGCCGGGCGAGAGGGCTGGAGTCACCCGGTCATTGTCCCCGAGCCGGCCAACGAAGCGGAGCCGAGGTTCACCAGAGCGGCCACCGAGGTGCTCCAGACCACGTCGTCCCTCCCCATGTTTGGCGTCATGACCTGCGGGAACTCTCGTCCTGAAGACACCACACGCACCATGGGGACGTGCGTCACACTCGGCATCGGTAGCCCGTAACTGACTGTGACAACATTCGTTGAACCGTCACCTGTGCTTGAGGGAGCACACTGGGTTGATTGGGAAACAGGGAGACTCGATGTCCACACCGCGATTCGGTCGGATCCAGCGTGCGACGGCACTCGTGCCGTTGGCGCTGCTGTCGGCAGCCTGGACTGCCAGCCTGGCCGGGGTCGGTGTCAGCACCGCGTCTGCCGACGAGAACCCCAGCGCCAACCTCCCGGACGGCACCAGTGTCCCGACCGAGGCCATCGAGGCGCCGGCCAGCGTCTCCCGGCCCGGCGTCGTGGCCCCCGGCATCGGGGGCGGGGACGGCCGCCAGGCGGTCGCGACCGCCTCGACCTCCGGCATCCCCTCGGCCGCTCTCGCTGCCTACCAGCGGGCCGAGACCGTGATCAACGCCGCCGACAAGGCCTGCCGGCTCCCCTGGCAGCTCGTCGCAGCCATCGGCCGTGTCGAGTCCGACCACGGCCGCACCAACGGCAACACGCTCGACGACAACGGCGTGGCCCGGCCCGGAATCTTCGGCATCGCGCTCGACGGCACGCACAACACCTCCGTCATCAAGGACACCGACGCCGGCCAGTACGACGCCGACGCCGCGTTCGACCGGGCCATCGGCCCGATGCAGTTCATCCCCTCCACCTGGTCGGTCGTGGGCGTGGACGCCGACGGCGACGCCCAGCGCAACCCCCAGGACATCGACGACGCCGCGCTCGCGACCGCCGTCTACCTCTGCTCCGGCGACGACGACCTGTCGGCCGAGGCCGGCCAGCGCTCCTCGGTCTACCGCTACAACCACAGCAAGTCCTACGTCGACCTCGTGCTGTCGATCATGAACGCCTACATGGCCGGCGACTTCACCTCGGTGCCCAACGGCACCACCTCGGCGGGCTACTTCGTGCCCGACCCGAACGTCCCGTCCCAGCCGGTCAGGCAGCACGACAACGGCCAGGGCCAGGGCAACGGCAACAACACCCCCGGTGGCGGCGGCAGCACCACCCCGCCGGAGACCACGCCGACCAACCCGCCGGAGACGACCCCGACCAGCCCTCCGAGCTCCCCCGGCCCGGGCACGCCCACGGTCCCGGTTCCGACGCCGACCGTGCCGCCGCTGCCGACCCCGACCCTTCCGCCGGTCGACGAGGTGCTCACCGTCGCCGAGGCGATCGTGCAGTGCACCTCCGAGGGCTACGTCGACAACCCGCTCGACGACAACGACGCCTTCGACAAGTGCGTGGACGGCTACACCAGCTGATCGATGCGATGACGCCGGCCCGCCCGAGAGACTCGGGCGGGCCGGCGTCATCTCAGCGCAGGAGACGGGCAGCCTCGGCGGCCCAGTAGGTCAGCACCACGTCGGCGCCGGCCCTGCGGATCGAGGTCAGCGTCTCGAGGATCGCGGGCTCCCGGTCGATCCAGCCCTGGGCGGCAGCGGCCTCGAGCATGGCGTACTCGCCGGAGACGTTGTACGCCGCGACCGGGACGTCCACGGCGTCGCGCACCCGGCGTACGACGTCGAGGTAGGCCAGCGCGGGCTTGACCATCACCATGTCCGCGCCCTGCTCCACGTCCAGCAGCGCCTCGCGGACGCCTTCGCGGGCGTTGCCGGAGTCCTGCTGGTAGGTCCGTCGGTCACCCTGGAGCGAGGAGTCGACGGCCTCACGGAAGGGGCCGTAGAACGCGGAGGCGTACTTCGCGGAGTAGGCAAGGATCGACACGTCGGTGTGGGCCGCGGCGTCGAGGGCCGTGCGGATGACCGCGACCTGGCCGTCCATCATCCCGCTGGGCCCGACCATGTCGACACCCGCATGGGCCTGGGCCCGGGCCATCTCGGCATACACCGCGAGGGTCTTGTCGTTGTCGACGCGGCCGTCGGGCGTGAGCAGCCCGCAGTGGCCGTGGTCGGTGAACTCGTCGAGGCACAGGTCGCTCATGACCGTCAGCGCGTCACCGACCTCGCCCACCACGTCGGTGATGGCGAGGTTGAGGATGCCGGCCGGGTCGACCGCGCCGGAGCCGGTCGCGTCCTTCTTCTCCGGGATGCCGAAGAGCATCACGCCGCCGAGGCCGAGCTCGGCGGCCTCGGCCACCGCGGCGCACAGCGAGGAGCGGGTGTGCTGCACCACGCCGGGCATCGAGCTGATCGGGCGGGGTTCGGCCAGGCCTTCGCGGACGAACAGCGGCAGCACGAGCTGGCGGGCCTCGACCGAGGTCTCGGCCACCATCCGGCGCAACGCCGGGGTCGTGCGCAGCCGGCGTGGCCGGACCGACGGTCCGACCACGCCCGGGTGCTCCGGCTCGGTCATCGGGCCGTCATCGCGAGGAGGTGGCCTTCCGGCGGGCCGAGGGCTTGCGCTCGGACGGCTTGGTCACCGGCTGGTCCGAGTCGAGCATCGCGATCCGGCGCGCGGCCCCGAAGTCGGCCAGCGCGTCGACCAGCTCCTCGACGTCGGGCCTGGCGGCCAGGACGTCGACGCGCAGGCCGTGCTCCTCGGCGGTCTTGGCCGTGGCCGGGCCGATGACGGCGATGATCGTCGACGGGTGCGGCTTGCCGGCGATGCCGACCAGGTTGCGCACCGTCGAGGACGAGGTGAACACGACCGCGTCGAACTTGCCGGTCTTGATCGCGTCGCGGGTCGGCGCCGGCGGCGGGGTGGCCCGCACGGTGCGGTACGCCGTGACGTCGTCGCACTCCCAGCCCAGGTCCACCAGGCCCGCCACGAGGTTCTCGGTGGCGATGTCGGCGCGCGGCAGGAAGACCCGGTTGATCGGGTCGAGCAGCTCGTCGTACTCCGGCCAGTCGGCCAGGAGCCCGGCGGCGGACTGCTCCCCGGAGGGAACCAGGTCGGCCCGCAGGCCCCAGGCGGCGATGGCGGCGGCGGTCTTGTCGCCGACCGCGGCGATCTTGAGGCCGGAGAAGGCACGGGCATCGAGGCCGTACTCCTCGAACTTCTCGCGGACCGCCTTCACCGCGTTGACCGAGGTGAACGCGATCCACTCGTAGCGCCCCTCGACCAGGCCGCGGACGGCCTTGTCCATCTGCAGCGGGTTGCGGGGCGGCTCGACCGAGATGGTCGGGACCTCCTCGGGGACCGCGCCGTAGCCGCGCAGCCGCTGCGAGAGCGTGCCTGCCTGCTCCTTGGTGCGGGGGACGAGGACGCGCCAGCCGAACAGCGGCTTGGTCTCGAACCAGGACAGCGTGTCGCGCAGGTCGACGACATCGCCGATGACGGTGATCGCGGGCGGGGTCATCCGCGCCGCACGGGCGTCGACGGCGATGTGCTCGAGGGTCGAGGTGACCGTGGCCTGCTCGGTGGTGGTGCCCACGCGGGTCATCGCGATCGGGGTCCGGGGCGAGCGACCCGCCTCGACCAGGGCCTTGGCGATGTCGCCGATCAGGCCGACCGCGGAGAGCAGCACCAGGGTGCGACCGTCGGCGTACTGCTTCCAGTCGACCTTGTCGCCGCAGGTCACGACCGCGACCTCGCGGTTGTCCTTGGTCGTCAGCGGGATGCCGGCGTAGGCCGGGACCGCGCTGACCGACGAGACGCCGGGCACGATCTCGAAGCCCAGGCCGGCCTTGACGCAGGCCTGCGCCTCCTCGGGCCCCGAGGCGTAGAGGAAGGGGTCGCCGGTCATCAGCCGGACCACGCGCTGACCGCGCTTGGCCTGCTTGACCACGACCTTCGCGCGGACCGCGTGGGTCAGCGGCTGGCCGTCCTCGCCGAAGCCGCCGTCGACGAACTCGGGCCCGGCGCCGGGCACGTCCTCGCCGTCCTCGGTCACGACCGGCTGGGGCAGGCCCAGCAGGGTGCGGACCAGGTCCTCGTGCTCGGGCACCTCGGTCACGACGACGTCGGCCTGCCGGAGCAGCTCGACGGCACGAACCGTGAGCAGGCCCGGGTCGCCCGGGCCGCTGCCGACGAACGACACCCAGCCCCGGTTGGGACCCGTGGTGGCGCCGTCGGTCTTCGGAGTGGTCTTGCCTCGCGTCATGCGTTCTGCCTCTTGTCTGGTGTCTCCTGCTGCGGTACTGCCAACCGTGCTGCTCCGTCGGCAAGCATGTCGTTCGCCAAGCGTTTCCCGACGCCCACGGCGTCGGTGGGTGCTCCGGTCGCGGACTTCCGCACCGAGAGCGCCCCGTCGGGGGAAAGGACCACGGCCCTGACCCACATCTCGTCGCCGTCGTCCCCCTCGACGACCTCTGCCAGTGCCCCGATCGGTGCCGAGCAGCCGCCCTCGAGGGTGGCGAGCACCGCCCGCTCGGCCTCGACGGCCGCACGGGTGTGTGCGTCGTCGAGCCTGGCCAGCTCCGCCACCAGCTCGAAGTCGTCGGCGCGGCACTCGATCGCCAGCGCTCCCTGGCCGGGGGCCGGAAGCATCTGGAGCGGGTCGAGCACCTCCGTCGCCTCGTCGAGACGGTCGATGCGGGCCAGTCCGGCACGGGCCAGCACGACGGCGTCGTACTCACCCGTGTGGACCTTGCCGATCCTGGTGTCAACGTTCCCGCGAATCCCGGAGATATCCAAACCGAGGCCGAGGGCGTGCAGCTGTGCCGCCCGGCGCGGGGAGCCCGTTCCGACACGGCTGCCGACCGGGAGCTCGCCGAGGGTCAGGCCGTCGCGGGCCACCACGACGTCGCGCGGGTCCTCACGCAGCGGAACGGCGGCGAGCGCGACACCCTCGTGCGGATAGGTCGGCAGGTCCTTGAGCGAGTGCACGGCCACGTCGACATCTCCCCGCAGCAGTGCGTCCCGCAGGGCGCCGACGAAGACGCCGGTGCCGCCGGCGGCGACCAGGGGGGTGCCGGACGCCTGGCTGCGGTCGCCCTCGGTGGTGACCTCGACCAGCTCGGCCTCGCGGCCCAGCACGGTGCGGATCAGGTCTGCGACCGTGCCGGCCTGGGTGGTGGCGAGCAGGGAGCGGCGGGTCCCGACCCGGATGGTGGTGCTTCGGGCAGGGGCCGTCATGACAGCCCCTCCGGTCGGGTGACGGCGTCGACCGCGTCGGGGTGGAGCGCGAAGAGCTCGGCGAGCGCCGCGGCGTAGGACACCGCTCCGGTCTCGTTGGCGAGCTCCTTGACCCGGACGGTCGGCTGGTGGAGCAGCTTGTCGGCGACCCGGCGGACAGCCTGGAGGACCTCGTCCCGAGCCGCGTCGTCCAGGTCGGGCAGGCGGGCGGACAGGCGCTCCATCTCGGCCTCGACGACCGCAGTGGCCATCGACCGCAGCGCCACCACGGTGGGCGTGACGCTGGCCTGGCGCCGGGCGGACAGGAAGGCGGCGACCTCCTGGGTCACGATCCGCCGGACCTCCTCGACCTCACGGCCCGCGTCGGACTCGTAGAGGTCGGCCGCGAGGTCGGCGAGGTTGATCAGGGTGACCCCGGGCAGCGCCGTGACGGCGGGATCCACGTCGTGCGGCAGGGCCAGGTCGATGATCGACAGCGGGCGCCCGTCCGGGCGGGCAGCCACGACCATCTCCATGCTCACCAGCACGCCGGTCGCACCTGCGCAGGTGATGACCACGTCGGCCCGGGCCAGCTCGGCGGCGAGCTCGCTCAGCGGGACGGGGCGGGCGCCGTACTCACCGGCGAGGCGGGCTGCCCGCTCGGGGCTGCGGTTGGCCACCGTGATCTCGCGGGCACCGAGCCGGGAGACGGTCGCCGTCGCGAGCCCGGCCATGGAGCCGGCGCCGACCACGAGTACCCGCTTGTCGCCGAGGTCCCCCACGGCTGCGTCCGAGCGGTCGAGCGCGGCCGTCACCAGGGACGGGGCCGCGCTGTCGATGTCGGT
This sequence comes from uncultured Actinomycetota bacterium, assembly GCA_963825275.1. Lineage (GTDB taxonomy): Bacteria > Actinomycetota > Actinomycetes > Propionibacteriales > Nocardioidaceae > Nocardioides. Next base: position 309,413 of record CAWGSW010000005.1, on the reverse strand, counting down.
CTCGGCCCGGGAGCGCTTGCCGACCCGCAGCGCCTGCTGGAAGAGCACGTTGAGGGCGGGACCGACGGTGCCGATCTCCTGACCCATACGGAGCGCCTCACGCGTCTGGCCGAGGATCTGGCCCTCGCCGACCGCCATCGAGTCCAGCCCGGCCGCGACCTGGAACAGGTGGGACACGGCGCCGTCGTCGTAGTGGACGTAGAGGTGCGGCAGCATCGCCTCGGTCGACCGGCCGGCCCGCTCGACCAGCAGCCGGGAGACGTCCTCGACGCTGCCGTGGAACCGGTCGACGTCGGCGTAGATCTCGAGCCGGTTGCAGGTGGCGATGACCGTCACCTCGGAGACGTGCTCGCAGGCGGCCGCGTCCTGGACCAGCTTGTGCACGCCGTCACGGTCGAGCGCGACCCGCTCGAGCAGGGCCACCGGCGCGGAGTTGTGGGAGATCCCCACGACGAGAACACTCATGCGGGCTCCTCGTGGGCCTTGCGCTGCTCGTGGTAGGCGAGGATCTGCAGCTCGATGGAGAGGTCCACCTTGCGCACGCCGACGCCGTCGGGCACCGACAGCACGGCCGGCGCGAAGTTGAGGATGCTGCTGATCCCGCAGGCGACCATCCGGTCGGCGACGTCCTGTGCGGCGAGCGCCGGCGTCGCGATCACGCCGATGGCGACGCCGTGGTCCTTGACGATCTGCTCGAGGTCGTCGAAGGGGCGTACGTCGACTCCGGCGACGACCTCCTCGTGCCGCTCCGGGTCGGCGTCGAGCAGGGCCACGACCCGGAATCCCCGGCTGCGGAAGCCGGAGTAGTTGGCCAGGGCGTGGCCGAGGTTTCCGATGCCGACGATGACGACCGGCCAGTCCTGGGTCACGCCGATCTCGCGGGCGATCTGGTAGCGCAGGTAGTCCACGTCGTAGCCGACCCCGCGAGTGCCGTAGCTGCCGAGGTAGGAGAGGTCCTTGCGCAGCTTGGCGCTGTTCACGCCCGCTGCCGCGGCGAGTGCCTCACTCGAACAGGTGCCGGTGCCTTGCTCGGAGAGGGTCGTGAGGGCCCGGAGATAGATGGGCAGCCGCGCGACGGTGGCCTCGGGGATGTCCCGGGCACTCTCCGTGGATGTGCGTGCGGTCAATGCTCTCGTCTCCATGCCATGGATGGACCGCAGGGTCCTGGCTGACGGGGCGTCCTGGCCGTCCCGTCCCACGCGTGCGGCTGAATCACTGTAGGAGTTTGTGAACTGGAGAACAAACCGAGACCGGATGCCGAACCAGCCCGGACCGGCGGCCGACTATCACATGTGAGAAGGGCCACGCCCTCCGGGTCGGGTCAGGCGGTGAGGGCGGCGCGGAGCCGGGACTCGTCGACCCGCCAGAAGTCGTGCTGCCGGCCGTCCACGAAGGTCACAGGGATCTCCTCGGCGAAGCGCTCGAGCAGGGCCTCGTCGTCGTCGATGGAGACCTCGACGTACTGCTCACCCAGCTCGGTGCAGACGCGCTCGACCACGACCCGGGCGTCGTCGCACAGGTGGCAGCCGGGCCGGGAGTAGAGGGTGACCCGTGCAGTCACGGTGCCATCACTCCAGGAGTCCCAGCGCCCGGCGCCGCTCCATGCCGCGCAGCCGGCCCTTCTGCACCTTGCCGGTGACGGTGAGCGGAAGCTCGTCGACGACCTCGATCCGGCTGGGCTGCTTGAACCGGGCCAGGCGGGCCTCGCAGTGCGTCCGCACTGCCTGCTCGGTGGTCGCCGGGTCGATGCCCGGGGCGCGGACGTAGGCGACCACGGCCTCGCCGGTGGTGGCGTCCTCGACCCCGATCACTGCCGCCTCGGTGACCCCCGCGACCTCGCGGATGACCTCCTCGACCTCGACCGGGTAGACGTTGAAGCCGGAGACGATGACCAGCTCCTTGAGCCGGTCGACGAGAAACAGGTCTCCGGACGCGTCGAGGAAGCCGACGTCGCCCGTCGACCACCAGCCGTCCTCGTCGGGGCCGCCCGACCCGTCCGGCCAGTAGCCGCTGAACAGGTTGTCGCCGTGGATCTGGATCTCGCCCGGGTCCTCGCCCTCGGGCGTCCGCCCGGCCTCGTCGACCAGCCGGATCCCGATGCCCGGCAGGGCCGCCCCGACCGATCCGGTCTGCAGCACCTTGCTGCACAGGGTGCTGGTGACCACCGGCGCCGCCTCGGTGAGGCCGTAGCCCTGGTGCACGGGGATCTGGGTGAGGGCGCTGAACTGCTCCACGAGCTCGGGCGAGAGGGGTGCGGAGCCGGAGAGCATCAGCCGGACCGGTCCGAGCCGCTCCGCGAGGTGCTCCTCGTGCTGCCAGTAGGCGAAGACCGGTGGCGCGACCGGCACCACGCTGCACGCCTCGTCCTCGATCAGGTCGAGGGTGCCCTGCGGGTCGAAGCGGTCCACCAGCACCAGCTTGGCGCGGCGCTTCAGGACGCCGCCCAGGACCGCGTTGAGGCCGTAGACGTGGAAGAGCGGGAGCACCCCGAGCACGACGTCGTCGCCGTGGATCATCGGCGGGTCGACCTGGGCCACCTGCTCGATGTTGGCCAGCAGGGCGCGGTGGGTGAGCATCGCGGCGCGGGGCCGGCCCGACGTACCGCTGGTGTAGAGGAGGGCCGCGAGCTTGTGGGGGTCCTGGAGCGGGGGCACCGGGCGGGCGGTTCCGGCACGCAGGTCGTCGAAGGAGTGCTCGCCGGGAAGCGGCGTCGCCCCGGTCACGACGACCCGCGGCTTCACGGCCCGGGCGACCAGGTCCTCGTCGAGCTCGTCGGTCTCGCCGTCGACGGCCCTGGCCACGAGCGTGACGGCCTCGCGCACCGAGCCCACGGTGTCGGCGTCCGTCACGACCATGCGGGCGCCGGAGTCGGCGATCAGCCGGGCCAGCTCGCCGACCGCGGCACGCGGGTTGACGGGTACGGCGACCACCTGCGCCCGGAGCACCCCGAGGTACGTCGTCACGAACTCGATGCGGTTGCCCATCGCGATCAGCACCCGGTAGCCGGCGACGATGCCCGCCGTGCCCAGTCCGGTGGCGACACGCCCCACCTCGTCGTCGAGCTCGGCCCAGGTCAGGCTGCGTCCGCCGGACTCGACGATGGCCAGCCTGGCCGGGCTCTCCGCCGCCGCGTCGGCGACCAGATCGGCGACGTCGTTCCTCGCCGGATGCGTCGCCGGGCTCGTCCCTGCGTGCGTCGCTGCGTGCTTCCCGGGCATGGGTCGATCCTTCCACACGCGCTCTCGCCCCGCAGGGCCCTCGACCCGGGCTACGCTGCTGGGGTGACGCCGCCGCCCGAGAAGAGCCGCAGGCCGCCAGATCTTCGGCTGCGCTCGACGCTCGCCGGAGAGGCCGCGGCCGCGGCCGCCGAGGTGGAGACCGCTCTCAACTACCCCGCAGACCCGACGTCGGCCGCGTTCTTCGACGTGGACAACACCGTCATGCAGGGCGCCAGCATCTTCCACCTCGCGCGCGGACTTCACCGACGCCACTTCTTCACGACCCGTGAGATCCTCGGCGCCGCCTGGAAGCAGGCCTACTTCCGTGTGGTGGGCGTCGAGGACCCCGACCACGTGGCCGACGCCCGCAACTCGGCCCTCGGCTTCATCGCCGGGCACACCGTCGCCGAGCTCGAGGAGCTCGGCGAGGAGATCTTCGACGAGGCGATGGCCCACCGGATCTGGCCCGGCACCCGCGCACTGGCCCAGCTCCACCTCGACCAGGGACAACGGGTCTGGCTGGTGACCGCGGCCCCGATCGAGATCGCCCAGATCATCGCCCGGCGACTCGGACTCACCGGAGCCCTGGGCACGGTGGCCGAGCACGTCGACGGCGTCTACACCGGCCGGCTGGTCGGCGACCTGCTGCACGGTCCGGCCAAGGGGGAGGCGATCAAGGCCCTCGCCGCCCGGGAGAGCCTCGACCTGGCCGCCTGCTCGGCGTACTCCGACTCCTACAACGACCTGCCCATGCTGACCCTCGTCGGCGACGCCTGCGCGATCAACCCCGACGCGAAGTTGCGCGCGCACGCGCGCGAGATGGGCTGGCGCATCCGGGACTACCGCACCGGGCGCAAGGCAGCGCGTGTCGGACTCGTCGTCGGCGCCGTCGCTGGTGCCGCCACCGGCACGGTTGCCGCCGGGGTCGCGCTGCGCGGCCGCCGCCACTGACCGGCGCGGCACCCACTCCTTCACCCATCCTTTACCAACGTGGCGTGGGCCACCTTTTGCCGGCGAACTGTTCCCAGCGCGCATGCCCGGGCCCTACCATGACGGAGGCTTCGGGGGAAGCTGACCGGGAGGGCCTCATCAAGACGCCATGGGACGGGTTCGATGCCGCGCGGGGGCTGGACGCTCTCCGCGCTGCTGTCGCCCAGATCCTGCTCAACGACCAGGTCGCCCTTGCGGGCGGCCCCGTCGTGCTGCTCACCGAGACGCTCCCCGCCGGCGGTCTCGACTCCCCGGCCGGCAGTGCCGGCGGTGACGGCGGACCCGGCCGCTTCGACGATGCCGACCTGGCCACCTCCTCGGAGGAGTCCGAGGCGGACCGCACCCGCCTGATCGCGCTCGTCGAGCTCGCCCGCGCGGGCGACTCCGAGGCGTTCGGCCTGCTCTACGACCACTACCAGGGCTCGGTCTACCGGTTCCTCTTCTACCGGACCCGCTCCACGACCCTGGCCGAGGACCTCACCTCGGAGACGTTCTTCCGGGCGCTGCGGAGCATGACCAACTTCCGGTGGCAGGGCAAGGACTTCGGCGCCTGGCTGATGACCATCGCCCGCAACCTCGCGACCGACCACTTCAAGGCCGGTCGCACCCGCCTCGAGCTCACCACCGAGGACATGGGGCTGCACGACGACGCGACCGAGGGTCCCGAGTCCTCGGTGCTGGCGGGACTGACCAACGAGATCCTGCTGCGCGCCCTCAAGGAGCTGCCCGACGAGCAGCGTGACTGCCTGATCATGCGCTTCCTGCAGGGCATGAGCATCGCCGAGACCGCCGCCGTGCTGGGTCGCAGCGACGGGGCCGTCAAGCAGCTCCAGCTCCGCGGCGTACGCAACCTGGCCAAGCTGATGCCCGACGGGATCCGGGACTGATGAGCGCCATGTGTGACACCTCGACGACGCGTGCGAGCCACGCCGTAACCTCCTGCGCCCGCGGGTCGTTGGAGTTCACGTCGACGCTCCACCACGGGAGCGGGACGCACGACGTGATGACAGGACGGAAACGATGACACCCGTGTTCGCGGCGCGACGACGCGCCGAGGAGTTCGCAGCACTGGTCGAGGACCCCTCGACCGGCGACTCCCGCGACGCGCGTCTCACCGACCTCCTCGAGCTGGTCGGCGCCCTGCGCTCCACCCCCGCCGTGGAGGCCCGGCCCGAGTTCGTCGCCAGCCTGCGAGAGCGGCTGATGGACGCCGCCGACACCGCGCTGGCACCCGGCGAGACCGCCCGGTTGAGCCTGCCGCCGCGCCGCAGCAGGCGCGACCGCCGGATCGCCGCGGCCGTCGGTGGCTTTGCCCTCGTGGGCGCCACGACGTCGATGGCGATGGCCGCGCAGAGCGCACTGCCCGGAGATGTCCTCTACCCCGTCAAGCGCGCCATCGAGAACGTCCAGACCGGCGTCAGCGTCGGCGAGGGCCAGAAGGGCGAGGCCCTGCTCGCCAACGCCTCAGGTCGTCTCGACGAGGCCGGCGCGCTCAGCCGCGGTGGCGACCTGAAGGACACAGGCGCGATCGCCGACACGCTCAACACGTTCACCGACCAGGCCGCCCAGGCCTCCGACCTGCTGCTGTCCGACTACGCCCAGAACGGCCACCAGGGTTCGGTCTCCGAGCTGCGCGACTTCACCGCGTCCAGCCTCGACGAGCTCCAGGCGCTGGAGCCGCTGGTGCCCGCCGAGGCCCGCGACGAGCTCCTGCACGCCGCCCAGGTCCTCTTCCAGATCGACGCCGCGGCCCAGCAGGCCTGCCCGGACTGCGGCGGCAAGGGCATCACCGAGGTCCCGCCCGTCTTCGCCCCGGTCTCGGCGGGGACCGACGCCGCCACCGCCGGGTCGATCTCGCAGACCCCCGGCAAGCACCGGGACGGCTCGAGCGCCGGCGAGACCGGCGACCCGCAGGTGCCGACCGTCGATGGTGAGACCCTGCCGCCCGGCAGCGTGCTGGACCCGACGGACGACGGCGGCCCCACCACGAACCCCCAGCCCGGTGACGGCGGGGCGGACGACCCGATCGGCACCCTGACCGAGGGCCTGACCGGCGGCGGCGACTCGCAGCCGACGTCGAACCCGACGCTGCCCGACGTGGGTGACACGGTGGATGACACCGTGGACGGCCTCGGCAAGGTCGTCGACGGCGTCACGGACCCGCTGGCTCCCTGAGCCTCGCGCCCGCGCCACACCCGGGCGCGGCGATCACCCCGAGGGGAGAGCCCTCAGCGGAAGACCGACTGCCGCTTCATGAGCAGCGAGTAGAGCGTCTGCTGGATCGTCTCGCGCACCTGGTCGGTCACGTTGAAGACCAGCATCGGGTCGTCGGCCGCGCCGGGCTCGTAGTCGTCGGTGCGGATCGGCTCCCCGAACTCCAGCAGCCACTTCGAGGGCAACGGCACCATGCCCAGGGGGCCGAGCAGCGGGAAGAACGGTGTGATCGGGATGTAGGGGATCCCGAGCAGGCGGGCCAGCGAGGGCACGTTGCCGACCAGCGGGAAGATCTCCTCGGCCCCCACCACCGACAGCGGCACGATCGGCACGCCGGTGCGCAGCGCAGCGGCCACGAAGCCGCCGCGGCCGAAACGCTGGAGCTTGTAGCGGTCGGAGTACGGCTTGCCGATCCCCTTGAAGCCCTCCGGCCAGACCCCGACGAGCTCGCCTCCGCTGAGCATCCGCTCGGCGTCCTCGGTGCAGGCCAGCGTGGCACCGCCCTTGCGGGCCATGGTGCTGACGACCGGCAGCTTGAACACGAGGTCGGCACCCAGCGGCCGCAGGAAGCGGCCGGTGTGGTCGTGGATCGACACCATCGTCATCAGGCCGTCGACCGGGATCGTGCCGGAGTGGTTGGAGACCACCAGCGCCCCACCCTCGGTGGGGATGTTCTCGACGCCCCGCACCTCGATGCGGAACCACTTCTGGGCGATCGGACGCAGCGCCGCCATCAGGAAGCGCTGGGTGATCTCCTGGTCGAAGCCGTACTCGTCGACGACGTAGTCACCCGTGAGCCGGCGACGCAGGAAGGCGAGGAAGCGCGCGAGCTGCGGCTCCCACTGTTCGCCGAAGACCTCGCGGGCGGCGTGCTGGAAGGCGGAGAGCCAGTCTCCGACGGGGATGCCGGCGAGCGGGGCCCGCTCGTGCGTGGTGACGGGAGGGCGCTCCCCGGTCACGGGCTCCGGCCCGGTCTCCGTGTCGTGCGGGGCGGCCTGCTTGCGGCTCGCGGGCGTGGCGGGCCCGGTGGCCGGCTTCGGCCTGGCCCCCGGGGCCAGGCTGCGCGCGGCCGAGGACGGCTGCTTGCCCGTCCCACGGCCGGGCTTGCCCCGCGTGCCGATCGGAATGATCTCGGCGTCACCCATGGTGTGGTCCAACCGACTCTCCTGCAGGGGGCGGTGCGGGCAGTGCGCGGGCGATGCCGGCCAGCACCCGCTCCGAGCGGCCGCCGGTCGGCGGGAGCAGGGAGCCGAAGTCGGCGAACGCCTCGGCGGTGGTGAAGGCCGGGTGGAACTCGAGCACCTCGCGCATCCGGGTGGTGTCGACCCCGCGCCCGTAGGTGAGGAAGCCCAGCTGCTCGGGCGAGAACTCGGCCAGCCGCGCGGACTTCAGCAAGGATCCCAGGCCGCCGACGGCAGCCGCCGGCATCGGGACCGAGGGCCGCTGGAGGCGGCGGATCGCCTGCGAGAGCATCAGGATCCCGTCACCGGCCACGTTGAACGTGCCGGGCACGTCGTTGGTCACGGAGTGCTGGAGCACGGCCAGGAGGTCCCGCTCGTGGAGGAACTGCAGTCGCGGGTCGTGGCCGAGCACCGTGGGCAGCACCGGGAGGCGGAAGTACGACGTGATCGGGCTCGTGACGTGGGGGCCGATCACGTTGGCCGCGCGCAGCAGCGTCACGCGCACGTCGGGTCGCCGGCGGGCGAACCCACGGACGTAGCCCTCGATCTCCGCGACATCCTTGGCGTAGCCGGCCCGAGGAGCGCGGCGCGGCTCCATGTCCTCGCGGAACATCGCCGGGTCGCGACTGCTCGCGCCGTAGACCGTCGTCGTCGACTTGACCACGAGGTTCTGCAGGCTCGGCGCCTTCTGGCACGCCGCGAGGAGCTGCATCGTCCCGATGACGTTGAGCTCTTTCATCGTGTTGCGGCCGCCGGCGGAGCCAGGGGTCGCGATCACGCTCATGTGGACGACGGTGTCGACGTCCTCCTTCGCGATGACCTTCGCGATGACCGGGTTGCGGATGTCGGCGCGGATGAAGGAGACGTCGCCGATGTCACCGCGAGGCGGCACGACATCGACGCCGATCACCCGGTCGACGGCAGGGTTGTTCGCCACGGCGCGCGCGAACCGCCGGCCGAGGTCTCGAGAGACCCCGGTGACGAGAACGACCCTGCCCCCCGAGCTCATGAGAGAGACCCGGAGCTACTTCCCGAGCTTGCGGCGCTGGACGCGCGTCTTCTTCAGCAGCTTGCGGTGCTTCTTCTTGGCCATGCGCTTGCGCCGCTTCTTGATGACAGAACCCACGGGAAACCTTTCACAGAGCTTGGGTCGCTCCGGGAAGCCCGGAGGACCCGCACAGCCTATCGGGCGTTGCACGGGCAGCAGAATCCGAGGTCCGGTGGTTCGCAGTGTGAGAGGCAGGACCCCCCGAGAAACCCGTCGACCTGCGCGGTCGCCAGTGGTGCGCGTTCCGTCAGGTGGTCAGGCGTGGAGTCGGACTCGAGTCGGCGCGCGCGTCAGCCCGCGTTGTAGAAGCTCTTGCGCAGGTAGTCGTCCACGTCCTTCTCCAGGACCCGGAACGAGCGACCCACGCGCACCGCGGGCAGCTCGCCGTTGTGGACCAGACGGTAGACGGTCATCTTGGAGACGCGCATCATCGCGGCCACCTCGGCAACGGTCAGAAACTTCGACTCGGAGAGATCCCCGGACGAGTTGGTAGCCATCGTGCACCGACTTTCTTTGCGACGCGCCACCGGCTTCCCCGCCGGTGATTGCACGCGTCACGCACGGTGAGAATAGAGCCTGATGTGACTCATGGGGAAGAGGTTGCCTCGTGAAACTTATGAGACTCCGGCGTGTCCCCTTGATTTCTCCGTTGGATCTTTACCTTGACCCGTTCATGGCAGCGGGTCAAGGCCGTGCAGCGGGAAGATCTCCGTCCGCGTCGCGTGGATCGCACGGTCCAGCCAGGTGTTGGGGTCGTAGCCCTCCGACCAGTCCCGGTAGGCCGGCGTACGCCCGTCGGTGAGCCGGTGCGGCGCCGTACGACCGAGCGAGTGGCGCACGTGGTCGCGCCAGCCGTCAGGGGTCTCGGTCCGGGGGTCGAGCGGGTGACCACCGACGATCGCCAGCAGGTGGGTCCAGGCGCGGGGCACGACCTCGACCAGGGCGTAGCCGCCGCCACCGGTGACGACCCAGCGCCCGCCGGCGACCTCGTGGGCCAGGTCGTGCAGGGCGAGGTACGTCGCCCGCTGACCGTCGACGGTCAGCATCAGGTGGGCGAGCGGGTCCTCGATGTGGGAGTCGCAGCCCTGCTGGGTGACCAGCACCTCCGGCGCGAACTCACGCAGCAGCGGAGGGACCACGGCATGGAAGGCCCGCAGCCAGCCCGCATCGGCGGTGCCGGGCGGGAGCGCCACGTTGACCGCGGTGCCCCGGGCCTCGTCCCCGCCCACGTCGTTCGGGAAGCCGGTGCCCGGGAAGAGCATCTGGCCGGTCTCGTGCAGGCTGATGGTCAGCACCCGCGGGTCGTCCCAGAAGATCCGCTCGACCCCGTCGCCGTGGTGGACGTCCACGTCGACGTAGGCGACCCGCTGGGCGCCCTGGTCGAGGAGGTACTGGATTCCCACCGCGACGTCGTTGTAGATGCAGAACCCGCTCGCGCGGTCGCGCATCGCGTGGTGCAGGCCGCCCGTGATGTTGGCGGAGTGGAGGCTCTCACCGGTCCAGACCTGCCGGAACGCCTCGACGCTGGCGCCCACCACGTGGGCGGCCGCGTGGTGCATCCCCTCGAAGGCCGGGTTGTCGTCGGTGCCGAGGCCGTGCAGCTCGTCGTACCCGCCGGGGGTGGTGCCGACCCGCGTGACGGCCTCGATGAAGGACGGGGAGTGGACGGTGGCGATCTGGTCCAGGCTGGCCATCGGCGCGTCCACGAGCCGCAGGCCGTTGCGCAGCACGCCCAGCTCGTCGGCCAGCCGCATGGTCAGGTCGACCCGGACCGGAGACATCGGGTGGGCGGCACCGAAGTCGTACTCCGTGAGGCTGGGGTCGAAGACGACCGTCGCAGGTCCGGGGCACACGGGCATGTCATGAACGCTACCCGTCCCGGCCTCGCCACGACCCGGCGCGCCACGGGCTGGGCCGTGCCATGATGGATGGGTGCTGAACAACCTCACGACCAGCTGGTGGGCCGCCTGACCGGCGTCCCTGTTCGAAGCACGACTTCACACGGCCGCCCTCGGGCGGCCGTTTGCATGTGTGCACCGGTCGACCCGTGGGCCCTCACCCAGGAGCACCACATGACCAGCACCACTCCCCCTCCCAGCCCCGCCACTCCCCCTGCCGACCGTCGGCTCTCCCTGCTCAAGCCCACCGGGCGGCTCACCCTCGGCAACCTGCTCGGTGCGCTGCGTCCGATGGCCGCCGCCCAGGCCGGATCCGACTGCTTCTACGGCATCGCCGACCTGCACGCCCTCACGGTCTCCCACGAGCCCTCCGCCCTGCGTGGCCATCTCCGCGAGATGGCCACGCTGCTGCTGGCCGCCGGTCTCGACGAGTCGACGCTGTTCGTGCAGAGCCGGGTCCCCGCCCACGCCCAGCTGGCCTATCTGCTGGAGTGCACCGCCCACACCGGCGAGCTGAACCGGATGATCCAGTTCAAGGAGAAGGGGCGCGGCCGGCCGGCGACGCGGGTCTCGCTCTACACCTACCCCACCCTGATGGCGGCCGACATCCTGCTCTACCGGCCGACCCAGGTCCCGGTCGGTGACGACCAGCGCCAGCACGTCGAGCTCACCCGTGACCTCGCGCTGCGGTTCAACCAGGCCTACGGGCAGGTCTTCACCGTCCCCGAGATCACCACCCCGGCGTCCGGCGCCAGGGTCATGGACCTCGCCGACCCCACCACCAAGATGGGGAAGTCCCACGTGGACGGCTCGGGGATCATCCACCTGCTCGACCCGCCCGACGTCGTACGACGCAAGGTGGCGCGGGCGGTGACGGACTCGGAGGCCGGACCGGGTGCGGTGCGTTCGGACCGGGCCACCAAGCCGGGCGTCACCAACCTGCTCGACGTACTGGCGGCGTGCGGCGGCTCCGCCGACGGCCTCACGACCTACGGCGCCCTCAAGCAGGCGGTCACGGACGCGGTGGTGGCCGAGCTCGAGCCGATCCAGAAGAGGTACGCCGACCTCGCGGCCGACCCCGGCCACGCGACGCGGGTCTTCGCCGCGGGTGCGCAACGCTGCCGCGAGGTGACCGCCCCCGTGCTGGCCGCTGCCGAGGCTGCGATCGGGCTGGGGTGAGAGCGGGACAGCGGTGATCTGACGTCACCGGGTGACGTCAGATCACCGCTGTCCTCGATCCCACGGGCTCAGGAGCGGATGAACTCGGCGACCACCCGGCCGAGGTCCTCACCGGCGTCCTCCTGGAGGAAGTGCCCGGCCCGCTCGATCACCGGGTGCTCGAGGCCCTCGGCGCCCGGGACGAGCTTGCGGATGATCGGCGCCATCGCCCCGGTGATCGGGTCGCCGTCGCTGAACGCGGTCAGGAACGGCTTGTCCCAGCCCATGAGGACCGCCCAGGCCGCACGGTTGGCCTCGGTGGCCGGGTCGTCGGGACGGGTCGGCACCAGGGTCGGCATCACCCGGGGCCCTGCCTTGGACGCCTCGTCGGGGAACGGCGCGTCGTACGCCGCCCGGACGCTGTCGGCGAGCCCGCGGACGCAGCCGGCGGCCACCAGCCGGCCCACGTCGAGCGTCTCCGCCTTCTCGACCGCGTGGCGGAACATCCACCACACCTCGGGCATGTCGTGGTCGCCGGTCGGGAGCCCGGTGTTGGCGGCCACCACCCGGGCGAAGCGGTCCGGGTGCTCGGCGACCAGTCGGAGACCGATCAGGCCGCCCCAGTCCTGCCCGACGAGGGTGAGGTCGCGCAGGCCGAGCCGGTCGAGCACCAGCGCGCGCACCCACTCGACGTGCCGCGCGAAGGTGTGGTCCTCGGCGTGCAGCGGCTTGTCGGACCGGCCGAAGCCGACGAGGTCCACCGCCACCGAGCGGATGCCGCCCTCGGCGAGCGTCGCCATGACGTGGCGGTAGAGGTAGGACCAGGTCGGCTCGCCGTGGAGCAGCAGCGCCACCGGCCCGTCGGCGGGGCCGGCCTCGACGTACGCCATCCGCAACGTGCCGCCGTCCGGGTCGGGGACGTCGGCGTACTGCGGCTCCCAGGGGAAGTCGGACAGGCCTGCGAATCGGTCCTCGGGCGTGCGGTAGATCTCCATCGGACCAGTCTCGCAGCCGCCCCCTCTCCCGGGACGTCATACGAATCGAGGGTCAGGGGCCACCTCCCGTATGACGTCCGGCGCCCGGATCGCCACGAGGTCACCCCAGCGGTCAGGATCCCTCGGCGAGCGCACGAGACCGGTCGCGCGCGGCCTCCATCGCGGCCAGGAACGCGGCGCGGACCTTGTGGATCTCCAGCTCGCGCAGCGCGGCCGCGGTGGTGCCGGCCGGCGAGGTCACCTGCTCGCGCAGCACGACGGGGTGGGTCCCGGTCTCGCGGAGCATCTTGGCCGAGCCCACCAGGGTCTGGACGACCAGGTCGGTGGCCGTGGCGCGCGGGAGGCCGAGGTGGACACCGGCCTCGATCATCGACTCGACGACGAAGTAGATGTAGGCGGGCCCCGAGCCCGAGATCGCGGTCACGGCGTCCTGCTGACGCTCGGGGATCCGCAGCACCTTGCCGACCGACGCCATCAGCGACTCGGCCTCGGCGAGGTGGTCCTCGTCGCAGTGCGAGCCGGGCGAGATGGCGGCCATGCCCTCGTCGACGAGTGCCGGGGTGTTGGGCATGACGCGCACCACGGCGACACCCTCGGGCACGCGCGACTCGATGAACCCGGTGGTGATGCCGGCCGCCAGCGAGACGATCAGCTGGCCGGGCCGCAGCTCGGACGCGATCTCGTCCAGCAGGTCGCCCATGTCCTGGGGCTTGACCACCAGGGCGAGGGTGTCGGCCTTGCGGGCCGCCTCGCGGTTGGAGACGACGGCGACGCCGTACCTCTCCTCGAGCTCACGGGCGCGTTCGGGCCGCTTCTCGCCGACGAGCAGCTTGTCGACCCGGCGACCGGCCCGGACCAGGCCGGAGAGGAGGGTCTCGCCCATCACTCCGGCGCCGAGGATGGCGGTCTGCGCCTGCTCTGCCATGACTCTGCCCTTTCCTGGGGCCTACTTCTTGGAGATCAGGGACTTCACGAAGAATGACAGGTTCTGGGGACGCTCCGCGAGACGTCTCATGAGGTAGCCGTACCACTCGACGCCATAGGGCAGGTAGACGCGCATCGTCTCGCCGGCCGAGGCCAGCCGCTTCTGCTCCTCGGGACGGATGCCGAAGAGCATCTGGTACTCGTAGGAGCCCTGTACCCGGCCGTAGCGGCTCGCCAGCGACGACGCGATCTCGACCATCCGCGGGTCGTGGGTGGCGATCATCGGGTAACCCTGGCCGGCCAGCAGCACCTTGAGGCAGCGGACGTAGGACTTGTCGACGTCGAGCCGGCTCTGGAAGGCCACCGACTCGGGCTCCTTGTAGGCGCCCTTGCACAGCCGGACCCGCGAGCCCTCGTAGGCCAGCGCGCGGCAGTCGGCCTCGGTGCGGTGGAGGTAGGCCTGGAGCACGGCACCGGTCTCGGGGAAGTCCTTGCGCAGGTCCCGCAGGATCGCCAGCGTCGAGTCGGTCGTGGTGTGGTCCTCCATGTCGAGGGTGACCGTGGTGCCGGCGTTGCGCGCGGCCCGGCAGATCGTGCGGGCGTTCTCGAGCGCGATCTTGTCGCCGTTGTCGGGCAGCGCCTGGCCGATCGCCGAGAGCTTCACCGAGACCTCGGCGTTGCGGGTCAGGCCCCGGGCGGAGAGCTGGGTGAGCACGTCGAGGTACGCCGCGACGGTGGCGTCGGCCTGCTCGGCGTCGAGGGTGTCCTCGCCGAGGAAGTCGAGGGTCACCCGCAGCCCGTCGTCGACCAGTGCTGCGCTCGCCTCGACGGCGGACGCGGTGGTCTCGCCGGGGACGTAGCTGCTGACGATGCCCGCCGAGACCGGCATCGTGCTGACGAGCTTCTTGATCCGCTCACTGCGTGCGACGAGCAGCAGCGGCTGACGGAGCAAAGACAACGTTCCTCCCGAATCGGTGCCCGGCTGACCTCCAGCGGAGCACCCACAGGCTACGCCGTACGCCGCCGGAGCGTGGCAGCGCCGAGGGCGAGACCGGCCAGGGCGAACCCGGCCACGACCGCGACGTCCTGCCAGACCTCCCCCGTGCTGGCGCTGCGGGTGAGGTGCTGCATGGCGTCGACGGCGTACGAGAGCGGCAGCAGGTTGCTCACGGTCTCCAGCACGTCGGGGAGCAGCTCGCGCGGGACGAACAGGCCACACAGGAGCAGCTGCGGGATCAGCAGGGCCGGCATGAACTGCACGGCCTGGAACTCGGTCTGGGCGAACGCCGACACGAAGAGCCCCATCGCGGTGCCCAGCACCGCGTCCACGACCGCCACCGTGGTCAGCAGCCAGATCGGGCCCTGCACGTCGAGCCCGAGGAGCCCCACGCTGATCCCGACCGCGAGCACGGACTGGACGGCGGCGACCAGCCCGAACGCGAGGGCGTAGCCGACCAGGAAGTCGAGCTTGCCCATCGGCATCGCGAGCAGCCGCTCGAGGGTTCCGCTGGACCGCTCGCGCAGCGTGGTCACGCTCGTGACCAGGAACATCACGATGACCGGGAAGATCGCGAGCAGGGCCGGCCCGATCCGGTCGAACAGGCTCGGCGCGGAGGCTTCGTACATCCACCAGAGCAGGGTGATCAGCACGCAGGGCAGCACGAGCAGCATCGCCAGGGTGCGGTGGTCGCGACGGAGCTGGACCAGGACCCGGCCCGCGACCGCCAGCGTGATGCGGGGGTTCATGCGTCGTCGCCCTCGACGATCGCGAGGAACGCCGCCTCGATGTCCTGGGCCCCGGTCGTCCGCCTGATCTCGGCCGGACTGCCGTCGGCGATGATCCTGCCCTCCCGCATGAGCAGCAGCCGGTCGCAGCGGTCGGCCTCGTCCATGACGTGGCTCGAGACGAAGACCGCCGCCCCGTCGTCGGCGAGCCGGTGGAAGAGCGCCCAGAGGTCGCGACGCAGCACCGGGTCGAGCCCGACCGTGGGCTCGTCGAGGACCAACAGGTCCGGCCTCTTGAGCAGCGCGACGGCCAGGCTCACCCGTGATCGCTGCCCGCCGGAGAGCCGGCCCACCACCTGGTCGCGCTGACCGGTCAGGTCGACGGCCTCGAGCGAGCCGTCGACCTCGGCCCGGCCGACGCCGAGCACCCGGGCGAAGAAGGTGAGGTTCTCGGCGACGGTGAGGTCGTCGTACACGCTGGCGGCCTGGGTGACGTAGCCGATCCGGTCGCGGAGCACAGCGCTGCCGGCCTCCTCGCCGAACACGCCGACCCTGCCCCCGACCAGCCGCTGGACCCCCACCAGGGCGCGCATCAGCGTGGACTTCCCGCAGCCGGAGGGGCCGAGCAGTCCGGTCACGCCGCCCCCGATGGTGAGGTCGAGCCGGCGCAGCACCTCCTGGCCGCCGCGGACGACGGTCAGGTCGCGCACCTCGACGGCGTGGTTCATGGGCTGCTCACGGCTTGCTCACGGGGTCGTCACGACGAGGTGCTCGCGCGCGAAGTCGAGCGACTCGAGCAGGTCGCGCTCGCGCTCCTCGCGGCTGCCGCACCGGCGCGTGTTGATCTCGACGACGATCTCCCCTGCGAACTCCGTGCGGGTCAGGTGGCGCAGGAAGGAGGCGGCGCCCATCGCCCCCCGCCCCGGGACGAGGTGCTCGTCCTTGGCCGAGCCCGTGCCGTCGGTGAGGTGGATGTGCCGCAGCCGGCCGCCGAGGCGCTTGGCCATCAGGATCGGGTCGGACTTGGCGATCGCCGCGTGCGAGAGGTCGATCGTGGTGTTGGCGTAGGGCTCGGAGGAGGGGTCCCAGCCGGGGAGGTACATCTCCATGCCCCGGCGCGAGGAGGCCCGCCAGGGGTACATGTTCTCGACCGCGAACGCGATCCCCGTGGACTCCTCCAGGGCGGCGATGCCGTTGACGAAGTCGCGAGCGTAGTCCCGCTGCCAGCGGAACGGGGGGTGTACGACGACCACCTCGGCGCCGACCGCGGCCGCCATCTCCGCCGAGCGCTCGAGCTTGCCCCAGGGCTCGGTCCCCCACACCCGCTGGGTGAACAGCAGGCACGGCGCGTGGATCGCGGAGACCGGGATCTCGTGGTGCTCGGCCAGCTGCTTGACGGCCGACGTCTGCTGGCTCAGCGCGTCGATGCCGACCATGACCTCGACGGCGTCGTAGCCGAGCAGGGCGGCGTAGCCGAAGGCGTGTGCCGACGACTCGGGGTAGACCGAGGCGGTGGAGAGACCGATGCGGGGAGCCACGTCAGCCCAGCACGCTGATCTGGTCGAGGCGTTCGAGGATCACACCTTCGCGCAGCGCCCACGGGCAGATCTCGAGCATCGCGAGGTCGAAGATGTCCATGACCGCCTCCGCGACGAGCGCGCCCGGGACGATCTGGTGGGTCCGGCTCGGCGAGACACCGGGCAGCGCGGCGAGCTCCTCCGCGGACATGGCGATCAGCTTGGGGAGCCACTCGGCCAGGTCGTCCTGCCGGAGCAGGCGCGGCACCAGCGGGCCGTCGCCCGAGGGCGCGGCCCCGCAGATCCGCCCCAGCGAGCGGAAGGTCTTCGAGGTCGCCGCCGCGTGGTCGGGGGCGCCCGCGCGCAGCAGGTGCCTGGCGTCGCGGGCGATCGCGGTCCGGATCTGCTTGCGCAGCCCGCGGATCGCCTCGTCGTCGGGCGGGCCACCACCGAAGAACTGCCGGGCCAGGCGTCCCGCACCGAGCGGGAGCGACCAGGCGACGTCCGGGGCCTCGTCGGACCCGCCCGCGATCTCCAGCGACCCGCCGCCGATGTCGAAGACGGCCAGCCGGCCGGCCGACCAGCCGAACCAGCGGCGTACGGCGAGGAACGTCAGCCGCGCCTCGTCCTCGCCGGACAGCACCTGGATCCGGACGCCGGTGCGCTCGTGGACGTGGTCCAGGACGCTGTCGGAGTTGACGGCGTCGCGCACCGCGGACGTGGCGAAGGCCAGCATGTCCTCGCAGCCCTTGTCCTCGGCGACGACCAGGGCCTGCGCGGTGAACGCGGTGAGCGCGTCGATCCCCGCCTGCGACACGGCTCCGTCGTCGGGCCCGCCCTCGATCAGGTGCTCGGCCAGGCGCAGCGGCTCCTTGTAGGAGTAGGCGGGCAGGGGCGCCGCACCTCCGTGGGCATCCACGACGAGCAGGTGCCCCGTGTTGGAGCCGATGTCGAGAACGCCCAGACGCATGGCACCAAACTACCCGGGCCGTAGGCTGGGGGTGTGCCCGAAGTCGACCTTGTCTTTCCGCGTGCCTTCATCGAGTTCGTGGACCCCGCGGACGAGTCCCAGGTCCTGCGCTGTGACCTGACCTGGCTCACGTCGAGCTTCATGTGCATCTTCGGGCAGGGATGCCAGGGCATCTACGAGACCGCGCCGGACACCGGCTGCTGCACGCTCGGGGCCCACTTCGCCGACAAGGACGACGAGCGCCGGGTGGCGTCGTACGTCGACCAGCTCGACGCGGACACCTGGCAGTTCCGCCCGCAGGGCAAGGTGCGCAAGCGCGACTGGATCGAGACCGACGAGGACGGCGAGCGCAAGACCCGCACCGTCGAGGTCGACGGCCAGAGCGCCTGCGTCTTCCACAACCGCGCCGACTTCGCTCCGCCGAACGGGCAGGGCGGAGCCGGCTGCGCGCTGCACGGGCTCGCGCTCCAGCAGGGGCGCAACCCGCTGGAGACCAAGCCGGACGTCTGCTGGCAGCTGCCCATCCGCCGGACGTTCCGCAACGTCGAGCGCCAGGACGGGACGACGTACACCGAGGTCTCGATCGGCGAGTACGACCGCCGCGGCTGGGGTCCCGGCGGCCACGACCTCGACTGGTACTGCTCGGGCAACACCGAGGCCCACGTGGCGCTCGAGCCCGTCTTCGTCACCCACGAGGCGGAGCTCACCGAGCTGATGGGCAAGCCGGCGTACGACGAGCTGGTGCGGCACTGCGAGGCCCACGTGCGGTCCCGCTCGGCGCTCGCGCTGCACCCCGCCGACCCGCACTGACCCCTGCGCCGGCCCTCTGCCCGGGGCGCGCGACGCTCGGCAACAGTCTCGACGTCAAGAGATCTGGACCCCGATGTCAAGCACCTCCGGAAGATTGTCGAGAATGCTTGACATGCGCCTGGACCATCTTTCTTACGCGGCAGGACCGGATGGCCTCGCCAGCACCGCCCAACGCATCGGGGGACTGCTCGGCAGAGACTTCATCGACGGAGGCGTGCACCCGCGCTTCGGCACCCGCAACATGATCCTGCCGCTGGCTGACCGGACCTACCTCGAGATCGTCGAGGTGCTCGATCACCCGGCGTCGGACAAGGCCCCGTTCGGCCAGGCCGTGCGTGCCCGCTCCGCCCTCGGCGGCGGCTGGCTCGGCTGGGTCGTCGCGGTCGACGACATCGGCCGGGTCGAGAAGCGGCTCGGCCGTGAGGCAGCCAAGGGCAGCCGGCACCGTCCCGACGGCACCGCGCTGAGCTGGAAGCAGATCGGTGTCAACGGCCTCATCGCCGACCCGCAGCTGCCGTTCTTCATCGAGTGGGACAGCCCCGCCGAGCTCCACCCGAGCCAGGGCGCGGACCCCGCGTACTCCCTGGCCTGCCTGGAGATCGCCGGCGACCCGAGGCGCGTCAGCGAGTGGCTCGGCGAGACGGTCGAGGCCCCGCTGGAGGACGTGAAGGTCGAGTGGGTCGCCCCGCACGGCACGCCGGGCATCATCGCGGCACTGTTCCAGACGCCCCACGGACTGGTCCGGCTCTAGCCGCGGCTCGACCTTGTCGAGTCCCAGCCCCGGAGCACGGCCCAGCCCCAACATCTGGCACCACACCGCGACGTACGAGACCGAGAACCGGGCGGTCGACCCCGAGGGTCACCTCGAGTCCGCGATGACCGCGCTCCTCGGCGACGGTGGCTGGTCCGGGCGGACCGTCCTGGACGTCGGCTGCGGGACCGGCTTCCACCTGCCGCACTTCGCGGTCGCGGCCTCGTCGGTGACCGGCGTCGAGCCGCACCCCGACCTGGTGGCGCTCGCCCGGCGTCGTACCCGCTCGTGCGCGAACGTCAATGTGCTGCAGGGCACCGCCCAGTCGATCCCCGTCCCGGACGCCTCGGTCGACGTCGTGCACGCACGGTGGGCCTACTTCTTCGGCCCCGGCTGCGAGCCCGGGCTGGCCGAGCTCGACCGTGTCGTACGCCGCGGCGGCACCGCGTTCGTGATCGACAACGACCCCACCCGCTCGACGTTCGGGGGATGGTTCCGGCGGGGCTACCCCGAGGTGAACCCCGTCACCGTGGAGCGGTTCTGGTCACTGCGGGGCTGGTCGCGCACCCCGGTCGACATCCGCTGGTCGTTCGGCTCCCGCGCCGACCTGGAGAGCGTGGTCCGCATCGAGTTCAACCCGTCCGTCGCCGAGGAGATCATCGCCGGGCACGAGGGCACCGAGGTCGACTACGCCGTGAACCTGTGGTCGAAGGCGTTCTGATCTGAGGGCCACTTCTCAGGCAGTCCCTGATGTTCTCGGCCGATCCTTCGGCTGAGAACATCAGGATTCCCCGGTTGACCGGGGAACCCAGCAGTCCTCAGCTCGAGCCGCGGACCGCGAGCGTGGGAGTGAGCAGCACCCCCGGGCCGACGTACGGCGGGTGGCCGAGCAGCCCCTCGAGCGCCTTGACGACCTCGACCGCGACCTCCTCGAGCGGCTGGCGCACCGAGGTGAGGCCGGGCGGGACGACCTGCGCGACCTGGGAGTCGTCGAAGCCGACGACGGCCACGTCGCGACCCGGGACCAGCCCGCGCTCGGCCAAGGTGTGCAGCACGCCCATGGCCAGGGTGTCGGACGCGCAGACGAACGCGGTGGGCTGCGCCTCGTCGAGGAGCACGGCGCTCGCCTCGCGCCCGCTCGCCACCGTGTCCTCGACACGGGACGCCAGACCGGTGGTGGGTAGACCGCGTGAGCGCAGGGCGCGACTCCAGCCGGCCCGCCGGTCCTCGCCGATCCACGAGTCCTTGCGCCACCCGATCCAGGCGATCCGCTGGTGCCCCCGGTCGAGCAGGTGGGTCGTGGCCAGGTCGGAACCGGCGGCACTGTCGACGTCGACCCACGGGTGCCGCGCGTCGGGCATGTCCCACGGGCGGCCGAACGCGACGAACGGCGCCCGGCGTGACTCCAGCCAGGTCGCCTGCGGGTTGCCGAGGTAGGTGTCGGTGACGACGAAGGCGTCCACAGCGGTGGAGCGCAGCAGGTCGTCGTAGCCGGCCAGGGGGTCCTCGAGCTCGCCGGCAAAGAGCAGGACGTGGTAGCCGGCCTCACGCGAGGTCTCCACGAGCGAGTGCACGAAGCGGTCCATCAGGGCGTTGGCGGTGCCCTCCTGGGCGGGGTTGATCCGCAGCCCGATCAGGTGCGAGGCGCGGGTGCGGAGGTTGCGCGCAGCCCGGTTGGGCGAGTAGCCCAGCTCGTCGATGGCCTGCTGCACCCGCTCGAGGGTGTCGGCACGCAGGAGGTCGGGGTTGTTGACGGCGTTGGAGACCGTCTGCCGCGAGACCCCGGCCAGCTCGGCGACGTCGGCGAGGGTCGGCGGCAGCATCGGGACACGCCCGGGAATCCTCGACACCCCATACCCCGTTCCAGACTCACTTGATCGTTCCAACCCCAGCATAACGACCGATCCGCTCCGCGCGCCGCCGGTTCCCCGGAGAGTCGCCCTCGGGTGCACACCCGGGCGCCGCCGAGAGGTTGTCGGTGCCGTCCCCTAGCGTCTGCGTCATGTCGAAGAACCCACGCCCCGCCTTCCGCTGCACCGAGTGCGGCTGGGAGACCGGCAAGTGGGTCGGCCGCTGCGGCGAGTGCCAGGCCTGGGGCTCGGTCGCCGAGAGCGCGGCGCCGGCCACCCGGGCAGCAGCGGCCCCCGTGACCCGGCCCGCGGTCCCGATCGGCCAGGTGTCGGTGGAGGACTCCCAGTTCCGCAGCAGCGGGGTGCCCGAGCTCGACCGGGTGCTCGGCGGCGGCCTGGTCCCGGGCGCGGCGATCCTGCTGGCGGGCGAGCCGGGCGTCGGGAAGAGCACGCTGCTGCTCGAGGTCGCCGCCCAGACCGCGCGCTACCAGCACCGCACCCTCTACGTCACCGGTGAGGAGTCCGCCTCCCAGGTCCGCCTGCGAGCCGACCGCACCGGGGGCGTCCACGACGAGCTCTACCTCGCCGCCGAGACCGACCTGGGCGCCGTGCTCACCCACATCGAGCAGGTCCGGCCGACGCTGCTGGTCGTCGACTCCATCCAGACCATCGGCGCCTCGGGGGTCGACGGGGTGCCCGGCGGGGTCACCCAGGTCAAGGAGGTCGCCGCCGCCCTGATCCGGGTCGCCAAGACGCGCAACATCACCATCGTCCTGATCGGGCACGTCACCAAGGACGGCGCGATCGCCGGTCCGCGGGTCCTCGAGCACGTCGTCGACGTCGTGCTCCACTTCGAGGGCGACCGCAACTCCCGCTTCCGGATGGTCCGCGCCATGAAGAACCGCTTCGGGCCGATCGACGAGGTCGGCTGCTTCGACCTCTCCGCCGAGGGCATCACCGCCGTCACCGACCCGACCGGCCTGTTCGTGGAGAACCACCACGCCCAGGTCCCGGGCACCTGCGTGGCCGTCACCATGGAGGGTCGCCGGCCGCTGCTCGCCGAGGTCCAGGCGCTGGTCACTCCCACGGCGGCCGAGCGTCCGCGGCGCACGACCTCCGGGCTGGACAGCTCCCGCGTCGCGATGGTGCTGGCCGTCCTGCAGCAGCACTGCGGCATCCGCCTGCACTCCCACGACGTCTTCGCCTCCACCGTCGGCGGGGCCCGCCTCAACGAGCCGGCCAGCGACCTCGCCGTGGCCGTCGCCCTCGCCTCGGCGACCACCGGCACCCCGGCTCCCCTCGGCGTCGTGGCGATGGGCGAGATCGGGCTGGCCGGCGAGCTGCGCCGCGTCCGCGACCTCCCGCAACGCATCGCCGAGGCTGCCCGCCTCGGCTTCCGGGTCGCCGTGGTCCCCGTCGAACCGGGCCGGCGTGCCAGCCGGACACCCGAGTCGTGGACCGTCGACGGCATGCGCGTGCTCGACGTCCCGGACATCGCGTCCGCCCTGCGGCTGCTCCATCTCACGAAGGGCGAGCAGCGTGCGGTGCGTCCCCTAGACTGACGACATCGCGGCCCTGTGCCGCAGCGCAGGGGGAGGACACGGCAGTGGTGGGCACGGACCGCTCGGACGAGACGTTGCGCCTGCGCGCGACCCTGGCCTCGATCGCGCCGGGCACTGCGTTGCGCGACGGCCTCGAACGCATCCTGCGCGGCCGCACCGGAGCCCTGATCGTGCTCGGCCAGGACAAGGTCGTCGAGTCGCTGTCGACCGGGGGCTTCACCCTCGACGTCCCGTTCACCGCCACCGGGCTGCGCGAGCTGGCCAAGATGGACGGCGGCATCATCATCGACAAGGACATCACCAAGATCCACCGCGCCGCGGTCCACCTGATGCCCGACCACACCATCCCCTCCGAGGAGACCGGCACCCGGCACCGCACCGCCGACCGGGTGGCGCGCCAGACCGGGTTCCCGGTGATCTCGGTGTCCCAGTCGATGCAGATCATCGCGGCGTACGTCGGCGAGACCCGGCACGTGCTCGAGGACTCCGGCCAGATCCTGTCGCGCGCCAACCAGGCACTGGCGACGCTCGAGCGCTACAAGCTGCGCCTCGACGAGGTCGCCAGCACGCTGTCGGCCCTCGAGATCGAGGACCTCGTGACCGTGCGCGACGTGGCCGTGGTGGCCCAGCGTCTCGAGATGGTCACCCGGATCGCCCGCGAGATCGAGGACTACGTCCTCGAGCTCGGCACCGACGGCCGCCTGCTCTCGCTCCAGCTCGAGGAGCTCATCACCGGTGTCGACGCCGAGCGCGAGCTGGTGATCCGCGACTACCTCCCCGCCGGGCGCCGCACCAAGAGCCCCCAGGAGCTGTTGAAGCGGCTCGAGTCGCTCTCCCCCACCGAGCTCGTCGACCCCGCTGCCGCGGCCAAGGCCCTGGGCCTGGGCACCGGCGAGCACCTCGACGGTGCGGTGGCCCCTCGCGGCTACCGGCTGCTCGCCAAGGTGCCGCGTCTGCCCACGTCGGTCGTGGACCGGCTCGTGGACCACTTCGGGACCCTGCAGAAGCTGCTCTCGGCCGGCATCGACGACCTGCAGGCCGTCGAGGGTGTCGGTGAGCTGCGCGCCCGCAGCGTGCGCGAGGGCCTGTCCCGCCTGGCCGAGTCGACGATCCTCGAGCGCTACGTCTGAGCTCTCCCGCTGAGCCCTGCGCCGGGACCGGGGTGGCGCTCAGTCGGTCAGTCGGTCGAGCTCGAGGGTGAGGCGACCGGCCGGCCGCTGGGCCGGGCGCCGTGCGGCTTCGCCGACGGGGACGGCGTCGTCGTCACGACCGGC
This sequence comes from uncultured Actinomycetota bacterium, assembly GCA_963825275.1. Taxonomy (GTDB): domain Bacteria; phylum Actinomycetota; class Actinomycetes; order Propionibacteriales; family Nocardioidaceae; genus Nocardioides. The sequence continues at coordinate 285,328 of CAWGSW010000005.1, read as the reverse complement.
CCGGTGGGCGCCTTCAACTCGAACTGCTCGTCGGCCGGCTCGCCCGCCAGCGCGGCCACGGTGACGTGGTAGTAGCCCGGCAGCGCCCATTCGGTCAGCCGCGAGCAGTCCTCGTCGGAGCGCCGGCCGTTCCAGGTCACCCCCACCGTGGTGCTGACCGCGCTGCGGACGACGACCTCACGGGCCGGTATCGCCCGGGGGCACTGCCGGCTCGACCAGATGTCGTCCTTGCCCGACGAGATCTTCAGGGTGAGCGTGTCCCTCGAGACGCGCCACGTGCAGGCCTCGGCCTCCAGCGTGCGCAGCCGCAGGACGACGAAGACGCTCCCGCGCGGGCCGGCCACCGGACGCTTCACCTCGGGGGTGACGGCGATGTCCCGGTCCTCGCACGGGCCGTCCGGCTCGGCCAGCACGGGCGCCTGCTTGGTCTGGTGCTTGCCCGGCTTGTCGGTCGCGGTCGCGGTCGGCGACGGCGAGGCCGGGGCGGACGTCTGGTCGGCGGCCGCCTGCGCGGCCTGCTCCGGCCCGGAGGATCCGTCGCTCCCGGCCGTCAGCAGCCTGGCCAGGCCGAAGACCAGCAGGAGCGCGGTTCCGAGCACGAGCATCCGCCGCGTCCAGTACACGCGGGCCGGGAGCGGGCCGCGGGTGAGGGACGAGGTCATGGCGGCAACGCTAACGAGCGCACCGCTCCCGGGCCGGATGCCACACCGGGGCCGCGACGAGATCCCGGGCCCGGCGTCGTCCCGGCCCGCCGGACGCCCCAGAATGGTCGCGATGAGCGAGCTGCACGATCCGGTCCTGGGCTGGTACGACGCCCACGCGCGCGAGCTGCCGTGGCGCTCGACCGAGGCCTCTGCCTGGTCGGTGATGGTTTCCGAGTTCATGCTCCAGCAGACTCCGGTGGCCCGGGTGCTCCCCGTCCACGAGCAGTGGCTCACCCGGTGGCCGACTCCCACCGACCTGGCCGCGGAGCCGGCCGGCGAAGCGGTCCGCGCCTGGGGGCGTCTGGGGTACCCACGCCGCGCCCTGCGACTGCACGCGGCCGCCTGCGCCATCGTGGAGCGGCACGACGGCGAGGTGCCCCCGTCGTACGACCACCTGCGCGCGCTCCCGGGCATCGGCGACTACACCGCCGCCGCGATCGCCACGTTCGCCTACGGCCGCCGACACGTCGTCCTCGACACCAACGTCCGGCGCGTGTTCGCCCGGGCGGTGGCCGGGGTGGAGTTCCCGGCCGCAGCGGTCACGAAGGCGGAGCGGGAGCTGGGCATCGAGCTGCTGCCCATGGACGAGCCCACCGCCTCCACCTGGTCGGTCGCGGTCATGGAGCTCGGCGCCCTCGTCTGCGTCGCGGCCAACCCGCGGTGCGCGGCCTGTCCCGTCGCCGACGCCTGCGCGTGGCGTGCGGCCGGCTACCCGGCGTACGACGGGCCGCCGCGCAAGGTCCAGACCTGGGCGGGCACCGACCGGCAGTGCCGTGGCCGGTTGCTGGCCGTGCTCCGGGACAGCGAGGGCCCGGTGCACCGCAGCCGGCTCGACGAGGCCTGGGCGCCGGAGGAGCAGCGGGTCCGCTGCCTGGCCAGCCTGGTCGCGGACGGGCTGGTCGTCAGGACCGACGCAGGAAGCTTCGCCCTGCCCTGACCTCGTCACCGCTGGCGCGGGCCAGGATCTTGCGCGCCTCCGCGGGCGGCTCCCCGGAGTGGAAGGGCCGCTTCGGTTCGGTGCGCAGCGCCTCAAGGACCTGGTCGATCTGCTCGCGCGCGCCCTCGGGCAGCGGCTGGGGGGTGTGGGTGCCCCGCGTCGGGTCGACCTCCTCCAGCAGGCGGAGGTCGCGGAGCGTGTCGAAGTCGTCCTCGGTGGTGCGCTCGAAGATCCGCATGAGGTACGGCGCCGCCTGCTCCTCGGTGAGCCCCTTGGCGATCAGGGTGCGCAGCGCGACGGCGGTGGGCTCACGCACCGGACGGAAGTTCACCATCGGGCCCGCCGCGAGGATCGAGGTCCACTTGCGGACGAAGTCCTCGCCCGAGAACGACTCGTAGTGCAGCAGTCGCAGCCGGTCGTCGGCGAACGGCTCGATCTCCCGGCCCTCGGCGTCGACACCGTTGTGCAGCGTCAGCCACACGTCCAGCCCGGGCCGGACACCGGACTTGCCGTCGACGTGACCGTGGAAGTAGGCCCCGTTGGCGGGCTTGTCGATCACACCGAGGGTCTGGAGCAGGGTCAGGTCGTCCTTGCCGAGCAGCCGCTTGAACCAGGTGGGGTCGCCGTCCCAGTGCTTGCGGCTCACCGCCTCGAGCGGCGCCAGCTTCACGACCTGGGTGTCGGCAGGCACACCCGCCAGGACGTCGCGGTCGATCTGGACGATCTCGTCGGCATCGATGTGGAAGACCCACTCGGCCCAGTCGAAGAGGCTGAGCAACGCCTTGACGAGGTTGGCGTTGATCCGCTGCCGGGCGTTGAGGTGCTCGGGGCGCAGGCCGTTCCACCACGTCTTGTCCGTGCGGATGCAGGTGACGTGGGGGTGTTCGTCGAGGAAACCCCGGACCTCGGGGTCCGCGGCGTCGAGGAAGACGACCATGTGGTCGACCCCGCCGGCGAGGTTCCCGGCGACGAACCGCTGCACGTTGGGCAGCGTGTCCTTGACCGTGCTGGCCGTGAAGAGCATGGGGCGAGACTAACGGGCCCGGCCGCAGATGCGGCCGAGCCCGTCAGGTCACTCGGCTCCTTGGTGGCCGAGGCAGGCGCGCAGCGCCGGTCTCGAAGCCTCAGTCGGTCTCGGTGGACTTCGGGACGTCCACCGGGCCCGGTTCGTCGTCGCCCTCACCCGTTGAGAGCTCGACGCCGGCCGTCTCGAAGGGCGGCAGGTCCGGCAGCTCGCCGACCTTCTGCCCCTCGAAGGTGAACTTCGCGGTCGGGCCCTCGCCCTCGACGCCCACGAGCACGATCTGGCCCGGGCCGACCTCGCCGAAGAGCATCTTCTCGGACAGGACGTCCTCGATCTCGCGCTGGATCGTGCGCCGCAGCGGCCGCGCACCCAGGACGGGGTCGAAGCCACGCTCCGCCAGGAGGTTCTTCGCGTCCTGGGTCAGCTCGAGGGACATGTCGCGGTCCTTGAGCCGGAGCTCGACGCCCGCGATCATGTTGTCGACCATCTGGACGATCTGCGCCTGCGACAGCGGCGGGAACACGATGATCTCGTCGACACGGTTGAGGAACTCCGGGCGGAAGTGCTGCTTCAGCTCCTCCGACACCTTGCTCTTCATCCGGTCGTAGGACCCCGCGTCGCCCCCCTGCTGGAAGCCGAGGTTGACGCCCTTCGAGATGTCCCGGGTGCCGAGGTTGGTCGTCATGATGATGACGGTGTTCTTGAAGTCGACGACCCGGCCCTGGGAGTCGGTCAGGCGACCCTCCTCCAGGATCTGCAGCAGGCTGTTGAAGATGTCGGGGTGGGCCTTCTCGACCTCGTCGAACAGCACGACCGAGAACGGCTTGCGCCGGACCTTCTCGGTCAGCTGGCCACCCTCTTCGTAGCCGACGTAGCCGGGAGGCGAGCCGAAGAGTCGTGACACCGTGTGCTTCTCGCCGAACTCGCTCATGTCGAGCTGGATCAGCGCGTCCTCGTCACCGAACAGGAACTCCGCCAGCGTCTTGGACAGCCACGTCTTGCCGACGCCCGAGGGGCCGGCGAAGATGAACGAGCCACCGGGACGCTTGGGGTCCTTCATACCGGCACGCGTACGACGGATCGCCCGCGAGATCGCCCGGACGGCCTCCTCCTGGCCGATGACCCGCTTGTGGAGCTCGTCCTCCATGTTGAGCAGGCGGGTCGACTCCTCCTCCGACAGCTTGACGATCGGGATACCGGTCGCCACGGCCAGGACCTCGGCGATCAGCTCCTCGTCGACCTCGGCGACCTCGTCCATGTCACCGGCGCGCCACTGCTTCTCGCGCTCGGCCTTCTTGGCGATGAGCTGCTTCTCCTCGTCGCGCAGGCGCGCCGCGGCCTCGAAGTCCTGCCCGTCGATCGCCGCTTCCTTGCGCTGACGGACGTCGCCGATCTTGTCGTCGTACTCCCGCAGGTCCGCGGGCGCCGTCATCCGGCGGATCCGCAGCCTTGATCCGGCCTCGTCGATCAGGTCGATGGCCTTGTCGGGCAGGAACCGGTCGGAGATGTAGCGGTCGGCCAGCGTGGCCGCGGAGACCAGCGCCTCGTCGGTGATGGTCACCCGGTGGTGTGCCTCGTAGCGGTCGCGCAGGCCCTTGAGCATCAGGATCGTGTGCGCGATCGACGGCTCGGCGACCTGGATCGGCTGGAAACGGCGCTCCAGGGCGGCGTCCTTCTCGAGGTACTTGCGGTACTCGTCGAGCGTGGTCGCGCCGATGGTCTGCAGCTCACCGCGGGCCAGCATCGGCTTGAGGATGCTGGCGGCGTCGATCGCGCCCTCGGCCGCACCGGCACCGACGAGGGTGTGGATCTCGTCGATGAACAGCACGATGTCGCCGCGGGTGCGGATCTCCTTGAGCACCTTCTTCAGGCGCTCCTCGAAGTCACCTCGGTAGCGCGAGCCCGCGACCAGGGCACCCAGGTCGAGGGTGTAGATCTGCTTGTCCTTGAGCGTCTCGGGGACGTTGCCCTTGACGATGTCCTGGGCCAGGCCCTCGACGATCGTCGTCTTGCCGACGCCCGGCTCGCCGATCAGCACGGGGTTGTTCTTGGTGCGGCGCGAGAGGATCTGCATGACCCGCTCGATCTCGGCCTCCCGGCCGATGACCGGGTCCAGCTTGCCCTCGCGGGCGTCCTGGGTCAGGTTGCGACCGAACTGGTCGAGCACCAGCGAGGACGACGGCGCGTCGCTGCTGGAACCGCTCGTCGCGGCCCCGGACGCGGCCGACTCCTTGCCCTGGAAGCCGGACAGCAGCTGGATGACCTGCTGGCGGACCCGGTTGAGGTCGGCGCCGAGCTTCTGCAGCACCTGGGCGGCAACGCCCTCGCCCTCCCGGATCAGGCCGAGCAGGATGTGCTCGGTCCCGATGTAGGAGTGGCCGAGCTGCAGCGCCTCGCGCAGGGACAGCTCGAGCACCTTCTTGGCACGCGGGGTGAACGGGATGTGCCCGCTGGGGGCCTGCTGGCCCTGGCCGATGATCTCCTCGACCTGCGCACGCACAGCTTCCAGCGAGATGTCGAGGCTCTCGAGAGCCTTCGCCGCGACACCCTCGCCCTCGTGGATCAGCCCGAGCAGGATGTGCTCGGTACCGATGTAGTTGTGGGAGAGCATGCGGGCCTCTTCCTGGGCCAGCACGACCACCCGACGGGCTCGGTCAGTGAACCGCTCGAACATGCGCATCGCTCCTGAGAACTTCGGGGCCGCTCCGCCTGGGTCGACGAAACGGGACATGAGGACTAACCCCGTCAACAGCCTACGCGTTCCCGCCTGACCCGCATCCACGCTCTGCTCTCAGCGAACACACCCTCGCCGAGGCGGCGTGAAGTTCCCCGGAAAGACCGCCGAGTCGGCGTGAAGTTCCCGTAGCCGGGAACTTCACGCCGACTCGGCACGGATCCCGGGGAACTTCACGCCGCCTCGGCAGGGGATCAGTGGGCGGCGTCGAAGGCCTGACGGACCTCGGCCGAGACGCGGCCACGGTCGGGCACGTCGAAGCCGTTGGAGCGGGCCCAGTCACGGATCTCGCGGGCGGTGTGGCCGTCCGCGGCGGTGCTGGCGGTGCTGGTGGTGGAGCGACGGCCGCGGCCCTTGGCGGTGCCGACCTTGCGGGCGTGGCCGACATAGCCGGAGAGCAGCTCGCGCAGCTTGGCGGCATTCTGCTCGTTGAGGTCGATCTCGTAAGACGTGCCGTCGAGACCGAAGGACACCGACTCCGTCGCCTCGGAACCGTCGAGATCATCGACGAGGACGATATGAACCTTTTGCGCCATTGCATTACCTCATTCAGACAAAAGCGTGGATATCGAATTAATCATGACACGGGCGACACAAACCGCGTCAATCTTCTGCGCGTTTGTCGGTGTCGAACGAGAACGAGAACTCGACGCGCCGCTGATAACTGATGACCGTTCTCACATCCCCGATATCGGGCAATCCGGCGGACTGGGCGATGTCGAGAACCTGGTTCTCGAACTCCCGGAACGCCGCCGGGTCCATGAGCTCGTCCGGAGCGGTCACCTCGATGACCGTCTCGGGGTAGCGCTCCCCCACCCAGGCGGCCGACTCCAGCGTGGCCACCTCGCCGACGTCGCTCGCCGCGAAGGCGTCGCTGAACCCGGCCACCTCGTCCACGCACCCCTCGGCCGCACAGGAGACGTCGGCCACCTCGGACACGTCGCCTCCGAGGGTCACCGACCCCTCGTGCGGCTCGGCCCGCTCGGGATCCGGGACCACGCCGACCGACACCTGGTCGACGGGCTCCACCTCGCTCTGCTCGTAGATCGTCGCGACCTCGCGGGCCACCTCCTGCGCCTCGCTCTCGCCGTCGACCGAGGCGTGCACGTCGACGCCACCGCTGTGGCCCTTGTCGACGTTGAAGAAGCGCCAGGCCCGGTCGACCCCGGTCACGCCGGGCACTCCCGCCGCGTCGTCGGCCACCGACTGCAGTGCCGCTGGGCACTCCTCACCGGGGCACTCGAGTGACTCCTGGAGCGCCGAGCACGCGCTCGCCGCACCCGCCAGCGAGACCACCATCACCGTGCACAACAAAGCTCGGCGCACCAACACCAGCCCACCTCCCGAAAACGATGTCGCCCGGAAGTCTCTCCGTCAGGTGTTGCGCGCAAACACGAGCTCCAGGCCCCTGAGGGTGAGCCACGGGGAATGGTGGGTGAAACACCGGCACTCGTCGAGAACCAACGGGGCCAGATAGCCGGTGGCGATGACGCGTACGTCGGCCGGGTCGACCCCGAGCTCCTCGATCATCCGCGAGACAATTCCCTCGACCTGGCTCGCGACCCCGAAAACCATTCCGGATTGCAGCGCCTCCACGGTGTTCTTGGCTATCACCGAGCGCGGTCGCAGCAATTCGACCTTGCGCAGCTGGGCGCCCCGACGACCCAGGGCCTCGAGCGATATCTCGATTCCGGGGGCGATCGCGCCACCGACGTACTGGCCCTTCGCGCTGAGCACGTCGAACGTGGTGGCGGTGCCGCCGAAGTCCACGACGATGGCGGGGCCCCCGAAGTCGGTGGCGGCGGCCACGGCGTTGATGATCCGGTCCGATCCCACCTCGCGCGGGTTGTCCATCAGCACCGGGACCCCGGTGCGGACCCCGGGCTCGACGACCACGTGCGGGACGCCGTCGAAGTGCCGGGTCAGCATGTCGCGCCACTCGTGGAGGACCGCGGGCACCGTGGCACACACCGCGACCCCGGTCACGCCGTCCTGGCGGTCACCGAGCAGGCCGCGGAGCATCACCGACCACTCGTCGGACGTCCGACGCTCGTCGGTCGCGATCCGCCAGTCGGCGAGCACCTCGCCGCCGGCGACCAGGCCGAGGACCGTGTGGCTGTTGCCGATGTCGACCGCAAGCAGGGGCATCAGCTCACACCGGGTCCTGGCGGTTGGTCCTGGAGGTCCATGCCGATGTCGAAGACCTTGACCGAGTGGGTGAGGGCACCGACCGAGATGAAGTCGACCCCGGTCTCGGCCACCTCGCGGGCCCGCTCGAAGGTGAGCCCCCCGGACGCCTCCAGGCTGGCGCGGCCACCGGTGATCCGGACCGCCTCGGCCATCGTCGGGCTGTCCATGTTGTCGAGCAGGATCCGCTCGCAGCCGGCCTCCAGCAGCGCCCGCAGCTGGTCGAGGTCGGTGACCTCCACCTCCACCTCGAGGTCGGGGTAGGCCGCGCGCACCGCCTGGTACGCCGGCACGACCCCGCCCGCCGCGACCACGTGGTTGTCCTTGACCATCGCCATGTCGGAGAGGCTGAAGCGGTGGTTGACCCCGCCACCGCAGCGCACGGCGTACTTCTGGAGCGCGCGGTAGGTCGGCAGCGTCTTGCGGGTGTCGAGCACCCGGGCCCGGGTGCCCGCCAGGGCGGTCACCCACGCAGCCGTCGCGGTGGCGACGCCGGACAGGTGGGAGGCGTAGTTGAGCGCGGTGCGCTCGGCCGTCAGCAGCCCGCGGGTCGGGCCGGCGACGCGCATCACGACGTCCCCGGGCTCGACCCGGGTGCCGTCGGGCAGCCGGTCGGTGATCTCGACCGCGTCACCCATCACGTAGTGGAAGACCAGGGCCGCCAGCGTGAGCCCGGCGACCACCCCCGGCTCCCGCGCGGCGAAGTCGGCGATCCCGCGGGCGTCGGCCGAGATGGTGGCCGCGCTGGTCACGTCGACGTCGCCGGGGCCACCGGGCAGGTCCTCGGCGATCGCCAGCACCACGGAGTCGTAGATCGCCGCCGCGTCCAGCCCGACGGTCGCGAGCTCGGCGACCAGCCCGTCCGGGAGGGCGTCGTACGGCGTGCGGGCGATCATGCGGCGCCTCCGTCGGTCGGGGGCGCCGGCTCGAACAGGAGCGTGGTCGACCCGTCGCTCATGACGGCATCGAAGTGGCCGGCCCAGTGGGCGTCGTCGCGCTCGGGGAAGTCCTCGCGCCAGTGCGATCCGCGGGTCTCCTCGCGCAGCGCGGCGGCGTCGGTGAGCGCGGCGCTGATCGTGAGCAGGTTGGTCGTCTCCCACGAGTCCTGGTCGATCACGTCGGCGCCGATGCCGGCGAGCTTGTCGAGCAGCAGGGCGGCGTCGGCGAGGCCGGCGGCGTTGCGCAGGACACCGACCCGGGAGGTCATCACCTCCTGCAGCTCACGCCGGACCGATCCGCGGACGAGCCCCTCGGTGCGCCCGTCGAGCGCCGGGGACGACCACGGGCGGAGCTCGGACGGCAGGACCTCGGCGATCCGGCGGGAGAAGACGAGCCCCTCGAGCAGCGAGTTGGAGGCGAGCCGGTTGGCGCCGTGCACGCCGGAGCAGGCGACCTCGCCGGTGGCGTAGAGCCCCGGGACGTTGCAGCGGCCCCACAGGTCGGTGCGCACGCCGCCCGAGGCGTAGTGGCAGGCCGGGGCCACCGGGATCAGCTGCGTCACCGGGTCGACGCCGTGCGAGCGCGCCGTGGCCAGGATGGTCGGGAAGCGCCGTTCCCAGAACTCGGCGCCCAGGTGGCGGGCGTCGAGCCACATGTGGGGGTGTCCGGTCTCGTTCATCCGGCGGGTGATCGCCTTGGCGACCACGTCCCGCGGGGCCAGGTCGGCCAGCTCGTGGACGCCCTGCATGATGCGGTTGCCCTCGAAGTCGACGAGGAAGGCCCCCTCGCCGCGCACGGCCTCGGAGATGAGCGGCTGCTGTCCGCGCGACTCCGGTCCGAGGTACATCACAGTCGGGTGGAACTGGACGAACTCCAGGTCACGGAGCACGGCACCGGCCCGCAGCGCCACCGCCATCCCGTCGCCGGTCGACACGGCCGGGTTCGTGGTCTGGGAGAACACCTGCCCCAGGCCGCCACTGGCCAGGACGACCGCGCGGCACTGGACGGCGCCCACCCCGTCCCGCTGCCCTTCGCCCATGACGTGCAGGGTGACGCCGGCGATGCCACCGCCGTCCTCGAGCGGGCCGTCGAGCAGCAGGTCGACGGCCAGGGCGTGCTGGACGACCTCGATCTCGGGAGCCTGCTCGATCGCGGCGATCAGCGCCCGCTGGATCTCGGCGCCGGTCGCGTCGCCGCCCGCGTGGGCGATGCGGTCGCGGTGGTGACCGCCCTCGCGGGTCAGCGACAGCACACCCTCGGTGCTGTGGTCGAACTTCGTGCCGAGGGCGATCAGCTCGTGGACCGCCTCGGGCCCCTCGTTGACGAGGATCCGCACCGCCTCGAGGTCGCACGCCCCGGCGCCCGCGACCAGCGTGTCGTGCTGGTGCTGGTCGGGGGTGTCCTCCGGGCCGAGCGCGGCCGCGATGCCGCCCTGGGCCCACTGGGTGGAGCCGGCGGCGAGGACGTCCTTGGTGACGACCAGGATCTTGTCGACCTGACCCCGCAGGCGCAGCGCGGCGGTCAGCCCCGCGATGCCGGAGCCGATCACCACGACATCCGCCGTCGTGGTCCAGCCGGGGGCGGGTGCCGTCAGGCGACCGGGGACCCGACGTGCGGGTGCTTCAACCATTCGTGGAGGTTAGCGCCCGGCCGTGACATCGCCGCGGACCAGGCCGGCACCGTCGAAGGTCTCGGCCGGGTCGAAGCCGGTCGCCAGGATCTTGTTGTCGGCGTCGACGAAGACCACGTGCGGCTGGAGCTCCCTGGCCTCGGCGGTCTCCATCTGGCCGTAGCCGATCAGGATCACCACGTCGCCCGGGTGCACCAGACGGGCCGCGGCACCGTTGATGCCGAGGACGCCGGAGCCGCGCTCCCCCGCGATCGTGTAGGTCTCCAGCCGGGCGCCGTTGGTCACGTCGACGATGTGGACCAGCTCACCGGCCAGCAGGTCCGCGGCGTCGAGGAGGTCCTCGTCGACCGTGACCGATCCGACGTAGTGCAGGTCCGCCTGGGTCACGGTGGCCCGGTGGATCTTGCTCTTCATCATGGTGCGCAGCATCAGCTGTCTCCCTGGTGTGGTTCGGCCGGGTGTGGTTCGGCCAGCCTGGCCGCGGGTGCGGACCCGAGCGTGAGGGGCATGTTGTCGATGAGGCGGGTGGTGCCGATCCGGGCCGCGATCAGGATCCGGGCCTCGGTGCCCGGGGGCACGGCGTCGGGCAGCTCGGTCAGGTCGGGGGCGGTGATGACGAGGTAGTCGAGGTTGACGGTCTTGCCGGTGCGCAGCTCGGCCCGGGCGGCGTCGAGGGCGACGTGGGCGCCGTACTCCGCGACCTCGATAGCGGCACGGAGGGTGCGGCTGAGCACGACCGCCTCCTCGCGCTGCTCCTCGTCGAGGAAGCGGTTGCGGCTGGAGAGCGCCAGCCCGTCGGCCTCGCGCCGGGTCTCGGCGCCGACCACCTCCACGGCGAAGTTGAGGTCGAGCACCATTCGCCGGATCAGCGCGAGCTGCTGGTAGTCCTTCTGGCCGAACACCGCGACGTCGGGCCGGACCAGGCCGAAGAGCTTGGCGACCACGGTGAGCACCCCGCGGAAGTGGCCGGGACGGGTCTTGCCCTCGAGCACCGTGGCGAGGGGGCCGGGCTCGATGCTCACCTGCGGCCGGCCGCCGGGGTAGACCTCATCGACGCTCGGGGCGAAGACGATGTCGACGCCCTCGACCGCGCAGACCTCGAGGTCGTCCTCCAGCGTGCGCGGGTAGCGGTCGAGGTCCTCGCCCTCGCCGAACTGCAGCGGGTTGACGAAGATCGAGACCACGACCGGGCCGTCGGCGACGCGCTCGCGCGCCACCCGGATCAGGTCGGCGTGACCCTGGTGCAGCGCGCCCATGGTCGGCACGAGGCCGACCCGCCGCCCGTCGTGACGGGCAGCCGACAGCAGCGTGGACAGCTCCTCGCGGGTGTGCGCGAGGACGGGACGGGAGCTCATCGCAGGCGTGCTCCGCGGGGAGCGCGGGCGCTCACCGTGATCGTCGGGGCGGCGACCTCCGCCTCGGCCGCGTCCAGGACCTGCTGGATCTTCGCGGCACGGATCGGCAGCAGCCGCCCGTCGGTGACCACCCGGTCGAGGGTGGCGCGGGCCAGCGCGACGTACGACGGGAGCGTGTGCGGCGCGTTGGCGGTGATGTCGGCGAGGTGGGCGACCACGGTGTTGACGTCGCCCCGCACGATCGGGCCGGTGAGGGCGGCGTCGCCCTGGTCGAGGGCGTTGTCGAGGGCGGCGGTGAGCAGCGGGCGCAGTGTGCCGGCCGGGTCGTCCGCCCCGGCGGCGGCGAGCAGCTCCATGGCCTGGCTGACGAGCGTGACGAGGTGGTTGGCGCCGTGCGCGAGACCGGCGTGGTACAGAGAGCGCATCTCCTCGGCCACCCACATGGGCCGGCCACCGAGGTCGGCGACGAGCGCCTCGGTGAAGGCGCGCTCCCCGGGCTCTGCGGTCAGGCCGAAGACGCAGCCGGACAGCCGGCCGAGGTCCACGGCGGTCCCGGTGAAGGTCATCGCCGGGTGCAGGGCGACCGGACGAGCCCCGACGGCCTTCGCGGCGTCGAGGACGGCGAGGCCGTGGCGACCCGACGTGTGCACGACGTACTGGCCCTCGTGGATGGCGCCGCTGGCGCTGAGCATGGCGACGACGTTGGGGAGCATGTCGTCGGGGACCGTCAGCAGCAGCAGGTCGCAGGAGCGGGCGACGACCGAGGGCTTCTCGTTGACGGTGCCGGGCAGCAGCTCGGCGATGCGGCGACGCGAGGCGTCCGACTCACCGGCGGCGGCCACGACGTGGTGGCCCGCGGCGTCCAGCGCGGCGGCGAGTACGGCGCCGACGCGACCAGCGCCCACGACACCCACCCGGAAGTGGTCGACCATGATCGAACCTCTCGTTTCAGTCCCGCCGACCACCCTGGAACCAGGGCCGGTGTGGGTACCACACGATGTGCTCGTTGCAGCAAGGAATGTACGCGGCCCGGTTGCGCGGGGGGAAGCGCCGCCCGAGTTCCGTGGGTCACACCCGGCGCGCGACCACCCGGTAGAGCACCGGATCCTCGCCCTTGTACGGCGAGAGCCCCGTCCCTTCCTCCTCGTGGAGGATCTCGAAGCCGAGCGAGGTGAGCCCGGCGCTGAACTCCGCGGCGCTCTGGAAGCGGCGGTAGTGCCGGGTGTGGACGTGGCTCGTGCCCTCGTCCTTGTCGGTGCGGAACTCCGCCGCGAACCGGTCCCCGGGGCGGGCGTGGGTGTCGATCGCCGACAGGAGCCGTTCCTGGACCTCCGCCGAGATCGCGTGCAGGAAGAAGCGCATGTAGAACATGATCGGCTCGTCCGAGGCGCCTTCGGCCCGGTCCAGGGCCCGCCCCAGGTCGTCGACGTCGGCGACGTCGCAGACCTCGAACCGCACCCGGTCCGAGACGCCGAGCTGGGCGGCGTGGGCGGTGGCGTGCTCGATGCCGACCGGGGACTGGTCGAGGCCCAGCACCGTGCGCCCGGCGGCACCGAAGGCGCAGCCGTCGCGGCCGTCCCCGCAGCCGATGTCGATGACCGTGCCCGGGGTGTCGTCCCGGGCGTTGACGAACTCGAAGAACGTGGACCCGTCGGAGTAGCTCGTGCGGGAGTAGAAGTTCGCCCAGTAGACCTTGGTGCGCATCGCGGTCGGGAGGAGTCCCTCCTCGGCGGCGTCGGTGCGGTCGAGGTTCCAGTTGAAGCCCGGCTTGGGACGCCGCCAGTCGGCGCCGTAGAGGTGCTCGACGAGCTGCTCGGCGATGACCGGCACCAGGCCCTTGCCTCCGGGGAAGTCGATCTGCTCGCAGCCCTGCCAGTCGCGCTCCAGCAGCTCGGTCGAGCCGGCGACGCCGAACGGGAAGCGGAGCGCGCCGCCGTCGTCGAACCAGGTGTGGAAGAGGTCGATGCGGTGGCCGGGGTCCTCGGGGTCGTGGATGTGCAGCTGGGCGGCCATGCACTCGACGTCGAGCCCGTGGGCGATCAGGAGCAGGGCGATGTCCTGCAGCTCGCGGGCGGCATCGGGCCCGGTGCGGTGCCGGGAGACGTAGGCGGCGTCGAAGTCGGCGTCGTGGCCGATGTAGCCGCCCTCCCGGACAGCACCCAGCAGGGTGCCGTAGACGAAGAAGACGTCGTAGCCGTAGGCCTCGCGCACGAGGTCGCTGGTCCGGCGGTAGAGCGCCATCATCTTGTCCTGCCAGGCGACGTCCAGCTTCTTGGACAGCGCGATCCGGCCGAACTGGGTGAGCAGGTGACCCTCCTCGAACAGCGTGCGCAGCTCCGCGACGCTGCGCTTGCCGTTCTTCGGCGGGCTGAGGTACATGCCGTGGCCGTGGATCGGCAGCGGGCGACCGTTGACCCGGACGGTGATCCGGGTCCCCTTCTTGACGTAGGGCCAGATCTCGCGGACCCGGAACGAGAAGGTGCGGATCTGCTGGCCGCTGTTGCGGCGGTCGTCGGCAGGCCCCGGAATCATCGGCACCTGCCAGGAGTGCTGCAGGTGCTGGGCCGTGGCCGCCGCGCCCTCGTCGACCTGGCCGCCGCGCAGGGTGCTGCCCCAGCCGGACATGGCGCCGTCGGGCGTGGCGTACGTCGCGCTGACCCGGAGCTTGCCCAGGTGCAGGCTGACCTGCGTGGGGGGTGCGTCGGCGGGGACCGAGACCCAGCCCACCACGAGCCGGCGCGAGAACTCCTCGACCAGGCCCACCACAGCCGGCGAGTCAGGGGCCGGCGACGGGGCGGCCACGCTCGCCGGTGCGGTCGAGAGGCGGGTGCGCACCGCGCGACGTACCCGTGAGATCACGTCGGGTCGCCGCCGGTCCGGCGACGGAGGGGGGCGAGCGTACGGCGGGCCCGACCCCGCGCGCGGGCGACCAGGCTCCGCTGCGCGGGTGCCTGGGGCCGCTGCAGGGGTCGCGGGACCTGCGCGCGGCGGAAGGCCACGTCGATCACGGCCGCGACGGCAGCCCCGGCGGTCTCCGGCGCGACCAACGGCGATTCCTGTCCCGCCTGCCCCACCAGGACGTCGTCGGGGACCCGCATGGCCTCGGGGTCACCGACGACACGCACCCCGAGGGCACGGATGGTGTCCACCCGGCGCTCGCTCAGCTCGCGGATCCGGTCGACCGCCCAGTCGGGAAGCGGAGGGGTGCGCGGGCCGACCGTGGAGGCGGGACGCGCCTGGAGGTCGGTGAGCACACCGTGCCGGACGAACGGCCTGCGCTGGTCGCGGGACCAGCCACGTTCGGAGGCCAGCAGGTTGACCGAGCGGACGAGCTCGGTCTCGCCCCAGGTGAGGCCCCGGTTGGACTGCTCGGGGTGGAGCTGGAGCGTCTCGGCGGGAAGCCCGAGCATGGACTCGAAGGTCCGCGGCAGCGTCGACCGGTCGGACTCGTCGCTCACGATCAGGGTGAACCCGTCCTCGCCCACGGTCTCGACCCAGCGGGACACCAGGGCCCCGATGTCGTGGCTGTGCCAGACGTTGCGCCGGTCCCAGGAGAACTCCGGGTTGCCGCGGTCCAGCACGATGCGCAGCCACTCGTCGTACGGGCGCTCGTCGCCGGCCTTGACCCGTTCCTGCCACTGCGAGGGCAGGAAGCGGTCCAGCCGGCGGGCGACGGCGACGACGTGGACCCGCTCGCCACCGAGGTCCCGCACGATCTGCCGGATCTGGGGCTTCTTGGCCCGCCCGAAGTCCTCGTTGCTCACCGCGACGCGCAGGTCGCCGGCCGAGGCGACGTCCTCGACGAGCTCCTCCCAGTGCCGGATCGGGGGTTGCTCGTAGCCGTCGGGGAAGCCGCGGAGCCCGAGCGCCCAGCCCGCCTTGCGGGGGCGGGCCGCGGTGCCGGCGTAGTGCACCCCGTGCTTCCTGAGCTCGGGGCGAGCCTTGTGGAGCGAGACCTGGATCGCGGTGCTCCCGGTCTTGTGGGGCCCGATGTGGACCAGGCGCGCAGCCTCGGGGAGGAGCAGACCGGACTCGGGGTTCACACAGACCTACCTTGGTGCCTCGACACGCAGCGGACCGGGTCACCCTATCCAAGGTCACGGTGGCTGCGGAGCCGTCGGGACGCCGAGTCTGAGAGGATGCCGGTCATGGAATCGAGCGGTACGCGCGTCAGGAACGTCGCGGTCCTGTTGGCCGGCGGCGTGGGGGCACGGATCGGCCTGGCCATCCCCAAGCAGCTGATCAAGGTCGCGGGCAAGACCATCCTCGAGCACGCGCTCATCGCCCTGCACAGCCACCCGCTGGTGGACGAGGTGCTCATCATGATGGCGCCCGGCCACCTCGACGCCGTGCGCGCGATCGTGAAGAACGGCGACTACGCCAAGGTGACCGGCATCCTCGAGGGCGGTGACACCCGCAACGAGACCACGCTGCGCGCGCTCGACGCCCTCGGCGACGAGGAGTGCCACGTGCTCTTCCACGACGCCGTGCGTCCGCTGGTCACGCCGCGGATCATCGAGGAGTGCTTCCAGGCGCTCGAGAGCTACCCCGCCGTCGACGTCGCCATCCCCTCGGCCGACACGATCATCGAGGTCGGCCCCGACAACACCATCCGTGAGATCCCGCCCCGCGCCGCGCTGCGCCGCGGCCAGACCCCGCAGGCGTTCCGCTCGTCGGTGATCAAGGCGGCGTACGTCAAGGCCGGCGCGGACCCCGACTTCGTGGCGACCGACGACTGCACCGTCGTGCTGCGCTACCTGCCGGAGGAGCCGATCGTCGTGGTGCACGGCGACGAGCGCAACATGAAGGTCACCGAGCCGATCGACGTCTACCTCGCCGACAAGCTCTTCCAGCTGACCAGCAACGACCTCCCGGCGCCGGGCACCGACGAGGAGTACCACCAGGCCCTCGCCGGCAAGTCCATGGTGGTCTTCGGTGGCAGCTACGGCATCGGCGCCGACATCGCCGCCCTGGCCGCCAAGCTGGGCGCCGAGGTCTTCACCTTCAGCCGCTCCAGCACCGGCACGCACGTCGAACGGCGCACCGACATCGCCGAGGCCGCCCAGCAGGTGATGGAGAAGACCGGCCGGGTCGACTTCGTGGTCAACACCGCGGGCGTCCTGCCCCGCGGCGAGCTGCTGGACACGAGCGAGGAGACGATCTACTCCGCCACCGAGATCAACTACCTGGCGCCCGTCTTCATCGCGCAGGTGTTCTTCCCGCTCCTCAAGCAGACCTCCGGGTCGATGCTGCTGTTCACGTCGAGCTCCTACACCCGGGGCCGCAGCGGCTACAGCCTCTACTCCTCCGCGAAGGCCGCCACGGTCAACCTGACCCAGGCGCTCGCCGACGAGTGGGCCGGCGACAAGGTACGCGTCAACTGCATCAACCCCGAGCGCACGGCGACGCCCATGCGCACGAAGGCCTTCGGCCAGGAGCCCCCCGGCAGCCTGCTCGACTCCGAGATCGTGGCCCAGACGTCCCTGGACGTGCTGCTCTCGCCGCAGACGGGCCACATCTACGACGTCCGCAAGGACGACCCGCTGGCCGTGATGGACGACGACCAGTGAGTGACTCCTCCCAGAAGCAGGGCGAGCGGGAGCCAGCTCCCGAGAAGGCCGGTCCCAAGAAGGCCGGACAGAAGCAGGGCAGTCGCGCGCCGCTGATCCAGGCCCGCCGCGCCCAGCGGCTCGAGGCGCTGGGCAAGGCCGAGCGCGCGCTGGCCGTGAACTTCTCGATCGTCGGCGTCCAGAAGGCCGCCACGAGCAGCCTCTACCGGATGCTGGTCAAGCACCCCTCCGTGGCCGGCGGCCCGGAGAAGGAGATGCGCTTCTTCATCGACGAGGACCAGGACTGGTCCGCCCCGGACTACGCCGACTACGCGCGTCCGGCGAACAACCCGGCCCTGACGCTGGCCGGCGACGCCACCCCGGCGTACTTCTTCTGGCCGCACGCCCTCGAGCGGATGCGGCGCTACGACCCCACGATGCGGCTCATGGTCAGCCTCCGCGACCCCATCGAGCGCGCGTTCTCGCAGTGGTCGATGGAGCGCTACTGGGATCCCTCGTTCCCGGACCTGCCCGACGCGATCGAGCGGTTCGCCGGTGACGAGCTGCCCGACGGGGTCCCCGGCGACATGAAGCCGGCGCGGCTGCGCAAGCAGTCGCTGTTCACCCGTGGCCTCTACGGCCAGCAGCTGCGCCGGGGGCTGGTCCACTTCCCGCGCGAGCAGTGGCTGGTGCTCGACTTCCGCGCCGTGTTCTCGCGCCCCGAGGAGACCCTGGACCAGGTGACGGACTTCCTCGGGATCGACCGCTTCGCGGACTACCCCCCGGTCCTGCACCGCAACCAGACGCCCACCGACCACACGGGCGCCGCCCCGACGGTCGAGCACGTCGCACGGCTGGTGGAGCGCTACGCCGCCGACCTCGCCGAGCTCCGGGAGCTCTCCGGGCTGGACGTCAGCGGCTGGTCGACGAGCCGCGTGCTCGCCGGCGACCTGACCGTCGAGGAGCTCACCACCAAGCTCGTGACCAAGCTGGGCCTGCAGGCTCCCTGAACCAGTGGGCCGGCTCGGTCGGTGTCAGCTGGGCCTGATCCGGCGCGCGGCCCGGCTGCCGAGCAGGCGCAGCAGCTCCCGGCCACCGACCTCGCCGACGGGACGCTCCTCCGGCCTCGGTTGCGCGGGCGGGGCGGCCTCCCGGGCGAGTCGCTCACGGGCGGCCTTCGCACCGGCGCGCCGGGCGTCGGCCCGGGCCTCCTCCATCGCGTCGTGGGCGATGGCGGCCGAGTCGGCGAAGAGCCGCGCGTAGCGAGCCCCCTGCTCCTCGATGCGCGCCGAGGCCGCAGGGTCGTCGCCGTGCGCGTCGGCGAGCACGTCGAGGTCGTCCCAGATCTGCTGGGCGACGTCCTGGAGCCCGGACGGGATCTGCAGCTCGTCCCAGGTGACGCGGTGGCGTCGCAGGTCGGGGTCGATGAAGTCGTCGACCGGGCTGTGCTCGCCCGACGCCGGGTCGGGGTCGTAGCGCAGGCCGAGGTCCTGGCCGAGCCCGAGCAGGACGGGGCGCCAGTCCTCGAGCAGGTCGGTGTAGCGGACGAACGCCCGGGAGAGCCCGCGGGTCTCCCGCTCGCTGATGATCGAGTTGTTGATCCACCGGGCCACGTTGAACGTCTCGTAGCGCCGGCGCTGGTCCTCGTCGTCGGAGCTGGCGTAGTAGGTCGCCCGGCTGCCGACCACCTCGGCCGGGTGCCGCAGCATCGAGACGTAGCGGATCTCCATGCCGAGCTGCTCGGCCGCCTCGCGCCACAGCGCCTGGGTCCAGACCGAGCGCGGGTCCTTGACGACCACCTGGTCGTTCTCGTCCGCGTGCTCGCTGGAGGAAGTCGACGAGCCGCGCGCGCAGCGCGGGGGTGATCGCCTGCTGCGCCCGCTCGAAGGCGGTCGGGCGGCTGTCGAAGTCGTGGATGCCGGCGGCCTTCGCGATCTCCTTGTGGAAGCGAGACGGCCCACGTGGACTCGAAGAAGCCCTTGGGGTTGGACTCGTTGGCCCCGAGGTAGGGGCCGGGGACGTTCAGCCCGAGGTGGTGCAGCGTCCCGGACATGGTGCTGGTCCCGCTGCGTCCGGTCCCGGTGATCAGCACGAGGCGGCTCATCAGCCCTCCCGCTGGCCGGTCCGGCGCGTCACGCCCGCCCGGACCCGTCGTACGACGCGGCGCGGCAGGCTCGGCCGGTGCTCGGCCCCGAGCCGGGCGGCGACCTGCTTCTCCACCTGCTCGCGGGCACGGGCACGCGCCTGCTTGCGGACCTTCTTCGCGGTGTCCTCGCGGGCGCGCATCACGGTCGGCTTGACCATCGACAGGGCGTCGGCATGGATGTGGGCGTACTCGGCGCGCAGGACCTCGATCTTCGCGGAGGTCTCCTCGGACTCGCCGTGCTCTGCGAGCTCTCCGAGCGCGTCGAAGGTGCGGTCGCCGAGGCTCTGCAGGTGCGCCGGCACGGACGACTCCGACCAGCCGGGCTTCATCCGCCGCAGGCTCGGGTCGATGAAGTCGTCGACCGGGTGGGGCTTCACCTCGGGCGCGGGGTCCAGGACGAGGCCCAGGTTGTCGCGGAGCCGGATCAGCTCGGTGCGCCAGTCGGACGTCAGGTTGGGGTAGTGGACCAGGGCGCGCCCCGAGCCGGCGGTGAGCTTCTCGGTCATCAGCGCGACGTTGATCCAGCCGGACACGGCCGGGATCTCGCCGGAGTTGTAGTAGTTGCTGCGGCTCGAGGACACCTCGGACGGGTGGCGCAGCATGATCACGAAGCGCGGGTCGACGTCGAGGCGCTCGGCCGCGTCCACCCACAGGTCGCGGAACCAGACCATGCGCGGGTCCTTGATGACCAGTCGCCCGTGCGTCTCGAGCCGGGGGGCCAGCCAGTCGCGCAGCTCGTCGCGGACCTGCTGGTCCTGGAGCACGCCCTGGAGTCGCTTCATCACGGCGGGGTTCGTGTCGAGGGTGCGGACGCCGGTCGCGCGCAGCAGCCGGCGGTGGAAGTTCACGGCCCAGCGCGGCTCGAAGAAGCCCGACGGGTTCGTCGCGTTGCCCTTGATCGCCTGGGGAACGGTGTAGCCGCTGTAGGACAGCGCGCCGGCCATGGTGCTGGTGCCGCTGCGGCCGGGACCCAGCACGAAGACGAGGGAGCGCTCACCGGTCGCGGCGGCCTCCGAACCGGGATCCTGATCGGCTGTTGCCACGGTCGGTCGTCCTCCGGATGGTGCTGGGGTGCAGGTCAGGTCGGGGGCCCCGACCACGTCGGAGGCTATCAGCCGGCGGGGGTCGTCCCGGAGGCCAACCCACGCCGCGAAAGGCCCGCCTCAGGCCGGCGGGGCGTCGCCTCGGGGCACGAAGACCGCGTCGACGAACCGGGCTCCGGCATGGCCGTCCTCGAGGTCGAGGAAGTCCTTGCGGAACACGTCGTACGCCGAGGCGTACTCGCCGCGGACCCCGTCGAGGTCGAGCAGGCAGTCGACCACCTCGTCGGTCGTCGAGACGAGCGGACCCGGTGCCGTCGGTTCGAAGTCGAAGAGCCAGCCCCGGGTGTCCTTGTAGCGCTGGAGGTCGGGGACCTGGAAGATCATCGGCTTCCCGGTGACCCCGAAGTCGAAGCGCAGCGAGGAGTAGTCGACGATCCCGGCGTCGGCGGCGAGGTAGAGGTCGGAGATCTCCGGGTAGTCGGTGACGTCGATGCAACCCTCCAGCCGGCCGACGCGGCGCGACGCGCGGGCGTTGAAGGCGTGCCCGCGGATCAGCATCACGAAGTCGTCCCCGAGTCGCTGGTGGGCACTCGCGAAGTCGAAGAAGTCCGGCATCCGGGCGCGGTTGTCGTCCACGGCGAGGTAGTCGCGGAACGTCGGCGCGTAGAGCACGGCCGTCTGGTGCTCCTCGATCCCGAGGGCGGCGCGGGTCCGGGCCCGGATGTCGTCCGCCTCGGCCGAGCTGCAGGACGTCGTTGCGGGGGTAGCCGATCTCCAGGACCTCGCCCGGGTAGGCGAAGTCGCGCACCAGCAGCGGGGTGGCGTAGCGGGCCGGCGACACGAGGTAGTCCCACTCGCGGGCGCGGGCGTCGTACGCCTCGATCCTGGCCTGGGAGAACTGGACGTTGCGCCAGTGCGGGTGGCCCATCTGCTTGAACGGGTAGCCGTGGAACGTCTGCGCCATGACCTGTCCGGCCGGCTTCTGGTGGAACTCCGGCTGGTACATGTTGTCGACGTAGTACTTCACCGAGGCGAGCAGGGCGTACCACTCGTGGCTGTTCACCACGACGGGGATGCCGCCCTCGGGGACGACGATCGAGTGGTCCTGGACGGCCCAGTAGACCGGCAGGTCGGACCCGCGCCGCTGCAGCTCCTTCTGGATCGACAGCCCGTTGTCGGTCGCCGACTCCCCGAAGTACGACCGCATCAGGACGCCCCGGGTCAGGCCCCGGGTGGCCGGCGGGGTCAGCCGCATCCTGTTCTGCTGGTAGGCGCCGCGGGCGGCGCCGATCGGGCGGCGCAGGGTGAGGCGCACCCCGGCGTCGGGACCGCGCACGACCCGGCCCTCGAGCTTGTCGGTGAGCACGGCCACGGGCAGCGCGTCGCTGAGCTGGCTGGACGTGCGGATCGGGAACGTGTGCTCCTGCCCGTCGGCCGTGGTGAGCTCGACGGACAGGTCGTGGTCGCCGGACGGCAGCGGCCACCGACCGAAGCGGTAGACCTCGTGGCGCAGGTCCAACAGGGCCTCGAACCGGCCGTCCGTCACGGGCGTGGGCTCGCCCTCGGTGCGGCTGCGCAGGCTGGTGGCGACCAGCCTGAGCTCGCGGACCGGCGAGCCGAACGTGCGGCCGCTGACCCGCAGCACCCCGTCCGGGTCCACGCCTGCCTCGTCGGCCAGCGCCCCGAGCGCCCACTCGCGCACGACCAGCTCGCCGTCGCGGTGCGTGTCGAGGGCGAGGACGTCACCCGCGGACGCGGGCAGCGCGTCGTCGGCCGGGACCAGGGCGATCTGCCGGCCGGCGGCGTCGAAGCCCTCGACCCGCCACTCGTGGGCGACTCCGACCCGCGAGGCGGGCGCCTCCGGGAGGTCGATGCTGAAGGCCTGCGGGTGCCCCTGCGCGACCGCGCTCTCCGCCCGGTGGCGCGGCCGCGACGCGACCACGCGCGCGAGCTCGACGGACGCGTCCGCGGCCAGGACGCCGGTGAGGGTGCGGTTCTGGAGCCGCGCCTGCGACAGGCGGACCCCGGCCAGGTCGACCCGCAGGCGCAGCACCCGGTTGAACTGCCACTCGGTCAGCACCCGGCCGCCGGCACGCAGCGCCAGCGCCGGGACCACGCCGGCGGCGCCGCTGCGCAGCAGCCTCTGGACCGGCTGGGTGACGGTGTGGCCACCGGCCTCGACCCGCAGCAGCACCGTCCAGGTGGTCCCCTGGGCGGCGTCGGCGACGATGTCGGAGATGGGGAACTCGACCCCGAACGAGCCGGGCGAGTAGTCGCACCACTTGTCGTCCTCCGGGGGCGGGAACGACGGGACCGGGCGCTCGGTGGCCCAGTGGACCCGCTCGGCGCCGGTGCGGTCCTCACGCAGCACGACCGCCACCCGGGAGGGGTGCCGGGCCAGGTCGACCTTGGCGAGGTAGGCCCAGCCCGAGATCCAGGCCGTGGCGCGGCCGTCGGGCTGGGTCACCCAGTGGAAGTTCTCGATCGAGTGCCACAGGTTGAGCTGCTCGGGTCGCAGCACGAACAGGCTGTCGTCGAGGTCCGGGTCGCCGAAGAACGGCAGGTGGAGGAGTACGCCGTCCGGGCGCACCGTCGCCGGCCACTCGTCGAGGCGCAGCGACTTCTGCCGCACGAACTCCTGCGCATCCGCGCGCCGGTCCAGCTGGGCGAGGCGCAGCAGCACCCGGCGTCCCGGCATGGTCTGCTCCCAGACCCAGTCCGCCGCGCCGTCGCTGAGCTCGCGAACGGCGGCGACCAGCTCGTTCCAGTAGTCGTCGTCGACGGTGCCGGGGCTGGTGAGGTACCAGTGGAAGTGCACGTCGAAGAGCGTGAGCCGCCAGGCCTCGAACAGCTCGGGCGAGACCTCGGCCCGCAGCACGTCGCGGCTGACCCGCCAGGCCGCGATCCGGTCACGCAGGTCCTTCAGGGTGGCGGTCTGCTGGCTGATCGAGCTCTGGTCCTCGCGGGCGCGGTAGCCGTAGACGACGTCGGGGATCACGTCGATCGCCCGGGCCCGGGCGAGGAGCTGGGTGATGATCGGCTGGTCCTCGTAGGCCACACCCTCGCGGAACCAGAGGTCCTGGGCCTCCCAGAAGTCCCGGCGGAACAGCTTGTTCCAGGTGTAGAGGTTGCGCAGCAGGGGCGTGAACTCCTCGATGCTGACGCCGATCCGGGTGTCGTCGTGGACCTTGCGGACCCAGTTCGGCGACCAGGTCGAGACGGTGTTGAACCGCTCCACCGAGCCGACCACGATGTCCGATCCGCTCGCCTCCACCGTCTCGAACATCGCGCGCAGCGCACCCGGCGACACGAGGTCGTCGGAGTCCACGAACGTGAGGTAGCGGCCACGGGCGTGCCGCACCCCGGTGTTGCGGGCCGCACCGAGGCCCCCGTTCTCGCGGGTGACCAGCCGGACCCGCGCGTCCTGCTCGACGTAGGCCTGGGCGATGGCGCGGGACCCGTCCGGGGAGCCGTCGTCGACGAGCAGCACCTCGAGGTCGGCGAAGTCCTGGGTCAGGATGCTGTCGAGGCAGTCGGCGAGGTACTGCTCGACGTTGTAGAACGGCACGATCACACTGATGGCCGGGCGCCTGAGCCGGCGTCCCGCCCGGGTGTCCAGGGCCCGGCGGGCGACCCGCCGCGAGACCCCGGCGCCGCGGCGTACGACGTCCCGGGCGGTCATCGGGCGGCCCCGGCGACGCGATCGGCGAGCGTGGCTGCGTAGTGGT
Organism: uncultured Actinomycetota bacterium; assembly: GCA_963825275.1. GTDB lineage: Bacteria > Actinomycetota > Actinomycetes > Propionibacteriales > Nocardioidaceae > Nocardioides. The sequence goes on along the minus strand of CAWGSW010000005.1, from coordinate 261,352 downwards.
GCCAGCGGTCGCCGCTCGGCACCAGCTCGTCGGCCCAGGGCTTGCCCACCCCGGCGTAGTGGATCACCCCGGGGTTGTCCATCCGCTCGAGGAGCGGCAGCGCGTTCCAGCGGGAGTCGAGCTCCACGCGGTCGGCCCCGGCGTAGGCGTTGAGGATGTCCTGGTCGTTGAGACCGAAGCGGCCGGCCATCGGGAGGAACTCCTCGACGAACCGGTCGGCACGCATCCGGGCCAGGTCGAGAACCAGCACCCCGGCGTTGACCGCCTGGAAGTCGAAGGCGTGGCGGGCCGACATCGTGCGGCGCAGCTCGGAGGCAGGCTCGGGGGCGAGCTTGTCGCCGGCGAGGCGCCACAGGGTGGCTCCGGACTGGCGGCCCGGACGTCCGGCGAGCGGGTGTCCCCGGAGGTCGAGGGCGGCCAGCTCGCAGACGTCGCCCTCGGTGACGGTGTCGATGTCGAGGTAGGTGATGCGGTCGAGCTCGCGGAGCACCTCGGGCAGCAGCAGCCGGTCCATGGTGGCCACGCTGATGTGCCCCAGCATCCGGGTGATCTCGCCGTAGTCGACGTCGTCGAAGCCGAAGAACGTCACCGGGAGCTCGGGGAAGACGCGGCTGAACCAGGCCTGGTAGTCGGCGTCGAGTCCCCGCGCGGTCACCCACAGCCGGACCGGTCCGGAGGCGTTGCGCAGCATCGACTCGACGGTCACCGGGAGCAGGTCCTTGAAGTTCCGGTCCAGGCTCATGGCGACGTCGGTGACGGCGGCGCCGTCGACCGCCTCGTGCGGTCCGAACCGCTGCGCGCCGTCGCGCAGCCCCTGCACCACGGCGGCCGGGTCCCAGTCGGTCGGCTGCGCCACCGGCGGAGCGGTGTGGCGGGCCCGCGCCTCGGCCACGCGCGGCGCGGTCAGCTCACGCCACTGCGCGTAGAACTCCTCCTCGGGAGTCCCGGCCAGGATCAGCTCGTGGGCGCGCGCGAGCAGCGCCCGGATGCCGTCGCGCATCCCGGTGAACTCCGGCTTGTCGGGGGTCATGTCGAGCAGCCCGTCGAAGCGGACGTCGCCGAGGAACGGCGGGCGGAACCTGGCCTTCAGGCCGAGCGAGGTGGCGGGGAGGTAGGAGTGCAGCCGGCTGGTGACGACCCGGGTGAAGCGGCGCTGGTAGGTCTCGAGCAGCTCGACGGCGGCCCGGGTGCCGGAGACCAGCGTCGCCTCGCGGAACTCGGTCCCGGCGTGGGTGAGGACCTCCTTGGGCGCCTTGATGTTGCGCAGCCCGGAGGGCGTGAGATCGACCGCGCCGACGACGCCCTCACCCTCGCGCTCGACGGTGTCGGTGTCCGGGAAGACGGCGTTCACGGTCGTGGTCAGACAGCCGGTGAAGAAGGCGTCGACGCCGGCGCTGAGCAGGATGTCGACCGTGGTCCAGTCGCGGCAGCCGATCGGTCCGTGCGCCCGCAGGTAGTCGATGGCCTCGGGGGTCAGCACGTTGACCCGGTTGAGGTGGAACGAGACGAAGACCGGGTTGAGGTGGGGGTGGTAGGGCAGCCCGAAGCCCAGGCGGAACGTCGAGTGCATGTGCCAGCCGAACGCGATCATCCAGGTGCGCTCGGGCACGGGGTCGCCGGAGCTGAAGTCCCGGCTGATCGGGGTCAGGTGCACCTTGGCGGCGCCGTCCGGGAGGTGCAGCCCGGGCTTGACCCGGCCCTGCAGCTCGGTCATCAGCTCGCCGAGGCCGTCCGGGCCGGTGAAGGTCGTCCCCCGGAACCGGGCCAGGTTGCCCAGCATCGCCAGGGTCTGGACGTAGTCGCCGACGTTGCGCGAGGCGCGCTCGAAGTCGGGCTGGTGGTAGTCCATGACCCCGATCGAGATCTCTCCGGGCTCCGGTCCGACCACCGGCTCGGGGTGGGTCCAGCGGCGCAGGCTGTGCAGCGCCTCGCTGTCCCGCTCGCCCACCCCTGCGGGGTCGCGCCGGCCGGCCTCGTCCACCAGCGCTCGCGCCAGGTCGCCGTGCCCGGTCGCCAGGAAGCGTCCGGCCAGCTCGACCAGCGTCGTGACGTCGTACGTCGAACCGCGTGCGCCCAGGGCCTGCGCGACCTCCACCGCGGGGGCCGACCCGTCCGCGAGGGCGCACGTGACCGCCTCGACGGGCACGAGCTCGGCGAGGGTCGACTCCTCGACCCCGGCCAGCTCTCGCCAGGCCAGGTCGTACTCCGCCATCGAGTGCAGCACCAGGCCGGTCCCGACCAGCCCCAGGGCTGCCCCGTCGGGGAGCTCCTCGGTGCCGAGCACGAAGGCCCGGGCCGTGGCGCGCTGGCCGGAGTCGCAGAGCGCCCGAACAGTGGCCGTGTGGGCACGGCGCAGGCCGTGGCCGGTGGCGAGGAGGTCGCCGAAGACGGCCATGGCCCGGGCCCGCCGGGCCGTGGCGGCGATGCTGCCGACCGCGTCACCGTCGAGCTCGAGCTCCTCGTGGGAGCTCGGGAGCGCGTCCTTGCCGAGCACGGCCTGGGCGAGCCGCCACTGGATCCGGGACTGGCGTGCCTCCCGGCGCCGCTGCGCCGCGTGGTCGCCCGGAGCCGATGACGCCTCGGCGCCGGCCTCGGGCTCCTCGGGCGCCGCCGGCTCCTCGCCGTTCGACGTGGCCGCGGCGTCGACGAGCGGAGCCCGGGGGGCGTCGCCCTCCGGCGTCGCGCCGTCTCCGACCGTGCGACGGGCCCGCTCCACCAGGCGGCGCGCGGCCTGGGTCGCGGTGTCGGCGATGGACTTGTCCGGGGATGCGGGCATGGCGGTCAATCTATCGAGGTCCGGCCGTTCCGACGCATGCCGGTTGGCCACCCGGTCAGCGACGGGTCAGGACGGGCGCCGGATCACGTGCACCTTGGCGCGCTTCTCGACCCGGAACTCGGGGCGGTCCGCGAAGTACTCGTCGACGGCCGTGCGGCAGCCGGACCAGGTGTAGTAGTCGTCGACCACGATCCGCCCGCCCGGGACGAGTCGCGGCGCGAGGCGGGACAGGCACGTCATCGTGGACTCGTACCAGTCGCCGTCGACGTGGGCCAGCGCCACGGGCTCGTCGCCGGTGATCGTGTCCTGGAACAGCCCCTGCACCAGCGTGACCCGGTGGTCCTCGGTCGGGGCGCCGTGCCGGGCGAACGAGGCGGCCACCTCGCCGAGCAGGTCCTCGCGGTAGCCGTAGTACTGCTCGTCCTCGGCCAGGCCGCGAGCCTTCCCGGCCGTGATCTTGTCGTAGCGCTGGCGAACGTCGGCGCCGTCCGCCTCGCTGGGGGGCGGGATCATCCCGAACACGTCGTAGACCTTCAGCGGCCGCGACGGGGACTTGGCGAGCGCCATCGCGATCGCCGACCCTCCCTGGGCGGTCCCCGCCTCCACGAGGATCCCCTCGCGTCCCGACGCCTCGGTCTCGAGGACGCAGGAGACCAGGGACTCCAGCTGCTCGCCGGTGAGGAAGGTCAGGTGGTCCTCACGGATCGCGGTCAGCGCGGCCGCGAGGTCGGGCGGCACCCGGTGCTCGGGGTGGACGTCGAGGGTGAAGGTCCGCAGCGTCTCCAGCTCGCCCTGGAGCTTCTCCAGCTGGCCGGTGCGGGCCTCGAGCTGGCGCTGGGTCTTCGCGAGTCGGCGCCTGGTCCGCTGCAGGCGCGCCCGCAGGTCCTGCTTGGCTGGTCCCGGGGTCTGCTGATCCGTCACGCGCCCCAAGGTAGGCGACGACCCAGCCGGCCTCACAGGAGGGCGAGCAGGGCGTCGACCACGCGCCCGGTCGCCTGCCCGTCGTTCCACCGGTTGTAGGTCGCGTTGAAGTCGGCGATCTCGCGGGCATGACGGGCCCGCAGCCCGTCGAGGTCCCGCAGCTCGGCCACCACGCCCTCGGTGTCGCGCACGAACGGCCCGGGCGCCGAGTGGGCGAACGGGAACAGGAAGCTCCTGCTCCCGGTGTCGTAGTCCTCGAGGTCCGGCACCAGGAAGACCATCGGGCGACCGGTCAGGGCGTAGTCGAACCGCAGCGAGGAGTAGTCCAGCACCGCCGCGTCGGAGGCCAGGACCAGGTCGTTGATCTCGGGGTACGCCGTCACGTCGACCACGCGCGGGCCCTCGTCCTCGGGCGCGTGGAAGCGGTGGCCGCGCAGCAGCAGGACCCAGTCGTCACCGAGTGCCTCGGTCGCGGCCCGCACGTCGAGGAAGTCCGTCATCGCCGCCGCGCGGGGCCGGGTGGCGAGGTGGTCGCGCCACGTGGGCGCGTAGAGCACGGCCTTCTGCTCCGGGCCGATCCCGAGCAGCCGGCGCGTGGCCTCGCGCCGCGCGCCCGCCTCCGGGCCCACGAGGTCGTCGTCGCGCGGGTAGCCGTGCTCGATCGCCGGGCCGTCGTAGGAGTACTGCTCGCGGTAGTGGTGGGTCATCGCAGGGCCAGGGGTCAGGATCGCGCTCCAGCTGTCGACGCCGCGGGCCCGGAACTCGCGGATCCGGGCCGGGCCGTAGTCCATCGCCTGCCACTGGCCGAGCCCCATCGCCTTGGAGGGGTAGCCGTGGAAGGTCTGCAGCAGGAACTGGCCGGGTCGCCGGCGGAACCACACGTCGACGTCGGTGTTCAGCACCAGGCAGCCGGCCCGGGCCAGCACGTCGTACCAGGCCCGGCTGCGGAGCAGCACCGGGACGGCGCCCTCGGGTGCGCGCTGGGAGTGGTCGGTGATCCCCCAGTACGCCGTGAGGCCGGGCCTCCGCCTGCGGAGCTCCTCGAAGATGGCCAGCGGGCTGTCCGTGGCGGTCCGGCCGGCGTAGCTCTCGAAGTAGAAGAGGCCGGGCTCCACCGGGCTGGTCGCCGCGGCGTAGCCCGCACGCAGCTGCTCCTGGGCGAACGGCCCCAGCTCGTCGTCGGCCAGCGGGGCGCCGACGCCGAGCACGAGGCCGCCGCGCGGACCGAGGTGGGGACGCACGCGGTGCCGCTCCCCCACCAGGTCCAGCGGCAGCCGGCCGCGCAGCTCCTCCGTGACCGAGACGTTGCCCTGGTCCGTGACCAGCCGGTGCCCGCCGGAGGCCAGCCAGGTCGGTGTCCCGAAGAGGTCGGTGCGCAACTCGATCCGGGCCGTCCCGGGCTGCGAGCGGTCCACGGCCACGTCGAGGCGCCGGCCACGCGGGTCGAGCAGCCGCAGCGCGTCGAGGTCACCGGTGGCGCGCACGACCAGGGTGGTGCCGTCGAGCAGCAGGTCGGCCACCACCACCGCACCGACGTGGGCCGGCGTGGTGCGCGGCGGCAGGGGGACCGTGCCGGAGCGCACCAGCTCGCCGACCGCGACGTCGAGGGTCAGGGTGGCTGCCGCGTGCCCCGGCACCCGGACCGCGCAGGCGGCGGCTCGCTGGAAGCGTCGGCCGGCCCAGCGGGTCGCCTCGCCCGAGGGCAGGTGCTGGACCGCGAGCTCCGCCCCGTCGGCGGTCCAGGCCTTGATGGCCGGCGGTGCGCCGCCGAGGTCGACGTGCTGGACCTCGACGAGGATCTCGACCTCGCGGTCGTCCCCGGTCCACCGGACACGCTGCACGTGGGCGCGCAGTGCGGTCTCCGCCTGGGTGAGCCGGCGTACGTCGTCGGGCAGGTCCAGGCCGGGAGCCCGCCACCCGGCGAGGACCCGGGCACCGTCGAGACGGGTGGGCAGGTCGTCGCCCGAGGCGGCCACCTCGGCGGCCAGCGCCTCCAGGTCACGGCGCCGGTCCCGGGCGGCGAGCCAGAGCATCGCCCGGGGCGCCGCCCGGATCCTGGTGACGACGTCGGGGCGGTCGTCGTACGCCGTGGCCAGGGTCCGCAGCTCGTCCCACTCCGCGGGGGCGGCGCGCTCGGCGTCCTGGAGCAGGCGCGGCAGCTCGACGCCGGCGACGTGCTGGTCCCAGCCGGCCGCCTGGGGCGTGCCCGCGAACGTCGCCGTGACCGAGCCGGTGCGCCGGCCCCAGGTGCGCAGGCCCGGGAGCGTGCTGGGTGTGGCGCCGAACGCGCGCGTCCCGTGGTCGGGCAGGTAGGTGTAGGTCGCCTCGTCGAGCACGTCGACCCGCTCGACCGAGGTCAGCAGCGCGGCCATCGTCGGGGAGAGCAGCCAGTCGTCATCGGACGCGAACGAGCGGGGCCGGGCGGCCCAGACGCTGCGCCGGACGAGCTTGCCGCCGATCGTGAGGTCGCCGGCGAGCGCCGGATGGCGGGCAGGCTCGAGACCGGCGGTGGCGCGGGCGTGGAGGTCGCGTTGCGCCCGGTCCAGCCACAGCTCGGGCTGACCGAGCTGCTCGAGCCGTCCGCTGCTCAGCGCGGAGCCCGAGCCGCTCAGGGTGGCGACACCGCGGGCGATCGCCTCGGGCGGCAGCAGGTCGCAGCCGCGGAGGAATCCCAGGAAGGTCCCGTGGGCGGCGTGCGCTCCCGCCGTCGCCGCGGCGGCGAGCGTGGGCCGGTCGGCCCGGAGACGCACCCGCCCGTCGGCCAGGGCCGCGACCAGGTGCTCGAGGCCCTCCCCGGCCTCGTCCACGGGACAGACGAGCACCTCGAGGAAGGAGTGGGACTGATCGAGGACCGAGGCGAGGGCCCGGTCGAGTCGTGGCAGGTCGGCGGACTCGACGACCACCACGATCGACACCAGGTCGGCGCCGGCACCCGGGACGCCCCAGCGGTGGCCCCAGCGTTGATGCAACGCCCGGCGGGCACGCACCGGCAGGACCCGGGCGACCACGCCGGCGGTACGCCGTGGGAGCGAGCGGCCGGCCATGGGCGTCAGGGTAGCCGCGCCGGGGAACCCGGCAGGGTCCCCGGAACGACCGCCGTCAGAGCAGGCCCGCTTCAGTGAGGAAGTCCTTGGCGACGTCCTCGGGCTTCTCGCGGTCCACGGCGACCCGGCCGTTGAGCTCGGTGAGCTTCTCGGTGGTCAGCGCCGCCATCAGCCCGTTGAGGATCTCCTCGACGTCGGGGTGGTCGGCCAGGAACTCGCTGCTGACCGCCGGCACGAGGTTCTGGGCGGGCTGGATCAACTTGTCGTCCTGCAGGACCACCAGGCCCTGGGCGCCGAGGGTGCCGTCGGTGGTGCTGGTCTCGCCGAGCTCGGCCTCGCCGTCGAGCACCGACTGGTAGGTCTGGTCGCTGGCGTAGCCGAGCGGCAGCACCTCGGTCACGTCGATGCCGTACTCGTCGGAGAGCCCGCCCTCGCAGTCGAGGCGCCCCTCGCAGTCGGGGGCGGCGGCGAGGGTCACCGAGTCACCCTCGAGGTCGGAGAGCTTGGTGACGCCCTCGGAGTCGGAGAAGGCCTGGGTGACGAAGAAGGCGTTGGTGTCGGTCGCCTCCGAGAGGTCGAGCAGGGTGATGCCCTTGTCCTCGAGGAGCGACTCGCCGGCCTTGGCCAGCTCCTCGCCGTCGCCGGCAGTCAGCGGCTTGGCGTCGTCACCGTTCTCGGCGGAGTTGAGGAAGTTGACGATGCCGCCGACGTACTCGGGGACGATGTCGATGCTCTTCGGGAACGTGGCCATGTAGGCGTCTCGGGCGTCGACCAGCTTGACGTCGGTGGAGTAGCCCGCGTCGGTGAGCAGCTCGTCGTACATCGCGGCGACCAGCGCGGCCTCGGGGAAGCTCTGGCCCGAGATCGTGACCGAGCCCTTGTCCGAGGAGCCGGACGCCGACGGGGTCGTGTCGTCCTTGGCATCGTTGGAGACGTCGTCCCCGGCACACGCGGTGGCGAGGAAGAGCGAGCCGACGGCGAGCACCGCGGCGAAGGAACGTCGTACCTGCATGGAGGGTCTTCCTTCTGTGTCCCGCGACCGAGGGTCGCGCGTGTCCGGATCAAGCGGGCGAACGCCGCTCAGCCGCCGAGTGCCTCGGCGTCCTCCCTCACCCTAGGCGTCCCGTCCGACATTTCGCGCCCACGGGCCCGTGACGATGCGTGCCGCATCGGGTCGACGGCACGCTGCACCGAGGCCGCCAGCAGCTCCAGGACCAGCGCCACGAGCGCGACCACGACGGCGCCGGCGAGTCCCTTGCCGTAGTTGGTGCGGAAGAAACCGTCGGTGATCACCCGGCCCAGGCCCGGCCCGGCCACGAGCGCGGCGATGGTCGCCGTCGCCCAGACCTGCACCAGGGCCAGGCGTACGCCGGACATCACCAGCGGCAGCGCCAGCGGCAGCTCGACCCGGAAGAACTTCTGCATCCCGGTCATGCCCATGCCGTCCGCCGCCTGCCGGACGTCGGCCGGGACCTCGCGGACCGCGACGTAGGAGTTGGTGATGATCGGCGGCAGCGCGAACAGGGTCAGCGCGATCAGCGTGGCGAGCCCCGCCCGCCCGTAGGGCCCGAACTCGCTCCTGCCGGGGAAGTCGGCCGTCACGAACAGGGCCAGCAGGGCGAAGGTGGGGATCGCCCGGCCGATGTTCGAGATGTTGATCGCGAGGAAGCCGCCGCGCCCGAGGTGACCCAGCCACAGCGCGACCGGCAGGCCGACGGCCGCGGCCAGCGCGAGGGCGGAGAAGCTCAGCAGCAGCTGCTCGAGGAGCAGCGCGAGCATGCCGCCGTCCCCGGTCCAGTTGGCACCCTCGGTGAGGTAGCTCCAGGTGTCGCCGAGGATCGTCATGCCTGCACCCCCCGGGTCCACGGGGTCAGCAACCGCTGGGCGAGCACGATGAGCACGTCGAGGACGATCGCGAGGAGGACGCAGAGGACCGCGGCCGTGAGCAGCTCGGCCCGGAAGTTGGTGTTCACGCCGTCCTTGATCAGGTTGCCGAGGCCGCCGTAGGCCACCAGCGAGCCGACCGTCGTGAGCGCCACGGTCGAGACCGTCGCGACACGCAGGCCGGCCATGATCACCGGCAGCGCGAGCGGCAGCTCGACGCGGAACAGCAGCCGGCCGGCGCCGTAGCCCAGGCCGGTCGCGGACTCCCGCACGTCGGCGGGGACGGCGCGCAGCCCCTCGAGGATGGCCCGGACCAGGATCGTCAGCGCATAGAGCGCCAGCCCGATCACGACGGTCGTGGGCGTCAGCCCGGTGAAGGGCACCAGCAGCGGGAACAGCGCCAGCGACGGGATCGTGTAGATGCCGGTGCTGACGCCCAGGATCGTCGACTCCAGGCGGGTGAAGCGCCGGGCGAGCAGCGCCAGCGGGAAGGCGATCGCCACGCCGACGAGCACCGAGACGACCGTGATCCAGAGGTGTTCGACGGTCGCGTCGACGATCTCGGAGCGCCGGTCCTGGAGGTACTGGCCGCAGATCCACTCGTTGGTGAGTCGGCTGTAGCAGCTCGGCCCGGAGGCCGCCTGCACGAGTAGGGTCACCGCATGGACGGTACCGGCTCGCCCGACGACTCGGCAGGCGGTGAGGTGATGATCCGCCTCTCCGGCGTGGGCAAGACCTACCCCGACGGGACCGTCGCCGTGCAGGCCCTCGATCTCGAGGTCGCCCGCGGCGAGCTGGTCTGCCTGGTGGGCCCGTCGGGCTGCGGCAAGTCGACCACCCTGAAGATGATCAACCGCCTGATCGAGCCCACCGCCGGCACCATCGAGATCGGCGGCGAGGACGTCACCCGCAAGGATCCGGTCAAGTTGCGGCGCGGGATCGGCTACGTCATCCAGCAGGTCGGGCTGTTCCCCCACCAGAAGATCGTCACCAACGTGATGACGGTGCCGCTGCTGTACGGCGAGTCTCGGTCGACCGCCCGCACCCGCGCCCACGAGCTCCTCGAGATGGTCGGGCTCGAGCCGGCGACGTACGCCGACCGCTACCCCCACCAGCTCTCCGGTGGTGAGCGCCAGCGGGTCGGTGTCGCCCGGGCGCTGGCCGCGAACCCGCCCGTGCTGTTGATGGACGAGCCTTTCGGCGCCGTCGACCCGGTCGTCCGGACGCGGCTCCAGGACGAGTTCCTGCGGCTCCACAGCGAGCTGGGCAAGACCGTCGTCCTGGTCACCCACGACATCGACGAGGCCGTGCGGATGGGCGACCGGGTGGCGGTGTTCGCGACCGGTGGCCGGCTCGCGCAGTACGCCAGGCCGGCCGAGCTGCTGGGCCGCCCGTCCGACGAGTTCGTGTCCGACTTCGTCGGTTCGACCCGGGGTCTGCGTCGGCTGGCGGTCACCCCGATCGATGCCGCTCACCTCGAGCCCCTCGAGGGGGTCACCGCCGGAGACCTGGGTGCCGCGATCGACATCGACTCCACGCTCGAAGAGGCCCTGGCGCTGATCATGCGCGACGACAAGCCCATGGTGGGCGTGCGCCGGGGCGCCCAGTTCGTCGGGGTGCTGACGCCGAACGGCATCCACCGGGCGCTGCGCGAGTCCCTGGGCTGAGCCGGTCGGGCCAGGTCAGGCCGGGTCCGCCACCGGCACGTCGCGGTGCCAGGACTCGGTGACGTACTTCGTCTTCCAGCCCATCGAGGTGTAGAGGCCGGCGGCGCCGGTCGGTGAGTCCGCGTCCACCTCGAGCCCCACGCGGTCGCGGCCCCGGGCCGCCGCGTCGGCGATGATCGTGCCGAGCAGGCCCTTGGCCACTCCCCGCCCGCGGGCGGCCTCGAGCACGCCGAGGTAGGACACGTAGGAGCCGTCCGGACCTGACGAGCTCTCCGACACCGTGCCGACCAGCACCCCCACCGGCTGCGCCACCCCAGCGTCGGTGAGCTCGGCCAGCCACCAGTGGTCCCAGCGGTGACCGGGGTCCTCGCGGAGTCGGTGCACGAACTCCTCGAAGGTCTCCTCGTAGTGGTTGAAGTGGTCCACGAACGCACCCTCGAGCACCTCGTGCACCTCGCGCAGGTCGTCCTCGTCGGGCATGCCGGTGCCGGTGCGCCGCACGAGACGGAAGGTGACGCCGTCCTTCTCCCAGTGCTCGGGCGACTCGGCCAGCGCGGCCTCGTCCGGGGTCACCGGACGGCTCATCTGCCACCAGGTGCGGACCCGGTCGAAGCCGCTGCCGCCCAGCCAGCGGTGCTGGCGCTCGTCGTCCTGGAAGGCACCGGTGTCGATCTGCTGCACCTCGAGGCCCCGGGCCAGGCCGACCGCCCTGGCCTGGCCGACGGCCCACTCGACGAGGATGTCGGAGCAGCGGTCGGCGATGTCGTCGGGGAGGTCACGCTCCACGATGTGCACGAACAGCATCCGGCCCTCGGCGCGGTCGTGGACGCTGCCCCACGCCCGGATCTCACCGTCGGCGTCGCGGACCACGATGTTCTCGCGCATCCGCAGGCCGTGCTCGGAGACCTCCACGAGCACGTCGTCGACGCCGGAGCCGGCCCAGCCGCGGCCGTGGCGCTCGTGGGCGCGCAGCAGGCGGGTCAGCCGGGCGACGTCGAACCGGTCGGAGGGGTCGGGCGGACCGACCTGCCATCCGGCGGGCAGTCCGTAGTTGTCGCCCAGCACCTCGACGTGGTCGCTCTCGAACCTGGAGTCCTCGGGAATCACGCTACTGATTCTGCCGTACGCCGGAGACGGCACTGACCCGCCCGAACGTTTCGGGCGGGTCAGGGTGACCTGGTGGAGGTCGTGGAACGTGCGGCGAGCTCGCTCAGGCGTGCCGGCGGGCGGGCGTCGACTGCCAGGCGACGAGCTCGGCGCGGAGGACGTCGATCTCCTGCTCGAGCTCGGCCACGCGCACGATCGCCTCGGCGGCGCGCTCCTCGGCGTCGTCGAGCCGGACCACCGTCGAGCGGCCCTCCTGCTCGGCCACGTCGGCGCGGCGCGCCTCGGTGTTCATCTTGCGGGTGGCCTCGGCGGCGCGCTTCTGCGCCGAGCCCAGCGCGACCTCGAGCTCCTCGATCGTGGCCTCGTGCGCGGCGACGCGCGACGCCATGGTCTCGGAGAAGGCGGCGTGCTCGGCGGTGCGGGCGACGGTCAGGTCCCGGTAGGACTGGGCCTGCTCGGCACGGTCGCGGGCGGCGTCGCGGCGCGTGGCCATCAGCTCGGAGTGGGTGATGCGGGTGGCGGCTGCGCCGAGGACGACGCTGAGCGCGGCAGCGAGCGTGACCACGAGCCACGAACCGCTGGCGACAGCGCCGATGACGACGAGCGCCGAGACGATCGTGAGTGCGACAGCGACGGTGAGGCGGGTGCTCCGCTGCCGGCGTCGAGCCGTGGGGGCTCTGGGACCCTTGGGGGCCCTGGGACTGGGGGAAGGCATAAGAGCAGGTTAGGACTCCTCGGTGTCGGATCTGACGCGACACGCACGCTCGAGGAGCACCGCCGTGATGGTGATCGCCACACCGCCGGCCGCTGCGGCGGCCGAGCGCCACGCCCGCTGCGAGGCCAGCTCGACGTCGACGCCGAGCCAGCTGACGGCGTAGCCGAGGTAGCCGCCGGCCGCCAGCGCCCCCACGAGGGCCGACGCGCGGGCGAGCACCAGCCGGTTGACGGCGCGGTGCGGCTCGAGCCGTTCGCGGCGTACGTGCACCGCACGCCAGGTGATCCAGGCGGTGCCGCCGAGGATGGCCGCCATGAGGAACAGGGCCAGGATCTGGGTCCAGGTCACGATCGGTGCCGTCTCGAGGAGTCGGTCCGCGAGGGGACGGAACAGCCAGCCGCCCACCAGCCCCACGACCCCCCAGGCGGTGATCGGCCCGGCTGACGTGGGGCGCAGGCGCCCGCCCGGCGGTTCCTCGCCGGACGGGTCGGAGGTCACTGGATCTCGAGCGTCAGGTCGTCCCGACGCGAGATCCCGGACTCGTCGGCCTGCTCGAGCAGCTTCGCGATCGAACCGGCGTCGGGGAACTCCGCGTCCGGCTCGAGGTCGAGCCACGGGCGGAGCACGAAGGCACGCTCGGTGGCCCGCGGGTGCGGGAGCCGGAGCGACTCCTCGTCGCTGCGCCGGTCGCCCACGACGATCAGGTCCACGTCGAGCGTGCGGGGCGAGTTCTTGCCCTCGCTGCGCTCGCGGTCGAAGGCGTCCTCGATGGCCAGCGCACGATCCATCAACCGGGTCGCGGCGAGGGTGGTGTCGATCAGCACGACGGCGTTGAGGAAGGTCTTGGCCCCCTCGGGGCACTCGACCGGCTCGGTCTCGTAGACCGGCGACACGCCGGTCACCCACACGTCGGGGGTGTCCGCGATCGCGTTGACGGCGCCCTGCAGGCTCGCCAGCCGCTCACCGAGGTTGGACCCCAGGGCCAGCACCGCGCGACGGATCGGGCGCATCTCGCCGGTCAACGTGTCGGCATCGATGATGTACGGGTTGGGGGTTTCGGTCACGATCGGCCCTCACGCTTCCGGGTGATGGTCAGCGCGACGTCGGCAAACGTCGCTTCGATGGGTGCATCCGGCTTGTGAACCGTGACCCGGGCCCATTCAACACGGCCGTCCAAGAGGCAGACGCCCGCGATGCGCTGGGCAAGGGTCTCGATCAGATCCACCGGATCGTTCTCCACGGCGGCTTGCACCGAGGCCACGAGACTTCCGTAGTCGACGGTGTCGCGCAAGTCGTCCGAGGCCGCCGCGGACACGGTGTCGATGCCGAGGGCGAGGTCGATCACGAAGGTCTGCCCCTCGCGACGCTCGAACTCGAAGACCCCGTGGTGGCCGAAGCACTCGATGCCGATGACGGCCAGCTCGTCGGTCATGCGGGGTCCTCGCAGCAGCGTGAGCAGGGCATCTCGACAGGTCGCATGGTGCTCATCCTTCCTCCTCCAGACGGGCCACGACCCGCAGGGCGTCGCGACTGGCGCGCACGTCGTGGACCCGGATCCCCCACACCCCGGCATGGGCGAGGTGGACGGTCACCGCGGTGTTGGCATCCTCACGCTCACCGACCGGCCGGGGACCGTCCTCGGAGCCCGCGAGCAGCGTGCCGAGGAACGACTTGCGGCTGGCGCCGACCAGGACGGGGTACCCCAGGGCCTGGAGCCGGTCGAGCCCGGCGAGCAGCGTCCAGTTGTGGGCGGGCAGCTTGGCGAACCCGAGCCCCGGGTCCAGCACGATCCGCTCCGCCGCGATGCCGGCGGCGAGCAGGGCGTCCACCCGCTCCGACAGCTCCTCGCAGACCGCGGCCAGCACGCCGCCGGGCCCGTCGTACACCGCGAAGTCGCGCATGTGGTCGCTGTGGGCGCGCCAGTGCATCGCGACGTACGCCGCGTCGGCGGCGGCTGCGATCGCCAGGATCCGGGGGTCCGCCAGGCCGCCGGAGACGTCGTTGACGATCCTCGCTCCCGCGGCGAGGGCCGCCTCGGCGACCTCGGCGCGCATCGTGTCGACCGAGACCACGGCACCGTCGGCGGCCAGCGTCCGGATCACGGGGACGACGCGGGCGAGCTCCTCCTCGACGAGGGGCCTGGTGGCGCCGGGCCGGGTGGACTCGCCCCCGATGTCGAGGATGTCCGCCCCCGCGGCGAGCAGGTCCCGCCCGTGGGCGATGGCCGCCTCGGGCTCGGCCCAGCGACCACCGTCGGAGAAGGAGTCGGGGGTGACGTTGACGACCCCCATCAGCCGGGGCCGGCCGATCGGCACGAAGAGGTCCGCGGGGTCCATCAGCGTCGGCTGTTGATCAGCGCCATCGCCTCGGACCGGGTGGCGGCCCTGTGCATGATGCCGCGCACGGCCGAGGTGATGGTGCGCGCACCGCCCTTGCGGACGCCCCGCATCGTCATGCACAGGTGCTCGGCCTCGATCACCACGATCACGCCCCGGGCCTCGAGGAGCTCCATCAGCGCGTCGGCCACCTGGGTGGTGAGCCGCTCCTGCACCTGGGGCCGCTTGGCGTAGACGTCGACGAGCCGGGCCAGCTTGGACAGTCCGGTGATCTTGCCGCTCTCGGCGGGGATGTAGCCGACGTGGGCGACGCCGGTGAACGGCACCAGGTGGTGCTCGCACATCGACCACAGCTCGATGTCGCGGACCAGGACCATCTCGTCGTGGCCGATGTCGAAGGTGGTGGTGAGCACGTCCTCCGGCGCCATGCGCAGGCCCTCGGTCAGCTCGGCGTACGCCCGCGCCACCCTGGCCGGTGTGTCCTTCAGGCCCTCGCGCTCGGGGTCCTCCCCGATCGCGATGAGCAGCTCGCGGACAGCGGCCTCGGCACGGTCGTGGTCGAAGGCCGGGACGTCAGCTGGCGCACGTCCGACCACCCCGATCGGGTCGATCATCGCGGGGGGAGGTCCGAGCCCGGTCGGGTGCCCGCGTCGACACCGGGATCGCCGTGCACGTCACCACCGGCGCCGGGCGGGGTGATGATGACCGCCGGCTTCTGCTCCGGGTGGTCCGGGCCGGTCCCGTTGGTCCTCGCGCGGTCCCGGATCTCCTGCGGGATCTCGATCGGCGGGATCTTGGACGGGTTGCGGTCCGGCGAACCGGTCCACGCGGGACGGGCCGACCGACGGCGCAGCGGCTCGAAGATGCTCGCGACCTCCGCCTTGTCCAGGGTCTCCTTGTCGAGGAGGGCCAGCACGAGCGCGTCGAGCACGTCGCGGTTCTCCTCCAGGATGTCGAACGCCTCCTGATGGGCAGTCGCGAGGAAGCGCTTGGTCTCCTCGTCGACGATCGCGGCGACGTTCTCGGAGTAGTTGCGTTCGTGACCGAAGTCGCGCCCCAGGAACGGCTCGGCGTTGGACTCGCCGAGCTTGATCGCACCGAGACGCTCGGTCATGCCGTACTGCGTGACCATCGCCCGGGCGAGGCTGGTGGCCTTCTCGATGTCGTTGCCCGCACCGGTCGTCGGGTCGTGGAAGACCATCTCCTCGGCGGCCCGGCCGCCGAGCATGTAGGCCAGCTTGTCAAGCATCTCGGAACGGGTCTGGGAGTACTTGTCCTCGTCGGGCAGCACCATCGTGTAGCCCAGCGCCCGGCCGCGCGGCAGGATCGTGATCTTGTGGACCGGGTCGGTGCCCGGGAGCGCCGCGGCCACGAGGGCGTGGCCACCCTCGTGGTAGGCGGTGATGAGCTTCTCCTTCTCGCTCATCAGGCGCGAGCTGCGCTGCGGGCCGGCTATCACGCGGTCGATCGCCTCGTCGAGGGACTCGTTGCTGACCAGCTTCTGGTTGTTGCGCGCCGTGAGCAGGGCGGCCTCGTTGAGGACGTTGGCCAGGTCCGCACCGGTGAAGCCGGGGGTACGCCGGGCGATCGACAGGAGGTCGATGTCGGGCGCCATGGGCTTTCCGCGCGAGTGGACCTTCAGGATCATGTGGCGACCGGCCAGGTCGGGTGCGTCGACGCCGATCTGGCGATCGAAGCGGCCCGGACGCAGCAGCGCGGGGTCGAGGACGTCGGGCCGGTTGGTGGCGGCGATCAGGATGACGCCGCCGCGCACGTCGAAGCCGTCCATCTCGACGAGCAGCTGGTTGAGGGTCTGCTCGCGCTCGTCGTGGCCGCCGCCCATGCCGGCGCCGCGGTGGCGACCGACGGCGTCGATCTCGTCGATGAAGACGATCGCGGGGGCGTTCTCCTTGGCCTGCTCGAACAGGTCGCGCACGCGGGAGGCACCGACGCCGACGAACATCTCGACGAAGTCCGAGCCGGAGATGGAGTAGAACGGCACGCCGGCCTCGCCGGCCACGGCCCGGGCCAGCAGCGTCTTGCCGGTGCCGGGAGGGCCGTAGAGCAGGACACCCTTGGGGATCTTGGCGCCGACGGCCTGGAACTTCGCGGGCTCCTGGAGGAACTCCTTGATCTCGCCGAGCTCCTCGATGGCCTCGTCACAGCCGGCCACGTCCGAGAACGTGGTCTTCGGCATGTCCTTCGAGATCAGCTTCGCCTTCGACTTGCCGAACTGCATGACGCCGCGGCCACCGCCGCCCTGGACCTGGTTCATCAGGAACAGGAACACCAGGATGATGAGCGCGAACGGGAGGACCGCCCCGAGGATGGTGCCGACCAGGCTGGGCTGGGGGTTCTCGGAGTTGGACTCCTCGATCTCTCCCGCGGCGATCTGCTTGTCGACGGCGTTGATGATGCCGATCTGCTGGTCGGTGACCCAGTGGGTGGTGATCTTGTCGCCGCCGGAGCGGTCGACGCCGTCGTCGAGGGTCGCCTTGATCTGCTGGTCGCCGTCGATGAAGGTGATGTCCTTGACCTCACCCTTGGCGATGTACTGGTTCATCTCCGAGGTCGTGACCTCGTCGTACCCGCCGTTGGGGGCGAGGTACTGCAGGGCCAGGAGCACGCCGACAACGGCGAGCACGATCCACAACCAGGGACCCTTGAATATCCGCTTCACAGGCTTCTCTCGACGCGTCTTTGCGGTCCGTCAGGCCAGGGCCGTACGAACGCTCATCTGAACTGACGACGGTACACGCCGCCGGCAATGTCCATTCTGGCAGCCGAGGCCCGGCCCACGCTCCCGGATCAGGAGTAGACGTGCGGGGCGAGCGTGCCGATGTCGCGCAGGTTGCGGTACTTCTCGCGGTAGTCGAGGCCGTAGCCGACGACGAACTCGTTGGGGATGTCCCAGCCGACGTACTTGACGTCGACCGGCATCTGCAGGGCCTCGGGCTTGCGCAGCAGCGTGCAGATCTCGACGCTGGCTGGGTTGCGCGAGGTCAGGTTGGACGTGAGCCAGGACAGCGTGAGGCCGGTGTCGATGATCTCGTCGACGATGACCACGTGCCGGCCGGAGATGTCGGTGTCGAGGTCCTTGAGGATCCGGACGACGCCGCTGGACTTGGTGCCGGAGCCGTAGGACGACACCGCCATCCAGTCCATCTCCAGGTGGCGCGAGAAGCTGCGGGCGAGGTCTGCCATCACCATCACGGCACCGCGCAGGATGCCGACGATGAGCAGGTCCTGGCCCTCGTAGTCCTTCTCGATCTCCCGGGCCAGCTCGGCAAGCCGTGCCTGGATCTGCTCCTCGGTGAAGAGGACGTTGACGAGGTCGTTCTCGACGTGGGACGAGTCCATGCGCCGAAGCCTAGAGCGTGCCCGGGGCGGGCCCGATGAGGGGCACGGCGAGA
This sequence comes from uncultured Actinomycetota bacterium, assembly GCA_963825275.1. Taxonomy (GTDB): domain Bacteria; phylum Actinomycetota; class Actinomycetes; order Propionibacteriales; family Nocardioidaceae; genus Nocardioides. The sequence continues at coordinate 243,489 of CAWGSW010000005.1, read as the reverse complement.
GGCGTACCGGGGCGGGTCACCGGGCGTTCGGCCGGGCCGCCCGGTGCTGCCGCGGCTTCTTCACGGTGAGCGTCACCGCCTGGGAGTACGACTTCTTCAGCGAGCTCGAGCCGAGGAAGTACGCCTTCAGGTCGTGACTGCCTCGTGCGAGCTTCTTGAGGGTGACCTTGAGGTGTCCCTTGTCGCCGGCGGCGAGCCTCCCGGAGCCCAGGACCGCCTTGCCCTCCCTGATCTCGACCGCTCCCGTGGGCTTCCTGGTGGCCGCGCTCGAGACCGTGACGTCGACCTTGCCCTTGTCGTTGGTCGTGATCTGGGTGTCGGGCAGCTTCGCTGCGACCTTGCTGTCCGCGAGCTTCCTGGTCAGGGTGATCTCGCCCAGGGCCAGCTTCTGCCTCAGCCGGACGATCTCGACCGCCGGCAGGGTCCGGGTGACGTAGCCGGTCCTGGAGAGGGTCAGGGTGTAGGTGCCCTTCTTGCCCACCTCGAGGTAGAAGTAGCCGTTCTGCGGGCCGTCCGCCCGGGTGCTGGCGTAGGTCAGCGACGACGCGGCGACGACGCCGGAGGCACGCACGGCGGCGACGTCGACGTTGTTGAGGAAGTGGCCGGTCTGGTCGACCACCAGCCCCTGGATGAGGGGCGGCGTACCCACGGCCAGGCGGGCGAGCGAGGAGGTCGAGGCCTCGCCGGAGAACGACCCGGCGGCCTGGGACGGCTGCATCATCGGCGCGAGTGCGAGCGCGCCCAGCACGGTGACGGCGGCGAGCTTCTTCTTCATGGGGGTCCCTCCCGGCGACGGCTCCCCGCGTCCGGGGGGCCGGGGGACGTGGGTCAATGTAGGGACGCGACACCCGGCTCCGATGCCGAATGGGCCGCAACCACCCGAACGGGTCACCCGCGGGCGCCGACGGAGGCCTGCGGGCTCAGGGAGCGGACCGGGGTGCCGGAGCCTGCTCCAGCACGAGGAAACCCTCGCGTCGCACGCACCGCAGGGGGCCGGGGAGGTCGATCCACTTCTGGCCACGCCAGTCGGTGATCAGGGCATCCATCGCCAGGACGTGCTCGTGGAAGAGCTCCGAGGCGGGAGCACCGGCGGCGAGGGCCGCCAGACGCAGGACCCGCCGTCGGATGGCGGCGGGCCGGACCGCCAGGTCCTCGACGGGGAGCCTGCCGGCCAGCTCCTCGGTCGCCGCGTCGGCGAGGTCGTCGAGCAGCTCCATGTCGTCGCGCAGCTGGTCGGCCGTCCGGGCCAGGGTCGCCGCGACGCCCGGCCCCAGCTCGTCCTCCAGGACCGGCAGCACGCGGGTGCGCACCCGTGCCCGGGTGAACCGCGGGTCCGCGTTGTGCGGGTCGGTCCAGTACTCGATGCCCTCGACCTGGCAGGCCGTCACGGTGTCGTCGCGGGCGACGTCCAGCAGGGGCCGCCGGTAACGCGTCGAACGCGCGGCGCATCCCGGCGAGGGAGCGTCCGCCCGAACCACGGGCCAGCCCCAGCAGGACGGTCTCGGCCTGGTCGTCTCGCGTGTGGCCCAGCAGGATGGTCGCGGCTTCGAAGTGGCTGCCGATCTCCTCGAGGACGTCGTAGCGGGCCCGGCGGGCGGCGGCCTCGGGCCCGAGTCCCCCACCGTCGACCCGGACCCGTGCACCCACGGTCTCGGCGACGCCGAGGAGGGCCATCTGGGCGATCACGCGCTCCGCGTGCTCGTCGGAGCCCTCCTGCAGGCCGTGGTCGATCGTCGCGCCGATCACGCGCCAGCCGGCCTTCTCCCCCTCGAACACGGTGGCGGACAGCAGCGCCAGCGAGTCCGCACCTCCGGAACAGGCCACCAGCACGGTGCGGCCGGGGTCCACGTCGGCGAGCCCCCGGCGTACGGCGAGGCGTACGGCGGCGACGGCCGGGTGCAGGGTCATGGGTCGCTCAGGGGAGCCCGGTCAGAGGACCCGGGACACCCAGGCCGACGAGTTGGCGATCTCGGCCTTGGTCGGCAGGTTCTCGGGGCGCTCCCAGACGGCGTTGAACTCGGCCATGCCGACCTTGCCCACCACGCCGCGGACGAAGCGGGCGCCGTCGCGGTACTGGGCCATCTTGGCGTCGAGCCCGAGCAGCCGACGCAGCACGCGGTCCAGCACGCCCACGCCCTGCCGGCGCCGGTCGAAGCTGCGGCGGATGTCGGCGACCGTGGGGATCACGGTCGGGCCGACGCCGTCCATCACGACATCGGCGTGACCCTCGAGCAGGGACATGACGCCGGTGACCCGGTCGACGATCTCCTTCTGCTCCGGGGTGCCGATGACGTCGATGAGGCTGCCTCCCCCGCTCTTGAACGCCTCGGCCACGCGCTTGAAGCCGTCGTCGAGCATCCGGGTCGGCTCGAGGGTGTCGGCGATGTGCTGCATCTCGCCGAAGAGGTGGTCGCGCATCCACGGCACGGCGGTGAACTGCACGCGGTGCGTCTCCTCGTGCAGGCAGACCCACAGCCGGAAGTCGGTGGGGTCGGCACGGAGCTCGCGTTCGACGTGGACGATGTTCGGCGCGACCAGCAGCAGCCGGCCGGACGGGTCGTGGAAGGGGTCGAACTGGCCGAGGACCTTGCTGGCCAGGAACCCGAGCAGCGCCCCCACCTCGGCCCCCGTGACCCGGGAGCCGACCGCGAGCGCGAGGCCGGTGGGCGGACCCTTCCGGGAGCCGAGCTTGTCGATGATGGGCCCGAGGACGGTCGCGAACCCGTCGGCGTTGGCCTGCACCCAGCCGGGCCGGTCGACGACCAGGACGGGGGCGGTGCGGTCCGCGGCGACCAGGCCGGTGAACTCCCGGACCAGACCGGTGGAGCGGTCCGCGCCGGCCCGCAGCTCGGCCACGGCGGCCGCTGCGTCCTCGCGGGTGACAGTGGGGCCCTCGCCGGCGATCCGCGAGCCCAGTCTGACCGCGAGGTCCCAGTCGACCATCTTCGCGGCGGGGCCGGGAGCCGGGTTCTTCGTCATGGATCGACCGTACCGGTGCCCGACAACGCTCACCGTCCGCAGTGACAGGCGCCCAGGGCTGCGGCGAGGGCGTCCAGGGCGTCGCGCGCGTCCAGGGTGTCCAGCAGGGCGACCCGGTCGGCGGCCAGGACGAACACCATCGGGTGGGAGTCGAGATCGGTGGCGACACCCGCCAGCGCGCTCACCCCGGACAGGGTCCCGGTCTTCGCCCGCACCCGCCCGCGACCCTGGCGTGCGGCGTCCTCGAAGCGGTAGGCCAGCGAGCCGGTGAAGCCCGCGACGGGCAGCCCGGTGACGACCGCGCGGAGCTCGGGGTGCGCCTCGGACGCCGCGACCTGCAGCACCGCGACGAGCGTGTCCGGGTCGAGCCGGTCCTCCCGCGAGAGGCCGCTGCCGTCGTGCACGCGCGCCCCGGCAAGGGGTACGCCCAGACCGTCGAGGACGCGCAGCACGCCGCGGCCGCCGCCGGCGAACGTGCCACGACCCATCGTCTCCAGCCCGACGTGGTGGGCGAGCACCTCGGCCGCCTCGTTGTCGCTGACCGCCAGCACCTGCTCGACGATCTCGGCCAGCGGGGCGCTCTCGACGCTCGCCAGTGCCGGGGCGTCCGGCTCCGCGCGGTGGGTCTGGGGCGGCCCGACGACCTCGATGCCGTCGCGGGAGAGCGCCCCGGCGAACGCGGCCGCGGCGCTGGCCGACGGGTCGGCCACCCGGCCCAGCCCGCTGGCCGGTCGCCCCTCGTCGACCCAGAGCGCGGTGATCGGTGCGACCACGCCGTCCGGGACGTAGTCCCCGGGCCAGTGCGGGTTGACGCTCGGGCCCGTGAAGAGCGAGTCGTCGTAGCCCACGCGAACCCGGGTGACGCCCTGCTTGTCGAGAGCCTTCGCCGTGGCACGGGCCAGCGAGACGACATCGGCCCGGGCCGGGTCGGCGTCGCCCGCCGGCCTGCTCGCGAGGAACGGGTCGCCGCCCCCGACCAGGACGACACGTCCCTTGCCGCCGGCCACGACGTCGGTCGTGAAGGTGTGGTCGGGCCCGAAGGTGGCGAGCGCGGCGGTGGTGGTCAGCAGCTTCATCGTGGAGGCGGGGACGGTGACCCCGTCGCCCCGGGAGAACACCGGCGTGTCCTGTCCGAGCCCGGACACCGAGGCGAAGACGTCCGGGCCGAGGTCCGGATCGCCGAGGGCGGCCGCCAGGGCACGACGTACCTTCGCGGGGTCGAGCGAGCCGGCGGTCAGGTCGGTCACCGGCGTCGCCACCGGGGACGGGCTGCTCAGCGCCGGCAGGCTCAGCCCCTCCGGCGGCGCGACGGCCGCCGGGTCGGTCCCGGGGTCCGCGCCCTCGAACCCGAGCCAGCGGGAGCCGAGGTCGAAGCGGTACGACGCGGCCGCCGCGACCAGGATGGCCAGCACCAGGACCACCGGCACCCAGCGAAGTACCCGTCCTCGGCCGTGGCGTGCGTCACGTCCTGCCACCGATGTGCCCCTTCCGACTGCGCGTTTGCGGCCATTGTGCGGGAGACTGACCCCGGCCCGGTCAAGGGGCCACACCGACTTGGCTCCGACGGAGCCCGATGACGACGCGGAGGGTGACGTGCTGGAGTTCGACGTACTCGTGGAAATCCCCAAGGGGCAGCGCAACAAGTACGAGGTGGACCACATCAGTGGCCGGCTCCGTCTGGACCGCACGCTCTTCACGTCGACGCAGTACCCCGCCGACTACGGCTTCATCGAGGAGACCCTCGGTCTCGACGGCGACCCGCTGGACGCGCTCGTGCTGCTGCAGGAGCCGACGTTCCCCGGCTGCCTGATCAAGTGCCGCGCGATCGGCATGTTCCGGATGACCGACGAGGCCGGCGGCGACGACAAGGTCCTCTGCGTCCCCGCGACGGACCCGCGCCTCGAGCACCTGCGCGACATCAGCCACGTCTCGAAGTTCGACCGTCTCGAGATCCAGCACTTCTTCGAGGTCTACAAGGACCTCGAGCCCGGCAAGTCCGTCGAGGGCGCCGAGTGGGTCGGCCGCACCGACGCCGAGGCCGAGGTCCTGGCGTCGTTCGAGCGCGCGAAGACCGAGGGTCACTGACCTCTCCGATCACGGCACCACGATGGCACGGGACCTGTCCCGTGCCATCGGTCATTTCACCCGGTCAGCCCCGCTTGACCCCGCGGAAGTAGCCCATCGCGCCGCTGGTCTCCAGCACCACGTCGTGGACCCCGTGCGCGGACAGCCAGCTGACGATCTCGCCCCCGGTGCAGCCGGGGCCCAGCAGCCCGGCCAGGCGGCCGATCCGGCGTACGTGCTCGTAGCGGATGCCCGTGTCGTTGAGGACGGCGCTCCCGGTGATGACACCACCCGGCCTCAGCACCCGCGCCATCTCGACGACGGCGCGGGCGGGGTCGGGGAAGCAGTGCAGGCCGGTGAACGAGACCACCAGGTCGAACGTCCCGCCCTCGAACGGCAGGTCCTCCACGTCGGCGATCCGGGGCACCACCTGGTCGGCCACCCCGCGCTCGCGCGCGGCGTCGAGGGTCCGGTCGAGCATGGTCTGCGCGATGTCGGCCGCGACGTACTCGACGCCCTGGCCCGGCGTCAGCCCTCGCAGGGCCACCCCGCCGCCGCAGGGCACGTCGAGGATCCGGGAGCCCGCAGGCTGGCGGCCGATCTCGGCCGCGGCGGTGTACAGCCGGCCCAGGTCGCTGCCGATCCCCAGCCGCCACAGGGCGCCGCCGACGTGGGGGTGCTCGACGGTCCAGTCGTAGACCGTGGCCCAGAGCGGGTCCTCGCTCCACCCGCCCAGGCCCGGCAGGGCCACGTCAGCTGCCGATGAGGTCGGGGGCGCGCAGCATCTCGACGGGTACGTCGAACGCGTCGACGAGGTCGACGGCCAGCGGCCGGATCTTGCGGCACAGGCTGCCGATCTCGCGGCTGATCGCCTTGGAGCGCTGGACGGTGAGCCGGCCGTGCTCCATGAACCAGGCCCGGTCCGCCTCGATCGTCGAGAGGGCGTGCAGGTCACAGAGCAGGTTGAGGGCCACCTTGAGGTCGCCGTCCGGGAGCGTCGCGACCTTGTCGACGAACGCCTCGAGCACCAGTCGCTCCACGTGCGCCCGGGCCGCGCCGATGACGTGGTCCTGGACCCGCGAGAAGACGGCGCCGGGGTTCATCTTGTTGTCGATGCCGCGCTTGAGCCGGCGGGCCACGCCGGCCAGCATGTGCTCCTCGCGGAAGCGCAGCATGGCCAGCTGGTAGTCGGGGTCGAGCAGCCCCGCCTCCTGGTCCCACTGGTCGCCGCCGGGGAGCAGGTCCTTGACCCGCTCCAGCAGCTTGTGGACGTTGGTCTTCTCGATGACCGTCTCCACCGCCATCCCGGCGACGAACCGGACCAGCCCGAACTGGTCCATGTCCTCGAACTCGCTGGAGTAGTCGGTCAGCAGCCCCTTCGCCACGAGCTGGAGCAGCACGTGGTTGTCGCCCTCGAAGGTCGTGAAGACGTCGGTGTCGGCCTTGAGCGCGGCGAACCGGTTGACCGACAGGTAGCCCGCGCCACCACAGGCCTCGCGGCACTCCTGGATGGTGCGGGTGGCGTGCCAGGTGCCGAGCGCCTTGGTCCCCGCGGCCCGCGACTCCAGCTCGCGCCGGGTGTGCTCGTCGTCGGCGATGCCGGAGAAGACGTCGTGCAGCTGGCCGGCCACCACCTCCTGCGCGAAGTGCAGCGCGTAGGTCCGCGCCAGCAGCGGGAAGAGGCGGCGCTGGTGCAGGCCGTAGTCGAGCAGCAGCTCCTCGTGCTCGTCCGAGGTGGCCTCGAACTGGCGACGGCGTACGGCGTACCGGGTGGCGATCGTGAGGGCGACCTTGGCAGCGTTGATGCCGGCGCCGCCGACGCACACGCGCCCCTGGACGAGGGTGCCGAGCATCGTGAAGAACCGCTTGTTCGGGTTCTCGATGGCGCTCTCGTAGACACCCGAGACCGTGACGTCGGCGAAGCGGTTGAGCAGCGCGGTGCGGGGCACCCGGACGCCGTCGAACCAGAGCCGGCCGTTGTCGACGCCGTTGAGGCCCATCTTGGCGCCGTCGTCCTCGATCCGGACGCCCGCGCAGGGCTTGCCGTCCTCGCGGATCGGCACCACGAAGGCGTGCACCCCCTCGGACTTCCCGCCGACCTCGAGCTGGGCGAAGACCACCGCGACCTCGGCGTGCCTCGCGGCGTTGCCGATGTAGTCCTTGCGGGACTCCTCGCCGTGGGTGGTGATGACGAACTCCTGGCTCGCCACGTCGTACGTCGCCACCGTGCCGAGGGCCTGCACGTTGGACCCGTGGCCGCTCTCGGTCATCGCGAAGCAGCCCATGAGCCTGCCGGTGACCAGGTCGGGGAGGTAGGCGCGGTGGTGCTCCTGGGTGCCGAGCTGGAGGATCGCCCCGCCGAACAGGCCGAACTGGACGCCGACCTTCACGAGCACCGACAGGTCGCCGTACGCCAGGGTCTCGAAGGCCGCGACCGAGGCACCGATGTCGCCACCGCCGCCGTACTCCTCCGGGAAGCCCATCCCGGTCTGGCCGGTCGAGGCCATCTCCACGACGACCTCCTTGACCCGCTCGCGGAACTCGTCGCGGGACATGGTTTCGGCCTCGTCGAGGATCGAGGCGTTCTCGGCGAGGTTGCGGCGGACCAGTCCCCGGATCTCGGCGTACCTGCCGTCCAGGAACCTCGTCAGCTCGGCCACGTCCACCTCGGGCTGGCGGTAGCCCGAGCGGGACTCGACTCGCGCGTCGGCGTCAGCGCCGGGAGTGGCGGGCGGTGCGGTGGACGGGACGTTCTCCGCGGACGACGGCGGCACGGTCTCGGTCGACATGTGCACAAGTTACCGGCGAGGAGCGGCCGGGGGCAGGGGGCGGTGCCGCGGACTGGACGTGCGCCTCAGGGACGGGCGTAGAAGTTGGGCGGGGTCCAGTAGTACATCGACTCCTCGGTCACCGGTCGCCCGGTCCGAGGAGCGTGGATGATCTGGCCGCCGCCGATGTACAGCGCGACGTGGTAGATCGAGGAGGGATCGCTCGAGGAGCCCCAGAAGACGAGGTCGCCGGGCTGGAGCGAGCCGGCCGACACCGGGCTCGACTGCTCGTACTGGGCGACCGAGTAGTGCGGCAGCGACCGGCCGCCGGCGCGCCAGGCCCCCATCGTCAGGCCGGAGCAGTCCCAGGAGTCGGGTCCGGTCGCGCCCCAGACGTAGGGGTCGCCGAGCTGGGCTCGGGCGAAGTCGATCGCGCCCTGGGCGCCGGAAGCCGGAGCCGGCGGGGGCGGGGGCGGCGGGGCCGGGGCCGGCGGTGGGTCGGGCGTGGGGCTCGGAGCCGGCGCGGGGTTCGGGGTCGGGTTGGGCGTCGGGTTGGGCGTCGGGTTGGGGCCGTCGTTCGACCCGTCACCGGAGCCGTCACCGTCGGAGCCCGGGCTGGGCGCGGGCTGCTGGTTCTGCTGCTGCTCCTGCTGCTCTTGCAGCTGCTGCTGCTCCAGGAGCTCCTGCTGGTGCTGGGCGGCGGCGGCCGCGGCCGCGGCGGCCTGCGCCTCGAGCGCGGACTGCCGCTGCGCGGCCAGGTCCACGCTGATGTGCTGGAGCTCGGCGAGCCGGGCGATCAGCGCGGACTTCTCCGCCGCGATCGACTGGGCGTCGGCGGCAGCTGCGTCGGCGGCGGCACGCGCCGCGTCGCGTGCCTCGCGGGCCCGCGCCTGGGCCTTGGTCGCCTCGACACGGGCGTCCTCGGCCTGCTGGGTGGCGACCTCGGCCAGGGTGGCCGAGGCGCGGAACTCGTCGTAGTGGCCGTCGAGCGCGGCCTCGGCGTTGTGCATGGTCATGGTGCGGTCGATGACGGTCTCGATCCCGTCCGACTTCGAGATCGCGGACAGGGCGGTCAGGCCCGGGGCGAGCTCGTACGACGTGACGAGGGCGCTGCTGTAGACCCCGCGCTGACGCTCGACGTCGGCGCGGGCGATCGTCGAACGGTGCTCGGCGGCACGGGCCGCGACCCGGGCCTCGTGCACCTCCCAGCGGGCTCCGTTGAAGGCCTCGGCGGCCTGGGCTGCGGCGACCGCGGAGGACTGCAGGCGCTGGTTGGCCAGGACGAGCTGGGCGCGCACCCCGGCGACGTCGCCGGCCATCTCCTGGACGGCGACCTTCGCCTCGCGGACGTCGTGGCGCGACGGGACGGTCTCGTCGTCGGCAACGGCCACGCCGGTGGCGACACCTCCGACGACCATGGTCATCGCGATCGCCGAGGCGATCCGCAGTGCTCGCACGTCCAGTCCCTTCGTGACCGACCCGGGCCGGTTCCGGCCCGACCCCGCGCCTCGTCGTCACCCCCACACGAGGGCGACAACCCGAGACACTCGGAGCACGCTAGTGCTCATTCGTCACAAAAGCACCATTTTTCCCAACTTTTTCTTCCGCCACCGGCGTGTCGGCTTGACGAACTACATCAATGTAATTCATCGGATTGCTGAATCGGGAGGGCGCGACAACACCCCCGACGGGGTCGGGGGTGTGCACGGACCAGAGGTGAGGTCAGGCGTCCTGGTCGACCGGGACGGCCGTGGTGGTGGTCGTCGGGTGCGAGGAGAGCCCGTGCCGCTCGAACTTCTGGCCACTGGCGATGCCGCCGACGTAGAAGGCGATGAACGCGATCATGATCCCGGCGACGTCGTCGGCGATGTAGTGCCAGCCGAAGTAGAGCGTGGCGATCACCGTCAGGCCGAAGTTGACCCAGAAGATCCACTTGAGGACCTTCGAGCGCAGGGTGAACTGCACCATCAGCGCCACCAGCAGGGTGATCGCGCAGTGCAGGCTCGCGAAGCCCGCGATCGACTGGACGACGCCCTCGACGCCGCCGATCATCACCTGTTGTCGGGTGTTGGCCAAGGACTCCATCAGCGCCGAGGTCGGGGTGTCGGCGAGGGCGAAGTAGGGAGCGGAGTACTCGAAGCCCGGGCCCAGCGTCGGCAGCGCGTAGTAGGACAGCGTGCCGAGTGCCCAGGCGATGACCTGTGAGGTCGCGAACCAGTAGCCGAAGGTCAGGTTCCGCGACCAGACCAGCCACGCGGTCAGGGCCAGCGGCACCAGCGGCAGGAACCACAGGTAGACGTAGGACAGCACGTGCGCAGCGATCGTGGTGCCGAGCAGGTCGTGCATCACGATGCCCGGGTCGTGGCCGAAGAGCACCACCCGGTCGAGCAGGTGGAGCTCGCGGTCGTAGTTGGCGTCCGGCAGGACCGACGGCAGGAACGACTTGAGGTTCCGGTAGCTCACGTAGGTGATGTAGAAGCAGACGACTCCCATCACCACCAGCGTCATCCGCTCGCGGGTCCAGTGGGTGCGCACCCGCTCCCGGAAGATCTCGGGCATCGCCTTGAAGTGCATCCGCGACTGCCACAGCGTCCGCGGCAGCAGGTCGGCCAGGAAGGCGCCACCGACGAGCATCGGCAGCCGCAGCCAGGAGGGGCCGAGGAAGCCGTCGGGGTCGGCGAGACGCTTGTCCACGCTCAGCGCCGTCACGATCGCCAGTGCGCCCATGACGACGGCGATCCCGACGAGGAGGGCATAGGCACGGCGATACACGCGGGCCAGTCTAGGGACGGCCTCGAGCGGTCACGCCTCCGGGATGACGGCCAGCCGGGTCGCGTCGACAGCCAGGCGGACCCGCTCCCCCGGCCCGGGGTGGACGTCCAGCGGCGCCACGGCGTCGATCTCGCCCACGGCCTCGACGTCGACGACGAGCCGCACCTGGTCGGGGGTGGCGCGGCTCGACACGACGACGCCGTGCAGCGCGCCGTCCGCCGCGACGCCCAGCGCCGAGCGGCGTACGGCGACCGCCGGCGCGGCGGGCAGCCCGGCCGCGGTCAGCACCGCGGCCGCCCCCGCCCCGCGCAGCACCCGGGCGTAGCCGAGGAAGAGGGCCGTGTCGGGATCGGCCGGCGCCCGCCACACCTCGCCGATCACGCCCTCCTGCACGACCCGGCCGGACTGCATCACGGCGAGCCGGTCGGCCACGGTGAACGCCTCCTCGTGGTCGTGGGTCACCATCAGGGCCGTGGTGCCGGCCGCGCGCAGGATCTCCCGCAGGTCGCCGGCCAGCCGCTCCCGCAGCCCGGCGTCGAGGGCCGACAACGGCTCGTCGAGCAGGAGGAGCCGCGGCTCGACCGCGAGCGAGCGCGCCAGCGCCACCCGCTGGCGTTCACCCCCGGACAGCGTTGCCGGCAGGCGGTCGGCGTACCCCTCCAGGCCGACGAGCGCGAGCAGCTCCTCGACCCGGGCGGCCACCACGCGCGGGGGGATCCGCGGGGCGCGGCGCAGGCGCAGCGCGTAGCCCACGTTGCGGGCGACGTCGAGATGGGTGAAGAGCTGGCCGTCCTGGAACATCAGCGCGAAGCCCCGCTTGTGCGTGGGGACCCCCGCGAGGTCGGTGCCGTCCCAGCAGATCCGGCCGGCGCCGGTCGGCTCCAGGCCGGCGACCGCACGCAGCAGGGTCGACTTCCCGCAGCCGGACGGGCCGAGCACGGCGAGCACCTGGCCGTCGGGCAGGTCGAGCGAGACGTCGACGACGGCGGGCGTCCCGCCGTACGACACCGACACGTGCTGGAGGGTGAGCATCCTCAGAAGGTTCCCACGGACGGGACCCGCAGCCGCTCGACGACGAGCATGACCACCGCGGTGGTGGCGGCCAGCACCACCGACGCCGCGAGCGCCATGCCGTAGTTCATCGGGCCGGGATGCCCGATCAGCCGGAAGATCACCACCGGCAGGGTCGGGTTGTCGTCCCGGGCCAGGAACGAGGTCGCCCCGAACTCCCCCAGTGACACCGCGAAGGCAAACCCGCTCGCCGCCAGCAGCGGCTTCCACACGGTGGGCAGGTCGACGGTGAGCATGGCGCGCAGGGGGCCGGCGCCCAACGACGCGGCGGCCTGGCGCTGGCGGTCGTCGATCCCGGCGAGCGCGGGCACGATCACGCGTACGACGAGGGGCAGCGCCACGAGGGCCTGGGCGATCGGGATCAGGAACGGGGAGTCGCGCAGGTCGATCGGCGGCCGGTTCAGCGTGATCAGGAACCCGAAGCCGAGCGTGACCGCAGAGACGCCCAACGGCAGCATGAAGAACCCGTCCAGCGCCGTGCGGGCCCGGCGCTCGGCCCGCGAGCGCGACCGGCGCGTGACGATCACCGCCACCAGCAGGCCCATCGACAGCGCCATCCAGGTCGCGTCGACCGCGATCCGCAGCGAGGTCACCAGCGCCTCGGTGACGGGGACCAGCAGGGCCTGGTGGGTCCCGTTCGTGGTCAGCGCCCGGTAGTTGGCCAGGCCCCAGCCGTCGTCGACCTGGAGCGACCCGGCGACCAGGGTCGCGATCGGGGCGGCGACCAGCAGGAGCAGGAGCGTGGTGGCACCGATCCCGAACCAGTCCCCGCCCGCGGGGCGGCGGGCGCGGGCCACCGCGCGGGCCACCGTCGGGTCGGGCACGGCGCGCAGCCGACCGGCGACGACCAGCAGCACCGCGACCGCCACCAGCTGGAGGATGGAGAGCGCGGCGGCGGCCTGCAGGTCGAGCAGGTTCGTGGTGAGCAGGTAGATCTCGGTCTCGACCGAGGAGTAGCGCGGCCCGCCGAGGATCAGCACCACCCCGAACGCGGTCGCACAGAACAGGAAGACGACGCTCGCCGCCGAGACGATCGCCGGGCGCAGCGCCGGCAGCGTCACCGTCCGGAACACCTGGGCGGGACTGGCGCCGAGCGCGGCCGCCGCCTCTCCGGGACGCGGGTCGAGCGACTCCCAGGCCGCTCCGACCGCCCGGATCACGACCGCCACGTTGAAGAAGGCGAGGCCGGCGATGATCGCCACCGGGGTCCCGTCGAGACCCAGGAAGCCGAGCGGGCCGGCCTCGCCCAGCAGCTCCCGGAACGCCACGCCGACCACCACGGTCGGCAGCACGAACGGGACGAGCAGCACCGCGCGGACGAGGCCGCGGCCGGGGAGGTGCAGCCGGTACAGGGCGTGCGCCGCCGGCAGTCCCAGCAGCACCGAGATCACGGTGCCGGCCGACGCGGACCAGAGCGTGAACCAGACGACCCGGTGGACCCGTGGCCGGGTGAGCACCTCGAGGACCGCGCCCGGGTCGAAGGTGCCGTCGAACCAGAAGCCGCGCGCGATCATGCCGGTCACCGGAAGCACGAAGAAGACCCCGAGCACGGCGACCGGGACCGCGGCGAGGCCGGCCAGGGTGAGCGGCCTGGCCAGCCGGTTCCGCAGCGACCTCACCGGGATCGACCACCCGCGAGCAGGCACGACCGTCACCGGGAGGTGATGTCGCTCCACTCGCGCAGCCACTCGTCACGGTGCTCGGCGATGTCGGCCGGGTCCACGGTGTACGGGTCGGTGGGCTGCACGGCGTACGACGCCCAGTCGGCGGGCAGGTCGATCCCGTCGACGACGGGGAAGACGTACATGCTCTCGGGCAGGGCGGCCTGGACCTCGGGGCTGCCCAGGAAGTCGATGAACGCCTCGGCGCCGTCGACGTTCGCGGCCCCGTCCAGCACCCCGGCGTACTCCACCTGCTCGAAGCAGGTGTCGAGCAGCGCGCTGGTGCTCGAGGTCTTCGCGCCCTTCGGCACGGTGAACGCCGGGGAGGAGTCGTAGGACAGCACGATCGGGCGGTCACCCTTGCCGCCACCCTGGGTGAAGTCGACCTCGTAGGCGTCCGACCAGCCGGCGGTCAGCTTCGCGCCGTTGTCCATCAGCTTCGACCAGTACGACGGCCAGTCCTCGCCGTAGGCAGCGATGGTGGCCAGGAGGAACGCCATCCCGGTGGAGCTGCTCGCGGCACCGGGCAGCACGAAGAGGTCCTGGTACGTCGGGTCGGTGAGGTCGTCGAGCGTCTTGGGCGGCGCGAGGTCGTGGTCCGCGAACCAGGTGTCGTCGACGTTGACGCAGACGTTGCCCTTGTCGACCGGGGTGAGTCGCTGGTCGTCGTCGCCCGCCAGGGCGTAGTCGGCGGCGCCGGCAGGCAGCGTGTGGGAGTACGGCGCGAACACGCCGGCCTCCAGCGCCCGGGAGGCGAAGGTGTTGTCGACGCCGAACGACACGTCGCCGGTGGGGTCGCCCTGGGTCAGGACCAGCTTGTTGGTGAGGGTGCCGGCGTCGCCCGAGGCGTGCACGACCAGGTCGTAGCCGGACTCCTCCTCGAACTGCTTGACGAGCGGCTTGGGCAGGTAGAAGGACTCGTGCGTGACCAGCACGACCTTGTCGGAGGAAGCGGCCTCGTCGTCGGACTTCTCCCCCACCGCCGAGCAGGCGGTCGCGGTGACCGCCAGGGTGAGGGCAACTGTGAGCGCGCGGATGGACGTCATGTGGACTCCCTTCGCCGGTGCTAACCGGAGCAGGTTCATAGGGTCTGCGGCGGATCCGCACTCTCAGCACGCTCCCGGATGTTCCCGGGTGTGCTCCCCTGTCGTGGTCCCTCCAGAGTAGGGCCTCGGCGGGCCACCGCGACCGGCAGTCCAGCCCGGCGTGTGGCAACCTCGGGCCCATGTCTCCGAGCCGACGCCACGAACTCCTGGCCTGGGCCGTCCCGCGGCTGCGCAAGTCCCGCGACCTCGACAGCGTCGAGGCCGAGCGCGGGCGCATCGAGCGCTGGCACGCCGGGCTCCAGCGCGGCCTCCCCACCCGGGCGGTGCCCCGCTTCGCGCAGCGGTTCTCGGTGGTGACCGAGCAGCTGCGCTCGACCCACGGGACGTTCCCGTCGTACGTCATCACGCCGCGCGGGATCGACCCGCAGCACACGATCGTCTACGTCCACGGCGGCGGCTTCGTGGCGCCGCTCGACCCGTTCCACGTGCGCTACGCGACCCGGCTGGCGCGGGCGCTCGGCGCCCGGGTGGTGCTGCCGGACTACCCCCTTGCTCCCGAGCACAGCTGGCGCGACTCGCATGCGGCGCTGGTCGACCTGACCGCGCGCTGGGCGGCCGAATCACAGGACCTGGTGCTGGCCGGGGACTCGGCGGGCGGCGGCCTCGCGCTCGCGCTGGCCCAGAGCCTGCGCGACCGCGGCGGACCCCAGCCCTCGCACCTGCTGCTGCACTCGCCCTGGGTCGACCTGACCACGAGCACGCCGGAGACCGAGGAGTTCTCGGAGCGCGACACCTGGCTGTTCCTCGGCAAGCTGCGGGCGTACGCCGCGTGGTGGGCCGGCAGCCCCGAGGACCTCGGCCGACCCGAGGTGAGCCCCGCGCTGGCTTGGCTCGACGGGCTGCCCCCGGCGCTGATGTTCTGCGGGACCCGCGACACCCTGGCACCGGGCTGCCGGCTGCTCGCCCGGCGGGCCGCGGACGCCGGCTGGAACCTCACCTACACCGAGGCGCCCGACCTGATCCACGTCTTCCCGCTGCTGCCCCTCATCCCGGAGGCGCGACGGGCCTGGCGCCAGACCCTGGCGTTCCTGCGATGAGCGTCCGGGTCGTCTCCTTCGGCGACCTCGACGCCCGCACGGCGTACGACGTGTGGCGGCTGCGCCAGGACGTGTTCGTGGTCGAGCAGGCATGCCCCTACCCCGACCTCGACGGCCGCGACCTCGAGCCCGGGACGCGCCATCTGTTGCTGAGCGGCGACGACGGGGCGTTGCTGGGCTACCTGCGCCTGCTCGACGACGGCCCGCACGCGCGGATCGGCCGGGTGGTGCTGACCTCGGCGGCCCGGGGACGCGGGCTGGCCGATGCCCTGGTGCGGGAGGCCCTGGCCGTCTGCGGCGACCGGGACGTGGTGCTGGACGCCCAGACCCCGCTGCAGGGGTGGTACGCCGGGTTCGGCTTCGAGGTCAGCGGGCCGGAGTTCCTCGAGGACGGGATCGCGCACGTGCCGATGCGCCGACGCGGGCGCGGGCGCGGGCTGAGCGGCGCCGGCTGAAATGCACACTTCCCACGGAGCGTCCTCCGTGGGAAGTGCGCTGCCCAGCTGGCGGGCGTGCCGGCCGAGGGGTGGGTCAGCTCTTGCCGCCGCCCGGGTGGGTGCCGTTCTCGGCGCAGTACTCCTCGACCGTCTGGTTGTTGGCCGCGGCCGCGGCCTCGAGGGCGGCGAACGGCGGCGCCTTGTGCTTCATCTCCTGGCCCTTGTCGGAGCCCGCGAAGTAGGCGGTGCACAGGCCGAAGGTGTTGTGGCCGTTGGGGCCCGGGTCCGCCGTGGCGACCGTGGCGCCGCCCATGGCGAGCGCGAGCGCAGCGGCGGGAATGGCGAGGGTGGTGATTCGCATGGAGATGCCTTCCGAGTGGTGGCGACACCCCACGAGACCCCGGCAGGCGCCGGTGCCCACCCTCCCGGTGTTGGCCGTGATTGTCGTTACCAGGCAGTAGTGTTTCGGAAACTTCAGCGCGAGCGCAAGGGTTCTGAGATGATTCGTCGCTTCACGTTCGGGGTCGCCGCGAGCAGCCTCGCCCTGGTCCTCGCCGGGTGTGCCGTCGGCTCCGGCGATGCGGCCTCGTCGGAGGCCGGCGGATCGCGGCTCGTGCCCACGTTCGAGCCCGACCGGCACCCGGACCGGCAGCGCAGCGCGTCGCTCTCGGCCAGTGCCGCTCCCCGGGCAGCGTCCTCGCCGAAGGCCAGCGCAGGTGGGGAGTCGCCGACCGCTGGGACCGCCTCCGCTGCCTTGCCGCCATCCTCGACGAGCTCGCCGGCACCGGCCGCACCCGCGACGTCGCCGGGGTCGCTCGGAGCGTCGATCACCGACGGCCCGGGCGATGTCAGCGGCATCGGTGCCCCGGCGTACGTCGACCTCGCGGCCGCGACGATGAGCCGCCACGGCGACCGGTTCAGCGTGCGCATCGAGGTGGCCGGCACCCTGCCGTCGCGGCAGGACGACGACCGGACCACGAACGTCGCCTGCTTCGTCGACACCGACGGGGACGGCTCGGTCGACTACGAGATGTGGGCGAACCTGTCCGACACGGGCTGGGGCTCGAGCTACCGCTACCCGAGCGGGGCCCGGTTCGGCGAGTCCAGCGGGGTCTCGGTCGCGGTCCACGGCCACACCCTCACCCTCGGCTTCCCGGCGTCGCACGTCGGTGGGGCCTCCTCGTTCCGGTGGGCGACCGGCACGGAGTACGGCACCGTCGAGCAGGTGGCCGCCGGGACGACGGCCCGGGACCTGGCGCCCGACGGCGGGGCGGTGCGGTTCCCGGGACAGCGGTGATCTGACGTCACCAGGTGACCTGAGATCGCCGCCATCGCGGTCCCAGCGGCTACGGACGTCGACAGCGCGAAGACGACCCCGGCATCGGTGACCTCGCGCGTGGCCTCGCCCCGCGCGACGAGCAGCTCGAGGTGGGCCTTGGTCTCCATGCTGGCCAGCGCCGCGTTGAAGACGTCGAGGTCGGCCAGCTTGTGCTCGTGACGCGTCCAGGGCAGCTCGCCCGCGACGTCGTACGCCGTACCCGCACCGCCGGCGAGGCTCTCGCGGCAGAGCCGCAGCCGGACGTCGTGGTGGTCGAGCAGCTCGTCGATGCGCTGGTGCGAGGACGGCGCGACCGGCCCGTGGGCCGGCAGCAGGGTGAGGTCGGGCAGCTGGCGGACCTTGGTCAGCGAGCCGAGGAAGTCGCGCAGCGGCTGCTCGACCGGGACCGGCTCGAAGCCGATCGAAGGGGTGATCGTGGGCAGCACGTGGTCGCCGGCGAAGAGCAGGCCCGTGGCCCGTTCGGCGAAGACGAAGTGGCCCTGGGTGTGGCCCGGGGTGTGGACGGCGTCGAGGGTGCGGGCACCGACCTCGATCGTGTGGTCGCCGTCGAGCCAGGTGTCGGGGTAGCCCCACATCGAGAGGTCGGGCAGCTTGCCGTCGGCGAACCTGCGCCACTCGTCGGCGATCACGCCCGCCCCGGCGGACCGCAGCACCCCGTCCGTGGGGTCGCCGGTCACGTCGTCGGCCCGGTGCATGAGGTCGAGGGTGGGCTTGTCGCCCAGGCCGAGGCTGACGTGCGCTCCGAACTCCCGGCCGAGCACGGCGGCCAGCGTGTAGTGGTCGCGGTGTACGTGGGTGACCAGGAAGCGCGTGATGTCGGCGAACCCGAAGCCGATGCCGCGCAGCGACGACTCGAGCAGCGTGCGGCTCTCCTCGATCGCCCAGCCGCCGTCGACGAGGGTGAGTCCCTGCTCGGTCTCGATGGCGTAGACGTTGACCGCGCGCAGCCCGTCCATCGGCAGGGGCAGCGGAATCCGGTGGATGCCCTCGGCGGCCGGCCAGGCCCCGGGGTCGGCCCAGTGCCGGCCCGAGTCGGGTGAGATCGCGCGGGCGGTGCTGGTCGAGGAGGTCACGCCCCGACCCTAGGGGGGCGTCCGGTCACGGCGGCCACGCGTCCGGCGAGCAGCCGTCTCAGCCGAGGTCCGGCAGGTGCAGGTCGAGGTTGGGCTCCTGGATGCCACCGTCCACCTCGAGGATCTTGCCGGTGACGTACTGCCCGGCCTTCGAGCTGAGGTAGAGCGCGGCCGCGGCGATGTCCTCGGCCTCGCCGACGCGGCCCAGCGGCGTCTTGGTCTCCATCTGCTGCATCATCTCGGGCACGCCCGCGACGAACTCGAGCGCGCTGGTCATGACCGAGCCGACGAAGATCCCGTTGACCCGGATCCGGGGCGCCAGGTCCGCGGCGGCGAGCCGGGCCCAGTGCGCGAGCGCGGCCTTGGCGGTGCCGTAGGCGAGGTAGCCGCGTCCGGAGGCCCGGCCCATCATCGAGCTGATGTTGACGATCGACTTCTGCGGGCCCTCGCCCGGGTCGAGCCCGTCGAGGCCCTTGAGCATCAGCGGCACCGCGGCCAGGCTCAGCGCGTGTGCGGTGGACACGTTGAAGTGGAACGCCTCCTCGAGGTACGCCGCGTCGGTGTCCAGGAAGGCGTTCGGGATCGTGCCGCCCACGTTGTTGACCACGGTGTCGAGCCGGCCGAACTCGTCGTACGCCGCCTGCGCGAGGCCGGCGACGGCGTCGAGGTCGCTGAGGTCGGCGGGGACGACGAGCGCCCGGCGTCCGGTGGCCCGGATCTGCTCGGCCACCTTCTCGAGCTGCGAGGCGGTGCGCGCGGAGATCAGGACGTCGGCACCGGCCTGCGCGAAGGCGAGTGCGGTGGCGGCGCCGATGCCGCGGCCGGCCCCGGTGACGACGGCGACCTGGTCGGTGACGGCGAACCTGTCGAGGATGTTCATGCCTGCCCTCCGGTCGGGCTCGTGGCGACCAGCCCGCGGCCGGTGACCAGCGGGAGGTCGAGGGCGGTGACCAGCCCGGGGTCGGCGGCCACGACGGCGGGGACCGCGTTCACCAGCCGCTGGGCCGTCACGATCATGCCGGAGACGTTGTGGTCACCGTGCTCGCCGTGGTGGACGAAGTCGCACTGCATGAACGGCTCGCCCTGGATGACCACGCGGTAGCAACCACCGCCCTCGGGCGGCGTGGCCCACTCCGGCACCTGGTCCTCGGCGGTGCGGGTGACGTGCTCGAGGACGACGCGCGGCACCCCGTCGACCTTGCCGATCACCTGGAACCGGACGGCCCCCATGGTCCCGGCCTTGATCTCGCACGAGGCAGTCTGCAGGTCCCGGTCGGCGGGGCGCCGGTCGACCTCCTCGGTCAGGGGCTCGTCGAGCGTGATGTCGAGCCCGGCCGCGATCTGGCGTACGACGCTGCCCCAGGCCATCGAGAGGATGCCGGGCTCCCACAGCATCGGCCGCTCGTCGAGGGACTTGCCGAAGCCGAAGATGTCCTGCATGACGACGGGTTGGTAGTACGTCGAGTAGTCGGCGATCTCCATCACCCGGACCTGGTCGATGCGCTGCGACAGGCTGGTCAGCGACAGCGGCAGCACGTCGTTGGCGAAGCCGGGGTCGATGCCATTGACGTGCAGGCTCGCCTGCCCCGTGCGACCGGCCGCCTCGATCCGGTCGAGCATCTCGGGGGGCAGGATCTGGGCCGGCCACTGGAGCAGCACCGGGCCGCTGGACACGACGTTGACGCCCGCCTCCAGGAAGCCGATGAGGTCCTCGATCGCCTCGAAGACCCGGTCGTCGGTCATCGCGGTGTGCACGATCGCGTCCGGCCGCAGGGCCAGCAGCGCCTCGCGGTCGGTGGTGGCGAGGATCCCCAGCTCCCGGCCGAGCTCGGCGAGCTCGCCGACGTCCTTGCCGTCCTTGGCCGGGTTCGAGACCCACACGCCCACGAGCTCGAGGGCGGGGTGCCGGTCGATGCCGGCGATGGCGTGCCGGCCGACGGTGCCGGTGGACCACACGACGACGCGGAGGGGTCGCCCGTTGGTTGAGCTTGTCGAGACCATGCAGACAATCTAGAACACGTTCTAGATTTGGGGAAGCGCCGTCTCCTCGATCACCGGGCAGCGCGTGCCGGAGTAAATCGTCGGCATGCACCGGTTGCAGTGGATGCACACCCCTGCGGGCTGCCGTCCGGACTGCAGCTGGTGGACGAGGTCCGGCTCCCGGAGCAGCGCGCGGCCCAGGGCGACGTACTCGAAGCCCTGCTCCATCGCCGTCTCCATCGTGTCGCGGCGGTTGATCCCGCCCAGCAGCATCAACGGCATCGACAGCGAGGCCCGGAAGCGCAGCGCCTTCTCCAGGAAGTAGGCCTCCTCGAAGGGATACTCCTTCAGGAAGCCCTTCCCGCCGACCCGCATCCCCCAGCGCACCGGGATCGGCATCGCGGCCGCGAACTCCCGCAGGGGCACGCCGCCGCGGAAGAGGTACATCGGGTTCATCAGCGAGCTGCCGCCGCTCAGCTGCAGCGCGTCGAGGTTGCCGTCGGACTCGAGCAGCCGCGCGACCTCCAGGCCCTCGTCCGTGGTGATCCCGCCGCGGAAGCCGTCGGCCAGGCTGACCTTCGCCGTGATCGCGGCGTCGGAGCCGATCTCCTCGCGGACGGCCCGGGCGACCTGGCGCGCGAGCCGGGCCCGGTTCTCCAGCGAGCCGCCCCAGCGGTCCTTGCGGTGGTTGAGTCCGGGCGCCAGGAAGGAGGAGATGAGGTAGCTGTGCGCCATGTGCAGCTCGAGCACGTCGAACCCGGCGCGGACGAGGGTGCGCGCGGCGGCGACGTACGCCCTGGTGACGCGGGTCAGGTCGGCCTCGCTGGCCGACCGGATCATCTGCATCGACAGCGGGCTCGGCATCCGGCTCGCGGCGATCGCCTTCGCCTTGTTGGACCGGCCGTTCGCGACCGGACCGGCGTGCCCGACCTGGCCGGCGATGGCGGCGCCGGTGTCGTGCACCGCGTCCGCCAGCCGGGTCAGCCCGGCCAGCGTGTCCTCGCCGACCACGATGACCTCGCGGTGGGTCCGCCCCTCCGGCGCCACCGCGAGGTAGGCGACCGTGGTCAGCCCGACACCCCCGCGGGCCGGCGCGAGGTGGTAGTCGATGAGCGCGTCGGTGACCTGCCCCTCCGGGGTGCACCCCTCGAAGGTCGCGGCCTTCACGATCCGGTTCCGCAGCCGGACGGGGCCGAGACTGGCGGGAGCGAACACGTCGGGGGTCACGCCGAAACAATAACGCGTTCTAGTTTGGCCCGGCCGCAGGTTCATCAAGGTATGTCGACCAACCCGCAGATCCCTCGACGAACTCACCATGGGAAGTGCGGGTCCGGCTGCATACCTTGATGAACCTGCGGCCAAGACCGCTCAGGCGCCGCGCTTCTCGTGCCGCAGCCACCACAGCCCGGCAATGGGTAGCACTGCGGGCACGAAGCCGTAGCCCATGCCGAAGTCCGACCACACGGATGCGTCGGGGAACCAGTCCCGCTCGAGGAGGCTGAGCGTGCCGACGGTGACCACTCCCCCGAGCTCGACCCAGAGCATCACGCTGGCGAAGCCGGTCCGACCCACGGCGGCCCGCCGGATCGCGACCCAGCCGGCGGCGTACGTCAGGGCCGCGACGGCGGAGAGCGTGTAGGCCACCGGCGCCCGACCCGCATCCGTCGCGAGCTGGACGGCGCTGCGGGCACCGGCCGCCAGCACGAACAGGGCGTAGAGGGCGAGCAGCACCCGGTGCGGACCAGTGCGCGGCGCCGTCGCCGCCCGGGCCTCAGCCACCGTGGCCCCACGTCATCTGCAGGCGTACGGCGACCACGGTGACGGCCAGGGCGGCCACCGTCACGACCCCGGACGACCACGGTCCCCGGTCGTCGGCGATCGACTGCATCGCGATCGGCAGCACGCAGACCGCCGCGACCAGGTAGCCGACGTGCGCCGAGAACTCCTCGGGTCGCTGGCCGTCGAGCATGCTGCCCAGCCCGGCGACGGCCCGCACCGCCAGCAGCACCTCCAGGATCCACACTGCGTTGTCCAGGAGCGGCGGCCGGGGGTGGCGCCCCACGGTCACGACCAGGGCGGCCAGCGTCACCAACGCGGCGTACCCGATGGCGACGATCGTGAGCTGGCCGAGAGCCGTGTGGGTGGCATCGTGCATGGGAGCATCATCGTCCAGCACCGAACGGAGCCTGCATGAGCCTCATCGCACGTCGCCGCGCGGCTGCGTGCGGCCGGGTGCGTCTTCGCCGAGGACGAGGCACAGGTGCTGGCCTCCGCCGCTGCCGGGGCGGCCCACCCCCGCGCCGAGCTGGAGCGGATGGTCGCGGACCGGGTGGCGGGCGTGCCGCTGGAGGTCATCGTCGGGTGGGCCGAGTTCTGCGGGCTCCGGATCGCGGTCGCACCCGGGGTGTTCGTCCCGCGTCGACGCACCGAGCTCCTGGCCCGCCGGGCGATCTCCCTCGCCGGGGAGGGGTCGGTCGTCCTCGACCTGTGCTGCGGCTCCGGCGCGGTGGGCGCCGCGGTCCTGGCCGCGGTCCCCGGCAGCGAGGTGTACGCCGCCGAGCTCGACCCGGCCGCCGTCGCGTGCGCGCGCCGGAACCTCGCGCCGGACCGGGTCTTCGACGGCGATCTCTACGACGCCCTGCCGCCGACGCTCCGGGGGCGGATCGACGTACTGGCCTGCAACGCACCGTACGTCCCGACCGACGCGATCGCGCTGATGCCGCCCGAGGCCCGCGACCACGAGCACCGGGTGGCGCTCGACGGTGGCCCGGACGGGCTGGCCGTCCAGGAGCGGGTCGCGGCCGGGGCTCGCGACTGGCTCGCACTCGGGGGCCACCTGCTCATCGAGACCAGCGTGCGCCAGGCCCCGGGCACCGCCGAACTGCTGACCCGGGCCGGCCTGGTCTCCGAGGTCGTTCACGACGAGGAGATCGGCGGGACCGTGGTGACCGGGCTCCGGCGGCGGTAAGCCGCGCCGGTTGGAGAGCGGGAAGACGCTCGCACAAAAGCATCGCTGACTGGTGGCGCCCGGCCATGTCCAGGCCGTTAGTCAGAGACCGTCCCCAACGTGCTGAGCCTGGACACCACGTCGGTGAGGACCTGGACACCGTTCGCACATGCCTCGGGGGTCGAATATTCGCGGGGATTGTGGCTGATCCCGTCATACAGACCCGGCACGAAGATCATCGCGGTCGGGCAGATCGAGGCCATCTCCCCCGCGTCGTGCCCGGCCCCGGAAAGAATCCGGCTCTGGGACAGGCCGCTGGCGTGGATCTGCTCCTCGATCAAGTTCTCGACGTCGTTGTGGAACGTGACCAGCGGAGTCTTGGCGGTCTGCTTCGTGCTGATCTGGACGCCTGTCTGAGCGGTGACGAACGAGAAGTAGTCGCGTAGCTCGGACTCGGCGGCCTCCATCCGGTCCTCGCTCGGGTTGCGGAGGTCGACGGTGCAGATGACCCGGGAGGGGACGATGTTGATCAGATTGGGGTAGGTGTCAGCGCGACCGACGGTGACGCGGAGGTCGCCGAACCTCCCGGACCGGACCATCTCGTGCAACTTGGTGGTGACCATCGCGGAGGCCAGGCCCGCATCGTGACGCAGCTCCATCGGCGTCGTGCCCGCGTGCGCGGCCTTCCCCAGGAGGGTCAGCTCCTGCCAGCTGATCGCCTGCACACCGGTGACCACGCCGAGGTCGTGCCCCTTGGACGCCAACACCGGCCCCTGCTCGATGTGAGTCTCGACGTACGCGTGGGGCGCCTTGATCCGGGCGGGGATGTCACCACGGAAGCCTTGTCTGGCGAGCTCCTCCTTCACGGTGACGCCGTGGACGTCGGTGCGCGCAAGTGCTTCCTCGATGGGGATCCGGCCGGCCGCCACCGCGCTGCCCAGCATGTCGGTGCCGAAGCGGACGCCTTCCTCCTCAGTGAAGAACGCGACCTCCACGGGGTGGTCGGTGACCACGCCACTCTCATTCATCGCGCGCACCATCTCGATACCGCCGAGGACACCGAGGCACCCGTCGAAGGCGCCCGCGGTGGCGACGCTGTCGATGTGCGAGCCAACCAGCACCGGCGGGGCGTCGGCGAGCCTGCCCTCACGGCGCGCATAGACGTTGCCGAACTCGTCGACGCGGACTCCCAGCCCAGCCTCCCGCATCCACGACATGACCAACCGACGGCCTTCGGACTCCGCGTCGCTCAGCGCGAGCCGGTTGACGCCGCGCAGGCCGCTGCGCTCGTCGGTGAAGGCGCCGACGCTCGCCAACTGCATGAGTGAGCCCCACAGCCGGTCCGGGTTGACCGGGATCTCAGTGGCGTGCGGGCTGGTCGCTTTCATCGCAGGTTCTCCGTAGGTCATGGGCGGATTGTCAGAGCGAGCCGGTGGCGGGCGCAGCCTCGACGAGGCGCGCGTAGCCAACGGGATCTGTCGCGCCCTCGGTGGAGACGACCAGGACGATGTCAGTCGGGCCGAGTCCGAGTTGGTCTCGCCAAGCGAGCAGCCCGGCCAGACCGGCGGCGCCGCTCTCGCCGGAGACAATTCCGTCCCGGGCCAGGAGGCGCATGGCGTCCGCCGCGTCGCTGTCCTCGACGGTCACGAAGTCATCGACACCGCCGCTCACGTCCGGCCAGGCAATCGGCGAACCGGTGCCGCAGTTGAGCCCGGCCATGATCGAGTCCTGTGGATCGTCGATGGTGACGATCTCTCCGGCCTCGACGGCCGTCGTCACGCAGTCGGCCCGGGTCGGCTCGACCCCGACGATACGGGAGCTGCCGGCGAAGCCCCGGACCATCGCGGCGGCGAAGGCGCCGACGCCGATCTGCGCGCAGACCACGGTCGGCCAGCCGGCCTCCTGCTCGACGAGCTGGTCGCGGATCTCGTGGGTGAGCGTGCCGTAACCGTCGATCACCCAGCCAGGGACATCCATGTAGCCGGGCCAGGAGGTGTCGGAGATGACGAGGTGGGAGCCGTCCGCCAGGGAGGCACTCGCGGCCACAGCGACGTCGTACCCACCGGCGACGACCGTGACCCGGGCACCCTCGCCTTCCAGGGCCTCGATCCGGGCGGGCACCATGTCGGACGGGACGAGGATGTGGCACGTGAAGCCCAACAGCGCGGCCATCCGGGCGACCGCGCGGCCGTGATTGCCGTCGGTGGCGGCCAACAGCTCGACCCGCGGCGCGCCGGCGATGAGCCTGCGCAGCTCGTCGACGCTCCGGACGACGGCGGGGTCGAGTCCGAAGTGCTGGCAGACGGCCAGGTGCGTGGCCCAGGAGGCACCGAGGATCTTGAACGAGGGCATGCCCAGACGGTTGGACTCGTCCTTCACCCAGACACTGGCGACCCCGAGCGCCTCGGCGGCCTCCGGAGCGGGACGAAGCGGCGTCACGGCGTAACCGGGGAAGGAGCGGTGGAACTCCAGCGACGCGGTGGGCGCCTCGCTCACCCGGGATGGGTCGCGCAGCGGGTTTGCGACGATTCTCTTGGTTCCCACGGTTGTGTCCTTTTCTGTGGTCAGTTGCCGGAGATGCCGGGCAGCGCGCGGGTGGGTGCGGAGCGGGTGACACGACCGGTCCGCGCGCCCGTGTGGCGGCCCTCAGCGATGACGCTGACGCCGCCCACCAGGACGTGCTCGAGCCCCGGCGGGGTCTGGTGAGGGTTGTCGTAGGTGGCGGTGTCGATGAACTCGTCCGGGTCCAGCAGCACCAGGTCTGCGCGTTTGCCGACCTGGATCCGGCCGCGGTCGTCCAGGCCGAGCCGGTCCGCAGCCCGCCAGGTGAGGCGGGAGATGGCCTCACCGCGGGAGACCACGCCGTCACGGACGTAGCGGCCGAGTACTCGAGGCGCTGTGCCGTAGAGCCTCGGGTGCGGATGCGCGTTGAAGATGCCGTCGGAGCCGACGAGGCCCTGTGGAACCGAGAACAGCGAGCGAACGGTCTCCTCGCTCGAGTAGTGGTCGATCATCCCGACCGCGAGTCCCGTGTCGCGGAGCAGATCGAGCACGGCCACCTCCGGCTCGACCCCCTCGGTCTCGGCGATCTCGGTGAGGCTGCGGCCGATGGCGTCGCCGCGCGGCGCGGCGGCATCGGTGATCGTGATGCCGCTGGGGCCGCAGGCGCCGTAGAGGTTCTCCCAACCGACCAGGCCGGTGTTCATCTCGCGCATCATCTGCTGACGCAAACCGTCGTCGTCGAGCCGGCCCAGCAGCGCGGCCGGCCCGCCGTCATTGGCCCACGGAGGCAGCAGTGCGGAGAGCAACGTGCTGCCTGCGCCGTACGGGTAGTGGTCGAAGGTGAGGTCGATCCGGTCCGAGGCGCGGACCATGAGGTCGACCAGGTCATCCAGCAGGTGCGGCGCGCCGACCAGCTTGAGGTGAGAGACGTGCAGCGGAGCGCCGGTCACCTCGGAGACGCGGACGAACTCGGCGATCGAGTCCAGCACGCCTGCGGATTCGTTGCGCACGTGCGGTACGAGGGCGGCACCGTACTCCGCGGCCACCTCGGCCAGGGCCACGATCTCGGGGGTCTCCGCATAGAGCCCGGGCGCGTAGATCAGCCCGAAGGACAGGGCGCGGGCGCCGGCCCCGAAGGCGTCGCCGACCACCTCCCGCATCGCGGCGAGCTCGCTGGCGTCGGGCTGCCGGTTCGCGCCCCCCATCACGTAGTCACGGACCGCCGAGTGCGGCACGCAGGCGACCACGTTGGCCGAGGGTCGCCAGTCCTCGACGGCGCCCAGGAACTCACCGAACGTCTCCCAGGTCCAGTCGTCGGGCCCCACGCCCTCCAGGGCAGCGAGGTACCGGCGGCGTTCCGAGACGGCGGTACGTCGGACGGGTGCAGGTCCCAGGCCGTCCGGGCAGATCAGCTCGGTGGTGAAGCCCTGCGCCAGCTTTGGAATCAGCGCGGGGTCGCTGAAGGTCCGCAGCGCCGAGTGGGCGTGCATGTCGATGAAGCCGGGGCACAGGAGCAGGCCGCCGGCAGAGATCTCCCGGCCTGCGCTGTCAACAGGTAGCTCACGACCCACGCCGGTGATGACGCCGTCGGTCACCGCAACGTCACCGGAGACGGGGGCGCCGGTGCCGTCGTCGATCAGGGCGCCACGGATGACGAGGTCAGCCTGCACGAGTGGCACCGACTGTCTCGCGGTGCAGGTAGCGACCGTGGCCGGGGTCTCCGATCACGTCCACTCCGTCGTACACCGTCATCCCCCGGGAGATCGTCCGCACGATCCGGCCAAAGATCTGCTCGCCGTGCCACGGCGAGAATCCGGACCCGGAGTGCAGGCCGGCCTCGTCGAGAGTGCCACCACTACTGGGGTCGAACAGGACCACGTCGGCGTCCATACCCGGGGCGAGGGCGCCCTTGCGGGACAGCCCGAAGATCCGGGCCGGCGCCTCAGTGACGAGGGCGACCGCCTCCGCGACGGGCATGCCGCGATTGACCACCATCTCGGTGAACAGCACCGGCCACAGCGTCTCGACTCCGGGGATGCCCGGGGAGGATGCGCTGAAGTCGCTGGAGTCGCCGCGCTGTGCGAGTGTGTAGCCGCAATGGTCGGAGCCGACGGTGTCGACCTCCCCCCGGCGGACACGCTGGGCGAGCTCCTCGACCTTGTCGCGTGCACGCAGGGGCGGGGTCATCACGAACCGGGCCGCATCGTCACCGAGGTACTTGGCGCTGTCGAGGCTCAGGTAGTGCGGGCAGGTCTCGGCGATGGCTCGGACTCCGCGGGCACGGGCCTCGGTGACGAGGGCGACCGAGTCAGGGTTCGTCAAGTGTACGAAGTAGATGGGACAGCCGGTCTCGTGACTGAACACCAGGCCGCGCGCGACGCCCTCGAGCTCGGCGACGGCCGGCCGCGACTCGCCGTGCCAGGCGAAGGACCGCTTGCCCTCAGCGAGCAGCTGCTGAGTACGGCCGGCGACGATGTCGTCGTTCTCGGCGTGCACCATCACGGTGACCCCGAGGTCGCGAGACTGCTCCATCAGGGCGAGCCAGTGGTGATCGCGTGTGTAGTAGTCGCTGTCCCGGTAGGTGGTGTAGACCTTCACGCTCGTGACGCCCTGCGCCACCAGCTTCGGCAGTTCCCGGGCCCAGTCCGCCGACGGGGTACCGAAGGAGAGGTGCACCCCATAGTCGATCAGCGTGTGGCCGTCGGCCTCGGCACGGTGTCGGGCCAGCGCGTCGACGAGCGACTCGCCCGCGTCCTGGGGTGCGAAGTTGAGGTAGGTGGTGACACCGCCAGCGGCGGCCGACCGGGAACCGGAGGCGAAGTCGTCGAGCGAGCGCATATGACCCCGGCTGATGCCGAAGTGGGTGTGGCAGTCGATGAGGCCGGGCAGCACAAGCAGCCCGCCTGCGTCGATCACGTCCTCATTCGGTGCCGACTCGAGTGCGGGATCGACCTCTACCACGCGGCCGTCACTGAGGCGCACATCAGCGCGGTGCACGGCGCCGCCCGTGACGACGTCGCCACCACGGAGAAGTGTCGAAGCCATGAAGCCCTCCTTCAGATCGTGAGTCTCACACTCAGCCTGCGCAGCAAGTATTTGTGCCCGGACTATTGACCTGAAAGCGACGCTAGAGTAGTTGTATGACAACTGTCAACCAATGAGTTCCGTCACATTGGCTCCGTCAGCATCCCCACCCCAGCTCGGCGTCGACCCCCGACGCACACCCGAAGGGAGCACGCGCGGATGGCGCTTGTCAGCACTCACGCGGATGGCCGAATCACCCTCACCGACGAGGGCACGAATCACATCTCCTCCAGCAAGCTCTACAACGAGGACCTCGCCCCGGTCCCGATGGAGAAGCGCCACTGGACCACGTACAACTTTGCCGCCCTGTGGGTCGGCATGGCCCACTCCATCCCGGTCTACATGCTCGCGGCCAGCCTGGTCGCCCTCGGCATGGGATGGCAGCAGGCGATCCTCACAATCTTCCTCGGCAACGCGATCGTGCTGCTGCCGATCCTCGGTAACAGCCACGCCGGCACGAAGTTCGGCATCCCGTTCCCGGTCTACGCCCGCGCGTCCTTCGGCGTCCTGGGGGCGAACCTGCCGGCCGTCCTGCGCGGCCTGATCGCCTGCGGCTGGTTCGGTATCCAGACCTGGATCGGCGGAGAGGCGATCCACGTGGTGACCGCTCAACTGGTCGGTGACTGGTGGACCAACGCCGCAGAGATCGGTGGCCACCCGTGGACCCTGTGGCTCAGCTTCGCGGTCTTCTGGGCAATGAACATCGCCATCATCCTTCGCGGAATGGGCGCCGTCCGGCGCTTCGAGAACTGGGCCGCCCCGGCCGTCCTCGTGGTGGTCGTGTTCCTGCTCGTTTGGATGCTGGTCAGCGCGCACGGCGTCGGGCCACTCGTGAGTGAGGGCTCGAAGCTGGGGTGGGGCACGGACTTCTGGAAGATCTTCTTCCCGTCATTGATGGGCATGATCGCCTTCAACGCGACATTGAGTCTGAATATCCCCGACTTCACTCGATACGGCGGCTCGCAGCGCTCTCAGCTGATCGGTCAGGCCATCTCGCTCCCCACCACGATGACTCTGTTCCCCTTCATGGCCGTGATCATCACGTCGGGCAGCGTGGTCGTCTTCGGTTCACCGATCTGGGACCCGGTGCAACTGATGGGCAAGTTCTCCAACCCAGTGGTCATCATTCTCGGTCTGGTCAGCCTGACCGTTGCGACTCTCTCGGTGAACGTGGCGGCGAACATCGTCAGCCCCGCCAACGACTTCTCGAACATCGCGCCCAAGTTGATCAGCTTCAAGACCGGCGGCGTCATCACCGGTGTGATCGCGGTCCTCATCCAGCCGTGGCGTCTGCTCGAAAACCCCGAGATGTACGTGATGACGTGGCTCGGGTCGACCGGCGGCCTGCTAGGCGCGATCTGCGGCGTGCTTCTCATCGACTACTTCGTGATTCGCCGGACCGTGCTTGATCTGCCCGCCCTCTACGTCCGAAACGGCGCCTACGAGTTCAGTCGTGGCTGGAACTGGCGCGCAGTGGCCGCCATCATCGTCGGCAGCGTGCTCGCCATTGGCGGCGCCTACTCCAACCCGGGACAGGGTCCGTTCCCAGCCCACGGTTTGATTCCGCTCCTCCAGCCCCTCTACAACTACGGCTGGTTCGTCGGGATCTTCGTCGGCGGACTGACCTATCTGGCACTCACCCGCCTGTCCCCCGCTCGTGCAAGCCTCCACAGCGCCCTACCCGAGCCGGACCCGGCCGCGGCCTGACCTCCTGCATCTACCGCCGGCGGGCGCTTCCAAGCGATGGGGGCGCCCGCCGCCACGTTTCCAAAGGGAGGACAACTGCTAAGTTGACGGCAGTCAAGCAATCGCAAGGGGCACTCGATGGAAACTGGGCCACCATCGGAGACCCGTGGCCGGAGGCAGAGCCTCAGCAACACCGTTCGAGACGAGATCCTCAGCGACCTGATCCTCAACGGTGAGGTTGCCCCAGGTGAACGAATGCCGACCGAGGCCGACCTGTGCAACCGCTACGCGGTCTCCCGGATCACCGTGCGGACCGCCCTGCGCAGCCTGCGGGACGCCGGCTACATCGATGTCCGGCAGGGACTCGGAGCGACGGTCCTGCCTCGCGCCGAAACCCTGGCGCAGGGTCTTGACCAGCTGAGCTCGCTCGACTCCCTTGCCGCCGACCACGGATCCCTCACCACGGCCGACATCCACATCGAGGAAATCGCCCTCGCCGACGAGCTGGCCGAGCAGATGGGACTGGCCGCGAACGTCCGCACCCTCGTCGTACGCCGGGTGAAGCTGCACCGCGGCACCCCAGTGGCCTGGATCGTCGATTACGTGCCGGAGGGGTTCGTGCCGTTCGACACGCTCCGAAGCGAGTTCGCAGGATCTGTGCTCGACGTGCTGCTCGCCCACGGCGAACTGATGGTCGAGTACTCCGACGCCACGCTCACCGCCATGCCAGCAAGCCGCGACCTTGCCAAGCGTCTGAACGTGAAGACCGGCACCCCGGTGATCAGCCTCGAGGAGGTCACCCTCACGCGTTCAGGCCAGGCCATCAACCTCAGCCACTGCTGGATGCTGCCCGAGCACTTCAAACTGACCCTCCGCCGGCGCCGCGGACGCAACTGAGGACCACCCCGCTCTAGCGACCGGGATCTCGCCCGGCCGAGGCTGAACGCCAGTAGCGTGCGCGCATGGACGACGCGATCCCCCCACACCTGGTCCAGCAGATCGTCGCCGGGCGCTGCGTCGCCTTCGTGGGCGCCGGTTTCGCCGCACCGGCGGTGCCCGCCTGGAAGATGCTGCTGCGCGGCCTCGGCGAGCGCGCCGCCCTCGACGCCGAGACCGCGGCCTGGCTGGCAACGCTCGTCGAGCACGGCGGGTCGCGCGACCTGGAGGCCGCGGCGCAGATCCTGCACACGGCGATGGGCGACACCTTCGACCCGGCCCTGGCCGAGGTGCTGGCCAAGGACGGGCACCCCGAGGCGATCGCGGACCGGCGCCGACTGCTCTCCGGCATCCCGTTCGACGCGATCCTGACCACGAACTTCGACCCGTTCCTGGTCGGCGACGTCCCGGGCCCCGAGGCCTACCAGCGGATCCTGCGCGACCCGCCGCACCGCTGGTGGGAGCCGCGCTACTGGGTCGAGGACGCGCCGGGTGCGCCCGTCGTGAAGCTGCACGGCGAGGTGGGGCCGCTGGGCGACACGGTCGTGTTCACCCAGCGCGACTACCGCGAACGGCTCTACAGCAGCCCGGCGTACATGACGTTCCTGCGCTCTCTCTTCGCGACCAACACCGTGCTGTTCCTCGGTGTCTCGTTCACCGACGCCTACCTCAACGAGCTGCGCTCGGAGGTCCTGGCGATGATCGACCAGCGCGACGAGGACCCGCCGGTGGCGTACGCCGTGCTCCCCGACGTGGCGCCGCACCAGGCGCGCTACCTGCACAGCCACGAGGGGCTGGGCGCGATCTCGTTCGACACCGCGGGCGGCACCGACTGGGGCGGCTTCGACCGGGTGCTGGGCGCCATCCACGACGCGACCAACCCGCGCGCCCAGATCGGCGCGGCGCTCTGCGACCGCACGGTGCTGTGGGTCGACTCCAGCGCCGAGGACGTGGCGTTCGGCCGGGCGGTACTGGCCGACGCGGCAGCCGACGCCGGCGGTCGCACCCGGATGGTCCAGCTGTCCTCGGCCGCCGAGGCCGCCGAGTGGCTGCGCCACGACACCGCCGACCTGGTCATCGCCGACTGGGCGGCGGGGGCGGACGGCGCACCGGTGGCCGAGACGCTGCTCGGCACGATGCGCTCCGAGGACCTCCGCGCGCCGCTCGTCGTGCTCGCGCAGAGCGAGGTCAGCGCACACGAACGCGCCCGCGCGCTCAGCCTCGGCGCGAGCGAGGTGGCCCAGGGCTGGGGCGAGCTGTTCCGCGAGCTCGCCCGGATCTACTCCTGGCAGTGAGGACCAGGAGGGCCCGGGGGGTGGCGCGCCCGGCCGTGCGGCAGACTCCAGCCCTCGGAACCTGAAGGGGGACTCCATGTCCAGGCTCGAACTGTCCAAGCGCGACGAACGCGGTGCCGTCCCCATGGGCGTCGTCGTCGCTCTCGACGTCATCGGCATCGCCGGCGTGCTGGTGGCGATGGCCGCCCACCGGCGAGGCGACTCGGCGCTCACCACGGTCGGCGTGATCGTGACCGTGGCCGCCTTCGTCGTCGGCGCCTTCCTGCTGATGGCCCGGGCCCGCCAGAACCGGGAGGCGAGCGCGTCGCAGAGCGCACCCGAGGCCAGCAGCGCGGACAGCAGCGCGCGACAGTGTGATCCAGGAGCAGTGACCGCTCAGGCGCAGCCCACGGGGTCCCTGACTCCCGGCCACCGCTCGACGTCGGCCGGGTCGTCCACGCTCACCAGGTAGGCCGCCGCCCGGTCGGGAGCCAGCCACAGCTCACGCCCGTCCCGGAGCAGGCCGGTGTCGGTCGCGCCCGCGGGCAGGTCCGCGTCGCCGTCGTACGCGATCCGCAGGAGGTCGGCGAGCTTGCCGTCCGGATCGCGGATGTACTGGTCGGTCCCCGCCTCCGGTCCCAGGACCAGGAAGGTGAGGTCCTGCCAGTCGCAGTGGGCGGGGCCCGCGAAGGACCGGATCCGGGTGACCGGCACCCGGGCCCCGGAGCGGTCCTGCCACACACCGATGCCGAGCGCCTCCGTCACGGCCGACGGCAGCTCGGCGGGGTCGCACTGCGCCCAGGCCTCGATCCCCCATCCCTCGTCGCCGTCGAAGTCGCGCACGTCGTCGGCGGCGACGAAGGCGACCTTGGTCCGCTCGGCCACGTCGTAGGAGAGCAGCACCCGGCCGCCGTCCTCCCTCTCGACGCGGTAGCCACCGGCGGGCACCGGCCGGCCGTCCTCGCGCAGCAGGTTCTCGAGCGCCTCCGCGGCACTGTCCTGCACCGACGCCAGCCCGCTGTCGTAGTCGGCACCGCCCCCGTCGTACGGCGCGCGGTCGCACTCGAGGGCCCGGCCGGCGGCACCGGACCGCTCCCGGACCGAGGCGCGGTCGCGGTAGCTGACGGGTAGGTCCATCGGCCCGTCGTACGGCGCCGCCACCGGCTCGCCGTCGACGACCGGGCCGGAGGACGAGCTCGAGGGCAGGGAGCCGGAACCGCACCCCGCGAGCAGCACGCCGGCGGCAGCGGCAGTGGCGAGGACAAGGACTGCTGACCGCACGATCTCTCCTTCGGGCTGGCTCTCAGCGACTCCGACGCGGTCGACCGGCTCCCGGTTCCCCGACCGATCGGCACCGGCGGGACCTTGGTCTCTTTCGCCACCCGCAAGACCCGGCTCCCAATGGAAACGACATCGAGGAAGGGAGCAGTCATGGTCGAGCGAGTGGATGCCGTGGTCATCGGAGCGGGGCTCGGGGGTCTGGCAGCGGCCGTGGAGCTGGCCGGCCAGGGCATGCGGACGGTCGTGCTGGAGCAGCACACGGTGCCGGGTGGGTATGCGCAGTGCTTCCACCGCGGGCCCTACCGCTTCGACGCCAGCCTGCACGCCCTGAACGGCCTCGCGCCGGGCGGCGGTGTGGACGCGATGTACCGGCGGCTCGACCTCTCGGACCGGCTGCGCCTGCACCGGCTGGACCCGCTCTACCGGCTCCGGCAGCCCGGGCGCGAGATCGTGGCCCACGCGGACTCCTTCCAGTACGAGGCCGAGCTGATCAGGTGCTTCCCGGAGCAGGCCGCGGGGATCAGGGCCTACCTGGACGAGGCCCTCACGGCGTACCGCGAGGCACGGCGGCTGGAGGTGGACCAGGCGTCCGGGAAGGCTCCGACGCCCGAGGAGCTCCTGCAGCGCTACCCGGCGATGGTCCGGGTCAGCGGGGAGACGTGGGACCAGATGATGACCCGCCACGTGTCCGATCCGCAGGCACGCGCCGCCCTGGGGGCGCTGTGGGGCTACGTGGGTCTGCCTCCCTCCCAGTGCGCGGCGCTGATCGGCGCCCTGGCCAGCATCGGCTACCAGGAGCACGGCGGGTGGTATCCCGAAGGCGGCGCGGAAGCCATCAGCGGGGCGCTCGTGCAGGTGCTCCGCGAGCGCGGTGGCGACGTCCTCTACGAGCAGCTGGTGACCGGGTTCGACGTCCGCGGGGACCGGGCCGTCACCGTGACCACCAGTGATGGCCTTCGGTACGAGGCCGGGGCCTTCATCTCCAACGCGAGCGCACCGACGACCCTGCTGGACCTGGTGGGGCGCGACCGGCTGCCGGCCGACTACGTGGGGCGCGTCGAGGCGCCGACTCCGTCGTACACGACGTTCTCGGTCTACCTCGGCCTCGGACGTGATCTCTGCGCCGAGCAGGACCTCGGGCACGAGCTCTTCCTCGACCCGTCCGCAGATCCGGACGAGACGTGGGAGGCCGCGCAGCGCGGCGACTGGGCCCGCACCTCCCTGGCCGTGACCGACTACACCCGGGTCGACCCCGGCTGCGCTCCTCCGGGGCACGGCGTCGTGGTCCTCACGACGGTGGCGTCCTGGGACCACGAGGACACCTGGGGCACGGGCGGCGACCTGGCGGACTACCACCAGAACCCTCGCTACCTCGAGCTCAAGGAGCGCACGGCCGACGCCCTGGTCGCGCGCGCGGAGGAGGCTCTTCCGGGACTCACCGACGCCATCAGGCACCGTGACGTGTCCTCGCCGTTGACGAACTTCTTCTACACGCGCAACCCGCGGGGCGCGATCGAGGGCTACGAGAACTCGCCGCTCAACTCCGGGCTGGGCTGGCTGTCCTCCGAGACGCCGGTGCGGAACCTCTTCCTGGCCGGCGCGTGGACCGGCAGCGGCGGCATGAACGCCGCCATGGCCTCCGGCCTGTCCGCGGCTCGGCGTGCGCTCAGCGCTTCGGCGGTGGCCACGACCAGGTAGGCGAGTGCGGCACCACGCGCGGTCCAGACGAGGGAACGCGCTCAGGTGGAAGAACTCTCGCCATCCGCACGGCTCCCCTGAAGACGCCCGGTTCACGGGGGAGCCGCCCGAACCCTGCACGGACCGCGTCTCAGGTACGCGTCGGTCACCAGGACGATGTGCGGACGCCTCACTGGCGTTCGCACCATGTCCACCCCTGAACCCCGCCTCACGTGCGAGGTCTGCTGGGCCTCGGTGCCAGCTGCGCTGATGTACTTCCACCGCGCCTGGCACGACGAGCTGTCCACCGGCCTGTCCCGCAGCGAGGGGCTCGGAAGGAAACGCGAGGCTCCCGCAGTCGCCTGAGCTCGGCCTCGCCCTCGGCGACCACATGCCCAGACCAGC
Source organism: uncultured Actinomycetota bacterium (assembly GCA_963825275.1). Lineage (GTDB taxonomy): Bacteria > Actinomycetota > Actinomycetes > Propionibacteriales > Nocardioidaceae > Nocardioides. The sequence goes on along the minus strand of CAWGSW010000005.1, from coordinate 207,410 downwards.
GCCGCCGAACCGCGGTGTGCATCTCCCCCAGCTGCACACCGCAGCAGCGCCCCGTCACCTCGAGGTGACGGGGCGTTGTCGTTCTCAGCGACGCGCTGCGAGCGTCGCGTGACCTGCGTCGAGCAGTTGCGAGACCGCCTCACCGGCGCTGTCGAACCCGGACCCATGGGTGGCACCGGCCCGGTAACGATGGTCGATACCGGCTGCGATCACCGCGAGCTTGAAGTAGCCCAGGGCGAGATGGAAGTCCCAGGCGGCCAGCTCGACACCACCGGCAGCCTCGTACGCCGCGGCGAGGGCGTCCGCGCTGGGCAACCGGTCGGAGGTCCAGGCGCTCGGCGATCCCAGGACGAGGTCGAGCGCGGAGTGTCGGTAGACGCACATCATCGCCACGTCAGCCACCGGGTCGCCGATCGTGGAGAGCTCCCAGTCGACGACGGCCGCCACCTCCACCCCCCGGTCGAAGGTCAGGATGGTGTTGTCGATGCGGAAGTCGCCGTGCACGATCCCCACCGACCGCTGCTCGGGAACCGAGGCCCGGAGACGGTCGCCGAGCGACGTGGCCAGGGGGGTGAGACCGGGGTCGCCGACGATTTCCCACTGGCCCGCCCAGCGCCGGATCTGACGCGCGGCGTACCCGTCAGGACGGCCGAAACCCTCGAGCCCGGCAGCGACGTGGTCGACCGCGTGGAGCGCGGCCAGCGCCTCGACGAGCCGGGCGGTGCAGTCGGCCAACGCCGCATCGTCGAGCACGGCCAGGTCCTCGCGCGACTGCACGGTGCGGCCGCCGACGAACCCTGCGACCGCGAACGGCAGCCCGATCACCGACTCGTCCTCGCACAGCACCACGGCCGGCGGCACCGGAACCCCGGTGCCTCTCAGGGCGCTGGTGACTCGGAACTCGCGGGCGACGTCATGCGCGGACGGGGTCCGGCCGAGGCGTGGCGGCATGCGCAGCACCCAGGATGTCGCCGCGTCGTCGAGCCGGTAGGTGAGGTTCGAACGCCCCCCGGCGATCAGCGTCGAGCGCAGCGCGCCCACCGGAGCCACACCCGCGGCGGCCATCTGCCCGGCGACGGCCTCCAGCTCGCCGACCGACAGCTCGGCGGTCACGCCGGGTCCGCGGTGAGGGTGCGCACAGCACGCTTGGCGATCGACCAGCGGTGCACCTCGGACGGTCCGTCGTAGATGCGGAAGGGACGGATCTCGCGGGCGATGCGGGCGACCGGGAGCTCGGTCGAGACACCCAGGCCACCGCACATCTGCGTGGCCCGGTCCACGACGCGGTGCAGCGCCTCGGCGGCGAAGGTCTTCGCGATCGAGGTGGACTTGGACCCGCGGCCCCCGTCGTCGAGCTCCCGGCATGCCTCGAGGAGGAGCGCGCGGGTGGCCGCGAGGTCGATCTCGTTGTCCGCGATCATCTGCTGGATCATGCCGAGATCGCTGAGCCGCGCACCGAAGGCCTCGCGTGCTGCCACGTGGCGCACCGCGACCTCGTGTGCACGGCGGGCCGCCCCACTCCAGCGCATCACGTGCGTCATCCGGGCGGGGCCGAGACGCACCTGGGCGTAGCGGAAGCCCTCGTCCACGCCACCGAGCACCTCGGAGTCCGGGACGAAGGCGTCTGCGTAGGCGACCTCGCAGTGACCGCCAAGCATGGACTTGTCGACGGTGCCCACGTGGCGCACCACCTCGACGCCCGGGGTCGTCGCGGGGACCAGGAACATGGTGGCGCCACCGGCACTGCCGGGCTCACCGCTGGTGCGGGCCATGACGATCGAGAACGCGGCCCCGTCGGCGCCGGTGATGAACCACTTGCGGCCGTTGAGGACCCAGCCGCCGTCCGCCCGTGTCGCGCGAGTCAGCAGCGCCGAGGGGTCGGAGCCGGCACCGGGCGCGGGCTCGGTCATCGCAAAGGCCGAGCGGACCTCACCGCGAGCCAGGGGCTGGAGGTAGGTCTCGCGCTGTGTGGGGGTCGCGACGTGGTCCAGCAGGTGCATGTTGCCCTCGTCGGGGGCCGCGATGTTGACCGCCAGCGGACCGAAGAGCGAGTAGCCGGCCTCCTCGAAGACCGCTGCACGGTCGACCATGCCGAGGCCCTTGCCGCCACAGTCGAGCGGGGCGTGCGGGGCGAAGACGTCCGCCCGGCGCGCCTGCTCCTGCAGCCGCTGCCGGAGGTCGTCGCCACCCGCGGCCTCGATGTCGCCGTCGAACTCGTCGTCGAGCGGGATCACGCTCGTCCTGACGAAGTCCCGGGTCCGGGTCACCAGATCATTCATCTTCCGCCTCCTTGCCGACCGAACGTTCGCTCGGTGATCTTCGCAGCGGAAGCTGCCCGCGTCAATCGAGCCGTCGGGTCAGGAGGCGCCGACGAGCCCACGGGCGAGCACGAGGTGACGACGCACCAGCTCGTCCGGGGTCAACGGCCCGTCATCGCGGTACCACGACGCCACCCCCACGCACAACGAGGCCACGGCACGAGCCGCGTCCTCGGGGTACGGCGTGGCGAACTCGCCCGCGTCGACACCGGCCTCGACGATGTGGTCGAGCATCCGCTGCTGCTCGTCGCGACGGGCGACGTACTGCCGGCGGTTGGCGGGGTCGAGGCTGCGGATCTCGCTGGAGCCCACGAAGGCCTGGCGCCGGCGGAACATGTGGAACCGCAGGAGGGACTCGACCAGCACGTCGAACTGCTCGGAGGGATCGACGCCGGCGGCAGCCAGGGCTGCCTCGCTGCGGGCGAGCAGCTCGTCCATCACCGCCATCATCAGTGCCATCAGGATGTCCTGCTTGGAGCGGTGGTGGTGATAGAGACCGGGCACGGACAGGCCCGAGGCAGCGGCGAGGTCGCGGATGCTGGTGCCGTGGTAGCCCTGCTCGGCAAACCGGTCCAGCGCCGCGTCGAGCACGCGCGGGAGGTCGGCCGGAGCGTAGGTGCGCCAGTCGTGGACCGCTTCGGATGCCGTCATGGGCACACTCTAGGGACCCCCCGCGGGGTCATCACCGCACCGGCAAGTCCATCGCTCCCTGCGGCAGCCGGGCGGTGACCAGTGCCGGCCAGTAGTCCGAGCGTCCCAGCGCCAGCGGCAGGAAGGCCGCGGCATCCATGCTCGCCACCGGAGCGCAGGAGGCCTTCATGCCGGTCTCCACGTAGACCGCGTCCCGCGCCTCGACGACCTCGAGATCGTCCAGCGGGTCATGGACGGTGCCGGTGAGCCGCAGAGACGCCGGCCCCTTGCGCCGGACCGTCACGACCTGGTCGAACTCGGCCATCATGAGCGTGGGACTGCCCACCAGCTCGCTGCCGTCGGGGGCGAGTTCGTACTTCACGTTGTAGTTGCGCCCGAGCACCCGGGTTGTTCCCCGGTCCTCGCCGAGATCGGCCTCGATCTCGATCAGGGGCCGACCACCGCGGACGAGGCGACCAGACATGTGCCCGTCGTTGCGATGGAGCGAGGACGCGCCGATCTTCTTGGGCTCGCCGAAGAGGTCTCGGCCGAACAGCATCGGCACGTCGGTGTCCATGAACATGCTCAGGACGTAGTCGCCGGGCACTCCCCTGTGGCTGGCGCTCACGTAGATGGCCGACGCCGCGAAGTCACCGACACAGTTGCTGCGCCAACGGCTGACCTGCGCCGTCAGGCGCGGCTCCTCACCCGGGTCGAGCTCGGCGGGCAGGATCGAGCGGACGACCTCGGGCGTGGTCAGGAAGTCCACGCTGAGCGACTCACCCCCGACGAACTCGACGTCGGACAGCGTCCGCTGGATCTCTGCGATCTCGTGGGCGGTGCGGCGAAATCCCATGGTCGTGCTCCTTCGGAAGGTGGCGGGACAGTCGTGGGGCTGGTGGCGCTCGGGCAGGACCGGCTCACGCCCGGTGGACCACCCGGCCCAGCGGAAGGGTGAAGTCGGTGGTGGCGGTGAAGGCGTCCAGGACCCGGACCGGACGGAAGTGGTGCCAGGGGTCGGCAGCGCTGGCCGAGCCGAGCTCCACCGCGCCACGCCCGCGCCACAGCTCGAGCCTCCCGTCGGCGCCCCGGTGCGAGCGCGGCCGGACGTCGACAGCAACGAGCTCGTCCACCAGGGGTGGCCGGCCGGCTTCGGAGGCCGGGATCACGCGGTGGCTCAGGGTCGGCAACATCTCCGCGGCCGGCAGCGAGATGAGCTCGTCCCCGCTGAGGAGCCGCTCGGGCTGCATGGACATGGTCATCAGGCGGAGTCCCCGGGGGCGCTCGACGGTCATGACCAGCTGCTCGGTTCCCGGTCCGCCCGCCTCCTTGCCCGACCACGTGAGGTGCGCCAGCTTCTTGCCGTAGCCCCAGAGCTCGCGGCCGGCGGCCATGGGCGCCTCGGCGTCGGTCACGATCACCGGCTGGTACCAGTAGCGGACCCCGGCGACCTCGACGCGGACGACGACGTACGCCTCGAGGTAGGGACCGAAGGTCGACACCGGGTAGTGGCAGGCCCACGCGGCGCACACCGCAGGGTCGCTGTCCGGACGTACGCCGGGAGGCAGCAGCGGCGCGATCGCAGCGCCATCGGCCTCGTAGACGACCCAGGTCTGGCGCGCTGCCCGGAACTCGTACGGCGGCGCCGGGTACAGCGGGGCCGCCACCGGCATCACCTCGCCGGCCGCTCCTGGCTCCTGGATCACGCGTCGCTGCCGGGTCCGGGCCAGAGCGGCTGCGAGACGGTGAAGCCGGGCTCGGTCCCCCACCTGTTGCGATAGGTCACCGCGTGGGCCGGCTGCCGGGGGGCGACACCCCACCGCCCCTTGGGGTAGCCCATGGCCACGGTCGCCGCGAGCTTCCAGCCACGATCGGGGGGCACCCCGAGCACCGCCTTGGTGGTGTCCGGGCGGAAGATGTCCAGCACGTTGGTGAGCGCGCTGCCGACGCCCTGGGCCCGGGCCGCGAGCATGGCGCTCCAGACCGCGGGGAACGTCGAACCGCCGTCACGGTCGTTGCGCGAGAAGGCGAAGAGCAGCAGGGGCACCTCCTCGAAATGGTCGGCGAGGTACTGCACGCTCGACTGGAGCTTGAGGAAGCGTCGGGAGCTCACGGCCTCGGGATCAGCCTCGGCCGCCTGCACCTTCTCGGCGTAGTGGCCGCGCCACAGCAGGTCCACCGCCTCGCGGTAGGGCCCGGCAAGCCGGGCCTTGACCTCCGGGGAATCGACCAGCAGGAAGCGCCAGGCCTGGCTGTCGCCTCCGCTCGGAGCGCGTACGGCGGCATCGAGGATGCGCGCCTGGACGTCGAGGGGCACCGGGTCCGGGCGCATCCGGCGCATGGCGCGGGTGGTGTAGAGCGTCTCCCAGATGTCGGGGCCCGTACTGCTGTCGGGCGTCGTCTCACTCATGCCGCGGTCCAGCCGCCGTCGACGACCATGTTGGCGCCGGTCATGAAGCCCGACGCGCTCGAGGCGAGGAAGAGTGCGGCCGAGACCAGCTCCTCGGGAACCCCGAAGCGCCCCATCGGGATGCGCGCCAACAGGTGCTCCCCCCACTTGGGGTGCTCACGCAGGGCCTCGGTCATGTCGGTCTCGAAGTAGCCCGGCGAGAGGGTGTTCACGCGGATCCCGCGTCCGGCCCACTCCAGGGCGAGCGTCCGCGTGAGTGCGTCGACCGCGCCCTTGCTGGCGCTGTAGGCGGCCATCCGCTCCATGCCGACCTGGCCGTGGATGCTGGAGATGTTGACGACGGAGCCACCCGGTCCCTCGAGCATCAGCTTCCCGGCCTCGCGGGCACAGAGGAAGGAGCCGGTGACGTTGATGTCCAGGACGTTGCGCCACTCCTCGTCCTCGACGTGCTCGGCGCGCTTGAACGTGGGACTGACCCCGGCGCAGTTCACGAGCGCGTCGAGGCCGCCCCACTCCGACCTGATCCTGTCGGCCGCGTCCGCGACGGCGTGACCGTCGGAGACCGAACCGACGAGGACCAAGGCCTTGCCACCGAGCGCCTCGATCTCCGCGGCCACCTCCGTCAGTGCCGGCTCGGACCGGGCCGTCAGCGCTACCTCGGCCCCCGCCGCAGCGAAGCCGAGGGCCGTGGCTCGGCCGATCCCACGGCTGGCCCCTGTCACCCAGACCCGGGTGCCGGTGAGGTCGAAGGTGACCGGGGAGGAGGCAGATCGTGCGTTCATGGGTTTCTCCTTGCAGATACCGAGCGGCGGCGGGCCGCACGCGGTTCGGCACCATCGAGGGCCGGTGGGCTGGGGGATCTCGGGTGGATCAGGTCCTGGTGTTCGGGACGAGCGCGGCCTTGACGACGTGGTCCTCGGGACGGGGTGCGTCCAGGGCACGGGCCGCGTCGGCCAGTGGGTGGCGATGGGTGACCAGGTGCCCGAGCGCCACCCGGGAGGCGACGATCAGCTGCACGGCATCGGCGAAGTCCGTCTCCCGGTAGCCGAAGGACCCCACCAGCCGGTGCGGGCCGGCCGGCCACGGGACGGGGGCGTCGTTCAGGCCCACCAGGACGACCGTGGCCGAGGGCGACAGCAGCGGCAACGCGGCGTGCACGGCCTGTGGCACTCCCGAGGCGTCGACGAGGGCGTCGAAGACCGGCTGGCCGGGCAGCTCCCCGGGCGCCCAGGCCGTGGCACCGAGGCCTGTGGCGGCAGCACGCCGTTCGGGGACCGGCTCGACCACGTCGACCTCGGCTCCCTCGGCGAGCGCCGCCGCCGTCACGGCGAGTCCGACCGCGCCGGCACCCGTCACCAGGAGCCGCCGCACCGGGGTTCCGGCCAGTCTGAACGCATGCAGGGCCACCGCCAGGGGTTCGGCCCACAGCAGGTCGAACGGGTCGACGTGGTCGGGGACGGCGATGACGTCGCCGCCGACCTCGACGTCGGTGATGTGGAGCTGGTCGGCGAAGGCGCCCTGGGCGCCGTACCCGAGGGACCGACCGGCGGTCGACCCGCACAGGTGGGTGTCACCCTCGCGGCAGTAGTCGCAACTGCCGCACGACCGCATCGGTCGCACGGCGACCCGCTGGCCGACCTCGAGGCCGGCGACAGCGTCACCGACGGCTGCCACCCTGGCCGACATCTCGTGACCCATGACCTGGCCGGGCGAGACGTAGTGGCCGTGGGCGTACGACGCCAGGTCTGACCCGCAGACCCCGCAGGCCTCGATGTCGAGCAGCACATCGCCGGCTCCGACCGTGGGCGGGGTGAGCTCCTCCACCCGGACGTCGGACGGGCCGTGGAAGACGACTGCCTCCATGATCAGTGCATCTCCTGTCCACCGGTGACGTTGAGCGCCTCACCAGTCACGAAGGAGGCACCTTCCGACGCGAGGTAGACCGCCGCGGCCGCGATGTCCTCGGGCAGACCGAACCGCCGGGCGGGGATCTGCCGCGCGAGGCGGCGCCGGTAGTCGTCCTCGGTGCGACCGGCAGCACCGGAGAAGGTCTCGTAGACCCCGCCCTTGACTGCCAGCAGCGGCGTGTCGATCGTGCCGGGGCAGATCGCGTTCACCGTGACGCCGTGCTCACCGAGCTCGGCCGCCATGCTCTGGGTCAGCCCGACCACCGCGAACTTCGCCGCGGAGTACGCCGCGAGCAGCGGCATGCCGGTCTTGCCGGCCTGCGACGCGATCGTGATGATCCGGCCGCTGCCCTGGGGCACCATCCGTCGGGCGGCCTCACGTGCGCACAGGAAGGCGCCGGTCGCCATCACGTCCAGATTGACCCTCCAGTCCCGCAGCGACAGCTCGGTGACCGGGGAGAGCCCGATGGCCAGGCCGGCGCAGTTGACCAGCACGTCGACCCGTCCGAAGTCCGCGACGGCGCGGTCGAAGAGCGTCACCACCTCCTCCTCGCGCGTGACGTCGCAGGCGACCGGGAGCACCGGACCGAGCTCGGCGAGCTCGGCCGCGGCCTGCTGGAGGTGGTCGGGCGGCGCGACCTCGTAGTCGGGGTGGCTGTCCAGGGGCTGGCCGACGTCCGAGAGGACGACGGAGTCCCCGAGCCGCAGGAAGGACTCCGCTATCGCGCGGCCCATCCCGCCCTTGCGGGCACCACCGGTGACGACGACGACGCGACCGGTGCCGGCCTCGCTCATCGGCGTCTCGAGATGAGGAAGCTGGCTCCGAAGACCGCGACGAGCAGGATGACGCCGCGCACGGCGTACTGCCAGAACGTCTCGACGCCCAGGATCGACAGGCCGTTGTTGATGACGCCGATCAGGAGCACGCCGATCACGGTGCCCAGGATGTGGAAGCGTCCGGGTCGCAGCGTCGAGGCGCCGATGAACGCCGCCGCGAACGAGTCGAGCAGGTAGGTGTCTCCCACGCCCTGCGGTCGTCCGACGCCGAGGTTCGCCGCCACGATCATGCCGCCGAGCGCGGCACAGACCGCGGAGATGCCCAGGGCCAGCAGCGCGTAACGCTTCACCGCGATGCCGGAGAGGCGCGCGGTCTCGGCGTTGCCGCCGATGGCGTACATGTGCCGACCGGTCTGGGTCTGCTCGAGGAAGACGTAGAGCACGGCCGCCACGACGACGAGGAAGACCACCGGCGCCGGGACCGGGCCGATCTTGCCCTGGCCCATGACGAGGAAGCCGTCGGGGATGTCGGACAGGATCGTCTGGGACTTCGAGACCCCGAGCACCACGCCGGTGAGGATCGACCCGACCGCGAGCGTGGCAATGAACGCCGACACTCCGCCGTAGGCCACGACGACGCCGTTGAAGGCCCCGATGACCAGCGCGAGGGCGAGCACGGCCAGCACGGCGACCGCCGGGTTGGCGATGGTTCCCTCGGAGAGCCACTTGGTGGCCATGAAGCCGCCGAGCGTTGCCATCGCGGCCAGGCTCAGGTCGAACAGGCCCTGCACCAGGGCCACGGTCAGACCGAGGGCGATGATGCCGAGGATGGACACCTGGTTGAGCACGTTGAGGAAGTTCTGGCTCGTCGCGAAGACATCAGGCTTGAGGAGGCTGAAGATCGCGACGCACGCCACCAGGCTGGCGATGGTTCCGTAGCGGCTCACCAGGTCGATGAACCGGTCACTTGCCGACCTCTGTCGGCGGGGCTCGGTCGCCTTCGGCGACTCGGCCACTGAAGCGGTGCTAGACACTCTTCCTCCCGAAGGACAGACGCATGATCGAGTTGACGGTGTTGCTCCCACCGGAGAGTTCCCCGACGAGCTCTCCGTCGTGCAGGACGAGGACCCGGTCACAGACCCGGACGAACTCCTCGAGCTCGGTGGAGGTGAAGATGACCGCGGCGCCGTTGTCGGCAAGGCTGCGTGCCAACGCATAGATCTCGGACTTGGTGTGCACGTCCACCGCTGCGGTGGGCGAGTCGAGCAGGTAGACCCTGGCCTTGCGCAGCAGCCAGCGGCCGATGACCACCTTCTGCTGGTTCCCTCCCGACAGGGTCCTGACCTCGGCCTCCAGGCCGCTGCTCTTGAGGCTGAGCCGCTTCATCACGGCTGCGACCTCGCTGCGCTCGCGACCCCGCCGCATCAGGCGCAGGACGGGGTCGCTCGCGTAGGCCCGGGTGTTGGCCAGGGTGGCGTTCTCCCGGACCGTCATGTCAGGGACGAGTCCCTGACCGAGCCGGTCCCGAGGCACCAGCGCCATCCCGTTGGCCACCGCCTGCTGGGGCGAGCGGATCCTGCGGGTGCGGCCGTCGATGGCGATCTCACCCTTCGCGGCACACAGGCCGTAGAGCGACTCGACGACCTCGGCGCTGCCCTCGCCGGGGAGGCTGGCAATGCCGACGACCTCGCCGGCGCGGGCCTCGAAGCTCAGCCCGCGCAGGACGTCGCCACGCAGGTCACGAACCTCGAGGACCCTGTCCCCCGGCTCCGACGTGCCGACAAAGGCATCCTGGGCAATCGCACGCTCGGCCCCGACCAGCTGGTCAACGAGGGAGTCGTGGTCAAGCTCGGCCGCTTCCCAGGTGCCGACGAGCCTGCCGTCGCGCATCACCGTGATCCGGTCGCAGACCTTGAAGACCTCGCCCAGCCGGTGGGTCACGAACACGAATCCGATGCCTTCGGCGGCCAGCTTGCGCATCTGGCCGAAGAGGGTGTCCACCTCCGCCGGGAGCAGCGCCGTGGTGGGCTCGTCGAGGATGATGACCCGGGCGTTGCTGGCCAGAGCCTTGGCGACAGCGACCATGGCGGACTGGTGGGGACCGAGGTCCGCCACCTCCCGGTGCGGGTCGAGGTCCTGCAGGCCGACCCTGTCGAGCAGCTCGCGCACCCGACGGTGTGCGGCCGACCAGTTGACCAGGAACCCGGCGCGACGCCCGAGACCCTCGGCCATGAGGACGTTCTCGGTCACCGTGAGGTCGGGGATCAGGTTGCCGTGCTGGTGGACCACCGACACCCCGAGGCTCTGGGCCCGTTGGGGGTTGCGGATGTCCACCTCGACACCGTCGACCAGAACGGTGCCGGACGACAGCGAGATGACGCCGGCCACGGCCTTGATCAGGGTCGACTTGCCGGCCCCGTTCTCGCCCAGCAGGGCGTGGATCTCGCCCGGCTGGAGGCTGAAGTCCATGTGGTCGAGCGCTCGCTGGCCCGGGTAGTCCTTGGTTGCTCCCCGCACCTCGAGGAGCGGGCCGGGGCGGGAGGCGGACTCCCGCCCCGGCTCGATCTGGTTCGTCACGTCCGTGTCCCTGTCCGGTCGCCGGGCTGGATCAGCTGATCTCGCCGGGGAAGAACGCACAGTTCTCCCAGTCCGGCTCCTCGCCCTTGGCGGGCACGGTGTCGGCGGTCATCAGGCACGGCTTCATGTAGATGACCTTGCTGGCCAGCTCGCCGCCACCGACGAGGGTCTCGACGGCGTCGACTGCCTTCTCGCCCATGGGCGGGAAGGGGTTGGCGGGCTCCATGACGTACGGCGAGCCCTCGCGGATCAGGTCCCAGGCGAAGGCGTTGCCGTCGAAGCCGACCACGAAGGTCTTGTCACCCATCCCGGCCTCCTCGATCGCGCGCACCACCGGCGGCGCCAGCTCGTCCCATCCGATCCAGATGGCGTCGATGTTCTTGTCGGCCTGCAGGGCGTTGGTCACCTGGGCGTAGGAGTCGTCGACCTGACCCGGGACCTTGACCTCGATCTCCTTGACGACCTCGATGCCCGGGTTTTCCGAGACGACGGCCTTGAAGGCCGCATCCCGGTCACGCAGGGCCTGCAGCACGGTCCAGTTCAGCTTGAGCACGCGGCCCTTGCCGTTCAACCGGTTGACCATCTCCTGGGTGATGAGCGTGCCGTTGACGAACTCGTTGGTACCGATCTCCGCGTCGACACCGTCGACGTACCCGCCGTAGATGGAGACGTACGGGATGCCGGCGTCGTGCGCCTCCTTCATCACCCCGGTCATCTGCTGGTTGGGCGAGGCGTTGTTGACGATCACGTCGACCCCGCGGCTGACAAAGTCGCTGGCCGCATTGTTGGTGGCGTTCTGGTCGCCCTGGCCGTCGAACACCTCGACCTTCCAGCCCTTGGCCTCGGCTGCCTCCACGAAGGAGTCCTTGATGGCCGCGATGCTCGGGGAGTTCAGGTTGACGGCGACGAAGCCGACGGTGATGTCCCCGACGGGACCCCCGGTGGCCTTGTCGCTGGAGCTGTTGCTCGAGCTGTTGCTCGAGTCGCTGCCGCTGTCCATCGAACATCCGGCCAGCGAGAGGGCAGCCGCGAGGGCGAGTGCCGTGAGACGGGTGGTGCGCTTCATACCGTGCTCCTTCGAAGGATCAATCAGGGATACAAGAGGTGGTGGGTCAGGCGGTGGAGTCGCTGCGGAGCATGGACTTGATCACCTTGCCGCCGGGATTTCGCGGTAGCTCTTCCCGCACCTCGACCGCACTCGGAACCTTGAAGTGGGCGAGGTGTTCTCGACAGAAGGCACGGACCTCGTCTGGTGTGAGGGCGTAACCAGGTTTGGCGACGACGTAGGCGACCACGCGTTCGCCGTACTGCTCGTCCGGAACGCCCACGACTGCGGCGTCCAGGACCCCCGAGTGTTGATGGAGGCAGTTCTCGACCTCGAAGCTGAAGACGGACTCACCTCCACGCTTGATGACGTCCTTCAGGCGGTCTCGCAGGACCACGAAGTCGTCCTCGAGGACGGCGGCGTCGCCGGTGGCGACCCAGCCCTCCCCGTCCGTCAACGGCACGACGCCGTCGGCAGTCCAGTAGCCGATGGCCACCTGTCCGCCCCGGACCACGACCTCGCCGATCTCTCCGGGCGCGACGTCCTGCCCGGTGTCGGCCGACAGCAGTCGGAGCTCGGTCAGCGGGAGCGGGCGGCCGACGCTGTGCGGCCGCGCCACGGCATCCTCGCCCCCGGCATAGGTGATCATCGAGCAGGTCTCGGTCATGCCGTAGCCGTTGCCGAAGGTCGCCCGGGGCATGGCCGCCTGCATCCGCTCGATGAGTGCGGTGGGCATCGGGGCTCCGCCGAACAGCGCGAGGCGCAGCCCGGTGAGCTCGGCGCGGTCGTGGGTCTCGGCCTGCTCCAGCAGCCGCCACCACATGGTGGGTGCGCCCACGGTCGAGGTGGCCCCGTGCTTGCCGATCGCGTCCAGCGCACGGGCTGCGTCGAAGCCGTCCAGCAGGACAGCGGTCGCCCCCAGGAGCACGACCGGGACGGTCTGCGAGCAGAGCCCGGTGATGTTGAACTGCGGCACCATGACCAGCTCGACGTCCCGGGGTTCGCGGCCGATCACCGTCGTGCAGGTGACGCTGTTCTGCAGGGCGTTGCCGTGGCTGATGACGACGCCCTTGGGGCGACCTGTCGTCCCGGAGGTGTACATGATCGCCGCCGGCGCGCCGGCACCCGGCGTACTGCCCGGCAGGTCGCCGTCGGCGACACCGACCAGGAAGCGCCCGGCCCCGTCGACGTGCTCGACGGCCAGGCCGCTTCCGGTCGCGTGCACAGCGGCGCCTGCGAGGTCGGCCATGCCGGCGCCCACCAGCAGGAGCCGCGAGCCACTGTCGGCCAGCAGCACCCCCAGGTCGGCGGCGGTCAGCCGGAAGTTGAGGGGCACGGCGACGCCCCCGGCTGCCCACGTCGCGAAGACCGCGGTCGTGAACGACAGGCCGTTCCCGGCGAGCACGGCCACCCGGTCACCCGGGCGCACACCGGCTCCGGCGAGGCGTCGGGCGAGCCCTTCCACCTCTGCGCCGAACTCGGCCCAGGAGGCGCGGCCCGTGTCCGTGACGAAGGCGGGGTGCGTTCCCCGCGCGGCGACGGTCCGGCGCAGCATGTCGACGAGGTCGACCGGCAGCGGGACGTCGTAGTGACGGACCCCGCGCTCGTCTGCCCGCGTCGGGACGACGGCGGTCATTCGGCCTCCCCGAACAGGCCCCAGTAGCTGTCCCGCAGGTCTCGCTTGAGGATCTTGCCGGAGGCGTTGCGGGGCAGCTCGTCGACGTAGACGACCGCCGAGGGCTTCTTGTACGACGCGAGATCGGACTTGAGGAACTCGAGGACCTCGGCCGTGTCCGGGTGCTCGGAGCCGTCGGCGACCACGACCGCGACCGGAGTCTCGACCCAGCGCGGGTGCGGCACACCGATCACGGCGACCTCGCGCACGGAGGGGTGCCGCTCGACAGCTCGCTCGACCTCGGCGGGGTAGATGTTCTCTCCCCCGCTGATGATCATGTCCTTGACGCGGTCCACGACGTAGATGAAGCCCTCGTCGTCCTGGCGGACCAGGTCGCCGCTGTGGAACCAGCCGCCGCGGAACGCGTCCGCGGTGGCCTCCGCGTTCTTGTAGTAGCCCTTCATCACCGTCGGCCCGCGGTAGACGATCTCGCCCACGTCACCGACGGTGACGTCGTTCCCCTCGTCGTCGACGATGCGGACCTCGACGTTGACGGCCGGCAAGCCGACCGAGCCCATCTTGCGGACGGCGTCGTCAGCCTTCAGGAAGCAGGTGTTGGACGACATCTCGGTCTGTCCGAAGGCGTTCACGATGCCCACCGACGGGAAGGTGTCGAGCAACAGCCTCAGGGTGCTGGGCGGCGCCTGGGAGGCACCCCACAGCGCACGCCGGAGCACCGAGGTGTCGATCTGCGAGGCCCCGGGAAGCGAGCAGATCTGCTGCCACTGGGTCGGCACGAAGTAGCACATCGTGGGCTTGTGCAGGTCGAGCAGTCGCAGCGACTCCTGCGGGTCGAAGTTGGTCGACGGGGTGATGATGCAGGTACCGGCGAGGTAGATGAACGGCAGCAGCCCGTTGACCCCACCGATGTGGAACAGCGGCAGGCCGGAGAGCCAGATGTCGCCGGGCCCTGCCTCCATCTCGATGATCCAGTTGACGGTGTTCATCACCAGGTTCTGGTGGGTCAGCATCGCCCCCTTGGGACGGCCGGTGGTCCCGGAGGTGTACATCAGGAACGCGAGGTCGTCCTCGTCCACCTCGGCGTCGGGCGCCGTCGGGGCGCCGCCTGCGACGAGCTCCTCGTAGGACTCGGCCCCGGGGACGGCCTCACCTGTGGTGGCGACGAACCGGATGGCGGCGACCGCTGCGCTGGACTGCAGGGCCAGGGCGGCGAGCTCGCCGTCGGTCAGGATCGCGACCGCGTCGGAGTTCTCGAGGATGTAGGACAGCTCGCTGGGGGCGAGCCTGAAGTTGACCGGCACGGGGCAGGCGCCCAGCTTCTGGCACGCGAAGAAGGACTCCACGACCTCGAGCCGGTTGTACATGAGCACCGCGACCTTGTCCCCGCGACCGACGCCACGCTCGGCCAGCGCGTTGGCAAGGCGGTTCACCCGCGTGTCGAGCTCGGCGAAGGTCAGCGAGGAGTCCTCGAAGACCAGGGCGGTCCGGGTCGGCTCGCGGCGCGCGTTGCGCGCCAGGATCTCGCCGAGGACGAGCCGCCGGCTCCGGGTGAGCTCGTGGTGCTGCTGAGTGGTGTCCATGCCCTACCTCGTGGGTGCTGCGCGTCGGTCGATGGAAGTCGATGGAAAAGGGGGGTGGCCGGCCGGCCTGGGCCGGCCGGCCACCTGCTCAGAAGATGGCCACCGGGTTGGCCGGTGAGCCCGATGCGTTGGTGATGTTGAGCGGAGGGGCGGACAGGAAGAACTCGTAGCGGTTCAGCTCCGCGCACGTGTCGGCCAGGTCCTCGAGCCACCAGACCTCACCGAGGGTGAGACCGAGGTCGCGGATCAGGCGCGCGTGCAGGGGGTAGACGTGCTCGTAGGGCTCCTCGAACGGCTCCACCTCGACCGCGATGTTGTCCATCGCGAGGGACGCGACGTCCTTCTCGGCCAGCCAGTCGACGACCGCCCGGGTGATGCCCGGGGCACCCACCTTCCAGTACTCGCTCTTGTCCTCGAGCTGGTAGTACCACGGCACGTGGCCGGTGCGGATGACGAGCATGTCGCCCTCACCGATCTCCACGCCCTGGCTTGCTGCGCAGGCGTCCAGGTCGTCCGGGGTGATGCCGTACTGGGGCTGCAGCCGGTCGACGCCCTTGAAGCGGGGCAGGTCGAGCAGAACCCCGCGGCCGACGAGCGTGTCCTTCATCTGGTGGATGGATCCGCGGCGAGCACCGGCGTAGGACTCGACGTTGCCGATCCAGAAGCCGTTGTACATCGTGTCCTTGTAGAAGAA
Source organism: uncultured Actinomycetota bacterium (assembly GCA_963825275.1). Classification (GTDB taxonomy): domain Bacteria; phylum Actinomycetota; class Actinomycetes; order Propionibacteriales; family Nocardioidaceae; genus Nocardioides. The sequence goes on along the minus strand of CAWGSW010000005.1, from coordinate 191,836 downwards.
GTGCGACAGGCCGTCCCACTGCGTGCTGCCCTGCAGGGGCATGAAGATGTAGTCATCGGTGCCCTGGAAGTTCGGGTAGTCCTGGCCGGCCTTCGTGCCGGCGACGAAGTCCGAGCCGGTGTAGCCGTAGAGGTGCACCACCCCGGTGCGCGTCGGGTGGACCGGACCCTTGCTGTCCAGGGGGATCGCGCAGCTGACGACCTTGCCGGTCTCGATGAGCCGCCCCGCGGCGGCGACGCGCTCGGGCGTGAGCAGGTTGGTCGTGCCCTTCTCGTCCAGATCGCCCCAGCGTCCCCAGTTGTTCGGGGTGCGGTCGTTCACGTACCCGATCACCTTGCCGTTGGCGTCGATCGAGAAGACGGGGGGCGTCCACTCCTCCGACCACTTGCCGTCTGCGGTGCGACCCATGCTCTTCCTCCTTGTGTGTCTGACCCGTACGGGTGGTGCTCGTGTCGTGCGTCTTGCGTCTCGGTGCCGCGCGTCAGGCGGCTGCCACCGCCGCGGACCAGTCGGCCTCGCTGAGGTGACTCAGCAGGCCGGCGACATCGCGGGCGCCGACCAGGCTGACCTCGCGCTGGACCAGCTCGGTGACGCTCGGCAGCCGGGTGGTCTGGTCAGCGACGCAGACGAAGCCACCGCGGCGGACCGCCCGGACAGCGGCACGCACGTCGGCCGCGGCCACGACCACACGGGCCCGCCCGGACGGCTCGAGCCGCCCCAGCTCCGCCCGCAGCTCGGGGGCGGCGAGATCCGGGCCGGTCACCAGCCGGGCGGAGCTGATGGCACGGACCAGCACGGGCAGCGGACCGTCCGCGGCGACCGCCATGAGCACGGTCGCGACGTCGGGTGCCTCTGCCAACGCCGCCGCGCCGAGCAGCGCGGTGCGGAGCGCAGGGGCGAGGACAGCGGGGAACGGGGCGGTCAGGACGCGTCCGGTCACGGACGGGCGGGCGCACCAGAGGGTCGCGCCACTGCCGCACGGTGCGCACCCGCCGCAGGACCGGTCGACGAAGACGACCAGATCGACCCCGGAGTCCTCGACCCCGAAGGCTGCGGCCTGTGCGTCCCTCATGGTTCCCCGCCTCGCTTCCACCCGACTCGTCGGTCGGTTCGACACGGTGGACGCTAAGTAACGGCGATCACACTGTCAAGTGTTTCTCGTGACTGCAGTCACAGAATTGTCCAGAAAATCTCACGCCTTGACGCGTGAACGACGCGTGCGTCACCATCGATCAGGCGCTCTGGTCGCCGAAGTTCCGGCCAGCCAGGCGGCGCCACCACAGCTCCGAGGATGGATCTCTCCCGACCGTCTGGTCGGTTATGAAGTCCGGATCCTCTAGGGTGTGACCTCATCGAGAGATAGGAACCAGGGGTGAAGACAGCTGATCGGGCGGCGCGCCGCCGGATGTCCTCGGGAGAGCGACGACAGCAGATCGTCACCCGCGCCGCAGGACTGTTCGACCAGTCGGGTTACTCGAACACGACCATGGACGACATCGCGCGCGAGGTGGGCGTCGCCAAGCCGACGCTCTACCACTACTTCCCGAGCAAGGACGACATCCTCCACGCCATCCACGAGGAGTTCATCGACCTCCTCATCGAGCGGCATGAGGCCCGCAGCGAAACCGGGCTCCGGCCCGAGCAGCTGCTGCTCGAGGTGATGGCCGACATCCTCGAACTGATGCAGACCCACCGCGGTCACGTCCGGGTCTTCTTCGAGCACCACCGCGAGCTGCCGCCCGAGGCGCGAGAGCCCATCAAGGTCAAGCGCGACCGCTACGAGCAGATCGTGGAAGATCTCATCCGTCAGGGCATCGAGACCGGCGTGCTGCGAGACACCGACGTGCACCTGGCCGCACTGGCCACCTTCGGCATGTGCAACTGGGCCTACCAGTGGTACCGACCCACCGGCCGACTGCGGTCCCGCGAGCTCGCCTACCAGTTCTGGAACTACCTGGTCTACGGACTGGGCACCGACCAGCTGGCCGGCCTGAGCACCAGCCGCGCCGTACCCCCGGCCTGACATCCGGCCTCGCCTGACCCCGCCCGCTGCCTTGCCGCACCACGACGTCCGCCGACCCTCACGAGGGTCGACGGACGAACGTGTCGAGCGTCAGCGGTAGTCGTCCACTCCCCAGGCCTCGAGACGACGGCGGATGTCCACCAGGCAGCGCGTCGCGTCCGCTCCGTCGACGGCACGGTGGTCGAAGGTGAGCGCGAGCCGCAGGATCGGGCGGATGGCGATCGTCTCCTGGCCGTCCGGCAGCGTGACCACCCACGGTCGACGCACGATGGTCGGCATCCCGAGGATCGCCACCTGGGGCTGATTGATGATGGCGGGAGCGGAGACCGCACCCACCGACCCGGGGTTGCTGATCGTGAAGGTGCCGGCCCGGAAGTCGTCGGACTCGATCCGCCCCTCACGCACGCGTTCGGCCGTCTGGACGAAGCTCTCCCCCAGGGACTCGACGGTGAGCCGCTGTGCGCCACGGACGACCGGCACCATGAGACCCCTCGGGGTGTCCACCGCGATGCCCAGGTTGATCTCGCCCCAGCGCAGCAGGCGTTCGGTCTCGAAGGTCGCGTTGAGGTCGCGATGGTCCAGCAACGCGGCACACGTCGCCCGGGCGATGAACGGAAGGAACGAGAGCTTGGAGCCCCCGACCTCCCGGCGCTGGCGGTTGAGGCCTGCACGCACGTCGGTGAGCAGGCCGAGGTCGACGTCGACCTCGGTCGTCATGTGCGCCGCGGTGTGCCGCGACCGGCTCATGTGCTCGGCCGTCACCCGCCGCACGCGACTGGTCGGGACCTCCTCGTAGGGCACGTCCTCGTAGCCGACGGGCAGCGCGCCGGGCGTCGCGACCTGCGGTGTGGCACGGACCGGCGCGGCCGGCTCGACCGGCCGTACGGCGGGAGGTGTGACCGCCGGCTCGGCGGCTCGCCGCTCCACGTCCTGGCGGGTGACGTGTCCGGCACCTCCGGTGCCGGAGAGACTGCTCAGGTCCACGCCGAGCTGGCCGGCCAGCCGTCTCGCGGCCGGCGAGGCCGGTGGTCTCCCGGAGCGGGCGATCCCGGCCAGGAGCTGCTGCACCGCCTCCTGGTGGTCGAACCGGTGCGGACGCAGCTCGGCCGGGCGACCGGGGACGTGTGCCTGGGCGACCGCCGGGGCCGGCGTCGCGGCCGGTGACGGTACGACGCCCGGGGGCTGCCCGGGTGCGGATGGGAGCGTCGGCTCCGCAGCACCGCTCGGCACCGTCCCGTCGGCTGTCACCCGGGCCAGCGGCTCGCCGACGAGCACGACCTCGCCCTCGGCGTACAGCTGTTCGGCGAGAACCCCGGCGACGGTACTCTCGATCTCGGTGTCGACCTTGTCGGTGGCCACCTCGCAGATCGACTCGCCGACCTCGACCGTCTCCCCCACCTGCTTCAGCCAGGCGGAGACCGTGCCCTCGGTGACGGAGACACCGAGACGGGGCATCAGCACCGAGCCGGCTCCCGCATCCGCGGCTGAGGCCCCCGGCTCCGATGGCTGGGGCTGTGAGGGCACCTCAGCGAGAGCAACAGGTGGGGTCGTCTCCGGCGAAGCCACCGGAGCCGCCACGGCCTCCTCGGCCGAACCCACGGTCGCGAGCGGTTCGCCGACGAGGACGACCTCGCCCTCGGCGTAGAGCTGCGCGGTGAGAACGCCGGCGACGGTGCTCTCGATCTCGGTGTCGACCTTGTCGGTGGCCACCTCGCAGATCGGCTCGCCGAGCTCGACCGTCTCCCCCACCTGCTTGAGCCAGATGGAGACGGTGCCTTCGGTGACCGACACGCCCAGACGGGGCATCAAGACCTGAGCCACTGGTTCTCTCCTAGATGGCCGCGAGCGCGAGCGCCGCGGCGACGATCTCGTCCGTGGACGGAATGCAGGCCTGCTCCAGGTCGGGATCCTGGGGCAGCGGCGTGTCGGTGCCACAGACCCGCCACACGGGGGCGTCGAGGGCGAAGAAGGCACGCTCCTGCACCTGGGTGGCGATCTCGGCGGCGAAGCCCGCTGTGCGGACGGCCTCGTGGACGACCATGAGCCGGTGGGTCTTCTCGACCGAGGCGACGACGGTGTCGATGTCGAGCGGCACCAGGGTCCGCGGGTCGATCACCTCCATGTCGATGCCGCGGGGCGCGACCTGCTCGGCCGCGGCCAGGGCCCGGTCGAGCATCAGGCCGGTGGCGACGACGGTCATGGTGGTCCCGGGTCGGGCGATCCGCGCGACGCCGAACGGGACCAGCTCGTCCGGCGAGTCCGACACGTGGCCCTTGATGCGGTAGAGGCCCTTGTGCTCGAAGAAGAGCACCGGGTCGGGGTCGCGGATCGCCGACTTCAGCAGGCCCTTGGCGTCCGCCGGCGTTGCCGGCACGGCGACCTTGAGGCCGGGCACGTGCATCGCGATGGTCTCGAGGCTCTGCGAGTGCTCGGCACCGGCACCCCCGACGACGCCGGTGGGCAGCCGCACGACGACGGGCATCGTGAACTGGCCGCCGTGCATGTAGCGCCACTTGGCCAGCTTGTGGAAGACCTCGTCGGCCGCGGTGAAGAGGAAGTCCGCGAACTGCAGCTCGACCACGGGGATCGTGCCGCCCAGTGCCGCGCCGGCAGCACCGCCGACGATGAAGGTCTCGTTGATGGCGGTGTCACGCACGCGCGTGGAGCCGAACTCGTCCTGCAACCCACGCGTGACGCCGAAGACGCCGCCCAGCTTGCCGATGTCCTGGCCCATCATCCAGACCCGCTCGTCGCGCCTCATCTCCTCGGCCAGCGCCTCGTTGATGGCGCGGGAGTAGCTGATGACCCGGTCTGTCGCGACCACTGCTGCACTCATGCCCACACGTCCTCGAAGATCACGGAACTGTCTGCCCGGGGGGCGGCCAGGGCTGCGTCGAAGGCCTCTTCGACCAGCTGGCGCGCCTCGGCGTCGATGGTGTGCCGCAGGTCGGCGGGCATCCCCTCGCCGAGCCGGTGCACGGGGTCGTTGGGCACCTCGTCGCCCTGGACAGGGTCGCTGCGGTAGGGCTGGCGGTCGCCCTCGTAGTGGCCGCGGATGCGCAGCGTCTTTGCCTCGATCAGGGTCGGCCCCCCACCACTGCGGGCACGCTCGACGGCCTCGGCCGTCGCATCCATGACGGCCATCGCGTCCTGGCCGTCCACGACCACACCGGGCATGCCGTACGCCGGGGCGCGGTCCGCGACGTGGGGGGTCGGGCTCTGGTCCTCGAAGCGCGCCGACAGCGCCCAGCCGTTGTTCTCGCAGATCCACACGACCGGCAGCTTCCAGACCGAGGCCTGCAGCGCCGCCTCGTGCCAGGTGCCGCGTCCGGAGGCACCGTCGCCGAAGAAGACGACCGTCACCCGGCCGTCACCCAGGAGCTGGGAGGCCGCGGCAGTGCCGGCACCCATCACGAAGTTGGAGCCGAGCGTGCCGCCCTGCCCGAGCACACCGTGTGCCGCGTCGGCGAAGTGGACCGTGCCGCCACCCTTGCCACGGGTGCTGCCCACACCGCGGCCGAGCAGGTCGCCGAAGAGAGCCAGAAGGTCCATGCCCTTGGCGTAGGCGTAGCCCAAGCCACGGTGGGCGTAGTAGAGGTAGTCCTCGGGACGCATGGCGGCGATCGCGCCTGCCTGCAGCCCCTCCTGTCCGATACCCGGGTGCCAGAAGCCGCCGAACCCCTGCTTCTCCACGTGCTCCCGGATGCGCAGCTCGGCGAACCGGATGGTGACCACCGTCCGGTAGATCTCCACCTGGCGCTGCTCCCGCGTCATGACCTCTGGGGCGCTCGTACCGACCACTTCGACTCCTCCCGGGCGACAGACCGACCGCTCGGTCGGTTGGCCATGTGAAGGATGCCACACCGCTCCCCGGCTGACAATGGCTTCGGGTCGCCGTGGTCGAAGTCGGCTCAGCCGAGGCGTACGGCGGTGCCCGAGGCGCTCACCATCAGCATGCTGCTGCCGACCGTCTCGTAGTCGATGTCGACCGCGAGCACGGCGTCCGCAGAGAGCCCGGCAGCCTGCTGCTCCAGCTCCTCGAGGGTGCCTGCCACGCCCGCACCGAGCTCGTTCTCGTAGGAGCGGGAACGGCCACCGAAGACGTTGCGGACACCCGCCGCCACGTCCTTGAACGCGTTCACGCCGAGCACGGACTGGGCACAGACGACGCCGAGGTACTCCACGACGGGGCGTCCCTCGACGGCGTTGGTGGTCGTGACGATCATTGGGAGGCGCCTTTCCCTCGACTGGCCGCCGGCGCGGCCTCAGGCATTCAGCGTCACCGGCTCCGGGCAGCCTCCGCATCGTCCGCCGGAGGTGAGAACCGGGCGCCGGCGCGTCGTCACCCGCGGCCTCAGCGACGTGTCGGGCCGGGCAGCAGGAAGGGATAGGAGCGGCGCCGTACGCTCCGCTGCCACCAGCGGTCGGCCCGCCTCAGCCGCAGCATGACCTCCCAGAGCCGGGCGTTGGAGCGGTAGTACCGGTCCACCTCCTCGGTGGTGAGCGGTGCGCCAAGCTCACGGTTGGCCGCCTCCAGCACAGCGGGGATCCACTCCCTCAGGCGCTCCTTGTGCAGGTTCGCGGCCAGGTCGAGCAGGACCGTGCGGGGGTTGCAGTACGCCGCCGCGATCGGCGGGGCTGCGAAGCGGCGCAGGGACGGGCGCAGCACCCACGGGTACGACGCGATCAGCACGTTGACGTCTAGCTCCAGCCTTCCGCCGTCGTCGTAGAGGATCGGGGTGGTGACGTCGAGGTACTGCGCGGCCTCGTCGACCATCGACCAGTTCGAGATCTGGGCGTCGAGCCCGGTGCGCGCGTCGACCGTGCCGAGCACCCCGGCGACCACGGCGGCGAGCAGGGGGTGGTCGGGGTCCGGGGCGGCGGCCCTGAGCAGGTCGGGACCCAGGCTGCCGGCGGGCAGGACCGGCTGGACGACGTACCCGACCAGGCGGCCGTCGCGTCCGGGGCCGAGGAAGTGCAACGTGCTCGACACCACGTGCAGGCCGCGCTGCTCGAGGAGTGCGACGTAGCGGGAGAAGACGTCCGCGTAACGCTCCGCGGCGGTCGTGGACGGGAAGACCGGGAGCCGCTTGCAGGCCACGGCGGGGTCGTCGCTCGGCCAGCCGATGACCAGGCTGATCTCCCCGTGGCCGAGGACCCGCAGGTGGTCCTCCCGTCCCGAGTCGAGGGCCGCCTGGACGGCCGCCTCCACCGCGGCCAACCGGTCACCCGGCGGTGGACCGGGATCCGGGCGGCCGGTGTCAGTCACCGAGGGCTCGCCGGACTCGGGTGACCAGCTCGTCGCACTCGTCGTCGGTCAGCACCAGGGGTGGGAGGAACTGGAGCACGGATGGGTCGTTGCCGGCGTAGATGGCGAAGACGCCGTGCTCGATCATCTTCTGGGTGGCCGCCAGCCCGCCCATCGGGTCGTCGAAGGCGAACCCCATGAACAGGCCCCGGCGCCGGATGGTGAACGGCAGGTCCGTCAGCTCCTTCTCCAGCCGCGTGCCGAGCTCGCGCACGCGCTCGAGGAAACCGGGGGCCTCGACCACGTCGAGCATCGCCAGGCCCGCCACGCAGCCCAGCTCGGCCCCACCGCCGGTGGAGATGTGCGACAGCGGGTGCTCGTCGAAGAACGCGAACAGCTCCCGGCTCATCAAGGTGGCGGTGATCGGGTAGACACCGCCCGACAGGCCCTTGCCGGTGACCAGCAGGTCCGGGACCGCCCCCTCCTGCTCGTAGAACCAGAACGTGCCGGTGCGACCCAGCCCCGTCTGCACCTCGTCGAGGATGAGCATCACGCCGTGCTGGTCGCACAACCGCCGTACGCCGGCGAGGTAGCCCGGCGACGGGATGGGCATGCCGAGCGTGGCCGGGATCCCCTCGAGGAGCACGGCCGCGGGCGGCTCGCCCCTGCCCAGCGCGGTCTCCAGTTCCGTCAGGTCGTCGTACGGCACCTGGGTGAACGACTCCGGCGTCGGACCGAACGGGTCGCGCCACTCGGGAGAGCCGGCGCTCATCGCCAGCCCGGTGCAGCCGTGGTAGCCGCCGAGCGCGGACACCACCCCCTGGCGTCCGGTGTGCGCCCTGGCCACCTTGATGGCCAGGTCGACGGCTTCCCCGCCGGAGACCCCGAACACCACGCCCGGCAGCGCCCCGCCGGTGGTGGCGGCGAGCCGTTCGGCCAGGGCCGCCCGCCAGCCGGAGACGAGGTGGTGGTTGCCGACGTCGAGGTGGTCGAGGGCGCGTCGTACGGCGTCGACCACGGCCTCGTTCCGGTGGCCGAGGTTGAACACGCCGCCGTTGCAGTGGCAGTTGAAGTACGGCGGATGCCCGGAGGTCCACGGCTCGGGATCAAAGGCGTCGGCGAACCCGGCGCCGCGGCGCTCGCCCATCACGAGCTCGAGGCCGAGGCTCCGGTACAGGTTGACCTTGCCCCGGTTGACGTGGTCGGCGAAGGCCTCCTCCGTCGCTCGTCGGCTCTCGTAGGGCTGGTGTGCGGGATCCATCCACGGCACCTCTCTGCTCGGGTTCCATCATGCGTCCGGGGTCCGGGGAGGGCCAGCAGTCGGCGGCGCCGAGCAGCCCTCGTCTAGCCGCTCGGCAGCAGCACGGGCCGCTTCTCCGGGTAGCCGACGGGCAGCACGTAGGTCCCGCGCTCGGCCGTGTAGAGCACTCGCCAGTGCCAGTAGCGGTCGTACGCGGACGCCGATCGCCGCATCGTGCGGGCGTACGACAGCACCGCACCGACGTACGCGTCCGAGGCGTTGTAGTGCCTCAGCGCCCCCTCGATGTCACCGGGCGCACCGTTGGCGACCAGCAACCGGCCGGCCGCGAGCATCGCGTCCCGTGGATCACGGATGTCGCCGCCGGCGCCGTACAGGTCCCAGGTCGTCGGCAGGAACTGCATGGGCCCCACCGCCCCGGCCGTGCTCACCCCGCGGATCCGTCCCATCCGCGTCTCGACCAGGTGGATCGCGGCCAGGTAGGTCCAGTGCACGCCGGTGCGTCGCTGCGCCCGCCGGTAGTCGTCGAGCAGCTCCGCGCCGGGGGCGGTCGGACGATCCGCCAACGGGGCAGCTCCTGCGCGGGTGCGCTGATCATCGAGCCCAGCAGACCGGAGGCCCTGGCATCAGCCCGGATGGTAGGAACGGCCTGCCGATCGAGGAGGCCGATCACCCTCCGGCGGAAGGGGGGCCGGGCGGTGGCAACGGTGCGCACCGCGAGCTGCTGGAACTCCGCCGCGCGTCGTACGTCGGCCGCCGAGGCCTCGCGCCCCCGCAGGATCGCGAACGCCAGGTTGAGCTGGCGGGCGAGGCGGGCCGCGTGATCCGTCGCCGGCACGGACGGAAGCGTGGGAGGGGACTCGACCTCCGCGGCAGCGGAGGTCGGTGATGCTGCAGGCAGGTCCCGTTCGGGGCTGCCATTGCTCTCAGGGCTGCCATCGCTGCAGGAGACGAGCAGGGCGGCGAACATCGCGAGGGCCACCACTCCCCGACCCCGCCTCGATGACTCGGTCATGCCGCCACCCTTGCACGCACCCGAGACAGGCAGGATCACGCCATGACCTCCGCAGCCATCCCCATCCAGCACCGAGCAGTCCTCGTCACCGGTGGCTCCCGCGGCATCGGCGCCGCCATTGCCCGCGCGTTCGCCGACCAGGGCGCCCGGGTCGCGGTGCACTACGGCGGGTCGGTCGAGAACGCGGAGGCGGTCCGCGCCTCCCTGCCCGGCGATGGACACGTCACCGTCCAGGCCGACATGACCCGTCCCGACGAGGTCAGGGACGCCGTCGACACCGCGGCTGAGCGGCTGGGCCGGCTCGACGTGCTGGTCAACAACGCCGGGGTGTTCCTCGCCCACCCACCGCTCGCCACGTCGTACGACGACTGGCAGGCCGCCTGGTCGCAGACCCTCGCCACCAACCTCACCGGGGCCGCCAACGCCACGTTCTGCGCGATCCCGCACCTGCAGGCCGCGGGCGGCGGCGCGGTGGTCAACGTGTCGAGTCGCGGCGCGTTCCGCGGCGAGCCGAACTGCCCGGCGTACGCCGCGTCCAAGGCCGGCATGAACGCGTTCGGGCAGTCGATGGCGCTGGTCCTGGCGCCGCACGGCATCTCGGTCGGCACCGTGGCGCCCGGCTTCGTGCAGACCGAGATGGCCCGCGAGGTCCTCGACGGCGCGGGCGGGGACGCGGTGCGCGCCCAGTCGCCGTTCGGTCGGGTGGCGCGTCCCGAGGAGGTGGCCGCCGCCGTGGTCTGGCTCGCCTCGCCCGAGGCCCGCTTCTCCACGGGCACGATCATCGACGTGAACGGCGCGTCCTACCTGCGCAGCTGACCGCGCGCGCACGCGCCGTGCCGCACTGCGGGCCGGCCGGGATACTTGCGCGGTGACCGCCACCGCCAGCCGCCAGGTCGCGCCGGTGCACGTCTCGCGTGGCCTGCTGCTGGTGTCCGCCGCCGGGGTGGTGTGGGGCACCATCGGGCCTGCAGTCCAGCTCGCCCATGAGGCATCCGGGCTGTCGCCGTGGACGATCAGCGCCTATCGGGCGATCGTTGCCGTCCTCACGCTGGTCGCCGCGTCCCTCCTGACCCGTCGCCTCCCCACCTGCCTGACGCTCGCTCGCCGCCACTGGGGACGCGTGATCGTCACCGGATTGTCGACTGCGACCTTCCAGCTGCTCTTCTTCGTGGCCGTCGTCGCGGCCGGGGTCAGCGTCGCCACGGTCGTCGCCCTGGGGCTGGCCCCCGTGCTGCTGCTCGTGGTCGGCAGCGTCCAGCGCCGGCGCGCGCCCTCCCCCGCCCAGGTGGCCACCGTGGCCACGGCCCTGGTCGGGCTCGGCCTGGTCAGCATCGTGGGCGGCAGCGGGGACGAGGTGCCCCACGCGGCGCTCGGCATCGTGGCCGCCCTCGGGTCCGGAACGGCGTACGCCGTGTCCACCCACGTCGGCGCGCCGCTGTCCCGCGAGCACGACGCCCTCGTCGTCACCACGGCGACCATGTCCGTCGCCGCCGGTGTCCTGATCCCCGGCGGGCTGGTCGCGGCGTACCTCCGCGACGAGCCGATGACGACGACGGACGCCGGCTCGTGGGTCCTGCTCGCGTACCTCGGCGTCGTCACGATGGCCTTCGCCTACGTGTTGCTGTACGCCGGGCTGCGGAGCACGACCAGCGGGTCGGCCGTCGTGGCCACGCTGCTGGAACCCGTGACCGCCGTCCTCATCGCCGTGCTGCTGCTCGACGAGCGGCCGACCGCAGCCGTCGTGGTCGGGACGCTGCTGATCCTGGCCGCGATCGCGACCCTGGGGCGCCAGGTGGAGCAGGAGCCGCAGCCGCAGTAGCCGCGGGGACGCGATCGACCAACTGGTCGCGGCTGGTTCCATGCAAGAAACACGAAGGCCCCTGATCCGCGTTTCCGCAGGTCAGGGGCCAACAGGTGAGCCGCCTGTCAGAATCGAACTGACGACCTTCTCATTACGAGTGAGACGCTCTACCGACTGAGCTAAGGCGGCGTGCTGCCCGGCTTGGTCGAGGACCTCTCCGGGCAACCCGGGGAAGTATACGGACGTCGTCGTCGGTGACGAAACCGGCGACACGCCCCGCGAGATCAGGCGGCGAGGGTCACCCGGGAGGCGCGCGTGGTGGCCTTGCCGGTGGTGAGCGTCTGCGCGGCGCCGCACCAGCAGGTGAAGGCGACGACGATGCCGTGCTCGGTGTTGGTCATCGACGTGACCTGGCTGGGGAAGATCAGCTGGCGCTTGTCGCAGGCGGTGCAGTGGTTGTCGAACATGGGTTGACCTCCCTCAGGGTGGCGGACGGGTTACCGGACAATTGTCCGTCCTTGTCAGTCATAGGGGTAGCCTCTCTTTCCATTGATTGTCCAAGGAGATCCCTATGCTTTCCCTCCATCAGCTGCGGTGCTTCCTGGCGACGTACGAGCATGGCTCGATCACCGCCGCGGCCGAGGAGCTCGGCTATGCCCAGCCCTCGGTCTCCGAGCAGATCCGGTCGCTGGAGAAGTCGCTCGGGACGACACTGTTCCGCCGGGTCGGGCGGGGCGTGGTGGCCACCACTGTGGCCGACTCGCTGCGCCCGCACGCCGAGGCCACGATCGCCGCCTCCGAGGAGGCCCGCCGCGCGGTGCAGAGCGTCGTGGCCCTCGAGACCGGCACGATCCGGTTCGGGATGTTCGGGACCGCGCGGCTGTACGCCGGCGCCGGGCTGGTCGCCGACGTGCTGGCGCGGCACCCGGGCGTCCGGGTGGAGCTGATCGGCCAGAACTCCAGCGACGTCCAGGACGACCTGCGCCGGGGACGCCTCGAGGCCGCGATGATCGCCGTACCGACCGTGAGCAGCGAGGGCATGCAGGTGACGCCTGTGGCCCGCGACGAGCTGGTCTACATCAGCACCGACCCGGACAGGCTCCAGTCGCCCGTGACCGCCCAACGGCTCGCTGAAGCGTCCCTGGTGATGCCCGAGACCACGTGGCGGGCCGACGACTCCACCCGCATCGTGCTCCGCCAGATGCTGCACGAGACCGGACGCAACCCGCAGACCCGGATCGAGGTCGAGGACGTGGAGACCGCGGTGGAGCTGGTGGGGATGGGGCTCGCCGACTCGGTCGTCCCGCGCGGCGCCGCCGACCAGCTGCTCCCCCGGCTGGCGCCCAGGGCGGGCTGGGTGTCGCTGCGCCCCCGCCAGTTCGACACGCTCGCCATCGTGCACCGGGCCGGGGCGACGCTGTCGCCGGCCGCCCGGCTGATGATCGAGCTGGCCACCGCCCGGATCCAGGCGATTGCGGACCCGATTCGGCCGCGCGGAACACGAGAAGTGACGGGTCAGCGGGTCGTGGGCCACGAGAAGTGACGGGTCAGCGGTCTTTCGACCACCAGAAGTGACAGGTCAGCAGGACAGGCCGTCCTGGGGAACGGTTCCGGCGATCAGGTAGGCCTCGACCGCCTGGTCGACGCAGTCGTTGCCGGCGTTGTAGCCCGTGTGCCCGTCGCCGTCGCGGCTGACCAGCACGCCCGACTCGAGCTGGTGGGCCAGGCTGACCGCCCAGGCGTACGGCGTCGCCGGGTCGCGGCTGGTGCCGACCACCACGATCGGGGCGGCGCCGGCCGCCCTGATGTCGCGCGGCTTCTCGGTGGACTTCACCTGGATGCCCCCGCAGCTGGTCAGCCCCCACGCGAAGACGCGTCCGAAGGTCGGCGAGGCCCGCTCGAAGGCAGGGAGGTTCGCGGCGACCTGCTTCGCCGAGATGGCGTAGGGATCGTCGAGGCAGTTGATGGCGTAGATCGCCTCGGCGCTGTTGTCGGAGTAGCCGCCGCTGTCGGCCCGGGACGTGTAGAGGTCCGACAGCATCAGCAGCGTCGACCCGTCGCCCTCGAAGCCGGACTTCAGCGCCTGGCTCAGGATGTACCAGTAGTCGCGGTTGTAGAGCGGCGCGACGATGCCGTAGAACGCGTTGCCGACCTGTAGTTCGCGGTCGGTCCCGGTGTCCAGCGGCTGGGCGTCGACCTCGTCGAGGAACTGCTTGATCCGGGCGAGCCCCTCGTCGACCGAGTCGCCGAGGAAGCAGCTCGAGGTCTCGTCGACGCAGTTCTGGACGTAGGCCCGCAGCGCTGTCTCGAAGCCGGCGGCCTGCCCCAGGCTCAGCGCACGGGAGTCGATGGCCAGGTCGACCGCACCGTCGAGGACCATCCGGCCGACCTTCTTCGGGAACAGGTCGGCGTACGTCGCGCCCAGCTTGGTGCCGTACGACGCCCCGAAGTAGGTCATCCTCGACTCGCCCAGGGCCGCGCGCAGCACGTCCATGTCGCGGGCCGCCTCGATCGTGGTGACGTGGCTGGCCAGCTCACCGGAACGCGCGAGACAGCCGGCCCCGAGCTCGTCCACCCAGCCCCGGTAGGCCCGCTTCTCGGCAGCCGTGTCGGGGTCCGGGTCGGTCGCGGTGTAGTCGTCGAGCTGATCGTCGCTCAGGCAGTCGACCGGGTCGCTGCCTCCGGTGCCCCGGGGGTCGAAGCCGACGATGTCGAAGCTCCGGCGGATCGGGTCCCGGAAGGCCCGTCGCGCCTGCGCGGCGTACGCCGTGCCGGGCGCGCCCGGACCGCCCGGGTTGACCACCAGGGAGCCGATCCGTGCCGCGGGGTCCTCGGCCGGGACCTTCAGCAGGGCCAGGTCGATGGTCTGGCCGTCGGGCGCCCGGTAGTCGAGCGGGACGGTGAGGGTGGCGCACTCGAAGTCACCCTCGCACGAGGACCAGTCGAGCTGCTGGGTGTAGAACTCCGCGAGCGCCGGTCGGGGCGGCTCGGTCGCCGACGGCTCCGGCGTGGTGGTGGGCGCCGGGCCGGACGGGCGGGCCGGGTCGGAGTCGCCGTTCCCGGAGCCGAGGGCGGCCAGGGCACCGATCACCCCGGCTCCGACGAGGCCGATCACGACCAGGATCGCGACGACCCGCATCAGGCCTGGCTTCAACGACTGCTCCCCTCGGGCACCTTCAGAGCCACCATCATGGCCTCCAGTGCCAAGGCGACCGGCACGTTGAACTCCAGCATCTGCTCGCGGGCCTCGAAGATCCACCCGATCCGGCGCAGGTTGAGCTCCGGTGTCGCCCCCCGCACGATCTGGTCGACGTCACCCCGGATCTCCTCGTTGACCAGCCGGCCGGGCGCACCGGACGCCACAGCGATCGCGTCGCGGTAGACCGACACGAGGTCCATCAGGCTCCGGTCGACCACGTCGAGATGACGGCGCTTGGCGCGCGTCTTCTGGGCCTTCTCCATCGCCGAGACCGCGGGGGCGTACTCGCGCGGGCGCCGGCCGCGCTCGACCACGCCGTACGCCGTGTCGAGGTCGGACTTCTCGCGCGCGTCGAGCTCGCTCGTGATCAGGTCCGCCTCCTCCTTCGTCACCTCGTTGAGATTGGAGGCGGCGTTCATGCAGGCGCCCAGCGAGGTGAGCCGGGCCGGCAGCGAGACCACCTCGCGGCGCCGGTTGCGGGTGGCCTCGTCGCGGGCGAGCGCCCGGGCCCGGCCGATGTGGCCCTGGCTGGCGCGGGCGGCGTACGACGCGAGGCTGTCGGGGACGCCCTCGGTGCGGACCAGGAACGCCGCGACGTCCTCGGGCGTCGGCGTCGTCAGCGTGACCAGTCGGCAACGCGAGCGGATCGTGGGGAGCACGTCCTCGACGGTGGGCGCGCAGAGCATCCACACCGTGCGGTCGGTGGGCTCCTCGATCGCCTTCAGCAGGGCGTTGCAGGCCTGGTCGGTGAGCCGGTCGGCGTCCTCCACGACCAGGACCTGCCAGCGTCGGCCCACGGGGGCGAGCGCGGCCCGGCGGACCAGGTCGCGGACCTCGTCGACACCGATCGAGAGCTTCTCGGTGCGGATGAGGGAGACGTCGGCGTGGGAGCCGGCGAGCGCGGTGTGGCAGGCGTGGCAGACACCGCAGCCGGCCTGCTCGCACTGGAGGGCGGCGGCGAACGCGATGGCGGCGTTGGAGCGCCCGGACCCGGGCGGGCCGGTGAAGAGCCAGGAGTGGCTCATCCCGCGCCCCTCGGCCGCGGTGCGCAGCGCCTTGATCGCGGCGTGCTGGCCGACCAGGTTGTCCCAGACCGTCACGGCGCCGCCCTCCCCCGGACCGCCTGCCCGAGCAGTGGGGCCACGCGCTCGCGCACCGCCGCGGCGATGTCGTCGACCGGCAGCCGGGCGTCGAGCACGACGTAGTGGTCGGGGTCGGCCTCGGCCATCGCGACGAAGGACTCACGCACCCGCTCGTGGAACTCCAGCGACTCCCCCTCGATCCGGTCGCGCTCCTCGAACCTGCCGAGGCCGTGCTCGGGCTCGAGGTCGAGCACCACGGTCAGGTGGGGGCGCAGGTCGTGGGTGGCCCAGCGCGCGACCCGCTCGACCTCGGCGACGTCCAGGGCGCGCCCGGCGCCCTGGTAGGCCAGCGTGGAGTCGACGTAGCGGTCGGTGACCACGACCTCACCGCGGTCGAGGGCGGGCTGCACGACGGTGTCGACGTGCTCGGCCTTGTCCGCGGCGTACAGCAGCGCCTCGGTGCGGTGGGACAGCTCCCCGGTGGCGGGGTCGAGCACGATCCGGCGCAGCTGGCGGCCGACCTCGGTGTCGCCGGGCTCGAAGGTGAGCAGGACGGGATAGCCGTCCTGCTCCAGCCAGGCGCGCAGCAGCCGCGACTGGGTGGACTTGCCGGACCCCTCGCCGCCCTCGAAGCAGACGAAGACGCCCTTCTGGGCGTACGCACCGCGGCCTGGACTCACGTCGTACACCCTAGGGCTGGGCACCGACCGCCCGTGCGCCGGTGGCGCTGGTGCGGCCGCCGGGGAGGGCAGTTCGGCAGACACGGACGTCAGAGTCCCCATGCTGGCGCGAACTGCCCCTCCACCGGGCCGCCTCGACCACCAACGTCAGCCCTTCTTGGCGGCAGCCTTCTTCGTCGTCTTCTTGGCGGTCTTCTTGGTCGCCGTCTTCTTCGCCGTCGCCTTCTTGGCCGGCGCCTTCTTCGCGCCCTTCTTGGCGGTCTTCTTGGCGGGACCCTTGGCGCGACGCTCGGCCAGCAGCTCGGCGGCCCGCTCCGTGGTCAGCTCCTCGATGGAGTCGTCCTTGCGGAGCGTGGCGTTGAACTCGCCGTCGGTGACGTACTCACCGAAGCGACCGGCCTTCACGACGATCGGCTGCCCGGAGACCGGGTCGTTGCCGAGCTCCTTGAGCGGGGGCGCCGCGGCGGCGCGGCCGCGCTGCTTGGGCTGGGCGTAGATCTTCAGGGCCTCGTCGAGGGTGATCGTGAAGAGCTGGTCCTCGGAGGTCAGCGACCGGGAGTCGGTCCCCTTCTTGAGGTAGGGACCGTAGCGACCGTTCTGGGCGGTGATCTCCTCGCCGGCCTCGTCGGTGCCGACCATCCGGGGCAGCGAGAGCAGCTTGACCGCGTCGTCGAGCGTGATCGTGTCGAGCGACATCGACTTGAACAGCGACCCGGTGCGCGGCTTGTCGGCCTTCTTCGCGTCCTCGGGCAGGTCCTCGGTGACGTAGGGGCCGTACCGGCCGTTCTTGGCGATCACGCGCAGCCCGGTCTCGGGGTGCTTGCCGAGCTCGATCTCCTCGCCGGCCGGGTTGGCCAGCAGCTCCCTGGCCTTCTCGAGCGTGAGCTCGTCGGGCGGCAGGTCGTCGGGCACGTTGGCGCGCACCGCGAACGGGGTGCCGTCCTCGTCGGGGCCCTCGAGGTAGGGGCCGTAGCGCCCCACCCGCAGCTGGATCCCGCTGTCCTCGCCGGCGACCGGGAAGGTCGCCAGCTCCCGGGCGTCGATGTCACCGAGCTCGTTGACCAGCCGGTGCAGGCCCTTGATCCGGTCGGAGCCGTAGTAGAACTCGCCCAGCTCGGTGTTGCGGTCCTTGCGGCCCGCGGCGATCTCGTCGAGCACGTCCTCCATCTCGGCGGTGAACTCGTAGGACACCTGTCGCGTGAAGTGGTCCTCCAGCAGCCGGATCACCGAGAACGCCAGCCAGGCCGGCACCAGCGCGGTGCCCTTCTTGTAGACGTAGCCGCGGTTGAGGATCGTGCCGATGATCGAGGCGTACGTCGAGGGGCGGCCGATCTCGCGCTCCTCGAGCTCGCGGATCAGCGTGGCCTCGGTGTAGCGGGCCGGGGGCTTGGTCTCGTGGCCGCTCGCGGAGACGGAGGCGGCGGAGACCGCTTCACCCTCCTGGAGGGCGGGCAGGCGGGTCTCGGCGTCGTCCTTGGCCGCGGCCGCGTCGTCGGTGCCCTCGACGTAGGCCTTGAGGAAGCCGTGGAAGGTGATCACGCGACCGGTCGCGGAGAAGACGGCGTCCTCGCCGGTCGCGGCGGTGCCACCGATCCGGATCGAGACCGACTGGCCGACGGCGTCCTTCATCTGCGAGGCCACCGTGCGCATCCAGATCAGCTCGTAGAGCCGGAACTGGTCGCCGGTGAGGCCGGTCTGGGCGGGCGTGCGGAACGACTCGCCGGCGGGGCGGATCGCCTCGTGCGCCTCCTGGGCGTTCTTGACCTTGGAGGCGTAGGTCCGCGGGGCGTCGGGGAGGTACTCGGCGCCGTACAGCTCGCGGACCTGGGCCCTGGCCGCCTCGACCGCCCCGCCCGAGAGCGTGGTCGAGTCGGTACGCATGTAGGTGATGTAGCCGTTCTCGTAGAGCCGCTGCGCCACCGACATCGTCGAGGAGGCGCTGAACCCCAGCTTGCGCGAGGCCTCCTGCTGGAGGGTGGTGGTGCGGAACGGCGCGTACGGCGAACGGCGGTAGGGCTTCGCCTCGACCGAGCGGACGTCGTACGTCGTGTCGCGCAGCGCGTCGACGAGGGCCTCGGCCCGGACCCGGTCGAGGTGGACGACCTTGGCCTTCTCGGTGGTCGAGCCTGTCGAGACCTTCAGGAGGCCGTCGGGGCCGAAGTCGGAGCCGCGGGCCACCCGGGCGCCGTCGACGGAGTAGAGCTTGGCCGGGAACATCCGCTGCTCGTGCCTGGAGCCGGCGTCGAAGGTGCCCTCGAGGTCCCAGTAGGACGCGAGGTGGAAGCGCATCCGCTCGCGCTCCTTGTCGACGACCAGCCGGGTCGCCACGGACTGCACGCGGCCGGCGGACAGGCCGGACATGACCTTCTTCCACAGGACCGGCGAGACCTCGTAGCCGTAGAGCCGGTCCAGGATGCGCCGGGCCTCCTGCGCCTCGACGAGGTCCATGTCGAGCTCGCGCGGGTTCTCGGCGGCGGCGAGGATCGCAGGCTTGGTGATCTCGTGGAAGACCATCCGCTTCACCGGGATGTTCTTCGGCTTCAGCTCGTCGAGGAGGTGCCAGGCGATCGCCTCGCCCTCCCGGTCCTCATCGGTGGCGAGGTAGAGCTCGTCGGCGTCCTTGAGCAGGCCCTTGAGCTTGGCGATGTGCGACTTCTTGTCGCGCGGCACCACGTAGTACGGCTCGAAGCCGTTCTCGACGTCGACCGCGAGCCGCCCCCAGGGCTTGTCCTTGATCTTCGCCGGGGTGTCCGCGGCGTTGTTCGGGAGGTCGCGGATGTGGCCGATGGAGGACTCCACGACGTAGCCCGCGCCGAGGTACCCGCCGATGGTGCGGGCCTTCGCCGGGGACTCGACGATCACCAACTTGTGTGCCACTGGGCTTCTTTCTTCCTGCCTTCGCGATGCCTGACGAGCCCTCAACGGGGCTCACGGCCGAACACGGTAGCGCGTCCGTCCAGCGGACCCGTCCTGGACCGGCTACCGAGGGGCCGGCTCGAGGAAGCCCTCGACGAGCAGCTCCCTCACCACCGGAAGGTACGTGGCCCGTGTCTGGACCGGGTCGAGTTCCAGCAACTGGGCAAGCGCGTCGAGAATCTGCCCGACGCTCAGCTCGCCGTCGCAGGCCCCGACCAGGGCCGCCTCGACGGTGTCGGCCCGGCGGGCGCGGCGCAGCCCGCGCTGCTGGCGCAGGACGATCGTGTCGGGGTCCTCGGCGCCGGGCTGGCCCACGGTCTCCTGCTGGATGTCGCGGCGCACGGCCAGCCGCGAGCCGAGGTCGACCGCGACGTCGAGGGCTGCGCCCCAGTCGCGGATCGCCGGCGCGATCGGCTGCTCGACGTCGTAGGGCCACTCCAGGAAGTCGCGCGTCGGCGCGCCGGAGCGCCCGGCCCTCGAGCCTGCCGAGTCCCCGCCCATGCGCAGGTTGATCCAGCCGAAGCCGACGGCCTCGATGCCCTGCTCCTCGAACCACGACAGCCAGGTGTCGTAGCGGACCAGGTAGTCCACGGCGCCGTGCAGCCCCGCGTCCTTGAGCCACAGCTCGACGTACGCCGCGGGGTCGAGCACCTCACGCTGGACCACGAACGCGTCGCAGTCGTCGGCGACCCAGGGCAGCAGCCGCTCGTCCCACGGGCGGTCCTTGCTGATCACCCAGTTGGCGAGGATCTGGCACCAGCCGCCGGGGTTGAGGTGGCCGGGGGCCGCGCGGACGATGTCCTCGACCACCCGGTCGCCCGGCAGGCCGGAGTCGCGGTAGACCAGGCGCTCCCCGGTGGCCGGGGAGATCACGAACGGCGGGTTGGTGGCGATCAGGTCGAAGCGCTCGTCACGGACCGGGGCGAAGAACGAGCCCTCGCGCACGTCGACGGGGGTCCGGACGTCGTTGAGCGCGGCGTTGAAGCGGGTCAGCCGCAGCGCCCGCTTGTTGACGTCCGTGGCGACGACCTCGCCGCTGTGGGTCGCGAGGTGCAGCGCCTGGACGCCACAGCCCGTGCCGAGGTCGAGCGCGCGGCCCACCGGCTCGCGCATCGTCAGCTGGGCCAGCGACGAGGACGCCGAGCTGATCCCGAGCACGTGGTCGGCGCCGACCCGGACCTGGCTCCCGTCGAGGCCGGGCGTCAGGTCGCTGACGACCCAGAGGTCGTCCTCACCGGTGGCATAGGGGCGTACGTCGAGCCGCGCCGCCACCTCGCCGACGGTCTGCTCGATCAGGCCCTCGGCGGACATCCGGTCCAGCAGGCCGGGGAGCGCGGCCTCCGCGGCGGCGACCCCGACGGGCGCCTGCAGCAGGAAGAGCCGGACCAGGGTCTCGAGCGGGGAGCCGCCCGAGGTCTGGCGCAGCCCGGGGGTGGTCTCGTTGCGGCCCAGGGCCGCGTGCGCCATCGGCCCGAGCACCTCGGCCACGGCGTCGTACGTGAACCCCGCCAGGGCGAGCGCGCCCCGCAGGCGCAGGGGAAGGTCGCTGGTTGTCACGGCTCGACACTAGGGCGGGTCCGCCGAGGGAGGTGAATCCCGCCCGGGCCGCTCCTCCACATCGGGGACCGGCCCCAGAAGCGGACCGGCCCGCCGTGGCGAGCCCCGAAGGACTCGCCGCGACGGGCCGGCCGCGCAGCCTGGCTCCCTCAGTGCGAGGGGTGCTGCGGCGGCATCTGGTACTCCTGCTCGGCGTACCCACCCTCGGTGGGCGCCTCGAACCGCTGGGTCGGCTCCGGCTCAGGCTCCCGGCTGGCTGCCGGGTACGACGGGTCCGCGGTCGTGCCCGTGGGCGTGGCCGGGGGTGGGGGCGGGATGTGGGCGTCCTCGCCCATGGACACCTCGCGCTGCTTGGAGATGTAGACCGCCACCGCGATGATCGTGACGGCCACCAGGGCGATGACGATGCGCAGGACGTCGTTCTGGTCCTGGCCCACGCTCATCGAGACCACGGCACTGGCGATCAGCAGCGAGACCAGGTTCATCACCTTGATCAGCGGGTTGATCGCCGGGCCGGCGGTGTCCTTGAACGGGTCGCCGACGGTGTCGCCGATGATCGTCGCCTCGTGGGCCGGAGAGCCCTTGCCGCCGTGACTGCCGTCCTCGACGAGCTTCTTGGCGTTGTCCCAGGCCCCACCCGCGTTGGCCAGGAAGACGGCCATCAGGGTGCCGGTGCCGATCGCGCCGGCCAGGAACCCCGCCAGCGCGGTCGCGCCGAGACCGAAGCCCACGGCGATCGGCGCCAGCACGGCCAGGATGCCCGGCGTGACCAGCTCACGCAGGGAGTCCTTGGTGACGA
Organism: uncultured Actinomycetota bacterium; assembly: GCA_963825275.1. GTDB lineage: Bacteria > Actinomycetota > Actinomycetes > Propionibacteriales > Nocardioidaceae > Nocardioides. The sequence continues at coordinate 170,258 of CAWGSW010000005.1, read as the reverse complement.
TGTCGACGACCTTGCCGTACTCGGGACGACCGGTGCCCTCCATGATCCCGGGGATCTCGCGGAACTGGCGGCGCACCTCGAACACGACCGCGCCGGCAGCGCGGGCGACGGCGTTGATCGCCAGCCCGGAGAACAGGAAGACCACGGCCGCACCCAGCAGCACACCGACCAGGACGGCCGGGTTGAAGACGCTGAAGTCCAGCAGGTTGGCCTCGTCGGCCGACGGCCTGGCGTCGCGCAGCGACTCGAAGACCGAGGTCGCGTAGGAGCCGAACAGCGCGGTCGCCGCGAGCACGGCGGTCGCGATCGCGATGCCCTTGGTGATCGCCTTGGTCGTGTTGCCAACGGCGTCGAGCTCGGTGAGGATCTGCGCGCCCGCCGGGCTGACGTCGCCCGACATCTCGGCGATGCCCTGGGCGTTGTCCGAGACCGGACCGAAGGTGTCCATCGCGACGATCACGCCGACGGTCGTCAGCAGGCCGCAGCCGGCCAGGGCGACCGCGAACAGCGAGACGGTCAGCGTGGCCCCACCCAGCAGGTAGGCACCGAAGACCGCGGCCCCGATGACCAGCGTGGTGTAGACCGCGGACTCGAAGCCGACCGAGAGCCCCGCGAGGATGACGGTGGCCGCGCCGGTGAGCGAGGTCTTGCCGACGTCCTTGACCGGACGGTGCTCGGTGCCGGTGTAGTAGCCGGTCAGGGCCAGGATCCCGGCCGACATCACGATGCCGATGACCACCGCGCTCGCGGCGATGAACCGGGGGTCACCCTCGGCACCGACCACGTCGGCGTGCGTGAAGTCCGCGAAGCTGCCCGGCAGGTAGACGTAGGACAGGATCACGCTGGCCACGGCGGCGATGCCCGAGGACAGGTAGAAGGAGCGGTTGATCGTCTTCAGGCCGTTCTCCCCCGCCCGGGGCCTGGTGAGGTAGACGCCGGCGACGGCGGTCAGCGCACCGATGGCGGGGATCAGGAGCGGGAAGACCAGGCCCTTGTCGCCGAACGCCTGCGAGCCGAGGATCAGCGCGGCGACCAGGGTCACGGCGTACGACTCGAAGAGGTCGGCGGCCATGCCGGCGCAGTCGCCGACGTTGTCGCCCACGTTGTCCGCGATGGTCGCCGCGTTGCGCGGGTCGTCCTCGGGGATGTTGTGCTCGACCTTGCCGACGAGGTCGGCGCCGACGTCGGCGGCCTTGGTGAAGATGCCGCCGCCGACCCGCATGAACATGGCCAGCAGCGCGGCGCCGAAGCCGAAGCCCTCGAGCACGTCGGGGGCCTTGTCCTGGAAGATCAGCACGACGAGGCTGGCGCCCAGCAGGCCGAGGCCGACGGTGAGCATGCCGACCATGGCACCGGTCCGCAGGCCGATGGTCATGGCGGGGTCGCGGCCCACCGAGTTGGCGGCCGCGGCCACGCGGAGGTTCGCACGCACCGCGAGGTTCATGCCGAGGTAGCCGACGGTGGCGGAGAAACCCGCACCCATCAGGAAGAACACCGACCGGAAGATCCGGACCGTGGTGTCGTCCGCCGGCAACGCGAGCAGCGCGAAGAACGCGATACCGGCGAAGATGGCGAGCGTACGGAACTGTCGCGCCAGGTAGGCGTTGGCGCCCTCCTGCACCGCCTGAGCGATGTTCTTCATGTTGTCGGTGCCCTCACCGGCGGCAAGAACCTCTTGTCGGAACATCGCAGCCATCGCCAGCGCGCCAAGCGCGATCAGGGCGACAACGATGACCAGGACGAGGTTGCCTCCGGAGACGTCGACGACAGCGGGAAGGATCCCCGTCATGTGTTTCCTCCTGGAAGTGATTCAGGTCTCACGAACGTCGGGAGTCTACGCACGGATGACTCCTGAATAGCACGGAGGTGTGACACGGCACACACGGCGCGTCGCGACAGGCTGCGGAGCCGGACTCGGCGTACGACGGGTCGGCTCAGGAGCTCGTGAGGAGCCAGGGACTCATGAGGAGCCAGAGGAGAACGTGCAGCGCCCGGAGGGCTGCTGGTTGAGCGGGACGGAGCCCGGTCAGCCGCTGGCGAGGGCGGCTTCGGCCGACTCGTGGATGACGAAGACCTTGGCCAGGCCGGTGATCCGGAAGATCTTGAGCAGGCGGTCCTGGTTGCAGACGAGCTGCAGGGAGCCCTCGTGGGCGCGGACCTTCTTCAGGCCGCCGACCAGCACGCCGAGGCCGGTCGAGTCGAGGAACTCGACGGCTTCCATGTCGATGACGAGGTCGTAGACGCCGGCCGCGACCAGCTCGGTGATCTTGTCGCGGAGCTTGGGCGCGGTGTAGACGTCGATCTCGCCTCCGACCGCGACGATGGTCTTCCCATCGACGTCGCGTGTCGTAAGAGTCAGATCCACGTGTGTTCTCCCTGAAGCACTGGTTTGCACGGTGCCATGGTGCTCGTGGCACGTCAGCCCCGAAACTCGGCCAGCAATATGAAACCACGCCCACCCTACTTGCGCACAAAGAAGTGCCCAGCATGTTGACGCGAGTCGTTCCTTGTCGGCGGCGTTTGGGAGACTCTGGGACATGGATGTGGCCGTTTCGCGCAGGCCCACAGCGGTGGGTGAGCTGGTGGACCGGCTCACCTCGGCCCCGGGTCGCGAGGGCCGTCTGACCCACCTCGAGGTGCTGCCCCGGCGTGTCGCGACCACGGCTGCCTGGCCGGAGTGGGCGGGCGACGACGTGGTCGCCGCGCTGAGCGCTCGGGGAGTCGAGCTTCCGTGGCGCCACCAGGTCGCGGCCGCCGACGCCGCCCACCACGGCCAGCACGTCGTCCTCGCCACCGGCACCGCCTCGGGCAAGTCCCTCGCCTACCAGCTGCCCGCGCTCTCGACGATCCGCGCGGCCCGGGGCGACCGGGGCCGGCGCGGCGCGACCGTGCTCTACCTCGCCCCCACCAAGGCGCTCGCCCAGGACCAGCTGGCCGGGCTGAGCTCCCTGGGGCTCGACCTCCGCGTCACCACCCACGACGGCGACAGCAGCCGCGACCAGCGTGACTGGGCCCGCGACCACGCCGAGTACGTCCTCACCAACCCCGACATGCTCCACCGCTCGCTGCTCCCGGGCCACGCCCGCTGGGCCTCGTTCCTCGGCTCGTTGTCCTACGTCGTGATCGACGAGTGCCACCACTACCGCGGCGTGTTCGGGGCTCACGTCTCCCACGTGATCCGACGGCTGCGCCGCATCTGCGCGGCGTACGGCGCCCACCCGACGTTCGTGCTCGCCTCCGCGACCGTGGCCGAGCCCGCCGTGGCCGCCCGGCGGCTGACCGGGCTCGACGTGCTCGCGATCACCGAGGACTCCTCCCCGCGCGGTCAGGTGACCCTGGGCCTCTGGGAGCCGCCGTTCACCTCCTTCACGGGCGAGAACGGCGCCCCGGTACGCCGCGCCGCCTCGTCCGAGACCGCCGACCTCCTCGCCGACCTGGTCGCCGAGGACGTCCGGACCCTGGCGTTCATCCGCTCCCGGCGGGGCGCGGAGCAGGTCGCGCTCACTGCGGCGTCGCTGCTCGCCGAGGTCGACCCGTCACTTCCCGCGAAAGTGGCGTCCTACCGCGGCGGCTACCTCCCCGAGGAGCGCCGGGCGATCGAGGAGGCGTTGCGCAGCGGGCAGCTGACCGGCCTGGCCGCGACCAACGCCCTCGAGCTCGGCATCGACATCAGCGGGCTGGACGCGGTGCTCATGGCGGGGTTCCCCGGCACGCGCGCGGCGCTGTGGCAGCAGCTCGGCCGGGCGGGGCGCGGCGCCCAGGACGCCCTCGGGATCCTGGTGGCCCGTGACGACCCGCTGGACACCTACCTCGTCCACCACCCCGAGGCGCTGCTGGGCCGTCCCGTCGAGGCCACCGTCTTCGACCCGACCAACCCCTACGTCCTCGGCCCCCACCTCTGCGCGGCTGCCCACGAGATCCCGCTGACCGAGGCCGACCTCGAGCTGTTCGGTCCAACCGCCCGCGAGGTCCTCGACGGCCTGACCGGGGCCGGGCTGCTGCGCCGGCGCCCGCGGGGCTGGTTCTGGACCGACCGGCGCCGCGCCTCGGACCTCGCCGACATCCGGTCGACCGGGGGCGCGCCCGTGCAGCTGGTCGAGGCCGACACCGGTCGGGTGATCGGGACCGTCGACGCGGCGAGCTCGCACGGCACCGCCCACCCGGGCGCGGTCTACGTGCACCGCGGCGAGACCTGGCTGGTGCAGTCCCTCGACCTCGACGAGAGCGTCGCGGTCATCGAGCGGGCCGACCCCGACTACTCGACCTCGGCACGCGAGGTCACCGACATCGCCATCGTCGGGGAGCGCGAGCACCGAGACTGGGCGGGCTGCCGGCTCTCGTTCGGCGACGTCGACGTCTCGCACCAGGTCGTCTCCTTCCTGCGACGGCGCCAGCCCGGCGGCGAGGTGCTCGGCGAGCAGCCGCTCGACCTGCCCGAGCGGTCGCTGCGCACCTGTGCCGTGTGGTGGACCGTGCCCGAGCACGTCCTGGCCGAGAGCGGCCTCACCGCGCTCGACCTGCCGGGCGCCGCCCACGCCGCCGAGCACTGCTCGATCGGGCTGCTCCCGCTGTTCGCGACCTGCGACCGGTGGGACATCGGCGGCGTCTCGACAGCCGTCCACCCCGACACCGGGATGCTCACGGTCTTCGTCTACGACGGCCACCCGGGCGGTGCCGGCTTCGCCGAACGGGGCTTCCGGGCGGCGCGTGAGTGGCTCACCGCGACCCGGGACGCGATCGTCGCCTGCACCTGCGAGGACGGCTGCCCCTCATGCATCCAGTCGCCGAAGTGCGGCAACCAGAACAACCCGCTCGACAAGGCCGGGGCGGCGGCCCTGCTCGACGTCCTGCTGGGGTCCGACACCGGGCGGTAGCCTCGGGCCATGTTGATCCTGGGCCTGCTCCTGATCGCCGCGGGGGCCCTGGCGATCCTCGCCGCGGTGACCACCGCCAGCGGCACCGTCGAGCTGATCGGCACCGACCTGAGCGCGCTCACGATCTTCCTCGTGGGAGTCGGGGCCGGGGTCGCGGTCCTCTGGGGCTACACGATCACGAAGTTCGGCACCAGGCGCTCCCTGAAGCGACGCCGCGAGAGCCGCCGGCTCAGCGAGCTCTCCCAGCAGCTCGAGCGGACCGAGGCGGAGCGCCGCGAGGGCGGCGAGACCACCCGCAGCGACCCCGACGCCCGCCCCTGACCGGCACTGCCTGACCCGCGCCACCGCCCCCGGCCACCGGGCGTCGCCGCCCCGATGACGCGCCGCACCTCAGGCCGGGCCGGCCCGCGCCTCTGCCCCCAGGTCGGCCAGCTGACCAAGCCAGTGGGGGCCCGCGACCTCGACCCGCACGGTGGCGTCCGCGCCCAGGATCCGGCACGACGTCAGGCGGGCACCGTTGGCGACCGCGATGCTCCCGCCCGCCGCGCACGGGTCCCCCCCGCGCCCGACGGCCGACGCCGCCGCGAGCGCGGCCAGGTCGGCCGCCGCCTGGGCGGCCCGGTGGGCCCGCACCATCGCCGCCACCACGCCGAGGGCGCAGCCGACCAGCAGCAGCACCGCCAGGCAGGCGACCAGGAACAGCGTGGCCGACCCCCGCTCCCCGCGACACCTCACGACCCGGGCTCGGCGGCGGCCACGGCGTCGGCCCGGACCGTGACCGCGGGCAGGAACCCGAAGAGTCCCCCGGGTCCGGACACCTCACCGACCGCCAGCGCGGTGACCTGGCCCCCCGCGGCGCTCAGCGTGATCCGGCTGCCCTCGGGCGCGACCCGCAGTCCGCGTGAGATCGCCTCGTCGGCCGTGTCGCCGCGGGCCGCGGCCCTCGCCGACTCGCGAGCGGCGTCGACGACGCGCACCTGCGCGGCACCCACGCCCAGCAGCCACACGAGCCCGATGGTCACCGCGACCAGCAGCGGGAGGGCCATGGCGAGCTCGGCGGTGGCGGCGCCGCGCTCGCCTCGGCGCTGGCCTCGCCGCTGGCCTCGCCGCTGGCCTCGTGGCCTCACCCGATGCCCAGCAGGCCGAGCACGTGGTCGAACAGGGTCTTCAGCAGCTGGTCGCCGAAGCCGCCGGTCAGCAGCTTGTAGAGCAGGCCGGCGAGACCGGCTCCGGCCGCTGTGCCGACGGCGTACTCCGCGGTGGTGATGCCGTCCTCGTCCCCCCGCCGGGCACACGGACCTGCGAGCTGACGTGCTTCCTGTCGTGCTGCCTGACGTGCGGTGTCGGAGGTGGGGCGGATGGGCAGTGGCATGACGATCTCCGTTTCCCGGCCGCCCGGTGCGGCCGTCCTGGTCCGACCCTCGGCGATCTCGCCGGCCGCGGCGAGACGTCTCCCGGCCGGCTGTGGACGGCGCTGCGCGCCGGGGCACGGTGGACGGCTGGTGGCCCGGCTCGGACCGACCACCGCACGGCCGGCTCGGCCACGACACCAGAGGCCGATCACATGGCCGAGCCCAGGGGCGATCACAGGGCGAGCGTGGAGAGCAGCCCGGCGACCAGGGGCACGATGCCGATCAGGATGAACGCGGGCAGCAGGCAGAGTCCGAGCGGCAGGGCCGCCTTCACCCCGACCGCACGCGCCCGCTCCTCCACCTCGGCGCGGGCCCGGCGCCCCAGATCGTCGGCCAGCCGTGCGACCGCGGGCACCACCGAGGCACCGGTGGCCTGGGCCCGCGCCAGCGTGCGCCCCAGCGGCGCCAGCTCGGGGTCGGCGCCGAGCGACTCCCACACCTGGACCGGGTCGATCCCGAGCGCCAGTCGGGCCGCCACCCCGGACAGCCGGTCGGCGGCCTCCCCGGGCAGCGCGGCGCAGACCACGGCGACGCCGTCACCGGGCGCGGCCCCGGCCCGCAGGGTGGCGGCGAACAGGTCGACCACCAGGGGCAGGTCGCGACGTACGGCCTCGCGGGCGCGCCGCACCTGGGGCGGCTCGGCCCGGGCGATCACCACCCAGGCCGTCACGGCGGCGGCCAGGCCCACAACGGGGCCCGCCCGGCCCCCGACGAAGGCGGCACCGCCCAGGCCCGCCCCCGCGCACCACAGCAGCCGGAAGCGCAGCATCCAGCCACTCGCCGGTGGCGAGGGCGTGACCACGACGGGGCGCGGCAACCGCGCCCGGAGAGGTACGGCGAGGCTCGCGGCGAGGGCGGCGCAGAGCGCCGCGGCCCAGCCGGTCACGCGGACCGGTCCACGTCGCGGGCGATCGCCTCGATCCACCACAGCCCGGCGAACCCGAAGCCCAGCCCACCCGCGAGGCAGGCCAGCCCGACCGGATGACCGAGCAGGAAGCCCCAGGGGTCGCCGCCCGCACCGGAGCCCATCGTGAGCGCGAGGACCGGGAGACCGGCGACGAGGCGGGCGGTGGCCCTGGCCGACGCGAGCTCCCCCTCGACCACCCGACGACTCCCCTGGGCGCTGCGCAGACCGTCCGCCACGCGCTCGACCGCCTCCGCGAGGCCCTGACCGGTCCGGTGGGCCACCTGCCATGCCGCGGCGACGAGGCGGAGGTCACCGGCGCCCGGCTGGGCGGCGAGCTGGCGCAGGGCCCCCGGGACGTCGGCACCGACCCGGAACGCCTCGGCCGCGGGGGCCAACGGGGGCCAGGTCCGCGCGGCCCGGTCCAGGGCGACGCCGGGCGGCTGTCCCGCGGTGAGCTCGGCCGCCAGCAGCTCACAGGTCTCCAGGACGCGGGTGGACACCAGGACCGCCGCCCGACGACGTCTCCGCCCCCGCCAGAGCACCCCACCCCCGGCGACGGCCGCGGCGGCGAGCACCAGCAGCGACGGCCGCGCGGGGGGTGACCATCGCGGCCAGGAGGCCCGCGGCGAGCACGGCGCCCACCACGGCGGCGTGGGATGCCGGGGCGGTGGGCGCCGCGGCCGGCAGCCGGGCCCGTGGCGCCAGCAGGAGCAGCATCGCCAGCACCGCGGCGCCGACGGCGAGCACGGTCATCGGTCGAGCCGCGCGGCGAGCCGTTCGGCGGCCGGCCCGAACGAGGTGGTGCCGTCGGCGGCCACGTCGAGGGCCGGCACCATCGACACGAGCCCGGAGGCGTCCCGCTCCGGGACGGCCACCTGGCTCAGCCGGCGGACACCGTCGGGGCCGCGCGCCAGGTGCAGCACCACGTCGACGGCCGAGGCGAACTGGCTGTGCGCGGCCGCCCGGCCGAGGCCGGCCGCGAGGGCGAGCGCCTCGACCCGGGCGGGCACGTCGAGGGCGGAGTTGGCGTGCAGGGTGCCGCAGCCGCCCTCGTGCCCGGTGTTGAGCGCCGCCAGGAGCTCGACGACCTCGCCGCCCCGGACCTCCCCCACGACGAGCCGGTCGGGCCGCATCCGCAGCGCCTGACGCACCAGCGTCCGCAGGTCGATCTCGCCCGCTCCCTCGATGTTGGGCGGTCGGCTCTCGAGCCCGACCACGTGCGGGTGGTCGGGCCGCAGCTCGCCGGCGTCCTCGACCAGGACGATCCGCTCGTGGGCCGCCACCAGCGACAGGAGCGCCGCGAGCAGCGTGGTCTTGCCGGTGCCGGTGCCGCCGCTGACCAGGAACGCCAGCCGCGCGGACACGATCGCCTGCAGCAACCGCGCCCCGTCCGCGGTGAGGGAGCCGGCGGACCGGAGCTCCTCGAGGGTGAAGACGCGCGGGTGCGGGATCCGCAGCGACACCAGCGTCCCGGGACGCGCCACCGGCGCCAGCACGGCGTGGAAGCGGGTGCCGTCGGCCAGCCGCAGGTCGACGTGCGGCGTGGCGTCGTCGAGCCGCCGCCCGCCGAGGGCCGCCAGCCGCTGGGCCAGACGCCGCACCGCCTCGTCGTCGGGGAAGCGCACGGGGCTCAGCTCCAGCCCCGCGCCCCGGTCGAGGTAGACCCGGTCGGCGCCGTTGACGAGGACGTCGGTCACGCCCGGGGTGCGGAGCAGGGGCTCGAGGGGACCCGCGCCCACGACGTCGCGCCGCAACGCCTCGTAGACCGCCAGGACCGCGGAGTCGCCCACCGGACGGCCCGACTCGCGCAGCGCGAGCGCGACCCGGTGCGGGGTCAGCTCGCCGGGCTCGCGGGCGAGCCGGTCACGCACCGCCTCGAGGTCGCCGGCGCGCACGTCGACCGTCATGCGGCGGCGCCCATCACGGTCAGCCGGGTGAGCACGTCGGTCGCGGCCCGGCCGAGCGGGCCGCGCCGGGACCGCACCGGCCCGAGGCCGAGGTCGATCGCCTCGCCCAGGCCACGCTGGTCGCCCATCCGGGCGACCACCGGCACACCGGTGGCCCGGGCGATCGCCTCCGGCTCGATGCCGTGGCCCCGCACCACGAGCCGCAGTCGGGACGGGTCGGCCAACCGCGCGCAGAGCCGCCCGGCCGACGCGACACCGGCGACCGTGGGCACCACGACCACGAGCAGGCGGTCGCAGCGGGCGACCACCTCGTCGACGACCGGGTCGGCCGTGCGCGGCAGGTCGAGGACGACGGTGTCGTGGCCACGCTGGGCGGCCGAGAGCGCCTCGCGGACCGCGAAGGCCTGCAGGGACCCGGCGGTGCCGGCGTACCAGGTCAGCACGCCGAGCCCACCGCGGCGCGGCAGAGCCTCGCGCAGGGAGCGCGAGCTGAGCCGGCCGGTGGTCTGGCACAAGGCGTCCCACCGCACGCCGTCCTGGGTCTCGAGGCCGAGCACCCGGTCGATCCCCGGCCCCAGGGGATCGGTGTCGATGACCACGGCAGGCCCGGTCCGGGCCGCCATCTGGGCCAGCGCGCACGCAAACGTGGTTGCCCCGGCCCCACCGGAGCCGCCCACCACCCCGATGACCAGCCCCCGGCTCCGGTCGGTGTCGCCGAGGTCGGTCAGGGTCTCGGTCACCCAGCCCTCCGAGCGGGGCAGTTCCGCGACGTTCTCCGCACCGACCGCGAGGGCGATCCGGAACAGGTCGTCGGGCACCGAGCCCCAGGCCACCACGTGCACGCGCTCCCGCCGGGCCGGGGCGGTCCGGGCCACCTCGTCGGCGAGGTCCGCGCCCAGCAGCACCAGCGGGGCCGCGGACCAGGCCCGCAGCGCCGCGGCCCCGTCATGGGCCACCTCAGGAGTGATCCCGGCGGCCGCGGCCAGCCGCAGGAGCTCGTCGAGCAGGGTGTCGTCGCGGGTGATGAACAAGGGCGCGGTCATGTGGGTGATGGTTCCCGGCTCCGGGGTGCACCCAACCGGCCGCGGCGCTGCCTGTGGACAACCGCTGCGGGAGCCGGCGCCGGGAACCCCTGATGGGCCGTGATGGCCCCTGATGGCCCGGCGTCGCGGTGGCGGGCGACGTCCCACCTACGATGAGCCCATGTCGGACAAGATCGTGCTTCGCCCCACCGCGGCGTTCTTCGATCTCGACAAGACGATCATCGCCAAGTCGAGCACGCTGGCGTTCAGCAAGCCGTTCCAGGCCGGTGGCCTGATCTCACGGCGCGCGGTCCTCCGCTCGGCGTACGCCCAGTTCGTCTACCTCGTCGGCGGCGCCGACCACGACCAGATGGAGAAGATGCGGCAGTTCATGTCGCAGCTGTGCGCCGGCTGGGACGTCAGCACGGTCCGCGAGATCGTCGCGGAGACGATCCACCACATCGTCGACCCGCTCGTCTACGACGAGGCCGTCTCCCTCATCGAGGAGCACCACCTCGCCGGGCGCGACGTCGTGATCGTCTCCACGTCCGGCGCCGAGGTGGTCGGGCCGATCGGCGAGATGCTCGGCGCCGACCGGGTCGTCGCGACCCGGATGGAGATCATCGACGGCTGCTACACCGGCGAGATCGAGTACTACGCGTACGCCGAGGAGAAGGCCCGCGCGATCCGCGAGCTGGCCGACGAGGTGGGCTACGACCTCGAGCACAGCTACGGCTACAGCGACTCGGTCACCGACGTGCACATGCTGGAGGTCGTCGGACACCCGCACGCCGTGAACCCCGACCGCGAGCTGCGCCGGATCGCGGCCGCCCGGGGCTGGCCGGTCCTGGTCTTCACCCGCCCGGTCACCCTGCGCAGCCGGGTCCCGCTGCTGCCGGCGCGGCAGACCCTCGCCGCCCTCGCCGTCGGCGGCGTGGCGGCGGTCGGCGGCGTGCTGTGGGTCAACGCCCGCAAGCGTCGCCCGGGCGTCTGAGCTGTCCTGTCCCCGTCGCGCCCGAGCGTCAAATGTCAAGCCTTGTGGACCTCGGCGCAGAGGGGTAGAACGGAGGATAGAACCACAGAAACAGCACGTGAAACCAGGTACCCACGCGGCGATCTACCCTTCCTTCAGGGCGCTTGCCACATCGGGAAAATCCCGGGGCAGCAGTTAGTTTGTGCACGCTTGGTAGCCACGGCCTCACGTGTCAGCGGCGGCATCCGGATCCTCACCGATCCGGGTGCCGTTCGCATGTGCTGCTCAGCCCGGCCGGCAGGTCATTCGGCAGATCCTTCGGCGGGCCGTCGCAGCGGGCTCGCCTCGGCTCCGGCGGCGAACGCCTCCGCCGCGTAGAGCAGCCAGGCGTGCACACCGGCAGGTCCGCCCTCGCGATAGCCGCGCAGGTTCGACTCGTACGCCGCCCGCAACACCAGGTGCCCGGCCTCCGGCACGACCAGCGACTTCTCGTCGACGCCGCGCGAGACCAGCACCAGGCGCTCCGCCGCGCGCGCGACCAGCCCGTTGTGGGAGCCGAACGGCGCCTCGGTCGCCAGGTCTGCGTGCACCACCGCGGCCACCAGCAGCGCCGGAGCCGAGGTGGGAGCCATCAGCAGCTCCCCCAGGGCGCGCAGCCGGTCGGACGAGGCCGCGTCGCGCGGGCGCCCCAGCTGGTCCTCGGTCAGGTCGCCGGCCGCTGCCAGCGCGTGAATCCGGGCCAAGGCCTGCAGCGGCGAGCGACCCAGCGTGGGTGAGAGGGCCAGCAGCTCGGCCGAGACCCGCAGCGCGGCCTGGGCGGTCTCGTCCCCCCGGCCCTCGCGCACGTCGGTCAGCGAGGATCCCGATCCCTCGAGCGCGGCGCTCGCGTGGGCCCCGCGCAGCAGGGACTCGGCCGTCGTCTCCGGCGAGGTGCGCCGCAGCCCGCGGTCGCGCAGCATCACGTCGATCCCGTCGCGGGCCGAGGCGTACGCCGACGGCACCCCCTCGAGGGACGACAACCAGGCCAGGGGATCCGTGCTCATGGCTCCGAAGGCTAGCCAGTGCTGCGAGTTCGACCTCCACCGAGCCGGTAAACTGCGGGGTGATGAGTGACGAGACCCGCGACGGCGCGCGATCCTTCGGCTCCGTTGCCGAGGCCTACGACCGGGGCCGCCCGTCGTACCCCCGTGAGGCTGCCGCCTGGCTGGTGGGCGAGCAGCCCGTGACCGTGCTCGAGCTCGGCGCCGGCACCGGCAAGCTCACCGCCGAGCTGGTGGCGCTCGGCCACGACGTGCACGCCACCGACCCCGACCCGCAGATGCTGACGATCCTCGAGCAGCGGCTCCCGGACGTCCGCCTCTCGGTGGCCCCGGCCGAGGAGATCCCGCTCCCCGACCGCTCGGTCGACGTGGTCGTGTGCGCCCAGGCGTTCCACTGGTTCGACCTCGACCGGGCGCTGCCCGAGATCGCCCGGGTGCTCAAGCCGGGTGGCCGCATCGCGCTGGTCTGGAACCAGCGCGACGAGCGGATCCCGTGGGTACGCCGCCTCGGCAGCCTGATCGGCACCCAGGACCAGCTGCGCGAGCCGGCGGACCCCCTGGTCCAGTCCGCGCTGTTCGGCTTCGTCGAGGACGAGACCTTCCGGTTCTGGCAGACGGTGGACCGCCAGTCGATCCAGGACCTCGTCCTGTCCCGGTCGAACGTCGCGGTCCTGGACGACGAGGGGCGGGCCGCGAAGCTCGCGGAGGTGCTGGCGTTCTACGACGACTTCGGGCGCGGGATGGACGGCATGCAGCTGCCCTACGAGGCCAGGTGCTTCCGGGCGATGGTGGTCGAACGCCCACGACCCGTCGACGAGACGCCGCCCGAGCCGGACACCGACGACCCTGCGGCGCCCGTGGACGACGACCTCCACCACGGCCTGTCGGACGGCACGGACACCGACATGCTGCTCATCGACTTCCGCTGACCCGCCCGAGGATCTCGGGCGGGTCCGACTCGGCCGTCAGTCGATGGTCACCTTCGCCGAGACGACCACGGCCCAGAGCGGGAACAGCGTGAACGGCAGGAAGGCCGCCGGCCCGAGCGGGGCCAGGGCACCCAGGACGATCGAGGCCACGGCCAGCCACCGGGGCAGCGTCCGGGTCCGCAGGCCCGCCAGGCCGGTGCCGATCATCATGCAGGCCAGTGCGAGCATCGCCGGGACGAAGTTCGAGTTGTTCAGGATGTTGACCGCCTGGGCCACCTCGGGGATGCCGCTGTCGACCGCGTGCATGAGCGCGAACGCCGTCACGACCCAGCTCGCCAGGGTGATCCCCATCGTGAGCGCGCCCAGCCCCACCAGGTCGGCGGTCCAGGTCCGGCCGAGCCGGCGGCGCAACGCGGCACCCCAGAACACGACGAGCACCGCGGCGACGACCATGGCGTAACCGGTCACCTGGACGCGGAGGTCCGACGAGGCGAACTCCCGGATCACCGTCGATCCGTGAGCGTCGACGGCGATCTCGCCGCCGCTGGCGGCGAAGAGGCTGACGAAGAGCAACAGGTAGGCGCCGGCGAGGCCGACGAGGGTGCGCCGGCCGGGCAGACCGGGCTCGCCGGTCGGGGTGGTGACGGCCCGGGCGACGGGCACGGATGCGGTGGTCATGGGAGGTTCCTCTCGGTCCGGGGCCCGCGACCGGGCCCTCCCATCGATCGTCGGTCGGCACAGCGTCGGCCACATCGGGGCTACCCGGGGGTGGCGCATCCGTGCGTACACGGACGTGGCAGGCCGCGCACGGTGTCAGCATGGGTGCATGACCTCCGCCGCCGTGCGTCGCGCCGCTGTCGTGGCCGTCCTCGGCCTCGAGGTCGCGACGTTCGTGGCGCTGGTCGCGAGCGACGCCCACCTCGCCACGACCGGCCACCCCGAGCTGCGGCAGCTGCACGGGGACACCTGGGTGTTCGCGGCCGGAATCGCGAGCGCCGCGGCGACGGGCTGCTTCCTCGCCTGGGCCCGGCCCACCCATCCCGTGGGCTGGCTCTTCCTCGCCCTCGCCGGCAGCCTCCTCGTCTCGGGCGTGATCGACGAGTACGCCGCCGCCGAGCTGCTGGTGGCCGACCGGGCATCCACCTCGGGTCGACTCGCCGCGGTCGCCGGTGAGGCGAGCTTCGCACCCTGGCTGGTCCTGGTCGCGCTGGTGCTGCAGGTGACCCCGACCGGGCACACCCTCGGGCCCCGCTGGAGGATGCTCGCCCGGGTCACGGTGGTGGCGGGGGTGGTCTACCTGGGCTGCTCGCTGGTCGGGAACCGTCGGCTCGAGGCGCCGTACGCCGACGTCGAGAACCCGTGGGCGCTGGACTCGCTCGCACCCGTGCTCGACCCGGTGCGCGTCGCGGCGATCCTCACCGTGGGGGTGGGGCTGGTCGGCGCCGCTGCCTCGCTCGTCGTGCGCTTCCGGCGCTCCTCGACCGAGGAGCGGCGTCGACTGCTCTGGCTGGCCCTGGTGGCGGTGCCGATTCCCCTGTTCGTCGTGCTCGCGTTCGCCGGCTCGATGACCGGCCACGACTCACTGCTGGTGTGGGCGACCGGCGGCTTCATCGTCCTGGTCCCCGTCGCGGCCGGACTGTCGGTCCTGCAGCACCAGCTCTACGACGTCGAACGCGTCCTCACCCGTGCGGTCGTCTATGGCCTGCTCTCCGCGCTGGTCGTGCTCGTGTACGGCGTCGTGGTGCTGCTGGCGACTCGGGGGTTCGGCGCCTGGTCGAGCTCGGGCGAGCTGGCGGCGACCCTGGGAGCCGTCGTGGCCGCGCTCGTCGCCCTGCCCCTGCGCGGGTGGCTCCAGGACCAGGTCGACCGCCGCTTCGACCACCGGAGGCACAGCGCCGAGCGGATCGCGCGCGACTCGCTCGCGGCCGGGCCCACCGGGTTCGACCTCGACGCCCTCCTCAGCCGGGCGCTGGGCGACCCGACCGCACACGCGGTGTACCCCGACGACGCCTCGGACCGCTGGCTCCGAGCGGATGGCCGGCCCACCGAGCCCGGCCACAGCGCGGTCGACGCCGTACGCCGCGGGAGGACCGTGGCACGAGTGGTGTTCGACCCCGGGAGCACCGACGAGCGGACTGCGAGCGCGGTGACGCAGATCGTCGCCGGGGAGCTCGACAACGTGCGGCTGCGCGCCGAGCTCGCGCACCGTCTCGAGGAGGTGAGCGCCTCGCGGCAGCGGCTGCTGGCGGCGCAGCGCGAGGAGCGTCGGCGCATCGGGCGCGACCTGCACGACGGCGCCCAGCAGTCGATGCTGGCGGTCGCCTTCGAGCTGCGCGCCGCCGAGCTGAGCGACGATCCCGACCGCATGCGCGGCGCCCTCGCGGACGGGGTGTCCGCGGTGGGGGCGGCCGTCCGCCAGCTGCGCGAGCTGGCCAACGGGCTGCTCCCCTCGACGCTCGCGGACGGGGGGATCGCGGCGACCCTGGACGAGCTGGCGCGCCACTCGCCGGTCCCGCTCTCGGTCCGGATGACGGGGCCGCGGCTGCACCCGTCGCTGGAGTTCACCGTGTGGATGATCGCCTGCGAGGCGGTCGTGAACGCCCAGAAGCACGCCGGGGCCACCGCCATCGGGGTCTCGGTCGACGTGACCGACACCAGCCTGGTCGTCGAAGTCACCGACGACGGCCGCGGTGGCGCCGACCCGAACGGCGTCGGCCTGAGCGGATTGCGGGATCGGGTCGCCAGCGCGTCCGGGACCTGGGACCTGCACTCGGCCCCGGGCTGCGGCACCCGTCTGCGCGTGTGCCTGCCGGTGACTCCTCTCCTCGAGGAACCCACGTGAGGCCCGCATGAGGATCGTCCTCGCCGACGACTCCGTGCTGCTGCGCGAGGGGCTGTCCCGGCTGCTGACCGAGGCGGGCATGGAGGTTGTTGCCTCGGTCCCCGACGCCGAGTCCCTGCTGAGCGCCGTCGCCGAGCACCGGCCGGACGTCGCCGTCGTCGACATCCGGATGCCGCCGACGTACGAGCACGAGGGCGCCCGCGCCGCCGTCCTGCTCAAGGAGACCTACGACGACCTCGGCGTCCTGCTGCTCTCGCAGTCACTCGAGGCGCGCTACGTGACCGATCTGGTGCGCCGGCACCCGCGCGCGCTCGGCTACCTGCTGAAGGACCGGGTGACCGACGTCGGCGTCCTGGTCGAGGCGCTGCACCGGGTGAGCGCCGGCGGCACCGTCCTCGACCCCGACGTCATCACGCACCTGCTCGGCCGCGGCGACCTGGCCTCGCAGCTCAACCGGCTCACCGAGCGGGAGACGGGCGTCCTCCGGCTGATGGCCGAGGGGCTGAGCAACCGGGCGATCGGGGCCGGCCTGCACATCGACCTGCGCACGGTGGAGAGCCACGTGTCGAGCATCTTCACCAAGCTGGACCTGCCGGTGTCGACGGACGAGAACCGCCGGGTGCGGGCCGTGCTCGCCTGGCTGCAGCGCTGACCGGCTCGACGAGGCAGTGCTCGACAAGGCAGTGCTTGACAAGGCAGTGCTTGACACGGCAGTGAACATGGGCGACATGCCCCTCCCCCGCAGTCACCGCTGACATGGTGCGGCGGTGGCGACGGCCCCATCTGGGCACCGAGGCCGACCGGGCCACGTTCCGCACCCTGCACAGCGCCTCGCTGGCCGCGCCTGCCCTGCGCGAGGGGCTGACGCCCGGCAGCGCCGAGCGCAGCATCCGGCACCTGCACGACCTCCTCGGCACCCCGGCCCTCGCGCTGACCGACATCGAGGGCCTGCTGGCCTGGCAGGGCGCCGGTCAGCACCACCAGGAGCAGAGCGCAGCGCTGGCGCGGGCGACGGTCGAGCGGGGCAGCACCCGGATGTTCGACCGGGGCGACCTGGCCTGCACGGAGACCGGCTGCGAGATCCGCACCGCGATCGTCAGCACGCTGGTGGTCGACGAGCGGATCGTGGGCACCCTGCAGGTCTTCGCGCCGTACCCCACCGCGGGGCTCGCCCGGGCCGCCGACGAGGTCGCCCAGTGGGTCTCCGGCCAGCTCGAGCTCGCCGAGCTCGACGCCTCCCGCAACCGGCTGATGGAGGCCGAGGTCCGGGCGTTGCGCGCCCAGATCAGCCCGCACTTCATCTACAACTCGCTCGGCGCGATCGCGTCGTTCGTCCGCACCGACCCCGACCGGGCCCGCGAGCTGCTGCTGGAGTTCGCCGACTTCACCCGCTACTCGTTCCGTCGCCACGGGGAGTACACGACCCTGGCCGAGGAGCTCCGCTCGGTCGAGCGCTACCTCCTGCTCGAGCAGGCCCGCTTCGGGGACCGGCTCCGGGTGACGCTGCGGATCGCCCCCGAGGTGCTGCCGGTCGCCGTACCCTTCCTGTGCATCCAGCCGCTCGTCGAGAACGCCGTGCGGCACGGGCTCGAGGCGGCCGAGGGGGTCGGCCACATCCGGATCGTGGCCCGCGACAACGGGCAGGAGTGCGTGATCGAGGTGGAGGACGACGGCGCCGGCGAGGACCCCGAGAAGGTACGCCGCGCGCTCGCCGGGGACACCGCCCTCGACTCGGTCGGGCTCGGCAACGTCGACGGCCGGCTGCGCAGCGTGTTCGGCGACGAGTTCGGCCTGGTCGTCGAGACCGCCCCCGGCGCCGGCACCAAGGTGACCGTCCGGGTGCCGAAGTTCGCGCCGGGGGTGCACGCGTGACGCCGCCGCTCAAGGTCCTGGTCGTCGACGACGAGCGTCCCGCCCTCGACGAGCTGGCCTGGCTGCTCGCCCGCGACGACCGGGTGGGGGACGTGCTGACCAGCGACTCGGCCACCGAGGGCCTGCGGATCCTGCAGGAGATCGACGTCGACGTCGTCTTCCTCGACATCCAGATGCCGGGGCTGACCGGGCTCGAGCTGGCGCAGGTGCTGGCCCGGTTCCGGACCCCGCCCCCGATCGTGTTCGTCACCGCCCACGAAGGGCATGCGGTGGACGCCTTCGACCTCCGCGCGGTCGACTACGTCCTCAAGCCGGTCCGCGCGGATCGCCTCGCCGAGGCCGTACGCCGGGTGGTCGAGGGCGGCGAGCGGGCCGCGCCCAGCCCGGACGCCCAGATCCCGGTCGAGCGGGGCGGCGTCACCCGGTTCCTCAACCGGCACGACATCACCCACGTCGAGGCGCAGGGCGACTACGCCCGCCTGCACACCGCGACCGGCTCGCACCTGCTCCGCAGCCCGCTCTCCACCCTGGAGGAGGAGTGGGCCCCGGCGGGGTTCGTCCGGATCCACCGCTCCCTGCTGGTCTCCCTGGCCCACATCGACGAGGTCCGCATGGACGGCGGCCGGTGCACGGTGCTGGTGGCCGGGCCGAACGGCGGGACCGAGCTCGGGGTCAGCCGACGGCACACCCGCGAGCTGCGCGAGCTGCTGCTGCGGCGGGCCGAGCGGTCGTGACCCCCGACCGGGAGCCGCCGGCGCGGGTGCGGGTCGCCGGCCCCCCGCGGCGCCGTACCCCTGCCGCGCGGACCCGCGACATCGACGCCGAGACCCGCCTCGGCGGGATGTACATGGGCTCGCTGCTGCGCGAGCAGCTCCGGCTGGCGCTGGGCATCCTGGCCGCCCTGGCCTCGACCGTCGGGCTGCTGCCGCTGCTCTTCCACCTCGCGCCCGGCCTGGGCAACGTCCACGTCCTCGGGCTGCCCCTGGGCTGGCTGCTGCTCGGCGTGCTCGTCTACCCGTACCTCGCCCTGCTCGGCCTGCTCTACGTGCGGCGCGCCGAACGCAACGAGCGCGACTTCGCCGACCTGATGGGAGAGGTGGAGCGGTGACCCCGTCGCTCGACGGGGGCCTGGACGCGGCGCCGGGCATCGTCGCGGTGACGCTGGTGACGATCGCGACCCTGGCGATCGGCACCTGGGGGCTGCGGTTCTCGCGCACGACGAGCGACTTCTTCGTGGCCTCGCGCACCGTGCGCCCGGGCCTGAACGCCTCCGCGATCGGGGGCGAGTACCTCTCCGCGGCCTCGTTCCTCGGCGTCGCCGGCCTGGTGCTCACCTTCGGCGCCGACATGCTGTGGTACCCCGTCGGCTGGACCGCCGGCTACCTCGTCCTGCTGGTGCTGGTGGCCGCCCCGTTGCGCCGCTCGGGCGCCTACACGCTGCCCGACTTCGCCGAGGCCCGGCTGGACTCCCGCGGCGTCCGCGCCGCCTGCTCGGTGCTCGTGGTCGCGATCGGCTGGCTCTACCTGCTCCCCCAGTTCCAGGGCGCCGGCCTGACCCTGCGCTCCGCGATCGGGGCGCCGGCCTGGCTCGGCCCGGTGATCGTCGGGCTGGTGGTGCTCGCGAACGTCACCTCCGGCGGGATGCGCAGCATCACGTTCGTGCAGGCCTTCCAGTACTGGCTCAAGCTGACCGCGCTGCTCCTGCCGGCAGCAGTCCTGCTCGTCGTCTGGGCCGGCGACCGGGGCACGACGGCGGCGACCACGCCGGCGGACCCGGTCGACTGGTCCCTGCCCCTCGCGACCGGCGGCGGCCAGGGCCTCTACGTCACCTACTCGCTCATCATCGCGACCTTCCTCGGGACGATGGGCCTGCCCCACGTGGTCGTCCGCTTCTACACCAACCCCGACGGAAGGGCGGCCCGCCGTACGACGCTGGTGGTGCTGGCCCTGCTCGGGATCTTCTACCTGCTGCCCCCGGTGTACGGCGCGCTCGGCCGGATCTATGCGCCCGAGCTGGCGGCGTCCGGACGCTCCGACGCCCTGGTCCTGGAGCTGCCCCGGCTGATGGTGCCGGGACTGGCCGGCGAGCTGCTGACCGGACTGGTGACCGCCGGGGCGTTCGCGGCCTTCCTGTCGACCTCGTCCGGGCTGACCATCGCGGTGGCGGGCGTGCTCAGCCAGGACGTGACCGGGCGGGGCTACGGCACCCGGCGGCTGCGGGGGGTCACCGCGTTCCGGGTCGGCGCCGTGGTCGCCGTCCTGGTCCCGCTGCTGGCCGCCCTGGCCAGCCCGGACCTCGGCGTCGCCCGCGCGGTCGGGCTGGCCTTCGCGGTCGCGGCGTCGACGTTCTGCCCGCTGCTGCTGCTCGGGATCTGGTGGCCCCGGCTGACCGACGCCGGGGCGATCGCGGGGCTGCTGGTCGGCGGGATCGGCTCCGGTACGGCGGTCGCGTGGACCCTGATGAGCGGCGCGACCGGCGGCTGGGGCGCCGTACTCCTCGCTCAGCCGGCGGCCTGGAGCGTGCCGGCCGCCTTCCTCACGATGGTCGTGGTCAGCCTGCTGACCGCGCACCGGATCCCGCCGCACGCGGGCCGGTTCATGGTGCGGCTGCACACCCCCGAGGCGCTCGAGCTGGACCGGCGCGTCCCCGACCGCTCGTCGCGGGAAACCGACCGTTGAGCGATTCGCCCGTCCCGCTCGGCGCGTGATCGGCGCTCACCCCTGACCCTCGCGGACGGCCGCTCCTACCGTGACGGCCATCACACCCGCTCGAGAGGGGTCACCGTGACATCCGAGATCCACGACCAAGCCACCCGCCACGATCCGATCTACGACGAGCTCCACGCGTCGCCGGAGTTCGCCGAGCTGCGCAGGCGCTACCGCAGCTTCGCCTTCCCGGCGACCATCGCCTTCCTGCTCTGGTACCTCCTCTACGTCGTGATGTCGAACTGGGCGCACGACTTCATGAGCATCCAGGTCGTCGGCAACATCAACGTCGCCCTGGTCTTCGGCCTCCTGCAGTTCGTGACGACGTTCGCCATCGCCTGGGCCTACGAGCGCCACATGAACCGGAGCGTCGACCCGATCGCCCGCGACCTCGACGCGCGGTACACCCGCGGCGTCAACGGAGGTGTCCGATGAGCACCCAGACCCTGACCTCGGTGCTGTTCATCGCGGTCGTCCTCGTCACCGTCGGGATCACGTTCTGGGCGAGCCGCCAGAGCTCGGGCGCCACGGACTTCTACGCCGGCGGCCGGTCGTTCAGCGGCTTCCAGAACGGCATGGCGATCTCCGGCGACTACATGTCGGCAGCATCGTTCCTCGGCATCTCGGGGGCGATCGCGCTCTTCGGCTACGACGGGTTCCTCTACTCGATCGGCTTCCTGGTCGCCTGGCTCGTCGCGCTGCTGCTCGTGGCCGAGCTGCTGCGCAACTCGGGCCGGTTCACGATGGCCGACCAGCTGGCCTTCCGGATGCGCCAGCGCCCGGTGCGTACGGCGGCCGCCACGTCGACCGTCGTGGTCTCGATCTTCTACCTGCTCGCGCAGATGGTCGGCGCGGGAGCGCTGGTCGCGCTGCTGCTCGGTGTCACGTCGGAGGGCCTCAAGGCCCTCACGATCGCCGGCGTCGGCCTGCTGATGGTCTTCTACGTGACCGTCGGTGGCATGAAGGGCACCACCTGGGTGCAGATCGTCAAGGCGATCCTGCTGATGAGCGGCACCGTCCTGATCACCGTGCTGGTGCTCGCCAAGTTCGACTTCAACATCTCCGAGCTGCTCGGCGCCGCTGCCGACAACACCGGCAAGGGCGACGCCTTCCTCCAGCCGGGGCTGAAGTACGGCCTGACCACGACGTCGAAGATCGACTTCCTCAGCCTGGGCATCGCCCTGGTGCTCGGCACCGCCGGCCTGCCGCACATCCTGATCCGCTTCTACACCGTGCCCACGGCGCGGGCCGCGCGGACGTCGGTGCTGTGGGCCATCGGCCTGATCGGCTCGTTCTACCTGATGACGCTCGCGCTCGGCTTCGGTGCGGCGGCCCTGCTGAACACCGGCCCCGACAGCGAGGTCGCTGCTTCCGGCGGCAACCTGGCCTCACCCCTGCTGGCCGAGGCCGTGGGCGGGGGCGCCGGCTCGACCGGGGGCGCCGTACTCCTCGCGCTGATCTCGGCGGTCGCGTTCGCGACGATCCTCGCCGTGGTCGCCGGGCTCACGCTCACGTCAGCCTCCTCGGTGGCGCACGACCTCTACGCCACGGTCTTCAAGCGGGGCACCGCGACCGAGCAGGAGGAGGTGCGGGTCGCGAAGATCTCCGCGTTCGTGATCGGTGCCATCGCCATCGGGTTGGCGATCCCGGCGCAGAAGCTGAACATCGCGTTCCTGGTGGCACTGGCCTTCGCGGTCGCCGCGTCGGCGAACCTGCCGTCGCTGCTGTTCAACCTGTTCTGGCCGCGGTTCAACACCCGCGGCGCGACCTGGGCGATCTACGGCGGCCTGGTCTCCTGCGTGCTGCTGGTGTTCTTCTCGCCGGTGGTGTCGGGCAAGGGGGTCAACCCGGTGACCGGCGCGAGCCTGTCGCTGTTCCCGGCCAGCGTGGACTTCAGCTGGTTCCCGCTGGAGAACCCCGGGATCATCTCGATCCCGCTGGGCTTCTTCTTCGGCTGGCTGGGCACGGTCACCTCGAAGGAGCCGTCCGCCGAGGAGCGGTTCGTCGAGCTCGAGGTCCGGTCCTTCACCGGCGCCGGCTCCGAGAAGGCGATCACGCACTAGACCACGCGTGAGGACATGGCGCCCGGTTGCCCTCTCGGGGGCAACCGGGCGCCAACCCACATCCGGGCACGCTGGACGCCGGCCCGCCCCCACGACCTACAGTGGCGAAAGAGCCACCCATGCTGAGAAACCGGGAGACACCGTGAGCGAAGAGACCCTGTCCAACCTCAGCCGCGAGGAGCGCCGGTTCGATCCTCCGGCCGAGCTCGTGGAGCACGCCAACCTCACGGCCGAGGCCTACGACCGGGCCGCGTCCGACCGCGAGGGGTTCTGGGCCGAGCAGGCCGGCCGACTCGACTGGGACCAGACCTGGGACCGGGTCCTGGACTGGGACAACCCGCCGTTCGCCAAGTGGTTCGTCGGCGGCCGCCTCAACGCGGCGTACAACTGCGTGGACCGGCACGTCGAGGCCGGGCGCGGTGACAAGGTCGCCTTCCACTGGGTCGGCGAGCCCGCGGACGCCGATGACACGCGATCCGCACGATCACCTACGCCGAGCTCAAGGACGAGGTCTCCAAGGCCGCGAACGCGCTGCTCTCGCTGGGCGTGACCAGCGGCGACCGGGTCGCGATCTACATGCCGATGATCCCCGAGGCGGTCATCGCGATGCTGGCCTGTGCCCGCATCGGTGCGCCGCACACGGTGGTCTTCGGCGGCTTCTCCTCCGACGCACTCGCCTCGCGGGTGACCGACTGCCAGGCCAAGGTCGTCATCACCTCTGACGGCGGCTACCGCCGCGGCGCCGCCTCGGCGCTCAAGCCCGCGGTCGACGAGGCCCGCGCCAAGACCGCCGGCGAGGGGTTCCACGTCGAGCACGTGCTCGTCGTACGCCGTACCGGCCAGGAGGTCGCCTGGGACGACTCGGTCGACGTCTGGTGGCACGACGTGGTCGACTCCGCCTCCACCGAGCACGTCTGCGAGTCCTTCGACGCCGAGCACCCGCTCTACGTCATGTACACCTCGGGCACCACCGGCAAGCCCAAGGGCATCCTGCACACCACCGGCGGCTACCTCGTCGGCACGTCGTTCACCCACCACGCGGTGTTCGACCTCAAGCCGGACGACGTCTTCTGGTGCACCGCCGACATCGGCTGGGTGACCGGGCACAGCTACATCGTCTACGGACCGCTCGCCAACGGCGCGACCCAGGTGATGTACGAAGGCACCCCGGACGCCCCGCACAAGGGCCGCTGGTGGGAGATCATCGCCGAGCACGGCGTCACGATCTTCTACACCGCGCCCACCGCGATCCGCACCTTCATGAAGCAGGGCCGCGAGATCCCCGACGGGTTCGACCTCTCCTCGCTGCGCCTGCTCGGCTCGGTGGGTGAGTCGATCAACCCCGAGGCCTACATGTGGTACCGCGAGGTCATCGGCGGCGAGCGCTGCCCCATCGTCGACACCTGGTGGCAGACCGAGACCGGCCAGATCATGAT
Organism: uncultured Actinomycetota bacterium; assembly: GCA_963825275.1. Classification (GTDB taxonomy): domain Bacteria; phylum Actinomycetota; class Actinomycetes; order Propionibacteriales; family Nocardioidaceae; genus Nocardioides. Next base: position 146,275 of record CAWGSW010000005.1, on the reverse strand, counting down.
CTCCCCACTGCCCGGGGTGACCGCCGGCAAGCCGGGCTCGGCGATGACGCCGATCCCGGGTGTCGTGGCCGACGTGGTCGACGACGAGGGCCAGTCGGTGCCCAACGGCTCGGGCGGCTACCTGGTCGTCAAGGAGCCGTGGCCCGCGATGCTGCGCACGATCTGGGGCGACGACGAGCGCTACAAGGACACCTACTGGTCCCGGTTCCGCAAGCAGGGCTTCTACTTCGCCGGCGACGGCGCGAAGAAGGACGACGACGGCGACATCTGGCTGCTCGGCCGGGTCGATGACGTCATGAACGTCTCGGGCCACCGGCTCTCCACGACCGAGATCGAGTCCGCACTGGTCTCGCACCCGAAGGTCGCCGAGGCGGCAGTGGTCGGCGCGTCCGACGACATGACCGGTCAGGCCGTCTGCGCGTTCGTGATCCTGCGCGACGCGGCCGGTGACGGTGGCGACGGGATCGTCGAGGAGCTGCGCAAGCACGTCCAGAAGGAGATCGGCGCGATCGCCAAGCCGCGCCAGATCATGATCGTCCCGGAGCTGCCCAAGACCCGCTCCGGCAAGATCATGCGCCGGCTGCTCAAGGACGTCGCCGAGCACCGCGAGGTCGGCGACGTCACCACCCTCGCCGACTCCTCGGTGATGAACCTGATCTCCCAGGGCCTCTCCACCGACAAGGCCGACGACTGATTCGCCGAGGCGGCGTGAAGTTCCCCTCAATACCCGCCGAGGCGGCGTGAAGTTCCCCTCAATACCCGCCGAGTCGGCGTGAAGTTCCTTGAGTCTGGGAACTTCACGCCGACTCGGCACTGATCTGAGGGCACTTCACGCCGCCTCGCGCTGAGGGGGGGCACTGCCGCGTGGGCAGCTGGGGGGTGGGCAGCTGGGGGGGGTGGCAGAGGTCAGGTCAGCGTCAGGGGGTGAGGTGGAAGCGGTCGCGGTGGCCGAGCAGCAGGGCGCCGAGGACCGCGGAGGTCATCGAGCCGACGAGTACGGCGGTCTTCGCGGCGTCGCGCGCGTCCCCCGCGAAGGACAGGTCGGAGACCAGCAGGGAGACCGTGAAGCCGATCCCGGCCAGCACCGCGACCCCGACGATGTCGCGCCAGCCCAGGGCCTTGTTGAGCTCGGCCCGGGTGAACCGGGTCACCAGCCAGGCACCGGCGAAGACGCCGATCGGCTTGCCCACCACCAGCCCGAGGACCACGCCGACGACGACCGGGTCGTGCAGGAGGCCCCCGCCGCTGAAGACCACGCCGGCCGACAGCAGCGCGAAGAACGGCACCGCGACGCCCGACGAGATCGGCGACAGCAGGTGCTCGAGCCGCTCGGCGGGGCTGCGGGACTCGGACTCGTCCGGACGCACTCGCGTGAGGAGACCGAGGACGACGCCGGCGATGGTCGCGTGGATGCCGCTCTCGTGCACGCACCACCAGGCCGCGACCGCGAGCGGCACGTAGACCAGTGGGGTCCGGACCCGCAGGTGCTGCAGCACCGCCCAGGCCACGAACGCGCCCCCGGCCAGCGCGAGCGCCACCAGGTTGAGCGACGAGGTGTAGAAGACCGCGATGATCGCGATCACGATCAGGTCGTCGACGACGGCCAGGGTCAGCAGGAAGGCACGCAGGGCGGTCGGCAGGTTCGAGCCCACCACCGCCAGCACCGCCAGGGCGAAGGCGATGTCGGTGGCGGCCGGGATCGCCCAGCCGTCGGGACGCCCCTCGGTCGAGGCGCCGTTGACGGCCAGGTAGATCAGGGCGGGTACGGCGACGCCGCACGCCGCGGCGACCACCGGCACGGCTGCGTCGACCGGCCGTCGCAGCGAGCCGACCACGAACTCGCGCTTGAGCTCCAGCCCGGCCACGAAGAAGAAGAGCGTGAGCGCCCCGTCGGCGGCCCAGTGCTCCATGTCGAGCGGGCCCACCTGCCAGTGCCGGAAGTCGGCGTACGACGCGCCCCACGGCGAGTTCGCCCAGATGACCGCGAGCGCGGCGGCGCCCAGGGCGATCATCCCGCCGACGGTCTCCCGACGCAGCAGGTCACCCAGGAAGGTGGTCTCGCCCAGCTCGGGGTCGGGCAGGAACTTCGGGCGTCTGACGACGATCACAGGCAGCCCTTCTCGGGTCGCTGACGGACAGAACGCCACCGGCCCTGGCCGCGGGGACGACCCCTGGACCACCGACGGCGTGCCGACCAGACTTCCCGGCTCACCGCCAAGGATCCTACCAACGACACCGACCCGGGCTCGCGTTGTAGGGTCAGCATCGAGATTGACCCACCAGACAAAGGGAACCCGCATGGCATCCGAACCGGTCCTCGACACCGATCCGACCATCGGTCGTCTGGTCACTGACGCCAGCAGGGACATCTCCTCCCTGATCTCCAAGGAGATCGAGCTCGCCAAGTCCGAGCTCAAGGTCAGCATGAAGGCGGGCGGCACCGGCCTCGGGCTGTTCGCGGCGGCCGGCTTCCTGGTCGTGCTGGCGATCATCATGCTGTCGGTGGCCATCGCCTACCTGATCAACTGGAACGGGGACGGCCCCGCCCTGCAGTGGGCGTTCCTGATCGTCTTCGGGTTCTACGTCCTGCTGGCTGGCCTGCTCGGCTTCATCGGAGTCAAGAAGGTCAAGCAGGTCCGGGCGCCGGAGAAGGCGATCGAGCAGGGCCGGCAGATTCCCCAGGCCCTCAAGGGCAAGAGCTAGCCGGCACAGTCGCCGGTCGACACCTCACCGGCGTTGCTGAGCCCGATCGTCGCGCTGCGCGCGACCTGGTCGGCCGTCAGGGCGTAGCCGGTCTCCTGGTCGGTCACCGACGCGGCGAACACCACGCCGACCACGTCACCTGCCGAGGAGACGAGCGGGCCACCCGAGTTGCCCGGCCGGACCAGCCCGCGCAGGGAGAACACCTCGCGGATGACCGTGCCGTCGCCGTAGATGTTGGGCGAGCGGAGCCGTTGCTCGGACCGGATGCGACCGGGTTCCACGTCGTAGGGGCCGTCCTGGGGGTAGCCCAGGATCGCCACGCCGTCGCGGGCCTTCGCGGCCGGGTCGAACGCGAGGTGCGGCAGGTCGCCACTGTCGAAGGCCAGCACGGCGACGTCGATGTCGGGGTTGTAGTAGACGACCTCGGCCGGGAGGGAGCCGGCGTCCGTCACGATCTCGGGGTCCGCGACGCCGGCCACCACGTGGGCGTTCGTCATCAGGCGGTCGTCGGCGTAGAGGAACCCGGAGCCCTCCACCCCCCGGCCGCAGTCGTTGCTGCCGCGGATCTTGAGCACGCTCGCGGCGGCATCGACGACGTCGGGGTCCTCGAGCAGCCGTGCCGGGCCGGGGCCGACATCGACGATCCGCTCGGGCGCGAACGGCTCGAGGTAGCGGGGGAAGAAGCTGGTCCCGACCACGTTGTTGAAGGCCTGGAGCACACCACCGGCCGAGCTCGGCAGGAGCTCGTCGACCTTCGAGAGCACCAGCGAGCCGCGCACCAGCGGGGTGACCGAGCCGATCCGGGTGCCGGAGATCGCCACGCCGAGCGCCCAGGCCACGAGCAGCACCGCGAGCGCGCTGAGGGCGGCACCGCCGACGGCGTCGATGGCCCGGATCGGCTGCCAGGTGATCCGGTCGCGGATCTTCGCACCGAGGAACTGCAGCAGGGCCTGGCCGAGCGACGCGGACAGGATCACGATGAACAGGGCGCCCAGCGAGACCAGCAGCGAGGGCTTCGCGTCGCCGAGCGCGACGGGTGCGAGCCAGACGCCGAAGAGACCGCCCAGGAGCAGGCCCGCCGTGGCGAAGGCGCCGGTGACGAAGCCCTGCCAATAGCCGGACAGGGCGTAGGCGAGCACCAGCACGACCAGCAGCCAGTCGAGCATGTTCACCGGCGATCCTCGAATCTGGTGTTGGGCTGGATGTCGGTCGGGGTGGCCTCACCCTGCAGCATGTAGTCCGGCAGGTCACGCATCGGTGCGTCCGGCACCTCGGAGGTCCAGCCCAGGAAGTCGAAGAGGCGGGCGATGATGCCGGCCGTGAACCCCCACAGGATGACGTCCTTCTCCTCGCCGATGAGGAAGCCCGGGCCGACCCAGCCCGACGGATGGCGTACGGCGATCCGGTGCGTCGGGTCGACCAGCTCGCTGATCGGCACCCGGTAGACCTCGTGCACCTCGTCGGGGTCGACGACCGACACCTCGGTCGGGTCGCGCCACCAGCCCAGGATCGGGGTGACCGCGAAGTTGCTGGGCGGCAGCCACAGCTCGGGCAGCTCGGCGAAGACCACCACCCCCTCCGGCTCGACCCCGGTCTCCTCCCAGGCCTCACGCAGGGCCGCCTCGCGCGGGGTCTCCCCCTCGTCGATCGACCCGCCCGGGAACGAGACCTGCCCCGGGTGGGAGCGCATGTGGTGGGCCCGCTCGGTCAGCAGCAGGTCGCCCCCGTCGGGCCCATCGCCGAAGAGCATGAGGACCGCGCCGCGTCGTGCGTCCGAGCCCTCGGGCGGCATGAACCGGGTCAGGTCGTGGACGGTGATGTCGTTCGCCCCGGCCTCGACCGGGCGCAGCCAGTCGGGCAGCTCCGGGCTCACAGATCGGCTCCGAGGTGCTCGTCCACCAGGTCGACGAGCTGTTGCTCGGACTCGATCTGGACGAACTCCCGGTGGACCACCTTGCCGTGGGCGTCGACCAGCGCCAGGAACGGTAGTCCGGCCAGGTGCGGGAACGGCGCGGCCCCGTCGAGCTCGCTCTGCGGGTCTGCGAGCAGCGGGTAGGTCACGCCGGTCTCCTGAGCGAGGTCGAGGGCCGCCGCAGGCTGCGTGTCCTGGTAGTCGATGCCCAGCACGGCCACCTGGTCGCCGTGCTCCTCGTGGAACTGCTGGTAGAACGGCAGCTCCTCGCGGCACGGACCGCACCAGGAGGCCCAGAGGTTGACGATCATCGGCCCGCGCAGGGCGGCCAGCCGCACGTCCGGTCCCCCACCGAGGCAGGGCACGGTCACGTCCGGGAGTCCGCCGTCGACCGGCTCCGCCTCGCCGGGCGCGCAGTCCTGGACGCCCGCGTCCTGCTTGACCCCCCGGAGCTGGGGGGTGTCGACGTCGACCCGGGACTGGCCGGGCGACGCGCCGCCATCGGGTCCGCAGCCGGCGAGCACGACCACGGCCGCGGCCGCAGCCATCACCCTCCTCATGCACGCCCCTCGGTCTTCACGAGCTTCGCGGCCACGAGTGGGTCGGTCGGGCCCTCGCCGTATGCCGGGCAGAGGCTCGCCACCGGGCAGGCGCCGCAGGCGGGGTTGCGCGCGTGGCACCGGCGCCGTCCGTGCCAGATCAGGTGGTGGCTGAGCATCGTCCAGTCCCGCTTGGGGAAGAGCGCAGCGATGGCGTGCTCGACCTTCACGGGGTCGGTCTCCTCGGTCCAGCCGAAGCGGCGCACCAGCCGGCCGAAGTGGGTGTCGACGGTGATGCCGGGGATGCCGAAGGCGTTGCCCAGGACGACGTTGGCGGTCTTGCGCCCGACCCCGGGCAGCGTCACCAGGTCCTCGAGTCGCGGCGGCACCTGGGCGTCGTACCTCTCGACGAGGGCCTGGCTCAGCTTGAGCAGCGACTCGGTCTTGGCCCGGAAGAAGCCCAGCGGGCCGATGATCTGCTCCAGCCTGTCTCGCTCCGCGGACGCCATGGCCACGGCGTCGGGGTAGGCGGCGAACAGCGTGGGGCGCACCGCATTGACCCGCTTGTCGGTCGTCTGGGCGGAGAGCACCGTGACCACGAGGAGCTCGAAGGGGTTGTCGAAGTCGAGCTCGCAGCGCGCATCAGGATAGGTTTCTGCCAGCACGCGATCGATCTTGCGGGCTCGGCGGACAAGGCCGGTCCTGGTTTCGGCGTCGGGCACGCGCCCACCCTACGGCGCGCCACCGACGGACAACGCGTGCCGACTTCCCGCACGCGGTGGTTCCTGTGACCTGTCCCACTGGTTAGGATCGGGCGCACGCCAGTGTCTGGCTGGCTATCTCTAGGAGGACTCGTGGACAACGACGTACTGCGTCAAGCTCCCCTGTTCAGCGCGCTCGACGACGAGGCCGCGTCAGCGCTGCGGTCCTCGATGACCGAGAGCAGGCTGCGGCGTGGGGACGTCCTGTTCCACGAGGGCGACTCCGGCGACAAGCTGTACGTCGTCCTCGACGGCAAGGTGAAGCTCGGCCGCACGTCCTCCGACGGCCGCGAGAACCTGCTCGCGATCCTCGGCCCCGGCCAGATGTTCGGCGAGCTCTCGCTCTTCGACCCGGGTCCGCGCTCGGCGACCGTCACCGCGGTCACCGACGCCTCCTTCGCCTCCCTCTCGCACGAGGACCTGCTGCGCTGGCTCGACGGCCGCCCGATGGTCGCCCGCGGGCTGCTCACCCAGCTCGCCGGCCGGCTGCGCAAGGCCAACGACGTCGTGGCCGACCTGGTCTTCTCCGACGTGCCCGGTCGCGTCGCCAAGGCGCTGCTCGACCTCGCCGACCGCTTCGGCCGCACCGCCGACGACGGCGTCCACGTCCACCACGACCTCACCCAGGAGGAGCTGGCCCAGCTGGTCGGCGCCTCGCGCGAGACCGTCAACAAGGCGCTGGCCGACTTCGCCTCGCGCGGCTGGCTGCGCCTCGAGCCCCGCTCGGTCGTGATCATGGACGTCGAGCGCCTGGCCCGTCGCGCCCGCTGATCCGGCCCCACCGAAAAGTTCTTTGCTCCGGGTGACCCCCGAACCCCTCGGCGCACGCGTCGTACGTGGTGAAAGGGGGCTCGGGTGCCTACTACGTCTGCGGAGCACGACTTCCACGCGTTCGTCGTCGCGCGCACGCCTGCCCTGTCGCGTACGGCGTACCTCCTCACCGGGGACGCCCACCTGGCGGAGGACCTCGTGCAGACAGCACTGTTCAAGGCGGCGCGCTCCTGGCACCGCATCCAGGGCCACCCGGAGCCCTACGTCCGGCGCATCCTCTACACCCAGAACGTCTCGTGGTGGCGCGGTCGCCGGCTGAAGGAGACCGCCCTCGGTGCGTACGACGAGCCCGCGGCCGCCGCCCCGGACACCGACCTCCGGCTGACCCTCGAGCAGGCTCTGGCCCGGCTGACCACCCGCCAGCGGACCGTGCTGGTGCTGCGCTACTTCGAGGACCTGACCGAGGTGCAGGCGGCTGACGTCCTCGGCATCGGGGCCGGGACGGTCAAGTCGATCACGCGCCAGGCGCTCGGCCGGCTGCGCACGCTCGCCCCGGAGCTCGCCGAGCTGATCGGGGACCCGGCATGAGCACCGACCACCTGCGCGACGCGCTCCACCGGATCGGCGAGGACGCTCCCGTCGTCGACGTCGACCGCGACACCTGGTCGCGGGCCCGGCGGGCACGCACCCGCGACCGGGCGCTCGGGCTGGTCGCCGGCGCCGCGGTCGTCGCGGTGCTGGCCGGCGCGCTGGCCTGGCTGCCCACTCGTGTGGAGACCCCGGTGGCCGCCAACGGTGGCGCGGTGCCGAGCACGATCTGGTCCACGCCCGAGGACGTCCCGAGCGAGGCCGGCCTCGCCGTCGGCCGGGCATCGGTGGCCTACGCCGCCCCGGTCGGGGCCAACCTCCGCGCCGTCGTCGTCGGCGCCAGGGACGGCGGCTACCACCCGCTGGAGCTGCCGGGCTACATCGGGCTGTCCGACCTCGCGGACGCCTCCTACCGGTCCCTCACGCTCTCCCCGGACGGCCACCGACTCGCCTACGTGTTCGTGGGCACCCCACCGCGCTCCGCCGGCGATCCGACCCCGGTCGCGAGCGGAGTCCGCGTCCTCGACCTGGGGACCGGCGAGCTCCGCAGCATCCCCCTCACCGGTGGCCAGGGCGTGCTGGTGCGCGCCGTGTCGTGGTCGCCCGACAGCCGGTGGCTCGTCTGGTCCGGCCAGGTCGCCACGAGGTGGGTCCGGCAGGGGGCGAGCTTCGGCGACCGCGAGGCCGCGGGCCTGATCGCTCCGGGCGCCCCGACCTCCCTTCCCCTGCCCGAGCCGCAGAACACCGACGAGGTGACCGAGTACGCCGTCGCCGACACCGGCGCGGTCGCGATCCTGACCTCGCGGGAGGTGACGTTCTGGGACGGCGGGGCGACCGTGCCCGATCCCGTCCAGGTCGCCGACCGGAACAGCTACGCGATGGCAGGCGACTACCGCGACGGGTCCGTGGTCGACCTGCGGGCCGCCTACCGCGGTGTCGACTACCGGATGGCCCGGCACGACAGTCAGGAGGCCTCCGGCGGCATGCCGGCCGAGCTCCGCGACCGTCGTCTCGCCGTCGCCGGCTGGACGCGGGACCGGCAGGCAGTCGTCCAGAGCTCTCCCCTCGAGGAGCACGGCGCCCACCCGGCGCTGGAGGTCCTGACCCTCGAGGACGACGGCACGGTGAGCTCCCGGGAGGTCGCCGCGCTCGACGGCTCCCTCGGCTCGCTCTCCGTGGCGACCGACCTGATGACGGCCGCGCAGCCGACGGCCGACCTGCCCGCCCCGGACTGGGTCGACACCGGTCACCCGACGTGGGTCTGGGTGCTGGCCGGGCTGGGGGCGTTGCTCCTCGGCGGCCTCACCCTCGCCTTCGTCTTCGCCGCACGGCGCCGCCGCGGCCTGCGGTGACGAGAGCTCAGGCCCGCTCGGCCAGGTAGGCCAGCTGGGCGCGCACCGACAGCTCGGCCGCACCCCACAGCACCGGGTCGACGTCGGCGTAGACGATCTCGACGACCCGCCGCGGCAGCTCGTCGACCGCGATCCCCTCGGGATGCGGGGCGTCCCGCAGCTGCCCGAAGGCCGCCTCGACCTGCTCGAGCCGCTCGCGCCGGTGGGCGATGTAGAAGTCCAGCACCGCCAGGGCGTCGGCGATCACCGGCCCGTGGCCGGGCCAGATGGTCGTGGCCTCGTGCGACTCGGCGAGGGCGTGCAGCCGGTCGAGCGAGTCGAGGTAGGCGCCGAGCTGGCCGTCCGGGTGCGCGACCACGGTCGTCCCGCGACCCAGCACCGTGTCGCCGGTCAGCACCGCACCCTCGGCCGGAAGCAGGAAGGACAGCGAGTCGGCGGTGTGCCCGGGCGTGCCGACGACGCGCACCTCGAGCCCGTCGACCTCCACCACGTCGCCGTCGCCGAGCCCCTCGGAGCCCAGCCGGTACGCCGGGTCCAGCGCACGCACGCCGCAGCCCATCCGCTGGGCGAACTCCTTCGCGGCCTCGGCGTGGTCGTGGTGGTGATGGGTCAGCAGCACCACGCCCACGGGGCCGGCGACCGACGCGACGGCGTCGAGGTGGGAGGCGATCGACGGGCCCGGGTCGACCACGATCGACCGGCGGGCGCCGGGCTCGCGCAGCACCCAGGTGTTGGTGCCGTCGAGCGTCATGATGTCCGCGTTGGGCGCGAGCACGCACTCGGCCCGCGACCCGAACGAGCCCCCGCTCCAGGTCATGGGCGGCGCGACTCCACCAGCGGCCGCAGCCCCTCCGGCATCGACAGGGTGGCGTCGTCGACGTCCCCCTCGACCTCCGGGGTGAACATGTCGACCCGCCGACCGGCCGCCTCGGCGAGCACCTCGTGCGGGTGGGCGAACTGCCCGATCTCCAGGCAGGTGAGGTACGTCGGCGGCAGCATCAGCATCTCGGAGGACTCGACGGCCTCGACGGCGCCCATCGCGGGCAGCCAGGTCACCGACGACGACTCGGTCGACACGTCGCGGGCGCGCTGGCCCTCCGGGATCTCGGCGACGAAGAACCAGGTGCGGTAGCGGCGCGGCTCGAAGACCGGGGTCAGCCAGCCGGACCAGACCCCGAGCAGGTCCGAGCGGAGCACCAGCCCGCGGCGGGCGAGGAACTCGGTGAACGCCAGGTCCCGCTTCTCCAGCGCGATCCGGTCGGCCTCCCAGTCGTCGCCGGTCGTGTCGGCGACCAGCGTGTGCGGCGAGGTCCCCGCCAACAGGACGCCGGACTCCTCGAAGGTCTCGCGGACCGCGGCACACACCAGCGCCAGGGCGGTCGCCTCGTCGGTGCCGAGCCGCTCGGCCCACTCGGCCGGCGACGGTCCCTCCCAGTCGACGTGGGCCTCGAAGTCGCGCGGGTCCACCCCTCCGCCGGGGAAGACGCACATGCCGGCCGCGAACGCCATCGACGTCTGTCGGCGCAGCAGGTAGACCGCAGGGCCCTGCTCGGAGGAGCGCAGCAGGACGACGGTGGCCGCGTTGCGGGGCTCGGCCGGCGTCAGCGTGCCGGCGGCGTACTGGCGGGCCTGCTCGACGAGCTCAGGCGGCAGCGGGATCCGCAGCACGCCTCAGACCTCGACCAGGATCTCGACCTCGACCGGGGCGTCCAGGGGCAGCACGGAGACGCCCACCGCGGAGCGTGCGTGCACGCCCGCGTCGCCGAAGACCGCACCGAACAGCTCGGAGGCTCCGTTGGCGACCTGCGGCTGGCCGGTGAAGTCGGGCGTGGAGGCCACGAACGCGACCACCTTCACGATCCGCTTGATCAGCCCGAGGTCGCCGATCTCGGCCTTCACCGCCGCGATCGCGTTCAGCGCACACTGCTGGGCGCAGGCCACGGCCTCCTCCAGGGTGACCTCGGCGCCGACCTTGCCGGTGGTCATCAGCTCGCCGGAGCGCATGGGCAGCTGGCCGGAGGTGAAGACGTAGTTGCCCGTGCGGACGGCCGGCACGTAGACCGCGACCGGCTTGGCCACCTCGGGCACCGACAGGCCGAGCTCGGCCAGTCGCTCCTCGGGGGTGCTCACGCCGACACCGGCCTCTTGAAGTAGCCCACGAGGTTCTCGGGGTTCATCCCCGGGACGACCTGGACGAGCTCCCAGCCGTCCGAGCCGAAGTTGTCGAGGATCTGCTTGGCGGCGTGCACCAGGATCGGCGCGGTCAGGTATTCCCACTTGGTCATGTCGGGGACTCTACCGAGCCCACGACGGGCCTACTGTGTCGGCGTGGAACGCAGCGAGGCGGCCGAAGACCGTCACAAGACCGACGGACGAGGGCCCTTCGAGAAGTTCGTCGAGGCGGTCAACCAGATCGTGAGCCGCGCGCCGTTCTTCATCGTGGTCGTCGTCATCGTCGTGAGCTGGTTCGTCAGCTATCCGCTCTGGCCGAGCTCGAAGTCCTGGCAGGTGGCGATCCACACCGTCACCAGCGTGGTCTCCCTGCTCCTGCTCGTACTGCTGGAGAACGCCGGGCGCCGCACCGAGGAGGCGTCGCAGGAGAAGCTCAACGTGATCGCGGAGGCCCTGTCGGACCTGATGGAGTCCCGGGCCCAGGACGACGCGGACCTGCGGGCCTCGGTCGAGCGGCTGCGCGAGGCGGTCGGTCTCGAGGAGCGGCACTGACCGTCCCCGCGCAGCATCAGGCCAGCTCGGGCTCGGTCTTCTCGCGGACCTCGTCCTCGCTCACGCCCGGGGCCAGCTCGACCAGCTTCAGGCCACCGCCGTCGGGGAGTACGTCGATCACCGCGAGGTCGGTGATGATCCGCTCGACCACCCCACGCCCGGTGTAGGGCAGCGAGCACTCGTTGACGATCTTGTAGGTCCCGTCGCGGGCCACGTGCTCCATCAGCACGATCACCCGCTTGGCGCCGTGGACCAGGTCCATCGCGCCACCCATCCCCTTGACCATCTTGCCGGGGATCATCCAGTTCGCGATGTCACCGCCCGCGGAGACCTGCATCGCGCCCAGGATCGCCGCGTCGATCTTCCCGCCCCGGATCATCCCGAACGACGTCGCGGAGTCGAAGAACGACGCCCCACGGCGCAGCGTCACGGTCTCCTTGCCGGCGTTGATCAGGTCCGGGTCCTCCTCGCCCTCCACCGGATAGGCACCCACCCCGAGGATCCCGTTCTCCGACTGCAGCACCAGCTCGACGCCCTCCGGCACGTAGTTCGGCACCATCGTCGGCAGCCCGATGCCCAGGTTCACGTAGGAACCGTCGACCAGCTCCGCGGCAGCCCGCGCCGCCATCTCTTCACGCGTCCACATCTCAGGCCTCCACTCGGGGTTGCACGGTGCGCTTCTCGATCCGCTTGTCCGCGGCCTGCTCCGGGCTCAGCGCGACCACGCGCTGCACGTAGACCCCGGGGGTGTGCACGTCGTTGGGGTCCAGCTCGCCGGGCTCGACGAGGTGCTCGACCTCGGCGATCGTGACCCGCCCGCACATCGCGGCCAGCGGGTTGAAGTTCCGTGCCGAGTCCCGGTAGACGAGGTTGCCGTGCCGGTCGCCCTTCCAGGCCCGCACCAGCCCGAAGTCGGCCACCAGCGCCTCCTCCAGGACGTACTCGCGCGGCTGGCCCGACGCATCGGGGAACTCGCGGGTCTCCTTCGGGGGCGAGGAGACGATGACGTTGCCCTCGGTGTCGTACTTCCACGGCAGGCCACCCTCGGCGACCTGGGTGCCGCCGCCGGTCGCGGTGAAGAACGCCGGGATCCCCGACCCGCCCGCACGCATCCGCTCGGCCAGCGTGCCCTGCGGGGTCAGCTCCACCTCCAGCTCGCCGTGGAGGTACTGCCGGGCGAACTCCTTGTTCTCCCCGACGTAGGAGGCCACCATCCGCCGCAGCCGCTTGGCCATCAGCAGCCGGCCCAGACCCCAGTCGTCGACCCCGCAGTTGTTCGAGAACGCCTCCAGGTCCGACGCACCGGACTCCAGCACCGCCTCGATCAGCACCGACGGGATCCCGCACAGCCCGAACCCGCCCACCGCGAGCCTCGCCCCGCTCCCGATGTCGGCCACGGCCTCCGCCGCACTCCCCACGACCTTGTCCACGCGTGATCTCCCGCCTCGTTGCACCCTCGATGTGACTCGCGGGCCCACCCTAGCGACCCGTGAGGGGCATCACGTATGGCCTCGGGCCACACACCGGGGTCGCCGGTCAGGGCGTGGGAGCCACGCCGGGCGGCACCGTGTTCGGCACCTGCCTCTAGGCTTTCCCCCGTGCCCGACTCCACGCCCGACTGGTCCCACGTCCGGTTGCACGTCGTGACCGGCAAGGGCGGGACCGGCAAGTCCACCGTTGCGGCAGCCCTCGCCCTCTCACTCGCCTCGCACGGCAAGAACGTGCTGCTCTGCGAGGTCGAGGGGCGCCAGGGCATCGCCCGCATGTTCGACGTCGACCCGCTGCCCTACGAGGAGCGGCGGATCGCCACCGGCCTCCGCGGACCGGACGGGACACCGGGCACCGTCCACGCGCTGCACATCGACGCCGAGTCGGCGCTGCTGGAGTACCTCGCGATGTACTACAAGCTCGGTCGGGCCGGCCGCGCGCTGGACCGCTTCGGCGTCATCGAGTTCGCCACCACCATCGCGCCCGGCGTGCGCGACGTGCTCCTCACCGGCAAGGTGTTCGAGGCCGCGCAGCGCAACAGCCGCAACAAGAAGGCCATCCGGTACGACGCGGTGGTGCTCGACGCCCCGCCCACGGGACGGATCACGCAGTTCCTCAACGTCAACAACGAGCTCGCCGGGCTGGCCAAGGTGGGTCCGATCAAGAGCCAGGCCGACAACGTGATGACGCTGTTCCGCTCCCCGCGCACCGCCGTGCACCTGGTGACCGTGCTGGAGGAGATGCCGGTGCAGGAGACCGCCGACGGCATCCACGACCTGCACGCGGCGCGGCTGCCGGTCGGCGGGGTGATCGTCAACCTGGTCCGCCGCCGCGACCTCGACGCCGACGATCTCGACGCCGCGATCGAGGGCACCCTCGACCGGAACGCGATCAAGGCCGAGCTGAAGGAGTCCGGCATCGACGACGGCAACGGCCTGGTCGACGGGCTGCTCGCCGAGGCGCGCGACCACGCGGAGCGCCGGGCGCTGGAGGACTCCCAGCGCGAGCTCGTCGGCGAGCTCGGCGTGCCGACGTACGAGCTGCCCCGCCTCGCCGGCGGGGTCGACCTCGGCGGGCTCTACGAGCTCGCCGCCGCCCTCCGTCGACAAGGACTCGGATCATGACCCGCTCACGAGGGCGCGTCGGGCCGCTGGCGACCACGAGCACCCCGGCCCCGCCCCTGGACATCGACGCGCTGCTCGACGACCGGCGCACCGGCATCATCGTCTGCTGCGGCTCGGGCGGCGTGGGCAAGACGACCGCGTCCGCGGCCCTGGCGCTGCGCGCCGCCGAGCGCGGCCGCAGGGTCGTGGTGCTCACCATCGACCCGGCCAGGCGGCTCGCCCAGTCGATGGGGATCGAGGCGCTGGACAACACGCCTCGCCCGGTCGTGGGCGTCGACGGCTCCGCCGGCGGCAACCTCGACGCGATGATGCTGGACATGAAGCGCACCTTCGACGAGGTGGTCGAGAGCCAGGCCACCCCGGAGAAGGCGAAGCAGATCCTCGAGAACCCCTTCTACGTCGCCCTGTCCAGCTCGTTTGCGGGCACGCAGGAGTACATGGCGATGGAGAAGCTGGGCCAGATCCACCACGACGCGAAGCGCGACGGCAGCTACGACCTGATCGTGGTGGACACCCCGCCGTCCCGGTCGGCGCTCGACTTCCTCGACGCCCCCGAGCGGCTCTCCAGCTTCCTGGACGGCAAGTTCATCCGGCTGCTCCTCGCGCCGGCCCGGGGCCCCGCGCGGATGATGACCGCCGGGCTCGGCCTGATCACCAATGCCCTGACCCGGATCCTGGGCGCCCAGGTGCTGCGGGACATGCAGACGTTCGTGGCGGCCTTCGACACCCTGTTCGGCGGCTTCCGGCAGCGTGCGCAGAAGACCTTCGAGCTCCTCCAGGCCGACGGGACGGCGTTCCTCGTGATCGCCGCGCCCGAGCCGGACGCGCTGCGCGAGGCGGCGTACTTCGTGGAGCGGCTCAGCGAGGACCAGATGCCGCTCGCCGGCCTGGTCGTGAACCGGGCCAGCCCCACGCCCGAGGGGACCCTGTCGGCCGACGAGGCGATGACCGCCGCCGCCCGCCTGCGCAAGCACGACGCCGACTCGGTCACCGCGAGCCTGCTGCGGCTGCACGCCGACCAGACCCGGATGGTCGAGCGGGAGGCGTTGCTGCGCGACCGGTTCGCCGCCATGCACCCGGAGGTGCCGACCGCAGTGGTGCCGGCACTCGCCGGCGACGTGCACGACCTCGAGGGCCTGCGCCGCATCGGCGACCTGCTGTCCGCGTCCTGAGCCTCCGGACCCGCACGCCCCTCAGGTCGTGACGGGGACCTTGGCGTCGCGGGCGGTCTCGAGGACCGAGCGCCAGGAGGCGTTCGGCCGGCGACGGAGCAGCGCACGACGCTCACGCTCCGTCATGCCACCCCACACGCCCCACTCGATCTGGTTGTCCAGCGCCTCGGCCAGGCATTCGGTGCGCACGGGGCAACCCGCGCACAGCTGCTTGGCCTTGTTCTGCTCCGCGCCTCGCACGAAGAGCTGGTCCGGCTGCGCCTGGCGGCACGCAGCGGCCGGCGTCCAATCTTCTACCCACATGATGATGTCCCCACATCGTCCGAGATAAGCAGCGCCCCCATGACGCCTACCCGGGAAAAAGTCCCCTCAGGTGAAGAAGGTAAAGAAATCCTTGCGGCGGGGACAGACCTGTTCGCCCTAATCTGCCTAGTCCGAAATGACTAGTTACTTATGGTCACGAGTAGGCCGGGAATCGGGCCCTCCCGTACATTGAGGGTCATGTCCGTCCCCCGTAACGAGCGCCTGCCGATCGGCCGCGTGGCCTCCCACCTGGGCGTGATGTTCGCCGTCGCCGCCGTGATGGGCGTCGTCGTGGCAGGTCTGGCCATCCCGTTCGCGGGGGTCGTCGGCATCGGCGCGCGCAACGTTGCGAAGACGATGGACAGCCTGCCGGCGGAGCTGAAGACCCAGCCGCTGGCCCAGAAGACCCGGATCGTCGACGCCAACGGCAACGTCATCGCCGCCCTGTACGACGAGAACCGCATCAACGTCCCGCTGAGCCAGATCTCGCGCACCATGGTCAAGTCGATCGTCGCGATCGAGGACTACCGCTTCTACCAGCACGGCGCGCTCGACATCAAGGGCACGCTGCGCGCGCTGGTGAACAACCAGGCGGGCAGCGGCACCCAGGGCGGATCCTCGATCACGCAGCAGATGGTCAAGCTGACCCTGCTCAGCCAGGCGAAGACCAAGGCCGAGCGCAAGGCGGCGACCGACGACACCTACGCCCGCAAGATCCGCGAGCTGCGCTACGCCGTGGCCTTCGAGCAGAACTACTCCAAGGACTGGATCCTGGAGCGCTACCTCAACATCGCCTACTTCGGCGACGGTGCGTTCGGCGTCCAGGCCGCGGCCCGGCACTACTTCGACAAGAACGCCAAGGACCTCGACCTCCGCGAGTCCGCGATGCTGGCCGGGCTGGTCAAGAACCCCACCGGCTACGACCCCACGAACTCCCCCGACCGGGCCCTCGAGCGCCGCAACATCGTCCTCGACCGGATGGCCGAGCTGAACGTCATCGGCCACGGCAAGGCGGCCAAGGTCACGGAGCAGGGTCTCGGGCTGCACGTCGTACCCTCCCGCAACGGCTGCGTCTTCTCGCGAGCGCCGTTCTTCTGCGACTACGTCCTGCGCCACCTCGTGCGCGACCGCGACCTGGGCAAGACCATCGAGGAGCGCAAGCAGCTGCTCTACTCCGGCGGCCTCACGATCCACACCACCATCGACCTGCGCGACCAGGACGCCGCCGACGCGTCGGTCCGCGCCCACGTCAACCCGACCGACCAGGCGATCGGCGCGCTCGCGATGATCGAGCCGCGCACCGGGGACGTGAAGGCGCTCGCCCAGTCGCGCCCGATGGGCGGCGACCGGTCGAAGGGCGAGACCTACCTCAACTACGTCGTGCCCGAGAAGTACGGCGACTCCGGCGGGTTCCAGGCCGGCTCGACGTTCAAGGCCTTCGTGCTGGCGTCGGCGATCGACCAGGGCATCCCGCTGTCCACCCGGATCTCGGCGCCCCCCGAGGTCTTCCTGGACATGAACACCTTCCCGGTGTGCGGGGAGGGCAACTTCTTCCCGAGCACCGCCGTGTGGAGCCCCGAGAACTCCACCGACAGCGGCACGTTCGACCTCTACAAGGGCACCCAGCTGTCGGTGAACACGTTCTTCGCGCAGCTCGAGCAGCGGACCGGGCTCTGCGAGCCCTACCACCTCGCCAAGGAGATGGGGATCGAGCTGACCGAACCCGACCGCGAGATGGTGCCGTCGTTCACCCTGGGCGTGCCCAGCACCAGCCCGCTGGAGATGGCCGAGGCCTACGCGACGTTCGCCGGGCGTGGCCTGCACTGCGACGCCCGGCCGGTGACGGCGATCGAGGACTCCGCGGGCAACACGCTCAAGGAGTACCCCTCGCAGTGCAAGCAGGTGATCCCCGGCCCGGTCGCGGACGCCGTCAACGACGTGCTGCGCGGTGTCCAGGAGTCGGGTGGCTTCGGCTACGAGGCCGGCATCTCCCTGAACCAGCCGTCCGCCGGGAAGACCGGCACGACCCAGGACAACCAGTCCGTCTGGTTCGTCGGCTACACCCCGGGCCTCGCCACCGCGTCGATGGTCGCGGGCGCCAACGAGGTGGGCCACCCGATCTCGCTGAACGGCCAGACGGTCGGCGGTGTGTACGTCGCGGCCGCCCACGGGTCGACCACGGCAGGACCCATCTGGGGTGACGCGATGAAGGTCATCCAGGAGTGGCTCGGCGACGAGGACTTCGTGCCGCCGTCCGCCACCGACGTCGAGGGCGTCCTGACCACCGTCCCCGACACGGGCGGCATGAGCCTCGACGAGGCCCAACGCGTCCTCGAGGAGGCCGGCTTCTTCGCCGACACCTCAGGGGGCTACCGCGACTCCTCCTACGCCGCCGGCTCGGTCGCCTACACCTACCCCGCCGGCGGATCCCAGCTCGGCAGCGGGAGCACGGTCACGGTCTACCAGTCCGACGGCACGCCGTACGTCCCGCCGCCGCCCAGCGGCGGCGGTGGCGGCAATGGCGGCGGCGGCAACGGCGGCGGCGGGGGTGGTGGCACCGGCGGCGGCGGTGGCGGTGGCGGTGGCGGTGGCGGCGGCGGCGGCGGCAACGGCAACGGCCGCGGCAACGGACCCCGCTGAGCCGGAACGCCGGACGCTGACCTGGCAGTTCTTGTTGCCCTGACACCGCTGACCCGGCACTTGCTGTTGTGACCTCACAACAGCAAGTGCCGGGTCAGCGTGTTTGTGACGACCGTAAGTGACGGGTCAGCGTCAGGCGAGCTGGCGGCGTACCTCCGCGGCGACCGCGCCGCCGTCAGCGCGGCCCTTGACCTGGGGCTGGACCACGCCCATCACCTTGCCCATCGCCTTCATGCCCTCGCCTGCCGCGCCGGTCTGCTCGATCGCGGCGGTGACGATGGCGGTGACCTCCTCGGCGCTGAGCTGCTCGGGCAGGTAGTCGGCGAGCACCGCCGCTTCCGCCTTCTCCTTGGCGGCCATCTCGGCACGCCCGCCGTCCTCGAACGCGGTCGCGGCCTCGCGCCGCTTCTTGGCCTCGGTGGACAGCACGCCGATGATGTCGTCGTCGCTCAGCTCGCGCTGCTCCTTGCCCGCCACCTCGGCGTTGGTGATGGCGGTGAGGACCATGCGCAGGGTCGAGGAGCGGATCTCGTCCCGCGCCTTGATGGACGTGGTGAGGTCGGTACGCAGGCGGTCCTTGAGAGCACTCATGCGGGCCATTGTGGCAGCCTTGCCGGATGACCCCCACCCGCAACGTCCGCCGCACGCTGGGGCTCGCCATGGGCGCCGGCGCCCT
Source organism: uncultured Actinomycetota bacterium (assembly GCA_963825275.1). GTDB lineage: Bacteria > Actinomycetota > Actinomycetes > Propionibacteriales > Nocardioidaceae > Nocardioides. Next base: position 127,522 of record CAWGSW010000005.1, on the reverse strand, counting down.
CGCCGGGCTGGGCCTGACGACGTACGCCGTCAGCGAGACGCGCGCCTTCACCCTGCGCCGGGTGAGCGTGCCCCTGCTGCCCCCGGGGCGACGCCCCCTGCGCGTGCTGCACCTCTCCGACGTGCACATGACCCCGGGCCAGACCCGCAAGCAGGAGTGGCTGCGCAGCCTCGCGGACCTGCGCCCCGACCTGGTGATCAACACCGGCGACAACCTCTCGCACCGCGACTCCGTGCCGGTGGTGCGCGACTCGCTGGGTCCGCTGCTGGACGTGCCCGGGGTGTTCGTCTTCGGGTCCAACGACTACTTCGCCCCCAGCCTGCGCAACCCGCTGCGCTACCTCCTGCCCGACGACGGGCAGCGCAACATCCACACCCCGCAGCTGCCGTGGCGCGACCTCCGCGACGTGTTCACCGGCCGCGGCTGGCTCGACCTCACCAACACCCGGGAGACGCTCAAGGTCCTCGACACGTCGTTCGCCTTCGCCGGCGTCGACGACCCCCACCTGGACTACGACCGGCTCGACGACGTCGCCGGTCCGGCCGACGCGGGGGCCGACGTGCGGCTCGGCGTCGCGCACGCGCCGTACCTCCGGGTGCTCGACCAGTTCGCCGCCGACGGGTACGACGCGATCATCGCCGGCCACACCCATGGCGGGCAGGTCTGCGTGCCCGGGGTGGGCGCGCTGACCACCAACTGCGACCTCGAGCCGGCCCGGGCCAAGGGACTGCACCGCCACCCCGCCCACTCCCGGCCCGGTGACCCCGGATCCGCGTGGCTGCACGTCTCGGCCGGTCTCGGGACCAGCCCGTATGCCCAGATCCGGGTCGCCTGCCGGCCGGAGGCGACGCTGCTGACGCTGACCTCACCCGACTGAACCGGGCTGCCCGGCAACCGTCCCGGACCCCATCCGGGGCCGATTTCGAGGGCCCGTCACTGCTCGGGTATGCTCGCCGTGCTTGTGGACCGGCCACCGTGCCGGACCCGGCAATCGGGCTGTGGCGCAGTTTGGTAGCGCGCGTCGTTCGGGACGACGAGGCCGCAGGTTCAAATCCTGTCAGCCCGACCATGTGGCCACCGCGACACCTGTCGCGGGGCCGGCACGAGGCCCGGATCCAGCATGGATCCGGGCCTCGTGTCATGTCCGGGTCCGCCACCCGGCCCCCCGGTCTGGCACACTGCCCGCCATGGCAGATGAGGATCCTGGCAAGGACGGCCCTTCGCTGGAGCTGCCGTCGTTGAGCTTCGGGCGCAAGCGTCGCAAGAAGGGCACCGAGCCCTCGAGCGCGTCGCCCGCCGAGCCCGTTCGTGCGCCGCTGAGCGAGCCCGCCGCACCACCCGAGGTCGCACCGGTCGCCGAGCCGGCACGGGCGCCTGTCGAGGACTCGGCCCCCCAGACGGTGGAGACCCAGGCCATGGCCCCCGCACCGCCCCCGCCGCCGCTCTTCGTCGACGAGGTGGGGGCCGGCTCCGAGACCACGGCAACCGCACCCATCCCGGCACCCACGGCCACCGCCACCGCCACCGCCACCGCTGGGGAGCCGGCCTCGAAGACCGAGCCGCAGCGCCGTCAGGCCCGGCCGCGTCGCGAGCTGCCTGCCATCGGCGGCATGGCGGCCGCCGTCGTCACCGGCCTCCTCGTCGGCATCATCACCGTCGGCCTCACCTGGGCGTCGCTGCGCCTGTGCGAGGTCACCCAGGGCACCTCGTCGTGCGGAGGCCCGGGGCTGCTGCTCCTCATCGCCATCATGATCGCGATGATCTTCCTGGGCTCGCTGCTGCTCAGGGCCTGGGGCGTCCCCGATCCGGGCAGCACCAGCTTCCTCGCGGTCGGGCTGCTGGCGGTGCTGTCCCTGCTGTTCCTCGTGGACGTGCTCTTCAACTGGTGGATGATCATCGCCATCCCGCTCTTCTCGGTGCTGACGTTCGCGCTCTCGCACTGGGTCACGACGGCGTTCATCGAGCCCGCCGAGCACTGAGCCGTGGCGGTGCGGCCACCGTGAGGTGGCTCAGAGCCGGGCGGCCAGCAGCTCCGCGATCTGCACCGTGTTCAGGGCGGCGCCCTTGCGCAGGTTGTCGTTGGAGACGAACAGCGCGAGGCCCCGGTCCCCGTCGACGCCCGGGTCCTGCCGCAGCCGCCCGACGTACGACGGGTCCTTGCCGGCAGCCTGGAGCGGCGTCGGGATGTCCGAGAGCTCGACGCCCGGTGCCCCGCTGAGCAGCTCGCGGGCCCGCGCGACCGGCATCGGCTCGGAGAACTCGGCGTTGATCGCGAGCGAGTGGCCCGTGAAGACCGGGACCCGCACGCAGATGCCCGAGACCCGCAGGTCGGGGATGCCGAGGATCTTGCGCGACTCGTTGCGGAGCTTCTGCTCCTCGTCGGTCTCGAGCAGCCCGTCATCGACGATCGAGCCGGCCAGCGGCACGACGTTGTAGGCGATGGTGCGGGCGTACTTCACCGGGTCGGGGAAGCTCACGGCCTGGCCGTCGTAGGCCAGCTCGCGCGCCTTGTCCCCCGCGGCCTGGACCTGGGTGGCCAGCTCGTCCACACCGGCGACGCCGCTGCCGGAGACAGCCTGGTAGGTCGAGGCGATCAGGCGCACCAGCCCGGCCGCGTCGTGCAGCGGCTTGAGCACCGGCATCGCGGCCATGGTGGTGCAGTTCGGGTTCGCGATGATGCCCTTGCGGGCCGCCGCGATCGCTTCCGGGTTGACCTCGGAGACCACCAGCGGCACGTCGGGGTCCATCCGGAACGCGGAGGAGTTGTCGACCACGATCGCGCCGGCCGCGGCGAAGAGCGGGGCGAGCGCGCGGGAGGTGGTGGCACCGGCGGAGAACAGGGCGATGTCGAGACCGGAGGGGTCCGCGGTGGCGGCGTCCTCGACCGTGATCTCGCGACCGGCGTACGGCAGCACGGTGCCGGCCGAGCGGGCAGAGGCGAAGAAGCGGACCTCCTCGGCGGGGAAGCCCCGCTCCTCGAGGATCTGGCGCATGGCGACGCCGACCTGGCCGGTCGCGCCGACGACTCCGAGCCGGGTCATCGTCCGGTCCCGCCGTAGACGACCGCCTCGACCTCGGTGGCGTCGAGGTCGAAGGCCGTGTGGGTCGCCTGGACGGCCGCGTTGACCTGGCCCTCGTCGACGATGACCGAGATCCGGATCTCCGAGGTGGAGATCATCTCGATGTTGACGCCCGCGGACGCGAGGGCGGCGAAGAACTTGGCGGTGATGCCGGGGTGCGAGCGCATGCCGGCACCGATGAGGGACACCTTGCCGATCTGGTCGTCGTAGAGCAGCTTGTCGTAGCCGACCTCGTCCTGGATGCGGGCCAGGGCCCCCATGGCCGCCTGGCCGTCGGTGCGCGGCAGCGTGAAGGAGATGTCGGTGCGTCCGGTCGCGGCCGCGGAGACGTTCTGGACGACCATGTCGATGTTGACCTCGCTGGCGGCGAGCGCCTCGAAGATCCGGGCCGCCTCACCCACCTTGTCCGGCACGCCGACGACGGTGATCTTGGCCTCGCTGCGGTCGTGGGCGACGCCCGCGATGATGGCTTGTTCCATCTCGGTTCCTTCCGGAGGAGCGGGGATGATCCAGGTGCCCTCCTTCTGGTTGAAGGAGGAGCGCACGTGGACGGGCATGTTGTAGCGGCGGGCGTACTCGACGCAGCGCAGGTGCAGGATCTTGGCGCCCGAGGCCGCCATCTCGAGCATCTCCTCGGTGGAGACCCGGTCGAGCTTGCGGGCCGTGGGAACGATCCGGGGGTCGGCGGTGAAGACACCGTCGACGTCGCTGTAGATCTCGCAGACGTCGGCACCCAGCGCCGCTGCCAGGGCCACCGCGGTGGTGTCGGAGGCGCCGCGCCCGAGCGTGGTGATGTCCTTGGTGTCCTGGGAGACGCCCTGGAACCCGGCCACGATCGCGATCGCGCCGTCCTTGATGGCGGCCTCGATCCGGCCCGGCGTGATGTCGATGATCTTGGCCTTGCCGTGGGCCGAGTCGGTGATCACGCCTGCCTGGGAGCCGGTGAACGACTGCGCCTTGTGGCCGAGCTGGGCGATGGCCATGGCGACCAGCGCCATCGAGATCCGCTCACCGGCGGTGAGCAGCATGTCCAGCTCGCGCGGCGGCGGGAGCGGCGTCACCTGCTCGGCGAGGTCACGGAGGTCGTCGGTCGTGTCCCCCATGGCGGAGACGACCACGACGACGTCGTGGCCGGCCTTGCGGGTGGCGACGATCTTCTGGGCCACTCGCTTGATGCCGGTTGCGTCGGCGACGGAGGAGCCGCCGTACTTCTGCACGACAATGCCCACTTGCTCAGTCCTCGCTCGGTTGGCGTCTGGGGTCGCCGCCCTGACCGGCGGCCTGGCCCGCGCCGCGCTGCGCTGCGACCGCCGCCGAGTCTACCGGGGTGCGATCTCCTCCGAGCCGAGGATCTCATTGGCGACGGCCACGTGCTCGGCGTCGACGTCGAGGTCGCTGTCCAGCCGGTCGTGGGTCACGACCGACTGGAGGGCCCGCAGCGTCGCGCTGGCGGTGTTGCCCCAGGACGCGACGTAGGAGAACTGCCACCACCACAGGGCCTCCTCGACGTTGCCCGACTTGTAGTGCCGCAACCCGTTGGCGAGGTCGGTCGCGATGCTGGTGAGGTCGTCGGACAGCTGCGAGGTGACGAGCTCGGGAGCGTACGGGTCGAAGTTGAAGCTGTAGGTGTCGACGTTGTCGAGCATCCGGGCCAGCCTCAGCCGCATCTCGTCGAGATCGGGGTCTGGCCCGACGTCGGGCTGGTACTCCTGCCGCGGGGTGAAGTCGGCCTGGACCCCCAGACGCGCCCCGGCGAGCAGGACCTGCGAGACCTCGAGCAGCAGCAACGAGATCGCGCGGCCCCCGTCGGCCTCGCGGGAGATCGCCTGGAGCGCGAGCAGGAAGCTCGCGACCTGGTCGGCGATCTGCTGGGCAAACTCCTCGAGCGTCGGGTCCATGACGGACTCCAGCGTCTCCTCGGTGTTCTCAGTCATCGGCGGATCGCCTTCCTGCGAATGCTCGTCCCAGGGTGACCTCGTCGGCGTACTCGAGGTCACCGCCTACGGGCAGTCCACTCGCCAAACGGGTGACGCGCAAGCCGAGCGGCTTGAGCATGCGGGTGAGGTAGGTGGCGGTCGCCTCCCCCTCGAGGTTGGGGTCGGTCGCCAGGATGACCTCGGTGATGGTGCCGTCGGCCAGCCGCATCATGAGCTCGCGGATCCGCAGCTGCTCGGGACCGATGCCGTCGATCGGCGAGATCGCGCCCCCGAGCACGTGGTAGCGGCCGCGGAACTCGCGGGTCCGCTCGATCGCCACGACGTCCTTGTACTCCTCGACGACGCACAGCAGGGCCGGGTCGCGGCGGGGGTCCCGGCAGATGCGGCACTGCTCGTCCTGGGAGACGTTGAAGCAGATGCTGCAGAACTTCACCTTGGCCTTGACCTCGATGAGCACGTCGGCGAGACGACGTACGTCGGCCGGCTCGGCCTGCAGCAGGTGGAACGCGATGCGCTGGGCGCTCTTGGGACCGACGCCCGGCAGTCTGCCGAGCTCGTCGATCAGGTCCTGGACGATGCCTTCGTACAAAGCAGCCTCGGACCTAGCCGCCGAGGCCGGGCAGGCCGCCGCCGGCCAGCGGGCCCAGGGCCTCGCCGGCCAGGGCGTCGGCCTGGGCCTTCGCGTCGCGGTAGGCGGCGACGATCATGTCGCCGAGGTCGGACAGGTCATCGGGGTCGCTGCCGTCGAAGCCGCCGGCCTTGATCTCGACACCGACCAGCTCGCCCACGCCGTTGACGGTCACGATCACCGCACCGCCCGCGACGGTGCCGTCGACGGTGGTCTCGGTGAGCTGCGCCTGCGCGTTCTGCAGCTGCTCCTGCATCTGCTGGGCCTGCTGGAGCAGGGCATTCATGTCGAAGCCGCCGCTTTCGCTGCTTCCACCGAGTGCGTCGAAGGGGTTCTGGGTCATGGTGCGCTCACCTCTGGGTCGTGCTGCTGGTGGTCTGGTGGTGTCATCGGCCGGTCACGAGTGATGGATCTCGTCGATCACCTGCGCGCCCAGCTCTCGCCGGAGCAGCTCGGCTCCGTCGAGTCCCTGGGTCTCCGCGTCGAGGTCGTCCGGATGGGCGTCGGCATCGGCGTCCGCCAGGTCGTTCGACCGGCTCGTGTCGGCGCCGGCCTGCCGGGTCTGCTGGATCGCACCGCGGGCGGCGGCGATCGCTGCGGGATCGGTCGGCGCTGCCGGGGCGGCCGGCTCGGGCGGAGCCGCCGTCGTGTTCGCGGTGTTCGCCGGGCTCTCCCCGGTCGACGGGGCCGGGTCGTCGGAGGCCCAGCCGGGCGGCTCGGTCGGTGCGTTCTGGGCCGGTGCGTCCTGGGCCGGCTCGCCGCCGGACTGCGGTTGCTGGATCGACGACTGGACGACCCGCGGCGCGGAGGTGTCGGCCTTGGCGCCCGGGTCGACGATCGTCTCGATCCGCCAGTCGGCACCCACCACGTCGATCGCGGCCTGGCGGACGATCTCGGCGCTGCCGCCGGCGTCGAAGGACTCACGGGCGCCGGCGTTGCTGAAGCCGAGGGTCAGGACCTTGCCCTCGACCGCGACGACCTGGCAGTTCTGGCTGAGGTGCATCCAGGTGACGCGGCGGCGCAGCTTGGTCGCCTCGACGATGTCGGGCCACAGGCGGCGTACGTCGATGAGGGACAGACCGCCGGCGGGCGCGGCGGCCCCCTTCGCCGGGGCGGCGGGCGCGGCTGCCGGGGCGGGCGGCGCGGGGGTGGGCGGCGCGGGGGTGGGGGGCGCGGGTTCCACCGCGGCCGGCTCCGCCGGCGCGGGCTGGGCCGCGGCCGTGGGCGGGACGGGACGGACGGTGGGGTTGATGTCGAGTGGCGGCTCGACGTTGCTCGGCGCGGAGCTTGCGGCGGGGCGGTCCTGCGCGGGTGGCGCGGCGGGCGCAGGGGTGGCCTGCGGGGAGGGCGTACCGGTGATCGCGATGCGCTTCTCGAGGCGGTCCAGGCGAGCGAGGACGCCACCGGTGGCGTGGTCGGCGCCGGGCAGGAGCACGCGGGCGCAGATCAGCTCGAGGAGGAGCCGGGGGGCAGTGGCGCCGCGCATCTCGGTGAGCCCGGTCGCGATCAGGTCGGCGGCACGGCTCAGCTCGGCGGAGCCGAACCGGGCGGCCTGGGCGACGAGGCGCTCACCCTGGTCCTCCGAGCAGTCGATCAGCCCGGTCGCCGGGGCGTCGGGGACGGCGTCGACGATGACCAGGTCGCGCAGCCGGCGCAGCAGGTCCTCGGTGAAGCGGCGCGGGTCCTGCCCGGTCTCGATGACCTTGTCGACCACGCCGAAGACCGCACCACCGTCAGCGGCGGCGAAGGCGTCGACCACCTCGTCGAGCAGCGTGTCGGGGGTGTAGCCCAGCAGCCCGGTGGTGAGTGCGTGGGTCACCCCTTCCGGTCCGGACCCGCCGAGCAGCTGGTCGAGCACCGACAGGGTGTCTCGGGCCGAGCCGCCGCCGGCACGGACGACGAGCGGCACCGCCGCGGGCTCGATGGAGACGCCCTCCAGGTCGCACAGCTCGGAGAGGTACGACGACAGCAGCCGCGGCGGGATCAGCCGGAACGGGTAGTGGTGGGTGCGCGACCGGATGGTCGGCAGCACCTTGTCGGGCTCGGTCGTGGCGAAGATGAAGCGCAGGTGGGGCGGGGGCTCCTCGACGAGCTTGAGCAGGGCGTTGAAGCCCTGCGTGGTGACCATGTGGGCCTCGTCGATGATGTAGACCTTGTAGCGGCTGCGCACCGGCGCGAAGAAGGCCTTCTCCCGCAGGTCGCGGGCGTCGTCGACGCCACCGTGGGACGCGGCGTCGATCTCGATGACGTCGATCGAGCCGGGCCCGCCCCGGGCGAGGTCACGACAGCTGTCGCACTCCCCGCACGGGTCGGCCACCGGGGCCCGGTCGCAGTTGAGGGCGCGGGCCAGGATCCGGGCCGACGTGGTCTTCCCGCAGCCTCGGGGACCGGAGAACAGATACGCGTGGTTGACCCGGTTGTTCGCGAGCGCGGCTCGCAGCGGCGCCGTGACGTGATCCTGGCCGATGACCTCGGCGAACGTCTCGGGCCGGTAGCGGCGATACAACGCGAGGGGGGACTCCACGCATGAACCCTAACCACCCCCGCCGACACCCGGTAGCGGGGCGGGACCGGCGGCGTACTGCCGGAGGTCCGGAGACGAAAAGGCCCCCCGCGTACCCGACAGAGCTCGCTTACCCTTGCTGCCTTCCGGCCCTGGGGGAGTTGGGCAAGATGCCGCCACGCGGGGGGTTGGCCCGAAGTCTAGGTGAGGGCGTGCGCGGGTACCAAGACGGCCCCTGCCAACCCCGGGGGGAGGGGGATTTCACGCCCTAGGTGGGCGACCCGTATGCTCCTGCGCGGAGGATTCGCCTAGTGGCCTATGGCGCTCGCTTGGAAAGCGGGTTGGGTGTGAAAGCCCTCAGGGGTTCGAATCCCCTATCCTCCGCCACGAAACGGCGCCGACCTCGGTCGGCGCCGTTCGCCATTTCGGCCCGGTTCGTGCAGTTCAGCTCGTGCAGGCCAGCTCGTCCAGCTCAGTCGCGGTGACGCGCCAGAACGGGGCGCAGGATCAGCGCGAGCAGCAGTGCGCCGCCGCCCAGCAGGCCCCACCAGACCGCCCGGTCCCGGGTGTCGGCGAGGACGTCGGCGTCCGGCTCCGGGGCCGCCGCGCGGGGCGTGCCGCCCTGGTCGGTCGTGGTGTGGTCGACGGCACCGCCCCGATCCGGGTGCAGGGGCCGGGTGAGCGCTTCCACCGGCTGGACGACCCCCGCGCCCTGCAGGCGCGTGGGGTTGTCGGTCGTGCCGCTCGCGGTGCGCTCGAGGCGGGTCAGGATCTGCGCCGGGGTGTCGTCGGGGAACGCCGAGCACAGCAGCGCGATGACCCCGCTGACCTCGGCCGCGGCGTACGACGTGGCGACCTGCCGGACGCGGCAGGTGCTGCCGTTGGTCCCGACCGAGACGGCGTCGTACGTCGGGGCGGCCACGTCGGTGGCCGTGTTGGGCAGGACGTACTGCGTGGGATCACCGGCCCCGGCCAGGCCGTCGGTGGTGGCACTCACCGCCAGCACGTCGGGGTACCCCGCGGGGTAGACGGCCTCGGCCGCGTCCTCCCCGGGCCCGGTCTCCGCCCCGTCCGCCCCGAACCCGGCGAAGAGCGGGTCGGCGTCCTCGGTCGGCCGGTTGCCGGAGGCGGCGACGACGATGACCTTCGCCTGCCGGAGCCGGCCGACGGCGCGCTTCAGCTCCGGGTCCCTGGCGAGCGCGAGCGAGACGTTGACGACCTTGATACCGAGGGCACCGGCGTTGTCGGCCACCCAGTTCAGCCCGTCGACGACGCGCTCGGGACTGACCTCTGCCTGTCCGGTGCTGGGGTCGGGGCCGTAGACGCGGACGTCGACGATCTCGGCCCCGGGTGCCACGCCGACGAGCTTGCCGTCGGGGCGCGCGTGCCCGGCGATCAGGCCGGCGACCTCGGTGCCGTGCGGGTCCTCGACCGTGGCCGAGCTGCCGACGAAGGATCGCGTCGCCCGGACGGTGATCAGCTGGTTCTCGGTGGACACGCCGGAGTCGACCACGGCCACGGCGACGCCCTGCCCCGGGACCAGGCCCCGGGACTCGAGGATCTCGTGGGCCTCGTCCACGCCCATCAGGGTGAGCGGCACGCTGTCGGCGGCGTCGCTGACCACGAGGTCGTCCGCGCCGATGTCGACGCAGGCGAAGACGTCGGCCGCACGGGCCTGGACGGCCGGTACGGCGAGCCCGGCCAGCGCCGCGGTGAGCGCCAGCGCCGGGACGGCCGTCAGCCGCACGCCTGGCCCTCCTTCGCGGCCGGTGGGCACAGCGCGTCCTGGACGGAGAGGGCGACGCCCCGGTCGAAGAGCTCCACCCAGCTGTCGGGGACCACGACGACGGGGTGGTCGCCGTAGCCCAGGCGGCCGGCGGCCTCCTGGCCGACGAGCGGGTAGCTCTTGGCCTTGGCGTCGATGACGAAGGGCGACCCGTCGACGGTGTCGGACCACTCCCCGGAGAGCACGTAGGCACCCCGGCCGGCGGCCACGGCCGGGACCCGCCGGGTGTTGGGGAGGTCGGCGGCCGACGCGGTCTCGCCGGGGTCGGTGGCGATCTGGACCCGCGGGGCCTCACCCGGAGCCGTGGTGAGCTGGGCGCACTGCTCGCCGGGGACGCTCTCCAGCAGACCCTCCGGCCAGTGCGCACCGACGTACGCCGAGGTCTGGAACCCGGTGGGCGGCTCGTCCTGGTGGATCTCCACCGGGGAGTCGCCCAACCGTGAGCCCTGCGTGAGTCGGCCGCTGGGGGTCTTGGCGTAGCGATAGACCGTGCGCGCGAACGCGTCGAGCCGCGCCGGACCGCGATCGGTCAGGAGCAGGGAGCTGTCGGTGCCGTCCACCGTGACCACGTCGCCGACGCGGGACCCGTCAGGAACGCCCGAGTTGGCCTGGTAGCCGACCTTGTCGCCGAAGCCGGTCAGCCCGAAGCTGTCGAAGTCGAGCCGGCCACCGGGCGGGAAGAGCGCCAGCCAGTCCTCGGACACCCGGGCCGCGTTGTCGCGGATCGGGAGCCCGAGCTCGCCGAGCAGGTTGTCCTGCTCATCGCCCGGCGGCAGCTCGTAGCGGTAGGCCGCGGGCGTCTTGCTGTCGGCCGGGCCACCCTGGGCGATGACGTAGAAGACGTCGTTGCTCTCCACGACGAACCCCGCGGTCGGGACCGTCTGGACGTCCGGATCCTCGGTCACGGCGACCCGCACCCCGCGGCCGCTCGCCGTGCAGGCGGTCCAGCCGGTGTCGATGAGCAGCGACGGCGTGGGAAGGCTGGCCGGGGCGCCGAGGATGCCGATGTCGTCGCCGATGATCTGCTCGTCGATGGTGTCCTGGGAGACGACGGTCGGCGCGCTGTCGTCGGGGAGGATCAGGCGCGCCGAGGTGATGTTGATGACCGGGCGGAGCACCGGGTTGCTGCTCTCCTCGAGGATGACGTAGGCCGCGCCGGTCTCCTTGGAGACGACCAGCCCCTGCTTCTTCCAGTCGTCGGGATCGCGGGGCGCGAAGACGCCGGCGATGGCGGCGCCTGCCACCAGGAGCACGGCGAGCGCGAGGCCGCCGACGATGGTGCGTCCGGGCCGCGCCGGCTCGACCTCACGGCCGCCGGGGGCGCCGGAGACGAAGGCGGTGACGAGCCGGCGCCGGCTGAAGGCGTAGGCCTCGACGAGGTCGCGCTTGGTGGCCATGGCTGCCCCTCAGCCGCGGATCGAGGCGAAGATGCCGACGGCGACGACGAGCAGGGGCAACAGCGCCAGCAGGGCCACCGACTCCGCGATGTCGCCGAACCGGCCGCGACGCACCGACGGCGTGGAGGGCAGCAGGGTCACGGCCAGGAGCACGGCACCGGTCGCCGCCAGGGCGACCGCGGCCGTCGGCCGCCACTCGGGGTGCAGCCAGAGCATCGAGACGGCCACCGCGGCGAGACCGAGGATGCCGGAGACGAGCCCGACCAGGACCTCGGAGCCGGTGCGGTACTGGCGGGTGCGCAGCATCACGACCAGGGACGCCAGCACGGCCAGGATCGTGCCGGCGATGCCGAGCGACACCGCGAGCGGCGCGGTCAGGACCAGGAGCAGGCCCACGGTCGCGGAGACGGCCACCAGGATCTCGTGGGCGACGCGGGCGTCCGCGCCGACCCGGAGCGGGTCGATGTCGTCGGGGTCGGCGGTGATGTCGGCGGTGGAGTAGAGCTGCTCGACGCTGGTGCCGGTCGCCCCGAGCGCGAGCCAGGGGAAGACGCTGCCGGCCATGACGACGAGCACCAGCGTGGTGGTCAGCACGACGGCCGGGTCGAAGGCCGCCGCGCGCATGACCAGCCCGGTGGCCAGGAAGATCGCGCCGACCACGACCGGCGGGATGACGAGGGTGCGCCCCTCCCCCAGTCCGACCAGCGCGACGAGCCCAACGAGCAGGGCGCCGGCACCCGCACAGGCCACGGGCAGGCCGAAGAAGTAGTGGTCGTCGGTGACGAGCATCAGGCCCGCGACGGCGGCGTAGAAGGAGCCCATCCAGGCCACGGCCACCGCCGCCTCGGGCTCGTCCTGGGCCCGGGAGAGCACCACGGCGCCGGCGACCAGTCCGATGGCCACGACGGCGGCGGCCACCCCGGCCAGGGTGGACTCCGGCTGGATCAGCAGGGCCACCGCTCCCAGCGCCATGAGCAGCCCGGCAGCGGATAGCGCCGTACGCCGGCCGGCTGCGGGCTCCCACGGCTTGAGGTCGCGCTCCACGACGTCGGTCATCGCCTCGACCACGTCGTCGTAGACGCGCGGCGGCGCGTCGTCGATGCCGGCGGTGATGGTCAGCAGCCCACCGTCCTCGACGCCCTGGATGGTCAGGCCCGAGTCGGTCGCGAGCTCGCGACCCTCGGGCGTGACGAGGTGGTAGCCGCCGTAGACGGTGGCGGCGTCGAGGAGCCCGACGCTGCGCGCGAGCTCCGGGACGAGCTCGGCCACGGGGACAGCGCCCGGGAGCACGAGGTCGACGCGTCGGGTCCCCGACGCCACCGTGACCCGCACCAGACCGGACGCGCTGACGGGCGCCTGACTCATCGTCTATCCCCCAAGATTGTGTGGGCTCCGCAGGCGCTTGCCTCGGAACCCGGCCCGAACCGCTGAGATGCTACCGCCCGGGGCGGCCTCGTCGGCCGGCCCGGGCGGGAGCAGGTGCCTTGCGGGGATCAGTCGATGACTCCGGGAGCGGCGCCCTCGTCATCGACCCAGTCCTGCTCCTCCTCGAAGAGGTCAGCGCCCCTCTTCTTGGGGTCGGACTTGTTCTTGCCGCCCCGGCCGGCTCCGGCGCCGGAGCCGCGCGAACCTGCCGCTCCGCGGGCCCCTGCCTTGCCGGCGCCACGCGCGCCACCTCCGGCCGTGCCGCGCGAGCCAGCTGCGGAACCGCCTGCGCCACGACCGCCTGCGGCACCGGTCGTGCCCGAGCCGCGGCCGAGGGCACCCCGAGCCGTGCCCCCGACCCGGCTGGTGCTGCCGATGCTGCGGCCGGTGCCGGCCGCACCACCTGTCGGCACCGCGGCGGGGCCACGCACGGCACCGCTGATGCCGGTCATGCCACCCACCACGCCGCCACCGAGCGCCGCGGTGAGTCCCCCGACGGGCGCACCAAGGCCTCCGGGGGAACCCGTGCCGGTGGACCCGGTGGGACCACCGATCGTCCCCGTGGGGCCGGTGGCGCTGGATCCGGGCGGGCTCCCGATCGGGGTGCTGCCCTGCGGGGTGCCCGGGGGCAGCCCCTGGTCGTGGACGGGGGGCGTCGTCGTACTGGTGGTCCCCGGGGTGTCCTGGTGGCCCTGCGGGGGCTGCTGGTCGGTCACCGTGGCGGTGGATGACGGTGACGTCGGCGAGGTCGTGTGGTGCCGGGTCGTCGTCGTGGGCGTGCCGCCGGACGACGACGGGGTCCCGCCGGCGCCACCACCGGTCGGGGGCGGCGGAGGCGGCGGGGGCTGCTCGTCGGGCGGGTCAGGCTCCCCGTGGACCTGCTTCATGGTCTCGGTGGACTGCGCGTAGACCGTGTCCATGTGCTCGGACGCGGCGGCCGCCTCGCTCTCACGCCTGGTGAACTCGGCGTCGTAGCTGGCCTGCTCGCTGTGGAACGCGCGCTGCTTCTCCACGTCATCGGGAGTGCTGGGTCCCGGTGTCGGGGTCGGCTGCTTCGGCGGGTCGCCGAGGGGAACATCGAGGCTGGCACGCACCTGCTCGGCGTGCTCGATCGCCCCCTGGGCGTTGTCGAGGGCGGTGCCCGCGTCGCGCATCTGCGTGGAGCGGTCCCTGACCTTGGACGACACCGCGGAGAAGGCCTCCGCGGCCGCTGGGCCGGTCTGCTTGCCGAACTGGCTCCTGATCGCGGGGGCGGCAGCGTCCAGCGCCGACGCGACCTCCTCGAGCAGGGCGGCCCCGGCAGTCCACTCGCTTCTCGCCCGACCCACCTCGGTCTTGTTGGCGGTGGCGAGCGTCGCCCGCAGGGCGGCTTCCTTCGGTCCCCTGCTCACGGCGTCACCGTCTCGGTGTTGTGAGAACCCTGCAGGTTCTCGTTGCGGGACTGCTGGTTGCGCTCGTCACCGTCGGAGTGGCTCGACGCGGTCACGAGAACCTCCACTGCCTGCTTCTTCCGGCTCAGGTCCGACGCGCTGGTGCTGTCGGCCTCCTCGACCAGCCTCTCGGCGGTCTGGATGCCCTGGTGGAAGCGTTCGAGATCCTCGAGGACGCCCTCGAGGGTGTCTGTGATGACCTGGTGGGCCTTGGTGTGGTGGAAGCCGAGGTCCGCCGCGGTCCGTGAGCTGCCGAAGGACGATCCTGCGACGTGCACGTCCGGGAAACGACTGTTGTCCATCTGCTCAGCGGCGTGCTGCAGCTTCTTCTTCACATCATCGATGACGACCTGGTCAATGTTCAGGTCGTCGGACAGGCCCTGGAAGGCATCTTCGATGCTGGTGAACAGCGCCGGAATCGACATGGCGTTCTTCCTACCCCGTGGTTGTCGTGCGAGAACGTCCCCGAAAGGGTCGACGCCCATGGGCGTCGACCCCGCCGGAGTCGTTTCTGGTTCAGATGTCGAACGAAGCCGCGCCGCGCTGGTCGGCGGCCTTGTACTCGGCATTCGACTGGGTGACCGTCTTGCTGGTCTCGTCGAGCAGGTTGCGCATCTCCTGGATGGCGCCGTCCCACTTCGACTTGGCGACGGTGTAGGCCTGCTGGGCGTTACCGGACCAGTCGCTGCGCAGCGGCGCCAGCTCCTGCTCCAGGCGGTTCAGGCGGTCGTCGATGTCCTTGACCGTGCGGTACATGTCCTCGGCCGCGGTGTCGAGGCCGGCGTGGTTGACGCGAAGTCCGTCGAGGGTCATTGCTTTCTCCTCAGTCCTGGTCGTCGGCGTCAGCCGCCGAGGCGGCCGGCAGTCCGGTGGTAGTTGGCCGACTGGGTCTCGTCGGTGTTGATGTTGTCCTTCTCGGTGGACGTCAGCGATGCCTCGAACTCGTTGAGCGCGTTCGTGATCACGTTCTGCTTCTCGGTCCAGGCCTGGTGCAGCGAGAAGAACGCCGTACCGCCGGCGCCGGCCCACTTGCCCTGCAGGCCGGCAATCTGACCATCGAGCTTCTTGCTGAAGCCGTCGAAGTCCTTCTTGGCGTCGACCACCATTCCGGCGGCCTTGGTGAGGGTCTTTTCGCCCTGTCCCATTTCGGGAGCATTGTTCGACATGTCGCCATTTCCTTCCCCCGTGACGAACATGTCCGCCACTCGAGATGTGTGGATGTTGCTGTTGACTCCGGTGGCGGAATCGATTCCCCCGAATCCGACCACCGACGATCTACCCGGACCCCCTTTCGCTAAACCTGGATGTGGATCGATTCCCACAAACTGCGGAAAACCCCGGAAGCGACGAACACCGAGGCCACGGCCGCCGAGCCGCACAGCGCCTCGGCCACCTCGGCCCGGCGCGACCACCACGCCGAGCGCCACCCCCGGCCGGTCGCCACCGCGACCACGACGAGAGCCACCGCGAGCGTGATCGCCACGGCCGCCACCGTCGCGGTACTGCCGGGGCCGAGCGTCTCCAACATCGACACCAGCAGCGCCACCCCGCACGTGAGGCCGGCCGCGCGCAGCAGCGCCCGCGCGGCCGCGTGGCGGAAGCTGCGGCCGGCGAGCAGGAGTCCGCAGCCACAGAAGAGGACCAGGCAGCGCGCCCCGATCCGGTCGATCGCCACCGGCGCGGAGGCCAGCAGCATCGGCGCCGCGAGGGCGACCACGGCCAGGACGGCGACGCAGGAGGCGGTGACGATCCGGGTGCCGCGCGCAGCCACGGCGGCGACCGCAGCGGGGGGCACGACCGAGCGCCCCCGCCGGCCGGGGGGACGGTCCCGTGCCGACCAGGCCGTCACCGCGAGCCGCTCGAGGTCGATGAGGTACTGGTCCGGGACGTCGACGGCGAAGCTGGGCACGAACCGCGCCGCCAGCAACGCGGCCACGAGCAGCAGGGCCCAGGGGACCCGGGGCGGGAAGCCGAACAGCGCTGCGGCTCCGGTCACGAGGAAGATCGCGACCCCGACGGTGACCCAGACACGCAGCGTCTCCTCGTTGCGGCGATCCAGGGCACGGGCGACCGCGGCGGTCACGGCCGCCGCCAGCGCGGCGAACCCGACGACCATGGGAAACCGGGCCGCGTGCGGGTCCCAGACCCAGGCGAATGCGGCCGCGGCCGCGAAGGCCGGCGCCGCGAGGGCACGGTGCCCGGAGAGCCGCCCGACGGGGAGGACACCGACGACCGCGGCGGCCAGCAGGAGAGCGACCGCCGTGGTGCGCAGATTCTCCGACCGCGTGTGCGCCGCGAACCAGGACGCCAGCACCGCCGCACCGACGGCGGTGCAGAACCAGAGCACGGACAGCGCACCGGGAGCCGGTGACGACACGCTTGAAGCCGCGCGACCTCGAGGGGCCGCAGGACGCTGGAGGGTGGCGGTCGCGACCAGCACGTCGCCGGTGTCGACCCCCGCGTCCGCGAGGGCCACGTCCGGCAGCAGCGGCGCGCCCAGGCGCGTGTAGAGCAGGGGGATCGAGGCCAGCCCGGACTGCTCGGCGTACTCGCGGGCGACATCGGTCGCGGCGGCGCCTGACGGCACCACCAGGTCCAGCACGCCGACCGGTCCGTGGACGCTGACGGCGAGGTTCTCGCCGCTGCCCGTGCCAGCAGCCACGACGCCTCCCCCCGAGAACACGGGCGCCCGCCGCCCGTCCGAGGCAGGGTAGTCGGTCCACCGCGCCCCGCCTATCATCGACCGACTGCTCAACTCCTCGGGGGGACTCCTTGACCACGACGCCGCGTGCGCCGCGCTTCCGCACCGCTCTCTGCACGCTCACCCTGGCGGGTCTGCTGCTGACGGGATGCGGCGACAAGGACGCGGAGGCCGCCACCGACGAGACCCCGTCCAGCCCCAGCGAGTCGCCCCGGGCATCCGACACCGCGTCGTCCGGCACCGCGAGCAGCGACGCCGTCGAGCCGGCGACGGGCAAGAGCGTGGAGACCACGTGGTACTCCGTGCGCGCCCCCCGGGGCTGGCAGGTGCGGGTGCTCGCCAGGAACTTCTCGATCGTGGCCCAGGACCTGCACTCGTCCGCCTACATCGCCTTCGGGATCACCGACACCTACGGCTACCACGACACGCTGACCCAGCTGGCGAAGGCCAACCTGCGCACGAGCGCCTGGCCCGCCAAGCCCGACCTCGTCGAGGAGACCACGGTCGCCGGGGAGCCGGCGTACCACCTGGTCGGGCCGAGCGGGGACGGCTTCGACCTCGACGTGTTCGGGGTCCTCCACGACCGCCAGCACGTGTCGGCCGAGTTCGCGCTGCACGGCTCGCCGCAGAAGCGGCAGGCGATCGTGGAGTCCGTGCTGGCCGGCTGGCAGTGGAAGTGAGCACGACGCTGCGCGGGGGCCGGCTCGACGAGCCCGAGATGCCGACCGGTCAGATCGTGCTCCAGGCACCGCCGCAGATCGAGGCGAACGAAGGCGCCGGCGGCGTCCTGATGAACGCCATCCCCATGCTCGGCAGCCTGGGCTCCATCGTCCTGGTCGCCACCATGGGCAGCGCGAACGGCGGCCGCGGCTTCATCGCGGCGGGCATGTTCCTCTTCGCCACCCTGGGCTTCATCCTCGTCCAGCTGGACCGGCAGCGGAAGCAGCGCACCCAGCAGGTCACCGGCTCGCGCACGGAGTACCTCCGCTACCTCGGCAACGTCCGCAAGGTGGCGCGTGAGGCCGCCGACCAGCAGCGCCGGGCACTGACCTGGCACCACCCCGACCCGTCGTCGCTGCCGGCCCTCGCCGAGGAGCGCTCCCGGGTCTGGGAGCACCACACCTCCGACGCCAACTTCCTGCACGTGCGGTACGGCGTCTGTGCGCAGCCGCTCGCCCTGGAGCTGGTGCCGCCGGAGAGTGCCCCCATCGACCAGGTGGACCCGGCGGCTGCGTCCGCGCTGCACCGGCTGCTCGTGGTGCACCGGCTCCAGCCCGACCTGCCCGCCTCGATCGACCTGCGGGCCTTCGACCGGGTGGAGCTCTGCGGCCCCGAGGAGCCGGCCCGGTCCCTCGCCCGCGCCATGATCTGCTCGGCCACCACGTTCCACTCTCCCGAGCACCTGGTCGTCGCGGTGCTGTCCTCGGAGCAGAACCTGGCCCACTGGGACTGGATCAAGTGGCTGCCCCACGGGCTGAGCAACCGTCAGTCCGACGCGGTCGGCCCTATGCGGATGGTCTCGACCTCCCTCGCCGACCTGGCGGCCCTGCTCCCGCCCGACCTCGGCGACCGGCCGCGCTTCGGGGCCGACGAGCGCCCCGCGACCCCCCACATCCTGCTGGTCATCGACGGGGCCACCCTGCCCCCCGGCAACCACGTCGTACCCCCGGACGGGCTGCACGGCGTCACCCTGCTCGACCTCCCGGCGCGCTGGGACGAGCTGGAGGACGCGACCCGGCTGCGCATCCAGTTCGAGGGCGAGGCCGCCCACGACGGCCGGCTGCCGGTCAACGCGCTGCGCCTGCGCGAGGAGACGGTCCGCGGACGCGCCGACCGGTGCGACCTCGCCACGGCCGAGGCGTTCGCCCGGAGACTGACCCCCCTGCACACCGTGGCCACCGGGGCTGCCGAGAACACGACCGGCGAGATCACCGGGCCCTCGGACTTCATGGAGCTGCTCGCGCTCGGCGACGTCCGGACCTTCGACCCCACCGCCGCCTGGCGTCCCCGCCCGGCCCGCGACCGCCTCCGGGTCCCGATCGGCCTCGGCGAGGGCGGCTCGCTGATCCACCTCGACATCAAGGAGTCCGCCCAGCAGGGCATGGGCCCCCACGGCCTGGTGATCGGCGCGACCGGCTCCGGCAAGTCGGAGTTCCTGCGCACGCTGGTGCTGGGGCTGGCGATGACCCACTCGCCGGAGCAGCTCAACATGGTCCTGGTCGACTTCAAGGGCGGCGCGACGTTCGCCGGCATGTCCGGGATGCCCCACGTGTCCGCCGTGATCACCAACCTCTCCCAGGAGCTCACCCTCGTCGACCGCATGCAGGACGCCCTGTCCGGCGAGATGGTGCGCCGCCAGGAGCTGCTGCGCGACGCGGGCAACTTCGCCTCGATCCGCGACTACGAGAAGGCGCGCACCAACGGCGAGGACCTCGAGCCGATGCCCTCGCTGTTCATCGTCGTCGACGAGTTCTCCGAGATGCTCTCGGCCAAGCCCGAGTTCATCGACCTGTTCGTGGCCATCGGCCGGCTCGGCCGGTCCCTGGGCCTGCACCTGCTGCTGGCCTCGCAGCGCCTGGAGGAGGGCCGGCTGCGCGGGCTCGAGTCGCACCTGTCCTACCGGGTCGGGCTGCGCACGTTCAGTGCGGGCGAGTCGCGCTCCGTCCTCGGCGTCCCGGACGCCTACGAGCTTCCCGCGGTCCCGGGCCTGGGCTACCTCAAGCCGGACCAGTCGACCCTGCTCCGCTTCAAGGCGGCCTACGTCTCCGGACCTCCCTCCGGACGCGTCCGGGTGCGCCGGGACGAGGGCGGCCACCTCAAGGGGATCCTGCCGTTCACGATCTCCGAGGTGCACACGCTCGACGTGCCCGAGCCCGACCCCGAGCCCACGCCGACCCCCCGCCAGGACGACCAGCAGACCCTCCTGGACATCGCGGTCGAGCACATGACCGGGCACGGACCTGCCGCCCACCAGGTGTGGCTGCCGCCGCTCGACGTCCCCGACACCCTCGACGAGCTGATGGGCGACCTGATCGAGGACCCCGAGCTCGGCCTGGTCTCCCCGCAGTGGCGCGGCCTCGGCGGGCTCGTCGTACCCCTCGGCACCGTCGACCGGCCGCGCGAGCAGCGCCGCGACACCCTGACCGTCAATCTCAGCGGCGCCAGCGGTCACGTCGCCGTCATCGGCGGCCCGCGCAGCGGCAAGAGCACGCTGCTGCGCACCGTCGTGACCAGCATGTCGTTGACGACGACGCCGCAGGAGACGCAGTTCTTCGTGCTCGACTTCGGTGGCGGCACCTTCTCCCCGCTGGCACAGCTGCCGCACGTGGCGGGTGTCGGCTCGCGGTCCGAGCCCGACGTCGTACGCCGGATCATCGCCGAGGTCCAGGGCGTGGTCGACCGGCGCGAGGCCTACTTCCGGGCCAACGGGATCGACTCGATCGAGACCTACCGCTCGCGTCGCGCGGCGGGCCGTGCCGACGACGGCTACGGCGACGTGTTCCTGGTCGTCGACGGCTGGAGCACCCTGCGCGCCGACTTCGACGACATCGAGATGGAGCTGCAACAGCTCGCCACCCGCGGTCTCACCTTCGGGCTCCACATCGTCGCCGGCGCGGCGCGGTGGGCCGACTTCCGGGCCGCGATGCGCGACATGTTCGGCACCCGGCTCGAGCTGCGGCTCGGAGACCCGATGGACTCCGAGATCGACCGGAAGGTCGCGACCCTGGTGCCGACCGGGCGTCCGGGTCGGGGCCTGGTGCACGGCAAGCTGCACTTCCTCGCCGCGCTCCCCCGGGTGGACGGCACCGCCGAGGCCGACACCCTCGGCGACGGGGTCGACGACCTGATCAAGCGGATCTCCGCTGCCTGGACCGGCCCGACCGGCCCCAAGCTGCGCCTGCTCCCCGAGCGCATCGACCTCGACACGGTGCGCCTGCAGGCGACGCCGGCCCAGGGCGGCCGGTCGCTGCTGCTCGGCATCAACGAGCGGGACCTGGCGCCGGTGGCGCTGGACCCGGACGCCGAGCCGCACCTGCTGGTCTTCGGCGACGGGCAGTCCGGCAAGAGCGCGGTGCTGCGGGCCTACGTCAAGGAGATCATGCGCACCCGCACCCCGGCGGAGGCGCAGATCGTGATCGTCGACTACCGGCGGTCGCTGCTCGGGGAGGTGCCCGACGAGTACCTCCTGAACTACCTGACCTCGGCGACCCAGGCCCAGCCCGCGATCCGCGACCTCGCGACGTACCTCGAGAACCGGATCCCGGGCCCGGACGTCACTCCCGACCAGCTGCGCAACCGCTCGTGGTGGCAGGGCGCCGAGGTGTTCGTGGTCGTCGACGACTACGACCTGGTCGCCACCCAGCAGAGCTCGCCGGTGCAGGCGCTGCAGCCGCTGATGGCCCAGGCCCGCGACACCGGCCTGCACCTCGCGATCGCCCGGCGCTCGGGCGGCGCCTCGCGCGCCCTCTACGAGCCGGTGCTCCAGTCGATGCGCGACCTGGCGATGCCGGGGCTGCTGCTCTCGGGCAGCCCCGACGAGGGCCCGCTGATCGGCAACCAGAAGCCGCAGCCGGCACCTCCCGGCCGGGGCCGGCTGATCTCGCGCGACCGTGGCATCGAGGTCGTGCAGGTCGCCTGGACGGAGCACACCCTCTGACGGGACGGACCCGTCAGTCGGTACGCCGCGCGGAGCGGTCGGCGTGGACGGCCTGGGCCGAGCCCGGCGCCGACCGCCGGCGCCACCAATTTGGGGTACGCCAGAACGTCCGGGACGCGGACGCCCCTGTGCGGAATATCGTGTCATCCATGAAGACTCGTCGCCTCGCGGCCGTCTTGGCCGCCTCTGTGATCGGCCTCTCGCTGACCGCCTGCGGCGGGGACGGCGGCGAGACCACGAAGAGCGGGGCCCAGCTCATCTCGGCCGGCACGCTCACCGTCTGCTCCGACGTCCCCTATCCACCGTTCGAGGACTTCGACAAGGGCTCGCCCACCGGTTTCAAGGGCTTCGACATCGACATCGTTTCCGAGATCGCCCAGGGCCTCGACCTCAAGCTGGTGGTCAAGGACTCCGCCTTCGACCCGCTGCAGAGCGGCCTGGCGCTGAACTCCGGCCAGTGCGACATCGGGGCGAGCGCGATGACCATCACCCCCGACCGCGAGAAGAACCTGGACTTCAGCGACGGCTACTACGACTCGAAGCAGTCCCTGCTCGTTCCGACCGGCTCGGACATCAAGAGCATCGACGACCTCGCCGGCAAGAAGGTCGGGGTCCAGCAGGGCACCACCGGGAAGACCTACACCGAGGAGAACGCCCCCGACGCCGACATCGTGACGTTCCCGAGCGACGCGGAGATGTACCAGGCGATCAAGGCCGGCCAGGTCGACGCGCTGCTCCAGGACCTTCCGGTCAACCTGGACCACGCGAATGCCGGCGGCTTCGAGATCGTCCAGGAGTACGCCACCGACGAGCAGTACGGGCTCGCCATCAAGAAGGGCAACACCGCGCTGGTCGACGACGTCAACGAGCAGCTGAAGAAGATGCGCGACGACGGCACGTACGACGAGTTCTACAACAAGTACTTCTCGACGAAGTGACGTCGCGGCAGGTCTCGACGCAGGCATAGGGGTCGCTCGTGAAACGCACCACCAAGCGCAAGCTGAGCAACGGCGTCCTCTACGCGATCCTGGTGCTGGCGATCGTGCTCGCGGGCGCCCTCGTGAACTGGGCGGCCGTCAAGGACAACTTCTTCGACTCGGCCGGCTGGGGACGCGACGGCAACTGGGACGACCTCATCACGATCGGCGTCAAGAACACGGTCATCTACACGTTCATCGCCTTCGTGTTCGGCTTCGCCCTTGCCATCGTGCTCGCGCTGATGAAGCTGTCCCCGGTGGCGCCGTACCGATGGCTGGCGACGGGGTACATCGAGTTCTTCCGCGGGCTGCCGGCCCTGATCGTCATCCTCGTGATGGCGTTCGGCGTACCCATCGCGTTCGGGTGGAGCCCGCCGGGCGGCCTGATCGGCGCCGGACTGCTCGCACTCATCCTGGTGGCGGGCGCCTACATGGCGGAAACGCTGCGCGCAGGCATCCAGGCGGTGCCGAAGGGACAGACGGAGGCGGCCAGGTCGCTGGGCATGAGCGCCGGGCGGACCACGGTCTCGGTGGTCCTCCCCCAGGCACTGCGGATCGTCATCCCTCCACTGACCAACGAGTTCGTGCTGCTGATCAAGGACACCGCGCTGCTGTTCGTGATCGGCGTCCAGGTCGACCAGCGCGAGCTGACCACCGTGGCTCGTGACCTCATCACCTCCGGGCCCACCGCGGGCACGTCCACCAGCCTGATCCAGGCCGCCCTGCTCTACCTGATCATCACGCTTCCGCTCACGCGCCTGGTCGCCTGGCTCGAGAAGCGCCAACGGAGGGCACGGTGACTTTCATGACGGTCCCCACGGAGAAGCAGTCCGGACGAGCCATCGAGGTCCGCGACCTGCACAAGTACTTCGGCGACAACGAGGTGCTCAAGGGCATCGACTTCCACGTCAACCACGGCCAGGTGGTCTGCGTGATCGGCCCGTCGGGGTCGGGCAAGTCGACGCTGCTGCGCTGCGTCAACCGGCTCGAGGACCCGACGTCGGGCACGATCCTGGTCGAGGGCATCGACATCTGCGACCCGGAAGCCGACCTGGACGACGTGCGGAGCCGGATCGGCATCGTGTTCCAGTCGTTCAACCTGTTCCCGCACATGAACGTGATGCGGAACCTGTGCATCGCCCAGCAGCGGGTCCGCGGGCGCAGCAAGGACGAGGCGGTGGAGATCGCCCGGGCCAACCTCGCCAAGGTCGGCCTGGCCGGCAAGGAGGACGCCTACCCCGCGCACCTCTCCGGCGGCCAGCAGCAGCGCGTGGCCATCGCCCGCGCCCTGTCGATGGACCCCGACATGATGCTCTTCGACGAGCCGACCTCGGCGCTGGACCCCGAGCTGGTCGGGGACGTCCTGGCGGTGATGAAGAAGCTGGCCTCCGAGGGCATGACGATGATGGTCGTCACCCACGAGATGGGCTTCGCCCGGGAGGTCGGCGACAAGCTGGTCTTCATGGACGACGGCGTCATCGTGGAGGAGGGCGACCCGGTCGAGGTGTTGGCGAACCCGCAGCACGAGCGCACGCGTTCGTTCCTCTCCAAGGTGCTGTAGGGCCGTCAGTCGGTGTGGATCCCCGGTCCCGTCACCTTGAAGCCCGGCAGGTCGTCGAGGGAGTACGTCGCCTCGAAGGTCCGCCGGTAGCCCGTGTGCGAGACCCGCCAGCCGTCCGGCGTACGCACGTAGCGGTCCTCGTAGAACGCCGCGCCTTCCAGCATGAAGCGGAAGGCCTCCACGATGACCTTGTCGTGGAGGTACCAGCGGCCGGTGGCCACGTCGCCGTCGACGGCGATCTCGGGGTGGTGGACGTGGTGCATGGTGATCATGCCGGGGCCGAGGTTCTCGCGCATGTAGCCCACGAGCGCGGCCCGGTCGGCGAACTCGAGGCCGTTGTAGTCCGCAGTCACCTCCGGCAGGAAGCAGGCCTCGAACTCGTCCCACTGCTTGGTGTCGAGCGTGCGCAGGTAGCGGTACTTCAGCTGGCTGATCTCGGCGATGTCGTCCACGGGTGAAAGGTAGAGCACGTCCGGCCCGACACAGAGACGTAACCACGCGTCAACCTCCCGGCGACCTGGCTGTTGAAGAATCAAGCAGCACACCAACTGCCAGGGGGACGACATGGAGCACCAGACACCGATCGAGCGGGACATCGAGCAGGTCCGCGAGCAGCGCGCGCGGCTGCAGACGCGGCACTCGCAGGCGCTCACCAGCCTGATGGAGGCCCGCCAGGACCTCCGCGGGGTGCACGCCCTCGCCGACTTCGTGGACGACTCGGTCCGCTGGTCGGCCTGACCGCGACGACCGGCCGGCGCCGCGTCAGCGCCGGCCGGTGTTGAACATCCCGCGCGCGATCTCGCGGGCGGCGGTGCGCATGAAGTCCTTGAAGGCGCCCGACGTGACGACGTCGTGGACGATGCCCTCGTCCTTGCTGCTCCTGGGGCCTGCCTTGGGGGTGGGCCGGCGGGCGGAGCCCTGCGGCTTGCGGGCCGGCTCCTTCGCCCGGGCCTCCTCCGCCTTCTCCTGGGCCTCGCTGGGCCTTCTCCTGGGCCTCCTTCGCCGCGCCGGCCTCGAGCTTCGCCGCGAGCTTCTCGCGGGCGGACTCGCGGTCGACGGACTCGGCGTACTTCGCGTGGCGGGGGCTCGCCTGCACGACGGCGTCCATCGCGGCCGGGTCCGCCGGGCCCATCAGCGACTCGGGTGCTCGCAGGCGCGTCCACGCCACCGGCGTGGGCGCCCCGCGCTCGTTCATCACCGTCACGATCGCCTCCCCGATGCCGAGGCTGGTGATCACCTCGCCGAGATCGTCGTACGCCGACGTCGGGTAGGTGTTCACGGTTGCCCGCAGGGCCTTGGCGTCGTTGGGCGTGTGCGCACGCAGCTGGTGCTGGACCCGCGACCCGAGCTGGGCCAGCACCTCGTCGGGGACGTCGGTCGGGCTCTGGGTCACGAAGAAGACGCCGACCCCCTTGGAGCGGATGAGTCGCACGGTCTGGGCGACCTGGTCGAGGAAGGCGTCCGAGGCGTCGTGGAAGAGCAGGTGGGCCTCGTCGAAGAAGAAGACCAGCCGGGGGCGGTCGACGTCACCGATCTCGGGCAGGTCGTGGAACAGGTCGGCGAGCAGCCACATGAGGAAGGTCGAGAAGATCGCCGGCCGGTCCTGGAGGTTGGGCAGCTCGACCATGCT
This sequence comes from uncultured Actinomycetota bacterium, assembly GCA_963825275.1. Lineage (GTDB taxonomy): Bacteria > Actinomycetota > Actinomycetes > Propionibacteriales > Nocardioidaceae > Nocardioides. The sequence goes on along the minus strand of CAWGSW010000005.1, from coordinate 101,810 downwards.
GATCAGGCCCTTGCCGTCCGGCGTGGTCTGGAGCAGGTCGGCGGACTCGAACTCGGGCTCCCCGAAGAACGCGTCGGCGCCCTGGTCCTGGAAGGCGATCAGCTCGCGGAGGATCACGCCCGCGGTCGCGGACGACAGGCCGCCCAGCTCCTTGAGGTCGGCCTTGCCCTCGGCGCTGGTCAGGAACCCGACCACGGCCCGGAGGTCCGCGAGGTCCAGCAACGGCAGCCCGGCCCGGTCGGCGTAGTGGAAGACCAGCCCGAGGCTCGACTCCTGGGTGTCGTTGAGCCCCAGCACCTTGCTCAGCAGCGTGGGCCCGAAGGCCGTCATCGTCACCCGCAGCGGGATGCCGGCACCCTGGCCACCGAGTGCGTAGAACTCGACCGGGAAACCGGTCGCGGCCCACTGCTGCCCGACGGAGGCCGCGCGCGCGGCGGTCCTGTCGCTCGCGACACCGGGAGTGCTGAGCCCGGAGAGGTCCCCCTTGATGTCGGCGGCGAAGACGGGGACGCCGGCGGCGCTGAGCTGCTCGGCGAGCAGCTGGAGCGTCTTGGTCTTGCCGGTGCCGGTGGCGCCGGCGACGAGGCCGTGCCGGTTCAGCATCGCGAGCGGGATCCGGATGGGTACGGCGGACAGGTCGGTCGCGTTCAGCATCAGCCCGCCGAGCTCCAGCGCCGGCCCCTCGAAGGCGTAACCCGGAGCCACCGCCTGCGCGATCGGGTCGCTCTGCGCGTCCAGGGACCCACCTGTCTCCGTCATGCCCGGCAGCATAGGAGACCCCGCTGGCTATAGTCGCGGACGTGATCTTCAAGCGCGTCGGTGACGGCCGGCCCTACCCCGACCACGGGCTCACCTCCCGGGGATGGGCGGCCGTGCCCCCACGCCAGGTGCGCCTCGACGAGCTCGTCACCACCAAGGACACCCTCCAGCTGGCCGCCCTCCTCGACGAGGACTCGACCTTCTACGGCGACCTGTTCGCCCATGTGGTCGAGTGGCACGGCGAGTACTACCTCGAGGACGGGCTGCACCGCGCTCTGCGCGCAGCCCTCCAGCAGCGCAACGTCCTGCACGCCCGCGTCCACGTGGTGGCGGACTGATGGGCGACGGGGCCCGGACCGCGGTCACCATCGCGGTGCTCGGCGTGATCCTCTTCGTCGGCGCCGCCTGGGGCTGGTCGTCCCTGACCGAGCCCTTCCCCGAGGCGGCCGACCCGCCCACGTGCGTCGACCGTCCGATCGCCCGGGGCGAGAAGGTCTACCCCGACCAGGTGGTCGTCAGCGTCTTCAACGCCGGCAACCGCGAAGGCCTGGCCGGGCGCACCATGCAGCTCCTCGGCGAACAGGGCTTCGGCGCCGGTGACAGCGGCAACGCGCCCGTCGGCACCCGGGTGGCCAAGGTCGAGATCTGGACCAAGGACCCGAGGAACCCGGCCGTGCGGCTGGTGGCGAGCCGGTTCGGCCCGGACACCGAGGTCGTGCGGCGCTCGGCCGCCGGAGCCGGGGTGTTCGTGGTGGTCGGGGACGCCTTCCAGAAGCTGGTCGCCGGCCGCAAGGCCGTGCGGGCACTCGACGACGTCGAGGTCTGCGGCCCACCGAGCAGCTAGGACGTACGCCGCTCGCCGAGCCACTGGGCGAGGCGACCGCCGTCGCTCACCTGGCGCAGCCGCTGCTCGGTCTGCTCGCGCACGCGGCGCGGGGTCACCACCAGCAGGTCGTCGCCGTGGCGCAGGACCGTACGCCGCTCGGGGACGAGCGTCTCCCCGTCCCGGATCACCATCGACACCGAGGCGCCCTTGGGCAGCCGCAGCTCCCCCACCTCGACCCCGTGCATCTTGGACACGGGGCTGATCGTGACCTGGAGCAGGTCGGCCGCGATCCGCTCGAGCGGGGCCGCCTCCACCTCCAGCCCGCGTGGCTCGGACCGCCTCGCCACCCGCAGCCGGCGCGCCACCAGCGGCAACGTCGGACCGGTGAGCAGCGTGTAGATCACGACCATGACGAACACGAGGTCGAAGAGCTTCTGCGAGCCGTCGACCCCCTCGGCCAGCGGGATCGTGGTGAGGACGATGGGGACGGCGCCGCGCAGGCCCGCCCAGGACATGAAGGCCAGCTCGTTCCAGGGCATCGGCTGGACGACGGAGCTCACGAGCACCGACAGCGGCCGGGCCACGAAGGTCAGCACCAGGCCCGCCGCGATCGCCAGCCCGACGATGGACAGGCTGATCCGGCCGGGCGAGAGCAGCAGCCCGAGCATGACGAAGAGCCCGATCTGGGCCAGCCAGGCGACACCCTCCGCGAACGAGCGGGTGGCGGCCCGGTGCGGGAGCTCGCTGTTGCCCAGCACCAGCGCGGCGACGTACACCGCGGCGAAGCCGGAGGCGTGGACCGCGGCGGCGGCGCCGTACGCCATGAAGGTGAGCGTGAGGACGGCGAGCGGGTAGAGACCCGACGACGGCAGCGCGGCGCGGCGCATGATCCAGGCCCCCCCGAAGCCGACGGCCAGGCCGAAGAGGACACCGGCGACCAGCTCGAAGACCACGATGCCGATCGTGCCGAGGGCGCCGTTCTCGGCCACGGCTCCGGTGGAGATGAGGGTCACCAGGACCACGGTGGGCGCGTCGTTGAGTCCCGACTCCGCCTCGAGCGACCCGGTCAGGCGGCGCGGCAACGGCACGACGCGGAGCACCGAGAAGACGGCGGCCGCGTCGGTCGGCGAGGTGACGGCGCCCAGCAGGACCGCCAGCTCCCAGGGGAGGCCCAGCACGTAGTGGGCGACGACCGCGACGACGGCCACCGAGACCGTCACGCCGATCGTGGCCAGGGACAAGCCCAGCTTCATCGAAGGCTTCGCCTCACGCCAGCTGGTGGTGAGACCACCCTCGGCCAGGATGACGGCCAGTGCGGCGAAGCCGAGCGAGTGGGCGACCTCGGCGTTCTCGAAGCCGATGCCGACGCCGGCCTCGCCGAGGGCGACGCCCATCAGGAGGTAGATCAGCAGGCTGGGCAGTCCGGCGCGGGACGAGAGCCGCACGGCCAGGATCGCGACCAGGGTGACCACGGAGCCCACCAGCACGAAGGAGTCGAGCTGGTGGACATCGAACGTCACAGGTGTCACCTCGAGCAGAAGCAGGGGCGGCGGACGCGCAGTCTATCGGTGCGAGGCAGCTCGGCCGCGCCTTGGCCGCGCTCGGTCAGCGCGCCAGGAGCAGGGTGCGGGTGAGGTGTCGGACCATGGCGCCGAACACCAGGACCCAGGCTGCGAAGGCGACCCAGAGCTCGGTGCTGCCGATCAGCGAGACCAGCGGCAGGGAGTCGGCCTCCCCGAGGTAGATGCCGGCCACGGCGTACATGCCGAGCGGGAAGATCACCGACCACAGGGTGGCCTCGTAGCGCAGCGGGACGCGCCGGCGGACGTGCCGCCACCAGCCGGCGGCGACCAGCACCGGGAAGAGCCAGGTCGCGAACGCCCAGAACACGACGGCGAGGCCGGCGATCAGGTCCCGGGTCGCGGCCACCATCGGCGCGTCCGCCATCTCGACGATGCGGGCACCCGCGAGCACCGTGATCGCGACGGCACCCATCGCCACCCAGTACGGCGGCGTGAGGTCCTCGGGCGTGAGGTCGTAGAGCATGAGCCGCATCGACACGAAGACGGCGACCGCGCCGTACAGGAAGACGCCGACCGACCAGGAGACGACCGCGAGCAGGGCGAGCTCGCGTCGGGCACCGTCGAAGACGGGCTCGAGGCTGGCCGCCGAGGCGGCGACCGACTGGCTGGCCACCACCCAGATGAACCAGGTCCCGTTGGCGGTCGCGATCACCGGCCGCTCCTGCCGGCCGAGCACGGCGGTCCAGGGCACGACGTACCCGAGCACCAGCCAGGTGGACGCCGGACACGCACCAGCAGGGCCGCCGCCCCGGAGGTCCAGCCCTGCGCCGCGAGCCGCACCCCGAGCACGTTGGTGCCCGCGACGAAGGTGAAGAAGCCGAACGCCCGGCGGGGGTCGGCGAAGTCGTCGACCACGGACGCCCGGTAGGCGTGCAGCCGCCAGCCCGTCAGCAGCACCAGCACGACGAAGGCCGTCGCGCAGACGACGAACAGGATCGCCGAGATCACCTCGAAGCCCTCAGGTGCATCCCCACGGAGATGATGCCCGTCTGCCATCACGAGCGCGAAGTAGCCGGGCGTCAGCCGCTCGACCGCGCCGCCCACCCGCCCCTGCCACCCTGCCACGCGCACAGGCTAGCGTCGCGAGACGGTCGGGAAACTGGAACTTGTTCTAGTTCCCCGACTCGGCCTACCCTCGGCTCATGGCAGACACGTCCCCGGGCGAACCGACCGTCGAGACCAAGGGCACCCAGCTGCCCGAGGTCCTCCCCGCCTCCGTGATCCCGGAGGACGCCGAGGCCTTCGACGTCGTGGTGGTCGGCTTCGGCATCGCCGGCGGCTGCGCAGCCCTGGAGGCCGCCCGCGCCGGGGCCCGGGTGCTGCTGCTCGAGCGGGCTGCGGTCCACGGCGGCACCTCGAGCATGTCCGGCGGCCACTTCTACCTCGGCGGCGGTACGGCGGTGCAGCAGGCCACCGGACACCAGGACTCCGTCGAGGAGATGTACAAGTACCTCGTCGCCACCTCCAAGGAGCCCGAGCACGACAAGATCCGCGCCTACTGCGAGGGATCGGTCGAGCACTTCGACTGGATCGAGTCGCTGGGCTTCGAGTTCGAGCGCTCCTACTTCCCCGGCAAGGCCGTGATCCAGCCCGGCACCGAGGGGCTGATGTTCACCGGCAACGAGAAGGTGTGGCCCTTCAAGGAGCAGGCCGTGCCCGCGCCGCGCGGCCACAAGGTCCCGGTGCCCGGCGACACCGAGGGCACCCGGCTGGTGATGGACCTCCTGCGCGAGCGGGTCGAGGAGGCCGGTGTCGAGGTGCGCTACGAGACCGGGGCGACCCACCTCGTCACCGACGACGGCGGGCGGCATCGCCGGGCTCGCCTGGCGCCGCTTCGCCGAGACCGGTCTCGTGCGCGCCCGCGCCGTGGTGATCGCCGCCGGCGGCTTCGTGATGAACGCGGACATGGTCGCCGAGCACACGCCCGCGCTCGGGTCGAAGCTGTTCACGCTGGGATCGACGTACGACGACGGGCTGGGCATCCGGCTCGGCCGTCTCGTCGGCGCGGAGCTCAAGCACATGAACGAGCCGTTCATCACCGCGCCGGTCTACCCCCCGTCGATCCTGGTGACGGGCCTGATCGTGAACCAGGCGGGCCGCCGCTTCGTGGCCGAGGACTCCTACCACTCGCGCACCAGCCAGTTCGTGATGGAGCAGCCCGACTCCGCGGCGTACCTCATCGTCGACAGCGAGCACGTGGAGTACCCGAAGATGCCGCTGGTGCCGTTCCTCGACGGGTACGAGACGGTCGAGGAGATGGAGTCCGGGCTGGGCCTGCCCGACGGCTCGCTCCAGGAGACCCTGGCCCGCTACAACGAGTACGCCGCGCAGCGGCGAGGACCCCGACTTCCACAAGAGCCCGGACTGGCTGGCACCCCAGGACAAGGGCCCGTGGGCGGTCTTCGACCTGCGGCTGGGCCACGCGCTCTATGCCGGTTTCACCCTCGGCGGCATGCGCACCACCGTGGACGGCGAGGTCCAGCGCGCCGACGGCTCGGTGGTCCTCGGGCTGTACGCCGCCGGCGCCTGCGCCTCCAACCTCGCCCAGGACGGCAAGGGCTACTGCTCCGGCACCCAGCTCGGCGAGGGCTCGTTCTTCGGCCGGCGTGCGGGCCGGCGCGCGGCGTCGGGATCCCCGGTCAACCGGTGAAACCTGACGTTATCGGCCGAAGCTTCGCCCGATAACGTCAGGAACCCCCGGGTAACCGGGGAATCCTGCAGAGCAAGGAGGCCACATGAGCGACCGACTCCAGGTGGCGAGCCGCGCCAACGTGCCGCCGTTCCACGTGATGGACCTGCTGGCGGCGGCGTCGGCACGCCAGCGCACCCACGGCGACCTGGTCGACCTGCTGGCGGGCCAGCCCAGCACGGGCGCCCCGGCACCGGTTCGCGACGAGGCGCTCCGGCTGCTCAGCTCGGGCGACGCGCTGGGCTACACGCCCGCGACCGGGCTCCTCGAGCTGCGCGAGGCGATCGCCGGGCACCACCGCCGCACGCACGGCATCGCCGTCAGCGCCGACGAGGTGGTCGTGACCACGGGCTCCAGCGGCGGCTTCCTGCTCGCGTTCCTCGCGGCGTTCGAGAACGGCGACCGGGTGGCGATGGCCCGACCCGGCTACCCCTGCTACCGCAACGTGCTGAGCGCCCTCGGCTGCGAGGTCGTCGAGATCGCGACCGGGCCGGAGACCCGCTTCCAGCCCACGGTCGAACAGGTCGCGGCCATCCCGGACCTCAAGGGCCTGGTCCTCGCCAGCCCCGCCAACCCGACGGGCACGATGCTGCTGCCGGACGAGCTGGCCGCGCTGGCCACCTGGTGCGAGGAGAACGGCGTCCAGCTCATCTCCGACGAGATCTACCACGGCATCGAGTACGCCCCCCTCGACGGACACACCCCGCTGTCGCGCAGCGCCTGGGGGACCAGCCGGGAGGCGGTCGTCTTCAACTCGTTCTCCAAGTACTTCTCCATGACCGGCTGGCGGATCGGCTGGATGCTGGTGCCCGACCGGCTGCGACGGGCGGTGGACGTGCTCACCGGCAACTTCACGATCTGCCCCCCGGTCCTCTCCCAGCGCGCCGGCATCGCAGCGTTCGACGACGCGTCGTACGCCGAGCTCGACGGCCACGTCGCGAGGTACGCCGCCAACCGCCGCCTGCTGCTGGAGGGCCTGCCCCGGCTGGGCATCACCGAGCTGGCCCCGGCCGACGGGGCGTTCTACGTCTACGCCGACATCGGCCACCTCACCCACGACACGATGGCCTTCGCCCACGACCTGCTCGACCGCACCGGCGTCGCGGTGGCACCGGGCATCGACTTCGACACCGTCGAGGGTGGCCGGTTCATCCGGCTCAGCTTCGCCGGCCCGGGCGCCGACATCGAGATTGCCCTGGACCGCCTGTCCACAGCACTGCCGCACTGACGTTTCGCGGCGGGGGGTCCGGGCAGCATCACCTCGACCCGGACCCGAGGAGTGCGAGATGTACGGCGACACCACCGTGATCCGCGGCCTGGCCCGCGCCCTGCGCGACCAGGCCACCGACATCCGCAGCGAGGCCGACAGCCTCGTCACCCAGGCCGACCAGGTGCACTGGACCGGACTCGCGGCCGACGCGCTGCGCCGCCGCACCCGGGACCGCGCCGCCGCGCTGCGCCGCACCGCCGGCCTGCACGAGGACGCCGCCGACGCCCTCGACCACCACGCGCACGAGGTCGACCGGCTCAAGGACCTGATCGCCTCGATCGAGCACCGGGTGCGCAGCCTCGTGGACGGCGCCCGCGACCGCCTTGCCGACATCGGCCACGGGATCCTCAACGGGGTGGCCGACGGGCTCCGGCACGTGCTGCCCGACGCCGGCGACGAGCTGCTCGACCGGTTCGTGCCGCCGCCGTCCGGCAGCCGCGACTGGCTCGACGTCGAGCTGCCGGGGCTGCGCTGATGGCCGCGGTCGCGCTCCGCCTCGACGGCACGCCGGCGCCGCCCCTGACCGACCCGGTGGCCCGGCTGCCGCGCCGGTTCCGGATCTCCCGCACCACCGTCGAGCACGTCGCGGAGCTCACCGACACCCCCCTGCCCTGGCACCACCTGCCCGAGCCGTCACGGACCCTGCGCGCCCTCGACGCCCCGGGCGCCCGGGCGGACCAGGCTCCCGCCGCTGACCCGGCGCCCGACCCCGAGGCCGAGCTGCGGCAGCTGCGGCTCCTCACCGAGGACGGCGAGCTGCACCCCGAGGTCGTGGCCGCGATGGCCGTCCTCGGCGCGCCGGAGGTGCTCGTCGAGGTGGATGTCTCCGTGCGTCGCGCGGCCGCCGCGTCCGGGATCGCGCAGGTCCACTCGTGGCAGCGGCTGCGGGCGGGACGGGTCACCACGCTCGCGACGGCCGGCTCTCCCCTGCTCGAGCTCGGCTGGTTCGACGACGACCTCTGGCAGGTCGAGCTCGCCCGCGCGGTCACCGTGCCCACGCCGACGACCAGCGCCGCCCCACCCGCCCGCGTGGTGGAGCTGCCGCACGAGCTCCTGCTCGGCACCGGCGAGGCGCTGCGCCTGCACCGCGAGGACGTGTTCGGCGAGCTCGTCCGGCGACACGTGGGCAGGGTCCGGGTCGACGACGCGGAGGCCCCCCTCGGGCCGGCCGCCAGCGACGAGCAGCTGCGGCTCCTCCACGCCAGCACCCTCGGCCGCATGCAGACCGTCGTCTCCGGCCTCGGCCGCCGGGGCTCCCGGAAGGCGGGGTGGGTCAGCTGGCTGCTCTTCCCCGACGGCTGGCGTGCGCTCACCCCGCACACCTCCGGGCAGACCCCGATGGTGCGGGTCGAGCCGGTCGAGCCCCTGCGACTCGGCGTCGAGGTCGCCCGCCTCGTGACGGGAGTCCGGGCATGAAACCACCCGGGGGCGGGGGCGACCCCGCACCGATCACCCGGATCACCGGCGGCTCCGAGGGGCTGGCCGCGACCTATGCCAAGGTCCTCGCGCTGGCCACGACGTACGACACGGCCGGCAACCAGTTGCGGGACTGGGCCGCGCTCGGTGGGCGCACCCTGCACAACGGCGACCTGGTGGAGTCGGCAATCCTGTCGCCGCTCAGCTTCGGCGAGGCCGAGGTGGCCGTCCTGGCCGCCACGACCGGCCCGGACGGCGTGCTGGTCGAGTCGCTCGGGTGGGAGACCGATGCGGTGCTGATCCGGGTCACGGTCCGCGTCCTGCAGGAGGCCGACGAGCTGGTCCACCTCACGTTCGAGGCCGTCGACCACCTCGTCGGCCGCGCCATCGGGTTCACGCTGACGGCGTCGATCCCGGCACTGCTGGCCACCGCCGTGACGGTCGGGCCCCTGGCCTACGTCGTCTGGCAGAACTTGCCCCCCGCCCTGCAGCAGCAGCTCGAGGAGGACGCCGCCGGGGGTGGCGAGGCGCTGCAGGACTGGCTCGCCGACCACCCCGAGGTGATGCAGCACCTGATCAACGGCGGTGGCGGCCTGCTCGACGGCCTCTGGGACGGCACGACCCCCCTCACCCCGGGCGGCCCGTTCGGGATCCCCTCGCTCACCCCCGACACGGAGTCGGCGGCGGGCCTGCTGGCCCTGCTCTACGGCGACGACGGCGACGTCCAGGTCCGGCCGAGCGACCTCAGTGTCGACAGCGGCGGAACCCAGCCGGGGAGCCTCGCCGACCTGCTGGCCCACCTCGACCAGACCAACGACCTGTCCGACGAGCAGCACCCCGAGAACAACGGCACGATCGAGATCCAGACGATCGACGACGGCCACGGCCACATCCGGCACATCGTCTACCTGCCCGGGACCGACGACCTGGCGACGCTGCCGTGGACCCAGGACGGCGACGTGCGGGACATGCCCACCAACTTCCTGCTGATCCACGGCCAGGACAACGCCTACCTGCAGGGCATCCAGCACGCCATGGACGCCGCGGGCATCCACCCCGGCGACCCGGTGCTGCTCGCCGGGCACTCCCAGGGCGGCATGGAGGCGGCGGCGATCCTGAGCCAGGGCAGCGACTACAACGTCACCAACGTCGTGACCGCCGGCTCCCCGACCGCACAGGTCGACGGGTTCCCGCCCGGCACCCACGTCCTCTCGCTGGAGAACCAGGGCGACGTGGTGCCGCTGCTCGACGGTGAGGACAACCCGGACTCAGCCCAGCAGGTGACCGTCCAGTTCGACGCCCAGGGCACCGACATCGGCGACAACCACAGCCTCAGCCACTACACCAGCGGTGCGGCTGCGGTGGACGCCTCCGACGACCCGTCGCTGGTCGAGCAGCTCGACAGCCTGCACGCCCACGGCTTCCTCGGCAACGGCGCTCAGCCCGACCAGACGGTGGCGAGCCAGGTCTTCCAGATCACCCGCGACCCGTAGCTCGCACGCGGGTTGTTTCAGAGCCCGTCCACGAGCGAGGTCGCGACGAAGCCGTTGCGGACCCGTTGCGGGTGGTCGCCCACCGCGACGCTCTGGGTGATCCGGCCGGTGCGGTAGGAGATCTTCGAGATCTTGTCCGAGCCGCTCCAGGAGATGTAGCAGGTCCGACCGTCCCAGCTCGGCGTCACCCAGTAGGGCTTGAGACCGCCCTTGATGAGCGTGCCCCGCTCGAACGTGCGGGCGTCCACGACGGTGGCGTAGTCGGACATGGTGCCGGCGACGCAGATCTTGGTCCCGCGGGGGTTCATGGCGATCCCGTGCTGGGCGGAGTCGAGGAGGTACTGCTCGCGCGGGGTGTCCTTCACCAGGTTGGGCAGGTGCTTGACCCGGGTGATCTTGCCCGAGGCCCGGTCCAGCTCGACGAAGCCGTGGAAGAACGACAGCTGGAAGTAGAACTTCTTCTCGTCCGGTGACAGCGTCATCGGACGCACCGCGGTGCTGGTGTCCTTCATCCCGCGCTCGTCGAGCGCCTTGCGCAGGTCGTACCTGCGCAGCACCTCGAACGTCCTGGCATCGACGATCTGCAGCACCCGCTCCTGCTTGGTCGCGTCGGCCTCCGGCTGGTCGACCGGGCTGTAGACCATGCCGATGCTCGCGTGCAGGATCTTCTTCCCGCCGTCGATGAAGACGCTCTCGTGAGGCGACCCCCCGGACGGGAACTGGCCGATCTCCTTGCCGTCGGCGACGCGCAGCACGTGCACGACGTTGGCGGTCGAGGCACTCACGACGACCCGCCTGCCGTCGGGCGACATCGCCATGTGGTCCGAGCGGTAGCCGGCGACCGGGAAGCGCCACACGATCTGCCTGGTCTGCAGGCTGATCGCGACGACGTCCGCGAAGGACGGACGCGAGACCACCAGGAGGGTGCCGTCGTTGGAGGAGTACATGTCGTCGACGAACTGGTCGTGGCCCTCGCCGATCAGCTCGCGGATGGCCAGGAAGTAGGCCAACCGGTCCGGGGTGGTCGCGATCTCCTGCATGCGCTCGTCGTAGTCGGGGATCACGTTGATCCGCCCGAGGCGCTTGAAGGTGCCGGGCGCCAGGATGTCGGCGGTGCCGTCCCAGTTGTTGCCGACGAACACCGCGCGGCGTACGTCGTCCGGCGTCGGGGTGGTTGCGGCGTGGGCGGGGCCGGCCGTCGCCGTCAGCACGGACACCAGCAGCGTCACCAGCCCCATCACGAGCGGACGGACGGACGTGCGGGCGGTGCTGCCCGGGACTGAGCGCGGCATGGACTCCACCTTTCGAGGCCGGCGCAGCGCGACACCGCCCGGTCTCCCCGGGAAACGAGCCCCGGGGGCGGCGGGTTACGCGACGTGAGGAGCGCCACCCGTTCCACATGCCGGGACTGTGGGGAGATTGCGTCCCCACATTGCGTCCACCGGGGTTTCGCCCCCGCCGATATCGGGCACGCGGCGGGTATCACCCGAAGGACGTGAGGCATGTACGGCGACACCGACGTGATGCGGAAACGAGCCGCCCAGCTGCGCGAGCAGGGCCTGGACATCCGGGCGCTGGCCGACCAGCTGGTGGCACGGACCGAGGGGATCGTCTGGAGCGGTCGGGCTGCCGACTCGATGCGCGAGCGCATCCGCGACCGAGCGGCCCACCTGCGCGAGGCGGCCGCCCAGCACGACGCCGCGGCCGACTCCCTCGAGCAGCACCTGCACGAGGTGGACCGGCTCAACGACGCCATCGCCGGGGCGGAGCGCCGGGCTGCAGCACTGGTCGCGGACGCTCGCACCCGCGTCGTGCGCGTCGAGTCCCACGACGACCCCGCCGGCGTACGCCGCACTGCCGAGCCCGGCGACCAGAGGCTCGCCGGGTTCACGCCCCCACCGCCCGGTCACCAGGACTGGCTGACCGTCGACCTTCCGGGACTCTGACATGGCCACGATCGACCTGAGCACTGCTCCGCCCCCGCCGCCCGGCCTGCTCGAGGCGCTGCCACGCCGGGTCGCGCTGACCCTTCCCGAGCTGCGCCTCGTGGCCGAGCGGGCGGGCGGCGCCCCGCTGCCGTTCGAGGCCGTCACCGCGGCGGGCAGCACCAGCCTCGACGGCCGGCTCGGCCAGAGCCCCGGCTCGGCCGAGGACACGGCGTACGCCGCGGCCCTCGAGGCCTTGGCCGACCCGGCCACCTCGCTGGCCCGCCGCGGCCTGCTCTCCGACGGCGCCGTCGACGAGGGCCTCGTGGGCGCGGTCGGCCTGCTGGCGACCCCCACCGTGGCGCTCGACCTCGACGTCAGCGTCGGCGGCGTCCACGCCAAGGCCTGGCACCGGCAGGACCGCAGCGCCGTGGCCACGCTGGCGACCGTGGACGGGGTGGTGTTCGAGCTCGCGTGGTTCGCGACCAGCCAGTGGCCCATCGAGCTGGCCCGGGTGGCCGTGGTCCCCGAGGACCTCACCCTGCACGACTCGAGCCTGCCTCCCGTCGTCGACCTGCCCTACGAGCTGGCCGATGCCGCCGGCGAGGCGCTGCGCACCGGACGGTCCGACCTCGTGGCCGTGCTCGTCGCCCAGCACAGCGGTGACGTCACCGACGGCCGGGGCGGAGCGATGACCGACGCCGACGTCACCGGGGTCCTCTCGGCCCTCGCCACCGAGTGCCGGGGACGGATCCGGGCGCTGGTCGCCGACGTGTCCGGCGACGAGACCAGCGTCGTCGGCGTCGTGTCGTGGGTACTGCTGGCCGACGGCTGGCACACGCTGCGCCCGCACCAGGTCGACGGCGTCCACCGGGTGGAGGTACGACGGCTCGAACCGGCCGACCTCGCGCCCGAGCTGGCGCCCGTGCTCGCCGAGGTGATCGCATGACGCAGGCTGCCGACCTGGCCGACAAGTACGAGCGGATGCTCCGACTGGCCGACCTCTTCGACTCCTCCGGCGAGGAGGTCCGCAGCCGTGCGCGGCTCGGTCCCGAGATCCTCGACGACCCGGCGGTCTCGGAGTCGGCCGAGCTGTCCCGTCCGACGTTCGCCGAGGCCGAGAGCGACATCCGTGCGGCCACGACCGGCAAGCAGGGCCTGCTCACCCGCTCCCTCGAGCTCGACGCCGACGCCCTGGTGGTGCGGGCGACCGTGCTGACCTACCAGTGGATCGACGAGCTGCAGGACGCCGCCTACAAGACCCTCGGCTCGATCGCGGGCCGCGCCATCGGCTACCTCGCGCCCGAGGTGGCCCTCGGCGGGGCGATCGTCTCGGCCGGCCTGATCGAGACCGACGCGCTCGACCGCGACGAGGTGGCGAGCTACCTCAACGAGCTCGCCGAGAACAACCCGCAGCTGCTGGACCACGTCACCAGCGGCGGCGGCGGCCTGATCGACGGCCTGCAGATGCGGTCGCTGCTCACCGCGAGCGTGCTCGCGGGCGAGTCCGGGCGGCTCGCAGCCCGAGGGGGCCTGCGCGCTGTCGGCATCGACCCCTTCGAGGCCGAACCCGGCTCGGCGCTACGCGACATCGCCGGCGGGCTCGTCGAGGCGGACACCCCGCCGCCCGCCACTCCGGTCGACCGGCCCGGTGGCGCCACCCCCCGGAACCTGGAGGAGCTGATGGCGGCCCTGGCCGGTGCCGTGCGCAAGGTCACCGTCCAGAAGGTCGCACCCGGTCGCTACATCGCCTTCCTGCCCGGGCCCGACGGCGGCACGGGTCGCCGGCTGCGGCTCGTGGGCGGCGACCACACGACGTACGCCGCCCAGGTCGTGCGCGCCCTCGAGTCCGCCGTCGAGGGCGACCCCGGCGCCCGGGTGATGCTGGTCGGGTCCGCCCGGGGTGGGGTGACCGCGGCCGAGATCGCCGCCACGGTCTCCTCCGAGGCGTTCGTCGTCGAGCAGGTCGTGACCGCCGGTGCGCCGTCGGCCCAGGTGCCGCGCATCCCCGAGGGCACCCACGTGCTGTCGCTGGAGGACCGGTCAGACCCGGTGGCGCTGCTCGGATCCCTCGTCAACGCCGGCGCGGCCAACCGGCTGACGGTGGTCTTCGACGGGGGCGACGCCCGCGGCGAGGCCGCCCACCTCGCGGGCGGACGGGCCGCCGACCGGGCAGAGCACCCGGAGCTCCGCGCCGCGATTGCGCGGATCCGGGGACTCGGTTACCTCACCGGCTGAGGTCTTGCTGGTTGTGTCCACCTGTCCTGAAGTCGGCCGTGGTCACCGTGTCGGCCATGTCGCACCCGCGTGACCTCACCGATGACCAGGAGCGGCCTCACGGAGCTAGCCTCATAATGTGAGCGAATCGGATCCGCCGACGTCGCCCGGGAGCGACGCGGACCGTCGCATGCCTCCGATCCTGGAGCCGGAGAAGACCTCACCCGGGCAGAGCATCATCCGGATCACCCTCACCCTGCTGCTGCTTTATCTCATCTTTGGCGTGCTGATCCCGAGCTTCGCCTCCTACGAGGACGTCTGGGACGCACTCACGTCGCTCGATCCGGTCGCAGTGCTCTTCCTGACCGCGCTGACCCTGGTGGTGGAGGGGTGCAAGGCCGGCGCGTTCGCCCTGATCATTGAACCCCTTCGCTTCCCGGACGCCTTCCTCGCGCAGGAGTCGGCCGCCGTGGTCTCGAACACCGTGCCGGGACCTTCCGGCACGGCAGCGCGCTACGTGACCTACCGCAAGCTCGGCATCAGCACGGAGGACTTCGCCACGTCCTACGTCGTCAACAGCTCGGTCAGCAACGTGCTGCCACTCGTCCTGCCCTCGATCGGGCTCGTCCTCCTCTCGACGCAGGCGGACGTGCCGGGAGCGGTCTGGACGCTCGCCCTGGTCGGCCTTGGCGTCTCGCTCGTGCTGCTCGTCCTCGCCGTCCTCATCATGCGCAACGAGCAGTTCGCCAGGCGCTTCGGGGCGCGCCTGGGTCGATTCCTCAACTGGCTCCGGGGGATGGCCCGCAGGCCCCCGGGCGAGGAGTTCGGGGAGACGGTCGTGGAGTGGCGCCGCGACGTCGTCGAAATCTTCCGAGAACACGCGCTGGGCCTGGTCGGCCTCTTCGTGCTCCGCGAGGTCGCCACCTACCTGATCCTCCTCGCCTCGCTCCGCGGGCTGGGCGTCGAAGCCCAGGTCCTCACTCCCATCGAGGTCTTCGCGGTCTACACGGTGGTCCGCCTCGCGACGCTCGTAGAGATCACACCGGGCAATGTCGGCATCGCCGAGGCGCTCTACATCGGCGCCTTGAACTGGGCTGCGGGTGGACGCGACGCCGACGCCATCGTCGCGGCCGTGTTCGTCTTCCGGATGTTCACCTACCTCGGGCCGATCCTCATCGGTGGCGTGTGCACGGCCCTCCTGTCGCGGCGGTTCCGCATGGCCGGAGCGGGATCCGTCTCATGACGGGGCGCTCGGACCGCGGCCATCGAGGCGGCCCCGACGGCCGCCGCCACGAGTTCATCGCACACGACCGCGCAGGCTCTCCCGCTACTGGACAGATTCGGCTCCCACCGCCTGCCGCATGCCGCCTGCCGCCTGCCGCGTGATCGAACTCGATGACCGGTCAGTGTGCTGGTGCGCTCCAGAGTCACCTTCGCCGATCCCCCCGGAGCGGCAGATCCGGTGGGCATCGGGCGCCGAAGGCAGCGACCGATGGGGACACACCCGTCAGAGGATGTCGTGCACGAACTCGCCCAGCTGGGTGAGGTTGCGGCACTCCACCATCGGGACCACCTCGCCGTACGCGCGAGCGGCCGAGTCGCCCGTGTCCCAGTGCCGGGTGTGCTCGGGGTTGAGCCACCAGGCGTGCCGCGCGGCGCCGGCCAGGTCCCGCAGCACCCCCACCGAGAGGTCGCTGTAGTTCGAGCGGGCGTCGCCCAGGATCAGCAGCGACGACTTCGGCCCGATCGCGTCGGGGTGCTGCTCCTGGAACTTCGTGAACGCGCGCCCGTAGTTCGTGCGTCCCCACAGCGCGGCGTGCGCGGTGCTCGCGGCCAGGTCGGCCATCACGTCCGCGACGTCCGCGCCGGGCTTGAAGTGCTGGGTGACCTCGTGGACATGGTCGATGAAGGTGAACGCCCGCACCTTCTGGAACTGGTCACGCAGCGCGAAGACCAGCAGCAGCGTGAACTGGGCGAAGTTCGCCACCGAGCCGCTGACGTCGCAGAGCACGACGAGCTCGGTGCGGTGCGGCCGCTTCGGCTTGTGGTGGGTGACGAGCGGGACGCCGCCGGTGGAGATCGAGGCGCGCACGGTACGCCGGAAGTCGAGCGGGCCGCGGCGGCGCGCGTGGTGCTCCTGGGTCAGCCGGGTGGCCAGGCGCCGGGCCAGCGGATAGATCTCGCGGCGCATCTCCTCGAGGTCGGCCCGACGGGCGGAGGTGAAGTCGAGCCGGTCGATGCTCGGGCGCACCGCCACGTTGGCGACGTGGTCGGGCCCCTTCTCCTCCGCGATCCGGCGCCGGGCGTCGTCCTCGACCTGCCGGGTGAAGCCGCCGACGCGGCGCCCGGCGGCCCGCTGCGCCTCGCCCTCGACCCGGCCCTCGGCGAGCAGCGCCCGGACGATCTGCTCGATCAGGTCGGCCGGCGAGACCCGCTGGAGCGCGGTGTAGGCCGACCACGACGACAGCCCCGGACCACGCCCGGGCATCGCGCCGAACCGGGCGACGGCCTCCACCGCCAGGCCGGCGAGGGCCTGCTCGTCGCCCGCCGCCAGCGCGTCGAGGAGCGCCGCACGGAACGCGGCGAGGGCCTGGGCGTTGTCGCGTACGCCGGCCTCCTCCGCGGGCGCGCCTGCCTCGCCCTCGGCCCCCGAACCCTCGCCGAACCCCTCGCCGACCCCCTCGCCGACCAGGCGTGGGAAGTAGAGGTCGAACAGCGTGTCGAAGGTCGGGCGCTGCGACTGCCGCTTGACCAGGGTGGCGGCGTACCCGTCGCGGATCGTGGTGCGGTGGCCCCAGTCCAGCGCGGTCAGGGCCTCGATCGCGTCGAGGTCCTCGGCCAGCGACACCGGCAGCCCGGCGCCCCGCAGCGCCTCCAGGAAGGCGATGTGACGGTCGACCAGGCCACTGCGTGGCCCCGCCGCGTCGTGCCGGCCACTCGCTGCTCATCGGGTCACGCCCGCAGCTTGAGCTCGCGGACGGCGCGGACCTGGTCGGAGGAGTGCTTGAGGATCACCCCGAGGGTGTCCGCGATCGCCTGCTCGTCGAGGTCGCCGATCTCCAGCGCGATCAGGGTGCGCGCCCAGTCGACCGACTCGGCGATCGACGGCGCCTTCTTGAGCTCCAGCTCGCGGAGCCGGGCCACGGTGGCGACCAGCTGCGCGACCACCTTGTCCTCCAGGTCCGGCACCTGGGAGGTGACGATCTCGCGCTCCCGCTCGGCGTCGGGGTAGTCGAGGTGCAGGTAGAGGCAGCGCCGCTTGACCGCCTCGGACAGCTCCCGGGTCGCGTTGGAGGTCAGCACCACGAACGGGCGGCGTACGGCGGTGACGGTGCCGAGCTCGGGGATGGTGACCTGGAAGTCCGACAGCACCTCCAGCAGCAGGCCCTCGACCTCGACGTCGGTCTTGTCCACCTCGTCGATGAGCAGCACGGTCGGCTCGTCGCGACGGATCGCGGTCAGCAGCGGCCGGGTCAGCAGGAACTCGTCGGTGAAGATGTCGTCGTGGGTCTCCGACCAGGTCTGGTCGTCGTTCTGGGAGGCCTGGATGCGCAGCAGCTGCTTCTTGTAGTTCCACTCGTAGAGCGCGCGCGCCTCGTCGAGCCCCTCGTAGCACTGGAGCCGCACCAGCTCGGCGTTCGTGGCCCGGGCCACGGCCTTGGCCAGCTCGGTCTTGCCGACGCCGGCCGGTCCCTCGACCAGCAGCGGCTTCTGCAGCGCGCCGGCGAGGAAGGCGGTGGTCGCCGTGGCCGGGTCGGCGAGGTAGCCCGCACCCGCCAGGCGGGTGGTGGCATCGGACGGCGAGGAGAACCAGGAGGTCACGGCGCGAGCATAGGCCGCGGCCGTGCGCCTGCCGGCGGCCGTTCACCGCTCGGGCTTCACGTGCCCTTCACACCGCCGACCTAGCGTCGTCTCGTGGCTGGGAGGGGGATCCGCGCTGGCAGGGGCCTCGGACGGCTGCCCGCGGCGGTGCGCTCGCGAGTCGGTCCCGGGGTCGGCGTCACGGCGCTGGCGACCGCCACGGCTGTGCTGCTGCGACTCCCCTTCCTCGGGCACGCCCCCTATCCCGACGAGGGTGGGCTGCTCATCGTCGCGGAGCAGTGGCACGGCAACGGCCCCTGGCTCTACGGCCACCTGTTCGTCGACCGCCCACCCCTGCTCCTGCTGTTCTGGAAGCTGGCGCTCGAGCTCGGCGGCCTCCTGGCCGCGCGACTGCTGACGCTGGTGGCGGTCGCCATGGTCGTGGTCGTGGCTGGGCGCTGCGGGCACCTGCTCGGGGGCCGGCGGGGTACGACGTGGTCGGTCGCCGTGGCGGCCGCGCTGGTCGCGAACCCGACCCTGGGCGTCCTGGAGGTCAACGCCGAGCTGCTCGGCGCCCCGCTCACGCTGCTGGCCTGCCTGGCCCTGGTCACGGTCGCGACCTCGGCCGGGCGCGGTCGACAGCACCGCCGCCGGGACGACCTGCTCGTCCTCCTCGCCGGCACCAGTGCGGCCGGCGCCCTGCTGATGAAGCAGAGCCTGGCCGACGGGCTCGTGTTCGGGGCGGTGCTGGCCACGACGGCGGGCCTGTCCCGGCAGTGGCCGTGGCGCCGCGCGCTCCGGGTGCTCGTCCTCGGCGTGGTCGGCGCGGCCGTCCCGCTGGCCGCGACGGCGCTGTGGGCAGCCACGCGGGGACCGGGGCTGCACACGCTCTGGTACACGCTCTACCAGTTCCGGATCGACGCGTCCGCGGTGATCGTCGACCAGCCCTCCACCCGCACGCAGCACCGCCTCGGCATGCTCGTCGTCCTGGCGGTCGTGAGCGGGATCGCCGTCGTCGCCCTGCCCGGCCTGTGGGCCCTCCGGGAACGCCTGCGTCGCGCCGATCCGGTCACGGTCGCCATCGTCGCCATGCTCGGCTACGAGATCGTGGCGGTCGCGCTCGGCGGGAGCTACTGGCCGCACTACCTGCTCGGACTGGTGCCGGGGATCGTGCTCCTGGTGGGTGCCGCGGCCGGCTCCGCCGAGCTCCGGCCGCGCGCCGTGGCGGTGGGTCTCGTGTTCGTGGTCGGCTCTGCCCTGGTCGTCTCGACCGTGCGGGCCGCGGCGTACGAGCCACCCGCGCTGGGCCAGCGCAGCCAGCTCGCCGGGTGGCTGCGCGACGCGAGCCTGCCGGGCGACACCGGCACCGTGACCTACGGCCACGCCGACATCCTCGAGGCGGCCGATCTGACGCCGCGCTACCCCTACCTGTGGAGCCTGCCCATGCGCACGCTCGACCCGCGGCTCGACCGCCTGGTGCGGCAGCTGAACGGGCACCGGGCCCCCACCTGGGTGATCCGGGTCTCCGCCCTGAACTCCTGGGACCTCGACCCGCACGGGCGGGTCCAGCGCGGGTTGGACCGCCACTACGTGCTCGCCGCGACCGTCTGCGGCGTACCCGTCTTCCTCCATGCCGACCACCTGCGCCCCCTGCCGGCCCCGCCGCTGGGGTGCACCCCAGCGACCTGAGCTCGGCCGTCCAGCCCGGCTGGGCCTCGCAGCGCCGCTCGTGACCCTTCGGGGCAGCAGTCGTTGGTTCGGGCAACGACATCGCTCGATCCGGGCGACCAGACCTGGTGCCGAGGAGTCGGGATGCACAGGAACCTGTCACGGTCGGCGTCCGCCGCCCTCACCACCCTCAAGGCGATCGTCCTGGGGTACCTGCTCTCGCTGAGCATCGGCCTGGTCCCCGATGCCGCCCTCCCCACCGGCCGGGCCACCCCGGACGCGGTCTCGGTCGACGCGTCCACCTCGAAGGCGGTCCACCGGGTCATGCGCCGGCACCACTGCTCGACCACCGGGTTCGGCGCGAACGCCGAACCCCTGACGGCCCTGATCCGCACCGAGCAGGGTCGGCTGCGCGTCGTGACCTTCGAGGAGGGCTGGGCCGTCTACACCGGGAATGGTCCCGGCGCGCTGGTCGCCGTCTGCCTGGACGACGCGCCGCCCTCACGCCAGGACTGACCCCGACCGCACGGACCGCGACGGGAGTCCAACGGCCCTGTTCGCAGCCACTCCGGGGTGAGCAGGCTGGGGGCCTCCCACGGAGGTGTCCGTCATGACCGAGCCGAACCTGCCCCTGTCCCTGACGTTCCTCGGGGCCGCCGGCACCGTCACCGGGAGCAAGTTCCTGCTCGAGACGGGAACCCACCGGATGCTCGTCGACTGCGGGCTCTTCCAGGGTGACCGGGAGTGGCGGCGCCGCAACTGGGACGAGTTCCCGGTCGACCCGACCACCATCGAGGCGGTGGTCGTGACCCACGCCCACCTGGACCACTCCGGCTACCTGCCGGCCCTGAGCGCGCAGGGCTTCACGGGTCGCATCATCAGCACCCCGGTCACCGCCCAGCTCATGGCCATCGTGCTGCGTGACGCCGCGCACCTGCAGGAGCAGGAGGCGCACGACGCCCGCCAGGCGCGCACCTCCCGACACCCCGACAACCGGCCGCTCTACGACACCGACGACGCGGAGCGCGCCCTCACGCTGCTGCGGCCGGTCGGGCTGCACGTCCCCGTGGAGCTGGGCGGCGGCCTCACCCTCACCCTCCACCGGGCCGGGCACATCCTGGGGTCGTCCTTCGCTGCCCTGGAGTACGGCGGGACCCGCCTGGTGTTCAGCGGCGACCTCGGCCGGACCGATCACCCCCTGCTGCTCCCGCCCGAACCGGCCGGCCGCGCCGACGTCTTCGTCGTGGAGTCGACGTACGGCGACCGGCTGCACGAGCCGCACGGCGCCGAGCAGCTGGCTGCCGCGCTGCGCCGGACCCTCGCGCGGGGAGGCGTGGCCCTGCTGCCCGCCTTCGCCGTGGACCGGACGGCGATGCTGCTGTACCAGCTCCGGCTGCTCACCGAGGCCGGCCAGGTCCCCCGGGTCCCCGTCTACGTCGACAGCCCGATGGCCCTGCGTGCGCTCGACGTCTACCGCTCCGCGCTGGACGATCCCGGCACCGACTTCCGTCCCGAGGTCGTCGCTGCCGGCGACCCGTTCGACCCCGGGCACCTGCACCTGGTGCCGGGGCCGGCGGACTCGGAGCTGCTCAACGACCCGCGCCACCCGTGCATCGTCATCTCGGCCTCGGGGATGGCCACGGGCGGTCGCGTCCTGCACCACCTCGAGCACCAGCTCCCCCATGCCCGCAACAGCGTGATCCTCACCGGCTTCCAGGTGCCCGGGACCCGGGGACGTGCGCTCGCCGAAGGCGCCCACCAGCTCAAGATCCACGGGCGCTACGTGCCGGTGCGTGCCGAGGTCGTCGACGTCGGCGGGTTCTCCGCGCACGCCGACGCGGCGCAGCTCCTGGACTGGCTGGCCACGTCACCGCCGCCCGACTGCGCCTTCGTGGTCCACGGGGAGCCGGCCGCCGCCCAGGCCCTCGCGGGCGACCTGCAGACCAAGCTGGGCTGGAACAGCGTCGTGCCCCGCTTCGGCGAACGGGTGCGCGTCGACTGAGCGAACGCGTTCCCGGGCTCAGAACTCGCCGTGCCGCCCGGAGCCCTCGGCGAAGCGCGCCGCCCCTTCGAGCGCACCGGCCGCCAGCGAGCGGAGCCCGTGCTCGTACTCCCCGTGCAGCGCCTCACGCTCACCCAGGCCGTCCTGCTCGAGCAGCGAGAACCGGTCCTGGCGCAGGCACTCCTGCGGGAACCCCGCCAGCACCCGGGCCAGCGCCTCGGCCTCCGTGCGGGCCGTGCCGCTGGGCACCACCCGGTTCACCAGCCCGATCCGTTCCGCCTCGACCGCGTCGACCGGGCGCCCGGTGAGGACGAGGTCCATCGCGCGGCTCGTGCCGATCAGCCGGGGCAGCCGGACCGTTCCGCCGTCGATCAGGGGCACGCCCCACCGCCGGCAGAAGACGCCGAAGGTCGCGTCGTCCGCTGCCACCCGGAGGTCGCACCAGAGCGCCAGCTCGAGACCACCGGCGACGGCGTACCCCTCGACCGCGGCGATGACCGGCTTGGAGAGCCGCATCCGCGTGGGCCCCATCGGCCCGTCGCCCTCCTCGGTCACCTGGTTGCCGCTCCCGGTGCCGACGGCCTTGAGGTCGGCCCCCGCGCAGAACGTCCCGCCCGCGCCGTACAGAACGGCCACGGCGGCGGAGTCGTCGTCCTCGAAGGCCCGGAAGGCCTCCGCGAGCGCACGCGCCGTCGGCCCGTCGACGGCGTTGCGTGCCTGGGGCCGATCGATGACGACGGTGGTGACGGGGCCCTCACGTTCGGTGCGCACGCTCATCGCGGCAGCCTAGGTCGAGACGTGGGCGGACGAGAAGAACCTCAGCTCGTTTGACACGAGCAGGGAGTCTCGGCCGATGTACCGGTTGCCCGGTCATCTGTGCACCGCAAACCCAAATCTGGTTCTCCTCGTCCTGCTCCTCAGTCAACCGTCACCGGTGCGACACCGACAGGGACGAAGGTCCGTTCTTGTCCGACCGGCGGCTCCTCGCCGGCCCCGGCGGGGGGTGGCGAAGCGCACCGCCACGAGGGACTTTGGCCCCTGAGCTCCGGCGTCGGTGAGCCGTAGCGTCGAGGCGAAGACCGAGGGTGAGGAGGGGCCGAGATGGATGCCGCCGTACGCACCCACGGCCTCACCAAGCACTACCGCGGCAAGACGGCGCTGCGCGACCTGGACCTCGTGGTCCCCGAGGGCTCGGTCTTCGGCTACCTGGGCCCCAACGCAGCCGGCAAGACGACGACCATCCGGCTGCTGGCCGGGCTGCTCCGCCCCTCGTCGGGCCGGGTCGAGGTGCTCGGCCTCGACGTCAACGAGCACCGCGAGGAGGTGCAGCGCCGGATCGGCTACCTGCCCGGCAGCTTCGTGGCCTACCCCGATCTCACCGGGGAGCAGTACCTCGGCTACCTGGGCGCCCTGCGCGGAGGCGTCGACGCGCTGGAGGTCGAGCGGCTCGCCAAGCGGTTCGACCTCGACCTGACCCGCCGGATCGGGACGCTGTCCCACGGAAGCCGGCAGAAGGTCGGCATCGTGCAGGCCTTCATGCACCGCCCGGAGCTGCTCGTCCTCGACGAGCCCACCTCCGGGCTGGACCCGCTCATGCAGCAGGAGTTCCTCACCCTGGTCGGCGAGGTGAACCGGGTCGGGGTCACCGTCTTCCTGTCCTCCCACATCCTCTCCGAGGTCGAGGCGATCGCCAGCCAGGTCGCGATCCTGCGCGACGGCGTGCTGGTGACGACCTCCTCCGTCGACGAGCTCCGCGCCCAGGTGGTGCGGCGCTGGGACGTGACCTTCACCCGGCAGGTGCCCCTCGAGGTGCTGCGCAGCTGCCCCGAGGTCATGGAGCTGACGGTCCACGACCGTACGGCGCACCTCGTGGTCGAGGGATCCTCGGAGAACCTGCTCAAGGCGATCGCTCCGCAGGGGATCGAGAACATCCAGACCCACGAGGCCGACCTGACCGAGGTCTTCCTCCGCTACTACACCGAGCGGAGCTGAGCATGGCCACGATCGCCCACACCCCGGCTGCCACCCCGACCGCGACGCGGATCCCGACGCCCCTGCTGCTGCGCAGCGTCTACCTGAAGACGCTGCGCGACCAGCGGCACGGCCTGGTCGGCTGGTCGATCGGGGTGTCGGTCCTCGTGCTGATCGAGGCGCTGTTCTGGCCCTCCATCCGCGACATACCCGACATCGAGAAGCTGTTCGCCTCCTACCCGGACTACATGAAGGAGATGTTCGACATCGAGGCGATGACCACCGGCACCGGCTTCATGAACGCCGAGCTGTTCACGCTGCTGCTGCCCGCACTGTTCCTCGTCTACGGCATCGCCCGCGGGGCACGCCTGCTGGCCGGCGAGGAGGACGCGGGCACCCTCGACGTCCTGCTGGTCATGCCGGTGTCCGGGGCCCGGGTCGTGCTCGAGAAGACGGCGGCGCTGCTGACCTGCCTGGCCGCGCTGGCCGCCGTGCTGTGGCTCGTGACGGTCCTCTCGAGCCTCGCGATCGGGATGGGCATCGGGCCCGGTGACGCCCTCTCGGGCTCGGTGTCGTTGTTCCTGCTGGGCGCGGAGTTCGGCGTGCTGTCGCTGGCCATCGGGGCCGCCACCGGGCTGCGGGTGCTGGCCATCGCCGTGTCCACCGCCCTCGCGGTCGGGGCCTACGTGCTGTACGTCGCGGGCCTGCTGGTCCCGGGAGTGGACCCGTGGCAGCACCTCTCCCCCTTCGAGCAGGCGATCGCCGACGGCCCGTTGGGCACCGGGCTTCCCCTGTCGTTCCTGTGGCCGGCGCTCGGGATCGTCGTGGTCACGCTGCTCTCCCTGCCGACCCTCGACCGCCGGGACATCGCCGCGCCCGGCTGATCCGATCCATCCAGCAACGTCAGAAGGAGAACGCCATGCAAGCCAAAGTCGGAGACCGCCTGATCGTCCGCAGCGCCCACCTCGACGAACCGGTCCGGGACGGCGAGATCATCGAGGTCCACGGTCAGGACGGCGGCCCGCCGTACGTCGTGCGCTGGTCCGACAACGGGCACGAGTCCCTGACCTTCCCGGGCCCGGACGCCTACGTGCAGCACTTCGAGCACCCGGCCGACCAGGCTGCCGAGCACCCCGCGGACTCGTGACCCCCGCGAGCCGATGACGACCCTGCCCGGGCTGGAGGGGCTGACCCGGGCCGAGGCCGCACGCCGGCTCGCCGAGACGGGGCCCAACTCCCTGCCCGAGCCGCACCGGGTCGGGCCGTTCGGTCGGGTGGTCGCGCAGCTGCGCGACCCGATGATCATGCTGCTCCTCGCCGCCGGCGTGCTCACCGTGCTCGTGGGGGACGCGCCGGACGCCGCGGTGATCGGCCTCGTGGTCCTGGTCAACACCGCCATCGGCGTCACCCAGGACCTGCGGGCCGACCGGGCCGTGGCGGAGCTCGGCCGCCTCACCGCCCCCGAGGCGCAGGTGGTGCGCGACGGAGCGGATGTCGTGATCCCGGCGGCGGAGGTGGTGCCGGGCGACCTGGTGCGGATCGAGGCGGGAGCGATCGTCCCCGCCGACCTGCGCCTGGTGGAGGCCTACACGCTGAGCGTCGACGAGTCGGCGATGACCGGCGAGTCACAACCGGTCGACCGGAGCACCGGCGAGGAGCTGCTGTCCGGGACGGTCACCACGCGTGGCCGGGCTGTCGGCGAGGTCATCCGCACCGGGGTCGACAGCGGTCTCGGCAGGATCGCCGTCCTCATCGGCACCGCCCGGGTCCGCGAGACCCCGCTCCAGCTCCGCCTGCGGCGGCTCTCGCGCGACCTCGTCATCCTGGTGCTGGCCATCGCGGCCCTGGTGTTCCTCCTGGGCCTGTGGCGCGGCCAGCCCCTCGTCCAGACGTCGGTGCTGGCCGTGAGCCTCGCGGTGGCCGCGGTCCCCGAGTCCCTCCCGGCCGTCGTCACCATCTCCCTGGCGCTCGGCGCCCACCGGATGGCCCAGCGCCACGCCCTGGTCCGACACCTGCCCGCCGTCGAGACGCTGGGCTCGGTCACGGTCATCGCCTCCGACAAGACCGGGACCCTGACCGAGGGCCGGATGGTGGCCGGCGCCGTCTGGGTGCCCCCTGCGCACCGCTACGACGTGTCGGGCAGCGGCTACGCGCCGTACGGCGAGGTGACCCCGCACCCCGATGCGCCGGCAGCGGAGCCTGCCCTGGGCCGGCTGCTGCGCGACGTCACGCTGTGCAACGACGCCCGGCTGGTCGAGCCGACCGAGGACGGCGAGTCCTGGCAGGCCGTCGGCGACACCCTGGAGGCCGCCCTCCTGGCGCTCGCCGCGAAGGGCGGCACGGATGCGGACGCGACCCGGGCCGCCTGGCCCCGCGAGCACGAGACCCCCTTCGAGGCGGAGCTGGCCTGGATGTCGACGACGCACCGGGAGTCGGGCGGCACCGGCAGTCTCGTCGTGTGCAAGGGGGCACCCGAGGCCGTGGTCGAGCGACTGGCCGGGCCCGACGCCGTACGCCGCCAGGTGGCGGAGGAGACCAGTCGGCTGGCGGACCTCGGGTTCCGGGTCATCGCGGTGGCCGACGCCGCCGTGCCGCCCGACAGGGACCCCGAGACCGCACCCCTCGAGCTGGTGGGGCTGGTCGGCATCAGCGACCCGCCCCGGGCGGTCTCCCGCGAGATCGTCGACGGCTGCCGCGCAGCCGGCATCAAGGTCATCCTCGTCACCGGCGACCACCCCCGCACCGCCAACGCGATCGCCGGCCAGGTCGGGATCGCGGAGCCGGGGGCGCCGCCGATGACCGGCGCCGAGGTCGCGGACGGGCAGCACCGCGAGCCCCCGGCCGGGACCCGGGTCTATGCCCGGATCCGCCCCGAGCAGAAGGTGCTGATCGTCGAGAACCTGCAGGAGCGCGGCGAGGTGGTCGCCATGACCGGCGACGGCGTCAACGACGCGCCGGCGCTGCGGACCGCCGACATCGGGGTCGCCATGGGCAAGGGCGGCACCGAGGTCGCCCGCCAGGCGGCGGACCTGGTGCTGGCCGACGACGACCTGCGCACGGTCGTGGTGGCCGTCGAGGAGGGCCGGCGGATCTATGCGAACATCCGCAACTTCCTGCGCTACGGGGTCTCCGGGGGGCTGGCCGAGGTGGTCGTCGTCCTGTTCGGCCCGCTGCTGGGCATGAGCCTGCCGCTGCTGCCCGCGCAGATCCTGTGGATCAACCTGCTGACCCACGGGCTGCCGGGGGTGGCGTTCGGCACGGAGCCCGTCGCCGCCGACGCGATGCTGCACCCCCCGCGCTCACCGAAGGAGTCCGTGCTCGGTGACGGGCTGGGCCGGCAGATCGCCTGGATCGGCTCGATGATGGGCGTGCTCTGCCTGGGCGTGGGGCTGGTGGCGGAGGCCGTGGACTGGCACGTCCAGACCTCGATCTTCATGACGCTGGGCCTCGCCCAGCTCGGGGTCGCCATGGCCCTGCGGGCCCCGGGCAGCCACCGCCAGCACCGCCCCCTCGACCTCGCGGTCGCCGGCGCCGCGGCCCTCCAGGTGGCCGGGGTGTACCTCACGCCGCTGCAGAACCTGCTCGGCACCGAGGCGCTGCCCGCGCTCGCCCTTCCGGCCCTGCTGGTCGTGGCGATGGCGCCGGGCGTGGTCGTGCGGCTGAGCGGCCGCCGCGCCCGGCAGCGCATCGCCGGGTCCGTCAGCGGGACAGGTGGACGCGCTCGTGGGTGATGGCCTCGATGTCCCCGGCGGTGGCGTCCAGCAGCTGGTGGGCGAGGTCCGAGAGGGCCCGGGCGCAGGCCAGCTCGTCGCCGATCTCCGGGACGTCGGAGTCGGTCGGGCTGCGCCGCGCACTTCCCGTGCCGCTCAGGGTCTTGCTGGCCCCGGACATCAGGCGGGCCTCGGCGTGCGTGCGGCCTTCCTGCTCGCCGATGTAGATCTCGACGTTCCAGGTCTTGGTGTTCATGCGTTCCTCCTGCGGTGTGATGGCTGTGCTCCCATCAACCCGCGGCGGCCCGGTCACGCGGCAGAGGACAAGGTCCCCGGCTCACGGGGCACCGGACTCCGCCACCGGTCCCGGGCCCATCGGACGGCCGGAAGCCCGGGGCTACCCCCGGTCCCTGATCGCCCCGCCGTGCACGGTCAGGGCCATGATGATGACGATGTCCAGGACGATCACCAGGGTGGACCAGATCGGGTAGGCCGCCAGGAAGCCGATGTTCACGATCGCGCTCACACCTGCGATGACCGTGCCCACGACACGTGCCCACATCCGGCCGACCAGCAGGAAGACGCCGGTGAGCACGGCCACGGCTCCGGCCAGGAGATGCACCCATCCCCACGCCGTGTAGCTGACGTCGAGGACCAGCCCGGACGAGCCGACCAGGTAGTAGTCGTCGTTGAACAGGGCGGCGAGGCCCTGGATCAGGTGGAACGCGCCCGTCAGCATCAACATCAAGGCGGCGAACAGGATCCAACCGGCCCATGCCGAGTAGTCGGACTCCATGGACTGCGGGCTGCGTTCGTAGCCCCGGAGATGGGCGGACTGAGCCAGATCGGCTGCCTGCTTCTTGCTTGCGTAGTCGGACATCCGCCTGCCTCCCGGTTCGGATCTGCTGCGACGAGCCTGATCCGTTCTCGGAGCGTCCGCATCATCCCCTGCGGACGACGGGCGCCGTACGCCGCATCAGAGCAGCGTCTGGGCCCCGACGAACGTCGTGACCGCAGCGGTCAGGACGGTGGTCCCCACCACGAACCCCGCGGCGGTCACGACACCGACAACCCGGCGCCGACGCGAGCCCTCGCGGGGGAGCGCGGCATCGCGGGCCTTCGACAGCACGCGACCCATCCGGCCAAGCGCGGTGCGGGCCCACTCGTACTCCAACGCGAGGAGCGCCAACCCGAGCGCGACGACGACCAGGCCCGGGCCGGGGAGCACGGTCATGGCGATGCCCGCCAGGACCAGCAGCGGCCCGACCAGGGAGACGCCGATCTTGACCACGAGGGCCCGTCCGCGTCCGCGGTGGGCCCAGGCGTCGATGCGCTCGACGAGGTCGTGTGCTCGGGGCGTGATCGGGGCGCGGCTCATCGGTCTCCTGGGAGCGAGGTGGTGCCTCCATGGTGCGCCAGCGTCCTGAGAACGTCATGAGAGCGACGTCGTTCTGCCGCGCCCGCCACCAGGGACGGACGGTGCCCGAGTGCCACGACGCCAACCTAGGCGTCCGGCAGGGCGGGGAACCTCAGCGCGAGCATCGCCCTGATCTCGACGTAGCGCACCAGGAAGGCGTGCTCGTCGAGCCGCTTGCGCCGCAGCCAGCCGGTGACCTCGTCGTTGCACTTGCTGGCGTTGCAGGAGCCGCAGGCCGGCGCGATGTTGTCGAGCGTGTAGCGGCCGCCGCGGGACAGGGGCAGCACGCAGTCACGCTGCAGCGGCTTGTCGGTCGCCCCGCAGTAGGCGCAGCCGGCCCAGGCCGCCTGGAGCGCGGCCCACTGCTCGGCGCTCAGGTCGTGCTCGACGCGGCTCATCCGGAGCTTGCGCTTGCGCGCACCCCTGGCCTTGCGACTCCGGTTGACCGCCACCGCCCCAGCGTAGGCACCCACGTGCCTGTCCCTTCTCGACACGCGGCGGTCGATGCTTTCCCGGCCGGGATCGGGCACCGTGGG
This sequence comes from uncultured Actinomycetota bacterium, assembly GCA_963825275.1. GTDB lineage: Bacteria > Actinomycetota > Actinomycetes > Propionibacteriales > Nocardioidaceae > Nocardioides. The sequence goes on along the minus strand of CAWGSW010000005.1, from coordinate 72,527 downwards.
TGCCCGGACCGGGGAGGAAGTGCGTTGATGCGTCATCCGAGGACAGCGGTCGCTGCGCTCGTGGCGATCGGAGCACTGGCCGCCGCCTGCGGGTTCGAGACCGGCGACGAGCCGGTCGTCCTGCCGCTCCCGACCGGGTCAGGCACCTTCGACGTCGCAGATCCGGTCTGGGTGGAGGGCGCGACCGCGCACGTCGGCGATCGATCGTTCGCCCTCGACCCGGCACCCGAGGCGTTCGTGGTCGGAGCGAGCGGCCTCTACTACCTCGCGCACGGTGTCCTCTACTTCGCGGACGACGGGGGGACGCGCCAGGTCGACGAGGTGGGCGACCAGTCCCAGCTGCGGGCCTCGGCGGACGGGCGCTACCTCGGCTACGTCGACTACGGGCCGGAGTTCGGCGCTCGTGTCGCCGAGGCAATCCTCTACGACACCACCACCGGCGAACTGGCTCAACCATTCCACCGCCGGCAACGGTTCCGAGGCGGGCGACCTCTCCGACCTGTACGCCGAGTCGGCTCCGCGCTTCCTCGGGTTCGACCGGTCGGCCGGCTACGTGGCCGCCTCGAGCAACGACGTCTACCGGTTGCCCCTCGACGGTGGCGACCCGGAGAAGGTCGGCGACGTCGGTGACATGGCGGGGTCCTGGCCGGTGGCGTCCGCGGGCGGTGACCGGGTCTGGGTCCGGGCCGACGGTGGGCAGTTCACGATCCCCGACGACGGTGACGGCACGACCGATGGGGGAAGCCTGTCCCCGAACGGGGAGTTCGCCTCCGCGAACAGCTGGGGGCCCACGGTCTTCTTCGATGTCGCCGCCGGCGAGGAGGTCGTCGTACGCAGCGACTTCCGGCACGTGCTGCTCGGCCGCTGGGTCAATGGGGAGGAGTTCCTCGGGGTCGGCTCCGACGGCCGGTTCCCGGACGGCTTGACCGGGCGCTCCGCCGTGCTGCGGTGCTCCCTGCGCACGACGGAGTGCGACACCATCGCGGCGGTCACCGATGCCGGGAAGCGCGGGGTCGTCCTCTTCGCCACCGGCGAGGCGGCCTCGGTCGTGTGAGCCGAGCCGACCGCGCCGGAATGAACCCCTGTCAGGTGCGCTGTCGACTGCGCCTCGCGCGCTCCACCTCCAGGAAGGTGGCCGCAACCACGACGAGGACCAAGGCCGCTCCTGCCCACACCACTCCTTCGAGGGCCGCGACATCGCATTCTCCGTCGAAGCCGGGACCCCTGCACGCCGTCGCCTCGAAGTGCGCCATCCCGGCATGGAAGGCGGCGAACACGACGACGACGAGCGTGGCTGAGTAGACGGCGAACCGTGCCCAGCCAGTCAGCTCCCGAGCAGGACCCGCCTCGTCCGTCGTCCGCGGGGACACGAAACGTGGCGTGAGGAGAAACAGTGCTGCCAGCCCGAGCGCGATCTGCAGGAAGATCAGTTCACCTTCGTCGCCGCCCCAGATGAACCGGAAGCCGTCGTCCGCAGCGGCCAGCACGATCAAGAACGCGTCGAGCACCGCGAGCGCGGCCCCCAGCGCACGACGAGCCGCGCGGTCACGAATCCCGACGCCGACACTGCCTGTCGTCAACAGCACGGCCAGCACACCCAGCGGCACGATCCATCGATCGCTACCGAAGCCGGACGTGTCGTCGAACAGGATGAACCGTCCAATGAAGAGCGCGGCGACCGCCGACACCGACAATGCGAGGGATGCGATCACCGCCGTGTTGCGCGGCTCGACGTCTGGATCCATGAGTCTTCTCCCGATCAGCCCTCGTGCATTCAGGGACATCGTGGCGCCCGTCCGGACAGATGTCTCGAGACATGGGAAACCTTGCGGTGGGCACGAAGCTCGGTCGCGTCGAGAGCCAAGCTGGTCAACCCGACCCGCGCCCACCGGCCAGGCCTCGAAACGCAGAACGATTCGCGCAAGCCAGGTGGGCGAGGTCGATGGTCCGGCGTTGTGGTTGCGAGAGCGGCGTGCGGGTCTGGCCCCACCAAACCGCCAGGGTCGGGAAAGGGGCCACTCATGCGGCATCCGATCAGCCGTGAGGACGCTTGTCGAGGTGCGTGACGAGCGTCTTGTAGAGCGAAGCATCGTCGCCATCCCCTACCAGCAGGCTGGCAAGTATCTGCAGACGGCGCAGGTCACGGCAGTCGGAGAGGCGCACCCGGTCGATGGGCCCCGGGTATGCCGCCAGTGCGTCGTCCGTGACCGTCATCGAGGCCATGTCCCACTCCGCTGGCCCGACACAGACGTCTTCGAAATCGGTCCATCGAGGTCCGCTCGGCGTCATGAGCACGTTTCCCGTGTGGGCGTCCCCATGCAGGGGACGGCGCGGCCAGGACAGCGCCAAGGGAAGCAGCTCGTCCGCAGCGCGGTGGAGTGTCGGATCTGACGAGACAGTCAGTGCCGTGGAGATGTCGGTGAGGGGGCCGACCAGAGTGGGCAGGTCGCCTTGGTAGGAAGCGAGTGTTGCGTGCAACTGTCCGAGCATCCTTCCAAAGTCAGCAGCCGTCACCTCGCCGGAATCGTGGTCGACCCAGTGCCACAACGACACTTCGAGCCCCTCAGCGACGTGAGGCCCCGGGTTCTCCCAAGGAGCGACGACGGGAATCCCCGACGCCGCCAGGAACTGCGCAACAGCCACTTCCCGTTCGAGCCACGGCAGAGGATCTGGACGCAGCTCTCGCCCGACGGTCACGACGCGAGTCACCACCGCTGCGGGCCTCAGACGAACGCGGACGCTGTAGCCCTCAGCGATGACCTCGGGATCGTCGGCGGGGAGCCCCAGTGCACGACCACAGGCGACCGATGCCGACACCGCATCAGCCGTGCTGGGGACGAAAACAAAGTCCCGGCCGATGTGCCGCTTCTCGACATCACCACTCATGAGGCGACTCTGTCAGAGCAGGATCAAGATCATCGACGCCGTCATCGGCAAACTCCTGCGCGAACTGGTCCTCGATCCCGGCCGCGACTTCCAACCACTGGTGGCGTGATTCCGAGCCAGGGAGACGCCGGAGATCCGAGCCACCAGGTCACCGTGTCGTGCCTGGACCGGCACGGCGGACACGGGCGGGACCGCGGCAGTGTCCACGGGGCCGAGCCGCTCCGGGTGAGCAGGCCCTGACCTGAAGACCGGACGTTCGATGACCAGGGTTGCGGCTGAGACTTTCCCGTGACTCGGCTCCCTCGGTGGATCGAGGCTCAGGGCGCCGGGACCGTTGCCCTGAAGTGCCAGAGTTCGGTGCCGTTGCCCTCATCGCCATTGTCTGGCGCGGCCCACAGATCGATGGTGTTGCCGTCGCCCGCGAGCTTGAGGGGGTTTCGGGTCATCACGTGGCCGGCGGTTGACCACTGCTGGAACGGCACCTCGTGCAGGATCTGATGCGTCCGCAGATCGGTCAACGTCATTCCGCCCAGCTCGTAGCTCCCCGTGGCGCCGGGAGCCTGCGGCAGGTTCGTGACGCCGCCGCAAATCATCTGGGCGGACTCCACGTACTGGCAGTCCTGGGCGTCGATGAAGTGGCTGGGATTGAGCCAGTCCTCGGTCTGTGCGCCGTCGAGGGTCCAGGAGTAGAACCGACGCGAACCCCAGTTGTTGCCGACGAGACGGTGCGTGGTCGGGTCCAGGACGATGCCCCCGATGTGGTCGGCCACCTCGAACTGCTTGCTGACCTTCAGGGTCTTGGCGTTGACCTTGTAGATGATCGCGCTGCTGTCGGGACGGTATTGCGCGACCGGGACCCAGACGCTGGTGCCGTCGTAGTCGATGCCGCCCGGGTGGTACATGTCGCCCTCGCCGAGAGTGATGTCCTTCTGCAAGTGACCCTCGCGGTCCATCACGAACAGGTGTCCAACCCCCTTGCCCGCTGTTCGGTCGTAACCGCCGACGGGCGACGGGTACTTCTGGGTCGGCTCAATAATCTGCACCGAGGACAGGAAGATGTGGTCGGGCGTGATCGCCAGTCCCTCGGTGTGGTAGGTCGGAAAGTCCAGGTGGAGCCTGTCGACCTCGCTCCACGCGGTGTTTCGGTCGACCTTCATGAAGGAGGTGGCCAGGTCGCCGTCGGTGGTGGCCGGTCCGGCCGACGCTGTTGCGGCACCTCCGAGGACGACGGCAAGGGCACCGCCGCCGAGGGCAAGTCGCTTGAAGGAGAGGCGCATGTGGGGGAGCTCCGTCCGAGAGAGGGTCGTGACCCACGAACGTAGACAGAGGAGGGGGACCCATGTTGAACAGACGCCGGATGGTGGATGAACGGCATCCGTGGAGCTGCACTCGGCAGGTGAGGCGATAGCCGGCTACGCCGCATCCGTGGAGTTCCACGGTGACCCTCGGCACGGCACGAGACCAATGCGGCGCGCAATACGTGAATCGCGGCGGTACGACGCACCCGACCGATCGCGCTGATCCGCGGCAAGACCGGATCTGGTTGCATGCTCTCCGTCAACGCGCGGAGATGGGCCGTCGATCGTTAGGCGACGACGCCACGAGATCGCCGTGGTCACCATGATCCGGCGGGTGTACGCCTCGGCTTTCGTCACGTCGCGCAGCCGCGGCCACGCGACGTACGCGCGGACCAGGGACTCCTGCACCAGGTCCTGGGCAAGCTGGTGGTCGCCCATGACGAGGTACGCCGTCCGGAAAAGGCTGGCCGACCGGGCGGTGACGAACTCGGAGAAGGCAGAGACGTCCAACTCATGTCGCACTGTCACGTGGCCCTCCTCACATCCTCCGGGCCAAGGCTCGTGAACGATCCTCCACCCAGAAAGACGCATCGGCCGAGCCCGCAGGTCGAACGGCGCCAGCAATTGGTGTCCGGTGCTGTGGACTTGCTCGGGCGGACTTCGGGGCACGCGGTCCATGAGCGGATGTTCGGTGCGCCGACACACGGCGGGTGACGCCGGTCCCGGACGGGCCCTAGGTCAACCTCGGAGCCGGCGGGGCGCGCTCCGTGAGTTCGCCGTCGCGGCGATCCGACCTGGTGGCCTGGTGCCTCACCATCGACAGAAACCCGCCCCGGCAAAGGGCGGGTTTCTGTCGATCGATGGGCTCCGAAACTGTCGAAGCCCCATGGCGGTGGCGGAGGGATTTGAACCCTCGGTCGGCTTGCACCGACAAACGCTTTCGAGGCGTTCTCCTTAGGCCGCTCGGACACGCCACCGCCGGAGAGATTACCGGAGCCGTCTCGCGGGGTGAAATCGACCCTCGCGCGGGCTCTGGCACGGGGTTGTGGCTGCCACCCGGGCGTCCTGACGCTGTGGAGGTAGCAACAACACCGCGTTACAAGCGCGGGGGCTGGGCCGGGGGCGCGCTCAGCCGACCACGATCACGTGCAGGTGCCGGGGACCGTGCACGCCCTCGACCCGGTCGAGCTCGATGTCGCTGGTGGCGCTCGGCCCGCTGATCCAGGTGAGCGGGCGCAGCGGATCCAGCAGGGCGACGGCGTCCGGGACGTCCGCGACGATCTGCTCGGCGCGTACGACGCAGACGTGCCGGTCGGGGACCAGCGAGATCGCGCGACGACCCTGGCCCGGGCCGTGGTCGAGCACGACGGTGCCGGTCTCGGCGATCCCCACGCGGGCCTCGGTCACCACAGCGTCGATGCGGTCCAGCTCCGCGGACGACAACCCGTCGTCGACCACCGCGCCGGGGACGTCGAAGCCCAGACCGGGAGCCACGACCACGCTGGCGCCCGGGGGCAGTGCGGCAGCCACGGTGGCGGCCAGGTCCTCCGGGGTGCACCGCTGGACGACGGCCCGGTAGTCCGCGACCCGCTCGGCGAACAGGTCCACCAGGACAGGGTCTCCGGCGGGCACCGGCGCGGCCCGCGGTGGAGCGGGTACCTCGCCGCCGGGGTCGACGCCGGCCAGGGCGGACCGGACCCGGCCGAGGATCTCGTCGCGGGCGCTCATGAGCGGCCTCCCCTCGTCCGCTGCCACCAGGCCCGGAACGACTCACGCGGCGGCGCGGGCAGGTCGCGGGCCCCGGTCCAGGCCGAGGCCGGCCCGGGCAGGCGTCCCGCGGCAGCGCGCCCGCCGGGCAACGTCGTACGACCGAAGCGGCCGAGCACCCGCCCGGCGACGCCGGACGCGCGTTCGGCCCGGGCCAGGCGACGCGCGTCGGAGAACGTCCAGGCCGTGGCCTTCATGGCGACCGCCTCGGCCTTGGGCACGGTGTCGTCGCGGTGCCCGTCGACGACCTTCGACCGCAGGTGCACCAGGACCTCGGGGATGTCGATCCGCACGGGGCAGACCTCGAAGCACGCGCCGCACAGGGACGAGGCGTAGGGCAGGGAGTCGGTCTGCTCGTCGACCCCCACCCCCTTCATCAGCGGGTTGAGGATCGCGCCGATCGGGCCGGGGTAGACCGAGCCGTAGGCGTGGCCGCCGACCCGCTCGTAGACCGGGCAGACGTTGAGGCAGGCCGAGCAGCGGATGCAGCGCAGCGCCTGGCGGCCGACGTCGTCGGCGAGGGCACGCGTGCGTCCGTTGTCGAGGAGTACGACGTGCACCTCCTGCGGGCCGTCGCCAGGGGTGACCCCGGACCAGGTCGAGGTGTAGGGGTTCATCCGCTCACCGGTCGAGGACCGGGGCAGGAGCCGGAGGAACGCGTCGAGGTCGGACCAGGTCGGCACCACCTTCTCGATCCCGACGACCGAGACGAGCACCTCGGGCAGCGTCAGGCACATCCGGCCGTTGCCCTCGGACTCGACCACCACGAGGGTGCCGGTCTCGGCGATGGCGAAGTTGGCTCCGGAGACGGCGACCTTGGCGCGCAGGAACTTCTCCCGCAGGTGCAGCCGGGCGGCACCCGCGAGCGCGGCGGGGTCGTCGGTGAGTCCCTCGGGCGCGGGCCGGCCGGCGCCCGCCATCCGCTCCCGGAAGATCTCGCGGATCTCGGCCCGGTTGCGGTGGATGGCCGGCACCAGGATGTGGGACGGCAGGTCCTCCCCGAGCTGCACGATCAGCTCGGCCAGGTCGGTCTCCCAGGCGGCGATGCCGTGCTCGGCCAGCGCCTCGTTGAGGCCGATCTCCTGGGTGGCCATCGACTTGACCTTCACGACCTCGTCCACCCCGTGGTCCCGCGCGATCTGCGCCACGATCGCGTTGGCCTCGGCCGCGTCGTTGGCCCAGTGCACGACGGCCCCGCGGGCCTGCAGCGAGGCCTCGAGCTCCACGAGATGACGCTCCAGGTCGCGCAGCGCCGACTCCTTGATCGCCGCGCCGGTGAGCCGCAGGTCCTCCCAGCCGTCGACCTCGGCGACGACCCGGGCCCGCTTGTCGCGGATCGTGGCGGTCGCGTGGGCCAGGTTGTGCCGCAGCTGGCTGTCGCCGAGCGCGGCCCGGGCGGCCTCGGGGAAGGCAGGCATGCCGACGAACGTGCCGCTCATGGTGTCGCTCCCTGCGTCGCGACCAGGATCTCGGCCAGGTGCATGGTGCGCACGCCCGAGCGCTGCCGCGACAGCAGCCCGCCCACGTGCATCAGGCAGGAGTTGTCGCCGGCCACGAGGATCTCCGCGCCGGTCTCCCGGACGTGGCGGGCCTTGTCGGAGCCCATCGCCACCGACGTGTCGGCGTTCTTCATCGCGAACGTGCCCCCGAACCCGCAGCACTCCTCGGCCGCCGGCAGGTCGACCAGGGTCAGCCCCTGCACCGCCTCGAGCAGCCGGCGCGGCCGGTCCCCCACGCCGAGCATCCGCAGCGAGTGGCAGGTGGGGTGGTAGGTCACCCGGTGCGGGAAGTAGGCCCCCACGTCGGTCACGCCCAGCACGTCGACGAGGAACTCGCTCAGCTCGTGCACCCTCGGCGCGGTCTCGGCCACCGCCGAGGCCAGCGCCGGGTCACCCGAGCGCCGGGCCACGATCCCGTGCTGGTGCCGGGCGGCCCCGGCGCACGAGCCGGACGGCGTCACGATCGCGTCGTACCCCGCGAACGCGTCGACGAAGGTGCGGACCACGGGGACCGCCTCGTCGAGGTAGCCGGTGTTGACCATCGGCTGCGCGCAGCAGGTCTGGGCCGCCGGGAACTCGACGTCCACGCCGAGGCGGCGCAGCAGGGTGACCACGGCCTTGCCGGTGTCGGGATACATCGCGTCGTTGATGCAGGTGACCATCAACGCGACTCGCATGCCGCTCATCATGCCCCTCGGGCGTGCGCGGCGAAGGACGGCGCGAAGCTCTCGGCCGCCTACGATCGCCCAATGTTCCAACGCCGTCATCTGACACGGGTCTTCGCTGCAGGTGGGGTGCTGCTCCTTCTCTGCCTCCTCGACTTCGTGATGCCCTCAGGCGGGTGGTACGCCACACATCCGATGACTTCGTCAGCCATTGCGACCACGCTCGGCTTCGTCGCTGCCGGCATGTTCCTGGAAGAGTGGCTTCGCGAGCGCGAAGCCGGGCGCCTCAGCCTTATCTCAACGGTGGCTTACCGCAGCCTGGCGCAGTACGCCAACGACGCCGGCCGGACACTCTTGGCGCCCCTGACGGGCGCTGACCTCTACCTGCTCGGCATTCCGGGAGCGACTCCGTCTCAGGCAGATGAGGACCTCGAATTGCTGGAGGGACGGGGACACCGACCCACCTTCGCGGAGACCACCGGTTCATGGAACCGAGAGCGTGGTCAGGCCCTCCGCCCAGTGCTGCGCGACCTCCTGCATGACCCGGAATTTGTCAGCCGGATGTTTCGCCGTACCGCACTCATGCGCCGGCGGCTGCAGGAGGTGACGGCTCTTTGGTCGCCGGTGATGCTTACGTCCGCGCGACATGCAGAAGACCTGGGTCGCATGCGACAGTTGACGGACGCGCTGGAGCTGCTGCAGGAACAGATACGTCTTGGAGGCAGCATCGGGGTCCTCGATTCCTGCGGATGGAAGCCCTCGCCGAACTGGATCGAGAGGGTGAGTTCCCAATTCTGGGAGGCCATCCATCAGTACGAGGTCATCCGAGACGAGTTCGGCGACCTGGCCGCGCTGCCTAGCGACACGATCGTGAATCGGCGGGACCAAGCTGCGTTGTCCACCTGAGCGGAGCCGGTGGCCCGGGCCTCGACGCTGGACTGACACGGTGTGTCGCGGTTTCCGGGCGAGCCGATCACCGTCACCATGCACGGCATGCCTGCCCCACGAGTCCCTGCCCTCCTTGCCGCGCTCGCGGGGGCGCTCGCCGTGGCGGCGATCTGGCTGACGTTCGACAACCCCGACATCAGCGGCACGAGCCGAGGCGGGGACTACACCTGCCTCGCGCCGTGGGACACGACGCTCAACCACGCGGACAACTACCCCGGCGGCGAACCGCCGTCCGACGCTGAGGAGATCGCTACCAGGTGCCGCGACGCGGGGCACGGCCGCTTCGCCTGGGCAGTCGCCGGCGGCTCCGCAGCGGTGGCCCTGGCAGCGGTGGCGACAGCGTTGGCCCGGCATCGGCCCCGCGAAAGCGTCCGCCCGTCGGCGGGTCGGACGCCAGCGGCTCGACAGGGTCCCCCCGAGTAAGGGCGGCGCGCTCAGGCCATGTAACGCGGGGTTGTGGCTGCCATCAGGGCGTCCTGCCGCTGTGGCGGTAGCAATAACCCCGCGTTACATGGGCTGGGGGCGGGACATGGGCTGGGGGCGGGTTCGCCTCCCGTTCAGGCCCGCTGGGCCCGGAAGAAGTCGTCGAGCAGCGCGGTGGACTCCTCGGCCAGCACCCCGGACACCACCTCGGGCCGGTGGTTGAGCCGCCGGTCCCGCACGACGTCCCACAGGCTGCCCACGGCGCCCGCCTTCGGGTCGAAGGCGCCGAAGACGATCCGCTCGACCCGGCTCAGCACGGCGGCGCCGGCGCACATCGTGCACGGCTCCAGGGTCACGACGAGGGTGCAGCCCTCCAGCCGCCACTCCCCCCGCCGGCGGGCGGCCTCGCGCAGGGCGACCACCTCGGCATGGCCCGTGGGGTCCGCGTCGGCCTCGCGGACGTTGCGCCCGCGGCCGAGCACCACCCCGTCGGCGTCGAGCACGACGGCGCCGATCGGGACGTCGCCGGTGTCGCGTGCGGCGACCGCCTCGGCCAGGGCGGCGCGCATCGGCTCGCGCCACGCGTCGTACGACGAGGTCATCGGGCGGTCAGCAGCCGGGTCAGGCAGACGCGAGGCCGACGGCCTCGTCGAAGAGGGTGCCGAAGCCCAGGCGCCGGGCGATGTCGGAGAGCATCTCGTCGGGGTAGAGCTCGTAGTCGTCGACGAGCACGGCCATGTCCATGGCGTGCATGCCCATGTCGCCCAGCAGGTCGAGGTCGCCGGCCGGCACCTGCTCGTCCTCGTCCTCCGGCATCGGGAGGTGGAGGAACTCGAGCACCGAGCTGGCGAGCTCCCACTCGTCGGCCGCGGTGACGTCGGACAGCAGCACCCGGGTCGTGGCACCGACGGCGCGCACGATCACGAAGAAGTCCTCGTCGATCGCGATCAGGCCCACCGCACCACCGTCACCGGGGAACCGGCGCAGGGCGTGGGCGAGGGTCTCGAGGTCACCGAGGACGTCGTGGGCGAGCTCCTGGACCCGCCAGACGCCTTCCTCACGATAGGCGGCCAGGGCGAAGTCGACTCCGTCGGCCTGCTCTGTCATGGCACTCCTCCGCTCGTGTGCGTGACTCCGGAACGCCACCAGACTGACAGACGGGGACCGCACGGCCAACCCCCATACGCAGTGGTCCACCGTCGTCGTACCGCCCGGCTGGACTAGGGTTTGCGCCATGCGCACCCACGTCGTCGACCACCCTCTCGTGGCCCACAAGCTCACCGCCCTGCGCGACGAGACCACCGACTCGCCGACGTTCCGCCGGCTGGCCGACGAGCTGGTCACCCTGCTGGCCTACGAAGCGACCCGGGACGTGCGCGTCGAGCCCAGCGAGATCATGACCCCGGTGGCGCCCACGACGGGCGTGAAGCTCGCGACGCCGAAGCCGCTGGTGGTGCCGATCCTGCGCGCCGGGCTCGGCATGCTCGACGGGATGATGCGGCTGCTGCCGACGGCCGAGGTGGGCTTCCTCGGCATGGTGCGCAACGAGGAGACGCTGGAGGCGGCGACGTACGCCGAGCGGCTGCCCGAGGACCTCTCCGGCCGCCAGTGCTACGTCCTCGACCCGATGCTGGCCACCGGTGGCACGCTCGCCGCCGCCATCAAGTTCCTCACCGACCGGGGCGCCGACCACATCACCGCGATCTGCCTGCTCGCCGCGCCCGAGGGCTGCGAGCGGCTGGAGCGCGACCTGGCCGGGCTCGAGGTGCCGGTCACCATCGTCACGGCCGCCATGGACGAGAAGCTCAACGAGAAGGGCTACATCGTGCCCGGGCTGGGCGACGCGGGCGACCGGTTGTACGGCGTCGCGGGCTAACCGCCCGGGAAGATCTGGACCTTGCCGGTCGCGATCAGGACCATGAGCAGGACGACCAGGATGCCGAGCACGGCGTAGGTCCACTCCTTGCTGCTCCGGGACTCCTCCGACTCGGGGGCGTCGTAGCGGTGTCCGTCGGGGCGCGCCATGCGCTCGTCGTCCTCGTCAACCATGGTGGTCCAACGATCCTGCGGTCCCGAGGTCACTGGGCCCTGCGTCACAGGGCCCGATCTCACGGGGCCCGATCTCACGGGGCCCAGCGTCACAGGGCCTTGACCGCGCTGAGCAGCTTGCCGAGCGACTCCTTGGCGTCGCCGAAGAGCAGCGTGGTCTTGGGCTCGAAGAGCAGCTCGTTCTCGATGCCGGCGAAGCCGGGGCGCATCGACCGCTTCATGAAGACGACCTGCTGGGCCTCGTCGGCGTTGAGGATCGGCATCCCGTAGATCGGCGCACCCGGGCTGGTCTTCGCCGCCGGGTTGACCACGTCGTTGGCGCCGACGACCAGCACCACGTCGGTCTGCTTGAACTCGCTGTTGATCTCGTCCATCTCCTTGAGCTGCTCGTAGGGCACCTGGGCCTCGGCGAGCAGCACGTTCATGTGACCGGGCATCCGGCCGGCGACCGGGTGGATCGCGTAGTCGACGCGCGTCCCCCGCGCGATGAGCACGTCGACCAGCTCGCGCAGCGTGTGCTGCGCCTGGGCCACGGCCAGGCCGTAGCCGGGCACGATGATCACGCGGTCGGCGTACCCGAGCAGGATCGCGACGTCCTCGGGGCCGGCACTCCGGACCGGCCGGTCGACTCGCCACGCCGGCACCGAGCGTGGAGCCGCCCTTGAGGGCGCCGAACAGGATGTTGGCGACCGAGCGGCCCATCGCGTTGGCCATGAGCATGGTCAGGAACGTTCCGGAGGCACCGACGAGCGTGCCGGCGACGAGGAGCACGACGTTGTCCAGCACGTAGCCGCCCGCGGCCACGGTCAGGCCGGTGAACGCGTTGAGCAGCGAGATCACGATCGGGACGTCGGCGCCGCCGACCGGGCAGCACCAGCAGCAGCCCGATGACCAGGCCGAGCAGGCCGAGCACGATGCCGATCCAGACCGCCGGGTCGGTCACGGTCATCACCGAGAGCGCGATCGCGGCGAGCAGCGCGACGGCGAACGCGATCGGCAGGCCCGGGAAGACCACCGGACGCGAGGTCATCAGCTCCTGGAGCTTGGCGAAGGTGACGACCGAGCCGGCGAAGGAGATCGAGCCGACCACGATCGTGAACGCGGTCGCGGCCAGCACGAACCAGTTCTCGCTCGTCGGCGTGCGGCAGGATCTCGTGCAGCTCCAGCAGGGCGACCAGGGCCGCGGCGCCACCGCCGACGCCGTTGAACAGCGCCACCATCTGCGGCATCTGCGTCATCTGGACCCGCTGGGCCCCGACGACGCCGCCGGCCGTGCCGAGCGCGATCGCGACCAGGATCAGCGGGATGTGGTCGAGGTCGAGGTAGAAGAACGGGACGGCCACGGCGACGACCGCCGCCAGCGGCCCCGATGAGGTTGCCGATCCGGGCGGTCTTCGGCCCGGAGAGGCCCTTGAGCGCGAGGATGAAGCAGACCGCGCAGGCGAGGTAGGTCAGCTGGACCCAGGTGGGAGTCATGCCGCACCCCCGGCCGTGCCGGTCGAGCCGGCTCCGTCGGTCGCGCTCGGGACCTCTTCTTCTTGCGCACGAACATCTGCAGCATCCGGTCGGTGACCACGAAGCCGCCGACCATGTTGATCGCCGCCAGCACGATCGCGACCAGCCCGACGACCAGGGCGACCGTGTTGTCGGTCGTGCCGGTCACGATGATCGCGCCGAGCAGGATGATCCCGTGGATGGCGTTGGCGCCGGACATCAGCGGCGTGTGCAGCGTCGAGGAGACCTTGGAGATCACCTCGATGCCGACGAAGACGCTGAGCACGAAGATCGTCAGCCAGACGATGGGCTCGCTCACTGGTCGGCCCCTTCCAGGACGTTCACGGGTGGGCTCGTGCCGGATGGCGCCGTCGTGGGTGACGCAGGAGCCGGTCACGATCTCGTCGTCGAAGTCGGGGGCGAACTGCGCGCCGCCCTCGTCCTCGGACGACTCGGTCATCAGGGTGACCAGGTTGACGACGTTCTGCGCGTAGAGCCGCGAGGCCGGGCCGGGCATCTGCGAGGGCACGTTGCGCCCGCCCCAGACCTGGGCGTTGCCGATCCGCACGACCTCGCCGGCGACCGAGCCCTCGACGTTGCCGCCGGTCTCGGCGGCCAGGTCGACCACGACCGACCCGGGCTTCATCTGCTCGACCATCTCGCTGCGTCACCAGCATCGGCGCCTGCCGGCCGGGCACGGCGGCGGTCGTGATCAGGGCGTCCGCGTCCGCGATGTACGGCGTCGAGCAGCTCGCGCTGCCGGGCAGCCCGGTCCTCGGTCATCTCGCGGGCGTAGCCACCGGCCCCCTCGAGCGTCTCGAGCTCGAGCTCGATCGCCTGGGCGCCCATCGAGCGGATCTCCTCGGCGGCGGCGGCGCGCACGTCGTACGCCTTGACGACGGCGCCGAGGCGCTTCGCGGTCGCGATCGCCTGCAGCCCGGCGACGCCGGCGCCGAGCACCACGATCTGGGCCGGCTGCACCGTGCCGGCGGCGGTCATGTTCAGCGGGAAGAAGCGGCGCAGCAGGCCGGCCGCGACGATCGCGCAGCGGTAGCCCGCGACCAGCGCCTGCGAGGACAGCGCGTCCATCGACTGCGCGCGCGAGATGCGCGGCACCAGCTCCATCGCGAACGACGTGATCGCCGCAGTCCCGCAGGTCGCGCACCACGTCGCGCTCCTGACCGGTCGGCAGGAACGAGATCGTCGAGGCACCCCGTGGGAGCCGGCGGATCGCGTCGATGGACAACGGCTGGACCGAGACGACCAGGTCGGCGTCCTCGAGCGCCCGGTCGTCGACGGTCGCCCCGGCGTCCAGGAACTCCTCGTCGGCGATCAGCGCCGCGCGGCCCGGCGCCCGGCTCGACGGCGACGTCGTACCCCAGGCCGGTCAGCTTGCCGACCAGCTCGGGCACCATCGCGACCCGGGCCTCCCCGTCGCGGGTCTCCCTTGCTACTGCGATCTTCACCCGCCGCAACCTAGGGCAGTTCTCGCCATCCGAACAGGCATCTCACGTTCTCGGCGTGGTGACACGTCCCACCTCACCGGGTCGTTCCGCCAGGACGAACTCCTCGACGGTCTCGTAGCGGGGCCGGTTGCGCGGCCCTTCACCGAGGTGGGAGGCGACGAGCGTGACCCGGTCGGCGGTCCAGGGCGGACCGGCGTACGCGTCGAGGAGCTGCACCCACCGAGTGACCTCGGCGGGCCGGCCGAGCCGCGCCAGGGTGAGGTGCGGCTTGAAGCGCTTGCCCTCCACGTCGATCCCGGCGCGGGACGCGGCCGCACGGGCGCCCGTCGCGAGCCGGTCGAGCTCGGTGGCGCCCTGCTCGTCGAGGTCGAGGCCGGCCCAGAGCACCCGGGCCCGGCCGACGTTGGGGAAGGCGCCGCCGCCGGCGAGCCGCGTCGGGAAGGCGGTACGTCGTGCCGCGGCACGCCCGAGCCGCTCGACGAGCTCGTCGAGCCGGTGATCCTCGACCGACGGCGAGGAAGGCCAGCGTGACGTGGAACTGCTCGGGCCCGGCCCAGCGGAACTCCCCGGCCGGGCGACGTGGCTCGAGGAACTCCTCGAGGTGCTCGACGGCCTCCTCCGGCGGCACCAGCGCCACGAACATCCGCGTGCCGGCGGAACGGTGCCCGGTCATCAGACCTGGGTGCCGATCAGCGCCCCGATCCCGTAGGTCACGAGCATCGCGAAGACGCCACCGGCCACGTTGCGGTAGACCGCGCGCCTGGTGGGTCCGTAGCCGAACCTGGCGCTGGCCCACCCGGTCAGGGCGAGGGCGAGCACCACGGCGACGACCGTCACCGGCACCCGGAAGTCGGCCACGACGAGCACGATCGTCAGCAGCGGCAGCAGCGCGCCGACCGTGAACGCGATCATCGAGGCCCAGGCCGCGTGCCCACGGGTTCGTGAGGTCGTCGGGGTCGATGCCCAGCTCGGCCTCGGCGTGGGCACCCAGCGCGTCGTGCTCGGTGAGCTCGGTCGCCACCCGGAGGGCCAGCTCCTCGCTGAGCCCCTTGCCGACGTAGATGCCGGCCAGCTCGGCGAGCTCCTCCTCGGGCTCCTCGATCAGCTCGCGGCGCTCCTTCTCCAGCAGCGCGTGCTCGGAGTCGCGCTGGGTGCTGACCGAGACGTACTCGCCCGCCGCCATGCTGAGCGCCCCGGCCGCGAGACCGGCCACGCCGGCCACCATGATCGCGGTGCGGTCGCTGGTCGCGCCGGCGACGCCGACGACGAGGCCGGCGGTGGACACGATGCCGTCGTTGGCCCCGAGGACACCCGCCCGCAGCCAGTTCAGGCGGCTGTTGACGCCGCCCCCGTGGGGCTCATCCTCGTGCGGCCCGGCGGGGGCGTCGAGCTCGTCAGCGTCGGTCGTCATGGCTCAATCGTTGACGGTCGACGAGGCGCCTGCAAGCAAGGCGAGCCTCACAGCCCGAGGTCACGCCCGATGAGCTCCTTCATGATCTCGTTCGAGCCGGCCCAGATCTTGGTGACCCGGGCGTCGCGCCAGGCGCGGGCGACGCGGTACTCGTTCATGTAGCCGTAGCCACCGTGCAGCTGCACGCAGTGGTCGAGGACCTCGCTCTGCACCTGGGCGGTCCACCACTTCGCCTTGGCGGCGTCGATGGGGGTGAGCTCCTGCCGGGTGTGGGCCAGCACGCACTGGTCGACGTAGGCCTGGGTGACCTCGACCCGGGTGACCAGGTCGGCGAGCAGGAACTTGTTGTGCTGGAACTGGCCGATCGACTGGCCGAACGCCTTGCGGTCCTTGGTGTACTGCAGCGTCTCGACGAGGATCTGCGCGGCGTGGGCGAGGTTGGTGATCGCCGAGCCGAGCCGCTCCTGCGGCAGGAACGTCATCATGTGGATGAAGCCGTTGTCGAGCTCGCCGATGATGTCGTCGTCGGAGACCCGGACGTCCTCGAAGAACAGCTCGGCGGTGTCGGACTCGTCCTGGCCCACCTTGTCGAGCTTGCGGCCGCGGCTGTAGCCGTCCTTGCTGGTCTCGACGCCGAACAGCGTGATGCCGCGGGCCTTCTTCTCCGGCGACGGTGCGTGCGGCGACGATCACCAGGTCGGCGGAGTAGCCGTTGGTGATGAAGGTCTTGGAGCCGTTGAGCACCCAGTCGTCGCCGTCCTTGACGGCGGTGGTCTTGAGCGCGGCCAGGTCGGAGCCGCCGGAGGGCTCGGTCATGCCGATCGCGGTGAGGATCTCACCGGCGCAGAAGCCCGGGAGCCAGCGCTTCTCTGCTCGTCGGTGGTGAGGTGCACGAGGTACGGCGCCACGATGTCGGCGTGGATGCCCACGCACGAGGGCAGCGCCATGTTGACCTTGGACAGCTCCTCGGTGAGCACCGCGTTGAAGCGGTAGTCGCCCGCCTCGGAGCCGCCGTACTCCTCGGGGATCTCCAGCCCGAGGAAGCCCTGCTTGCCGGCCTCGGTCCAGAACTCGCGCGGGATCGCCTTCTCGGCGGCGTGCTCCTCGAGGTGGGGGACGACCTGCCGGTCGAGGAACTCCTTGACCGAGGCGCGGAAGGCCTCGTGGTCCTCGTCGTAGATGGTGCGCTTCATGGCCCCGATACTACTGCCGGGTAGCCCAGCCGTCGCCGGCCAGGTGCGGCCCATCGGACGCCCTCGGGGTGATCTGCGCGACAGGTCGCCGGCAGGCGTTTGCCCGGGAGACCGTCTGGGCACGGTGTGGTTTGATCGATCCAAGTGGCGGCGATCTGCCGTGCATCGACCTACGGAGGCATTCGTGGTGGAGACCTGGCCGGGACGGCGTACCCGCTGGGCGCGACGTTCGACGGCAGCGGCACCAACTTCGCGCTGTTCAGCGAGGTCGCCGACCGCGTCGAGCTGTGCCTCTTCGAGGTCGACGGACGGCACCAGCACCGAGACCAGGGTCGAGCTCACCGAGGTCGACGCCTACGTCTGGCACTGCTACCTGCCGACCGTGCAGCCCGGCCAGCGCTACGGCTACCGCGTGCACGGTCCCGTGGGACCCCGCGCAGGGCCTGCGCTGCAACCCCAACAAGCTCCTGATGGACCCCTACGCCAAGGCGACCAGCGGCGAGATCGAGTGGGACCAGTCGCTGTTCGGCTACAACTTCGGCGACCCCGACTCGAAGAACGACGACGACTCCGCGCAGCACATGCAGAAGAGCGTGGTCATCACCCCGTTCTTCGACTGGGAGGGCGACCGTCGCCTCAACATCCCCTACAACGAGTCGTTCATCTACGAGGCCCACGTCAAGGGCCTGACCGAGCTCCACCCCGACATCCCCGAGGAGCAGCGCGGCACCTACGCCGGCCTCGCGCACCCGGCCGTCACCGAGCACCTCACCAAGCTCGGCGTCACCGCGATCGAGCTGATGCCGGTCCACCAGTTCGTCCAGGACAGCACGCTGCTCGAGAAGGGCCTGCGCAACTACTGGGGCTACAACACCCTCGGCTTCTTCGCCCCGCACGCCGACTACGCCGCGACCGCGAGCACGGCCAGCAGGTGCAGGAGTTCAAGTCGATGGTCAAGGCGATGCACGCCGCCGGCATCGAGGTCATCCTCGACGTGGTCTACAACCACACCGCCGAGGGCAACCACCTCGGGCCGACGCTGAGCTTCAGGGGCATCGACAACCCGGCGTACTACCGCCTGGTCGAGGACGACCAGCAGTACTACATGGACTACACCGGCACCGGGAACTCCCTCAACGTGCGGCACCCGCACTCGCTGCAGCTGATCATGGACTCGCTGCGCTACTGGGTGACCGAGATGCACGTCGACGGCTTCCGCTTCGACCTCGCCTCCGCGCTCGCCCGCGAGTTCTACGACGTGGACCGGCTCGCGACCTTCTTCGAGCTCGTGCAGCAGGACCCGATCGTCAGCCAGGTGAAGCTGATCGCCGAGCCCTGGGACGTCGGCCCCGGCGGCTACCAGGTCGGCAACTTCCCGCCGCAGTGGACCGAGTGGAACGGCGACTACCGCGACATCGTCCGCGACTTCTGGCGCGGCGAGCCCTCGCTCGGCGACTTCGCGTCGCGCCTGTCCGGCTCCTCGGACTTCTACGAGCACTCCGGTCGTCGCCCGGTCGCGAGCATCAACTTCGTCACCGCCCACGACGGCTTCACCCTGCGCGACCTCGTGTCCTACAACGAGAAGCACAACGAGGCCAACGGCGAGGACAACAACGACGGCGAGAGCCACAACCGCTCCTGGAACCACGGCGTCGAGGGCCCGACCGACGACCCGGAGATCCTCGAGCTGCGGGCCCGTGAGCAGCGCAACTTCATCGCCACCCTGCTGCTCAGCCAGGGCGTGCCGATGCTGCTGCACGGCGACGAGATGAGCCGCACCCAGGACGGCAACAACAACACCTACGCCCAGGACTCCGAGATCAGCTGGGTGCACTGGGACCGGGTCGACGGGCCGCTGATCGAGTTCACCGCCGCGGTCGCCAAGCTGCGCCAGAGCCACCCGACGTTCCACCGCAAGCGGTTCTTCACCGGCAAGACCGTGCGCACCGGTGACGGCGAGCGCCTCAACGACATCGTCTGGCTGGCCCTGGACGGCCAGCCGATGGAGGACGAGGACTGGCAGAGCGGCTCCAAGGCGATCGGGATGTACCTCAACGGCGACGGGATCGCCGGCAAGGACGACCGCGGCGGCGCCATCACCGACGACCACTTCCTGCTCTACTTCAACGCCGACGGCGCCGCCGAGGTGACCCTGCCCGCCCGACGAGTACGCCGCGGCCTGGGACGTCCTGATCGACACCGGCGGCTCGGCCGACACCGCCGAGACCCACCAGGCCGGGGACCACCTTCGCGCTGGCCAGCCGCAGCGTGGTGGTGCTGCGCGAGCACGCCGAGCCCGAGGCGGAGCCCGACCACTCGGTCGCCGCGTCGCTGGCGGCACTGGCCGACACCGGCGCGGTCGACGCCACGCCGGGCTACGACCAACGCCACCGCAGGGACACCAAGGCTTGAGCCCCGCCGCACCGTCCGCGACCACGAAAGGTTCCATGCGCACCCCCGTCAGCACCTACCGGTTCCAGATCACCGGGGACTTCGACCTGTTCGAGGCCACCCGGCGACTGGGCTACCTCCACGAGCTGGGGGTGGACTGGGTCTACCTCTCGCCGCTGCTGGCGGCCGAGCCGGGCAGTGACCACGGCTACGACGTCGTGGCCCACGACCACATCGACGCCTCGCGCGGCGGTGCGGAGGGGCTGGCCGCCCTGTCCGCGGAGGCCAGACGGCTCGGGCTGGGCGTGCTGGTCGACATCGTGCCCAACCACGTCGGGGTCGCGACGCCGCACGAGTCGACGTGGTGGTGGGAGCTGCTCACCCACGGTCCGGAGTGGGAGCACGCCCATGCCTTCGACGTGGAGTGGGAGGCCGGCGGCGGCCGGATCCGGATCCCGGTCGTCGGCGACGACGACCGCTCCCCGGAGGGCGGACCGATCGCCCACCTCGAGGTCGTCGACGGCGAGCTGCGCTACCACGACAACCGCTTCCCGCTGGCGCCCGGGACCGCCGATGACGGCGCCGACGCCAACACCGTGCACGACCGCCAGCACTACGAGCTGGTCAACTGGCGCGTCGCCGACGCCGGCCTGAACTACCGGCGCTTCTTCGCGGTCAACAGCCTGGCCGCGGTGCGGGTCGAGGACCCCGAGGTCTTCGCCGACTCGCACGTCGAGATCAAGCGGTGGTTCGACGAGGGGCTCGTCGACGGCCTGCGCGTCGACCACCCCGACGGGCTGCGCGACCCGAAGGGCTACCTCGAGGACCTGGCGGAGCTGACCGGCAACGCCTACGTCCTGGTCGAGAAGATCCTCGAGCCCGGCGAGGCGCTGCCCACCTCGTGGGCGACGGCCGGCACCACCGGGTACGACGCCCTCGCGCACCTCGACCGGGTCCTCACCGACCCGGCCGGGCAGGCGCCGCTCGACGCACTGGAGTCGCGGCTGCGCGGTGGCCCGGTGGACTGGCACGCGATGATCCACGACACGAAGCGCGCGGTCGCCGACGGCATCCTCAACTCCGAGGTCAACCGGATCACCCGCGAGATCCTTGCGATGGGTGACGCGTCGGTGACCGACGAGGCGCGGATCGCGGATGCGGTGGCCGAGCTCCTGGCCTGCTTCCCCGTCTACCGGTCCTACCTGCCCGAGGGCCGCGAGCACCTCGACCAGGCGTTCGCCCTGGCGCGGGAGCACCGACCCGACCTGGCCGACACGCTCGACGTACTCCTGCCGGTGCTCGCGGACCCCGACGCCGACCCGGCCCGGCGCTTCCAGCAGACCAGCGGCATGGTGATGGCCAAGGGCGTCGAGGACTGCGCGTTCTACCGTTTCTCCCGGCTGACCTCGCTCAACGAGGTGGGCGGCGACCCGAGCGTCTTCGCGATCACGCCGGACGAGTTCCACGCCCACATGGACACGCGCCAGGCCGAGTGGCCGCACGCGATGACCGCGCTCTCCACCCACGACACCAAGCGCGGCGAGGACGTCCGCGCCCGGATCAGCGTGCTCGCCGAGGTCCCCGACGAGTGGGAGGCGGCGCTCGACGAGCTGCTCGCCCTCGCACCGCTGCCCGACCCCGGCTTCGCGAGCCTGATCTGGCAGGCCGTGCTCGGTGCCTGGCCGGCGGGCCGCGAACGGCTGCACGGCTACGCCGAGAAGGCGATGCGCGAGGCCGGCGACCGGACCACGTGGACCGCGCCGGACGAGGCCTACGAGGCGGCCGTGCACGCGGCCGTCGACGCGGCGTACGACGACAGCGCCGTCGGCAAGGTGCTCACCGGCCTGGTGGACCGGCTGGCCGCGCCCGGGTGGAGCAACGCCCTGGCCGCCAAGCTGGTCGCGATCACGATGCCCGGCGTGCCCGACGTCTACCAGGGCAGCGAGCTGTGGGAGCAGAGCCTGGTCGACCCCGACAACCGGCGCCCCGTCGACTTCGACGCCCGCATCGACCTGCTCGGCGCGCTGCGCGAGGGCTCGGGCCCGCTGCTCACCGCGGCCCCCGACGACCCGGGTGCCGCCAAGCTCCTGGTCACCCACCGGGCGCTGACCGTGCGCCGGGACCGGCCCGAGCTGTTCACGACGTACGCCGGGCTCACGGCCACGGGCGAGGCGGCCGGCCATGTGCTGGCCTTCGACCGCGGTGGCGCTGTCACCGTGGCCACCCGGCTGCCGCTCGGCCTCGCCGAGCGCGGCGGCTGGGGCGACACCACGATCGAGCTGCCCGCGGGCCGGTGGCGAGACGCGCTCTCCGGGAGTGCGGTCTCGACCGGGTCGGTCGCCGAGATCCTGGCGACCTACCCCGTCGCCCTGCTGGTCCAGGAGGACTGACATGACGCACGGAACCTTCGACGTCTGGGCGCCCAGGGCCCAGCGGCTCCGCCTGTCGCTGGGCTCCTCGCTGGACGCCGGCGCGCAGGAGCGGGTCGTCGAGATGAAGCGCGGCGACGACGACTGGTGGACGCCGGTCGAGCCGGTGCCCGCCGGCGAGGTCGACTACGGCTACCTGATCGACGACGAGGACTCCCCCGTGCCGGACCCCCGCTCGCGGCGCCAGCCGTCCGGGGTGCACCAGCGCTCGCGCACGTTCGACCCGGCGGCGTACGCCTGGAGCGACGGCGCCTGGACCGGCCGCCAGCTCGCCGGCGCGGTGATCTACGAGCTGCACGTCGGCACGTTCACCCCCGAGGGCACCCTCGACGCGGCGCTGGGCAAGCTCGACCACCTGCGCTCGATCGGCGTGGACTTCGTCGAGCTGATGCCGGTCAACGCGGTCAACGGCACCCACAACTGGGGCTACGACGGCGTCCTGTGGTCCGCGGTCCACGAGCCGTACGGCGGCCCCGCGGCGTACCAGCGCTTCGTCGACGGCTGCCACGCGGCCGGGCTCGGCGTCATCCAGGACGTGGTCTACAACCACCTCGGTCCGTCCGGGAACTACCTGCCGATGTTCGGCCCCTACCTGAAGGCCGGCGCCAACACGTGGGGCGACCTGGTCAACCTCGATGGCCCGGGGTCGGCGGAGGTGCGCCGCTACATCCTCGACAACGTGCGGATGTGGCTGGCGGACTTCCACGTCGACGGGCTGCGGCTCGACGCCGTGCACGCGCTGTCCGACGGCTCACAGACGCACCTGCTGGAGGAGATGGCGGTCGAGGTCGCCGCCCTGTCCGCCCACCAGCGCCGCCCGCTCACGCTGATCGCGGAGTCCGACCTCAACGACCCGCGGCTGATCACGCCGCGCGAGGCCGGCGGCTACGGCCTCGACGCCCAGTGGAGCGACGACTTCCACCACGCGGTGCACGTGGCGCTGACCCGGGAGACCGCGGGCTACTACGCCGACTTCGAGCCGCTGGGTGCGCTGGCCAAGGTGTGCGAGCGCGGCTTCTTCCACGACGGCACGTTCTCGTCGTTCCGCGAGCACGACCACGGCGTGCCGATCGACACCGCCGCGATGCCGACCTGGCGGTTGGTGGTCTGCAGCCAGAACCACGACCAGATCGGCAACCGCGCCCGTGGCGACCGGATCACCGAGGCGCTCGACGACGACCAGCTGGCCTGTGCTGCCCTGCTCACCCTGGCCGGGCCGTTCACGCCGATGCTGTTCCAGGGTGAGGAGTGGGCGGCCTCGACGCCGTTCCAGTTCTTCACCTCGCACCCCGAGCCCGAGCTCGGCAGGGCGACCGCCGAGGGGCGGATCGCGGAGTTCGAGCGGATGGGCTGGGACCCCGCGGTCGTGCCGGACCCGCAGGACCCCGCCACGTTCGAGCGCTCCAAGCTGGACTGGGCCGAGCCCTCGTCCGGGCGGCACGCCCGGATGCTCGAGGTCTACCGCCGGCTCGCCACGCTGCGCCGGGAGCGCCCCGAGCTGACCGACCCGGCGTTCGGGGCGACCTCCTGCACGGTGGACGAGGACGCCCGGCTCTTCGAGCTGCGCCGCGGGACGCTGCGGATCGTGGTGAACTTCGCCGACCGCGACGCCGTCGTGGAGCTCGGCGGCCCCGGCGAGCTGCTCTTCGAGACCGAGTCGGGCGTCGAGCTCGGCGCGGACGGCCGACTCACCCTCCCGGCCCACGCGGGAGCGATGGTCGCGCCGACCCGCTGGTGAAGCCAGGGATGGCGGTGATCTCAGGTCACCTGGTGACGTCAGATCACCGCTGTCCCCCGCTGGTGACGACGCGGCGCCGGTCAGGGCCCCGGCGGAGCCTCGTCGTAGGCGGGATGGTGGCTCGCCACCTTGCGCGCCTCGGTGAGGTGGCCGCCCAGGTAGGCACCGACGCCCGCCACGGCCGCCCCGGCCAGGGCCAGCCGGACCCCGGTGCCGTGCTCGCCACGCCGGCGCGCGCGCCACGACGCGGCGTAGGTGCCGATCGCGACGCCGTTGGTCACCGCGTGGACGAGGCCCACCCGCTTCTCTCGCGGCCCGGCTGCCGACCACTCGGCCCACCCGGTCCAGGCTGTCGGGCCGGCGGCCAGCAAGCCGGTCGCGACGAGCCGCTGGGCCGCGGCGGACGAGTCGCGGCCGCCGACCAGGTCGAGCACGGTGGCGGAGGTCCAGGTGCCGATCGCGACGTCGGTGAGCAGCGGGTGGACGGCGTGGCCGAGCCATTCGCCGCGGAGCACCGACGCCCACGTCCCGGTGCCGAACAGGGCCCGGATCGCCGGCGTCAACGCCTCCACCGGCCCGTCCAGCGCCGCCGTCTCCTCGAGCCGCAGGGTCCAGCGCACGATCCTGGGGGGCCGCTCCATGGTCGTCATCGGCTTCTCCTCGAGGCCTGCACGTCGAAGGCATTCCCTGAGCTGTCGTGGAAAAATCTTCCCCCCGGACCTACCCGAGGTCAATGGGACGGGGTCCAGGGGTCACAGCACGGAGAAGCCCGGCGGCAGGTCCGGTCGGCCGGTGGCGGCGAGCAGGAGCGGGCCGGCGAGCCCGTCGGCGAGGGCGAGGTCCGTGACGACCTGCAGCGCCTGCGCCGCTGCCGTGGTCGGGACGTCCAGGGGCTCTCCGAGGGCGCTGGCCAGGTCCGCGGTGTGAACGACCAGCTCGAACGTCCGGGTGGGCAGGTAGTCCCTGAGCCGCATCCCGCCCACGACCGTCGTCACCAGCGCGGTGCCGTCCTGGGCCTGAAGGAGCCGAAGCACGCGGTCGGCGATCTGGCCCACTGCGCTCGCCGGGTCTGGGCCCAACGCGGTGCCGGCCTCGCGCCCGCGTGCCGCGACAGCCGGCCCGGCCGCAATTGCCCTCGCGGCGCGGAAGTAGTCCGCGGCGGAGGCGACCTCGACGGTCGCGGCAGGGCGGTCGAGGTACGTCTCGACGGTCAGGAAGGAACGACTCGTGTGGCCGACGAGGGCACGGACGTCCCACTCACCCAACCCGGGCTGGCCCCAGCGGTCGCCCACGAGCGCGGCGGTGTGCACGAACCATCCCGCGGCGTCGGTGAAGGCCCGACGCGAGTCATCCCAGGAGGAGTCCATGCGATCGACGCTAGCCGCCCGCACGCACTCCGGCGCTGGCTACCGTCCCGGAATGTCGCAGTCGAACTCGTCGACCATCTTCTTGGCGAGCGGCTCCAGGTCGTCGTAGTTCGTCGCGCCCTGGGAGAAGCGTTCCGAGACCGTCTGGCAGTTGAGCGTGCGGGTCATCTCAGCCTGGCGATAGAGGTTCCAGCTCGCGAGTCCGGTGAAGACGGCGATCAGGAGGACGCCGACCGCGATGAGCCGCAGCAGTCCCTGGTCATTCCTGGTGTCCGCATACGGACGATCCCGGCCGGAGCCGCCGTTGACCACATCCACCACGCGGCCCCCTTTCACTGGTCGAAGCGCGCCGTACGGCGTGACCCTAGGTGATCCCTGGACGCACGCACCCCCGAGACACGGACCTGGGCGTGGAGACCGCCGACGGGAGCGGCTCAGGTCTTGACGGCGAGCGGGTCGCCGTCGCCGAAGGCCCGCTCGGCGAATCGCCGGCCGATGAGGCGATGTGAGGCGGCGTCAGGGTGGAGCTGGTCGGGCAGGGGCAGCTCGGCGAAGTCCGCTTCGCCGTAGAGCTCGCGGCCGTCGAGGTAGTACAGGTCGGGATCGCCTCCGCCCGCGACGCCGTGATGCGGGAGAGCTCGTCCCGGATGGCGTTGAGCGTCAGGCGGGTGCGGTCCGCGGGATCTCCGGTGGCGAGGAAGCTGAGCTTCCCGGCGCTGAGCCGGGTGAAGTCGGGGGCTGCGGGGCCGGGGGTGTCCTCGTGGATGGGGCAGTAGATCGGCGAGATGACCAGCAGGGGCGTGGTGGGGTGCCCCTCGCGGATGGTGTCGAGGAAGCCGTGGACCGCCGGGGCGAAGGCGCGCAGGCGCATCAGGTCGGTGTTGACCAGGTTGATCCCGATCTTGACGCTGATCAGGTCCGCGGGGGTGTCCCGCATGGCCCGCCCGGTGAACGGGTCGAGGAGGGCGCCGCCGCCGAAGCCCAGGTTGATCAGCTCCACGCCACCGAGGGAGGCGGCGAGTGCCGGCCAGGTCGTCGTGGGGCTCTCGGCATCGGAGCCGTGGCTGATCGAGCTGCCGTGGTGCAGCCACACCTTCCGGTCCCGCTTCGCGAGCGCCTCGGCCGGGGCGTCGGTCCGCAGGGCGACCAGCTCGGTGATCTCGTTGTGCGGCAGCCAGATCTCGACGTCCTTCGCACCGGCGGGCAGGTCGGCGAACCGGAGCGTGGCGACCGGACCGGGCCGGGTGACGACGGAGCCGGTCGCCATGTCGATCGTGCGCACGTTGCCACCGGTCGCCGTGGCCCGGCCGGCGAGGCGGCCGTCGACGAGCAGGTCGTAGACACCGTCGGGTCGGGGCGGGGCGCCCTGGTAGGCCACCTTGGTGGGGATCACGTCCAGCTCCACGACCGTGGCGCGGGTCCGAAACGCCAGGCGTACGCCGGAGGGCTGGGCCTCGGCCATGGCGAGCTGGTCATCGGGGATCTGTGCGCGCGCCCAGGCGGGCAGCCGGTGCGGCAGCACCCCGTGTGGGGTGCGCTCCAGGTCGAGGGCCCCGCGCAGGATGCCGGGCGTGATGGACGTGGTGAACCAGCCGTCTGCCGCCATGCTGTCGCCGCGGTCAGGTTCCTGGTCGATCGGGGAGTCCATGGGCACATCTTGCCCAGTGCGCGCGACAGCGTCGGGCCCGGGCGATGATGTGCCCATGCGGTTCCTGCGCGGTGCTCTCGTCGACGGCGAGCCGGCGCTCGAGCTCGCGCTCGCCCGCGCGATGGTGATGGAAGCGCGTCTCGGGCAGATCGAGGAGTCGCTCCGGATCTATCGACCCGCCTCGGCGGTGGTGGTCTTCGGTCGTCGTGACACGCGGCTACCGGGCTTCCCCCGGGCCGTCGCAGCGGCGCGGGCCGCCGGCTTCGAACCGGTCGTGCGTGCGACGGGTGGGCGGGCGGTGGCCTACACAGGAGCGGCCCTGGTGGTGGACCACGTGCGGCACGAGCCGGGGGCGACCGGGGGGCAGGACGCCCGCTTCACCGAGTTCGGCCAGCGGTTCGTGGAGCTGTTCCGGGGGTTCGGCGTCGACGCCCGGCTGGGCGCGGTGCCGGGCGAGTACTGCCCCGGCGCCCACAGCGTGAATGCGCGCGGAGTGGCGAAGCTGGTCGGGACTGCACAACGGATGGTCCCCGGGGCGTGGCTGTTCAGCTCGTTGATCGTGCTCGGGGACGAGGACCGGCTCCGCCCCGTGTTGGCGGAGGTCTACGCGTGTCTGGGCCAGGACTTCGACGAGAGCTCGGTGGGTTCGCTCGCGCGCGAGGTCCCGGGTCTCGACCTCGACGCCGTGGAGGCGTCAGTCGTGGATGCCTACGGTGCGGGTGGGCCGGCACTCCCCGTGCCGGTCGACAGCGATCTGCTCGAGACGGCCCGGAGCCTGGTCCCTCAGCATCGCGTGGACCGGGGCGACCACCGATCCTGATCGGAGGTCACAGCCAGCGCCGGACCCGGGCGGTGTAGTCGGCGTACTCCGACCCGAACTTCGCGGCGAGGTAGCGCTCCTCGGGCAGCACCGCGCCCCATCTGAGCAGCGCCCACTCGAGCGGCAGCAGGACGAGGGCCCACAGCGAGCCGGCGAGGAGGGACGCCCCGGCCGACCCGACGAGCAGGCCGACGTACAGCGGATTGCGCGACCAGGCGAAGGGGCCGATGTCGAGGAGACTCGTGGTGGCGCCGCCGGGCAGCAGCGCAGTCCGGCGGCGCGCCATCGTCAGCAGCGCCCACCCGTTCCAGCAGGCGAAGGTGGCGACGAGCAGCCAACCGAGCCAGGTCGTCACCGGAGAAGGGGAGAGCGGGTCATCGAGGAGCCACGTGAGCAGCAGCCCGAGCCCGAGCGGCGCGCCCACCGCCACGGGCGGCCACAACCTGAAGCTCGGGCCGGTGTCCGTTGTCATGGCTCAGGCCGCACAGATGAGGATGTTCCGTGGGACGCAGGTTCGTTCCATCCGGCGGTCATGTCGGGCCAGGCTGTGACGCGCCCACCGGTGAAGCGCCGTCCGGTCGCCACGAGGCAGTACCGCACTACTTGAGCACGAGGGCAAGGACGAAGACGATCACAAAGACGCTCTGAAGTGAGTGCACGATGATTCCCATCCATGCGCTCTGGAAGCGCCGCGACGGATAGGCCTCGAGAAAGATGCCCTCCACCAAGGTGGTGGGTATGACCCACGGCACGTGCAGGTGATAAAGGGTGAACAGCACGCCGTTGACGACCCAGTCGCCCCTGCCGAAGGCGGCTCGCATGCGCGGCAGCAGCAGCCCCCGGAAGAGAAGCTCCTCGCCGAGCACGGTGTTGAAGATGACGAATACGACGATGAGTGCGAACCAGCCCCAGGCGCCGCTGAAGAAAGCCTCGCCACGGTCGGAGCCAAGGAAATCGGCGAAGTCTCGCTCGGACGGACCCGGGATCGCGGGCACCAGTGCCCACACGGCACCGAGGACGACGAAGGGCAGCGCCCACCACCAGACCTTTCCGCCCACGCGCCCGGTCCTCGGATCTCGTGGTGGCCGGAGCCAGAGAGCGTCGCGCACCCGCGGCCAGTCGAGTGACCCGAGCTCCCACCTGAGAAGGATCAGGACCAGCACGAACTGCCAGACGAGCCCCGCCGTGAGGAGGATCAGCAGTGCCTTGGTGAGGGGCTCATCGCCCCCGAGTTGGTCCTCGAGCCAGGGAGCGACCACCCACGCCAGAAGGCCCATGGGGACGGCTGCGGCGGCCCAAACCGCAAGGATCTCCAGCTTCGAGTACTGCCTAACGGCTTCATACCGATCAACTTCCTGATCGGGAGAGGGATTGACGGGCTGCGCTGCCGACATGGTCCCCACCTCTTCTGCTCAAACCCGCGATGCGGATCGTCGCCGTCCTGACCGAGCAGGTGGTCGTCTCAGCGACCGACTCGCAAACGCTGCCAGATATCGCGAGCGTGCGCCGCCGCGTCGCGCGTGTCAAGGAGTGCGCTGCGCAGTTCAATGAGGTCCCGGCGCGTCGGCGCAACCGTCGTCATCGCACCGGCGATGCATGCGGGCGTGAGCAGGACTGAACGGAACTCGGCATGAGAGTGCGTCTGAGAGACTCCGCAATCGCCACGCCGAAGAAGGGACCACGCCCACCAACACCTCAGGCGCGTGCGCGCCTCTGTCGTGGGGTCTTGATGCCGTAGTAGCGGCAACGGCCACGGAGGGACCTGTTGGAGGCGGGGATGACGAGGACGAAGGGCGAGCGTCCCTGGTGCACCGTGATCGACATCCCCGGGGGCACCGGGAAGAACCGCGCCGCGTCGCTGTCGCGGTGGAGCCCCTCCCCGTGGACGCGTTGAGCGAACGTCGACGCCTCGTCCCTGGTCATGCGCGCCAGGTCGTCCCGGGCCGCAGCCCCGGCCGCCTCGATGCTCTCGGCTGACTGTCCGGGGCCGCCGACGAGGACGATCGGGGTGGCATCCTCGCTCACTCCGGAGTCGAGGCTGCGGTCGCGCCGCACGGTCGTGCTGTCACCGGAGTTGTCCTGGACGAGGCCGCAGGGGACCTGCAGGGAGACCCACCCGCGGGCGACGTACTTCTGATGCAGGGGGCGTGTGCTCCGTCGCTCCTTCATGAGCCCCAGGACGACCACGACGAGCCCCACGGCGAGGCAGAGCACCAGGGCGGACAGGGCGGCCCTGCCGCCACGCCCCTGAGCGAGCGAGCCCGCGGCGGCGAGGAGCCCCACGACGCCGATGAAGAACCCCACGTTGCGCAGACCCGCGGGGGGCTCGACCCGCGTCGCGAACCCCCGACGGGTGGCGAGTTCTCCCTCGAGCTCAGCGATGGTCACGGGGGCAGGCTAGCGGCGCTGCGTGGGGCCGCTCCTTCCGCATTGCGCCTGAGCACCACCAGCATCCGCGCCTGCATCACCCAGACGACCGGCGGGAAGATCCAGAACGAGATGACACGTCCCAGCCATCGAGGACGGAAGACTTCGTAACCGCCGATCACGAGCCGTGTGCGCCCGCCTGGCAGCTCGGTCAGCAGGAAGCCCCACAGTCCTTCGGTGTACGTCGATGGTCGTGGCCGCCGTGGATCAAGCGGTCGGCCCCGCAGATCGCTCAACCCGTGCAGCCCCAGGAACCGGTTCGGTTCGAGCGCCGCAACCTCCCACGCGTCGACGGGGCCGTAGCGGCGCGTCCAGTACTTCACGTGGTCGCCCAGCGCGAGGTCCTGCCACTCGGGGTGGACTTCTCGAGCACTCGGGCGACCACCGTTGTCGAGGTGGTCCCAGGAGTACCAACCCCCGCGGTCCCCGCCCAGCTGCACGAGCCACGGCCAGACCTGGTCGGGCGGCGCGTTGATCGTGGTGGCCATGGTCGCCCCCCGCCGGCCTTCGGGGACCACCTCGGCGCCGGGGTAGGGCCCCGCGACCTCCTCATCGCTTGCACCCCACCGCAGGAGCCGCGGGCGCACCCAGCCGCCATAGGCGACGGTTGCCAGCGCCGCCGTACAAGCCAGCCTGCGTGCGAACGTCATACGACGAGCATCGAAGCCTCTGCACCCCATCGCAAGGGACCAACGTCGCGGCTGGGCACGCGCAGGTCGAGCGGATGTCCCCACGGCCAGGGGCAGGTCGGTCGTGCCATCATGCGGCTCGTGCTCTCGTCGCCGCCCGGTCCCCTCGACTTCCGCAGCGTGCGGCACGCCTACGACACGGTGGCGGAGGACTACGCCACCCATGTGCCGGACACCCGTGCCGAGGCGCCACTCGACCTCGCCATGGTCGATGCCTTCGCCGAGGCGGTGACGTCGGGTGACGGCGCGGGGGTCCTGGACGGCGGGGTCCTCGACGCGGGGTGCGGAGCGGGTCGGATGAGCCGGTACCTCACCGAACGGGGCTGCCCTGTCCAGGGAGTCGACCTGTCGTCGAGCATGGTCGCCGTGGCCCGGCGCGACCACGGCGACCTGGTGTTCACGGTGGGCTCGTTGACCGACCTCCCGTACGCCGACGACCAGTTCGCGGGCGTGATGCTGTGGTACTCGATCATCCACACGCCTCCCGCCGGCCAGGCACGCATCTTCGCGGAGGCGACCCGGGTCCTGCGCCCGGGTGGCCACCTGCTCGTCGGCTTCCAGGCCGGCGAAGGCACGCGCGACGTGTCGGCGGCGTACCGCCGGTTCGGCCACGAGGTCCAGCTGGAGCGACACCTCTACACGGCGGACCAGGTCGCATCGCAGATCGAGGCTGCCGGCCTGCGAGAAGTCTGCCGCCTGGTGCGACGTGCCCAGGGCAACGAGAGGGACGACCAAGCCGTCCTGCTGGCCAGGGCGGACTGATCCCCCGCTGACTCTGACCGATTCTGGTGGAGACACCGTGCCGGAGCCGGGACGTAGCATCGCGGCCATGGAGGTCATGGACTGGCTGCTCGACGGTGACCCGGCGATCCGGTGGCAGGTGCTGGGTGACCTCACCGGGGCGCCGGCCGAGCAGGTCGCAGCCGAGCGCGCCCTCGTCGAGACCGAGGGCTGGGGCGCTCGCCTGCTCAGCATGCGCGACCCCGACGGCCAGTGGGACGGCGGCGCGTGCTTCCCGCGGCGCATCGCCGACGACTGGCGGGCCGGCATCGAGCCGGACTTCTCCCACGGCCAGCCCTGGACCTCGACGCTGCCCACGCTGATGCTGCTGCGCGACCTCGGCCTGGACCCGGCGAGTGCCGCCGCACGCGAGACGATCTCCCTGGTCACGGCGAACTGCCGGTGGGAGCACGACGGCCAGGCGTTCTTCGACGGCGAGGTCGAGGCGTGCATCAACGGCCGGACGCTGTCGATCGGCGCCTACTTCGGTGCGGACGTCGACGGCCTCGCCACGGGCCTGCTCGCCGAGCAGCTCGACGACGGCGGCTGGAACTGCGAGACCGAGAACGGCGCCACCGTGTCGTCGTTCGACTCGACGATCTGCGTGCTCGAGGGGCTGCTCGAGTACGAGCTGTCCGGCGGACGTGTGGACGTGGCCGGGGCCCGCCGGCGCGGCGAGGAGTACCTGCTGGAGCGACAGCTGTTCAGACGCAGGAGCACCGGCGAGGTGCCGGCCGAGCGCTGGCTGCAGTTCTCGTGGCCGCCGCGCTGGCACTACGACGCCCTGCGCGCCCTCGATCACTTCCGCCGCACCGGCGAGGCCCCCGACAGGCGGGTCGCTGAGGCCGCGCAGCTCGTCCGCGACAAGCGACAGCCCGATGGCACCTGGCTGCTCGAGAACACCCACCCGGGCGAGACCCAGCTCGGGTTCGAGGACGGCGACGGGCGCCCGAGCCGGTGGAACACCCTGCGGGCGCTGCGCGTCCTCGACTGGTACGACGGGCACTGACCGGTCGGCGTCGACGAGTCCGCCGGTCTTCTGTGTCTCTGACTGCGTGGGGCAACGGGTAGTTCCATCCGGGGACAGTCAGGTCTGCGGCTGCCGGGCGGACCGCCACAGGATCGCGACGCCGAGCAGCGCGAGCAGGGCGGCACCGACGGCCGCCTCGAGATCCCGCCACACGATCCCGACGATGAGCGCGGCCAGGGGTATCGGAGCCAGCCAGAGTCCTGGGCGGCGTACCCCCGACGGCCGCGGGACCACGGGCCGTCTGCTCAGCCGGCGCACGCCGTACGCCGCCACCACGACGGAGCCGACGACGGTGGACCCGTGCTGGAGCCAGCGGTAGAGCGGGACCGGGCCGTAGGCCTCACGCAGGAACGCGACCTCGCGCACGGTGAACCCCCAGTCGTGGGTCGCGGAGTCCCACAGCACATGCGTTGCGGCGCCGAGCGCGACCGCGAGCGGCGCGAGCAGCCAGGCCCGCCGACCGAGTCGAGCCTGCGCGGGTGTGCGCTCGCGCAGCCACGGGGTCAGGTCCACGACGGCATCCCGCAGCAGGGCGAACCACACCCACAGGACGACCAGACCGATGACGACCACGGCGGCGAGCCCCGGCCAGCTGTGCGTCGTCGCGTAGCTCACCCCGACCGGCAGGTACACCGGCGCATCCGACGCCACGGCGCCCACCACCAGAGCGCTCAGCGGCAGGCCGAGCCGCTGGAGCGGCAACACCACCGCCGGGTGCGCCGGGGCAAGGGGCATGCCGTGAGCGTAGGCACGCTTCCGGCTCCCGGCGTAGTCCCGGAGCCCGCGTGGGACCCAAGCCTCTGGGGACGTGCCACAGGGGTTGCACATCATCGGCAGTGACGTAAGGCCGTGGCTCAGCGGACTCGGCACGACCCATCACGCTGAAGGACTGCAGTACGCCGAGGAGCACGGCATCGAGCTGCCGGGGCAACCGACGTCCTGACGTGCCCTCTGTGCGCCTCAGTGACGGATCCGGTATCGCACGTGCGTGGCCAACGGTGAGTGCTCGGCCTCGACCGGCTCCAGGCCGACCTCGAGGACACCGTCGAAGAGCCGCTCGCCCGAGCCGAGCAACACCGGCGCGATGTCCAGGGTGAGCTCGTCGAGCTCACCGCTGCGGAGGGCCTGGCGGACGGTCGACGCTCCGCCAGCCACGTCGACATCCCCGTCGCCCGCCTGGCGGGCCATCGCCAGCGCCGTCTCGAAACCCTCCGTGACGAAGTGGAAGGTGGTTCCGCCCGCCATCTCGATCGGCTGATGGTCATGGTGGGTCAGCACGAAGACGGGTGCGTGGTACGGCGGTTCCTCGCCCCACCAGCCGCGCCAGTCGCCGTCGTACGACGCCCACGGGCCGCGCACCGGACCGAACATGTTGCGCCCCATCACATAGGCACCGCGCGGCCGCAGCAGCATCGAGGCCCAGCGCGCATCGACCTCGTGGCCCGGCTGCTCAGCATCGAAGTGCCACTGGTGGATGGCCATCCCGCCTCGCCCGAGGGGGTCGGCCATCGATTGATCGGGTCCGGCGACGAAGCCGTCGAGCGAGATCGTCATGTGTGCGGTCGTGAAGGTCATGTCACCTCTGACTCGGGACGGGGGCCAGGTTCATCGGTCGGGGTAGAAGGCGAAGACTGAGACCGTCGGGCAACCGGGCGGGATGGCGTCGATGCCGTCCGGCAGGTGGTCGACGTACTGGTCCGCTCCGCCCGCCACACGATCGCCGATCGTCACCTGTCCCATGCCTGGGACCTCAACCACGAACGGCTCGTCAGAGACGAGCTCGGTGCCATGCGGCCAGATGACCGTGGCGTCGTCGATGCCCAGGCATTCGCCCACCAGCGTGACGCGGCCCCCGTAGCCGACGCCGGCCATGGCGCCGCCATCGGGCTCGGCGTTGACCAGAACCGTGCCGCCGTGGCCCCGCAGGACCTCACCGGGGGCCACATCGCCCGCGCCCCCGCACGAGGTCAGGACCAGGAGCGGAAGCAGACCACCCACCGTGGCGCGTGCGCAGATCATCCCGGCCCCGCGCATGCGCTGAGTCTGTCCTCAGGGGTCGCGCGGGGCAAGCATCCCCTCACTCCCGGACACGCTGCCGATGCGAACGTGCTCGGCGCGCTTCGACGACTGCGTGGTTCAGCGCAGGTTCATC
Organism: uncultured Actinomycetota bacterium; assembly: GCA_963825275.1. GTDB lineage: Bacteria > Actinomycetota > Actinomycetes > Propionibacteriales > Nocardioidaceae > Nocardioides. The sequence continues at coordinate 37,957 of CAWGSW010000005.1, read as the reverse complement.
GAACCTGACACGTCGGGCTCCCACGGCAGGTCGGCGTCCGCGGCGATGCGCTTGTCCAGGGCGGCCGCGACGTCCTCGGGCCACGCAGCAGTGCGACGGGTCTCCATGTCGATGTGCAGGAAGACCTCCTCCATCACGAAGCTCAGTCGCTGGTGCGAATCGTCGAGCAGGTAGACCAGGGCGTGCACAGCCCGCGCGGAACGCCCGAGCAGCCGCACCCGCGCCGACATCGTGTCGCCGGTGCGCAGTTCGGCGACATAGGTCATGTGGTGCTCGGCCGAGAAGCAGGCGTGGCCGGAGACCGGCCAGTTCTGCGGGATGCCCAGCTCGACCAGGGACTCGTCGAGCCCCTCGCTGGCGATGCCGGTGTAGTGGCGGACGTTGAGGTGGCCGTTGACGTCCTCGAAGGCGACCGGGACGGGCTGTTCGGCGTACGCCGGCAGGTCAGCGAGCTGTTCGTACGTGGGGTGGGGTGGCTTCACGGATCGTGACGATACCGGGCCAGGTCCGGACCCACGCGCCCGGAGCAACCGCCCACCCATGGACGCGCGGGCTACCGCTGGGACTTCGCGACGACGAGACGCTGGTCGGCCAAGCCGCTCACCCGGCGGACCAGGCAGGGTCGCGGCCGTTGCCGGCGATGACCTCGTCCAGCACGGACGCGCCGGCGGGGACCGGCAGGGCCGGACCGAAGAAGTCACCGCGTGCCTCGTCCGACCCGGGGCCGGACATCATCGCGACGAACTCCCTGGACGGTGCGAGTGACGCGTCGTCGAGAGCGAGTGGTTGGCCGCTGGCGCGGGCTACGTCCCAACCGTGCGCGACCAGCTCGTTGGCAGCGGTGATGCCCACGGCAAAGGACGGTGCCTCGAAGCCCGCGATCCAGGTGGTGCCCTCCCAGGCGGCCGGGTCGGCCCACGCCTCGACCAGCCGGTCCAGCCACTCGACGGTCTCCCCTCGCCAGTCATCCGGCAGCAGCGCGGCATCGCCCTGCGGAGGAGGCTTCGAGCCGCCGGGCGGCTGCTCCTTGCGCGCAGCCAGCGTGAACGCCTCGGCGAGCCCGCGGACGTGATGCAGCAGGTCGCCCAACGCGTAGCGCGGGCATGGGGTCGGGTCGCCGAGCTGGTCGTCGCGCACACCGTTCACCAGCCGGGCCATCTCGTGGGCCAAAGGTCCGAGGTCATGCATCTGACGCTCCTCGCTGACGGGGGTTTCACCTACTGACCTGCCCACACGCCCTGACTCATCGGTCATCGATCGGTGACGGCCGACGCTGGAAGGCGGCGCATGACGAGGGTCCGCTCGAGGTCATTCGCTGACCCGGGGCAACTTCTCCTGGCTGACTTCGGGGCGGGGCCTATCGCCAATCGAAGTACTCCCTGTGAATGTTCCTCGACTGGACTCCGTGTTGGCGCAGGCCGGCCTGGAGGTCCCGCAACATCGCCTCGGGGCCACAGAGGAAGACGGAGAGGTCCGCTGGCTGTGCGGTCGACGCGGTGATGATGCGGTCGGCGGTGAGCCGACCGTCGACGGCGGAGTCGACGAGATGCACCCGGACGTTGTCAGTGGTCGATCCGAGGGCGGTGAGCTCCTCGGCGAACGGTGCCGGTCCCCCGGTGAAGGCGTAGTAGAGATCCACGTTGCCCGGAGGCGGGTGGTCCGCGAGCGCCCGCATCCAGCTGAGGAAAGGGGCGATGCCGACACCGCCGGCGATCCAGACCTGGTCCCTGGTTCCCTTGGCGTGGTTGAAACGACCGTGAGGACCGCCGATGACCGCCGGCATCCCGGGTTCCAGGAGATTGCCCAGCGACGACGTGTAGTCGCCCAATGCCTTGACCGTGACCCGGACGGCCCGCTCGGCGGGTGCGCTGGCGATCGTGAAGGGGTGTCGGTGCCAGCCGTCCTTGGCTTCGATGTAGACCAAGGCGAACTGGCCCGGGACGAAGGAGACCGGTCGACCGAGCGGCCGCAGGGTGATCTCGACGAGTCCTTCTCCGACCGGGGTCACCTGGTCGACTTCGTAGTCGTGCAGCGACCGGAAGTAGCGGGCCAGCAGCTCGCGGTAGACGTAGAACGCGAGACCGATGCCACCGATCACGACGTACGACCAGCGCAGCAGCGGTGACTTCGGGAACGGTGAGCCATCGAGCAGTCCGTGGAAGAACGCCGCTGCGACCAGCAGTCCGGTGAGGCGGTGGACCTGGCGCCAGCGTTCGTAGCCCCCGAAGAGCTTCCGGACCTCGCGGATCACCGGTGCGTCCTTGAGCACCTTGATCGAGCCGCGCAGAGGTCGTGGAACGACCGACTGCCAGCGCGGGAGAACCGCCCACAGTGCCAGGGCCACCAGCCCCCAGGCCCCGATGGCGCCGAGCTGGCCGCCCCAACGCGAGTGGATCGGGCTCGACGACAACGGGATGTGAGCCGCCAACAGGACCAGGCCGGCGATCGCCATCCGCCGGTGCCAGATCGCCGCACGGTCGATGCCGTCGAACCATTCCTCGACCCACGGCAAGGAGCTGATCAGGACCAGCGCGGCGGACAGCAGCAGGATGGAGACTGCGCCGACCAGCTGCCCGACGTACGCGCCGGCCGGTTCCCCGGACGGGCGTGCGAACACCCAGAGCACGACGTAGCCGACGAGCAGTCCGACGATCGTGACCGGGCCGAGATTGCGCGCGGAGGTGATCCCTCGCAGTTCCATCCCCCGACGCTAGTGCGCCGTCCGGCCTGGTGAAGACCTTTGATGACCGGATCGCCGGAGGAGCCTCGTCGTAGGAGTGGGCTCTCCTCGGGGACACCCTGCCGCCGGCCACGGTCAGATCGAGGTGGATCGTGAGGCGGCTGGGGCGGGTGTGTCGCCGGTGACTGTCGCCCGGAACCTCGCCAGCGTGCCCGGATCCGCGACCTCGATGTCGAGCCCGCCTGGGCGGACCAGGGCCGGACTAGAGTAGACACTCCCGGCACGTTGACGAGGTGTCACATGGACATGCAGGACGATCGAGTCGCAGAGTTCCACCGGTTGCACGCCTCGGGGTGCTTCGTGATGGCGAACCCGTGGGACGTGGGGAGCGCTCGGGCCCTGGAACAGCTGGGATTCCAGGCGTTGGCCACGACAAGTGCCGGATTCGCCTGGACGCTGGGTCGCGCGGACACCCACGCCTCTCGTGATCAGGTGCTCGAGCATCTCCGCCTCATCGCCGGCGCTGTGACGGTTCCGGTGAACGCCGACTTCGAGGGCGGTTATGCGGTGGCTCCGGCCGACGTCGCGGCGAACGTGAAGCTGGCCGCGGAGACGGGGATTGCCGGGCTCTCGATCGAGGACGCCTCGGGTGACGAGGCCGATCCGCTGTACGAGTTCGAGCTGGCCGTGGAACGGGTGGCCGCCGCGCGAGCGGCGATCGACGAGAGCGGCACGGGGATCCTTCTCACGGGCCGCTCCGAGGGTTTCGTGTGTGGGCGCCCCGACATCGACGAGACGATTCGCCGGCTCCGGGCGTACGCCGAAGCCGGCGCTGACTGCCTCTACGCTCCCCGGATCGACAACCTCGCGCACGTGTCCGCCATCGTGGCCGCGGTGTCACCGAAACCGGTGAACCTCCTGATCAACGCTCCGTTCACCACGGTTGCGGAGGCGGCGCAACTGGGCGTACGGCGAATCAGCGTGGGGGGCACGCTCGCACGGACCGCATGGGACGGATTCCTGAAGGCCGCCACCGAGATCGCGGACGAGGGAACGTTCTCGCGGTTCGAGGGCCTACCCAACGTCGATGCCCTGCTCGGCCAGTCAGGGTCGCGAGGGGCTGTCCCCTGAGGCTGGTGGGTGGGTGCCCCAACCCGGACCGCTGTCCCACTTCTCGCTCTTGGTCAGGTTCACCTTGCGCACCACCTGGCCATCCTCAATCAGGACACGGAACACGTCAGCGTTGCCCTGCTGGCCAAAGCCGCCCGTGCGTCCCGCCGTGATCCAGCCATCCCCTCTGTGGAAGCTCGGTGAGAAGCTGGAGCCGAGGTACTGCTTGTCGGCGGGTGCGTGGGTGATCTGGTGTGGGCCAGCGCCGCCGGGGTGGGCCAGGTAGAGGTTGGAGGGACCCTCCTCGCCCCTGGGCTGACAGCGGAAGAGCAGCAGCTTGCCGCCGGGGGAGAACGTGGGGCGGTCCTGGCAGTTCAGCTTCCATGGCGTGATCCGACGAGCATCCCCGGGCGAGCCGACCGGCTGGACGAACACAGCGGAGTGCTCCTCCGGGCGGTAGCGAGTGCGCACGAAGGCGAGCGTCTTGCCGTTGGGCGAGAACGTCGGGTCAGAGGTGTCGAATGCAGCCGGCTGCCCTTCGTGGCGCTTCGGCGTACTGCTGACCTGGTGAGGATCGCTCCCGTCCAGCCCGACGACGAAGATCGCCGAGTAGAACTTCCACTCCGGCGGATCCTGCGCGTGGGGCGGGGCGACCGTGCGGGCGTAGGCGATGGACTGGCCATCGGGTGAGAAGTAGGGATCTATCGCATACGCGCACCGCTCCCCCGTGCATGGCACGACGGTGCGCGTATCGCCCGTGTCGGGGTTGACGACCATGACCCGGCTCGTGCTCTCGTCGCTCTTGAACCGCTCGAAGACGATGCTCGTTCCATCAGGAGACCACGCCGGAACGTTGTCCCTCCAGCCCTTGGGCGGGTGAGTGATCTGGCGGACGTGACTTCCGTCGGGGTTCATCACCAAGAGAGCGCCCTTGGTCTGCTGGGCATTGAAGTAGCGGCGAAAGACGATCTGACCGTTCCTGGTCGAGCCACCGCTCGCGCTCTCGTCCTCGTCATCGTCTCCGCCACCGGCGAACACCGGCAGCGCCATGGCTACCAGCAGGAGGGCCATGACCATCGCTGCCGCAAGCACCGTCCCCAGTGAGGTCGTTCGCTTCATTCTGCGACCGCGCTGCCGCGCCCTGGTCTCGGTCATCGCAGCCTCCCGACGGGTCGTCCCCCGCGCCAACCCTTGTCCCGATCAGTCCCCCTGCCGCGCCACGGACCAGCCCCGCGGAAGGCTGTCCTCTGAGGCGAGGCAGGCGATTTCTCCCCGCGAGCTGATCGCGACGGACATGTCCACGGGGCACGTCGGGCCGCGGTCCAGCGCGTCCTCCTTGGCATGGGCGAGCCCGACGGTCAGCGACGATGCCACCAGTCCGACCGGGAGCAGCAGGACGACTGCTGCCGCCGCGACGACCGCCCTGTCCATGCGATCCAGGCGGGCCAAGCCAACGGTTGGCGACATACGCCGAGTCTAGGTATTCCCGTTGACCTCACGCATACCCAACAGCGAGGTTCCGTGGCGATGTCGCGAGCAAGCAGGGTCCGATGCTCGAGGAGGCATCCTGCACCTCACTGCGATGGCCGGTCGGTCGATGGGCATCGACCGGCAGATCATCGCTGCCCTGATGTTCGAGCCCGGCCTGGCAGTGCGGCTCAGGGACCGGCTGGCCCTGCCGGAGCACACGCAGGGGGCCCCGGCTGCTCTCGGTGAGTTGCGCGCGAGCGAGGCGTCATAGCGCCTGTGGTGCGCTCGGCCTGAGTGAGGGGCGGACCACTTCTCGTCCACAGCCCGAGCGGTTCGCACGCCTTTCCACGGACTCGAACACGTGATCGAAAATGTCGGTGGTGGGTCCTAGGTTGGACTCATGGCAGACCCCCGGACGACGCTCGATCACCCGGTGCTGATGTGCGCCGCGGCGATCGATGCCGCGCTGGATCGGGTGGTCGAGGTCGACCCGATGTTCATGACGACGCCGGCCAAGGCGGCGGCGCTGGTGGCGCTGTCCCGAGCGGCCGACCGGGTCCAGGGGCTGTTGATTCGAGTGCTGGCCAACGCCGATGACGTGGCCCTCGACGAGGGCGCGCGATCGGCGGCGGCCTGGCTGGCGCACGAGACCAGGGCGGCCTACGGCGCGACGGCCGCGGCCGCCTCCCTGGGCGCGGGCCTCGATGCCCGCTGGCGAGTGCTGCAGGAGGCCCTGCTGGCGGGACGGGTCAACGTCGAGCAGGCGCGGGTGATCGCCCGGGCCCTCGATGAGCTTCCCGCCGCCCTGGACCCGGAGATCCGCTCGAAGGCCGAGGCGCACCTGGTGGCCCAGGCTGCGCACTTCGACGCGAAGCGGCTGCGGGTGCTGGGCCGCAAGGTCCTCGAGGTCGTGGCCCCCGACGCGTTCGACGACCAGGAGCGCAAGAAGCTCGAGGACGAGGAGCGCCGGGCCCGCCGGACCACGCGGCTGACGATGCGCCGACGAGGCGACGGGACCACCGACATCTCGATCCGGGTCTCCGACGCGGTCGCGGGGAGGCTCAAGACCTACCTCGAGGCGTACGCCGCCCCCAGGCGCGGGCACCTCGAGCCCGGCCTCGACCGGATCGACCCCGACACCGGCAAGCGCATCGCCTACTCCGTGCTGATGGGCCAGGCGTTCTGCGCGATGTTGGAGTCGATGCCCGGCGACCGGCTGCCGCGCCACGGTGGTTCGGCGACCTCGGTCGTGGTGACCATCGACCTCGACTCACTGCGCGACCAGGTCGGGTCGGCCGAGCTGCTCACCGGCGACCAGATCTCGGCGGGCGAGGCGATGCGGCTGGCGTGCAACGCCTCGATCCTGCCCCTGGTCCTGGGCGGTGACGGCCAGCCGCTCCACCTGGGTCGCGCCAAGCGGCTCTTCGAGCACAAGCAACGACTCGCGATGGCGGTGCGAGACGGCGAGTGCCGAGCCCACGGCTGCGACATCCCGGCGGCCTGGTGCGAGGCCCACCATCTGAAGGACCCCTGGTGCCGGGGTGGCAAGACCGACATCGAGGACGGTGCCCTGCTCTGCTCCTGGCACCATCATCGTGCGCACGACACCGACTACCTCGTCAGCCTGTTGCCCAACGGCGACGTCCGGTTCCGCAGGCGGACGTAGGCCGAACCAGACGCAGACCAGCAGTCATCAGCGTTTTCGGACCGCACACTGGTGGGTGGCCTGGGACGAGATCCTGCACTGGAGAACCGTGAGCCGCTCGAGATCCGCGCGCCCCAGGGCCTCACGGCCCGCCGGCCGGGCACTTCTGCCCTGTCGGGCTCGAGCAGGCACTCACCGAGGATGGAAGGCGACGCCCGAGGAGGGAGGCCCCCTCATGCACTGGGATCTGGGACCCCAGGGACTGGCTGCGCTCGGTGTCATGTCGCTCGCCTTCGGCGTGTTCGCCGGGTTGGTCGTGGGCAGGGGCATGGCACACCGTCTGTGGGCGACCGCCCTCACGACGGTCGCATGCTTCGGCGTCGGGTTGCTCACGAGCGAGGGGCTGTTCGGCTGGGCCACCGAGGAGGAGCTGCAGCCGAACATCGACGGGTTGTCCCGCGACGAGGTGCTCCTGTCCAGTGTCCTGACCACCGCCGTGGTCGTGCTGGTGATGCGACACCTCGCGCGCCGTACAGGCCCCACGGGATCGCCCGGCGATCGGCATCGGACCGGGCGGCGTCACCGGCCGCAACCTCCGGACCTCTGACCCTGGCGGGGTTCACCCCCGGAGAGTCACGCTGGGACTGTGTCCGGGGATCGTGAGGCGAAGGCAGCGGTGACGAAGAGTCGACGAGCGTCGCTGCCGCCGCGCTGGTTCATCGTGGGCTTCTGGCATGGCCATCGCGCCCTGTTACGCCTGACCCGCGGCCGGTTGGGCCTGTGGCGACCCAAGCCGGACGGATGGGGGGCGATGCGGCTCACCACGACCGGCCGACGCACCGGGAGGACACGGCAGGTCGTCGTCGGCTACTTCGAGGACGACGGCAACCTGGTCACGATGGCGATGAACGGATGGGGTGCCGCCGAACCCGCCTGGTGGCTGAACCTGCAGGACCATCCCGAGGCGATCGTCCAGACCCGCGACGGATCACGACAGGTCCGTGCGCGTCGCGCCCAGGGAGCCGAGCGCGAGCGGTTGTGGTCCCGCTGGGCCGAGATCGACGACAACCTCGAGGCCTACGCCGCGCGGCGACCGAGCGAGACCGCCGTGGTCGTGTTCGAGCCACGCGACACCGCCGGGCCCGGCGCTTGATCCTGCAGCGTGGCCGCCGGGGTCAGGGCACGGTACGGCGCATGACGCAGTTGCCCGCGCCCTTGCTGCGAACGAACTCGAAGCCTGCCCGCTCGAACAGCGTCCGGGTTCCGTTGTAGAGGACCGCCTTCTTCTTGCCGTCCGTGTCGTGCGGATACCCCTCGACGACGCCGCCCCCGGCCGCCGCGATCAGGTCGAGGGCGCCCTGGAGCGCGACCGCCGACAGCCCCCGTCGCCGATAGCGCTTGTCGATGAAGATGCACGTGACCCGATAGTCGGGGAGGACGTCGAGCTCCTCGTCGTACTGCTTGCGGTGATAGATGTTGGGCAGCTCCGCCGGGCTGCCGTACTCGCACCAGGCCACCGCCTCCTCGCCGTCGTACACCAGCGCTGCGTGCGCCCGCCCCTCGTCGACGAGGCGCCGCTTGAGGGATCGGTTCGCCTCGAAGGTCCGTTCCTTCTCGGCGCTCATGGTGTGGAACCAGGTGCACCAGCAGCCACCGAAGACGCCGTTGTGCCGCTCCGCCAACCCCGCGAAACCATCCCAGGTGTCAGCCTCCAAAGGCCTGACCACGTACTCGCTCACGTACCTCCCCTTTCGGTCGCGCCGCCGTCACGGTACGACGAGTGGCTCGCACGGAACAGGACGACGGGCGTGTCCCGGTGTCGCCGCGGGGTGTCAGGGTGTCCCCATGACCCGGGTCTCGCTCTCGCGCCTGCCGGGCGACCGCGTGCTCGTGGTTGACGGCGACGTGGAGCGTGCGGTGGCGGTGGCCGACCTGCCGCCGTACGTGAGAGCGCGCGAGGCCGATGCGCCGCGCTGGGTGTGGGACGACACCGCGCGGTGGTATCCCCCGCTGCTGGCGGCCGGGGTACGGGTCGAGCGTTGCCACGACCTGCGGCTGGGCCACCACCTGCTGCGGCGGGCGCCCGCGGTGGACCTGCAGCTGCTGGAGGGCGAGCAGTCGGAGCACTGGCACCGGCTCGGGCCGAGCACGCCGTCCGATCCGACACTGTTCTGGATCGACGACACGGCCGAGCACCTGCGCGCCGACCTCGAGGACGCCCGTCAGCTGGCTGCCGTGGCGGCATCGACCGAGGCCACCCGGCTCGGGCTGCTGCTCGCCGCGGAGTCCTCGGGTGCCCTCGTCGCGGCCGAGATGACGTACGCCGGCGTGCCGTGGCGGGTCGACGTCCACGAGCGCCTGCTCACCGACCTGCTCGGGCCGCGGCCGCCGCGTGGTGCCCGGCCCCGCGGGCTCGAGGCGGTGGTTGCCGAGGTGCGCGGCGCGTTCGGTGCAGCGGGCCTCAACCCCGACTCGCGGCCCGAGCTGCTGGCGGCGCTGCGCCGGGCCGGGTTGGACGTCACGGACACCCGCGCGTCCTCCCTGCGCGCGCTCGAGCACCCGGGGATCGTGCCGCTGCTGCGCTACAAGCAGCTCGCGCACCTGTTCCAGACCAACGGCTGGGCCTGGATCGACCAATGGGTGAGCGGCGGCCGGTTCCGGCCGTCGTACCAGCCGGCCGGCTCCAGCACCGGCCGGTGGTCGTCCAACGGCGGAGGTGCGCTGTCGTTCCCGGTGCAGGTCCGGCCCGCGGCCGTGGCCGACGACGGCTGGGTGTTCGTGGTCGCCGACGTCGCCCAGCTCGAGCCACGCGTGCTCGCCGGCATGAGCGGCGACCGCGCGCTGGCCAGGTCGGCACGCGGCGCCGACCTCTACCAGGGGATGGTCGAGGACGGCGCGGTGGCCAGCCGCCGCGACGCCAAGCTCGGCCTGCTCGGCGCGATGTACGGCGCCACCAGCGGCGAGAGCGGCCGCCTGCTGGCCGGGCTCACCCGGCGCTACCCCGACGCCTTCGGTCTGGTCGAGGAGGCGGCCCGGGCCGGTGAGCGGGGCCAGGTGGTGCGCACGCTGCTGGGGCGCGGGTCGCCGAGCCTGGGCGACGCGTGGGACCGCGACCCCGACGACCCGCCGGCCGACCCCGACAGCCAGGCCCGCCACCGGCGAGCGTACGGCCGCTTCACCCGCAACTTCGTCGTGCAGGGCACGGGCGCCGAGTGGGCGCTGTGCTGGATCGCCGACCTGCGCAACCGGCTCTGGCGCCTGCGCGAGACCGGCCCCCTCGTCTCCCGTCCGCACCTGGTCTTCTTCCTCCACGACGAGGTGGTCGTGCACACCCCGGCCGCTCTCGCCGACGCGGTCGCCGCGCAGGCCACCGAGGCGGCGGCGACCGCAGCGGGCCTGCTGTTCCGCGACCTCAGCATCGACTTCCCGCTCAACGTCTCGATCGTGCGGTCGTACGCCGACGCTGGCAAACCCGGCGCACCGGTCGAGGCGTGACCGACGCCGTACACGTCTCGCGTGCTGGGGGCCGGGCTACTCCGACTCCAGGGAACGCCTCAGGGAGTTGAGGGTTCGGGTCCGTTCGACTTTCGCCAGCAGCGCTGCCGCGGGCTTCATCAACCGCATCCAGCCGAAGAGCTCTCCGACGGCGATGTGGTGAACGACCGTTGCGTTCTCGTCGCCTTCGAGAAAGTACTCGGGCCGGGCCTGCGTCATCCCGGAACCGAACCAGCGCAGTGTCTCGCGAAAGGCCAGTCGCGACGGCGACACGAACTCCGTCACCTCGCCCTCGAAGGTTCCCATCCGCGTGGCATCGAGGTAGGTCGTCCCTTGTCGGACAGGGGCCTCCGAGGTGAGTCGGCACCGGCGGAACAGGCCCGTGCGGTGCATCCACCGGTTGTAGCCCGGCACGTCCGTCAGACGCTCGAACACCACTCCGACGGGTCGGCGAATCACGGTGCGCGACTCGAACCGGATCGTGCTGCTGGCCACGGGATCCCCCCTTCTTTCAGCCTGACCATCACAGTACGTCCGACTCCGCACCGGTACACCCGACCGGGACTTGAGTTGGGTCGTGGGAGGACCGTGGCCCGCCTCGCAGACCCGCCCATCAGGTCAGTTCGTCCCGCCCGTGCGCGAGCCCTTGCGCTTGGGCGTCCACCCGTTCAGACGCTTCACCTCGAGCGAGGCCAGATCGACCATCGCTGCGGTGTCTTCGGGCACCGGGGTCCAGCCCTCCGGGTCGATGCCGCTGGAGATGACGTGCACGGCGTCCGGGGTGAGCCGAAAGTCCATCGCGAAGTAGTCGTCGGTGTGCCGGTGGGGAAACTCGTCGTCGGAGGTGAACAGCTTGCGCAGACCCTTGACCGGTGCTGATGCCTGGCTGTTGATGTGCACGCCGAACAAGTGGGTGGGGGTCAGCATCAGCGCGTTCAGACTCGCGTGCGGGAACTCGCTGGTGAGCACGGCGAGGGCCTGGCTGAGCCCCTCGGCGTCGTCGCCTCGCTCGGCGATGCACTGCATGGCGAAGCGGAAGTACCGCTCGCTGTCCGTGTCGCCACGCAGCTTGGCGCGGGACCCCCGGGTGAGCAGACCCTCGAGCCGTTCGATGGGGGAAATGTGCCCGTTGTGCGCGAACGCGTATCCGCCGTCCAGGAACGGGTGGGTGTTCTGCGGTGTCACCGGGAGCCCCGGGGTCGCCCACCTCAGGTGCACGATGCCGGCGCGGCCGAGCCGTCGGCGGGCAAGTGGTGCGTACGCCGGGTCGCGGATGGCCGAGTCGGCCGAGGACACGCTGCGGATGCTGTGGTCGTCCGGGTCCTGCCAGGCCATGCCCCAGCCGTCGCCGTGCACCTCGGTGAGTGCGGTGAACGCCTCGAAGTCCTCCTGACCGAGCACCTCGACGACCGAGGTCGGACGGCGGGCGACAAAGCCAAGCAGACGACACACAGTGCACCGGGTCTTTCGTGATGATCTCTGAGCCGACTCGCGGCCCATGTCCAGAGTCCCGCGCTCGGGATGGTCAGGCAACTGCGCTGCCATACTTGGGCATGCGGACCGTCGGGGTCGAGGAAGAGCTCCTCCTGGTGGATGCTCACCGCGAGCGGATGACACCCGTGGCCACGCGGGTGCTTCGAATCGCGACTGCGCGCGGCGACGCCGGCCGCGAGGACGTCAGTCGAGGTTCGTTGGACCACGAGCTGCAGGAGCAACAGCTCGAGCTCCGCACCTCACCGCACCATGCGATGTCGACGCTGGAGGCGGAGCTGAGGAGCTTGCGCCACCGAGCGGCGTCCGCCGCGCGAGAGGCCGGGGCGCGGATCGTCGCCAGTGCGACGTCCCCGGTCCCGGTCGAGTGCCGACGGGTGCACACGCCGCGCTACGACAAGATGGCGGAGCGGTTCGGGATCGTCACCCATGAACAGTTGACCTGCGGCTGCCACGTGCACGTGTCGGTGACCTCTCCCGAGGAAGCCGTCGGCGTACTCGACCGGATCCGAGTGTGGCTGCCGTCGCTGCTCGCGCTGAGCGCCAACTCGCCCTTCTGGCAGGGCCACGACACCGGCTACGCAAGCTATCGCTCGCAGGCGATTGGCCGGTGGCCGGTGTCGGGGCCGACCGAGATCTTCGGTAACGCCGAGCGGTACCGCGCTGTCGTCGGCGGCATGCTCGCCTCGGACGTCATCCTCGACGAGGGGATGGTCTACTTCGATGCTCGCTGCTCGCACCGCTACCCGACGGTCGAGATCAGGGTGGCAGACGTGTGCCAGGACGTCCGCGACGCCGTCCTGGTCGCCGCGCTGTGCCGCGGACTCGTCGAGACCGCCGCCGAGGAGTGGGCCGCCGGCAAGCCGCCACCACCCGTTCCCACGGCACTACTGAGGCTCGCGACCTGGCAGGCGGCGAGGTGGGGAAATGACGACAGGCTGCTCGATCCGCTGACGTCGCGTCCCCGTCCGGCCTCCGACGTCATCGCCGAGCTCGTCGTCCACGTCTCTCCCGCCCTGCGCCGCTGTGGCGACGAGGACCTGGTCACCGAACGGATCGAGCGGGTCTTCGTCCGCGGCAACGGGGCGACGCGGCAACGGGAGGTCTTCGAGAAGACCGGTCACCTCAGCGATGTGATCGCCGCGCTCGCCCGGGCCACCGTCGGCCAAGGCGACTGACCGAACTAAGCCTCGATGAGGATCACCAAGGTTTCGGGCAGCACGCCGTCATACGTCATCGCCTCGGCGGCGCCCTCTGACTGCATCGCGGCCTGGAAGGCGTCCATGTCGGCAACGTCCATGAGCACCGCCACATGAGTCGGGTTCTGAGGGTCGACGAAGGTGCGGATGTTGGTGACACCGAGGGGCCCGAAGAACTCCTCGCGCTTCGGGGACGCCAGCCAATGATCGCGGTCCTTCACATCGTGATGACCAATCAAAGTCGGCATGGCTCCTCCTCGGGGTCCAGGGCCGACGGGGCGCCAGGCCCTGTGATTCGACGCTAGTACCCGGGCCGTCACGTGCGCATCGGCCAAACCTCTCAGTTGATCCCTAGCCCTGCGGCCCGTGTGATCCCACGGATGCGTCCGGTGACGGCGGCGCCGGTCTGGACAGGATGATCGGGCGAGTCGCACGATGGCACGGTGAGCGCTCCCGTCCTCGGCTCCGGAAGCCTCGTGGGGGCACGTCCGTCCCGCATCACCCCGGCGGTCCGCCCCCGCAGAACCATCCACCAGGCCGGGGCCCAGCGGGCAGGCCGAGACGCGAGGAGGAACCATGGAGCGTGTGGCGGCAATGGAGCGCCTCTACGAGCTGATCAACGCGGGGGACATCGACGGGTTCGGGGACCTGTTGGCAGACGGTTTCGTCGAACACGAGGAGATTCCGGGCCTGGAGCCGACCAGGGAGGGGGTCAAGCAGCTCTTCCGCATGTACCGGGCCTCCTTCCCGGACTTCCGCATGGAGGTGGAGGAGGCCCTGCCGAGCGGAGACAAGGTCGTCGGTCGCATCCGAGCGACGGGCACGCACACGGGCGAGGCCTTCATGGACCTGCCCGCAAGCGGAAAGAGCGTCAACGTACAGCTGATCGATATCACGCGGTTCGATGACGACGGCCTTGCCCGCGAGCACTGGGGGGTCTTCGACGCCCTCAGCTTGATGCAGCAGCTGGGTGCGATTTCGGCGATGGCGCCGCCTGCCTAGTTCGAGAGCGCGGTGCTGGAATCTCCAGGTCCTGGAAGCCGTCACCTGGGTCGCGCCCGACGGCCTGCGCCATGCCTGCGCCGAAGTCACGCTCATGTTCAAGGCCGCGCAGGCGAGGGACAAGGCCCGCCGGTGGCTGCGCGAAGCCCTCATCGACATGGACCCCCAGCACTCATGGCTCAGGGTCCTTTGAGGGGCTCTTCGCTGCGACGTGCGATTGAGGTCGGCCATGGCGACTGACAGGATCGCCGACGTGAACACCGCACGCGCGACCTCCTTCGGAGCCTGGGCCGATGAGTACGACGAATGGCGTCCCACCTACCCCGACGCCGCCGTCGACTGGCTGACACCGCCAGACGGAGCGCACGTCGCCGAGGTCGGCGCGGGGACGGGGAAGTTGACCGATCGTCTGGTGGAGCGTGGAGTCGAGCTCGACGTGGTGGAGCCCGATGGGCGGATGCTGGGACTCATCAGTCAGCGCCACCCGAACCTGCGAACTCACGAGACCGGAGCCACCAACCTCCCGCTCGGTGACGCCTCCGTCGATGCGGTCGTCGTCGCGGACGCGTGGCACTGGTTCCCCAAGGAGGAGGCCGCTGCGGAGGCAGCCCGGGTGCTCCGGCCCAACGGCTGGCTCGGCTGCGTATGGAATGTCCCTGTGCTGCAGCACGACTGGGAGTGGCAGGCGCTCAGGCTTGACCCGGCGCTGCAACTTCCCGAAGGTCTCGACCCTCTGGACCGCCTCGGGCTCTCGACGGGCCGTGCCGAGCAGCGTGCGTTTCGGTGGACGTGGACACTCACCCCGCAGCAGTGGCGAGGTTTCGTCTCGACGGTGTCGCACGTCCGGTTACTTCCCGACGACGAGTGCCAGGCGGTACTCGACGAGGTCGAGCAACTGGTCGCGCGGGCCTGCGCGGCGTCCGGAGCGACAACTGCGCCCCTCACCCACGACGCGTTGTGCGTGCGCTGGTACCCAGAGCCGTAGGACCCGAACCTGCACTGTCGTCGGCAAGACAGCGCGGGTCGCGGCATGATCGGATGGCTGCGCTGACCCGCCTGTGCAGCGACGGCGCGACCGCCTGGCCGCACGGTCACCACCGCGGAGTCTCCGGCGCACCAGGCACGCCGCAGACTCCGCGATCTGCAGCGATTCGCCCTCAGGACTCCCGGATTCGATCTTGGATCTCGTCGTGAACTTCCCAGATGTTTACCCAGTCCGGGTGCCTCGAAAGGAACTCCGCTACGTCCTCGTCGTTCATGTGTCCTTGGACGAGCTCATCGGTGTCTGTCTTGACGATGCACCACAGTTCCGGTGCACCGGTGGAGGGGTCGTCGGGGTCGATCTGCTGGTCATAGATCGTCCTCCCTTGGCTTCGCAGCTCAGCAAGCCTCGCTTCGAACTGCCGCTCGATCTCAGCTTCCATCCGCTTCCAAGAGTCATCACTCACGCCCTGATCATGGCGAGAAACATCCGCGCTGTCATCGACATGCCCGGGAAGCGGCACGCGACCGGCGGGCGGCGAAATGACGTGCTTCGGTTGCTGGGGTATCTGTCGTCACTCGTGCTGGCATCAGGGTAGAGCGGGATCCGGGTGGTCGGCCGCGAACTCCTCAGCGGCGCCCTGGCCGGCGATGGCTGGCCTCGCCGTCGCTGCATGCCAATCGGCGAAGCGGCGCATGTCCAGATACCAACGTCACGACGGGATCGTGTCAGGGAATGAGATCCAGCTCGTCGATCTCGACGGGGTTCTCGCCGTCGAGCTGGTCGCTGGTCCAGAGCGCAACCTGGCCCGTTCGCGGGTCGAGCAGCCAACGGTGCTCGTAGTCGGTCTGATCCTCGAGCGCGGTTGCGATCTCCTCAACGTCGATTCCCGCCAGGTCGAGCATCTACTCAGGTGAGAACCCGAGTCCCGTGTCCTGGCAAGATCCACCCGCTGACGGAGCCGTAGCCGCCCACGTAGGAACGGAGAGGGCGTCACCGCGGGTGGGCGCCGGGGAGGGCCCGCTGCCGCTCGACCAGGTGCGCCCGTTCAGTGTCGTTGCGGCACGCCGCGATCGCCTCCTCGTAGGCGGTGCCGGCCGCGGCGAGGTCACCGCGGCGGGACAGCAGCTCCGCGCGGACGGCGGCGAGGCGGTGGCTGCCGAGGGCCTCGATCCCCTCGAGCGCGGCGAGGCCGGCCTCGGGGCCGGACGCCTCGGCGACGGCGATCGCACGGGCGAGCCGGGCGCTCGGGGAAGGGACGAGCTGGAGCAGCAGGTCGTAGTGGTCGACGATCCGGTCCCAGCGGGTGTCCTCCGGCGAGGCGGCGGTGGCGTGCTCGGCGGCGATGCGGGCCTGGACGATGTAGGACGCCGCGAGCGGGCTGACCGGCCCGGTCAGGACCGGGTCGGCGAGCCGCGCCAGGGCCGCGTCGATCTCGTCGCGCCGCCACCGGCGCCGGTCCTGGTCGGCGAGGAGGACCAGCCGGCCGTCGCCGCCGACGCGCGCGTCGCGTCGTGAGTGCTGCAGCTGCATGAGCGCCAGCAGGGCCACCGGGGCCGGTTCGGCTGGGCACAGGTCCACCACGACCCGCACCAGCCGGATCGCCTCGCCGGCGAGGTCCGCGCGCAGCAGGTCGGGACCGCTGCCCGGGGCGTAGCCCGCGGTGAAGGCCAGGTAGGCAGTCTGGGCGACCGTGTCCAGCCGGTCCGGGAGCACGACGGCGGCCGGGACCGCGAACGGGATGCCGGCAGCGACGATCTTCTTCTTGGCGCGGGTGATCCGCGCGGCCACGGTCGGCTCGCTCACCAGGAACAGGCGGGCGATGTCGTGGGTGCTCACCCCCAGCACCAGACGCAGCGCCAGGGCACAGGCCGCCTCCGGAGCGAGGGCGGGGTGGGTGCACATCAGGACGAGGCGGAGCAGGTCGTCCTCCACCAGGCCGCCGGGGTCGGCCATCGCCGCCAGCCTCCCCTGACGGTGCTCGGCGTCGGTCACGAGCAGGGCCGCCTTGCGGTGCGCCATCGACTCCGCCCGCACCCGGTCGATCACGCGCCGCCGGGCCGTGGTGAGGAGCCACGCGGACGGGTTGTCCGGCGTCCCGTCGGCGGGCCACCGCCGCGCCGCGGCCTCCACGGCGTCGCCGAGCGCGTCCTCGACGAGGTCCAGCCGGCGGTACTGCGCGAGGAGCAGCGACGTCAGCCGTCCCCACTCCTCGCGCACGACCGTCTCCAGGACGATCCCGGCAGGCTCGGTCACACCCGCTCGTAGCCCTCGATCGTCACGGCGGGGCGGATCTCGACGGCGTACGACGACGGCAGCAGCCGGCCGGCCGCGATCGCGGAGTCGAGGTCCGGCAGCTCGACGTCGTAGTAGCCCCCGACCTGCTCCACGGACTCGACGAACGGACCGTCGGTGACGATCACGGCCCCGTCGACGTGCCGGATGGTCGTCGCCGTGTCGGCACCCGCCAGCGGCGCCGAGCTGATTCGGCGGCCGTGCGCGTCGACGTACTCCTCGAAGGCGTGGTGCGCCGCGAAGTACTCCTGCCTCAGCGACTCCGACGCGGACTCCCAGTGCCCGGGGTCGTAGGCGACCAGGACGACGTAGCGCCTCACGACGGGCCCCCGACGACGAGCACCAGGTGCTCGGTCACGTCCTGCTCGCTCACTCGGCCAGACGGCGGAACTCGATGAGCTCGCCGCGCGCGGCGAAGCGTTCGCACGCAGCCCGGAGATCGGCCTCCTCGTCGCTCTCGACGAGGTAGAAGCCGACGATCTGCTCGGCGGACTCGGTGAACGGGCCGTCGGTGACCAGCGCTCCGCCGTTCCCGTCCGGACGCATGGACGTCGCCTGGGCCGACGGCTCCAGCGGGCTGACCGCGATCAGCTGGTGACCACCCGCTGCCAGGTCCGCGTGGAACTGGGCGTGCGAGTTCATGCCCTTCTCGTGATCGGAGTCGGGCAGCTGCGCCCACTCCGCCTCGGGTGCGGGCAGCAGCACAAGGTAACGACTCATCGTGATGTTCCTCCTGGGTGTGGGTGGGGCCGCGGGTGCGACTCCACCACGATGACGAAGCGACTCGCTGCAATTCGACAGCTCCACCGGAGTCTTTTCTGGTTTCCATCCTCTCCGCGCCAGCCGACACTTCGGGAATGCCCCTGGGAAGGCGGGGGTGTCATTGATGCGGTCCCCGACTGAGCTGCTACCCACGCCCGGTCATCGCCAGATTCGGAAGTTCGACGCCGACAGGCGGCGCATTGACGCACCCCAGCCGGCCCGGCGATGTGCACGGATCGCGGGCGTGTTCACCGATGTGGTCACACTGAGCCACGCTCGCGCGTCAGTGGAGTGACAAGCAGTGGTGGAAGGGTGGAGGCCGTGGACCAGACGGACATGTTCGAGGCGGAGCGGCCGCGCCTCGTGGCGATCGCGAGTCGGGTGCTCGGCGACCACACCGAGGCCGAGGACGTCGTACAACAGGCGTGGCTGCGCCTGCACGCGACGGCCACCGAGATCGACAGCCTGCCGGCCTGGCTGACGACCGTGACCACTCGGCTGTGCCTCGACCGGCTGCGCTCACGGACCCCCGTACCCGTGGACGAGGTCGAGCCCAGGGAGACCGTCAATGATCCGGCCGACGACGTCGCGCTCGCCGACACCGTCGGTCTCGCCCTGTACGTCGTGCTCGACCGGCTCACCCCGCGCGAGCGGGTCGCTTTCGTGCTCCACGACAGCTTCGGCTTCGAGTTCCCGACGATCGCGGCGGTCCTCGACACCACCCCGGCGGCCGCGCGCAAGCTGGCCTCGCGGGCACGAGCCAAGGTCACCCAGCCCCAGCTCGAGGACCGCCTGGCCGACTGGGAAGCCGTCGACGCCTTCATGGCCGCAGCCAGGAACGGCGACTTCGACCGGTTGCTACGACTGCTCGCACCCGACGCCGCCGTGACTGCTGACGACGCCGCGGTCCTGGTCGGCACACCGCGGCAGATCGAGGGCCGCGAAGAGGTGGCGAGGTTCTTCAACGGCAGCGCCAAGGCCGCGCTCCCGGTGTTCGTCGGTGATCGGCCCGGCGCCGCCTGGTTCCACCTCGGCGCGGCCAAGGTCGTCTTCGACTTCACCATCAACGACGGAGTTGTGCGCGCCATCACCTTCCGGGCCGCGCCAGACGTGCTCTCACACGTCACGCGCCGCGACGGCGCTCGTGGCCGCGGCTGACGCGGACCCGTCCCTGTCCGTTTCGATCATCAACACACCATCACCCCGCATCACAAGGAGACGACCATGAAGACCATGACCTGCCGAGCCCTCGGAGGGCCCTGCGACCTCGCGCACCACGGTGAGAGTGCCGACGACGTCATCAAGGCCCAGGACCGCCACCTCAAGGAAGCGGAGAAGGCCGGTGACCCGACCCATCAGGAGGCCCGCGACGCCATGAAGAGCCGCTGGCGCCACCCCAAGAAGTCGATGGATTGGTACCGCGACACCAAGCAGGCCTTCGCCACCCTCCCCGACAACTGAACCCGCTCCCGGCCCTCCGGCACACCCCGCGGCACCGGAACGCCGGCCAGAACGGGCGTGCGACCCACCGCCCCGGCCTCGGGCACGGTCTCGTACTTCGGGGACGACATGCAGCCCGAACGCACACCGGACACCGGCCTACCCGAGGCAATCACACCGCTGGTCTCCGCACAGTGGGAGACCTACTTCACCTGGGACGGCGAAGGCAGCATGCCCAGCGCCGAGCGTGCCCCTCTCGAAGCCCTGGTGCGCGCCGCCCACGACGTTGGTTCTGCCGTCAGGTTCTCCGACAACCCCGACGGCCGCGGGGCCGCCCGAGACGCACTCTGGCGCGAGCTCGTCGGGCGCCGTAGGCAGGCGCGCGGCATCGGGTCCGCTCACAAGGTCGGCCTGGGCGCCCCCGTGATGGGGTCTCGCCTCGTGAGATCACCTCAGAGGTGAGGTTTCCGGTCAGCCGGACCGGGAAAGAAGACGTCGTGCGTGCCTAACCAGGCCCGAACCTGCGACCACATCGCCGTGCACCGTCCGGGTCGTCGCGGCGAGGAGAAAACCACCGATGACGACCCGCCCCCTCGGCCTCCCGGGCCACGTGCACGACGATGCGCCCCGGGGGGCCGTCGAGACCCGCCTGGGCCACACCGTCGAGCACCTCGCCGACAACCTGGTCGACCTCGCCGAAGAGACCGCCGCCGCCGTCCGCGACCGGCTCGCCGTCGTCAAACCCAAGCTTCGCGGCTGGCTCCACCTAGCCGCCGCCCCGGTAGCCCTGATCGCCGGCCTGGTCCTCGTCCTGGTCTCGAACACCACCGCCGGCCGGGTCGGCGCGGGAGTCTTCGTCGGCGCCGCCGCCGTCCAGTACGCCGTCTCGGCCGCCTACAACATCGGCACCTACGCGCCGCGAACCACGCTGATGCTGCGCCGCGCCGACCACTCCACGATCTTCCTCCTGATCGCAGGGTCCTACACGCCGTTCGCGCTCGTCCTCCTCGAGGGCCAGGCCCGCACCACGTTGCTCGCCCTGGCCTGGGGCGGCGGCGCCGCCGGCATCGTGTTCAAGGTCCTCTTCCCGCACACGCACCGCCTGATCTCGGTGCTGCCCTACATCGGCCTGGGCTGGCTCGCGGTGTTCTTCCTGCCCGACTTCGCGGCCACCGCCTCCACCGCCACCCTGCTGCTCCTCATCACTGGAGTTCTCCTGTACTCGGTCGGCGTAGTCGTCTACGGGCTTCGGCGCCCCAACCCGTCGGTGACCTGGTTCGGGTTCCACGAGCTGTTCCACGCAGCGACCCTGCTCGCGTTCGGCGCCCACTTCACCGCCGTCGCCATCGCCGTCACCTGAGGGCCATCACAAGACGGGACCGCGTTCCGCTGACATGCGGAGTTGCGGACGTTCGACTGGTTGGCGCGGGCGGAACTTGCAGGGGTCAGCCGAGCCAATCGGCGTAGAAGATCCCGAGGCCGGCCGCCACGCACAGACCGGCGATGATCCAGAAGCGGATGACCACGGTGACCTCGGCCCATCCCAGGTGTTCGAAGTGATGGTGGATGGGGGCGATTCGGAAGATGCGGCGCCCGGTGCCCGTGATCCGCCTGGTGAGTTTGAAGAAGCTCATCTGCAGGAGCACGGACAAGGTCTCGAGCACGAACAGTCCCGCGATCACGGTCATCAGGAGTTCGGTCCTGGACATGATCGCCAGGCCGGCCAGCGCACCTCCGATGGCGAGCGAGCCGACGTCGCCCATGATGATCCGGGCTGGTTTGGCGTTCCACCAGAGGAAGCCGATGCAGGCGGTGGCGATGGCTGCTGCGAAGACCGCGAGGTCGAGGGGGTCGCGCGCTTGGTAGCACTGGGACACCACTGTGGGCTTGAGGGATCCGCATTGATGGTTGTTCTGCCAGATGTTCACGATCGTGTATGCGCCGAAGATCATGGCCGAGGTGCCGGCAAGCAGGCCGTCGGCGCCGTCCGCGAGGTTGGCACCATTGGAGGTCGCCGTCACGATGAACCAGATCACGAGCAGGACCACGACCAGGGGCAGCTTGATCCCCCAGTCGTGAGTGGTGGAGATGTACTGAGATGCGGGCCTGACGCCCCGTTCATCGGCGAAGAACTGCGTCGCCAGGAGCCCGAATCCGAGGGCGACCACCGTCTGCCCGGCCATCTTGGCGCGACTGGTCAGCCCCTGGTTGTTCTGCGTGTAGACCTTGATGAAGTCGTCGAGGAACCCGACGACTCCGCAGCCAAGGAACAGGAGAAGGAGGAGCCAGGCGCTGGCGCTGGGCCGACCGCCGACCAGCATCGTGGCGACGAGGTAGGCCGCCGTGGCGCTCAACAGGATCACCAGCCCGCCCATGGTCGGCGTGCCCCGTTTGATGTGGTGTGTCGTGGGGCCGTCGTCCCTGATCGGCTGGCCGAAGCCGTGTCTCGTGAACCATCCAATGGCCAATCGGGTCCCGAGCAGGGAGCAGATCACCGCCAACCCGCTGCTGAGCAGGATTGCCCGCATGTAGTTGAACCCCTCTCAGCCTTCTGGATGGTCGATCGCCGCGGGCAGCAGGGCCGCCGCCGCGCACATTGTGCGGCATGAGCGGCACCAGGCTCGTCGAACCGCTCGAGGGGAACCTCCAGTCAAGACGCCGAGCTAGTTGATGTCGAACTCGTTGCCTTCGGGATCGGCCAACGCCACCGCGTAGTGGTCCAGACCCTCCTCGACGACCGTGCGCAGTCGGGTAGCACCGAGGGAAACGAGTCGCGCCGCCTCGGCCTCCACCCGCTCGCGCCGGGTCCCGAGAGACGAACCGCGGCCACCGCTTGCGTTCACGTCGATGTGGATGCGGTTCTTGACCGACTTCTTCTCGGGGACGATCTGAAACCAGATACGCGGGCCCTCACCGTTCGGATCCTCGATGCGGTCGGCACCAGTGCCGAGCTCCTCCTCGGGGACACCGATCGACCTGTAGAACTCGTCCCACGAGTCGAAGCCGGACGGTGGAGGTGCGATGACGTAGTGCAGCGCCTCGGCCCAGAACTGTGCGAGCAGTTCGGGTGACGTGCAGTCGATCACCAACTGGTACGACACGGCCATCTGACACCTCCAGGAGCGTTCGGCTCGGATCAGACTGGCACGCGCCACCGACGACCAACCGCACCCAGGGTGTCCAGCATCCTGGGCTCGCTCCTTCCGCCGACGACGTCAGCGCCGGCGATGGAAGAGGCGAGGGACGAACCGCGGAGTGACGGCCGCGTAGGCGGCGTACGGCGGCAGCTTCCCGGGTCAGGTCCCGCTCCTCCAACCGCACGCCGATCAGGATGTACGGCGCAGCCGAGCCCGGCGAAGAGCAGGTGCCCGACCGTCATCGTGGGTGCGGCCAGGAAGGCGGCGAAGAATCCGAGCATCATCGGGTGTCGGACCAGTCGGTGCGGCAGCGGGAGCGCGAACGCCGGGGCATGTTCGGCGAGTCCGCGCAGGTGGCCGGCGACCTGGCGGAGACCGACGAGGTCGAGATGGTCGATCGCGAAGGTCATCGCCACGACCCAGAGCCAGCCCGCCCCACAGGCCACCCAGAGCAGCACCCGGGTGCCTGGGCTCGGCACGTCCCAGACCACGTCGGGGATCGGGCGCCACTGCCAGCACAGCAGCGCCAGCGCCGCCGACGCGACGAGCACATAGGTGGAGCGCTCGAGGTACTGCGGGACCACCGTGGTCCAGCGGCGCTTGAAGCCGGGGCGCGCCATCACGCTGTGCTGGACGGCGAAGATCCCGAGCAGGGCCGCGTCGACTGCCACTGCCACGACCGTCCCGGCCGCGGGTCCCCCGCGGTCGACCGTCCGCGGAACGGCGAGGTCGGCGAGGAAGGCGACGGCGTACACGGTGACCATCAGGAAGCTGAGGTAGGCGATCAGTGCGTACCCCGCGGCCAGGACCGCCCTCACCGTGGCGCGGGTCCGGACAACGTTCGTCTGAGCGGTGGTAGCCATGCCCCCAGCCTCGGTAGAGCGCGCCGGCTGCGTCAGGCGGGGAACTACCCCACCTGGCGTCGGCGGACGGTTGGTGTCCTCCGCCACGGTGCCGCACGCTGGGGTCAGCGACCGGAGGGAGACGGGGGTGGAGCAGCGGCTGGCCTCGACCCGCACACACCAGGGGGTGCAGGTTGCGTACGCGCGAGCCGGGCACGGACCCCCCTTGCTGTTCGTGGGTGGCTGGCTCAGCCATCTTCAGGCTCAGCTGGGCACTCCCGGCCGAGCGCCAGATGCTCGAGAGCCTGGGGCGGGGTCGCACCCTGCTGCGCTACGACCGGCCGGGCTGCGGCCTCTCGGACCGGACGTCGCCCGTCGAGCCGTCAGCCGAAAGCAGCTCGACGTGGTCGCCGCTGTCCTGGCCGACGCCGGCATCCAGCGCACGGACATCGTGGCCAGCTCGCTCGGCGTACCGCTGATGATCGAATGGGCAGCGCGACATCCGGAGACGGTCGACCGTCTCGTGCTGTACGGCGGCTGGGCCCGCGGAGCCGACATCGGGACGCCGGAGCTCCAGCAGCACGTCCTCGGGCTGGTGGCCGCCAGCTGGGGCCTGGGCGCCGACGTGCTGACCGACATCTTCGCGCCCGACGCCTCGGCCGGGACCCGCGCTGCCCTGAGCACGTACCAGCGCGAGGCAGCCTCACCGGAGACCGCAACGGCACTGCTGCGCCTGTGTTACCGGATCGACGTCACCGAGTCGCTGGGCCACGTACGAGCCCACCCTCGTCGTCCATCGTGAGCAGGACCGGGCGGCTCCGCTGGACCAGGCCCAGCTGATCGCCTCGACCGTCCCTCGCGCGACTGCGCGGTCTGCACCAGAGCGAGATCCGCGCAACCGCCGCACGCGATGCAGCGTGGTCGTCGGGCTGCCCGAGGGCAATCTGCTGATCGACACGCCGCCCGAGCTGTGCGTGCAATTGCTCCGGGAGGGGATCGGCCGGATCCATGCGGTGGTCTACACGCACGAGCACGCCGACCATCTGTTCGGGCTCGACGATCTGCGCATCTTCCCGAAGTACCTCGGCCGACGACCTGCCGGTCTATTGCAGCGACCAGGTCGAAGCCCGGATCCGCACGGCACGTTCGACTATGCCTTCGACCCGGCCATGCGGGCCTATCCGGCGGGCGGGTGCCGCGGCTGGTGTTCCGCCGCATCGACGCCGGGCCGATCGAGATCCTCGGCGCCGGTGGTGCCGCTGCCGCTTGCGCACGGCCGCTTCATGGGCTACGGCTTTCGCATCGGCGACATCGCCTACTGCACCGACACCAACGGCATCCCCCCCGAGAGCATGACGCTGTTGCAGGGCCTGCGAGTGCTGATCCTCGATGTCTCCGGCGCCGCCCGCATCCGACGCACTTCTCGCTCGACGAGGCCCTGGCCGTGATTGCCAAGCTCAAGCCGAAGCACCTGCTCACGCACATTTCGCACGATCTCGACCACGCCGCCATCCAGGCCGAATTGCCGCCCGGCGTGGAACTGGCCTACGACGGGCTGCGCGTGGCCGAGTAGGTCCGGCTCGCCGAGCCGGACCTCGAGAGGCGGGAGACACGGAGACGCGGAGCGGAGACACGGAGAGAATGCAGTACGCAGTACGAGAGTACGAAGTCGGAAGTATGCAGCATTTTCGATTATTCCCGTACCCCGTACTTTCGTACTCCGTACTTCTCGTTGGCGCTTTGCGGCCCGTCGGACGGCGACGTAGAATGGACCGCACGGGCCAGGTTTGCCGGAAAGGAACAGAGCCATGGTACTTCGCGCGAGATTCGTCGTGGCCGCCGCCGCCGTCGGCGCGGTCATTCTGTCGACCAGCATCGTTCGGCCTCCGATTGCGCCGCTGGTGTTTGCCGCCGACAAACCGGAAAAGCCAGCGGCGGAAAGCGCAGCCGTCGGCCAAGGAAGACGACGACCTGAGCTTCGAGGAGAAGATCTACAAGGCGCTCGAGCGGCCGATCGACGCCCGCTTCGACGAGACGCCGCTGGTTGACGTCGCGAACTACTTCAAGACGGAGTTGAAGGTCCCCGTCGTGCTCGATCAACACGCGTTGGAAGCCCTCGAAGTGAAGCCCGACACGCCGGTCACGCTCGACCAGCGGGACATATCCGCCCAGGCCGCGCTGCGGCTGATCCTGCGGCCGCTCGGGCTAACCTACACCGTCCGCCGCGAGGCGCTGACGATTACAACGCCCGCGGATGCCGACTGCAATCTCACGCTGCGGGTCTACGACGTTGCCGATCTGGTCGCCGCCGAGGCGGGCGAGGCGGCAGACCAGCAGCCGCTCGACCGTTACACCGTCGTCATCAATCTGATCACGAGTTGTTGCGCGCCCACCACGTGGGACGATGTGGGCGGCCCGGGGGCCATTTGCGCCATCGACGCGGCCGGCATCCACGCTGTAGTCGTTTGTCAGACGCAGGCGGTGCATGAAGAGGTCGAGGGGATGCTCAAGATTCTCCGCTCGGCGCGTCACGGCGAACCACCGGTCAAGTTCCGCACGCGGCCGGTTGGATCGGTGACGGCCGAAGAGCGCGCGGCATCAAAGGGCAAAGACATGTCTACGACCGAGCACGAGGCGGCCGTGCTTGCGAAGTTGGACAAGCTGCTCGACCAGCGTCTTGAGGGCAAGGCCGAGAAGTTTCCGCTCTCCTCGGCGGTGGCCTATTTGAAAGACCATGCCAAGCTGCCCGTCGAGGTCGACAAGAAAGCTCTGGAAGAAATCTCCATTAGCGTGAACACCGAGGTGACGCTCGAACTTGACGGCCGGCGGCTGCGGATCGCATTGACTGAAGATGCTGCGGCCGATTGGGCTGACGTGGCTGATTCAAGACGAGGTGATTCTGATCACCACGCCCGAGGAGGCCGACGCGCGGTTCGTCACGGTGGTCTATGACGTGACGGATTTGCCCGCCTATCGCCTGCCGAATGGAAAGGTTTCCCCGCCTTACAACGCGCTGATGAAGTTGATTTCGGCCACGGTCGCGCCGACAACCTGGGGCGACGTGGGCGGCCCTGGCTCGATGGGATCGTTCCACCGCGGCGGTATTCAAGCGTTGGTCATATCGCAAACGCCCGCCGTTCACCAGGAGATTGTCGACATTTTGGCGATGCTGCGAAAGCTCCGCGGCCACTCGCCGACGAAGGAAGAGCTCGATAGCCTGCCGCCGCCACCGCCGCCCAAGAAGAAGCCCGAGGAGCAGAACAGCGGCGCGGCCGGCATGGGCGGCATGGGCGGCGGCCTCTTCTTCTAACAGGCGTTGCCAGCGGGAGAGGGGCGACGCCGAAGCGAGACGCGGAGAGGGTTGACGCGAAGACGCGAAGAGGGCAGAAGGCAGAGGGCAGAGGGCAGAGGAAGCAGTACGCAGTACGGAAGTACGAGAGTACGAAGTTGGAAGCATGCCGCGTCTTCGATTGTTCTTCCCGTACTTCGTACTTTCGTACTTCCGTACTCCTCCTATGGCGCCGCCGCGCCGCCTGCTATCTTGTACGCACAGGATCAAGACTCACAGAGGAACCACACTGTCATGGCCGATCTACGCCGCGCGGCAAAGCAACGCTTGGAAAGCCTGCAACGGGCGGGCGTGACGCACGTGGGCAAGCCGACGGGCAGGCGGCAGACCGCCAGTCCTGCAGCCGCCCGTCGAACGCGCGACAACGCCCCGCGCCGGCCTGCCCGGTGGTCCCCGCGCCGACGATCCAAGGTAAGGCCGAGGAGAAGCGGCTGCCGCTGACGGCGGCGACGATCCAAACGCCTGTGCCGGCCGAGCGAGCGCGCCGCGGCGCTGGCCGACGTGGGCCGAGAAGGTGGCCGCCTGCACCCGCTGCGCGGAACTGGCCCGCACGCGGACGCAGACCGTCTTCGGCGTGGGCAATCCGCACGCCCGGCTGGTCTTCTGTCGGCGAGGCCCCGGGGGCCGACGAAGACCGGCAGGGCGAGCCGTTCGTGGGCGCGGCCGGGCAACTGCTCGACCGACATCATCGTCAAGGGCATGAAGATGCGCGCAGGACGTCTACATCCTGAACATCCTCCGCTGCCGGCCGCCGGGCAACCGCACTGCCGCTGCCCGATCGAGGCCGCCAACTGCCGCGAGTATCTCGACCGCCAACTGGCGATCATCCAGCCGGAGTTCATCTGCTGCCTGGGGGCCGTGCGCCGCCCAGAACCTGCTGGACACCGACGCTGCCGATCGGCCAGCTCCGCGGCCGGTTCCACGACTTCAGCGGCATCAAGGTCGCTCTGCACCTATCACCCGGCCTATCTGCTGCGCAATCCGGCGGCCAAGAAACCAACCTGGGAAGACATCCAGATGCTGATGGCGGAGATGGGCCACGAAATACCGCAGCGGTGAATGACGAATGTCGAAGGACGAATGTCGAATGATCAAACGACAATAAGCTCCCCTCTCCCACCGGGCAACGTCGGTTATGATGATGCGTCGTTCGCGGTGGGAGAGGGGAGCCTCTCGTCATTCGACATTCGTCATTTTCCGGCGGGGAGACCCCGGAAACCGTGGTGGCCGCCGGCCCCCCTTCCTTCTGCGGGCAGGCATGCTAGAATGGCGCGTAAGTAGTGGCGAGAAGCCATGCGAGCCCCCACGGCATTGACCGGTGTTCTCGTACGAATCTGCGAATCGCGTCACCGCTGCCCGCTTGCCGGGTGGCGATCTCACGATGCGGCTGATTGACTCTCCCCTACAGTTTGGCCGACGCGCTCCTTGACGGTATGGGGCTCGAAGCGCAGCGGCGCCGGTGCGTTTTTTTCGTTTTATTTTTTTGAAGGAGTGGCACACATGCCGCAAGGGACCATCAAAAAGCTGGTCGCAGACAAGGGGTTTGGGTTCATTTCGGGAGAGCGCGGCGAGCTGTTCTTCCACCACAGTGCGCTCAGCGGCACGACGATCGAAGAGCTGCGCGTCGGCCAGACGGTGACGTATGACGAAGGCCGCGGCCCCAAGGGCCCGCGCGCCGAGAACGTTCAGGTTGCCTAGTCCTCAGCCCCAAGGAGCGTTGCGATGACGAGCATTTATGTGGGCAACCTCGCGCACTCGGCCACCGAGAGCGACGTGCGGGCGGCGTTCGAGGCCTTCGGCGCGGTGAGCAAAGTGACGATCGTTACCGACCGCGAGACGGGCCGCTCGCGCGGCTTCGCCTTCGTCGAGATGAACGACGCGGGCGAGGCCCAAACCGCCATCAGCCAGATGAACTTGAAGGAGATCAGCGGCCGCGCGGTGACGGTCAACGAGGCCCGTCCCAAGACCGACCGGCCGCCCCGCGGGGGCGGCGGAGGCGGCGGCCGTGGCCGTGGCCGCTGGTAGGAAGAGAAATGATAAAGGCAAAATGATGAAGGATGAATGCCAGGTCTTGCCTTCATCATTCATCCTTCAACATTTATCCTTTATTCAAACGCCGCCCGAACGCGGGCCATGAGCGGATTGTCGCGATCGCCGGCGCCGTGAAGCCGCACGGCGCTCGCGGCCAGACAGCGCTGCCGCCACGCCGGCGACACGGCCGGATAGTCCTCGAACACCGCCCCGCTGAATTTGTAGTCGTGCGGATCGTCGCCCTTGGCCAGCAGCACGCGCCGTGCGGCGGCCATCAGGTCCTTCGCGTTGCCGCCGGCGTCCAAGTACCCCAGCATCAGGCCGGCGGCCGACAGCGGATCGCTTGTAACCTCGGCGAGGATGGCTGCGACGTCGGGATGGTCGCTGCCGACATCGGCCGGTTGCAGTCGGTCGATGCGGCGGTCGGCCAGCTTGCCGCGGCCGCGCATCGCCTCGCGAAACATCGGCAGGAAGGCCGCATTCTGCAGCAGTGCGAACCGCCGCGTCGCGTCGTCGCGGCTGTGCTGAAAGGCGTAGTGCAGCGCGTTGGTGGTTGTCACCGCATGCAGGGCGACGATGCCCGGCTGCCGCAACAGCAGTTCGGCCGCACCGGCGAATAATGCATCCCACACAGATGCCACGGCCACCCCGCCGTTGATCAGTTCGACGACCAGGGCCGCACGCATCGCTCTCCGTTGCCCGTGCGGAGGACATCGAGCAGCCTGGCGGTGGCCGCCGGATCGGCCCGGCCCGAGAGCCAGTCGGACCGCAGGCGTTTGGCCGCACCGAGGTTCTGCCGCCCGGGCCGGTCGGCCGCCGCATCGCGCTCGGCCGGGTTGTCGCCCTCGTGCTGCAGCATGGCATAGGCCAGCGAACGCAGGACCGGCTCGGCGTGCTGCGCAGGCCGATCACCTCGAGCGTGCGATGGACGTTGGCGGCGTAGATCGCCTTGTGGCCGATCGAGCGGAAGTCGCGGGCGCCGTAGGCGAACATCACATCGAACAGTTCCGGCGGCTTGGCCACGCGGGCCAGCGCGGCCACGGCGGCGTCCGCGGCCGGTTCATCCCAGCGGTCCATCGCCCGGCGAAACGCGGCGTAGGCCTGTCGCCGGCTCGGGCAGCTTCGCTTCATCGACGGGCGGCATCGTCCAGTCGCCCTCGCGGACGTCCTGCGCCTGCGCCTGTTTGAAGTAATCGAGGCCCCAGAAGAGCGGCAGCCAGCGCTCGTTCTCGGCCGCGGCCTGGCTCGTCGAGGTGGAACGATTGCACCACCAGCACGGCATGGAACTTGAAGCCCACCGACGGCCGCGGCTGGACGTTGCGGACGCCGGCCAGCAAGAGCGCGGCCAGCATCTCGCGGTAGGTCGTGCCGCGCCGCACCGCGCGGCCGCCTCCTCGATCAACCGTTCCCGCGGCGTGTCTTCCAGGAGCCGGACCAGCGGCTCGCTCTCGGCATGAAAGCGGACCGCCCCAGGATGGACGGCGACCTCAGCGGCCGACACCGGCGGCAAACCGAACCGGCCGCACGCGGCCACCGCCCCGGTAGCCGCGGTCGACCGCAAGAACGTGCGACGCGTTTCCATGATCGCCCTCCCGCAACATGAGCCGAAGAAGATGCCCCGCCCAATAGGAACTATTGCGGTCCGCAGGCCAACAGGCAAGCCGCCCCCGTGTGTGGCAAGTGTTTCTGGAACTCAATGGTTGGTGCGTGGCTGGGGCATGGGTGGCTGGCCGCTGGGGCGTGCTCGCTCTGGCTCGCATTGCCCCAGCCACCCTGCCCCAGCTTCGCGACCACGTGCGATGCCAGAAAGACTTACCACCGCCGCCTCCGGGTGCCGGGCGTAGGCGAGGAGTTGCGGGGCACAGAACACCCCGGCACGAAAGTAAATCCGTAGGTTATGCTTCAGCATAACAGAGCCCGGGTTGTTATGCTAAAGCATAACCTACGGAGATGCGGACCTTCTTGCCGGGGGTAATAATCGCGTGGGGGTCCAGCCGCTCACGCGCGACAGATAGTGCCCCCGAGGCCGCGTGTCGACCTTGATCCGCTCGCCTTCGCTGAGATACTCGGGCACTTGGACGATCAGGCCGGTTTCGAGCGTGGCGGGCTTGGTCCGCGAGGTGGCCGACGCGCCCTTGATGCCCGGATCGCACTGCACCACCTTCAGCTCCACCGTCAGCGGCAACTGAATGCCGACGCACTGGTCGTTGTAGATCAGGGCCTGGATGCCTTCGAGGTCTCTCGGTCAGGTACTTGCAGCTCGTCGCTCAGATCGTCGCAGGGCAAGCGCGTATTGCTCGTAGTTGCCTTCGTCGAGGAAGTGGACCTCGGCCGGATCGGCGTACATGAACTTGACCGGCCGCTTCTGGAAGTCGGCCTCGTTGAGCGATTCGCCGCCGCGGAGCGTGATGTCGACCTTCTGCTTGGTGATCAGGTTCCGCGCGCGGTACTTGTAGAACGTGGCCGCGCCGCGGGCCGAAGGGCTCTGCACGTTGATCGTCTCGATCATGCACGGGCGCCGTTGATAATTGACGATGTGGCCGCGTTTGATGTCTTTGGCAATCATGAGTGTCACTCAATCATCTTCCGTCAAGAACGTTCCCGCCTGCGGGTCGATGGCGACGCCGTGGCAGATCTTGGCCAACGCGCCGAGCACCAGCAGCAGCGCGCTGGGGTCGAGCATCTCCTCGTCTTCCTCGTCCTCCGCGGCGACCTGCTCGAAGTGCAGCACGTCGAAGCGGCCGTCACACCGCCAGCCGGGCGTATTCCTGCCGGGCGTATGGCGAGAGGTCGGCCGGCTTGATCTCCTTCAGCAAGTCTTGCACCTGGTCGTAGACGCTTCACCCTCGGTGTAGCAAATGTCGAGCGCGGCGAAGTCGTCGGGCGAAATCAACGTCAGCGATTCGAACCGCCCTTCGTCATCCTCGGTCGAATTCGTGATCTCGTAGCGCTCGTCGAGCTTCGCCAGCGCGTGCTGCACCTTCTTCAGCGTCGGCCGATCGCTCGCCTTGAACAGCACGAAGTACGTCTCGCGCCAACGGTAACGGGAGTCTTCGAACATCGACATGGCTAAATCCTCATTGCAGATTTCAGATTTCAACGTTCAGATTTGAGGGCGGTCTTGGGTCTTAGGACTAGGTCTTAGGTCTTAGGTCTTAGGTCTTAGGTCTTAGGTCTTAGGTCTTAGGACTTGGCCCTTGGGAAAGGTGGCATATAACCCTGAACCCTGAACCCCGAACCCTTGATCCGTGCCCATCTGTGTTATCCGTGGTTCAATCTGAAATCTGAAATCTGCAATCTGAAATCATCCGCCCTGCCAGCCTTCGATGGCGGCCAACACCGCGTCGCGTTCCTCGACGGACACGGCCCACACCGCCTCGCCGGCATCAAGCCGCACTTCCGTATTGCCCTTCGCGCTGGCAATCGTCGTCGCCGCAGAAGTGCGGCAGCGCCGAGACCCAGAGCACCCGGTACAGCGGAACCTGCTTGTCGTCGATCGTGCAAAACACTGACATGGTCGTCCTATCCCAATTCGGCCGAGCGCCGCGCGGGCGGCTTCGACGGCCGCGATCACCGCCGACCGCAGCCCGCCGTCCTCCAAGGCCTTCAGTCCGGCGATCGTCGTACCGCCCGGGCTGGCCACGCGGTCCTTGAGCACGGCCGGATGTTCGCCGGTCGGCGAGGACCATCTGCGCCGCGCCCAAGACGGTCTGTGCCGCCAAGGCCGCGGCGATGCCGCGCGGCAGGCCCATCCGCACGCCGCCGTCGCTCAGGGCCTCGATCACGATATAAACAAACGCCGGACCCGAGCCGGACAGCCCGGTGACCGCGTCCATCAGCTTCTCGTCCACGCGATAGGCCGCGCCCACGGCCTGCAACAGTTGTTCGACCAGCGCGGCGTCGTCCGCGGTCGCGCCGCTGCCCAGGCAAAAGGCCGACGCCCCCTGTCCGACCAGGCACGGCGTGTTGGGCATGACGCGCACCAGGCGGGCCTCGGCGCCGAGATGCTCGGCCAGCGAGGCGAGCTTCACGCCGGCGGCAATCGAAATGACCAGCTTGCCCGCCAGCGCCCCGCGCCGGCCCGCCCCGAGCACGCCGTCGATCTGCGGCGGTTTGACGGCCAGGAACACGATGTCGGCGCGGCGCGCCACTTCCGCATTGCCCTCGACGACGCGCACCCCGGTGGTCTGGGCGAAGCGTGCCGCGCGGGCCTCCGCCAGCGGGTCGGCCGCCGAAAGCTGCTCGGCCGAGACCAACCCCGCCTTCAAAAAGCCCTGGACGAGCGCCGTGGCCATCTGTCCGGCGCCGATCATACCGATTTTCTGCGTCAACATGCCCAATATGCTAGCAGAAAACCGGTGGGCGACAAGCGTGTGGGGCGATCACGCGTCGCGCAGCACGGCGGCCGGATCTTGGCTCAGCGCCACCAGCGCGGGCAGATAGCTGGCCACGGCGGAAAGCAGCGGTGCGCGCCAACGAGCACGCCCAGCAGGCTCTCAGGGGGCACAGCGACATACGAAGCCGACAATCCGAACATGGTGATACTCAGCCAACGGGCCAAGCCGAATCCCACGACGCCCCGACGGCCGGCGCCGGCCGCGCCGAGCAAAACGGCCTTGCCGAGCACCAGCGCGGCGATCGTCGCGGGCCGGCTTGCCGATCGCCCGCAGGATGCCGATCTCCGCCCGCCGCTCGCGGACGTTGACCCAGGCCAACAACCCGACCCAGACGGCGGCGGCGAGCACCACCAGCGGCGTCACCGTCCCGGCCAGCGTCTCCATCAGGCCCTGCATCTTCGCGCGGTGCTCGGCGCGTCTCGTCCAGCGTCGCCTTGCCGCTCGCGCGAGGCTCTCGGCGTGTTGGTCGAGGATCCGTTGCTCGGCGGTCCTTCACCAGCTCGCGCTGCTTCGCCCGCGCGTCGGCCTTCGAGTTGTCGCGAAGCACCTGCGTCTCGGGCAGCACCGTGGCGAGCTGTTTGCGGATCCTTCGGCAGGGCGTCGACGGTACAGCGGCACTCCAGCGCGAGGATGAGGTTGATCTTGCCCGGCTTGTCGAGCAGCGCCTGGGCGTCGCCGCAAGTGCATGACGATCGTTTCGTCGTCGTCCGTGCCTTGCTCGGGCAGCACGCCGGCCACGCGGAACGCCCGACCGCCCAGTTGCACCGTATCGCCCGGCTCGTGCTCGGCGGCCACGTGCTCCGCGGCAACCCTGGCCCAGAAGCACCGTGCCCGATCGACGGTGTAGCCCATCGGCGTGTCGTGCGACATGTGTTTCTGGGTCACCTCGGGCAGATAGCCGACGACGTGCACGTCGCGCCTCCCACGCGCGTCGTGCCGCGGAGCGTGGCCACCAGATGCGTGACCATCGTCAGCCGCTTGTCGGCCGCGAGCCGATCGACGAACTCCTCCGGCATATCGACGGTCGGCAGTCCATCGCGCTTGAACTGGTCGATGTCGTGCTCGTCGCGGTCCAGCAGCATGAGGTTGAAGCCCAGGTTGCGCATCAGCTTGCGGGTCTCATCTTCGAGGCGGGCCAACTCGGCGGCCGACTCGCGCTCCGCAGCCGTCAGATCGCTCCGCCGATTCATCGACCCGCTGTTGCAGGCCACTGAGTTCGGCCGCCGTTTCGCGGGCGTAGCCGTCCACCAGGATCGGTCCGGCCACAAAGAGCGTCGCCGCCACGGCCACAGCCGCCAGACTCAGCGCGAAGTTGAGCTTGCGATACCCGATCTCGGCCAACAGGATGCGGAAGGTGGACATCGGACGAATGACGAATGGCGAATGACGAATGACTGCTGCGGCGAGCACTAATAATCGATTTCAGATTTCAGATTTCAGATTTCAGATTTGGGAAAGACGCAGTATTCAGCCCAATCTGAAATTTGAAATCTGAAATCTGAAATTGTCCCTAAGACCCTGAACCCTCAACCCTGAACCCTGAACCCTGAACCCTCTTTTCGCCTGTCGAGCAGTAGTTCGAGATAACTGCGGCGTTCGTTTTCGCGCAGGTCGAGTTCGGCGGCCAGCGAGGCAATCAGGGTCTTGGCCGGTTCGACGTCCTGTTCGTCGACGACCAATTCCAGCTCGGCGTAGGTTCCCACGTCGCGCACGTCGTCGAGCGAGACCTCGACCGTCCGCCCCATCCAGGGGGTAAATGCCTTGCGACGCGACTTGAACACTTCGGCAACTGGAGTAAAATGGAGCACCTGTAGCAAGCCCACCCACGCCGCGGCCGATTCCTCATCGGCCCCCAGCGGCAACTCGATTTCCCGCCGTGTTTTGGTCGTGCGATCGACCTTAGGCCCTTTATACGTGATCAACGCCTGCCCAGCTTTGCGTCGGATCCGCAGCGCCTCGTCGGTTTCGGCGAACTGGCGCGAGGGGTGGGAGAAATACAAATCGACCTCGGTCTGGGCCGGCGCGACAGCGACGCCGAGCGCGGCCAGCCGCTGCTCGAGGCCCGACAAATCCGCCACCTTGAACTTTTGCTCGACTTCGTACTTGCTCATAGCCGTTTCATTTTAGGACGGGCTTGCGTGTAAAGATAGCGATTGAAAGAGGTCTTAGGTTTTAGGTCTTAGGTCTTCGGCCATGTGTCTTACGTATCTTCAGGACCAAAGTCCCGAGACCCAGATCCTAAGTCCTAAGTCCTAAGTCCTAAGACGACCAAAGACTCAAGCCCCATTCGTATGCCCTCACCGATCGAAAATGCCTGGCAGCGGCCGTTTCGTGAGCCGACGCGCAGGCCGTTGCCCTGGGGCCACGGGCTCGTGCTGGGCCTGATCGCCGTTTTGGCGGGCTTGGTCATCTATTTGCGGCCATTTGCGGCGGCGAGCTATCCGACCGTTGTGGGAGAAGTGACCACGGCCCGGCCGTTGAAGACCCTCGAGTTGCAGCCGCTGACCGGCTTTGCCAAACCGCTCACGCTCGCCGATCTGCGCGGGTCGGTCGTCGTCCTGCACGTCTGGGAGCCGGGCAGCGAGGGCTGCTTCGCCGGGTTGTCGCTGCTGGCCGATCTCGACCGCCGCTATCGCAGCCAGCCGCGGCTCCGCGTGCTCTGTGTGGCCTGCAACCGGCAAGGCAACGGCGACGCGAGCGACCTGAGCGTCTTGAGCTACGAGACGGCCGTGTTGATGCGCCAGGCGAACATGGAGACGGCCAGCTATACCGACCGCCGCGGGGTCACCCGAGAGGCGATCGCCGCGGCGATCGAGGACGACGGCCTGCCGGCAACCGTCGTGCTCGACCGGCGGGGCCAGATCCGCGGTGTCTGGCACGACTTGCCCGACGACGCCCGCCGCGCGGCCGCGAGCCTGGTTGCCAAACTGCTCGCCGAGCCATAAAGTAGTAATGATGAAGGATGAATGATGAAGGATGAATGAGCATTCATCATTCATCCTTTCCCATTCGTCCTTTCTGCTTATGTCCGATCTCTCATCCTATTCCTCGCCGCCGCCGCCGACAGAACGCTCCGACTCGAGCGGTTGCACCGTCTTGCTGTTCGCTGTTGGCTGTGGTTATCGCCATCGGCGTGTTGGTCGGGCTGGTCGTTTGGGTTTTCCTGCCGCTCATTCAAGAACAACGCGAGCTGCGGCAGCAGCCGGGCGTCGGCAAACCGCTGCCCCGGTTGGAGCTCGTCGGGCTGACGGGCGGCGCCGAGCCAGTCACTCTGGCCGATCTCCGCGGCAAGGTGACGCTGGTGAACTTCTGGGGAACTTGGTGTCCGCCCTGCCGCGACGAGTTGCCCCACATTGCCGCGATCTACCACAAGTATCGCGATCGCGACGACGTGCGCGTCCTGGCCGTCTCCTGCGGGCGGGGGCTCGAAGACGTGGCCCAACTGCGCCATCTACCGCGGCGTTCCTCGAGCAGAAGCGGATTGCGTTGCCCACCTACGCCGATCCAAGGTCCGTCACCCGCAACGCCTTCGACGACATCGCGCGCTTCTCCGGCTATCCCACCACACTGCTCTTGGACCGCCAGGGCGTCGTCCGCGCCACGTGGATCGGCTACGAGCCGGGCGTCGAGAACGAAATGGTGCGACGGCTCGAAGAAGTGCTCGACGAGGCCCGATAGGACAACTGGGCACCGCACACTGCAAAAGGCAGCCTGCCATGTCGGATGTCATCTCCTGCGTCGTGCGACCCCAACGCGGCATCGGCTTGCTCGCTGCACTCACGTTGCTTTCTGTCTGCTCGAACCACGCCACCGCGGCCGAGGATCGCGGCTTCCGCGCCGCCCGATCGGTACACCTCGGCTATGTCACGCCCGAGGTGTCGGGCTTCTATAACGAGTTGACCGTCGAGAAGACGCGCCGCGGCAGCTATTTCATGGCCTGCGGCTTCCACCACGGCTACTTCGGCATTCAAGAGCAATCGAAGGGCGCAAGGTCGTGCATCTTCTCCGTCTGGGATCCGACCAAGGGCGACGATCCGAAGAAGCGTGCCCGACGAGCAGCGCGTCGAGGTGCTGCACAAGGCCGACGACGTCGACGTCAAACGGTTCGGCGGCGAGGGGACCGGCGGACAGAGCTTCTTCGTGTTCGATTGGAAGCCCGGCGAGACGTACCGTTTTCTGGTCAAGGCCGAGGCGGCCGACAAGAAGACGGCCTACGCGGCTTATTTCTACCTGCCCGACAAGAAGGCGTGGAAGCACCTCGTCACGTTCCGCACGACGACCGGCGGCGACCGCCTCAAGGGCCTCTACTCGTTCATCGAGGACTTCCGCCGCGACTACAAAAGTGCGAACGAAGTCCGCCGTGCCGCGTTCGGCAATGCCTGGGTGAGCGACGCCCAAGGCCACTGGACGCCGCTGACGAAGGCCCGCTTCACGGCGTCGGGGGCCGAGTGGGAGGCCAAAGAGACGATCGACGCCGGCGTGAAGGAGGCCGTTTCTATCTGCAAACCGGCGGCGCGACGAAGACCACCACGCCGCTGCGGACCGTGATCGAATGTCCGAACGCAGGCGGTGTCCCGCCCGTGCTGGTTGAGGTGACAGGCGGAACGAAACGACAATAGTATTCGTCTTA
>CAWGSW010000004.1:0-651684 GCA_963825275.1 uncultured Actinomycetota bacterium | reverse complement strand
GACCCAGGAAGTTGTCGCCCACGGGGACCGAGAGGATCTCGCCGGTACGGCGGACCGTCTGGCCCTCCTCGATCTTGTCGAAGTCACCGAGGATGACGACGCCGATCTCGCGGGTGTCGAGGTTCAGGGCGATGCCGAGCGTGCCGTCCTCGAACTCGAGCAGTTCGTTGGCCATGGCCGAGGGAAGTCCGCTGACGCGGGCGATGCCGTCCGCTGCCTGTGCGACGTGGCCGACCTCGTCCTTGCTGGCGGCCTCGGGCTTGTACTCGGACACGAAGCGCTGCAGCGCGTCCCGGATCTCCTCCGGACGGATGGAAAGCTCCGTCATGTTGCGTCCCTACTCTCTTGGGCTTCTGGATTCTCGGTTGTGGGTGCCGGGCTTGCTCAGCCGGCCAGCCTGCGTCGTGCTTCGTCGAGCCGCCCGACGACGGTGCCGTCGATGACGTCCTCGCCGATCTCCACGCGCATACCGCCGAGGAGGCCGGGCT
The DNA here is from genome assembly GCA_963825275.1 of uncultured Actinomycetota bacterium. Taxonomy (GTDB): domain Bacteria; phylum Actinomycetota; class Actinomycetes; order Propionibacteriales; family Nocardioidaceae; genus Nocardioides. The sequence goes on along the minus strand of CAWGSW010000004.1, from coordinate 651,196 downwards.
CGACCACGACATTGAGGTGCACCTGGCGGCCGTACTGCCGGCCCAGGGCCTGCTGCAGCCGGGTGCGCTCGGCGTCGGTGAGGTCCTGTGCGACGTGGACCTGCGCGACGCTCTGCTGGTGCACCGCCGCGGCGATCTTCTGGTAGGCCTCGAGGGCCACGCCCGGCGTCCGGTAGGAGCCGGACAGGGCCTGCTGGGCCAGCGTGACGGTCGCCTTGTGCGCGCGGCCGCCGAGCAGCTCGGTGACCAGGGCACGCCGATCCGCCACCGACCGCTTCGGGTCGGAGAGGGCCGTGCGCAGGTCGGGCGCCTCGTTGACGAGCCGGGCGACGGCGAACAGCTCGTCGGCCAGCTGGCCGGCGTCGGCCGCCGAGTCACCGGCAGACCTCACGACAGCCACCACCCCGAGCTCCTCGATGGTGTCGGCGAGGTCGCGCGGGACGGTCCACCGACGGCGTACGGCGTCGGTGACCAGGTCGAGGGCACCCTGCGAGAGCTTGCCCTCGAAGATCCCCCGGACCAGACCGGCCTTGGCGTCGGCGTCCGTGGAGACGTCCGTGGCGATCCGTCGCAGGCTCGGCTCGGACCTGAGCACGGCGGCGAAGCCGAACAGGTCGTCGCCCAGCTGCGCCGGGTCCGTCGAGCCGACTGCCTGGTCGAGCTTCTCGCCCAGGGCTGCGGCGGCGTCGCCGGATGCGCCTCGCTTGGTCATCACGCCACTCCGTTCCCGGCCGGCCGGGACTCCTCGAGGGTTTCCAGGTCGACGAGGAACCGGTCGACGACGCGCGTGGAGCGCTCGTCGTCCTCAAGGCTCTCACCCACGACGCGACCGGCCAACGCGATGGCCAGGCTGCCCACCTCGGCACGCAGCGAGGTGACCGCCTGCTGGCGCTCCGCCTCGATCTGGGTCTTGCCGTGCTCGACGATGCGAGCCGACTCGGTCTGAGCCTGCTCACGCATCTCGGACACGATCTGGGCACCCTGCTCGCGAGCTTCCTCGCGGATCCGGGCGGCCTCGTGACGGGCGTCGGCCAGCTGCTTCTGCAGCTCGGCCAGCTTGGCGTCCGCCTCGGCCTGCTTGGTCTCCGCGGCTTCCAGCCCACCCTCGATCGCCTTCGAGCGCGCCTCGAACGTCGCCTCGAATGCAGGGGCGACGAACTTCTTGACGAGCAGGAACAGCAGGCCGAAGACGACCAGCGAGAGCACGATCTCGATCGGGTGGGGCAGCAGCGGGTTGACGCTGCCCTCCTCAGATGCGAGGAGTGTCAAAGTCTGCATGAGCAGGTCCTTCTTCCGGATCCGACGTCAACTGGGGGGACGCGGTCAGAGAACGAACGCGAGCGCGATACCGATGATCGCGAGCGCCTCGGCGAGCGCGAAGCCCAGGATGGCGATCGTCTGCAGGCGGCCCTGGGCCTCCGGCTGACGAGCCACACCGGTGATGTAGGCGGCGAAGATGAGACCGATTCCGACACCCGGGCCGATGGCCGCCAGGCCGTAGCCGATCATGTTCGCGGAGCCGTCGATAGCCATAGGAAGCACGGCTAGTTCCTTTCGGTTTGTTTACTCGTGTTGAAAAATGGCGCCCAGGGGTTGAAACGGAAGAGCTCAGTGCTCTTCCGAGATCGCCCCTGAGATGTACATGGCGTTCAGCAGGACGAAGACATACGCCTGCAGGAACTGGATCAGGATCTCGAGGAACGCGATGGCCACGAAGAGCAGCCACGCGAGGACACCGACCGGCGCGAACTTCAGCGCCATGTCCGCGACGAGGAACTCGCCGCCGAGGGCGAACAGGATGAGCAGCAGGTGGCCGGCGAACATGTTGGCGAAGAGTCGCAGCGCCAGCGTGACCGGACGCACGAGGATGTTCGACATGAACTCGAGCGGCACGAGCAGCAGCAGGATGGGGCCGGTGATGCCGGCCGGCACCGACTGGTGCTTGAAGTAGCCGACGAAGCCGTGCTTCTGGATCCCGACCGCGTTGTAGATCACCCAGCTCATCAGGGCCAGGCCGTAGACCATCCCGGAGCGGGACATCGTCGGGAACTGGATGAAGGGGATGGTCGCGAACAGGTTGTTGACCAGGATGAAGAAGAAGATCGTGACGAGGTAGGGCACGAACCGCTGGAAGTCGTGGCTGCCGATGATGTCGCGGCCCATGGAGTTGCGCACGAAGCCGTAGGCCTCCTCCCCCGCGAACTGCAGCCGGCCGGGCACCATGGCACGGCGGCGGGCAGCGAGGTAGAGGACGGCGAAGACGACGACCGCGGCGAGCACGACCTGGATCATCGGCTTGGTGACGCCGAGGTACATGGTCTGGCCGAGGAACTCGAAGGTCCGGTCCGGACCGATCGTGGGCATGTTGAAGTCGCCGGGTCCGGGCGGCGTGAAGGACTCGGACCCGAGGGTGGACGTCCCGATCAAACTCACCGTGTCTCCTGTGTCTTCATCACTGCCATGTCTAGGTCTTGTCCTTCGGGTCGCGCACGGGTGCCCGGAACCTTCTCCAGGTCATGAACATGCCCAGCGCCGCGCCCACCAAGATGCCGATCACCACCAGGAAGGAGGTGCCGAGCCACTGGTCGAGGCCCCAGCCGATGAGCCCGTACAACAGGACTCCCGACACGAGGTACCCGAAAGCGAGCCACGGGTCGCCCGATGGAACATCGTCGGGATCCGAAGGCGGGGGTTTCTGCTCTGCCATCGCGCCCCGGACAATAGCAGTCACGGGCGGTCATCGCGCACCCCGGTCGCTACCGCGGCGGCCCGCTTCCGGGACCGCCGGGACGGGCTCGGACGGCGCCAGGTCGTAGATCGGGATCCGGCGGCGAGTGGTCAGCATGATCTGCGCCACCACCCAGATCAGGGTCCCGCCGATGACGGCGCCGCCCACCCAGCGGCGGTCGAGGGTGCCGTCGAGCAGACCCGACTCCTCGAGCATCGCGAACGCCAGGGCCATCAGCATCAGCTGGAGGGCGTAGGTCAGCAGCGCGAAGAGGAGCGAGGCGGCCGGCAGGCGGCCGGCGACGGCGTTCACCGTGAGCGAGCCGAGCGCGAAGATCGCGACCACCATGGCCGTCCCGACGAGGGTCCCCCAGGCGGCTTCGCTCCCCCACCAGAGGGCTGCGGCCCCTGCGCCGAGCAGGCCCAGGAGGAGCGTGACCGCGGCGGCACCGAGGAGCACACTGCCGCCGCGGGAGCGGCTGAGCTGCTTCGACTCGGTCGTCATGTTCGGCGGCCGTCCTGGGAGGGGATGCTGGACAGTTCTCGGGTCCCCCAGCGCTCCGGGAAACCGCTCGTGAAAACTATCACAAAGTCCCTGCGCCCCCCGAATGGAACGTTCACAGCGTGGTCCGCGGGCCGTCACAGGGGCGGCGCCGGCTCCTCCGCGAGCCCCGCGTGCGGTCGGTGCAGGACGGGCAGGACGAAGGTGAGGGCGACCGTCACCGCGGCCATCACGCCCAGCGAGGTCCACATCAACGGTCCCGTGTAGAGGCTCAGCAGGACGGTGCCGAAGGCGACCAGCCCGGCCCACAGCCACATGATGAAGACCGCGCGCCGCTGGGAGTGGCCGATCTCCAGCAGTCGGTGGTGCAGGTGCTGCTTGTCCGGCGCGAACGGCGACCGCCCGGCCCGGGTCCGGCGTACGACGGCCAGGGTCAGGTCGACCATCGGCACGATCAGGATCGAGACCGGCAGCAGCAGCGGCAGCAGGGTGGGGACCAGGCTCGCCCGCGAGCCGTGTGCGCCCTGGCTGATCTCGGGGCCGGAGAACTGGCCGGTGAGCGTGAGGGCGCTGGCCGACAGCACCAGGCCGATGAGCATCGACCCGCTGTCGCCCATGAAGAGCCGGGCGGGGTGGAAGTTGTGCGGCAGGAAGCCCGCGCACGCCCCCGCGAGAGCGGCGCTCAGCAGGGCGCCGGTGGTCGCCAGCGTGACGCCGTTGAGGTTCGCGAGCTGGTAGCAGAAGACGAAGAACGCGACGGCTCCGATGCCGACGACGCCGGCGGCGAGGCCGTCGAGGCCGTCGACGAAGTTGACCGCGTTGACGGTCGACACGACCACGAGCACCGTCAGCAGCGCCCCCTGGGAGACGTCCAGGCTGAACTGGCTGCCGTCGGGCGTCGGGAAGAAGACGTACTGGATCCCGAACGCGATGAGGAAGCCGGCCGCCAGCACCTGACCGCCCAGCTTGGTCAGCGCGTCGAGCTCGAACAGGTCGTCGAGGACCCCGACCGCGCAGATCAGCGCGCCGGCGATCAGCACGATGCCCGCATCGCGGAAGACGAACGGTCCGCTGGTGGAGAGGAACGGCAGCTGCTGGGCCACGACGTACGCCGCCACGAGGCCGCCCAGCATGGCCAGCCCCCCGAGGTAGGGAATCGGCTCGTCGTGGACGTCGCGGTCACGCACCTCGGCGACGGCACCCGTCCGCAGGGCGATCTCGCGGGCCACCACCGTGAGCAGGTAGGTCACCGACGCGGCGACCAGGAAGACGAGGGCGTACTCCCGCACCGGTCAGCCCTCGTCCGTCAGGGTCGCGCCGAGGGGTTCGAGGACCGCGTTGAGCTGCTCCAGCGAGAGCGCGCCACGTCGCAGGACCCGGCCCTGGGACCCGGTGACGTCGATGATCGTCGAGGCCTCCCCGCCCGGGGACTCGCCGGCGTCCACGATCACGTCGACCTCCTCCCCCAGCATCTGCTCGGCCTGGTCGGCGTCGGTGGCGGCGGGCATCCCGGTGAGGTTGGCGGAGCTGACCGCGAGCGGGCCCGTGCGCTCGAGGATCTCGCGTGCGACGTCGTGCGCCGGCATCCGGATCGCGACGGTGCCGCGGGTGTCGCCGAGGTCCCACTGCAGGGAGGTCTGCTGGTGGCAGACCAGGGTGAGGGGGCCCGGCCAGAACGCGTCGATCAGCGCTCGGGCGTAGCCGGGGATGCTCACCGCGAGTGCGTCGATGGTGGTCGCGGCGCTCACGAGCACCGGCGGCGGCATCTCGCGGCCGCGACCCTTGGCGGCCAGCAGCGAGCGCACGGCGGCGGGGTCGAACGCGTCCGCGCCGATGCCGTAGACGGTGTCGGTGGGCAGCACCACGAGGTGGCCGCGCTGGACGGCCAGGCTCGCCGCCTCGATGGCCGCCTCGCGCTCGTCCTCGGTGCCGGTCGGATAACGCTTGCTCATGCCGCGATCACACTGCGCTCGTCACGGGGGTCGTCACGGGGGTCGTCACGAGGTCATCGTGCCAGCCGCGCTGTCAGAAAGCGCGCCCGCCCTGACAGGTCGCGGTGGTCGCGCACCTCGGTCCACCGCCCCGCGGCCGTGAACACCGCGGGCGCGCTCTCGCCCTGCTGGTCGGCGTGCTCGGCGCCGACGACACCACCGGGGCGGAGCAGCCGGGCGGCGCGCACGGCCAGCACCCGCATCGCGTCCAGCCCGTCGTCGCCCGAGAACAGCGCCAGGTGGGGGTCGTGGTCGCGGGCCTCCGGCGCCACCGACTCCCAGGCGTCGAGGGGGATGTACGGCGGGTTGCAGGTGACCACGTCGACGGAACCGGCCAGCTCGTCGAACGCAGTGGCCATGTCGCCCTGGCGCAGGTCGACCCCGGTCCCCGCGAGGTTGCGGGCCGCCCAGGCGTGGGCCGACTCGTCCAGCTCGACGGCGTGCACCAGCGCTCCCGGCACCTCGTCGACGACGGACCGGGCGATCGCGCCCGACCCGGTGCACAGGTCGACCACCACGGGGCTGCGCCCGAGCTGCTCGGCGATGAGCGACGCCTGCTCGATGGCCCAGCCCGCGAGGAGCTCGGTCTCGGGCCGGGGCACGAAGACGCCCGGGCCGACCTGGAGCTCCACGTGCCGGAAGAACGCGAGCCCGGTGAGGTGCTGGAGGGGTTCGCGCGCGGCCCGCCGGGCGACCAGGCCGTCGTACGCCGTCACCTGCTCGGCGGTCACCTCGTCGACGAGCACGAGCCGGGCGCGCGTGGTCCCCAGGACGTGCGCGAGCAGCTCGGCCGCGTCGTACTCGGGGCTGGCCACCCCGGCCGCACGCAGACACTCGACCGCAGCGGCGAGCACGCTGCGCCGGTGGCCCCGTCGACCCACGGGCCCGCTCACGCCTCGAGCGACTCGAGCTGGGTGGCCAGGTCGGCCTCGAGGCACGAGTCCAGGACGGGCTGGAGGTCGCCGTTGAGCACCTGGTCGAGGTTGTAGGCCTTGTAGCTGGTGCGGTGGTCGGAGATGCGGTTCTCGGGGTAGTTGTAGGTGCGGATCCGCTCGGAGCGGTCGACGGTACGGACCTGGCTGCGCCGCGCCTCGCTCGCCTCGGCGTCGGCGGTCTCCTGCGCGGCGGCGAGCATCCGGGCCCGCAGGATGCGCATCGCCTGCTCCTTGTTCTGCAGCTGGCTCTTCTCGTTCTGGCAGCTGACCACGATGCCGGTCGGGAGGTGGGTGATCCGGACCGCGGAGTCGGTGGTGTTCACGCTCTGGCCGCCGGGCCCGCTGCTGCGGAAGACGTCGATGCGCAGGTCGTTCTCGTCGAGCTGGACATCGACCTGCTCTGCCTCCGGCAGCACCAGGACACCCGCGGCGCTGGTGTGCACGCGGCCCTGGGACTCGGTCACCGGCACCCGCTGGACCCGGTGCACGCCGCCCTCGAACTTCAGCTGGGCGTACGGCGCCTCGCCGGGCTCGGGTGTTCCCTTGGCCTTCACCGCGACGGTGACGGACTTGTAGCCGCCGAGGTCCGACTCGTTGGCGTCGAGCATCTCGACCTTCCAGCCCCGGTTCTCGGCGTAGCGGGTGTACATCCGGAGAAGGTCGGCGGCGAAGAGTGCGGACTCCTCGCCCCCCTCTCCCGACTTCACCTCGAGGATCGCGTCCTTGTCGTCGGTCGGGTCACGCGGCACCAGGAGCCGGCGCAGCCGCTCCTCGGCCACCGCGCGCTTCCCGACGAGCGCCTCCGCCTCCTCGGCGAACGTCGGGTCGTCGGCGCCGAGCTCGCGCGCGGCGCCCAGGTCATCGCCGAGCTGCTGCCAGTCACGCCAGGCCGCGATGATCGCGGAGAGCTGTGCGTAGCGCTGGTTGAGGCGCTTGGCCAGGCGGGCGTCCGCATGCGTCTCCGGCGCGGCGAGCTGCCCCTCGAGCGCGGCGTGCTCGGCGAGGAGTCCTTCGACGGCCTCGAACATGGTGGCTCCTCGTGCGGCGACAGGTGCGGGTGGGACCGGGCACGGGCCCGGCGTGACAAATGCAAAGCGCCGGTCGCCCGCGAAGCGGGGACCGGCGCCTGCACGGGGCTACTTCTTGTCGGCAGCCTTGGCGTAGCGGGCCTGGAACCGGGCGACGCGGCCGCCGGTGTCGAGGATCTTCTGCTTGCCGGTGTAGAACGGGTGGCACTGCGAGCACACGTCGGCGTGCATGGTGCCCGACGTCGCGGTGCTGCGGGTGGTGAACGACGCGCCACAGGTGCAGGTCACCTGGGTGGCGGTGTAGTTCGGGTGGATGTCCTTCTTCATGGTGTCCTCTCAGCCGCCGGGTCGCCTCCGCGCTCTGCGGACGGCGTGAACCGGAACCAACGAGCAAGTGTGCCACCCCGGGTCGTCAACCGGTAATCAGGGCCCGGCGGTGACGGGTGGCGCCGTCACCCGGGGTGTCTCGGGAGCCGGCGGGCGCTCGCCACCCTGCAGCCGCAGCCGGACCGAGACGGTGGTCCCCTTGCCCTCCAGCGAGTCGATCACGAGGTCGCCGGCGTGCTTGTCGATGATCGTCTGGACGATCCGCACGCCCAGACCGGTGCCGGCGATCTCGTTGATGACGGCGTTCGAGGCGCGGAAGAACCGGCTCCCCAGCCGGTCCAGCTCCCCCGCCGGGATGCCGATGCCGTGGTCCCGGATCGCGACCTCCACCTGCTGCCTGTCCCGGGTCAGCGTGACCTCGATCGACCCGCCGTCGCGGCTGAACTTCACCGCGTTGCTGAGCACGTTGAGGAACGCGCGGTGGAGCATCACGCGGTCCGCGAGCACGAGCAACGGCTCGCCGGGCGAGGAGACGTCGATCCGGATGCCCCGTCGTGCGCCGGCGATCCGGACGTCCGTGACCGCGTCGCGAACCAGGGACTCGAGGTCGACCCGCTCCAGGTCCGTGCCCCGCGCCTCCGCCCGCGACAGCGTGAGCAGGTCGTCGATCAGCAGCTTGAGCCGCGTGACGTTGCGCCGGGTGGCATCGAGCATCCGGTCGTGGCGCGGCGTGAGCTGGCCCTCGAACTCCTCGGCGATCATCTCGAGGTAGCCGCTGATGGTGGTCAGGGGGGTGCGCAGCTCGTGGGAGACGTTGGAGACGAAGTCGTCCTTGGCGGTGTCGAGGGTGCGCAGGTCGTGCTGGATCCGCGACTCGACCGCGCGGGCTCGCTGCTGGGCCTCGGCGAAGCGGTTGAGGGCGGCCGCGACGGCGCGGACCTCCTTGGGCCCGACGGGCTCGGCGTGTACGTCGGGATCGTTGCGGGCCATGCGGAGCACCACGGCCTCGAGGTCGAGCAACGGCTCGGAGAGCTCCAGCAGCAGGCGCCGGCGGGCGCGGGCCACGACGTACCAGGCCCCGACAGCGAGCGCGATGATCGCGATGATCGTGCCCTTGAGCCGGAACCCAGCGTCGGAGCTGGCCTGCCGCACCCGGCGGTCGAAGGCCTCGGTGGCCGCCTGGTGTGCCGACCGGATCCCGGTGAACCGCTCCATGCCCAGCCGGAAGCGCTTCGGCCGGTAGGTGCCCGGTCCGCCCGGTGCCTCGACGCGAGGCTCGGCGTAGTCCTCGAGCCAGGCCTGTGCGGCCTCCTCCTGGCGAGACACCAGCAGCTCGAGCTCCGGGTCACCGTCGGCGAACCGCGCGACGCGTTGCTCGTGGGCGGGCAGCCGCGCCAGCGCCTGGCGGAAGTCGTCGACGGACGACGCCCCGCCGCTGCGGGCGTAGGCGCCCACCGCGGACTCCATGTCCGTGAGGTCCTGCAGGACCTCGGCGTTGGCAGCCGCCGCCGGCTGGAGCTCCTCGGTGAGGTGGTCGACCGAGCGGGTCGAGAGCACCACGCCGGTGATCGCGATCAACGCCATCAGCGCGACCAGCACCCAGACGCGCACGATGACCGGAGCCAGCAGGCGGGCGACCGGACGTCCACCACTCATGTCGATCCGAACCCCTTGCGCTGCATGTCTCCCCAGTCATGTCGTGACCGGCGGATGACGTCGACGATTCCCCCGAGGCGCCACCAGGCGTTGATCTGCCGGTAGCCGACGTTCTCCTCCATGGCTGCGGCCATGGCCCGGAAGAGATCCGGCAGGCCACGATAGCGCCGGAAGGAGATCTCTTCGGCGAGAAGTGCCACGAGGGTCACGAAAACCGCGAAGAGGATCGAGGCGGTCAGCAGGAGGACCACGATCGGCAGGTTGACGAGGTCCCAGCTCGGGAAGAAGAGGTGCTCGGCAGCCAGCCCCACCATCAGCAGCACGAAGTAGGCGAACCCCAGCACCTCCACGACCGGCGCGAGCAGCTCGAAGAACAGGAACCAGGGCATCGTCACCATCCCGATCACGCCGTAGCGGGGCCGGAACAGCATGGACCGGTGCCGCACGAAGATCTCGGTGAGCCCGCGGTGCCAGCGGCGTCGCTGCTTGCGCAGCACCCGGGGGTCCTCGGGCACCTCGGTCCAGGCGACCGGCTCGGGCACGAAGACGACCTCGGCGTCACGGCGCTGGTCGCCCAGCAGCCGGTGGATGCGTACGACGAGCTCGGCGTCCTCACCGATGCAGTCGGTCGAGAGGCCGTCCACCTCCAGCAGGACGTCCTTGCGGAAGATCCCGAAGGCGCCGGAGATGATCAGCAGGCCGCCGGCACGCGACCAGCCCGCCCGGCCGATGAGGAACGCCCGGAGGTACTCCACCACCTGGATCCGGGCGAACCAGCCGCGAGGCATCCGGAGGTCGGTGACGCGACCGTGCTCGACCCTCGAGCCGTTGGCGACCCGGACCACTCCCCCTGCCGCCACGACCCGGCCGGGGTCGTCGGCGAACGGGCGCGTCACGTCGAGCAGGGCCCTCGGGTCGAGCAGGGAGTCGGCGTCGACCATGCAGACCAGCTCCTTGCGGGAGTGGTTGATGCCGGCATTGAGCGCGTCGGCCTTGCCGCCGTTGGCCTTCGTGACCAGCGCCAGGTTGTGCGCGCCCCGGCGGCTCACCCAGGTGCCGAGCACCTCGCCCTTCGTCGCGATGTGACCGCCCGGCACCAGCGGCACCTCGACCATGTCGAACTCGGCGATCATCTTCGCCACGGTGTCGTCGCGGGACCCGTCGTCGATCACCACGACCTCGAAGTCGGGGTAGCGCAGGGAGGTCATCGCCTGCACCGACTGCACGATCGTCGCCGACTCGTTGTAGGCCGGCATGAGGACCGACACCCCGCGGGTGTGCGGGTCGAGGAACCACTCGTCGTACCCCGCGAAGTCGACCCGGCGCCGGTAGGCGAGCAGGTCTGTGAGCGCCAGGCCGGTCAGGGCCAGGAAGCTGCCGTTGATCAGCAGCGAGTAGATCGCGAAGCCGATGCCGACCAGGAGCATCGCGTGGTTGAAGGCGGCCATCAGCGGGACCCCAGTGCGGCCAGGGCGGCCACCTCGCGCGCCACCGGGGCCTTGCTGTCCGCCAGCACCTGGCGGCCGCTGGGACCACACCGATGCAGCGCGTTGGCGGCGGCCCGGGCGACCTCGACGTTGTCGTCGTGGAGCACGCTCGTGAGCGCCGGCACCGCCCACTCGCTGCCGAGGAGGCCGAGCGAGCGAGCGGCTTCGCGGCGGACGTCGGGGTGCTGGTGCCCGAGCGGGCCGGAGAGCGCCACGACCGAGGACGCCGCCCCCAGCTCGCCGAGGGCGTGGATGCACGCCACCTGGAGCTCGACCGACGCCCCTTCCATGGCCAGCTCGATCTCGGGGACGGCCTGGATCGCGCCCACCAGCCCGAGGGCCTCGGCCGCGAGGAACACCCGCCGCTCCCCGGTCTCCTGCTCGTCCGGGGGCTGGGTCACGCTCGAGCGCAGGACCGGGACGGCCACCGCGCCGATCCGCTCCACCGAGGCCAGGAAGTCCCGGCGCAGGCGCGGCTCGAGCGCAGCGCGACGCAAGAGGTTCTCCACCACCACCGCATCGGGGAACGACCCGAGCGCGAGCATGGCCACCCGCCGTACGGCGAAGTCGCGGTCGTCGAGGCAGTCGAGCACGACGTCGCGTCGTTCCGGCTGGGCCAGCACGCCGAGACGGTAGAGCCCGCGGCACCGTCGGACCGCCGACCGGCTGGTGGTGGCCCGGACCGCCGCGTCCACCGACCCCCACGCGCGCAGCACGTCACGGAGCCGGTCGCGGGCCTCGCCGCGCAGCTTGGGCACGAGCGCGAACGCGTCCTCCTCGACGGCCGCGCGATCCACAGGCCGGGCTGCGAGAATCCGGATGCGGGCGTCCTCGACCTCGTCCGGCTCTCCGGTGGTCAGGGTCAGGATGAGGCGCCACACCTGGCTGCGGCGATGCAGGCGCCGACGCTCGGAACGATCCTTGCCGAGTCGGATCAGCACGAGAAGGAGCACGACGGCCAGGCAGGCCACGACGAGGACGATGGCCGCGACGTACCCGAGGTGCGCGACGGTCATCGAGAGCGGGGCACCTACCGGACCCGGGAGAGCAGCGCCTGCACCCGCGAGGCCAGCTCGCGGGGGCTGAACGGCTTGGTGATGTAGTCGTCGGCGCCCGAGTCGAAGCCGGTCTCGACGTCGGACTCCTGGGCGCGGGCCGTCAGCAGGATGACGGGCAGGTCGGCCAGCGACGGGTCGGCGCGGATCGCACGGATCGCGTCGAGTCCCGAGACGCCGGGCATCATCACGTCGAGCACCGCCAGGTCGGGACGCTGCGCCCGGCACGCATCAACGGCGGCGGCTCCGTCCGCGACGGCCACCACGTCGTGCCCCAGTGTCGAGAGCTTGAACTCCACCAGCTCACGGATGTCGACGTCGTCGTCGGCCACCACAATGCGCGCCACGGTTACCCCTTCATGCAGATGTCCGGTGCAGCCTAGGGCATCGCGGCGGCCAGTCGACGACGCCCGACGGCGACGTGCCGGAGGAAGACCGAAGCCGGGCCGTTCCCGGGGGAACGGCCCGGCTTCGGGCATGTCGGAGGACGACGACGTCAGTCGTTGCCGCCGGCCGTGGGCGTCGTCTTCTGGACCTGCATGAGGAACTCCATGTTGCTCGACGACTTCTTCAGCCGCTCGAGCAGCAGCTCGAGCGCCTGCTGGCCGTCGAGACCGGAGAGCACGCGACGCAGCTTCCAGATGACCGCGAGCTCCTCCTTGCTCATGAGCAGCTCCTCACGCCGGGTGCCGGACTGCACGGCATCGATCGCAGGGAAGATGCGCTTGTCGGCGAAGTCGCGCCTCAGGCGGATCTCCATGTTGCCGGTGCCCTTGAACTCCTCGAAGATCACCTCGTCCATCTTCGAACCGCTCTCGATCAGCGCGGTCGCCAAGATGGTGAGCGAGCCGCCGTTCTCGATGTTGCGGGCGGCGCCGAAGAACCGTTTCGGCGGGTAGAGCGCCGCCGAGTCCACGCCACCGGACAGGATCCGGCCGCTGGCGGGGGCCGCCAGGTTGTAGGCACGCCCCAGGCGCGTGATGCCGTCGAGCAGGACGACGACGTCGTGGCCGAGCTCGACCAGACGCTTGGCCCGCTCGATCGCCAGCTCCGCCACCATGGTGTGGTCGCTGGCCGGGCGGTCGAACGTCGAGGAGATGACCTCGCCCTTGACCGAACGCTCGAAGTCGGTGACCTCCTCGGGACGCTCGTCGACCAGCACCACCATCAGGTGGCACTCGGGGTTGTTCGTGGTGATCGAGTTGGCGATGGACTGCATGATCATCGTCTTGCCGGCCTTGGAGGGCGACACGATCAGGCCACGCTGGCCCTTGCCGATCGGGGCCGCGATGTCGATCACGCGCCCGATCAGGTTGGTCGGCTCGGTCTCGAGACGCAGGCGCTCCGAGGCGTAGAGCGGCGTCAGCTTCTGGAACTCGACGCGGTGCTTGGCGGTCTCCGGATCGGCGCCGTTCACGCTCTCGATGCGCACCATCGGGTTGAACTTCGCCTTGCTCTCGCCCTCGCGGGGCTGGCGCACCTCACCGATGATCGCGTCGCCGCGGCGCAGGCCGTACTTGCGGACCATCGACAGCGAGACGTAGACGTCATCGTTGCCGGGAAGGTAGCCGCTGGTGCGGACGAAGGCGTAGTTGTCGAGCACGTCGAGGATGCCGGCCGCGGGGACGAGCACGTCGTCCTCGAGGATCGTCGTGTCGGGCTCGTGGCGCTGACCGCCGCTGCGACCACCGCGGCCCCCGTCACGAACCCCGTCGCGGCCCCCGTCACGGTTGTCCCGACCAGTGTCACGAGCGCTGCCCTCACGTCCGACACCGCTCTCACGCCCACCGTCGCGGTCACGGCCGCGGCGGCGACGGTTGCGGCGGCTGCCCTCGCCCGGGCCTTCCCGGTCGTCCCGGTCGCTGGGGCGGTTCTGACCGGCATCACGGTTCTGCTCGCGATTCTGGTCACGGGTCTGCTCCTGGCCCTGGTCACGGGCCTGGTCACGGGCCTGCTCACGGGCCTGCTCGCGGGCCTGCTCACGCTCCCGGTTGCGGTTCTGGCCGCCCCCGTCGCGGACCTGCTCGCGGTTCGGCTGGCGCTCACCGACGGAGTCGCTCTCACCGGAGGCGCGTTCCGACGGAGTCCGCCCACCCTGGGCCGGCTCGGCGGAGGTCGGGCGCTCCTGCGTCGCGGCGGCACGGGCGGCGCCCCTGCCGGAGGCTGCCTTCGCGGAGTCGTCCTTGGCCGGGGACTCCGTGGTCGGGGCCTCCTGGGCCCTGGCCTCCCTGCGCCGGGGTCTCCTTGGCCGGGGTCTCCCTGCCGGAGTCGCCTGTCGCGGGGCCGCCCTTCGCGGGGCCGCCCCTGCCGGAGCCGCTCTGGGCCGACTTGATGGCCTCCACGAGCTGCGCCTTCTTCATCGAGCCGGCGCCGGCGATACCCATGCCACCGGCCATCGACTTCAGGTCGGCGATCAGCATGGAGTTGAGTCCGCCACCGCGCTTCTTGGGGGCGTTCGCAGACGCCCCGGAGGCAGCAGTGGTGGATTCGATGGTTTCCGTCACGTGAGGTCCTTCCCACGTATCAGTGCCGTTGCGGCCTGACTGGCCGTCGGCTTCTGGTCATTGCTTCCCCGGTCGTCAAGGCTCGCCGCAGGGGAGGGCAATTGACGGGTGTGCGACACAAGGTCTGCACGGAATGAGGAAGAGGTCGCACCCAGGGACTGGTGTCACCTGCGGCGCTACGTCGAGATGTCTGACGCGCCTTCAGGGTATCACCCGGGCTGCCGAATGTGGCATGGGGCACGTTCTCGACGTGTCGGACCTCAGCCGGCCCGGACACCGTCCCGATCGACGGCGAGATGGTGCGCCTTCCACCCCTCGGGGCAGCGCGCCAGCAGCCGCGTGGCCGACCCGGTTCGGGCAGGCGAACCGTCGGTGAAGGCCAGCACGGTGGGCCCGGCGCCGGAGACGATCGCGGCCACTCCGTCGGCACGCAGGCGGTCGACGAGGGCGAGCGACTCGGGCATGGCCGGACGGCGGTACTCCTGGTGGAGGTAGTCCCGGGTGGCCCGGTGCAGGTGCTCGGGCTGCCCGGCGAGGGCGGCGACCAGGAGCGCCGTACGCCCGGCGTCCGCGGCGGCGTCGGCATGCGGCACCCGGTCAGGGAGCAACCCCCGGGCCAGCTCCGTGGAGACAGGGGTCGGCGGGACGAACACGACGGCCGACACCCGGGGGTCGACCGAGGAACCGACCGCGTAGAAGGCGCCGTCCTCCTCTCCGAGATCACGAAGCCGCCGTGGAGCGCCGGCGCGACGTTGTCGGGGTGGCCCTCGAGCCGGGCGGCGAGCCGGAAGAGCGCGTCGTCGTCCATCAGCAGGCTCCCGCCGGCCACCAGCCCGCGCGCCAGGCTGACGCCGCCGACGATCGCCGCCGACGACGACCCCAGACCCCGCGCATGCGGGATCACGTTGTGGCAGGTCAGGCGCAGCCCGGCCGGCTCCGCGCCCATCTCGGCGAAGGCGGCCCGCATGGCACGCACGACCAGGTGCGACTCATCGCGAGGCACGTCCTCGGCGCCCGCGCCGTCGACGGCGATCTCCAGGCCGGAGCCGATGACCTCGGCCTCGAGCTCGTCGCGCAGGCCGAGGGCGAGCCCCAGCGAGTCGAAGCCCGGACCGAGGTTGGCCGAGGTGGCAGGGACCGAGACGCGCACGGGCCCGCCGACGAAGGTGGCCATGGGAGGGGGCTCGCCGTCAGGCGAGCCCGGCCGCCTCGGCTGCGGCGGTGACGTCCGCGTCGACCACGGTGTCGACGATGCTGTGCCCGCTGCTGGCGAACCCCTCGAGCGCCGTGGCGGTGTCCTTGAGCCCGTGGCCGGTGACCGTCACGACGACGGTGCTCCCGGCGTAGGACTCCCCCGCCGCCAGCTCCTGCAGAAGGCCGGCGACCCCGGCCGCCGAGGCGGGCTCGACGAACACGCCGTCGTGGGATGCCAGCGCCCGCTGGGCCGCGAGGATCTGATCGTCACTGACGGCCGCGAACCGGCCACCGGACTCGTCACGGGCCGCCTCGGCGAGCTTCCACGACGCGGGGTTGCCGATCCGGATGGCCGTGGCCTTCGTCTCGGGGTCGGGGAACGGCTCGCCGGTGACCAGCGGCGCCGCACCCTCGGCCTGGAAGCCGCGCATGACGGGCCTCCGGGTGGCCAGCCCGAGGTCGGCGTACTGCGTGTAGCCCATCCAGTACGCCGAGATGTTGCCGGCGTTGCCCACCGGCAGGAGGTGGTAGTCGGGCGCGTCGTCGAGGAAGTCGACGATCTCGAACGCGGCCGACTTCTGGCCCTGGAGCCGGACCGGGTTCACCGAGTTGACCAGCGCCACCGGGAAGTCCTGGGCGAGACCCTTCGCGATCGCGAGGCAGGCGTCGAAGTTGCCGCGCACCATGATCACCTGGGCGCCGTGCAGGATGGCCTGCGCCATCTTGCCGGCCGCGATCTTGCCCTCGGGCACGAGCACGAGCGGCTTGAGCCCGGCCTTCGCGGCGTAGGCCGCCATCGACGCGGACGTGTTGCCCGTCGACGCGCAGACCACCGCCTCCGCGCCCTGGTGCTTGGCGACCGAGATCGCTGCCGTCATGCCACGGTCCTTGAAGGAGCCGGTGGGGTTGTCGCCCTCGACCTTCAGCCACACCTCGGCGCGGGTCAGGCCCGAGAGCCACTCCGAGTGCACCAGCGGGGTGCCACCCTCACGCAGCGTGATCGCCGGGGTGTCCTGCGGGATGTCGAGCAGGTGGCGGTACTCCTCGATGACGCCGCGCCACTGGTGGGTGCGGGTCACCGGTCGGTGATCGAGCTCGTCGAGATTCATTCTGCGTCCCCCTCGACGCGCATGACGGAGGTGACCTCGCGGACGATCTCCATCCCCTGCAGGTGCTCCACGGTCGCGCTCAGCTGGGCGTCGGTCGCCTGGTGGGAGACCACGACCAGCTGGGCATCGGCACCGCGCCCTTCCTGGCGCACGGTCTGGATCGAGACTCCGTGGTCGGCGAAGGCCGTGGCCACCGCGGCCAGCACGCCCGCACGGTCGTCGACGTCGATCGCCACGTGGTAGCGGGTCAGCGTCTCCCCCATCGGCAGGATCGCCCGGTCGGCGTAGGCGGACTCGCCGGCGCCGCGGGTGCCCGCGAGCCGGTTGCGCGCCACCGTGACCAGGTCACCCAGGACGGCCGAGGCGGTGGGCGAGCCACCGGCGCCCGGGCCGTAGAACATCAGCTGGCCGGCGGCCTGCGACTCGACGAAGACGGCGTTGTAGGCCTCGCGGACCGACGCGAGCGGGTGCGAGCGCGGGATCATCGCGGGGTGCACACGCACCGCCACGGCGTCGTCGCGCAGCTCGCAGATGGCCAGCAGCTTGACGACGCAGCCCATCTCGCGCGCGGACTGCACGTCGGTCGCGGTGACCTCCGAGATGCCCTCGCGATGCACGTCGGCAGCGGTGACCCGCGAGTGGAAGGCGAGCGACGCCAGGATCGCGGCCTTCGCGGCGGCGTCGAAGCCCTCGATGTCGGCGGTCGGGTCCGCCTCGGCGTACCCCAGCTCCTGGGCCTCCTCCAGCGCCTCGGTGAAGCCGGCGCCCGAGGTGTCCATCTTGTCGAGGATGAAGTTGGTGGTGCCGTTGACGATGCCGAGCACGCGGGTGACCTTGTCACCGGCGAGCGACTCGCGCAGCGGACGCAGGATCGGGATCGCGCCGGCGACCGCAGCCTCGTAGTAGAGGTCGCGACCCGCCTTCTCGGCCGCCTCGAACAGCGTCGGGCCGTCCTCGGCCAGCAGCGCCTTGTTCGCGGTGACCACCGAGGCGCCGTTCTCGAGGGCAGCCAGGATCAGCGACCGGGCGGGTTCGATGCCGCCGATCACCTCGACCACCAGGTCGACGTCGCCGCGCGCCACCAGGCCGGCGGCGTCGGTGGTGAGCAGCCCCTCGGGCACCTCGACCTCGCGCGGTGCGTCGAGCCGCCGGACGGCGACGCCCACCAGCTCGACCGGTGCGCCCACCCGGGCCCTCAGGTCGTCCGCCTGCTCCTGGAGGAGGCGGACCACCTGGGAGCCGACCGAGCCACAGCCCAGGACCGCGACCTTCAGCGGCTTGTCCTCGTTCACGCCAGTTCACCCACGTCGGTTGCCAACAGATCGTCCTCAGTCTCGCGGCGGACGACGACGCGTGCGACGCCGTCCCGCACAGCGACCACGGGTGGTCGCAGCGCATGGTTGTAGTTGGAGGCCATCGAGCGACAGTAGGCACCCGTGCCCGGGACCGCCACCAGGTCCCCCGGCCCGACGTCGGACGGAAGGAACTCGTCCTTGACCACGATGTCACCCGCCTCGCAGTGCTTGCCGACCACGCGGGTCAGCACCGGGGACGCGTCGGACGCGCGCGAGGCGAGCGTGCAGGAGTAGTCGGCGTCGTAGAGCGCGGTGCGGATGTTGTCGCTCATGCCGCCGTCCACGGAGACATAGGTGCGGCTCGCGCCGCCGTCGAGCGCCACCTGCTTGACGGTCCCGACCTCGTAGACCGTGCACATCGACGGCCCGACGATCGCGCGCCCGGGCTCGATCGACAACTTCGGCTGCGCGATGCCGAGAGCCCGGCACTCGTGCTCGACGATCGCGGTCATCTCGCTCGCCAGCTGCTCGGGGTCCGAGGGGTCGTCCTGCGTGGTGTAGGCGATGCCGAAGCCACCACCGAGGTCCATCTCGGGCATGTTCACGGACAGCTCCGTGGAGACCCGGGCGTGCAACGCGAGCACCCGGCGCGCCGCGACCTCGAACCCGGAGGAGTCGAAGATCTGCGAGCCGATGTGCGAGTGGAGTCCCCGCAGGTCGAGGCCCGGGGCCTCGTGCACCCGGCGTACGGCCTCGAAGGCGTCCCCCGACGTGATCGAGAAGCCGAACTTCTGGTCCTCGTGGGCGGTGGCGATGTACTCGTGGGTGTGGGCCTCGACGCCCGCGGTGACCCGCACCATCACCCCGGTGGTGCCGCCGACCTCGGCCACGACGGCGGCCAGGCGGTCGATCTCGGCGAACGAGTCGACGATGACCCGCCCGACGCCGAGCGCGACGGCCCGGCGCAGCTCGGCAGGAGTCTTGTTGTTGCCGTGGAAACCGATCCGGGCGGGGTCGACCCCGGCACGCTCGGCGACCGTCAGCTCGCCCCCGGAGCACACGTCGAGGAAGAGGCCCTCCTCGGCCACCCAGCGCGCGGTGGTCGTGCAGAGGAACGCCTTGCCGGCGTAGAAGACGTCGTACGCCGCGAACGCGTCCCGGAAGGCGCGTGCCCGGGCCCGGAAGTCCGCCTCGTCGAGGACGTAGGCGGGTGAGCCGTGCTCGGCCACGAGGTCGGGCAGCCGGACTCCCCCGACCTCGAGGACCCCGTCGACCTTGCGGGCGGTGGTCGACCACAGGTGGCGGACCAGGACGTTGGGGTCGGCGGGCTCGCGCAGCCAGGAGGGACCCCTCAGGGCACCCTCGGCATGGGCCCAGCCTGCTTCGTGCGCGCGCATCGCGACCTCACATCCGCTCGGGCGCCGAGACGCCGAGCAGGGCGAGGCCGTTGGCCAGGACGGTCCGGGTGGCGGCGACCAGCAGCAGCCGGGCCCGGTGCAGGTCGCTGGGCTCCTCGTCGCCCATCGGCAGCACCCGGCAGGTGTCGTAGAAGCGGTGGTAGGTCGCCGCCGTCTCCTCGAGGTAGCGCGCGACCCGGTGCGGCTCGCGCAGCTGGGCGGCGCTCGCCACGACGCGCGGGAACTCAGCGAGGGCGCGCAGCAGCTCGCCCTCCTTCTCGTGGGCAAGCCGTGCCGGGTCGAACTCGTCGCCGGCGGGCGCCAGGCCCAGGTCGCCGGCGTTGCGCAGGATCGAGGAGACCCGGGCGTGGGCGTACTGCACGTAGTAGACCGGGTTGTCGCTGGAGGCCTTCGCCCACAGGTCCAGGTCGAGGTCGATCGTGGAGTCGGAGGTGTAGCGGGCCAGGGCGTAGCGGGCGGCGTCGTTGCCGATCGCGCCGACGAGGTCGTCGATGGTGACGACGGTGCCGGCCCGCTTCGACATCCGCATCGGCTGGCCGTCGCGCAGCAGGTTGACCATCTGGCCGATCAGGATCTCGAGGTTGGTGCCGGGCTCGTCGCCGAACGCCGCACACATGGCGTTCATCCGGCCGACGTAGCCGTGGTGGTCGGCGCCGAGCATGATCAGGCAGCGGTCGAACCCGCGCTCGCGCTTGTCGAGGTAGTAGGCCAGGTCGCCGGACAGGTAGGCGCCGTTCCCGTCGGACTTGATGATCACCCGGTCCTTGTCGTCACCGAACTTCTCGGTGGCGAGCCAGACCGCGCCGCCCTCCTCGTAGGTGTTGCCGAGGTCGCCGAGCCGGGTCACGGCACGCTCCACCGCCCCGCTCTTGTGCAGCTCGTCCTCGTGGAAGAAGACGTCGAAGTCGACCCCGAAGTCGTGCAGGCTCTGCTTGATCTCCTCGAACATCATCTCGACGCCGACGGCCCGGAAGACCTCGCGTGCGTCGTCCTCGGGCAGCTGGAGCGCCTCGGGACGCTGGGCCACGACGTTGTCGGCGATCTCCTGGATGTACTGCCCGCCGTAGCCGTCCTCGGGAGTGGGCCGCCCGTGGGCGGCCTCGAGCAGCGAGCCGCTGAAGCGGTCGATCTGCGCGCCGTGGTCGTTGAAGTAGTACTCGCGGGTGACCTCTGCGCCGGCGAGGGTGAAGATCCGGCCGAGCGCGTCACCCACGGCCGCCCAGCGGACGCCGCCGATGTGGATCGGGCCGGTCGGGTTGGCCGAGACGAACTCGAGGTTGATCCGCTCCCCGGCGAACGCGTCGGAGGCGCCGTACGACGTGCCCGCCGCGACGACCTTCGCGGCGACGTTCCCCTGGGATCCGGCGTCCACGGTGATGTTGAGGAAGCCCGGTCCCGCGATCTCGACCGCCGCCACGCCCTCGCTGGCCTCCAGGCCGGCCCTGACCAGCTCGGCGAACGCACGCGGGTTCGTCCCGGCCTTCTTCGCCAGCTGCAGGGCGACGTTCGTGGCGTAGTCGCCGTGGCCCTTCTGCCGGGGTCGCTCCACCGTCACCGTCGCGGGCACCCCGTCGGGCAGGACGATCGCGCCCCGGTCGGACAGGGTCGTCAAGACCTCGACGATCGTGGTGGAGAGCTGCTCGGGAGTCACCGGGCCAGCCTATCGGCGCGGCCACCGCCTCCCCGAACCCATATCGCGGACTGGCTCCACCGCCCGCGCGCAACCGGTGGGACCCACTGGCCCACCGGTTTCGCGGCGCCCGCCGCGCGGTTGTATGGTCATCCCGCACCCCGGGCCCCCGTAGCTCAGGGGATAGAGCACCGCCCTCCGGAGGCGGGAGCGAAGGTTCGAATCCTTCCGGGGGCGCTTCTCTCTCGCGGCTTTCCCGTGACCGCCGTCTGGCGCGGTCCAGACCACTACCGGGCATCCCCCGGATCCCATGTCCCCCACGTGACCTGCCGCACGACACTTCGTTGAGCCAGCGCCGTCGTGCTCGGGATGGCGCGCACGGAGTCGGGTCCCCCATCTTTCCGGCTCTCCCAACCGCGCCATACCGAGGGAGAAACATCAGTGAAGAATTCCGTCCGGCGGACCCTGGCCGCCACCACGATCTGTGCCGCGGTCGCCGCCACCCTGGCCGCGAGCCCGCTGGCGGCCGCCGAGCAGCAGCAGGCGCCCGCCAACGCCCGCAAGGTCTCGAACTTCGGCTACAAGGGCACGGCGGTGGGCGCCAAGCTCACCACCGGCAACGTGCAGACGCTGAGCGCCAAGGATGCCGTCGCTCCCCTGCGCTGCACCCGGATGACCGGCCGCGACGTCCAGCAGAGCTCGTTGCTGACCGCACCGGAGAACTCGCTGATCCAGCTGTCGGCCTCCGACAGCCGCACGGTCAGCTACCGCGAGGCCGGTCGGTACGGCGTCCGCGCGATCAACGTCCTCGGTGACATCACCCTGGGCGGCGACCTCGGCGGCCAGATGACGCCGGTCATCACCCTCAAGGGGCTGACCACCACGGCCGACTCCTTCCACACGGCGAAGGGGTACGGCCACCAGGAGTCCTTCACGGCGCCCGAGCTCTCCATCGACGTGAGCGTCCTCGAGGACCAGGGCGTACCGATCCCGCCGGAGCTCACGGATCTGCTCGACACCCTGACGACCACCGGCGGCGAGCTGACGGGCCAGGTGATCTCGGTCCTCAACGAGGCCGGCGTCATCGAGATCCCGCAGCTCGGGTCGATCGCGATGGGCTACAAGAAGGGCCACGCCGGCCCGTACGGCGCCGAGTCCGACGTGAAGGCGCTGGACTTCAAGATCACCGCGACCGGCGAGGAGCAGAGCCTCCAGCTCGGTCAGGCGCGTGCCGTCATCGGCGGCCCGACTCCCGGCGGCGTGTTCCGCTCCACCTCGATGCCGCTCGACGTGAAGGCGCTCGACGGCGCCCTGCACTTCGGTGGCGTCAAGCCGCGCACCATCCCCTGTCAGGGCACCCGCGGCAGGACCATGAAGCGGCACCTGGACTCGGCCAGCATCGCCCCCAACGGCCTGCTCATCGGGGTCAAGGGGATCGACTACGCGTTCCGCGGCACCCAGCGCCGTGACGGCACGGCGAGCGGCTTCGACGCCCAGCACATCGCGGCGCTGGAGATCCCGGCCCTGCAGCTCGTCATCAACGGCATCACGGCCCGGTCGACCGCCAGGACGACCGAGCCGGGCGGCAAGGTCAAGCGCGGCCACTCGGGCTCAATCGGCTCGATCGTCTACCAGGGCGAGACGCTGGCGGCTCCCGGCCCCGGCAAGGTGCTCAGCCTGGGCGACGCCGGCTACATCGAGGGCATGGCCGTCGACAACAACAAGTTCGGCAACCGGGTGACGGCACTGCGCCTGACCCTGCTGGAGGAGAACATCGTGATCGACCTGGGCATCGCTGCCAGCCAGATCTTCCCCTACTGACCAGCACCTCACGCGACGACGGCGTCCCTCGGCCTGCGGGCCGACGGGACGCCGTTCGTGCGTGGTGGGATGAACGGACCGCTCCTCCAGCAGGAGCGCAGGCGCGTCACCGCCAGTGGTTGTTCAGGGCTCCGACTGGGACTTGTCCGTCGGCCCATTGCGTGAGCAGGACGGATGAGGCGTCGAGTGTGCGCATCCAGGAGTTGGGAGCAGATGTCCGGTCGGTGTCGTGCAGCAGGACCGTTCCTCCAGGCTTCAGTCCTCGTCGTACCGACGTGACGATCGACTCGCTGGTCGCACTGGCTGTCCAGTCCCGTCCCCACGCCGACCACAGGACCGTCCGCAGACCCGCCGCCCGAGCCGCGAACATGCCTTCAGTCGTGAGGACCCCGTACGGCGGTCGGTACCACACGGGCCTCTCGCCGGCGATCTCCTCGATGAGGTCTCGGGTGCGTGCGAGCTCGCCCCTCAGGGTGCCTGGGCGCTTGGCCGCCAGGCAGCGGTGGTCCCACCCGTGCACCGCGATCTCGTGGCCGCGGTCTGCCATTTGCCTGACCAGACCGGGATGTCGGGCTGCGTGTTCCCCGAGGAGGAAGAACGTCGCGAACCGGTCGTGGCTGCTGAGCAGGTCCAGGAAGTGTGGGGTGCTGAGGGGGTCGGGTCCGTCGTCGTAGGTGAGTGCGACATGGCGTTTCCGGCTCAACCCAGCCAGCGCCGGGGAGACAGCCCGTCGCAGTCGCGGCACGGACGTGAGGGCGGGGACACCCTGGACCGCGACTGCCAGCGCCGGCAGCAGGATGGCGGAGCGCTTCACCGGGCGGCACCTCGCTCTCCTTCTCGGGCCTGGTGTGGACAGCTCACTGAACCGGGCAGACATGAAGGCGTCATGAAGAGGGACGGGCGCTCGACGCCGCCGGGAGCGAGGTGTGCCGAGCCGAGGTGCCTTCACGCCGCCTTCATCCGCTGTCGCTTTGGTGGGTGGTGCGGGCATCTGCTCGTGCAGCGACGAGAAGAGGACACGTGACCATCGCCGCCACCGTTCGTCGGGCCCGCGCGCGGGTCACCCCGACGACGCCCACCGAGCACGCTCGAGCTGCCGTGGTGAGCCTGTCGTCGGCGGGGCGCCTCACCCGGCCGGAGCTCGTCCACATCGTCTCGGGGAGCTACGGCGCCGGGCACGACGCCGCCGCGCGGCAGCTCGCCGAGCGCTTCGGCTCCCGTGGCTACGACGTGCAGACCCACGACGTGGTCGACATGTTCCCGGCTCGCCTCGGCCGAGCCCTTCGCGGGGCGTACTTCCGACAGTTGAAGGCGGTTCCCGGAACCTGGGACTGGCTGTTGCATCGGCTCGAGGCCGACGGCGTCTTCTACCGAAGCGTCACCCGTGCGCTCGGTGCCGCAGCCGGGGACCGGTTGGCCGACGCCCTGACGACGGGGAGCGGAGCCGGTTCGGTGCTGGTGGTGTCCACCCACCCGTTCGCGAGCCAGGCGCTCGGTCATCTGCGTCTCACCGGTCGGCTCGATGTCCCGGTCGCCACCTTCCTGACGGACATGTCGGTGCACCCGCTGTGGATCCACCGGGGCGTCGATGTGCACCTCGCCCTCCACGAGCTGCCCGCCGCGGCCGCCCGAGGACGTGGGGTCCGTGCCGAGGTGGTCGGCCCCCTGACCTCGGCGGACCCGGCCCGCTCCCTGCACGCCCTCGCCGGCGACGACCGCGCCGACCGGGCGGAGGTGAGGGCTCGGTTCGGGCTGCCGGATCGCCCGCGGCTGGCGTTGGTGACCGGCGGCTCACTGGGCATCGGCGAGCTCGAACAGTCCGCGCACGACATCGCCGCCACGGGGCTCGCCACCCCGGTCGTGCTGTGCGGGGAGAACGACGCGCTCCGAGTCCGGCTCGATGCCTCGCCCGGCGTGGTCGCGCTCGGTTGGCGCGACAACGTCCCCGACCTGCTGACTGCGGTCGACTGCGTAGTCCAGAACGCCGGCGGCTTCACTTCGCTCGAGGCCCTGGCCGCGGGGGTGCCGACTCTGTCCTACCGCTGCCTGCCCGGCCACGGCCTCACCAACGCCCGGGCACTTCACGACGCCGGCTGGATCCCCTGGGCCGAGACCCCGGCCGAGCTCGCCGACCTCCTGCCCGGAATCCTCGCCGGTCGTCCCCAGGGCGGGGATGCCGCGTGGGAGCACCGCACCAGCGCGGACGTCGTCGACCTGCTGGAGGAGCTCCTGGACTCCGAGCACTTCATGCGGGTGCCAGCATGAGACGACAGACGCGACGATCAGCAGTTCTCGAGCGTCGCGTCGGTCCGTGCCTCGTCGCCGAGGCGGCGGGCCATGTCGGTGTACGGCAGGACGACGCTGGCCCCACCGATGTTGCCGATGCCGCCGAGCACGACACAGCTGGTGATCTTGGCGGGGTCGACCTGGGCCATCGCCTGCGCGAGCCGGAACAGCTCGGCCGGCGGCAGGTCGGTGTAGAGGTGTTCCATCACCGACATCACGCCGCGCTCCATGAAGCCCGGCTCGTCTGCCCGCGCCCGGACCTTCGCCTGGATGCCGCGCAGCACTCGCTGCTGGTTGGCCGAGCGGTCGAAGTCGCCGCGGGGCAGGTTGTGGCGGATCCGGGAGAACGCCATGGCGTCGTAGCCGTTGAGGTGGATGCGCCCGGCCGCGAACCCCTTCGGACGCAGGTAGGTGTCGCTGAACGCGCTCGGGTTGTTCACCTCGATGCCACCGATGTCCCCGATCATCGCCTGGAAGAACTTGAAGCGGGTGACGAAGACGTAGTCGGGCTGGATGCCGACGAGGTTGCCGATCGTCTCCCCGAGCAGCTGCGGGCCCCCCGAAGTAGAGCGAGGCGTTGATCTTGTTGGAGCCGTGGCCCGGGATGCTCACCCACGAGTCCCGGGGCACCCCGATGCTGGCAGCGGCGCCCGTGCGGGTGTTCATGCCGATCAGCTGCAGCGCGTCACCCCGGCTCCTCGTCATGTCCTCGCCGGGCCGGGCGTCGGAGCCCACGGCCAGGATCCAGATCACGTCGGGGCTCACGTCGACGCCGGCCGCTCGATGCACCTTCACGAGCGCCACCTCGGTCGACTTGACCGCCGAGGCCGGGACGACGAGCGCCCCCAGGGCGAGCACGACGCCCAGCGTGATCACGCGCAGGGCGCGGGGGTGTCTCTTCCTGAGCGCCTTCATCGGACGACTCCCTTCGTGACGTCGTAGCCGAACACGCGCCAGCCGTGGTTGCGGGTGAGGAACAGCCGGCCCCTGACCTCGATCTTGCGCTCGACCTTGCCGGTGGTCCGGAAGTCGAGGACGAACCGTGCGGTCACCCCCGCCGGCTGGTGCCCCACGACGAGGGCGTCGATCCACAGCCGGCGCCGGGTGGCCCTGACCCCGTCGATCCGCTTGCCGATGTCCTGGTTGCTCATCAGCGCGCGGTCGCGGTGGGCGTCGGCCCTGGCCCCGGTCGTGAACCGGGGGAAGGCGTCGTGGAAGTCGTGGCGTGGGTAGTCACCGGCGACGTACGCCGCGTCCAGCCAGCCGTCGACCGCCCCCGCCACTGCCTTCCGGAACTGCTGGCGTTGTTTCTTCGCCAGCTTGCCGGTCAGCTCACCGAAGGTGACCCGCGTGGCGAGCGGTGGTGGAGCCGGGTCCTGGGTGGCCGAGGGAGAGCCGGAGCCCCCCGGCGCCGGGGTCCCTGAGTCGTCCTCGGGACTGCTGCAGGCGCCGGCGGTCAGGGCCAGGACCAGCAGGAAGGCGGCCAGGGCCGGGCCCGTTCGGGCGGGTGGGGTCATGGTGGGGAATCTTCCTGTCGTGTGGAACGCGTAACACCCTGCCGTAAAGGCCCCCCTGACCTCGGCATTTGACGGCGTGTGGGTCTAGCCTTGAACACTGAACTTCATTCACCCGCGCGCTCACCGAAAGAGGCGAAGCAAGTCGTGCCGCAGTCGTCAGGCAGTCAGTCTCCCGAACAGCCCTCCGCCGACTTCGGCGCCAACGAGTGGCTCGTGGAGGAGATGTACGACAAGTACAAGTCCGACCCCGGCAGCGTCGATCCCACGTGGGTGAGCTACTTCAAGGCACACGGTAACGGCGCCGCGCCGAACGGCTCCGGCGCCCCGGCGAAGCCCGCGCCTGCCCCAGCCGAGAAGGCGGCCCAGAAGCCTGCCGAGAAGCCCGCGGCCAAGGCGGAGACCAAGCCCGTGGCCAAGCCGGAGCAGAAGGCCGAGGAGAAGGCCCCGGCGGCGGTCGCCAAGCCGCGCCCCGACGCGAAGGCCGCCGAGCCGGCCAAGGGCACCGCCAACCCGGTGCCCAAGGAGTCCAAGCCACCGGCACCTGCCGCGGCCAGCGACGAGCCGACCTACACCGTGCTGCGCGGTGCTCCGGCGCGCACCGCCCAGAACATGGACGCCTCGCTGAGCGTCCCGACGGCCACGTCGGTCCGGTCGGTCCCGGTCAAGCTGCTGTGGGACAACCGCACGGTCATCAACAACCACCTCGCCCGCGCCCGCGGCGGCAAGGTGTCCTTCACCCACCTCATCGGCTACGCCCTCGTGCAGGCCGTCAAGTCGATCCCGGACATGAACGTCGGCTTCGACGTCGTCGACGGCAAGCCCAACCTGATCACGCCGGCCCACATCAACCTGGGCCTCGCGATCGACGTCCCCAAGCCCGATGGCTCCCGCCAGCTCCTGGTGCCCAGCATCAAGGCCGCGGAGACGATGGACTTCGCGGGCTTCTGGACGGCGTACGAAGACGTCGTCCGCAAGGCGCGCGACAACAAGCTCACGGTCGCCGACTTCCAGGGCACCAGCATCTCGCTGACCAACCCCGGCGGCATCGGCACCGTGCACTCGGTCCCCCGCCTGATGAAGGGCCAGGGCGCCATCATCGGTGTCGGCGCGATGGAGTACCCCGCCGAGTACCAGGGCGCCTCCGAGGAGACCCTGACTCGCAACGCCGTCAGCAGGGTCATGACGCTGACGTCGACCTACGACCACCGGGTCATCCAGGGTGCGCTGTCGGGTGAGTTCCTGCGCCGCCTGCACCAGCTGCTCCTCGGCGAGGACGGCTTCTACGACGAGATCTTCCGCTCGCTGCGGATCCCCTACGAGCCGATCCGCTGGGCCAAGGACATCGCGACCTCGCACGACGACGAGATCAGCAAGCAGGCCCGGATCCTCGAGCTGATCCACGCCTACCGCGTGCGCGGCCACATGATGGCCGACACCGACCCGCTCGAGTACCGCCAGCGCAGCCACCCCGACCTCGAGGTGGAGTCGCACGGCCTGACCCTGTGGGACCTCGACCGCGAGTTCGCCACCGGCTCGTTCGGTGGCGAGGGCCGCCGGTTCATGAAGCTGCGCACGATCCTCGGCATCCTGCGGGACTCCTACTGCCGCACCACCGGCATCGAGTACATGCACATCATGGATCCAGAGCAGCGCCGCTGGATCCAGGAGCGCGTCGAGCAGCCGCACACCAAGCCCCCGCGCGAGGAGCAGCTGCGGATCCTGCTGAAGCTCAACCAGGCCGAGGCCTTCGAGACGTTCCTGCAGACCAAGTTCGTCGGCCAGAAGCGCTTCAGCCTCGAGGGCGGCGAGACCACGGTCCCCGTGCTCGACGAGATCTGCGAGGCCGCTGCCGAGGCGTCCCTGGACGAGGTCGCGATCGGCATGGCCCACCGCGGCCGCCTCAACGTCCTGGCCAACATCGTCGGCAAGAAGTACTCCCAGATCTTCCGCGAGTTCGAGGGCAACATCGACCCGCGCACGGTCCAGGGCTCCGGCGACGTGAAGTACCACCTCGGCGCCGAGGGTGAGTTCGAGGCCGGCTCCAAGGCCAAGATCAAGGTCTCGGTCGCCGCGAACCCCTCGCACCTCGAGGCCGTCGACCCCGTGCTCGAGGGCATCGCCCGCGCGAAGCAGGACGTGCTCGACAAGGGTGCCGCCTACCCCGTGCTGCCGCTGCTCGTGCACGGCGACGCGGCCTTCGCCGGCCAGGGTGTCGTGGCCGAGACGCTGAACCTCTCCCAGCTGCGCGGCTACCGCACCGGCGGCACGATCCACCTCGTCGTCAACAACCAGGTCGGCTTCACCACCTCCCCCGGCTCGTCGCGCTCCTCGCTCTACTGCACCGACGTCGCCCGGATGGTCCAGGCGCCGATCTTCCACGTCAACGGCGACGACCCCGAGGCCTGCATCCGGGTCGCGCGGCTCGCCTTCGAGTACCGCCAGGCGTTCAAGAAGGACGTCGTCATCGACCTCGTCTGCTACCGCCGCCGCGGGCACAACGAGGGTGACGACCCGTCGTACACCCAGCCGCTGATGTACGACCTCATCGAGCAGAAGCGCTCGGTCCGCAAGCTCTACACCGAGTCCCTGATCGGTCGTGGCGACATCACGATCGAGGAGGCCGAGCAGGTGCTGCGCGACTACCAGCAGCAGCTCGAGCGGGTCTTCACCGAGGTGCGCGAGGCGAGCACCCAGCCGTCGGAGTGGACCACCGTCCCGGACTACCCCGACAAGCCGGTCGGCGAGGCCACCACGGCGATCTCGGTCGACGTGCTCAAGCGGATCTCCGACGCCTACGTCACCCCGCCGGCGGGCTTCACCGTCCACCCCAAGGTGATGCCGCAGCTGCAGCGCCGCGCGGCCGCGATCACCGACGGCCCGATCGACTGGGGCACCGGCGAGATCCTCGCCTTCGGTGCGCTGCTGATGGACGGCCGGCCCGTCCGGCTCGCCGGCCAGGACTCGCGCCGCGGCACCTTCGTGTCCCGGTTCGCGACGATCATCGACCGGGTCAACGCCGACGAGTGGACCCCGCTGACCTCGCTGACCGAGGACCAGGCGAAGTTCTACGTCTACGACTCGCTGCTCTCCGAGTACGCCGCCCTCGGCTTCGAGTACGGCTACTCCGTGGCCCGTCCCGAGGCGCTGGTGCTCTGGGAGGCCCAGTTCGGCGACTTCGTCAACGGCGCCCAGACGGTCATCGACGAGTTCATCACCTCCGGTGAGACCAAGTGGCGCCAGCAGTCCGGCGTCGTCCTGCTGCTGCCCCACGGCTACGAGGGACAGGGCCCCGACCACTCCTCGGCGCGCATCGAGCGCTTCATGACCCTGTGCGCCGACGAGGCGTTCGTGGTCGCGCAGCCGTCGACGCCCGCGTCGTACTTCCACCTGCTGCGCCAGCACTCCCTCGGCGAGGAGCACCGGCCGCTGATCGTCTTCACGCCGAAGTCGATGCTCAAGCGCAAGGAGGCCGCCTCGAAGCCGGAGGACTTCACGAGCGGGACGTTCCGCCCGTTCATCGGCGACGACGCGGCCGACCAGGACAAGGTCGACACGCTGCTGATGTGCTCGGGTCGGGTGACCTGGGACCTGATGGTCGAGCGGGCCAAGCGCGAGAACTCCGAGCGGTTCGCGATCGCGCGGGTCGAGCAGCTCTACCCGCGTCCGCTCGACGAGATCAGGGCGGAGATCGCGCGCTACCCCCACCTGCGGACGGTGCGCTGGGTGCAGGACGAGCCGGCCAACATGGGCGCATGGCCGCACTACCAGTTCAACGTGTGGCCCGAGGTGGACGCCACCGTCGAGCCGATCACGCGGGAGCAGTCCTCCTCGCCGTCGGTGGGCACCGTCAAGCGACACATGGCCGAGCAGAAGGACCTGCTCGACCGGGCGTTTGCGTGATCTGAGACGCGTCAGCGGATCAGATGGTCGGTGGTCGAGCAAGCCGCGCGAAGGAGAGACAGGAACCATGTACTTCACCGACCGCGGCATCGAGGAGCTCGAGAAGCGCCGGGGTGACGAAGAGGTCACCCTGGCGTGGCTCGCCGAGCGCCTCCAGGAGTTCACCGACACCTACCCGGAGTTCGAGACCCCCGTCGAGCGGTTCGCCACCTGGCTGGCCCGCCTCGACGATCCCGAGGACTGAGAAGACGTCGCACCGCATGCCCGTAGCCGGAAGGCTGCGGGCATGTCTCCTCTCCCGACCTACCCGCCGGCCCCCTGGGCGATGGTGGGCCAGCTCTGGCTGTCGCTGTTCCGCGTGAAGGGCGTCCCGGACCGCCCCGACGGGGTGTACGGCGCCGCGTTCGTCAGCTACGAGCCCGACAGCCCGCTCACCTACTCCGAGCTGCTCGTGGCGCGGCCGGTGAAGTCGGACGAGCACGGACGACGCGTGTCGATCTCCGACATCTGGGTCGACTCCCCCGCCTCGATGCAGGGCGGCCGCGACCTGTGGGCGATCCCCAAGGGGCTGTGCGACTTCACCCTCGAGACCAGCCACACCGGCCCGCTCTCCCGCACCGAGTGGTCCGCGAGCCTGGAGCGCCGGCCGATCGCCCGGGCCAGCTTCACCGATGTCTCGAAGGCCTCGGTGCGCCTGCCGTTCAAGGGCGGCACCTGGCAGCCCGCGATCGAGCCCGGTGGCCCGGAGAGGACGGCGACCTTGAAGGGGTCCTCGAAGACCCTGCCGTGCCGCGGCTCCTGGGAGTTCGACGCCGACGGCCCACTGGCCTGGCTGCGAGGCGCACGACCCGTGGCGTCGTTCCGGATGGCCGACTTCCAGATGTCGTTCGGCTGATCCGCCCGGAGGTTCCGACGGGTCGGCGTCAGGCGACGGGGGCGCGCCGCCGGGACGCCACCCGGACGAGCGTGCCGGGATAGCAGCAGTTGCAGAGATGGACCAGGTTGCCCACCGAGTGGGCGGGCACGTCCGCGGCCCGGGTGAGGTCGATGATCAGTTGGCACGCCGTACGCCGGAACGCACGGTCGACCACCTCGGGCATCGACGCCCATGCGTCCGGGTCGAAGGTGCCGGACAGCTCGAGCGTGCTGGTGGCCGGGTCGTAGTGCGCGGCGAAGGTCGTGTCCATGGGGGATTCCTCGGTTTCGGTCGGCAACCTGGTCCCCCGAGGACCGTGACTTACCCCCGCCCGGGTGACCCAAACCACACGGCCGGGACCAAATCACTCGTCGTGGTCGCCGGACGCCCGTCGCGCGGAGTCGCGGATCTCGAAGATCTCGGTGGCGAAGCCGCCGAGCGCCCCGGCGACGTCCCTGACCGCGTCGGTCACGATCGTGGTCACCTCGCCCACCGTGGTGGCGGCCGCCTCGACCGCGTCCTGCACGACGTCCTTGCGGATCTCGCCCTTGCTCAGCTGGTCGTTCATGCGCCCATCCTCAGGCTGCCCGGACGGGTTCGGCAACCAGGTCCGGCTGACGGGACCCCGACGGGCGGCCGGGGAGCGCGAGCCGGCAGATCTTCCGCGCGACGCTGAACAGCTGCCTGCCGAGCGGGCCGGTGTTGTAGGCGATGCCGTAGCGCTCGCAGATCTCGCGGACCTCCGCGGCGATCTCCGGGTAGCGGCGAGCCGGGATGTCCGGGAACAGGTGGTGCTCGATCTGGTGCGACAGGTTGCCGGTCATGATGTGGAACAGCCTGCCGCCGGTGATGTTGGCCGAGCCGAGCAGCTGACGGTAGTACCAGTGGCCGCGCGACTCGTCCTCGCACTCCTCCTCGGAGAACGTCGAGACGCCCGCCGGGAAGTGGCCGCAGAAGATGATGTTGAACGCCCAGATGTTGCGCACCAGGTTGGCCGTCGCGTTGCCCGCCAGGGTCAGCGGGAACAGCGGACCGGTCAGCGCCGGGAACAGCAGGTAGTCCTTGAGCGCCTGGTTGCGGATCTTGCGGATCAGTCCCGGCATGCAGGTGCCTTGTCTCTGCCCACGTCTTCTCGCCGGCCACGATCCGCTCGACCTCGAGGTCGTGCATCGCGACGCCCCACTCGAAGAAGACCATCAGCAGGAAGGCGTAGAGCGGG
This sequence comes from uncultured Actinomycetota bacterium, assembly GCA_963825275.1. Taxonomy (GTDB): domain Bacteria; phylum Actinomycetota; class Actinomycetes; order Propionibacteriales; family Nocardioidaceae; genus Nocardioides. The sequence goes on along the minus strand of CAWGSW010000004.1, from coordinate 618,679 downwards.
TTGCCCAGGTAGTAGGGGCGCCACTGCTGGTCCTCGTCCATCCGCAGGATGCCGTACCCGATGTCGCGGTCCTTGCCGAGGATGTTCGTGTAGGTGTGGTGGATGTAGTTGTGGGAGTACTTCCACTGCTCACTCGGGCAGACGTTGTCCCACTCGTACATCCGCGAGCTCAGGCCCGGGTCGCCCATCCAGTCGTACTGGCCGTGCATGACGTTGTGGCCGATCTCCATGTTGTCGAGGATCTTGGAGACGCTGAGCGCGACGACCGCGAGCGGCCAGGCCGGCGGCACGTAGAACAGCGCACGGCCGGCGACCTCGAACCCGCGCTGGGCCTTGACGACCTTGCGGATGTACGTCGCGTCCTCCTCGCCGAGCTCGGCGATGACCCGCTGGCGGATGGCGTCCATCTCGTTGCCGAACGCCTCGAGGTCGATCCCCTCGGTCTCGTCGGTCGAGCTGGGCTCGTCGGTCGAGCTTGTCGAGACCTGATCCATGGTGACGGTCATCCTCAGTCCTTTCGGTGGTGGGTGGCTAGAGCTCGACGACGCAGTCGCCGACGGGAGCAGAGACGCAGATCCGGATCTCCTCGTCGGGCAGCGATGACTCCTCGCCGGTGAGGACGTTGCGGACGGTGCCCTCGGTCTTGCGGGAGGTGCAGGAGAAGCAGATCCCCATCCGGCAGCCGGACTCCGGCCTCAGCCCCAGGGCCTCGGCCTGCTCGAGCAGGGAGACGCCGCTGTTGGCACCCGCGACGCCGGAGCGGGCGAACGACACCGTGCCCTCGGCGCTGCCGGACGGGACCGTCGGCGTCCTGAAGTGCTCGACCCGCAACCGGGTGCTCTCGGCGTACGCCGTGCTCACCAGGTCGATGAGCCCTGCCGGGCCACAGGCCCAGGTGTCGACGTCGCGGAAGTCGGGGACGATCCTGGCCAGCTCGATTCCGGAGAAGCGCGTGCCGCCGGCCCGGGTGTGGACGACATGGACGTCGACCTGGTTGTCGGCCGCCGCGATCCGGGCGAGCTCGCCGGCGAAGACCTGCTCCTCCGGGGTGCGCGCGTAGTGGACGAAGGTCACCCTGCGGCCGGCCCTGCCGTCGTACCCGTCACGCAGCAGGGTGCGCACCATCGACATCACCGGAGTGATCCCGGATCCCCCGCTGATCATCAGCAGGTGGTTGTTCGTGGGCGTGGCCGCGCTCTCGCTGAGGGTGAAGCTCGCCCTCCGCCTGGCCCAGGTGCAGCACCTGGCCCGGGCGGGCCTCCTGCACCAGGAACCGGGAGACGCTGCGCCGGGAGTCGGCGTCGTCATGCGCGCGGACGGTGATCGTGAAGCGCTCGCCGGGGCCGGACTCGGCCGAGGAGATCGAGAAGCAGCGGGTGGTACGTCGCGCGCCGCCGATCTCGACGCCGACCTGCACGTACTGACCCGCGCGGTGGCCGCGCCAGGTGCTGGTCGGCTGGAGGGTCAGCGTCGCGACCGGGTGCGGGCCGTCGGTCTCGCGGTGCACGTTCACGACGCGGGCACGGACCTCGTGAGCGGCCCACATCGGGTGGACCTGCTCGAGATAGCGGTCGACGCCGTGCGGCGACGTCAGCGCCGCCACGGCGCGGGAGCGGAGGACGCGGCGTCCGACCGACACGGGGGTGATGCTCATGGACGCCTCCCTTTCAGTGAACATTCGTTCACTGAAACTATGGGTGTCCGTCGCTGGAAGGGTCAAGCCGCGACCGCGTGACCCTGCCCACCTCGCGGCGTGAAGTGCACGCTCGTGCACCCGGGTCTACGATCACCCCATGGCGGAGCCGACGCAGCAACCCCTGGCGGATCGCCCCGAGAGCCGCGGCGAGCGCAAGGAGCGCACCCGACGCGCCATCCTCGACGCCGCGCTCGAGCTCTGCGAGCAGAGCAGCCTGGTCGCACTGTCCCTGCGTCAGGTGGCCAAGGAGGTGGGCATCGTGCCGACCGCGTTCTACCGACACTTCGACTCGATCGAGGACGTCGGCCTGGCCCTGGTCGACGAGTCGTTCGTCTCGCTGCGGGCCATGCTGCGCGACGTACGCCGCAGCGACCCGGCCTTCGAGGACGTGATCGACTCCTCGATCCGGATCCTGGTCGAGCACGTCCACCAGCAGCGCGCCCACTTCCTGTTCATCGCCCGCGAGCGCGCCGCCGGCCCGCCGGCCGTGCGCGAGGCGATCCGGCACGAGATCGAGCTGTGCGAGCGCGAGCTCGCCACCGACCTCGCCCGGCTGCCCGGCACCGCTCCCTGGTCGGCCGAGGACCTCCAGGTGCTGTCGAACCTGATCGTGATGGCGATGGTCGCGACCGCGGAGGCGATCCTGAACGCGCCGGCGCGCCCTCATGCCGAGCAACAGATCATCGAGGCGGCGCGCACCCAGCTGCGGATGGTGCTGGTCGGCGCCCTGAACTGGCGCTCGCGGACCTAGCCGGAGACCGGTCCTGGTTGCACCGTCACGTCGGAGATCGTCGCGTCGCGCGGCAGGTCCAGCACGTGCAGGATCGTCGAGGCCACCGACCAGGGCTGGATCCAGTGGGAAGCGTCGTAGTCCTGGCCCTCCTGGTCGTGCACCTTCTGCTGCATCGGCGTCGCGGTGCGTCCCGGGAACACCGTGGTGACCCGCACGCCGTGCTCGCGTTCCTCGCCGCGCAGGGCGTCGGCCAGGGCCCGCAGGCCGAACTTGGAGGCTGCGTAGGCAGACCAGGTCGGGTTCGCGACGAGCCCCGCACCGGAGTTCACGAAGAGCACGAGGCCGCGGGCCGACCGCACTGCCGGCAGGCAGGCGCGGGTCAGCACGGCGGGCGAGACCAGGTTGACGTCGAGCTGCTCGCGCAGCCGGGCCACGGACTGGTCTGCCACCGCTGCCAGGTCGACGGCCCCGGCCACGTGGAGCAGGGAGTCCAGCGAGCCGGGAAGGTCCGCCTCGGCCAGCGAGCGCTCGAGCCCCTCGGGGTCCGCGAGGTCGCCGACGATCGTCCGGGCACCGGGGTGGGCGTCCGCCAGCTCCTCGGCGCGGCTCGCGCTGCGGGCCAGCAGCACCAGCCGGTCCCCGCGCTCGTGGAGCGCCCTCGCCAGGACAGCACCGATGCCGGAGCCGGCGCCGGTGAGCAGGTGCGTGCGCGTCATCGGGTGAAGACCACCTTGCCGAACAGGTCGCCGCCCACCATCGCGGCGAAGCCCTCGGCAGCGTCGGTCATCGGGATCGTCCGGTCGATCAGCGGCCGCGCACCCGTCGCCTCGAGCAGCGTCAGCAGCGAGGCCAGCTCGCCTCGCGTGCCCATCGTCGAGCCGATCACCCGCAGCTGCAGGAAGAAGATCCGGGTCAGCTCGGCGTCGTCGAGCTTCGGTCCGGAGGTGGTGCCCGAGATGACGATCGCGCCGCCCGGACGCAGGGCCCGGATCGAGTGCGACCACGTGGCCCGCCCGACGGTCTCCATGACCGCGTCGACCTTGACCGGCAGCCGGGCACCGGACTCGAAGACCTCGTGGGCGCCGATCTCGAGGGCGCGAGCCCGCTTGGCCTCGTCACGACTGGTCGCCAGGACCCGGAGGCCGCCGGCCCGCGCCAGCGTGATCAGGGCCGTGGCGACGCCGCCGCCGGCGCCCTGCACCAGCACGGTGTCCCCCGCCTTGAGGTTCCCCTGGGTGAAGAGCATGCGGTAGGCCGTGAGCCACGCCGTGGGCAGGCACGCGGCCTCCTCGAACGACATCGAGGCCGGCTTCGCGATGACGTTGCGGCGGGGTACGACGACCTGGTCGGCGAAGGTGCCCTGGTGCCGCTCGGAGAGCAGCGACCGCTTGGGGTCGAAGGTCTCGTCGCCGGTCCAGTCCGGGTCGCTGACGACGGCGTGGACGACGACCTCGTTGCCGTCCTCGTCGTAGCCCGCGGCGTCGCAGCCCAGGATCATCGGCAGCGACTCCTCGCGGAGCCCGACGCCACGCAGCGACCAGAGGTCGTGGTGGTTGAGCGAGGCGGCCTTGACGGTGACCGTGGTCCACCCGTCGGGGGCGACCGGGTCCGGCCGCTCCCCCACCACGAGGGCGGAGAGCGGGTCGTCGGAGGAGAACTTGTCGGCGTAGACGGCGAACATGCCGACGAGGCTAGCGGCGAGCCACTCCGTCTCGACGGGCAGCCTCGGCGACTGCGGTGGAGACCGCCGGTCCGACCCGGGGGTCGAACGGCGAGGGGATGATCAGGTCCTCGGCCAGGTCGTCACCGACGAGGTCGGCCAGCGCGTTGGCGGCCGCGAGCTTCATACCCTCGGTGATCGCGGTCGCGTGCACGTCGAAGGCGCCCCGGAAGATCCCCGGGAACGCCAGCACGTTGTTGATCTGGTTGGGGAAGTCCGAGCGGCCCGTGGCGACCACGCGTGCGTGGCGGTGCGCGACCTCGGGGTGCACCTCGGGCATCGGGTTGGCCAGCCCGAAGATGATCGACTCCGGCGCCATCGTGGCGACGTACTCCTCCGGCACGGTGCCGCCCGAGACGCCGATGAAGACGTCCGCCCCGACGAGCACGTCAGCCAGGGAGCCCGACCGTCCGAAGTGGTCGGCGGTGTCCACCGCCAGGGCGCGCTTGACCGGCGTGAGGTCACCGCGCACGGAGTTGAGGACACCCTTGCGGTCGACGACGGCGAGGTCCTTGATGCCGGCCTCGAGCAGGATCCGGGCCACGGCGACGCCCGCGGCGCCCGCACCCGAGATGACCACGCGGGTGGACTCGGGGTTGCGAGCGGTGAGGCGCAGGGCGTTCTGCAGCGCCGCGAGGGCCACCACGGCGGTGCCGTGCTGGTCGTCGTGGAAGACGGGGATGTCGAGCCGCTCCTTGAGGCGCGCCTCGATCTCGAAGCAGCGCGGCGCCGAGATGTCCTCGAGGTTGATGCCGCCGAAGCTCGGGGCGAGCCGGACGACGGTCTCGATGATCTCCTCGACGTCGGTGGTGTCCAGGCACAGCGGCACGGCGTCGACCCCGCCGAACTGCTTGAACAGCACGGCCTTGCCCTCCATCACGGGCATCGCAGCGGCCGGACCGATGTCACCGAGGCCCAGCACCGCGGTGCCGTCGGTGACGATCGCGACGGTGTTGGGGACCCAGGTGTAGTGCTGGGTGAGCGAGGGGTCGGCCGCGATCGCCTCGCACACGAGCGCGACACCCGGCGTGTAGGCCAGCGAGAGGTCGTCCGGCCCGCTCAACGAGACCGTCGACCGGGTCTCCATCTTGCCCCCGACATGGAGGTCGAAGACGGGATCCCCGGCGTGCGGGTGGGACGCGCTGCCGTTGTCGGGAGAGGCGCCGGAATCTGCTGCAACCATGACCTGTGGACTTTCGGGCTCGGGGCCGTCTGGGGCGGATGGTCCGGCTCGACGCGATGCGGGTGGCTCGCGGAACCTGACGGACCAGGGGGTCTCCCTGCGCCCAGTTTGTCACAGCGGTCCCCGCGGCCCCGCCGTCCGTCCACGAACGATGGCCGTCACCCGGCGCGTGGCCCCAGCCGCCGTGGCCGTGGCCAGGCCCGGCCCACGACGACGGCGACCAGCCGGTCGTCGGGGACAGGACCCCGGTGGCGTGAGTCCACACCCTCGGCCGGGTTGTCGCTGAGCAGCCACCAGCCCGCCCCGCCCGCCGACGTCGTACGTCGTTCCGTCGCCCGCTTGACCGCCAGCGTGCCGTCGGCGAACCGCGCCACGACCAGGACACCGGGCTCGACCCGGCGACGGTAGGACACGACCAGACGGTCACCCGGCCGCAGGTCCGGCAGCATCGAGGTGCCCCTCACGACGGCGAAGCCCCAGCGAGGTCGATCTCCGTGCAGCACGCGGAGTAGTGTCGCAGCCGAGCCCTGGAGACAGGGGATTCCACGACGAGAGGACTCGCATGCTTGCGCGACTGTTCGCCCCCACCCTCGAGGTTTCGGCCCACTGTGATCTGCCGTGTGGTGTCTACGACCCCGCCCAGGCCCGTATCGAGGCCGAGTCGATCAAGGCCATCATCGGCAAGGTCGCGGACAACGACGACCCCGACTTCCGCACCCGCGCCGTCCTGATCAAGGAGCAGCGCTCGGAGCTCGTCAAGCACCACCTGTGGGTGCTGTGGACCGACTACTTCAAGCCCCCGCACTTCGAGAAGTACCCCCAGCTGCACACCCTGGTGAACGAGGCGACCAAGCTCGCCGGCGCCAGCGGCACCAAGGGCGAGCTCGACGCCGACGTGGCCGACAAGCTGCTCGCCAAGATCGACGAGATCGCCGAGATCTTCTGGGAGACCAAGAAGGCCTGAGTCACAGCGACACAATGGGGAGCGGCCCCCGGGTGCAGCATCCGGGGGCCGTTGCCCACTAACCTGCAGGCGACTCATCCCTCACGAAGGACGTCTACATGTCAGTGACCGGGCCTGCCAGCGCCCACCCGTGGAAGCGCGCGGACGTCGAGCTGCGTCTGCCCGCAGACAGTGCCTATGTCTCGGTGTTGCGCACGACCACCGCCGGGCTCGCCGCCCGTCTCGACTTCCCGATCGACGACATCGAGGACCTGCGCATCGCCGTGGGCGAAGCAAGCGCGATGGTCCTCCCGGAGTCCGACGAAGCCGGCGACCTGCTGTGCCGCTTCTTCATGAGCCCCGGCGAGCTGACCGTCACCGTCGCGGTGACCTCCTCGCGCCCGGTCCCCGCGCCGGACTACGACAGCTTCGCGTGGCAGGTGCTCACCACCATGGCCACGAGCGCAGCCGCCGACTCCGGCGACGGCTACTTCTCCATCAGCCTCACCATGGTCTCCGGTCACCTGGGGGCCGACTTCTGACATGGACGGAGACACGACGGGGGCCGACAGCATCGCGCTGGACGTCCCGACGGGGGTCGACGCCACCCGACAACGCAGTGCGGAGCTGTTCGAGCAGTTCCGTGACGAGAGCGCGCCGCTCGCGAGCAGGCACGGCGCCCGCGACGCACTCGTGCACCTGCACCTGCCGCTCGTCGAGCACTGCGCGCGCCGGTTCCGCAACCGCGGCGAGCCGTTCGAGGACCTGGTCCAGGTCGGCACCATCGGCCTGATCAAGTCGGTCGACCGGTTCGACACCGACCGCGGCGTCGAGTTCTCGACGTACGCCACGCCCACGATCATCGGCGAGATCAAGCGCTACTTCCGTGACAAGGGCTGGGCCATCCGGGTGCCGCGCCGGCTCCAGGAGCTGCGCATGCAGATCGGCGCGGCCACGGCCGAGCTGACCCAGAGCCTGGGCCGCTCCCCCACGCCGCGCGAGCTCGCCGAGGCGATCGGCTGCACCGTGGAGGACATCGTCGAGGGCATCGAGTCGAGCAACGCCTACTCCACCCTCTCGCTCGACGCGACGAACGACGACAGCGACGAGGGTGCGGGCAGCATGCTCGACGCCATCGGCATCGAGGACGCCGGTCTCGAGCACGTGGAGATCCGCGAGTCGATCAAGCCGCTGCTGGACCGTCTCGACCCGCGCGAGAAGAAGATCCTGCTGCTGCGCTTCTTCAAGAACATGACCCAGTCCCAGATCGCCGAGGAGATCGGCGTCTCGCAGATGCACGTCTCACGCCTGCTCACCCGCACCCTCGGGGAGCTGCGGAGCTCCCTGGAGGAGACGCACGGATGATGACCCGCGGTGCCGCCGGCTAGGAGCCGGCCGACCCGTTCCCGCGCGTCGGTTCGTCGGACAGCGCCTCGATGCTGGCGGGGTGCAGCAGGCCCGCAACCACGACCAGGGCCACGACGGCGAGCGCGATCGCGACCGGGGTCGTGCTGCCCCCGCGGAAGCTCCACGCGACGCCCAGCTGGATCAGCTGGCTCAGGATGATCGGGCTCCTCGCCCACGACTGGCCCCGGTTCACGGCCCAGGCGCACGCGATCAGCCCGGCGCCGTACACGACGAAGAACGCGGTGGTGGTGATGCCCATCGCGAACCGGTCCGAGGAGAGGCTCCCCAGCTCGAGGAAGGAGAACATGAGCACCAGACCGCCCTCGACGGCCACCAGCGAGGCGGCCACGCGCAAGGGCGCCGGGTGGACATCTCGGCGGTCGTCTGCGGGGGTGTTCACAGACGCAACCCTAGACAGGTGTGACGCTCGTGACGAAAGAGGTCGCCGCCAGGGGTTGTTTAACGGTCCAAGACTTGCCACGCTTGTCGACGCGCCTCGTGAACGCGTTCACATTTGACGTGACCGCACGTGCGCCAGCAGGACTTGTCGCCCCTGACCTGCACTTACGTTGAAGGAAAGAGGGATCCCCCAGCCATGGATTGGCGCCACCGTTCCGCCTGCCTCGACGAGGACCCGGAACTGTTCTTCCCGATCGGCAACACCGGTCCGGCCATTCTCCAGATCGAGGAGGCCAAGCAGGTGTGTCGACGCTGCGAGGTGCGCGAGCAGTGTCTTGCGTGGGCGCTTGAGGCTGGCCAGGACCACGGGGTCTGGGGCGGCCTCAGCGAGGACGAGCGGCGCGCACTCAAGCGCCGCAACGCCCGCGCCCGCGTCCGCACCGCCTGAGCACCTCAGCGCACTGAGCACCTGACGGCCCCGGGGCGCGGTCACTCGACGGGTACGTCGACCGCCACCCGGGTGCCTCGGCCACTCGGCACCGGACCCATCTCGAGCTGCCCCCCCAGCTCGGACTCCACCAGGGTTCGGACGATCGACAGGCCGAGATTCATCGACCCGTCGAGGTCGAACCCCTCGGGCAGCCCGCGACCGTCGTCGTCGACCGTCATGTGCAGCCGCCCGACCAGCCGACGCACGGTCACGACGATCTCACCGACCGACTCCCCCTCCCCGGTGGCGTCGTAGCCGTGCTCGACGGCGTTCTGGAGCACCTCGGTCAGGATCATGGCCAGGGCGGTCGCCACCTCGGACGCGAGCACCCCGAACCGGCCGTCGCGGGTCACCCGCACCCGGCTGCCGACCGCGCTCACCTCCGTGACCATCCGCCCCAGCCGGTCGGCGATCTCGTCGAAGTCGACGTGCTCCTCGACCGCGTGGCTCAGCGTCTCGTGCACGATCGCGATCGTCCCGACGCGGCGTACCGCCTCCTCCAGCGCCGAGCGCGCCGCCTCGGAGTCCATCCGGCGCGCCTGGAGCCGCAGCAGCGCCGCGACCGTCTGCAGGTTGTTCTTCACCCGGTGGTGGATCTCGCGGATCGTGGCGTCCTTGGTGACCAGCTCACGGTCGCGGCGACGCAGGTCGGTCACGTCGCGGACCAGGATCAGGGCGCCGATGTGGTCGCCGGTCGGCCGCAGCGGGATCGAGCGGACGATCAGGGACACCTCGTCGGTGCCGATCTCGGTGTCGTGGTGGGCGCGGCCGCCCAGCACCGCGCTCAGCGTCTCCTCGTCGGGCCGGCGCCGCGGCGGCACCAGGTCGCGCGTCAGCTCGGCCAGCGAGAGCCCGGCCAGGTCGCCGGACAGGCCCAGGCGTCGGTAGACCGACAGCGCGTTGGGACTGGCGTAGACGACGCGGCCGGCCGCATCCACCCGCAGGAAGCCGTCGCCCACGCGGGGCGAGTCGGCGTGGTCGCTGCGCGGACCCGTCTGCGGGAAGTAGCCGTTCGCGATCATCTGGGTCAGGTCGGCGGCGGTCTGGAGGTAGGACAGCTCGAGGCGGCTGGGGGTGCGCACACCGAGCAGGTTCGTGTTGCGCGCCACCACGGCGATCACCCGGCCCGCGCGGCGCACCGGAATCGTCTCCACCCGCACCGGCACGTCGTCGCGCCACTCCGGGTCACCCTCGCGCACCAACCTGCCCTGGTCGTACGCCGCGTCGAGCAGCGGGCGGCGACCGATCGGCACGAAGGTCCCGACGATGTCGTCGACGTAGGCCGTGGGACCGGTCGTCGGCCGCATCTGCGCCGCGGCCCAGAAGCCCTTGCCCTCCCGGTCGGGCAGCCACAGCACGAGGTCGGCGAAGGACAGGTCCGCGATGATCTGCCAGTCCGCCTGCAGGAGCTGGACCCAGGCCACGTCCTCGTCGTCGAGGTCCGTGTGGCTGCGGACGAGCTCGGTGAGTGACGGCACCTCGTCAGCGTAGGGCTCGCGGCGGACCGCTGGTCGCCGTGTCCGGAGCCTTTGGCAGGATGGGGGCCATGTCGGGGTCGTACTGGGAGCAGGTCCAATCAGCGGGGCTCGCCGTCCCGTCGGATCGACCGCTGGACGACCTCACGGCAGAGCTGACCAAGATGCTGGGCTCCCCCGACCCCGCACAGCGCGACGGGATCGCCTACCCCACGCTCGCGACCTGGGTGGACCGGGGCGTCTACGACGACCTCCTCGGCGGCCTGGGCGACGGCATGACCGCCGGGCTGCGGATCGGGATCGGCGAGACCGACACCGACACGGTCTTCCGGCGCAGCTTCTCGGCACTGGTGCTGGCCGAGTGCATCGCCCGCGACAACGGACGCCCGCTCCTGCCGGGCGGCAAGATCCTCGACTGGGGCGACCGGATCGCCACCTGGGTGCTGCGCGAGCGCGACCTGCGCGGCTTCGTTCCCGGCAAGGGCTGGGCGCACGCGATCGCCCACGGCGCCGACGCCCTCGGCACGCTCGCCGAGTCCCCGCACATGTCCACCCCCGAGCTGACCGTGCTGCTCGACGTCATCGCCGACCGCCTGCTGCTCCCGGTCGACCGCGTCCTCACCGCCGGCGAGCCCGACCGGCTCGCCCTGGCCACGATGAAGATCCTGCGCCGCAACGCGGTGCCGCTGCGGGTCCTGGAGCCGTGGATCGCCCGCCTGGGGGCCGCGGCCGGCATCCGCGCGTCGTACGACGACCGCGACCCGTTCCTCCTCGGCGGCAACGCCGAGGCGTTCCTGCGGGCGCTCTACCTCCAGCTCTCGCTGGGCCCGCGACCGCCCGAGGTGCGTGCGGACCTGCTGCTCGTCGTGGTCGACGCGCTCAAGTCGACCAACCCGCACTACCTGCGCGCATCCGACTGACCCTCGCGGGCAGCGCTACCTGTGGGTAACCTGCGGGCATGAGCGAAGCCCAGACCCCGACCCCGGACGACGCCGCCCTCGCCGCGTCCCCCCACGACCAGCTGAGCGGCCACTCCGGCGAGCTCGCGGTCGCGGTTGCGCGCGCGCACGGCGTCCAGACGATGTTCACCCTGTCCGGTGCGCACGTCTTCCCGATGTACGACGGTGCGGTCAAGGCCGAGCCGCCGATGCAGCTGCTCGACGTCCGCCACGAGCAGACCGCCGCGTTCGCGGCGGAGGCCACCGGCAAGCTGACCCGCGTCCCCGGGCTCGCGGTGCTGACTGCCGGCCCCGGCGTCACCAACGGCGTCAGCGCCATCGCGCAGGCCCAGTTCGCCGGCTCCCCCATGGTCGTGGTCGGCGGTCGTGCCCCCGCCAACCGGTGGGGCAGCGGGAGCCTGCAGGAGCTCGACCAGCCGCCGATCGTCGCGTCGGTCTCCAAGCTGGCCCGCACCCTGCACACCGCGGGCGACGTGCTCGGCGGCATGGACGAGGCCTTCACGGCCGCGGGCTCCTCGCACCGCGGTCCGGTCTTCGTGGACGTGCCGATGGACGAGTTCTTCAACTCCGCCTCCGGACCGGCCCCGGTCGCCCCGGAGCGGCACGGGGTCGAGCCCGACTCCGACAAGATCGGCGAGATCGCCGGCCTGCTGGCCCGGGCGACCCGGCCGGTGCTGATCCTCGGCACCGACGTGTGGGCGGACCGGGCCGAGGAGGCTGCGCTGCGCTTCGTCGAGGCGGTGGGCATCCCCACGATCACCAACGGCATGGGCCGCGGCGTCGTCCCGGGCGGGCACCCGCTGCTCGCGACCAAGGCCCGCAGCCAGGCCCTCGGCAGCAGCGACCTCGTCGTGGTCGTCGGGACCCCCCTGGACTTCCGGCTCGGCTACGGCATCTTCGGCGGCAAGGACGGCGGCGAGCCGGCCCAGGTCGTGCACGTGGCCGACTCCCCCGCCCAGGTCTCCCAGCACGCCAAGCTCGCCTCGGCGGTGTCCGGTGACCTCGGCTCGGTGTTCGACGGGCTGCTGGCCGCCCTCGACCGGGCCCCCAGGCGCCCGGACTGGAGCGCCTGGGTCTCCGGGCTCCAGGACGCCGTCGCCGTGGCGACCCAGCGCGACCTGGCGTTGCTCGGTGCCGAGGCCGACCCGATCCACCCCGCCCGCATCTACGGCGAGCTGGTGCCGCGCCTGGCCGACGACGCCGTCGTGATCGGCGACGGTGGCGACTTCGTCAGCTTCGCCGGCAAGTTCGTCGAGCCGAAGCGGCCCGGGGGCTGGCTCGACCCCGGCCCCTACGGCTGCCTGGGTGCCGGCCTCGGCGGCGCCATCGCGGCCCGGATCGCCCGCCCGTCCGCTCAGGTCGTGCTGCTGCTCGGCGACGGCGCCGCGGGCTTCTCGCTGATGGACGTGGACACCCTCGTCCGCCACAACCTGCCGGTCGTCATGGTGATGGGCAACAACTCGGCGTGGGGCCTGGAGAAGGGGCCCATGCAGATGCTCTACGGCTACGACGTCGTCGCCGACCTCGCGCCCCGCACGGCGTACGACGAGGTGGTGCGGGCGCTGGGCGGCGCCGGCGAGACCGTGACCGACCCCCGCCAGATCGGGGCGGCCCTCGACCGCGCCTTCGCCTCGAACGTGCCCTACCTCGTCAACGTGATCACCGATGTGGAAGCGGCCTACCCGCGCGCCACGTTCGGCATCTGAGGGACGACGGTGCGGCTGCGACGCGCGACATCAGCGGACCACGACGCTGCCGGGGCGGTGACGGTGGCGGCGTACGCCGACTTCACGCTCGGCCCGGACGATCCCTACGTCGCCCGCCTGCGTGACGCCGCGGGCCGCGACCGGGAGGCCGAGCTGTGGGTCGCCACGCCCGACGACACCGACCAGGTGATCGGCAACGTCACCGTGTGCCCACCCGGGTCGTCCTGGCGCGAGCTGGCCGGTCCCGAGGAGGGCGAGTTCCGGATGCTGGCCGTCTCCCCCACCGCGCGGCGCACGGGTGTGGGTGAGGCGCTGGCCTCGCTCTGTCTCGACCGGGCCCGGGAGCAGGGTTCCCGCGCCGTGGTGCTCTCGAGCCTGCCGCAGATGAGTGCTGCCCACCGGCTCTACGAGCGGCTGGGGTTCGAGCGGGCGCCGGCACGCGACTGGCAGCCGGTCCCCCACGTCCGGCTGATCGCCTACTACAAGCGACTGGACTGACGATGGAAGCCACCCTCCGGTTCACCGTCACCGACGCCGACACCGCGGCCGCGGTCGGCTCCGGGAGCCTGCCCGTGCTCGGCACGCCGCGGTTGCTGGCCTGGTGCGAGGCGGCCACGTGCGCCGCGATCGAGGAGTCGCTGACCCCGGGCGCCACCAGCGTGGGCACCCGGATCTCCCTGGAGCACCTCGCCGCCAGCCGCGTCGGGCAGGAGGTCGAGGTCACCGCCTCCGCGTCGTACGTCGACGGGCGGCTGCACCGCTTCACCGTCGCCGCCCGCCACATCGGCGGCAACGGAAAGGTGATCGGCACGGGCGAGGTGACCCGGGTGGTCGTCGACGCCGAGCGGTTCCTGTCCCGCCTCTGAGCCACCCGATTTCCTCTGCGGCGTGGCATTTGAGAGGATGACCCGATGCCCCTCGCGGGCGACCCACTTTTCTACCGGGCTCGATCAGGAGGACACCATGGGCAAGACCGGACGCAAGCGCCGCGCGCGCAAGAAGAACAAGGCGAACCACGGCAAGCGCCCCAACGCCTGAGCGCAGCCACACAGCACTGAGCCCCCAGCCGCATGGCCGGGGGCTCGTTGCATGTCCGGGGTTGGCTCAGGCGTCGCTGATGCGGATCTGCACCGCACGGATGCGCAGCAGCACGCGCTGACGCAGCTCGTCGGGAGCCGACTCGGAGCAGGAGCGGGCGACCACGGACTTCACCGTGCGCTGGAGGTCGTACCGCTCCAGGCAGGGGTTGCAGGAGTCCAGATGGACCCGCACGGCCGCGCAGTCGGCCTCGTCGAGCTCGTTGTCGAGGAAGTGGACGATCCGCTCGAGGTAGTCGGCACACTCGCTGGCCGAGACCTCTTCGTGGGGTTCGTGGGAGTGGCTCATGACGCACCTCCGTCGCGCCCGGCGAGGAGGAGGTGGTTGGTCCGCACGTAGTCCGAGAGCATGTCGCGAAGCTGGCGACGTCCGCGGTGCAACCGGGACATCACGGTGCCGATCGGGGTCTCCATGATCTCGGCGATCTCCTTGTAGGCGAATCCTTCGACATCGGCGAGGTAGACCGCGAGCCGGAACTCCTCGGGGAGCCGCTGCAGCGCGTCCTTGACCTGCGAGTCGGGAAGATGCTCGAGCGCTTCCATCTCAGCGGACTTCAGCCCGGTCGAGGTGTGCGACTCGGCGCGCGCGAGCTGCCAGTCCTCGACGTCCTCGGACATCGACTGCTGCGGCTGGCGCTGCTTCTTGCGATAGGTGTTGATGAAGGTGTTGGTCAGGATCCGGTAGAGCCAGGCCTTGAGGTTCGTGCCCGGCCGGAACTGGTGGAACGACGAGTAGGCCTTGGCGAAGGTCTCCTGGACCAGGTCCTCGGCGTCGGCGGGGTTGCGGGTCATCCGCATCGCGGCCGAGTAGAGCTGGTCGAGATAAGGCAGGGCGTCGCGCTCGAAGCGCGCCGTGCGCTCTTCTTCGGTCTCGGTGTCCCGGTCCACGACCTCATCGGGTTCAGGGGTCGAGGCGGCGAGGGGAGAGTCAGTCATCGTGTTCCAGCGTAGCCGGACGGGCGGAGGTTCGAGCATCGCGAGCACACCGGTTCAACACCTCAGGCCCGTGCGCCATTCCCCGCGACCCCGTTCCCGGTGATCTCACGCACGATCCACTCCAGCGTCGCCTCGACCACGATCCCCATGGCCTCGTCCTGGGAGATCTCGCCGCGGGCGGGAACCTTGAAGCCGTGGTCGGCGGCGGGTACGACGCTCAGGTCGACGTCGGTGGGGAACTCCTCGGGCCGGCCCATCGGGTCACGCTCCCCCTGGATCACCAGGGTCGGGACGCGCGCGCCCTCGAGCTCGTGCAACCGCGACTTCTCCGGGCGCCCCGGCGGGTGCAGGGGGAAGGCCAGCGCGAGGCAGCCCACCGCCCCCAGCCGCTTGGCACACCGCGCGGCCGACCGGGCACCGGCCGAACGGCCGCCCACCACGAGCGGGGTGCGGACCCGCAGCTGGTCGGCGGCGGCCACGAGCGCCTCGTCGAGGCTGAGCGGCGCGGTCGCCACCTTGCGACCCGCGACCTTCCACGGCTGCTCGAGGCGCACGACCGTGATCCCGTTCCGCGGCAGGTGACGGGCCAGCGCCTCGAGGTCACGCGTGTCGATGCCGTTGCCGGCCCCGTGGCTCAGCAGCAGGGTCGCGACCGGGTGCCGCGAACGGTCGGTCACCAGGCGGGCCTCGCCGTGCGGGGTGGCGACCCGGCGCTCGGTGCTCATCGGGGGCTCATCGGGTTGCTCACTCCAGGGCCTCCTCGAGCGGGATGGGTTCGACCAGCTCGGGACCGTTGTTGCGGACGTTGCTGACCAGCGTCGAGACAGGGTAGGCCTCGAGGTTGCCCGGGGAGGCCGGCTCGAGGAGCTCCAGCAGCGTCTCCGGTGACTTCGGGGAGGGGTCGAGCCAGGGCCCCCAGCGCTCCCGCTCCACCATCATCGGCATCCGGTCGTGGATGTGACCGAGGGAGTCCTCGGCCGTGGCCGTCAGCACCGTGCACGTCCAGCGGAAGCGCTCGGGGTCGTCCTCGGCGCGGGTGGGGTCGCGCCAGATCTCGTAGAGCCCGGCCATGGCCAGCGTGCCGTGGTCACGGGGGCGGATGAAGAAGGGCTGCTTGCGCGGCCGGCCGGCCGCCGTGAGCTCCGAGGTGGGGTACCACTCGTAGTAGCCGTCCGCCGGCAGCAGGCAGCGACGTGCGGCGAACGCCCGCCGGAAGGCCGGCTTCTCCGCGACCGTCTCCATCCGGGCGTTGATCATCCGGTTGCCGATCGACGGATCCTTGGCCCACGACGGGACCAGCCCCCAGCGCAGCACCCGGAGCTGGCGGTGCGCCGGCTCCTCGGCCGTCTCCTGGGCCGTCGACTCGTCGGCCTTGCGCGCCGGCCGCTCGAGCACGGCGTAGACCTCCTTGGTGGGCGCGACGTTGTAGTCGGCCTCCAGCGGGGTCGCGATGCGGTTCTCGACCACCTCGAACTCCTCGATGAGGTCCTCGGGACGTCTGCTCGACGCGTAGCGACCGCACATGCGCCAACCCTACGGCGTGAGGACCTACAGCCGGGCGAGTTCGTCGAGCAGCGACGCGGCCGCCCGGTCGGAGTCGGGCAGCCCCTCGATCCACACCCGCACCGGGGCCTGTCCGGCACGGGAACCGGTCCGGGAGCCGGTATCGGGACCAGTACCCGCGAGCATGCGGCGCAGCAGCGCCGTCCGCTGCCCGAGCCGGGGGTCCCGGCCCGCGACCACCACGATCCGGGCCCGGCCCAGCCGCCCGAGGGTCTCGGTGCCGGGGAACACGGTGCGGGTCGTCTCGGCGAGCCGGCTCAGCCGCAGCGCCAGGGTGAGGACGTCTGCTCGACCTCCCCGATGTTCGGCCCCGTGTCCGTCCCGGTGCCCGCCGGCGTCTCGTGGCTGTGCGGCGTCGACGACGACGAGTGCATGGGTCTCGCGGACCGCTGCGTCCTCGCGAAGCTGTCCCCGGTACAGCTCGGCCAGCCTGCTGCGGACGTGCGCCAGGCTGGCGAGGCCGGTCAACGGGTCCTCGCACGAGAGCTGGTGGAGGTAGCCGAGCGTCGCCTCGCTCCAGGCCACCGAGATCGCCTGCGTCGCCGTGAAGTCGGGTTCGTCCCCACGCACCAGGCTGGTACGTCGTGCCCAGCCCTGCCAGGGTCTCCTCGAGGGAGATCCCGTCCAGGGCCAGGTCACGACCCACCACCCCACATGCATCGACCGACCGCGATCCTGAGGCAAGGGCCTCCCCTACTGCCTCGAAGCGCGGCGGCAGTGCCGCTCGCAGCTCCCCGGACAGCTCCGCCCGTGCCTCAGGATCGCCCGAGGGGTGACGCCCCCGCGTCGCGAAGATCCCCACGGCTTCTCCCTCGTTGATCGGTCGTACGGCTCTGGGACGAGCGGCCGACCCCTCCATGACGCAAACCCGAGGACCATTTCCGGACCATTTCCTGGGCGGCTCGAGGCCGCTGCGAGGCCGCGGCCAGGAGCGCCGCGTCATCTTTTGGACACTCGTGCGTTGGACACGTACATGAGCCTCACGATGCCGACCTTCGACGGCCCCGGAGACGCCGAGCTGATCTCGGCCGTCCGGGGCGGAGACGTCGACGCCTACGGCGAGCTCTTCAGCCGTCACGTCGGAGCCGCGCGGCGGCTGGGACGACAGCTCGTGGCGGGCCCCGACGTCGACGACCTGGTCTCCGAGGCCTTCGCGAAGGTGCTCGCGGTGCTGCAGCGAGGCGGCGGGCCGGACCTCGCGTTCCGTGCCTACCTGCTGACCGCCGTACGCCGCCTGCACGTGGACCGGATCCGCGCCACCTCCCGGCTGCACACGACCGACGACCTCACCCCCTTCGACCCGGGCGTCCCGTTCCGCGACACAGCCGTGGAGGGCTTCGAGAGCGCCGCCGCCGCGCGTGCCTTCGCCTCGCTGCCCGAGCGGTGGCAGATGGTGCTGTGGCACACCGAGGTCGAGGGCCAGAAGCCGGCCGACGTCGCCCTGCTGCTCGGCATGAGCGCCAACTCGGTCTCGGCACTCGCCTACCGGGCCCGCGAGGGGCTGCGCCAGGCCTTCGTCTCGATGCACGTGCAGTCCGCGGAGAACGACGAGGAGTGCGCGTGGACGCACCGGAACCTCGGCTCCTACATCCGCAACGGGGTCTCCCGGCGCGACGCCACCCGCATCCGCTCGCACCTCGACGACTGCCGGAAGTGCATGGCGGTCTACCTCGAGCTGACCGAGGTCAACTCCAACCTCGCCGGTGTGCTCGCGCCGCTGCTGCTCGGCGGCGCCGCGGCGGCGTACCTCGGGTCGGCCGGCGGGGCCGCCGTCCAGGGCGGCCTGCTGTTCCTGCTCGGCCGGGCCCGCGACCTGGTGATGTCCCAGGGCCCGGTGACCGCCGTCGCGGGCGTGGCCGCCACCGCGGTGGTCGCGGGCACCGTCTTCGTGGCGATCCAGCACCGGCCGGACCCGGCGCCGGAGGCCAGCTCAAGCCCGGGTGCGCTCGCCACGTCAGAGGCTCCCGGCGCGGGGCGGTCGTCGGGCTCGACCACGCTCGGCGCGCCCCACCGACCCGGCCGGACAGGCGCCACCGGCTCATCCCGGGTGGTCGTGCCACTCGGGACGGCCGGCCTGCCGGACCTGCTGCCCACGCCCGACGCGATCGCCCCGGCGTCGTCCGCGACCTCGTCCCCGACGACTCCCGGCGGGGCGCCGGACCAGGGCGATGGTCCCGATGCGGACCCGGGACCGTCGGACCCCGCGGGCGCCCCCTCGGCACCGGTGCAGATGGACCTGAGCCTCACCGCGTCGGCCGCACGCGCCGCCGGGGTGGCGTTCGAGGTGGTCGTCGACGTCGCCGGACTGGCCCCGGGCGAGACGGCCACGCTGCGCGTCGCGGCGGACACGACCTCGGTGGCACTCACCCTCGACCCGCGCTGCTCGCCGGTGGGCGTCGACGCGGGCACGTGCGCGGTCACCCTCACCCCCACGACGTTCAGCTTCCTGGTCGGGGTGCTGGCCGACTCGCCGGCGACCCTGACCTTCACCGTCCAGCCGGACGGCGCCGCGGTGGAGTCGGACCCCGGCGACAACACCGCGCACGTCGTGCTCACCCCCCGAGGCGAGGCAGCCCCGAGGGGTCATCGTGTAGGAAGGGGGACATGACCGTCAGCAGACTGATCGCCCGTCCGATGCTCGCCTCGATGTTCGTGGTCGGTGGGGTCAGCGCCTTGCGCAACGCCCCCGCCCTGGCCCAGAAGGCAGGCCCCGTGACCCAGAAGTTCGTGCCGATGGCCCGGAAGGCTCTCCCCTCGGTGCCGATCCCCGAGGACCCGTTGACGCTCGTCCGCGTCAACGCCGTCGTCCAGCTCGCTGCGGCCGCGGCACTGGCCACCGGACGTGCCCCGCGGCTCTCCGCCACGGTCCTCGCGGCCTCGCTGGTGCCCACCACCGCCGTGGGGCACCGCTACTGGGAGGCCGCCGACAAGGACGTCCGCGCCCAGCAGCAGCTGCACTTCTTCAAGAACGTCTCGATGCTCGGCGGGCTGATCATCGCCGCCGGCGACACCGACGGGAAGCCCGGCGTCGCCTGGCGCGCCCGCCGGGCCACCCGCGACGCCCGCCGCGAAGCGAAGCACTTCGCGCAGGCCGCCCGCCAGGAAGCCAAGCTGGCCCGGGCGAAGGTGAGCTGAACCCTCGGTAGTCTTCGCGGGTGACGACCGTTCCCGATCCCTGGCCCGCGCCACGCGCCGACCATCCCGTCGACGCGGTCGTCACCCTGCCCGGCAGCAAGTCACTGACCAACCGCGCCCTGGTCCTGGCCGCGATCGCCGACGGACCCTCCGTGGTCCGCCGGGCGCTGCGCTCGCGGGACACCTCGCTGATGGCCGCAGCCCTGACCGCGCTGGGCTCGCACGTCGACACCTCCGGTGAGGACTGGGTGGTGACGCCCGGCGCGTTCACCGGCGACGCCGACGTGGACTGCGGCCTCGCCGGCACCGTGATGAGGTTCGTGCCGCCTGTCGCCGGGCTGTCGACGGGCACCGTCGCGTTCGACGGCGACCCGCACATGCGCTCGCGCCCGATCGGCGAGGTGCTGGGGGCACTCCGGACGCTCGGGGTCACGATCGACGACGGCGGGCGCGGGACGCTCCCGTTCACCGTCCGCGGGGCGGGGGGTGTCACGGGCGGCACGGTCGTCGTCGACGCCTCGGCCTCCTCGCAGTTCATCTCCGCGCTGCTGCTCGCCGGCGCGCGCTACGACCGCGGGGTGGACGTCCGCCACGACGGGAAGCCCGTCCCGTCGCTCCCCCACATCGACATGACCGTCGCGATGCTCCGCGAGCACGGCGTCGCCGTGGACGACACCGAGGCGAACCGGTGGGCAGTTGCCCCCGGGCCGGTCCGGGCGGCCGACCACCTCATCGAGCCGGACCTCTCCAACGCCGCACCGTTCCTGGCGCTCGCGGCCGTCTCGGGCGGCTCCGTGACCGTCCGCGACTGGCCCCGGGCGACGACCCAGGCCGGCGACGCCCTGCGCGAGATCCTCGGCCGGATGGGCTGCGACGTCGAGCTCGTCGACCTCGGGCTCCGGGTGCGCGGCACCGGCCGGCTGGAGGGCATCGACGTCGACCTGCACGACGTGGGCGAGCTCGCCCCCGCGGTCGCCGCGCTCTGCGCCCTGGCCGACTCCCCCTCGCACCTGCGCGGCATCGCCCACATCCGGGGCCACGAGACCGACCGCCTCGCTGCGCTCGCCATGGAGCTCGGCCGCGTTGGGCGCGGACGTCACCGAGCACGCCGACGGCCTCAGCCTGCGGCCGGCACCGCTCCACGGTGGCGTCTTCCACACCTACGCCGACCACCGGATGGCCCACGCCGGGGTGATCGTCGGCGCCGCGGTCGACGGCGTCCTGGTCGAGAACATCGCGACGACCGGCAAGACCTTCCCGGACTTCGCGGACTTCTGGTCGGGCCTGCTGTGAGCAACCGCTACAGCACCCACGACCACGAGCACTACGAGCGACCCCGTCGCCGCACGCGTCCGCGCACCAAGGAGCGCCCGACCTACGACGAGGCGGTCGAGGGCGTGGTCGTCACGGTCGACCGCGGGCGCTACACCCTGCTCGTGGACGGCGCCAAGGTGATGGCGATGAAGGCCCGCCCGCTCGGCCGCAAGGGGGTCGTCGTGGGCGACCGGGTGCGCGTGGTCGGTGACACCTCGGGCGCCGACGGCAGCCTCGCGCGCATCGTCGAGGTCAACGAGCGGACGACCACCCTGCGGCGTACGGCGGACGACGACGACCCGGTCGAGCGGGTCATCGTCTCCAACGCCGAGCAGCTGGTGATCGTCACGGCGCTGGCCGACCCGGATCCCCAGCCCCGCCTGATCGACCGCGCCCTCGTGGCGGCCTTCGACGCCGGGATGCAGCCGTTGCTGTGCCTGACGAAGTCCGACCTGGCCGACCCGGAGACGCTGCTGTCGACCTACCGCTCGCTCGGCGTCCACTGGGTGGTGACGCACAAGGGTGGCGACCTGTCCGAGCTGCGCGACCGGCTCCGGGGGAAGACCAGCGTGCTCATCGGCTCCAGCGGCGTCGGCAAGTCCACGCTGGTGAACGCCCTCGTGCCCACCGCCTTCCGCGACGTCGGCATCGTCAACGCGGTGACCGGACGCGGACGGCACACCTCGACGTCGGCCTTCATGCTGGCGCTGCCGGACGGCCCCGAGGGAGTGGGCGGCTGGATCATCGACACGCCGGGCATCCGCTCCTTCGGACTGGCGCACGTGCAGCCCGAGGACCTGATCGGAGCATTCCCCGACCTCGACGAGATGACCGAGGACTGCCCCCGCGGCTGCACCCACGGCACCCACGAGCCCGAGTGCGGTCTCGACGAGGCGATCGCGGCCGGCACGGCCGACCCGGTGCGGGTGGAGTCCTTCCGGCGGCTGCTCGCCGCCCGCAGCGAACCCGTCTACTGACCCGTCTGCCGGCCCGCTACCGACCCCTACGCCCCAGACGGCCCTGGCGCCCGCGTCCCCGGTGAGCACGACGAGCACCAGCACCGCGAGCGCGGCCACGCCCAGGAGCCCGTTCAGCAGCAGCCGGACGGTCCCGGTGCGGGCGTGCAGCCAGCCCGTGGCCACGGCCACCACCGCGAACCCCAGGGTCACCCAGAACAGCGTCGTGCCGCGGGTCCTGTGGGTCTGCACGGAATCGAGCTGCTTCAGCTCGGGCCTGCTGTTGAGGAAGTTGTTGCCGGTCAGGAAGGCGGCCACGATCGCGCCGGTCGCGAGCAGGGCCAGCGCCACCATCGGCCAGCGAGCACGCTCGCGCCACGACGGGACCGACACGTAGAACAGGGCAGCCATGGCCCCCATCGGCCCGAACACCACGGCCGCGTGCACGACCAGCGGGTGCAGCGGAAGTCCGTTGATCTCCATGTGTGAACGCTAGAGCAAATCCGGTGGGGAATAGCCTGTCCTCATGCCGATCTCCGGTCCCACCGACTACACCGACGACTTGCGCCTCGCGCACCTCCTCGCCGACGACGCCGACTCCCTCACGCAGAACCGGTTCAAGGCGCTCGACCTCCACGTCATGAGCAAGCCCGACCTGACCCCGGTGACCGACGCCGACCAGGGCGTCGAGGAGGGCATCCGGCGCACCTTGTCGCGGGTGCGCTCGCGCGACGCGGTCGTGGGAGAGGAGCAGGGCACGACCGGCCACAGCCAGCGTCGCTGGGTCGTCGACCCCATCGACGGCACCAAGAACTTCGTGCGCGGCGTGCCGGTCTGGGCGACGCTGATCGCGCTGGTCATCGACGACGAGGTCGTCCTCGGCGTCGTCTCCGCGCCCCAGCTGCAGCGCCGCTGGTGGGCCTCGGCCGGCAACGGCGCCTGGACCGGCCGGTCGCTGCTCAAGGCGACCCGGTGCCAGGTGTCCGACGTACGCCGCCTCGAGGACGCGTCGTTCTCCTACTCCTCGCTCTCCGGCTGGGACGAGCGCGGACGCCTCGAGGACTTCCTCTCCCTCACCCGGCGCTGCTGGCGCACGCGGGCCTACGGCGACTTCTGGTCCTACATGCTGCTCGCCGAGGGTGCGGTCGACCTGGCCGCCGAGCCCTCGCTCGAGCTCTACGACATGGCGGCGCTCGATGTGATCGTGCGTGAGGCGGGCGGCCGGTTCACCTCGCTGGACGGGACCGACGGACCCTTCGGCGGCAACGCGCTGGCGTCCAACGGCCACCTGCACGAGGCAGCCCTGTCGTTCCTCGGCTCGTCCCCCGACGACGAGAACGACCCGGACTCGCGCCCCTCCGGACCGGGCTCCGTGCACGACCTGCGCGCCCATCGCGACCGCGCCCCCGTGCCGAACGACGACACGGCGCGCGACTGATCCCAGCGGGTCGCGCGAGCTGTGTCTCACGGCGTGCGCGTCGATCTGTACGACGGTGCCGCGGCGCGAGTAGCGTCGTGGGCACCAGCAGACCAACGGAGGTTCAGCGATGCGTATCGGCGACGTGCTCCAAGCCAAGCCCAGTCACGACGTCATCACGATCAGGCCCGGTGCGAGCGTCCGGGAGCTGATCGCGCTGCTGGCCGAGCACAACGTCGGCGCCCTCATCGTCAGCTCCGACGGGTCCACCCTCGAGGGGATCGTGAGCGAGCGCGACGTGGTCCGGCGCCTGCACGACAACGACGCGGTGCTCGACAGCGAGGTCTCGGCGATCATGACGACCGTGGTGGAGACCTGTGACGAGCACAGCCTCCTCGACGACCTGATGAAGACCATGACCGAGCGCCGCATCCGCCACGTCCCGGTCGTCAGGGACGGCCGGCTCGCCGGGATCATCAGCATCGGCGACGTGGTCAAGCACCGGATCGACCAGCTCGAGTTCGAGCGCGACCAGCTCGACAGCTACGTGCACCGGTCCTGACCCCCGCTGCTGCTCCCCTGCCTGCCGGGGGCCGGCCCCGCGGCGTCGGCTAATTTTGCTGCCGAACGTCACGACTGACGACCACCCCTGCCGAGAGGACCCCATGGACAAGCCCGAGATCGACTTCTTCGACCCCGAGCCGCCGACCGACCTGGTCATCACGGAGGTCACCGTGGGCGAGGGAGCCGAGGCAACCGCCGGCTCGACCGTCTCGGTGCACTACGTCGGTGTCGCCCACTCCTCGGGCGAGGAGTTCGACGCGTCGTACAACCGCGGCGAGCCGCTGCAGTTCCGCCTCGGCATCGGCCAGGTCATCTCCGGCTGGGACCAGGGTGTCCAGGGCATGAAGGTCGGCGGACGCCGCCAGCTCGTCATCCCGCCCCACCTGGGGTACGGCGACCGTGGCGCCGGCGGGGTCATCAAGCCCGGCGAGACGCTGATCTTCGTGGTGGACCTGCTCGCCGTCAGCTGATCACCAGGGCAGGTCGTCGCCCGCGCTCGCGTCCGCGACGCGGGCCGACCTGCCGCCCAGCTCGACGACGTCGCCCTTGACGAGCTGGCGCCCGCGTCGCGTCTCGACCTCGCCGTTGACCTGGACAGCGCCCTCGGCCACCAGCGGCTTCGCCTCCGCGCCGGTCTCGACGAGGTCGGCGAGCTTGAGGAACTGACCGAGCCTGATGGACTCGTCGCGGATGGCCACGTCGATCGGTGCACTCATGGGGACATCCTCCCCTGCGCTCACGGCATCAGCACACTCGCGGTGTGGATGACCACGCCGACGAGGCCACCGACGATGGTGCCGTTGATCCGGATGAACTGCAGGTCTCGGCCCACGTGCAGCTCGATGCGGCGCGCCGCCTCCTTGCCGTCCCAGCGCTCGATGGTGTGGGTGATGACGGCGGTCAGCTCGGCGCCGTAGCGCGACACGGCGAAGACCGACATGTCAGCGGCGATCCCGTCGAGGCGACGGCGCAGGCCCTCGTCGGCGAGCAGCCGCTCGGCGAAGCGGCAGATCTCGGTGAGCAGGCGCTTCCGGACGGCACCGTCCGGGTCCTTGAGCGAGGTCTGGAGGCTCCGGCGCAGGGCGTTCCACAGCGAGACGCTGGTGGTGACCACCTGCGGGTGGTCGAGGATCCGCTTCTTGAGCTGCTCGGCGCGGGCCTGGGTGTCGGGGTCGTGCTCCAGGTCGCGGGCCAGCTGGGCCAGCATCGAGTCGAACGCCTGGCGGGCGTGGTGGCGCGGGTCGTCGCGGATGTCCTCCACCCACCGCACCAGCTCGATGTTGATGCGGGCGGTGACGGCCTCGTTGAGCCGGGGCGGGGCCCACCAGGGGGCCCGCTCGCCCAGGATCTCGGCGACCGTGTCGGGGTTGTGCACGAGCCAGCGGTGCAGCTCCTCGAGGGCCAGGTCGACCAGGCCGTGGTGCAGGTCGTCGCGGACCGTCTCGCCGAGCAGGCTGCCCAGCAGCGGGGCGATCGGCTCCTCGTGGAAGCGCGGCACCAGTGCCTCGCCGACGAGGTCGGCGATGTGCTCGTCGCGCACCTTGCCGAGGCCGATCGAGGCCACGTCGGCGATCTCGTCGACCGCCCGGCGCGCGTTGACCGGGTCCGAGAGCCAGCTCCCCACCCGCTGCGAGATCGCCGCGGCCCCGATCCGGTCGCGGATGATCGCCTCCTGCAGGAAGTTCTCGCCGACGAACTCCTCCAGCCCGCGGCCGAGCTCGTCCTTGCGCTTGGGGATCAGGGCGGTGTGCGGGATCGGCAGCCCGAGCGGGTGCTTGAAGAGGGCGGTCACCGCGAACCAGTCGGCGATCGCACCGACCATCGACGCCTCGGCGCCGGCGTTGACGTAGCCGAGGAAGCCGTCCTGGTCCAGGGTGGCGACGTACACCACTGCGGCGAAGACGAGGAGGCCCACGGCGAGCGTGCGCATCCGGCGCAGGCCGCGGCGGCGTCCCTCGTCGGCGGTCGGGTCCGAGGTGATCATCGAAGTGCTCATCGCCGCCGATTGTCCCCCACGCTGATTCCGGGCCGGTCCGGCGGCCGTGCCAGAATGCCCCGCATGGCACGCACCGTCATCACCTTCGGCACGTTCGACGTCTTCCACGTCGGCCACCTCCGGGTGATCGAGCGGGCGGCCGCACTCGGTGACCGCCTCGTCGTCGGCGTCTCCGCCGACGAGCTCAACCTGCGCAAGAAGGGCCGCGAGCCCGTCTTCAGCCAGGCCGAGCGGCTCGCGATCGTGGCCGCGCTCAAGCCGGTCGACGAGGTCTTCGTCGAGGAGAGCCTCGAGCTCAAGCGCGACTACATCCTGAAGTACGGCGCCGACGTGCTCGTGATGGGCGACGACTGGGCCGGCCGCTTCGACGAGTTCGAGGACATCTGCGAGGTCGTCTACCTCACGCGCACGCCGGCCATCTCGACCACCGCACTGATCGAGAAGATCTCTTCCACCGGCTGACCCGCTCACAGGTCACTTCCATCACTTGCACCCCAGCGGTTTAGGGTGGCCGGGGATCCGGGCATGCTCGGACCTGCACGCGCGGCACCCTGACGGGGCCCGCCTCGACCCGCGTTCACGGGTCACTCGACACACAAAGGGGATTTCATGCGCCGTTCGATCGCCGCCGCCGCGGTGGCCCTCAGCACGGCCCTGTCGCTGATGACAGCAGCGACCTCGTCCGCCACGGACGAGCGGTCGGCGCCCGAGGCGCCGGCAGCCCGGCAGCTCGCGGCGCAGCACGCCGACCGTGCGCTCACCCGGGCCAGGGACCTGCTCTCGGGGCCGGAGAGCACGAACGCCAGGACGCGCGCCGACGCCACGCTGGCCCTGCGCGACCTCTTCGCCTCGGTCCCCGACCTCAGCCCGTCGGAGCGGAGGCAGGCCGGCTCCGTGCTGGCCCGCCCGACCGACGGTGCCAACGACCCCTACGGCGACGGCTACACGGTCGCCGCCAAGCGCACGTGCAAGGGCAACTTCTGCCTGCACTGGGTGCCCTCGACCGCCGACGCCCCGCCGAGCATGGCGTGGGTCGACAAGAACCTCAAGACCATGAACCAGGTGTGGCACCACGAGGTCGGCAAGCTCGACTACCGCAAGCCGGTCAGTGACGGCGGACGCGGTGGCAACAAGAAGTTCGACGTCTACCTCAAGGACGTCGGCTCCCAGGGTCTCTACGGCTACTGCGCCCCGGAACGCCGCAAGCCCGGGACCAGGTTCCTGGCCTCCGGCTTCTGCGTCCTCGACAACGACTTCGCCCAGGCGCAGTTCGGCGCCCCGCCGGTCGACAGCCTGCGAGTGACCGCGGCCCACGAGTTCTTCCACGCGGTGCAGTTCGCCTACGACTTCGGCGAGGACCACTGGTTCATGGAGGCCACGGCCACCTGGATGGAGGAGCGGTTCGCCGACGGCGTCAACGACAACCGGCAGTACCTCCCCTACGGCCAGGTCCGGCAGGCCTCGACCTCGCTCGACGTCTTCGACCCGCAGGGCTTCAACCAGTACGGCAACTGGCCGTTCTTCGAGTTCCTCAGCACCCGCTACGGCAACGGCGTCGTCCGCTCGATCTGGAACAAGGCCGCTGCGTTCAAGGGGGCACCCGACCAGTACTCCACCAAGGCCGTCTCGTCCGTGCTCCGGAGCCGCGGCGGGTTCTCCAGCGTCTTCGCGAAGTACGCCGCGGGCAACACCATCCCCGCCGGCACCTATCCCGAGGGCAAGTCCTGGCCCAAGGCGACGGTCGTCCAGCACTGGAAGCTGTCCCCGGGCACCAAGGCGGCAGGCAAGACCTTCAAGATCAACCACCTCTCCTCGCGCAACGTGCAGGCCAAGCCGAGCAGGACACTGAAGAGCAAGCGCTGGATGCTCCGGGTCAAGGTGAACGCCCCCGACCGCCGCACCGGCCCGGCGGCGTACGTCATCGTCAAGCGCAAGCACGGCCACGCGATCAAGAAGGCCATCCACCTCAGCCCCGGGGGCAAGGGGAGGACCAGCGTCGCGTTCAGTCACAGGTCGGTCCGCAACGTGACGGTCACGCTGGCCAACGCCTCCACCCGCTTCAAGTGCTGGCGCCAGACCAACTACTCCTGCGCGGGCAAGCCCCGGGACAACGGGATGAGCTACCAGGTGAAGGTCAGCGCCTTCAAGCGCTGACCTGCGTCAGGCGGCGAGGTCGTGCGACCTCGCCGCCGGCGTCCAGCCCGGGTGCCGCACGAGGTGGCCGACGCGGTCGCGCCAGCTCGAGGCACGGCGTACGTCGCGCCAGATGTCGGCGAACTCGTGGAACGCCACGCGTGCGGGGTTGAACGTCGAGATGTTCGTCGTCAGGCCGTAGACCACCCGCTCCCCCTCGGGCTCGAACGTGCCGAAGAGCCGGTCCCAGACGATCAGGATGCCGCCGTAGTTGCGGTCGAGGTACGCCGACTGCGAGCCGTGGTGGACGCGGTGGTGCGAGGGCGTGTTCATCACGAGCTCGACCGGCGCCCACAGCCGGTGCACGCGCTCGGTGTGCAGGAAGAACTGGTAGAGCAGGCTGACCGACTGCTGGAGCAGGATCATCCACGGGGAGAAGCCGGCGAGGGCCAGCGGGATCCAGAAGAAGACGGCCGTGAACGGCGTCCACGGCTGCCGCAGCGCGGTCGAGAGGTTGTAGAACTCGCTGGAGTGGTGCACCACGTGGCTGGCCCAGAAGATCCGGATCGTGTGGTGCGTGCGGTGGTACCAGTAGTAGGCGAAGTCCTCGGCGACGAAGAGCGCCACCCAGGTGAGCGGGTTGGCGGCCGGCAGGTGGACGGGCGCGAGCAGGTACGCCGCCGCGAACGCCGCGAGCACGGCCAGCTTCCAGGCCGCGTTGATGAAGACGCTGCCCAGCCCCATGGCCACGCTGGTGACCGCGTCTCGACGCTCGTAGCCGAGCTCGTCGCCGTCGGGCAGGAAGTGGAACGACAGCGCCTCGAGCACCAGGCAGGCGACGAACACCGGGATCGCGTGCAGGATCAGGTCGAACATGGACTCACCTCGGGCGGCAGCATCTCATGCACCCGCCCGGTACCGGCAGGGTCGGACCACGGTTCAGACCGGCTGCGCCGCTGACTTCCCCGCCGGCTGTCCTGCGGCGGACGCCTCGGTCGCGTGCTCGCCCCAGTGGTGGTTGGCTCGCGGGTTGGCGAGCAGGACCGGGCAGTGGGCCTCGCGCAGGACCGCCCGGGCCACCGGGCCCAGGTGCGAGCCGACCGGCACCAGCGGGTCGTGCCGTCCGACGACCAGCAGCGCCGAGTCGCGGGACGCCTCGATCAGCGCGTCCGCGGGGTGGCCGTGCCGGGCGTCGATCCGCACCGGCATGTCGGTGACCTCGTCGGCGAGCTCCCCCAGCACGACCTCGATCGCACTGCGGGCGCGGTTGGCCCAGCTGTCGTCCTCGACGCGACTCATGATGATGTCGTCGTACACGCTGGGGAACCACCACGTGTGCAGGACGTGCAGGGTGGCGCCCCGGGTCCTCGCCGCCGCGACCCCTGCGGACAGGATGGCCCGGCACCGCTCGGGGATGTCGACGCCGACGGTCACCACGCCGCCGGTCGACGGCGCCGCCGACTCGCTCCAGCCGGTGGGGACCGAGACCACGGGAACATGGGCGTGGGCGGCCACTCCGCTGGACACCGACCGGGTCACGACGCGCATCCTGCGCGACAGGTCACGGCGTTCCAGGACGATCATCCGAGCGTCGGCAGCGGCCTTCACGACCGAGGGGACGACCGGTCCGCGCACCAGCTCGGTCGTCAGCGTCACTCCCTCGGGCACCAGGTCCAACGCGCGCTCGGCGGCTCCCGAGAGCGTCGAGCGAGCGATCCGCTCGGCGTCGGAGAAGTCGAGGAGTGCCATCTCGGGGCCGCTCGACAAGACGTGCAACGCGTGCACGAGGTGCACCCCGCAACCCTCACGCAAGGCCTCCGCGACCGCGAACTCCAGGGCACTGTCGATCGGGTCGTTGCCGACGGCGACGACGACAGGTTTCGGGTTCTGCTCGGTCATGACTGCCTCCAGGGAGTCTTGGGTTTCCGCTCGCCCTCACCCTCTCCCTGCGGGTGCGCGCGACGTAGGGACCAACGTCCGCTATCGGCCGGTCCGACGCCCCTGATGTTCCCTGCCGGACGCGAGGAGGGTGGAGGGGTCAGGACGGGGGCGGCCGTGCGCCGCGCAGGGAGGTCATGTGAAGGCGCTGCGGTTGACCGCGTGGAAGAGCGAGCCGGTCCTCGAGGAGGTCCCGGTCCCGGAACCGGCCGCAGGCGAGGTGGTGCTGCAGGTGGGCGCCGCCGGGGCCTGCCACTCCGATCTCCACCTGATGCACGACTTCGAGCCGGGCAAGGTGCCGTGGTCCCCACCGTTCACCCTCGGCCACGAGAACGCCGGGTGGGTGCACGCCGTCGGAACCGGCGTCCGGGGCTTCGACATCGGCCAGCCGGTCGCGGTCGTGGGTGCCTGGGGCTGTGGCTCCTGCGTCCGGTGCCTCGAGGGCCTCGAGACCTTCTGCGAGAACCCCGACGACGCTCCGGTCAAGGGAGGCGGGGGTGGCCTCGGGATGGACGGGGGCATGGCGGAGTACCTCCTGGTGCCGAGCGCCCGGCACCTCGTGCCGCTGCCCGACACCCTGGATCCGGTGGCGGCCGCGCCCCTCACGGACGCCGGCCTCACGCCCTACCACGCGGTGCGTCGCTCCCAGGCCAAGCTGGGACCGACAGCCACGGCGGTCGTCATCGGGGTCGGCGGCCTCGGGCACCTGGCGGTGCAGGTCCTGCGGGCGACCACGGCGGCCTACGTCGTCGCCGTCGACCCGCACGAGTCGGCACGCGACCTCGCCCAGACCTGCGGTGCCGACCTGACCCTGGCTCCGGGGCCCGACACGGCCGACCAGATCCGGGAGGCCACCCACGGCCACGGCGCCGACGTGGTCCTCGACTTCGTCGGCTCGGACGACAGCCTCAGCACGGCCGCGAAGAGTGTCCGGCAGCTCGGGGACATCACCATCGTCGGCATCGCCGGCGGCACGCTGCCGGTCTCGTTCTTCGGCCTCCCCTACGAGGCCAGCGTGCAGACGACCTACTGGGGCAACCGCCAGGAGCTGATCGAGGTCCTCGACCTCGGCGCGCGCGGGCTGCTGCACGCGGAGACGACGCTCTACACCCTCGACGACGCGGCCCTGGCCTACGAGGAGCTGCGGCACGGCACCGTGCGGGGACGAGCCGTCGTCGTGCCGACCGACTCGTACCGGCCGTGAGGTCCGCGATGAAGGCCGTGGTGGTGTTCGAGTCGATGTTCGGCAACACCGAGCAGATCGCCCGCGAGGTCGCCGGCGGTCTCGCCGCGGGCGGGGCCAGGGTGACGCTCGCGGACGTGCGCCACACGCGTCCGGAGGACCTCCGGGGCTGCGACCTGCTCGTGGTGGGGGCGCCGACGCACGCGCTCTCGCTGAGCCGGGCGGGCACCCGGGAGGAAGCCGTGCGCCTGGGGGCCCCGCGGTCGCGGGCCGCACTCGGCGTGCGGGAGTGGCTGGCCACGCTCGGGGACGGGTTCGACGCGGCGGCGGCCCGACCGGTCGTGGCGGTGTTCGACAGCCGGCTGCGCAAGGTCGAGCACTGGCCGGGCTCCGCCGCCCGACGGGCCGCACGGATCCTGCGCGCCCAGGAGCTCGAGGTGCTCGACCCCGTCAGCAACTTCTACGTCGACGACCTCAGGGGCCCGCTGGCCCGGGGTGAGCGCGAGCGCGCCCGGGACTGGGGCGCCCACCTCGCGGAGCAGGCCCGGTCCAGGTCCCGCACCGCCGCCTCCTGAAGACGCGGGCTCCGGCCCGCTGCCGCTCACTCCTCGATGGTGTGGACCGCAGCCTCCTCGGCGCTGGCACCTGCGCCGTCGATGCCCTCGTCCTCGGCGAAGCGGTCGTCGTCCGCGCTCTCGGCCATCAGCCGGCCGGTGCGCTGATCGCCCACCTCGCCGGCCGCGGGCCCGTCGAGGATGTCGGCGTCGTCCTCCTGCTCGGCCACCTCCCAGACCTCGGGCTCCTCCTGGCCCAGCCGGTCGTCGAGGTCCTTGCTCTCGGTCACTCCCCGCGGGCGGCGGTCGGGCGGCGAGATGCCCTCGTCCAGGATGTCGTCCACTCCCCGGTCGTCGAGCGTGTCCTCTGGCTGCAGCTGGTCTTCACTCATGCCTCGACGGTAACGCGACGGCCTACGGTGTCCAGATGCCGTCCCGGTCGCTGCGTCCCGCTCGCCCTCGCCGCGACCGTGGCAGTCGTCTCCCTCGGGCTGCTGGTGCCGGCGATCGGCCTCGGCTGGCTGGGTCCGGACGTCGGGCGCGGCAACACCTTCTGCGAGGCCGCCGGAACGGCCTGGCTGAAGCAGCCGGCGAACTCGCTGTCCAACATCGCGTTCGTGGTCGCCGGGCTTCTCGTCGCGTTCCACGCCGGGCGCCGGGACGGGCTCGGCGAGACGCTGCCCCGTCACCCCGGCGTCGCGACGGCGTACGCCTGCGCCGTGGTGCTGCTCGGACCCGGCAGCGCCGCGATGCATGCGACCCAGTCGGCGGCGGGCGGCCACCTCGACGTGCTGAGCATGTACGTCTTCGCGTCCTTCGCGGCGGCGTACGCACTGATGCGCCTGTGCTCCCGGGACCGGCTGTTCCTGGCGCAGGTGTTCCTGCTCGGGGTCGCGGGATGTGAGCTGGTGGGGTCCTGGTCCGGCGAGGTCCCGGTCGTGATGTTCGCCGGCAACCTGGCGTTCGCCGCGCTGCTGGTCACGGCGGTCACGCTGGAGGTGCTGCTCTGGCGCCGAGGTCCGGCGCGGACCGACCTGCGCTGGGGAGCCGGCGCTCTCGGCACGCTGCTCGTGGCGTTCGGGATCTGGCACGTCACCCAGGACACCTGGTGCGACCCGCACTCGCTGGTCCAGGGCCACGCGGTCTGGCACGTGCTGGACGCCGTGGCGGCGTACCTGCTGTTCCGGCTCTGGGCCAGTGAACGCGCCTGGTACGAACGCGCCTAGTAGAAGCCGAAGCGCGCCAGCGGCTCGAGCAGCACGCGCTCCTCCCAGGCCAGGTGCGAGGTCATCGTGTCGGCGAGCAGGTCGACGGCCTCCCGCAGCCGGCTGAGGCCGTCGGGCTCGGAGACGACGGCGACCAGCGCCCGGTCGACCTCGTCGAGCACGCCGGCGATCACGTGGTGCTCCTCCTCGAGGCGGTCGACCACCGGGCCGAGCGCCTCGTCGCGGGAGCGCAGGTGCGGGAACATGCTGGTGTCCTCGATGGTGTGGTGCGTGGTCACCACCCGGCAGTAGGACTCGCAGTAGGCACCGAGCGTCCAGTTGTTCTGCCGCATCGTCATCGTGTTGATCAGGGACCGGGCGCGCCCGGCGTCGATCGCGCCGACCTCGACCTGGTCGATGAGGTCGAAGAGCTGGGTGAGCTCGGAGCGCAGGTGGTCGTGGACGTCCACGAGGTGTCGCGCCGAGGCCTGCTCGTGCGCCGTGTAGCCCCGGTCCGGCTCGGCAGGGGCGTACGCCGGACGGGTGCCCTCGTCCCACGGCTGCCGCGTGGAGCGGCGGGTGCCGTCGTCGGGGGTGGGGCGTACGCCGAGGGGGCCGGCGTCCTCGACCGGCGCGGAGATCGACACCGAGTCCCGCGCTGCCGCGGTGACTTCGGCGGCCGCGGGCGCCGTGGCGCCGGAACGGGCCTGCTCGACCAGCTCGCGCACGGCTGGCGCGACCTCGCCACCGAAACGACGGATCTCGGCCGGGTCGTCGGAGCCGAGCAGGAAGGTGCTCATGCCGTGGACCAGGGTCAGCTCGGCGAGCTGCTCGGCCCAGTCCGCCGGGCTGCCGCTCAGGCCCGGTTGACCGTGCCCGGGCGCGGCGTTGACGTTGTAGAGCCGCCGAACCTGCGCGGGGTCCCGGCCCGCCGACACCGCGGCATCGTCGATCCGGGCGTTGCGCCCCTTCAGCGTGTCGGGCGGCACGTAGGACATGCTCGGCAGCCAGCCGTCGGCCGTGCGGCCGGTCAGCTCGAGCATCCGCGGGCCGATCGCCCCGAGCCAGATCTCCACCGGGTGGGCCGGGGCCGGCCCGGGATGGGCACCGACGACGCGGTAGTGCCGGCCCTCGTGGCGGATGGGTCCCTGGTCCGCGTCCCAGGTGGCCCGGATCACCGCGACGGCCTCCCGCACCGCGGCCAGTGACTCCCCCGGCGTACGACGCGGGCCACCGACGGCGACGATCGCGTCCCAGAAGGCACCGGCCCCGAGGCCCAGCTCGACCCGCCCCCGGCTGAGGACGTCGAGGCTGGCCACCGTCGTGGCCAGCACGAACGGCGGACGCAGCGGGAGGTTCGCGACGTTCGGCGCGACCCGCAACGTCGTGGTCCGCCCGAGGATGGCGCCGAGCAGGGCGAAGACGTCGAGGAACCGCGCCTGGTAGGGGTGGTCCTGGACCGTCGCGAGCTCGAGGCCGGCCACCTCGGTGAGGGCCGCGAGCTCGAGCACGTGGTCGGCGCGGGCGGCGTCCGGCGTCAGGAACGTGCCGAACTGCAGGTCGTGTCCGTAGTCGGTCATCGGGCTCCTCCGGGGTCGGACACCATCGTGCCCGACCCCGGGGAGCCGCGGGCCCGGGTCAGGGCTTGAAGACCACCTTGATCGTGCCGTCCTGCTTCTTCTGGAAGTTCTCGTACGCCGCCGGGGCCTCGCTGAGCGGGACCCGGTGCGTGGCGAAGTCCTCGGTGCCGAGCGGGTCGGTGTCGTCGGTCAGCAGCGGCATGATGTCGTCGACCCAGCGCTTGATGTTGGCCTGGCCCATGCGGAACTGCAGCTGCTTGTCGAACATCGTGAGCAGCGGCATCGGGTCGGACTGCCCGCCGTACACGCCGATCAGCGAGACGGTGCCCCCACGGCGCACCGCGTCGATGGCGGTGTAGATCGCCGCCATCCGATCCACGCCGACCTTGCTCATCAGCGGCGCCGTCAGCCGCTTGGGCAGCGCGCTGAAGATTCGCTGTCCCACCGCCGCGACCGGCGAGCCGTGAGCCTCCATGCCCACGGCATCGATCACCGCGTCGGCGCCGCGTCCGTTGGTGCGCGAGCGCACCTCCTCGCCGAGGTCGTCCACCTCGTCGAGGTTGATCACCTCGGCTCCGCGGGTGCGGACCCGGCCGAGCCGCTCCGGCACCCGGTCGACGCCGATGACGCGGCGGCCGTGGTGCAGGGCGATGCGGCAGGCCATGTCGCCGATCGGGCCGAGGCCGAGGACGAGCAGCGTGCCGTCCGGCGGGCAGTCGGCGTACGCGACGGACTGCCAGGCGGTGGGCAGCACGTCGGAGAGGAACAGGAAGCGCTCGTCCGGCGGGCCTTCGGGGACCTTGATCGGCATGAACTGGGCCTGCGGGACGCGGAGGAACTCCGCCTGCGCGCCGGGCACCTCGCCGTACAGCTTGCTGAAGCCGAACAGCGCGGCGCCCATCCCCTGGTCGCGGACCTGGGTCGTCTCGCACTGCGTGTGCAGGCCCTGCCGGCACATCCAGCAGTGGCCGCAACAGATCTGGAAGGGCAGCACGACGCGGTCACCGACAGCGAGGTCGCCCGCCTCGGCGCCGACCTCCTCGACGATGCCCATCGGCTCGTGGCCCAGGATGTCGCCCTCGCCCATGAACGGGCCCAGGGTCTCGTAGAGGTGCAGGTCCGAGCCGCAGAGCCCGCTCGAGGTGATCCGGACGATCGCGTCGTTCGGCTCCTTGAGGATCGGGTCGGGGACCTCCTCCACGCGTACGTCGCGCCGGCCGTGCCAGGTGACTGCCTTCATGGTGTCGCTCCTTCCGCAGTGGTCGCGATCAGGCGATGACCGCGTCGATGGTCTTCTTCAGGGCGCTCGGCTGGGAGGGGCGCCGGGGCGCCTTCTTCTTCGCCTCGATCATGTCGGCACCGAGGTCCTGCAGGGCCTTGCGCCCGAGGCCCTCACGGACCTGCGGGAACCAGTCCTGCTCCTCCTCGTCCATGTGGTGACGGACGTTCTCCATCAGGACGGTGGTCTTGGCGGCGAACCGCTCGTGGTCGGGCTTCATGGCCGACAGCTCCACGACCAGGACGTCCGCGACGTGGTGCTCCTCGTAGGACTCCAGGACGTCGTCCTCCAGGTCGGGCAGCAGCTCACGGACGCGGGGGTACATCACTTCGTTCTCGATGTAGGTGTGGACCGTCAGCAGCTCGATGATCCGGTCGACCGCCTTGCCCTTGGCGGCGTAGGCCTTCTCGCCGGCCTTCTCGAAGGTGTCGAACGCCTTGCGGATCTCCTGGTGGTCGTTCTTGAGCAGCACGATCGCATCGGTGGACATGGGACTCCTCGGAGCTCGGGTTTCCTGCAGAACTCCCTCGCCGTACCCAGCCCCGGGATCGGCCATGCGACGGTGCCAGACCGCCTGACGTCAGACCGTCTTGACCACGGTCAGCAGGACGGCCGAGTCCTCGAGCGCCTCCAGGGTGTGGCTCGCCTCGGGCACGACGATGAGGTGACCGGACGCGCCCTCCCACGAGACGTCGCCCGCGACCAGCCGGACGCGCCCGTGCAGGACCTGGACGGTCGACTCCCCCGGGTTCGCGTGCTCGCTGAGCTTCTGTCCGCCGGCGAGGGCGATCAGGGTCTGGCGCAGGGCGTGCTCGTGGCCACCGAAGACGGTGTGGGCGCTGCGGCCGCTCGAGGCCTGGCGAGCCAGCTCGAGCTGCTCGCGGGCGAGTGCGGTCAACGACATGTTGAGCATGTGGTTCCTCCGTGTCGGGTCAGCCTTTGAGGTAACGACGATCGATAGCGTCGCAGACCTGCTCGCGGGCCCGCTCCAACGAGGCCGCCCGGCGTTTCTCGACATCGCGCTCGATCCCTGCCAGCTCGCTGCCGAGGGACTCGTCGCTGAGGGTGCCGGTGACCCAGCGCGAGAAGTCGCCCCGGAAGAGGTGGTAGTCCAGGCTGCCGAGGTCGCAGTGGCGCACGTGGCGGCTGAACTCCTCCAGCGTGGCGGCCGCGGTCCCGCGACCACCACGGGCCGGGTCGTGGAAGTGGAACTGCCGGTGCGGTGGCAGCGAGACGGTGGCGTACTTGTGCCAGTGCCGGACATGGGGACTGGTGCGGGTCCCGACCTGGAAGGGCCGGTCCTTCCCGCTCGCCGAGAGGGTGCCGCTCAGCGGCCGGGACGACGGTGCCTGCGCGGACGGTGCGGTGATGTGGATGGTGAACTCGATGCTGCGCCGGTCGTCGTCCGACAACAGCTGCGGCTGCCAGGTCACCAGAGCGCTCCCCAGCTCGGAGACGCCGCTCCCGCTGTCCTCGATCCAGGCCTGCTGCTGGGCCTCGTCGTAGACGATCCAGTGCGGGATGCCGTAGCGGGCGCGGGCCGCGGCCACCGCTTCCGGGAGCCGCCGGAGGTAGGCCAGCTGGTCGTCGACGTCCAGGCCGGAGAGGTCGAGGACGAGGCTCGCGTGACGGGGCCGCAGCAGGCCCAGCAGGTCACGGACGCCGGGCAGGTGGGCCCCGGCGTCGACCAGGTGCACCCCGGCCCGTTCGGCCAGGCCGAGGTGGTCGCCCTCGGGGTCCACGACCAGGACCGAGTAGCCGGCGTCGATCCAGCGCTCGGCGAGCAGCCCCGCGAAGTAGCTCTTGCCCGCACCGGTGTCCCCCGTGATCAGCAGGCTGGACTGGGACCCCGGCAGCCGGGCCGGCGACCCGTCGTCGTACCAGCCGACCTGCACCCACCGGCGTGGCGGGCACAGCCGCTGGTGACCCCGCAGCAGCGGACCACCCAGCAGGCTCACCACCCCGGCGCCGTTGGGCCGGTCCAGGACCAGGTCGGCGCGCGCCGCCAGGGACGGCACCGCATCGGCCACCGCCGCACCCACCTCGGCGGTACGCAGCAGGCTCAGGTCGTTCTCCGCGTCGCCGACCCCGATCGTGCTGTGCGCCGACAGCCCGAGCTGGTCCAGGGCCATGGACAGTCCGAGGCCCTTGGTCACCCCGGCGGGCAGGACCATCGCGGTCCCCCGGTTGTGGACCACCTGGTGGTCGAAGCCCAGCTCGGTGATCAGCTCCGTCGTGGCGGGTCCGTCCCGCCCGTCGATCGCCAGCAGCACCTCCCCCCTGCGGACGGCGATGCCCCGCTCGGCAAGGGCATCCGCGAGGGCCGGGTCGACCGGCTCGCCGAGACAGCGGGTGCCCAGGGGCGTGCGCAGCACGGCGCCGTTCTCGGTGACGACCGCGTCGAAGTGGGACTCCAGCCCCGGGAAGGCCCGCTCCAGCTCCGCATGGATCCGGCCGGTGACCAGCAGCACCGCCCGGTCGGCCCTCGCGGCGTCGATCGCCGCCAGCACCTGGGGGGAGACCCGGTCATCCATCGCGAGGGTGCCGTCGAGATCGAACGCCACCGCACGGAAGTACCACATGCTCCACTCCTCAGCCGGGGCTCGTAGCG
Source organism: uncultured Actinomycetota bacterium (assembly GCA_963825275.1). Lineage (GTDB taxonomy): Bacteria > Actinomycetota > Actinomycetes > Propionibacteriales > Nocardioidaceae > Nocardioides. The sequence goes on along the minus strand of CAWGSW010000004.1, from coordinate 580,507 downwards.
ACCCACGCTAGGCCCGGCGGGTCCGCGTGCCACGGGCCGACGGACATCAGCGCGGGGACCTTGGACCCGGGCCCGACCCCGGCCGGCGCGACCGTGGCACGACCAGCACCGGTCGCCCTGCGAACTCGAGCACGTGCCGTGTCTGGGCGCCGACGTAGGGCTCGCCGCTCGCCCCTCGCCGGGACCGGCCGATCACCACCAGGTCCGCCGCCCAGGCACGGGCGTCGTCGAGGACGGCCTGGCCGACGTCACCCTCGAGGAGGGCGGTTTCCGGCGCGACGCCCTGGGCCTCCGCGAGCGCGACCACGCGCCCGAGGATCGTCCCGTCCACGAACCGGCCGCGCTCCTCCCGGTGTACTCCGGTCGCCGCCGTGAGCGCGGCATCGAGCTCGTGGTCCACCAGCACGTGCACGATGCGCAGCTGGGCGCCGAGGTCACGGGCGAGCTCGATGGCCAGGTGGGCAGCGGCCAGGGAGTCCGGGGAGTCCTCCACCGCCAGGAGCAGTCGACGCATCACGGTTCGGTCCTCCGACTCCTCTGGGAGGCGGCGGCCCTGCGGAGCCGGACGCCGTCCTCCTGTTCCGCCTGCTCCAGCGCGAGCTCGCGCTCGGCGAGGGCTGCACGGAGGAACGGCAGCCACCGCTCGTCCAGGGCCCGGACCCGGCGCCGCGTGACGTCGATCTCGGCCTCCACGCGTCGTACGGCCTCGTCCGCGGCGGCGCTCCCGACACCCGCGCGCAGGGCGGCCTCGAACGCCTGCGCCGCCGGGATGACGGCGGCGTTCGCGACGGGCGCGGTCCGGGGGGAGGACGGCGTGACCACGTGCACCCGGGCGGGGTAGCTCAGCCCCATGGTGACCGCCCAGGTGACCTCCACCTCCGCGGGGCTCTCCGCGGTGGCGCCGCGGACCGCATCCTCACCGCTGACCAGCGCGGCCCGCAGCAACCAGGTGTGGGCGTTCTCGCAGGCCGCGACCCAGTCTTCGCGGACCCGGTCCGCCTGGAGCCGTCGTCGCTGCAGCTCCGGGACCAGGATGCGCAGCTTGCGGTCCAGCTGCTCGCGTCCGCGCCCGGCCGTGTCGAGGCGGCGGTGCAGCCACATCCGGCCGGCCCGTCCGGGAGGGACTCTCGTGCGTCGGGGCACCGCTCACCTCCCCCCGGGCAGGTGGGCCTCGAGCAGCCCGGAGGAGAGCATCGTCAGCTCCCGCACCGGCAGCACCGACGCCACCTGCCAACAACGGTCGAGGGTGTCGTCGAGCGTGCGCCGCTCGGAGCGCTGCTGGCGCACCAGGTCCCGCTCGAGGCCCTCCGCGAAGTCCAGGTAGCGGTGATCGGTGGCGTTCAGCGCGGGGACGCCGATGATCTCGGCGAGCTCGCGCACCTGGCGGGCGCGGGCCAGGGCGGCCAGCAGCTGGGCGGCGATGTCGAGGTGGTCGTCGCGAGTGCGACCGGGCCCGGCGCCGTGTCGCATGAGACGGGAGAGCGACGCCAGCGGGTCGATCGGCGGATAGACGCCGCGTGCCTGCACCTCGGGCGAGAGGACGACCTGGCCCTCGGTGATGTAGCCGGTCAGATCCGGCACCGGGTGGGTGATGTCCCCGGCGGGCATGGTGAGGACGGGCAGCACGGTGACCGATCCGTCGACGCCCCGGATCCGGCCACAGCGTTCGTAGAGCGAGGCCAGGTCGCTGTAGAGGTAGCCGGGGTAGGCCCGTCGTCCCGGCATCTCACCGCGCGCGGAGGAGACCTCTCGGAGGGCCTCGGCGTAGCTGGTCATGTCGGCGAGCACGACGAGGACGTGGCGGCCGTGCTCGAAGGCCAGGTCCTCGGCGACGGTGAGGGCGATCCTCGGGGTCAGGATCCTCTCGATGACGGGGTCGTCGGCGGTGTTGAGCAGCAGGAGCAGCTCCCCCGCTCCCGATCGCTCCTCGAGCAGGCCGCGCAGCATGTCTCCGTCCGCGTGGGTGAGACCCATCCCGGCGAAGACGACGCTGAAGGGCTCACCCCCGGCGGTCGCCTGAGCCGCGATCTGGCCGGCCAGCTCGAGGTGGGGCAGCCCCGCCCCCGAGAAGATCGGCAGCTTCTGTCCGCGCACGAGCGTCGTGAGCGCGTCGATGGCCGAGATCCCGGTGAGGATCGGGTCCGCGGGCGGCTCCCGACGCGTGGGGTTGAGCGGGCGACCGGCGACCGGTGCGGTCGTGGCCGACAGGATCGGGGGCCCCCCATCGACCGGCTCCCCACGCCCGTTGCACACCCGGCCGAGCCAGCCGGGGCCGACGGGGATCTCCAACGGGCGCCCGGAGAACGACACCCGGGTTCCGGTCATCCTCAGGTCGTCGGTGCCCTCGAGCACCTGGACCACGGCGAGGTCGCCGTCGACCTCGAGGACCAGGCCGTGCCGCAGGACGTCCGCGCCGTTCCCCGCCACGGCCCTGACCGTCGCGAACTCGTCCCAGCCCACTCCCCGGACCCCGCCCACCACGAGGAGGGGTCCGCGCAGCTCCTCGAGCCCCGAGTGGACGACCTCGAGACTGTGCTCCTTCACGGCAGGCCCCTTCATCGCACGCCTGCCAGGATCGCGAGCATCTGCTCGCGATGCGCCGCGACGGCATCCACGCCGTCGGGCGGGCTCTCCTGGGCGGCGCGCAGGATCGCGGAGAAGTCGAGCTCCTCGATCTCGGTGGCGATGGCACCCCGGTCGATCAGCGCGGTGCACTCGTCGATGACCGCCAGCACGGCGTCGACCAGCGCGGCGGTCTTCTCGGCCGTGCAGTGTGCGTCGTTCGGGATCAGCGCATTCTGCTGCAGCACGCCCTCGCGCAGCAGGCGTCCGGCGAGGAGCACGACCCGTTCGCGCCTCGGCAGGGACCCGGCACCGACCAGCTCGGCCAGCTCGCCCAGGCGGTCCGCCTCGGCCAGCAGGCCGATCATCCGGGAGCGACGCGCCCCCCAGCCCGGGTCGCCGGTGCGGGCGTACCAGACCGCGAGTCCCTCCGCATCGCGGGAGAACGAGCCCGACCAGCCCACCGCCGGGTAGTGCCGGGCATAGGCCAGCCCGCGGTCGAGGGCCCACAGGCCGCGGACGAAACGTTCGGTGTGCGCCGTGACGGGCTCGGTCGTGTCGCCCCCGGGTGGCGACACCGCACCGATGATCGTGACCGATCCCTCCGTGCCACCCAGGGTGACGTAGCGGCCGGCGCGTTCGTAGAACGCGGCGAGGGCGGACGCCAGGCCGGCGGGGTAGCCCTCCTCCGCCGGCAGCTCGCCCGACCTCGAGGCGAACTCCCGGAGGGCCTCTGCCCACCGCGACGTGGAGTCGGCGATGACCACGGTGTGGTAGCCCATGTCGCGGAAGTGCTCGGCCACGGTCACACCCGTGTAGATGCTGGCCTCCCTCGCCATCATCGGCATGTTCGAGGTGTTGGCGATGATGACCGTGCGTTCGGCGAGGGCCCGACCGGTGCGCGGGTCGACCAGGCGCGAGAGCTCGTCGAGCACGTCGGCCATCTCGTTGCCGCGCTCCCCGCACCCGACGAGCACGATGACGTCCGCGGTGCACCACTTCGCGATCTGCTGGAGCAGCACGGTCTTGCCGGTGCCGAAGCCACCGGGCACCGCGGCGCTGCTGCCCCGCACGATCGGGAACAGCGCGTCCAGGACCCGCTGCCCGGTGAGCAGCGGCTCGGCGGGCGCGAGCCGGCGGCGTGCCGGCCGCGGTCGGCGTACCGGCCAGCTGGCGCCCACGTCGACCGGCCGTCCGGAGACCACGGCCGCGTGGCCGTCGGGCGGCTGCTCCCCGGGCTCCGCGATCCAGTCGACCCGTCCGGTGATCCCGGGCGGCACCAGGACGCGGTACTCCACGCTCCCCGCCTCGGGCACGATGCCGAGCACGGCGCCCTCGGCGACCTCGTCGCCGAGGGCGACCGCCGGTTGCCAGGTCCAGGCGGTGGCCGGGCTCGGCTGGTCGGACTGCGGCACGAGCCACGTCGGCGCGGTGTCCAGGGGCCGGAGCAGGCCGTCGAAGACACCTCCGAGCAGCCAGGGGCCGAGCCGGGCCGACAGCGGCCGACCGAGCGGCCTGGCGGGGTCTCCGACGGCGAGACCGCCGGTGTACTCGTAGGCCTGCACCGACACGCTCGTCTGGTTGATCCCGACCACCTCGCCGGGGAGCTCGCGGGCTCCGAGCCCGACCAGCTCCGACATCGCCACCTCTGCGAGACCTTCGACCTCGACGAGGGGGCCGCTGACGCGCCGGACGCGGCCGGCGGCAGGCGGACGGCGTACGTCGGTCACGGCGCCGCCCACAGCCGGTCCCCGTCGACGCCCGCGAGCGCGCGATCGACCAGGGCACCCGCGGACGCGTCGATGCTGCGGCCGTCCCCGGACTCGCCTCGCAACCCACCGTCGGGGTCGGCGCGGACGGCGGCGTCCTCCCCCAGCTGGTCCCGGATCCGGGCCGCCAGCGCGGCGCGGGGCACCGGATCGGCGAGCAGGTGGCGCACGACCTCGAGGGCCTCGGCCCGCAGCCGCTCGTAGACGTCGCGCTGGGCAGACAGCACGACCTGGCGTGCGACGCGCTGGGCGTCAGCGGCCTCCGCGGCGAGGACCGTCGCAGCATCCGCCTCGCCCTGCGCCCGGGCCGTGGCGAGCAGCTCCGCGGCCTCGCGGTGAGCCTGGTCCAGGGTCCGCTGCGCCTCGGTGTCGGCGGCGTCACGGATCCGCGCGGCCTCGGCACGGGCCCCGGCGAGCAGCGCCGCCCGGAGCGGCGCCAGCGCCTCCCACTGCGTCGACGGCCCGGCATCAGGGGGCTGTCCCTCGGCGGCCCCGGGGACGTCGGGGACGTCGGGCGAGGGCATCAGCGTCACCCCGGTCTTCACGGCATCACCACGGACAGCGGAGCCCGGGGTGCGGTGCGGTGCTCCCGCAACGCGGTCGCGGCGGCCGCGGTCAGGATCACGACGGCCACGGTCGGAGGCAGCTCCTGCCACGCGGCCCGCGCGGACTCCGCGTCGTCCACCGCACAGACGCGGGCGCCGGCGAGACCGAAGCCGGCGACCAGGTCGGCGGAGCCGATCGCGGCGACCTCACCCATCGCGTCAGGCCTTCCCGATCAGGATGATCGACACGATGAGGCCGTAGATCGCGATGCCCTCGGCGAGACCCACGATGACCATGGCCCGGCCGAAGATCTCGGGCCGCTCGCTCATCGCGGCGAGCGCAGCCGAGCCGGTGTAGGCAACGGCGATCGCCGCTCCGATGGACGACCCGGCCACGGCGATCGCGGCGCCGATCAGGGCCGCCCCGCTGTCGGACGAGGACGACGGCGCCGCTGCCGCGTTCGCCACGTCGGGGACCGTCGACGCCGTCGACGGTCCGGCGAGGAACGCCATGACCAGCACCGCGCCTGCCGCCAGCAGGAGCAGGCCGCTCGAGGCGAGGACGACACGCACCCCGGCTCGCCGGTGCCGGAGCAGGAGACCGGTCGTGGCCGCGGCAACAGCGACGAACGGCAGGACGAGGACCCAGGTCATGCGGACACCTCCGGGGTGGACAGGGGGACGTGCCAGGGCTGGAAGGGCCGCCCCTCGCTCTCGAAGATCCGGGAGAACAGCTCGTAGTACTCCAGGCGCAGCGCCTGGATCGCGGCGACGACCCCCTCGAGCGCGAACGCCACGGCGTTGCCGAGGAGGAAGACGAGGACCGCGGCGGCGGCGGCCGGCACTCCCCTGTCCCACAGGCCGGTCGTGCCCTGCCAGATGACCGCTCCGAGCGCGGCGTGGGTCAGCCCGAAGGCCGCCAGGCGAGCGAAGCTCACCACGTTGGAGCCGAGGCGGATCACCAGGTCGAACAGCTCCACGCCGGCCTCGGCTCCGCCCGCGGCCCCGCCGCCCGACGCCGCGAAGAGACCGACGAAGACAGCCACGAGCCCGAGGCCGATGGCCAGGGCCGCGAACACCGTCAGCCAGTCGAGGTCCAGGTAGAGCCCGAGGGCAACCAGCCCCGCGCCCAGGAACACGGTGGTGCCCGCCAGTCCCGAGGGCGCGTAGACGGCGCGGCGCCAGCCGCCCTCACGGAACCGGTTGACCGTGCCGAGCGCGTAGGCGCCGGCCAGCAGGACGCAGCCCGCCGCGACCGCCGTGCCGAGGAGCGTCACGGGATGGTCCAGGGGCGCGAGCCACAGCGTGGGAACGACTCCGGTGGGACCGAAGAACTCGCCGTACAGCAGACCGAACAGCATGCTGGCGGCCCCGGCTCCGGCGAGGAAGACCCAGACCGGACGCAGCCGCTCCAGCCGCGGCCACCGGCCGAACCGGACCCCGAGGGCAGCCAGCACGAGCAGGGCACCGTGGCCCAGGTCGGCGAACATGATGCCGAACATGACGACGTACGCCAGGCCGGCCAGGACGGACGGGTTCACGTCCGCGTACGGCACGGTGGCGTAGGTGCGCACCAGGGGGTCGAACTCGTGCGAGGTGCCGGACTCGGGAAGCAGGGTGGGCGGCTGCACGCCTCGGGGGCGCGGAAGCGGCGCGACGGCGGCGCCGAGGCTCTCGAGCCGCTCCGCGAGCGGAGGCACCGCGCGCGTCGGGGTCCAGCCGAGGAGTGCGACCACCCGCCCCCGGGTGACCGCTTGCCGGGCGCGGTGCTCGAGCTGCGCCTCACCCGCGATGAGGTCGGTCCGTCCCCGTCGCTCGCACTCGTCGAGGTCCGGCACGCGACGGGAGAGCCCGGCCGTCTCGGGACGGCCGGACAGCCGCTGCAGACGTGCGGCCGCCGACCCGGGTTGGGTGGGTGCGTCGCCCTCGGTGAGCTCGTCGAGCTCGACCGTGCCCTGGTCGCCGATCGCGACCAGGAGGTCACGCAGGGCGGGCCCGGGGGCCACGAGCGCCACCCGCTCCATGCCGACCGGGTGCAGGGCCTCACGCCACCGCATCGAAGGCCTCCACGGGCGCGTCGGGGCGGGCCGCGATCTCCAGCGCCGCGCGGACCCGCCAGGCGTCGCTCGCCATCAGCGCCAGGGCACCGAGCAGGACGGAGGACCGGGGCCCGGCACTGCGGGCCAGCTGGAAGCCGTCACGCTCCACCCTGGCCCACCACCGGCACTCGGCCCGCCACAGGTCCTCGGGTCCCTGCACGCCCTCCACCGCCCAGGCTGCGTGCCGTGGCAGCGCCGACAGGACCTCCTGCAGCGAGGACGCGAGCACCGGTCCGGGGCCCACCACCCGAGCAGCCGGGAGCCTGGCCCCCGCGGGCAGCCGACTGTCCTCGAGACCGGCGAGGCGCGCGAGCAGCAGCGCCACCGCCCCGCTGGCCCAGGGCGCCGCCACAGGAACGACCGCCGTCAGCCGGTCGGCCAGCGACATGCGCATCGACCACACGATGTCGTCGGCCGAGTCACCGCCGGGGTCCCCCCAGGCCGAGGTCGCGAGCACGCGCCGGAGCTGCCCGGCATCGCTCGTGCCGGCCAGCCTCGGCCAGGTGGTTCCCAGGCTCCCGAGCCGGAACGGTGGAGGCGTCTCCTCGCCGCGCAGGCGCCCCAGGTGGTCGGCCACGTTGGCGATCTCGAACGGCGCCAGGAGCACGCGCAGCAGGCTCGCCCCGCTACGCGGCACCCACCCCCCGAGCACGCGGGCGTTCCACACCAACGCGTCGTACGTCGCTCGCTGTGCCTCGGACAGCGTCTGGCCGAGACGCACGTCGTGCCCGTACGGCGTCCGCACCAGCGCGGCGAGCGCGGCCTCCAGCGTGGGTGCGGACGCGAGACTGCGCGCACCCGCCCGGCCGAGCCGGCGCCGGGTCATCGAGCGGGCCCGGACGCTGCCGGCGACCCAGGCGGCGCTCACGGGGCACCGTCGCCGACGAGGCCGCGGACGGCATCGACCACGTCGTCGACGAAGCCGGGGAGCCGCTCGCCGGCGCCGCGCCGGATCTCCTCTGCCCGGCGTTCCCAGGCGAGCGCGGCAGCCGTGGACTCCGTGGCCCTGCGGCCCCGGATCTCCGCCACGACTGCCGCTCGCTCGGTTGCCTGACGGTCGCGGGCCTCCGCCACCAGCTGACGAGCCTGCTCGTCCGCCCGGTCCCGGGTTCGCGCTGCGTCCAACCGCGCCGCCTCCAGGAGCTGGGTGCACGCCTGCTCCGTCGGGCCCAGGGCCGCGAACAGGTTCGCCAGCTCCGCGGCCGAGCTCGCGTGGCGGTCCACCGGCACACCGGCGGCTCCCGGAGCACCCGGAGTCCCCGTCGGGCGGAAGCGGTTGAGCAGGTCGCGAGCACGCGGCACCCCGGCCTCCTCTCCTCCGACGTTGGTCCGAGGATGTGACGCGGCAGCGGGCCACAGACAGGGCACAAAGGCCCCCTCTCGTGGGCGGGACGGACCCGGGCCTCAGGCCGCGCGGCGCGTCTGGGACCCGGAGTCCTTCGCCATGTCCGGCGGGTTGGTGTCCGGCTGGTCACGAGGCGGATCGGGCACGAGTCGCGGCCCTCGGCTGCCCGCGGCGTCCTCGGGTCGCGCGTGCGGCGGCTCGAGGACGGTGAGCAGCGCCAGCAGCGTCCACAGCGCCGCATGGAACACCAGGATCTGCACGATGGCCCACGTCATGCCGCACCTCCCCCGGCCCTGATGCGGCCGCTCTCCTCAGTGTGCGGACGGGCCCGGCCGTGTCGACAGCGACGAAGGTCCCGGACCGGGCGACGGTCGTCCCCGACCGGCCGGCGCGCGCGAGGTGATCTAGACCGTTGACCGTCGTACGGCGCGTGCTCCCCCCTGCACCCACGGCGGAGGAAACGAGGGACTACCCTCCTGCAAGCGCGCAGGGGTCAGGCCAAGGCCTCGCCGGCGCCTCGGTATTGAGAGGAATCTGTCCCGTGGACAACGGGGAAGATCTCGCTGCTTTCTTCGCTCGGGTCAGTCGTGAGCTGCTGGGCGACCCCGACGAGTCCGTGACGCTCCAGCGGATCGCAGACCGTGCCGTCGACATCGTGCCGGCCTGCGACTGGAGTGGCATCTCGCGGCGTCGCCGACACGGAGTCGAGACGATCGCCGCCACGTCTCCCCTCGCGGAAGTCGCCGGCAGCTGGCAGGCCGAGCTCGGCGAGGGTCCCTCGATGGACGGCGTCGACGGGGCCGACCGCGCCGGGCAGTCCATCCTCGTCGATGACGTCCACAGCGACCCGCGCTGGCCGTTGTGGTCGAAGCGGGTCGCAGCCGCCGGCGTCGGCTCCATGCTCAGCGTCCATCTCTCGACCGGCGGGCACACGATCGGCGACCTCACCCTGTACGCCGCCCGCCCCCATGCCTTCGACGCCGAGAGCGTGGCCCGGGCCCTCATCTTCGCGCCGCACGCAGCCGCCGCTGCGCGTGCTGCCAACCGGATCAGCGGGCTGCGCGCGGCCATGGAGAGCCGACAGGTGATCGGCGTCGCGCAAGGCGTCATCATGCAGCGCTACGACATGACGATCGACGCCTCGATGGAGGTCCTGCGGCGCTACTCCAGCCACACCAACGTGAAGCTGCGCGACCTGGCCGCGGTCGTCATCGTCCAGGGGTTGCCCGATGACTACGCCCGCCTGGCTCAGGACCAGATCGCGACGGACCCGGAACCCGAGGACCGCGACCCGGGCACGACCGGCTCCGGCGCCTGAACCGCGACGCCGTTCGGGCTATCCCGGGGCGACGTCGTGCTCGTAGGCCAGCACCCCCTTGGCCTCGTGCCTGCTGCAGCATCGGCCAGCGCGCCTCCTGCTCGGGGAGGTCCTCGGCGACCAGGTGACCGGTCCGGAACGCGTCGACCACGGGCCCCTCGGGTTCCGTCGTCGCGAGGAAGCGGGTCAGGCGCGCCATCAACGCGGGCGCCACTCCCCCATCGGGAGTAACGTCGAGGCACTCGGGCAGGAGGACCATGTGAGCTCGCCGACCGACTACGCCGCGGCCCTTGCTGCCGCCGCCCGCACGATCAGCCAGGAGCAGTCCCTGGACGAGACCCTGGCGGCCATCGCGACCACCGCCGCCCGGTCGGTGCCCGGCTTCGGGCACGTCGGCATCTCCATCATCGACCGGCAGGACAGGATCGAGACGAAGGCCGCCACCGACGGCCTGGTCTGGGAGCTCGATCGTCTCCAGTACGAGATCGGCCAGGGCCCCTGCGTCTCGGCGATGCGCGAGACGCCACTCGTCGTCGTGGCCCACGCCCGGCACGACCAGCGGTGGCCGGACTACATGCCGCAGGCCGTCCGGCTCGGACTCCGCTCGCAGCTGGCCGTCCGGATCGTCCTCGACCATGAGGGCAGCATGGGAGGGCTCAACCTCTACTCCACGTCGCGCGACTCCATCCACCCCGATGCCGAGAACATCGCCGACCTCTTCGCCGCCCATGCCGCCCTCGCGCTGCACCAGGCCCGCGAGGTGGCCGACCTGCACAAGGCCCTGGAGTCCCGGACGGTCATCGGGCAGGCCGTCGGCCTGGTCATGGAGCGTTACGGGCTCGACAGCGACCGGGCCTTCGCGTTCCTGCTGCGCGCCTCCTCGCACGGCAACCTCAGGCTCCGCGACGTCGCCTCGGGGCTCGTGGCGCAGGCAGACGTCCGCGGGAAGGACCGTGCGGAGTGAGTGCACCCCGGCCCCTCGGATAGACCATCACGCGGCCCAGGAGCACGGCCAGCGCAGCGATCGCGACACCGGCGACGTCGTCGAGGACGTAGTGCCAACCGAGGTAGACCGTGGCCACCATGACGGCCACGAGGTAGCCGGCCATGAGCCGCGCCGACCGCACGCACCCGTAGTAGCGCAGCATGAGCAGCATCAGGCAGGTGAAGGCGACGTGCAGGCTCGCGAACGCGGAGATGCTGGCGAAGGCATCGCTTGCCTGTGGATGCTGGAGCAGGTAGGTGCGTTCCGCGAGGTACTCCGCCTGGGTCGTCGTGATCGGAGTGTGCGGCAGCCCCGAGAAGTCCTGGGGTGTGGCCGCGAACGGACCGAGCGTGGGGATCAGGTAGTACGAACCCACCCCCAGGATCCAGACCCACAGGGCGGACACCAGGAAGACGTAGCCGTCGCGGATCCGGTCGACGAACACCAGCGCTGACACGAGCGACAGCGGCACCAGGTAGGTGAAGGCCTTGTAGACGACCACCAGCACGTAGGCAGCCACCCCCTGACCCAGGACGTCGTGCAGCAGGCTCGCCGGACTGTGGCCGAGGAAGAGCCAGTTCTCGAGGCGGACCAGCTCGTCGTCGCGGAGCTGGTTGAACACGTCCCAGCTCTTCAGGTTGCGGTAGCACACGTAGACGACGTGATAGGCCAGCAGCCCGGTGAGGGCGAGGGCGAGGCGCGGCAGCGGCCAGCGCGAGCGCAGCATCGCGAGCGCCCCACGGATGGACCCGGCACGACGTGCGCGGAGACTCGCGTCGACCAGGGCCAGGATCCCGAACAGGACCACCGCGCTCGTCAGCCGCACCGCGAACATCCGGCCACCCGGGTCCCTGAGCGGGACCCCCACGTGGTGCGACCAGACGGCGGTCACGACGGCGAACGCAGCGACCACCGCCCAGACGCCGACCAGCCAGCCACGGGCGGACAGGTCGTCCGCGGGCGCGTCGTCAGCCGGCGCGAGTCTCTGCGCGGCGGGTGGTGCGGTCATTTCCATCGTGACGTCCCAAAAATTCCTGATGCGGTGTGGCGCAGAACGATCGATTTTATCAGTGAGGGACACTTCGCAGAGGGCGATGACACGCGCCCTGCGAGTCCTGCAGAGAGGGTGCCATGGGAGGGGGAAGCGGGGTCTCGGCCGCACCGAGCAGCCGGCCCGGCCGGCTCCCTCTGCCTGCTCCCGTCCGGTCGGCGCCCGCCTGGTGGTCGCCACATCCTGTCCTGGCCGCGCTCGTCGCCGCGGCTGTGCTGCACCTGCTCTGGGTGTGGTTGCTCGCCAACAGCGGCGGCGACCTCGCCGCCCAGGACGCGTGGGCCGACTTTGCCAGGACCCATCCCGGCAGCGCCTACAACCTCGCCTGGTACGGCGGCCTGCACCCCGTGTCCTACAGCGTCCTCTCCCCCTACGTCATGGGCGCGCTGGGTGTCCGGACCACGATGGTGCTCGCCGGCACCCTCTCGGCCGGGCTGCTGGCGCTGCTGATGGTGCGCAGCAAGGCCTTGCAGCATCCCCTGTGGCCGTCCCTGTACGGCGCCCTCGCGCTGACCGGCAACGCGGTCTCCGGCCGGGTGACCTTCGGCCTCGGCGTCATGTTCGGGCTGGCCGCCCTGGCGGTCGTCTTCGCCTGGCCCTGGCACTGGCGCTCCGCCCGGGGCCGGCACCGCTGGCCGAGGTCCGTCCTCGCCGGGCTGCTGTCCGGGCTGGCGACCGCGTCGAGCCCGGTTGCCGGACTGTTCCTGGGCATCATCGCGGCCGCGCTGTGGCTGCAGCGGCGCCGGTCGGCGGCGTACGCCATCGGGGTGCCCCCCGTTGTGGTGGTGGCACTCTCGGCCTGGCTGTTCCCGTTCGCGGGCAAGCAGCCGATGGGCTGGTCGTCGACGGTCCTGCCCGTCGTGGTGGGCCTCTGCTGCCTGGTGCTGGCCCCGGCGTCGTGGCGCACGGTGCGCATCGGCTCGTTGCTGTACGTCGCGGCGGTCCTCGCGGCGTGGGTGGTCCCTTCGCAGGTCGGCACCAACGTCACCCGCCTCGGCCTGCTCTTCGGCGGGGTGCTGCTCGTCGCGCTCGCCGCGCGAGCCCCGTCGCTGCCACGTCCCTGGGCCTGGTCGGGCCCGACCGGCCCGAGCGGACCCGCCGTGACGTCGGTCGCCCTCGCGCTCGCCATCGCCACCTCGTCGATCTGGCAGGTGAGCACCGCCACCCGGGACGTGGTCGACACGACACCGACCGCCGCCTGGACGACAGACCTCGATCCCCTCGTCCACCAGCTCGAGGCGAGGAACGCCAGCCGGGCACGGGTCGAGGTCGTGCCGGCCCGCAGTCACCGCGAGGCCTCGGCCCTGGCACCGCACGTCAACCTGGCACGAGGCTGGAACCGGCAGGCCGACGCCGAACGCAACCCGGTCTTCTACGAGGAGGGGGCACTGACGCCGGCGTCCTACCGGGCGTGGCTCGACCGGTGGGCGGTTCGCTACGTCGTGCTGTCGACCGGCGAGCCCGACGGAGCTGCGGTCGATGAGTACGCCCTGGTGGCCGGCGGACTCCACTACCTGCGCGAAGTGTGGTCCGACGCCAACTGGCGGCTCTTCGAGGTCAGGAAACCGACACCTCTGGCAGACCCGCCGGCCGTCGTGACCCACTTCGACGCGAGCGAGGTGGTCCTGACCCTCCCGAGGGCCGCCACGGTGACCGTGCGGATCCCCGACTCACCGTGGCTGAGCCTGGTCGACGAACAGGGCGCGGTGGTCCCGGCGCCCGAGTCGGTCTCGCCGGGGTCCCCGGTCGTCAACGTGAACGGCTGCCTCAGCGAGCTGGAGCTGCCCCCCGACTCCGACCAGCCCGACGACGGCTGGACGGTCCTCCACGCGCCCCGGCCGGGCACCTATCGCATCGCCGCGCCGTACGCCCTGTCCCACGGCACCGCCTGCCCCGACGAGCTGTACGACGAGGCCCCGCACCCCGCTACCCAATGATGGGGGTCTCCGTCCAGACCAGCTCCCGCAGCCCCCGCGGTGGGTGATGGTGCTGGCACGGGTCGTCTGCACGGGAGACGACCAGGGATGGGGAGAACATTGCTTCAGCGGCAGCGGCAGCGCGGGCTCGACCCGCGACCTTCGGACAGGCACGTCCACACGGCCCTCCGTGTGCGGCCCCCTGCGCGCCCGACCATGGTGCGACGTTCCTGGGCAGCCGACTTCGAGACCGGTCAGCGGCCGGCACGCCGCTCCGATGCCTGGGCGAACCTCGCCTTCCGTGTGCTGCTGCCGGTGAGCTCGGCGATCTGCGCCCGCACCGACCAGCAGGTGCTGTCCCTGACGTTCGACGACGGGCCGGACCCCCGGTTCACGCCGGGCGTCCTCGAGGCCCTCGCGCGCCACGACGCACGCGCCACGTTCTTCATGCTGAGCGGGGCCGCCGAGCGGCACCCCGACCTCGTCCGAGCGGTGGTGGACGCCGGTCACGGCGTGGCCCTGCACGGGGTCGACCACCGTGACATCACCCCACTGTCACCGACGGAGACCCGCGAGATGCTGGTCCGCGGCCGTGGCACGCTCGAGCAGGTCAGCGGGCAGGAGGTGCGCCTCTACCGGCCCGCGTACGGCGCCCTGACCGCGGCGCAGGCACGCGTCGCCCACGCGCTGGACCTGGAGACGGTCATCTGGTCGGCGTGGGCGCAGGACTGGTCCGGGGAGCCGCCCGAGCGCGTCGCCGCGCGAGCCCGCGACGCCTGTCATCCCGGAGCGATCATGCTCCTGCACGACTCGCTCGCCGACCTGGACCTCGACGGCGGCCACGTGTTCGACAGTCCCCGGTCCACGGACCTGCTGCTCGCGCAGCTGGTGGATGAGGGCTGGGCGTTCCTCACGACCGAGGACCTGCTCACCCGTCACCCCCACCACCGCTGCGCGTGGTTCCAGCGCCGGGCGAACGGCGGACCCTGATGACGGTCAGCGTCGTCGTGCCGACGTACAACGCGGGCAAGCTGCTCGCCGAGCAGCTGCGCGCCCTGGCGGCCCAGGACTATCGCGGACCGCTGGAGATCCTGGTCTGCGACAACGGCTCCCGCGACGGCAGCCTGGACGCGGCCCGTGACGACCAGCGGACCCGGGTGATCGATGCCTCCGCCCGGAGGGGCCCCGCAGCGGCCCGGAACATCGGGGTGCGGGCAGCCCGCGGGGACCTGATCCTCTTCTGCGATGCCGACGATGTCGCCGCCCCCGGCTGGGTGTCCGCGATGGTGAACGCCCTCAAGGACCACCCCGTGGTGGCCGGCCGCGTCGACATCACCCGCCTCAACACCCACCGGGTCCAGGTTGCCCGACCGCTCGCGGAGGGCCTGCAGGCCGGCGCCGACTCCATGCCGTACGCCGGCGCCGGCAACCTGGGTATCGAGCGCCGCGTCTTCCTGGAGGTGGGTGGGTTCGACGAGCGGCTCGAGTGCCTGGAGGACGTGGACTTCAGCTGGCGGTTGCAGCAGGCCGGCCACGCCCTGCACTACGAGCCCGCCGCCCTGGTCCACGTCCGGCTCCGCAACACGTTCCAGTCCCAGTTCCGTCAGGGGTACAACTACGGGCGGGCCTGGGCCCTGCTCGAGTCCCGCAGCTTCCGGTCTTCGGGGGCGGCAGCCGACCTCGACACCGAGACGCCGGTCGAACGCCACGAGGCGAGCCGCTGGGCGACGCTCGGGCTGATGGTCCGCCGGGTCCGCCGGAACCCCCTCGGGGGACTGGGGTTCGCGGTGTGGTCCCTGGGCTGGCACGCCGGTCACCGACGGGCCGGGCGAGCCCTCACACCGCGCGCGTCCGGTCCCCAGGTCGGCGAGGAGCTGGCCGAGCACCTCGGGGAGTGACACCCCTCACGGGCCCCGCAGGGGGGCCTGGTTCGCGATGCCCGCGGGCGAGTTTTCCACCTGCCGGGAACCGCCTCTCGAGCTGTCCCCAATTTCAGGCAACAAGGCGTTGTCCTGGTCCGATGAGGGGCTGGATCCGCCGAGACTTCGAATCGTCGGCCGACCAGTGCCGACGGAAGATTGAGGAACCCGAGTGAAGATTGCAGCAGCGGATCACCACACTCTGGGCGGGCGGCGTTGGCGCCGCGCCGCACCACGCTTCGCGCTGCGCGCCTGGCGCTTCGGTCCGTTGTCGGTGTTGCTGCGCGACGGTGTCCGGCCCCTCCTGGTGCTCGCGGACGTGAGCGCGTGCCTGGTGGGAGGAGTCGTGTCCCGCACGTCGCTCCTGGCCACCCTTCTCCTGACGGGGCTCGTCCTCGTCCTGCACGGCACGGGCGGTCTCTACCGCTCCCGGCTCCAGCTCTCGCTGCTCGACGACCTTCCCCAGCTGGTCGGTCGGTGGGTCGTCGCGATCGCCATCCTTCTCCTCAGCTCGGGAACCGCAGGTCCGCACAGCCATGACTTCGTCGAGCAGGCCGGCAGCACGCTGATCGCCCTGCTGGCCGCCCGGGCGGGCTGCTACGCCGTCGTGCGCTGGTTGCGCAGGACGGGGGTCGTCTCGCACAGCACGCTCATCGTGGGCACGGGAACAGCTGCTCGCCGGGTCGCGGAGGCCCTGCGCCAGCACCCGGAGTACGGCCTGGACCTGCGCGGTTTCCTGGGCAACCGGACCGCCGCCGGCCTGCCGGCGCCCCAGCTGGGCGAGATCTCGGAGCTCAGGCAGGTCCTGCAGCGCTCGGGGACCCGGGTGGTGGTCCTCGCCTACGGGCAGCTCCCGGACTCCGAGCTGGTCAGCCTGGTCCGCGACTGCCACCGTTCCCGGTGCGAGCTCTTCCTCATCCCACGCCTCTTCGAGCTGCACCAGCTGGGCGACAACATGGAGATGATCTGGGGGATGCCGCTGGTGCGGTTGCGGCGGTCCGCGGGCCGCAGTGCCTCCTGGCGTCTCAAGCGGATCTTCGACATCGTCTTCGCCGGCTTGGCGCTCGTCGTCCTCGCGCCGTTGATGGCGATCTGCGCGGCCGCCGTGCGCCTCGAGGGCGGGCCGGGCGTCATCTTCCGGCAGCAGCGCGTGGGCATGGACGGTCGGCCGTTCGAGCTGATGAAGTTCCGCTCGATGACGCCGGTCGACGACACGGAGTCGCAGTCCCGGTGGAGCATCAGCCACGATCCCCGCCTGGGCAGGGTCGGACGGCTCCTGCGGGTCAGCTCGCTCGACGAGCTGCCCCAGCTGATCAACATCCTGCGTGGGGACATGAGCGTGGTGGGTCCCCGGCCCGAACGCCCGCAGTTCGTGGAGGAGTTCGCCACCCGCTTCCCCGGCTACCTGGCCCGGCACCGGGTGCCCAGCGGCCTGACCGGTTGGGCCCAGGTCAACGGCTTGCGGGGCGACACCTCGATCGACGACCGGGCCAGCTTCGACAACTTCTACATCGAGAACTGGTCGCTGTGGCTCGACCTCAAGATCCTGCTGCGCACCGCGGTCTCCGTGATCAGACAGCCAGGGGCCTGAGGTCCGTTCGACCCTCGTTGCACTCGGCACGAGGCTCATCACTCAAGGGGAAGAGCATGAAGACGCGTGACATCAATCCAGCCGACATCCCGGTCGTGATCCTGTGCGGCGGCATGGGCACCCGGCTGCGTGAGGCGAGCGAGAAGCTGCCCAAGCCGCTGGTGGACATCGGAGGCCGCCCGATCCTGTGGCACATCATGAAGACCTACTCCCACTACGGGTTCCGTCGCTTCGTGCTGTGCCTGGGCTACAAGGGTGACCAGATCAGGCGGTACTTCCTCGACTACCGGGAGCACCAGGACGACTTCACCCTGGACCTCCGGGCCGACGCTGCACCCCGCTGGTGCGGGTCGCAGGCATCCGAGGACTGGGAGATCACCTTCGCCGGGACCGGCCTGCACACCGGGACGGGCGCGCGCGTCAAGCGGGCCGAGCAGTACATCGACAGCGACGTGTTCATGCTGACCTACGGTGACGGCATCGGGACGGTCGACCTCGACTCGCTCGTGCAGACACACCTTCAGGGAGGCCGTGTCGGCACCGTCACCGCGGTGCACCCCCAGAGCCGCTACGGCGAGATGCACGTCGAGGGCGACCGGGTCAGCGAGTTCAACGAGAAGCCCACCCTGGCGACCGGTTGGGTCAACGGCGGCTTCTTCATGTTCGACCGGGTGATGCTCGACAAGTACCTCGACAACGAGCCGGAGCTGCTGCTGGAGCAGCAGCCGCTGCAGCGGATGGCCGCCGACGGCGAGCTCTCCCTCCACCAGCACGAGGGCTTCTGGAAGGGCATGGACACCTTCCGGGACTGGACCGAGCTCAACAACCTGTGGGACACGGGACAGGCCCCGTGGAAGGTCTGGGAGGACTGAGATGAAGGTTCTGGTCACCGGCACCGAGGGCTACCTCGGCTGCCTGCTCGCTCCCGAGCTGATGCGCGACGGGCACGACGTCCTGGGCGTCGACACCGGCTTCTACAAGGCCGGCTGGTTGTACAACGGGGTCGACTCGACGCCGCGAACCCTGGTCAAGGACCTGCGCCACGTCACGGTCGAGGACCTCGAGGGCGTCGACGCCGTGGTCCACATGGCCGAGCTGTCCAACGACCCGCTGGGCCAGCTGTCGCCCACCATCACCTACGACATCAACCACCTGGGCTCGGTGCGGCTGGCCAACCTGGCCAAGCAGGCGGGCGTCTCCCGCTTCGTCTACATGTCCTCCTGCAGCGTGTACGGCCTTGCCGACGGCGAGGTCGACGAGGAGTCGCCGTTGAACCCGCAGACGGCGTACGCCGAGTGCAAGGCGCTGGTGGAGCGGGACGTGTCGGCCCTGGCCGACGACGACTTCTCCCCGACGTTCCTGCGCAACGCGACGGCGTACGGCGCCTCGCCGCGGATGCGGTTCGACATCGTGCTCAACAACCTCAGCGGCCTGGCGTGGACGCAGCGCAAGATCGCCATGGTCAGCGACGGCAGCCCCTGGCGGCCGCTGGTCCACGCGCTCGACATCGCGCAGGCGATCCGGCTGGTCCTGGCGGCACCCCGCGACGTCGTCCACGCCGAGAAGTTCAACGTCGGCGACACCCGGCACAACTACCGGGTCCGCGAGATCGCCGAGATCGTCGCCGGCACCTTCCCCGGCTGCGAGCTCTCCGTCGGCACGAGCAGCGGGGACAACCGCAGCTACCGGGTGTCGTTCGAGAAGATCGCCAACAAGCTGCCGGGGTTCGCCTGTGACTGGGACGCCGTGCGCGGCGCCCGCCAGCTCCACGACGTCTTCAGCAGCATCTCCCTCGACGAGGAGACGTTCACCGGCAGGGGCCACACCCGGCTCCTGCAGCTGCAGCACCTCATCTCGACCCAGCAGCTCGATGAGCAGCTCTTCTGGAGGAAGCCATGATCATCAGCCACACCGCGATCCCGGGCCCTGCGGTCCTCGACGTGGAGATGCGCTCGGACGAGCGCGGCTTCTTCGCGCGGACGTTCTGCCGCGACGAGTTCCTGGCTGCCGGGCTCGAGCCCCTCGTCGAGCAGTGCAACCTGTCGTTCAACCACCGTCGCGGGACCCTGCGCGGGATGCACTTCCAGGTCGCGCCGCACCCGGAGGCGAAGCTGGTGCGCTGCACCCGCGGAGCAATCGTCGACATCATCGTCGACATGCGGCCCGCGTCGCCGACGCGGCTCCAGCACGTGGCCGTCGAGCTGTCGGCCGAGAACCGTCGGGCGCTCTACGTCCCGCCGTACTTCGCGCACGGCTACCAGACCCTGGTCGACGACACCGAGGTCGCCTACCAGGTCGGCGGCAGCTACGAGCCGATGGCGGAGCGCGGCCTGCGCCACGACGATCCCGACCTCGGGATCGACTGGCCGCTCGAGGTCAGCGTGATCAGTGACAAGGACGCGTCGTGGCAGCTGCTGTCGCAGCGGGACCCGGCGGGCCTGCGTGGTCCCGCCCTCTCGGAGGTCTCGGCATGATCCTCGTCGACACGGCGCTGCGACGACGGGCGGCCGAGGGCCGACCGGTGCGTGTCGCCCTGGTCGGGGCCGGCTTCATGGGGCGGGGCCTGACCAACCAGATCGTCAACAGCGTCCCGGGGATGGAGCTCGTGGCCATCGCCAACCGGACGCTGGCGAACGCCGAGCGCGCCTACCGCGAGGCAGGCGTGGAGCACTTCGCGGTGGCCGACGACCCTGCCGCCGTCGACCACTGGGTCGCACGCGGGGTCCCGGTCGTCACCGAGAGCTTCGAAGCCGTGTGCGACGCGCTCTCGATCGACGCGATCGTCGAGGCCACGGGCGCGGTGGAGTACGGCTGCCACGTGGCGGTCCGGGCCATCGACCACGCCAAGCACGTCGTGCTCATGAACGCCGAGGTCGACGCCACCGTGGGTCCGATCCTGTCCGTGGCAGCCCGCCGGGCCGAGGTGATCCTCACGGGCTGCGACGGCGACCAGCCCGGCGTCCAGATGAACCTCGTGCGGTTCGTGCGCGGGCTCGGCCTCGAGCCGCTGGTGTGCGGCAACGTCAAGGGGCTGCAGGATCCGTACCGCACCCCGACCACCCAGGCGTCCTTCGCCGCCCGGTGGGGGCAGGACCCGCACATGGTGACCTCGTTCGCGGACGGGACCAAGATCTCCATCGAGCAGGCCACCGTGGCCAACGCGACCGGGATGACCGTGGCGCGGCGCGGGATGGGCGGACGGGACTGGCCGGGCCACGTCGACGAGCTCGTGGAGATGTACGACGTCGAGGAGCTGCGCAGCCTGGGAGGGGTCGTCGACTACGTCGTCGGCTCCCGTCCCGGGCCGGGGGTCTTCGTGCTCGCGACCCACGACGACCCGCGGCAGCGCCACTACCTCGATCTCTACAAGCTCGGCCCGGGGCCGCTCTACAGCTTCTACACGCCCTACCACCTGTGCCACTTCGAGGTGCCCACGACCGTCGCCCGCGCCGTGCTCTTCGGCGATGCCGCCATCACCCCGATCGCCGGCCCGCTGGTCGAGGTGGTCACCACCGCGAAGCGGGACCTCCCCGCCGGGACCGTCCTGGACGGACTCGGCGGCTACGACACCTACGGCCAGGCGGAGCGGGCGGACGTGACCGCGACCGGGCGTCTGCTTCCGATCGGCGTAGCGGAGGGCTGCGTGCTCCGGCACGACGTACGCAAGGACGACGTGATCGGCTACGACGACGTCGTCCTCCCCCCGGGCCGGCTCGTCGACGAGCTGCGGCGCCGCCAGGCCGCCCACGACTTCGGCTCGGAGGCGGAGAGGGTCAGCCAGGTTGCCCATGCCTGAAGGGGACCCGGCCGTCAGCGTCGTCATCGCTGCCCTGAACGCCGCGGACGTCATCGACCACCAGCTCGATGCGCTCGCGGCCCAGGTCGGCGCGAGCGGCTTCGAGGTGCTGGTCTGCGACAACGGCTCCCGCGACGACACCCGGACGCGTGCCCTGTCCCACCTGCCTGACCTGCCGCTGCTGCGGGTGGTCGACGCGTCGGCGCGCACCGGGGCGGGGCACGCCCGCAACGTCGGTGCCCGGGAGGCTCTGGGGCAGCACCTGCTGTTCTGCGACGCCGACGACGTCGTCTCCCCGGGGTGGGTGGCGGCCATGGCCGACGCGCTGTCCCGGCGAGCCGTGGTCGCTGGACCGCTCGACGCCACCACCCTGAACCCGGCCTGGGCTGCCGCGGCCCGGCCTGTGCCGCAGCGAGACGGGCTGCAACCCTCGCACTTCCTCCCGCACGCCTCGGCGCAGAACCTGGGCGTGCACCGCGAGGTCTTCCTGGCCGTCGCCGGGTTCGACGTGCGCCAGCGTCATCTCGAGGACATCGACCTGTCCTGGCGACTCCAGCTCGCCGGCCACCACCTCGGCTTCGAACCCCGGGCGGTGGTGCACGTCCGGCTCCGGCAGGACCTCGGCGCGCTCTGGCGCCAGGGCTGGGCCTACGGACGGGCCCACGCGGAGCTCGACCGGCGTTACGGGCTCGGCCTCCCGACCGGCTCCGCCACGGCACAGGTCGCCGCGGTGCCGGCCTCTGCCTGGCAGACGGTGCGGCGCTACGTCGGGCCCCTGGCGCGACACCCCGGTCGCGGAGAGCTGGGCGCAGCGGTGTGGCAGCTCGGCTGGCACGTCGGCCACCGGACCGGGCACTGGCTCCGGCGCGACCGGTCCGCCGGTACGCCGCAGGACAGCTCCCTCAGCGGCCAGTCGCCATGAGCTCCCGGTACATGTGGCCGGTGCCCGCGAAGGTCGTCATCAACCGGTGCTCCCCGTCGATGCCGTTGAACTCGAAGTAGGCCTGGTAGAGCACGTTGTTGACCGGGTCGCTGACGAAGTCGTGCATGTTGCGCAGGTAGACCGGGTCGTCGCCGCCACCGGTGCCGTTGGGCTTGTCCCACAGACCCCACTCGGGGAGCGAGAGCGGTTTGCCGTGCTTGCGGGCGAAGCTGCTCCAGAAGCGGAGGCCGTGGTCGCCACCGTAGGTGGACTCGTCCCACACGTGCTGCTGGACCGACGTGCGACACGCGTCGTCGCACGCATCCGGGTAGGGGTAGGTGCCGACGCCGTAGTGGTCGTAGGCGTCGACCCCGATCACGTCGACCACGTCGTCGCCGGGGTAGTAGTCGACGGCATCCACCGGCGTGACGCCGTTGTTGGGGTTCCAGTCGAAGACGAAGTCACTTCCCGGCACCGACATCGCGTGGACGATCCGGCGCCAGTACTCGCGGAAGGCCGCGGCGTCCTCGGTGAACCAGGGCGACGCCGACAGGTTGAACTCCCAGCCGACCCGCAGGATCGTGTCCTCGCGACCGTGGTCGACGAGCAGCTGGCCCAGCCTGCGGAAGTGGGCGTCGTACTCCCCCGCCGCGCCCTGCTCGATGCTCGCCTGCTCCACCTCCGGCAGCATCGCGACCCCGAGCACCAGCGTGCGAGGTTCGCCTTCCCATGCATGCATCAGATAGGTCGGCGTCGAGATCTCGTGCCAGTTGTCACGCGCCGAGTAGTCGATCACCAGGTCGATCGGGCACCCGAGCCACCGTTCGAACTTGTCGACCTCGGCCGGCTTCGTCTCGCGGAAGACCCCGATCTGGGGGCCGTCCGGCCCACCACACGGGAGTCCGGCGGCCTGGTTGACCCTCTTGCCGTTGCACGACGAGCCGAGCAGGGCGAGACACAGCGTGATGACGAGAGCGCTGGCGACCCGGCCGGCGCGGCGTGTGCGCGACGTCCCGGACCTCGGCGGGATCGTCGCCGGCGGGGAGGCTATGACGCTTCCGGGGAGGTACGTCGGGCCTGCGTGCGCGCGCCGGCGGCGGCGGCCTGGAGCTTCGGCTGGGCTGCGGAGGTGCGGCCCTGGCGCCACCGGCGGCGCGATCGCGCCCGCACGGGCAGTGCGTCCCTGATCAGCCCGGCACCCACGGCGAGCAGGAACCCGGTGAGGCCCAGCAGCGTCGCGTTGCGAATCCCCGAGGAGACCTCAGCGGCCGTGGCCGGCTCGACCAGCGACACACCGTCGCCGTAGACCGCCGCCTGGCGCTGGGCGTTCTGCAGCTCGTCGGCCCCCATGACGTCCTTCATCTGGGCCACGAGGATGGCGACGCCGTTCCGGATGCGAGCCTGGTAGGCGCGCACGACCGCGTTGACCAGCGCCTCGGCGTCCTTGGCGTTCCCGGCGGTCGCCCTGACCGTGACGATGTCCGACCCGTCGGAGGCGACGACCTCCAGAGACGCGCGCAGGTCGCGGACGTCGTCGGCCGGGGCTCCGGCGTAGATGGCCGCAGCCAGGACCGGGGCCGAGGTCATCATGGCGGCCTGCTGCTCGACGAACCGGGAAGGGTCGTTGACGAAGTCGTTCTGACCGCTGGGGTCGAACTCGGCGTGCGAGGACAGGAACACCCGGGACTCTGCCTGGTACGTCGTCGGCTGCATCGTCGTGAAAGCCAGCCCCAGTGCGATGCCGAGCAGGGTGGCCACGATCACCAGGACCTTGTGCCGCCACATGCTCAGGAGCAAGGTCGAGCCGGTCGGCGTCGTCGTCGCGCCCTGCTGGCGCATGGGGGCTCTGTCGAAGTACTCGTTCATCCGCTCTCCACTGCTTTCTGGATCCGCCATCGATGTCGGGTAGGTCGTCAGTCCATCACCGGCCGTGGCGACCACTCGGCCATCGCGAGGCGACCTCCCCGGAATTGGGGAAGGCGTCCCCGGTTTCCGCCTCCCCCGGCGATTGCGAAATAGCGTGAACGAGTCAGGTCGGGGTGTCCGGGCCCCGGGGTGCTCATCGTGCTGCGCGAAAGGGGGGGACGTGTCTTCACGCATCGGAGTCGTCGTGCCGTGCAAGAACGAGGCGCAGACCCTCGCCCGGTGCCTGACCTCCCTGCGCGCCCAGGTCCCCGCGATCGAGCAGATCATCGTGGTCGACAACGGATCCACCGACGACAGCCGCCGCATCGCCCAGCAATGGGCCGACCGGGTGGTCGACCTCCCCGACGTCAGCATCAGCTCCCTGCGCAACCAGGGGGCCGGCCTCCTCGGCTCGGTCGACTACGTCGCCTTCGTCGACGCCGACTGCTCGGTGGCGCCGGGCTGGGCTGCGGCGGCGCTCAGCGGCCTGGAGCGCGCCGACATGGTGGGATCCCGGACCTTCGCACCCGCGGACGCCCCCTGGGTCGCGGCCCGGTGGGCGGAGATCGAGCGCCAGCGCACCCGCCCGGAGGCCCTGCTGTGGAGCCAGCACCTGGTCCTGCGGCGAGAGGCATGGGAGATGCTCGGCGGCTTCGACGAGACGCTTCGGACAGGAGAGGACGCGGACCTGTCGCTCCGGCTCCGCGGCCAGGGCGGGACGGTCGTCCAGCTCGACGACATGGTCGCCGTGCACCACGGGTTCCCCGCCACCCTGCGCCGGTTCGTGCGCCGGGAGCTGTGGCACACCTCCTCCCCCGGCTGGTTCACCCGAATGTCGCCCATGAGCCGGCGACTCGTGCTGCTGACGGCCGGCTGGACGGCCCTCGGCGCCGGCGCCGCGGCGGCGGCGGTCGCCGGTCGAAGCCGTCCGCTCGCGACCTGGCTCGTCGGCTCCACCGCGGCGCTCCCCCTGCTGGGCCGCGCTTCCGGAGGCACGACGCGTCACGCGCTCCAGGACGGCGTCCTCACGGCCATCTGGAACTTCGTCCGGGTCGGACGCCTGCTCGGCATCCTCGCGGGCCGGCGGTCGTCGTGAGCACCCCGACGCCGGCCATGCCGGCCCCCTTCGAGGTGGTCGTGGTGAGCTACCGGAGCGCCACGCAGATCAGTGGGCTCCTCGACGGTCTTCCCGCCGAGCTGCCGGTCGCCGTGGTCGACAACGCCCGGGGGGTGGACGGCCTCCGGGCGCTGATGGCCGCCCGGCTCCACGGGCGGTACGTCGACACCGGCGGCGGCGCCGGCTATGCCCGCGCGGCCAACCTCGGGGTGCGCACCTCGACCCTCCCCCACGTCGTGCTGGTCAACCCCGACAGCCGTCCCACGCTGGAGGATCTGCGGGCCCTCGTCTCGGACGTCGCCACGGACCCCCTCTGCGCCTCCAGCGCCGCGCTCAACGTCGGCCCGGACGGGACCAGCGAGATCGGCACCGGCGGCTGGGAACCGACCCCCGGACGGGCGCTCGTGCACGCGGCGGCGGCACACAAGGTGTTCCCCCGCGCAGGGCTCTACGCCCGGCCGGTGCCCGGGGAGCCGATCACGCTCGACTGGACCACGGGCGCCTGCATGGCCCTGCACCGGCAGCGGTTCCTCGACCTCGGATGTTTCGACGAGCGGTTCCACGTCTACAGCGAGGACGTGGCGTTCGGCCGGACCGTCCGGTTGCACGGCCTGCACCAGAAGCTGCGGACCGACGTCACGGTGGCGCACGCCAGCGGCGGTTCCGGGGCGCCCTCCCTGGAGATGATGCGGTTGCGGGGCGCCTCCCTGGCGACCTACGTCCGGGGCACCTCGGCTCCGCTGCGGGCCCGGGTGATCGCGAACACCGTCGCCACCGGCTACGTCATCCGCGCCGTGCACAAGCAGCTGGTGCGCGACCCCGCACGCGCTCGTGAGCACATGGCCTACGCGCGGGGCGCCTTCACGGCACGCGCCTGGGTCGCCGGCGTCGAGGTGACGGCCGGTGGGTGAGCACGAAGCCGCCGTCCCCGAGGTGACCGTGGTGATCCCGGCCCGCAACGAGGAGAGCACGATCGCCGCCTGCCTGCAGTCGGTGCTCGAGCAGGAGTTCTCCGACCTCGAGGTCATCGTGGTCGACAACGGCTCGACCGACCGGACCGTCGAGGTCGTCGGTGCCTGCGCGGAGCGGGACCGACGCGTCAGGCTGCTCGTCCGGCCCGAACCGTCGATCCCCGCCTCGATGAACGCCGCCCTCGCCGCGGCCCGGGGCCGCTGGCTGATCCGGGTCGACGCCCACTCCCGGATCATGCCGGGCTACCTCGACACGGCCGTGGGACACCTGCGCACCGGCCGCTGGGTGGGCGTGGGGGGACGCAAGGACGCCGTCGCGCACACCCCCACGGGCCAGGCGATCGCCGCGGTGCTGCGCTCACCCCTGGCCGTCGGCGGCTCGACGTACCACCACGGGACGACCGCCCAGCCCGTCGACCACATCCCGTTCGGCTGCTACCCGGTGGAGGCGCTGCGGCGGGCCGGCGGCTGGGACGAGGCGGTCGCCAACAACGAGGACTTCGAGATGGACCAGCGGCTGCGGCGCGAGGGCGAGCTGCTCTTCGACCCGGCCCTGCGCATCGAGTGGCGCGGGCGCGAGCGGATCAGTGACTTCTTCCGCCAGTACCGGCGCTACGGGACCGGGAAACCGGCGGTCGCGCTGGCCCACCCCGGCAGCGTCCGGATCCGCCACCTCGCGCCGCCGGCCCTGGTCGGCTGGCTGGCTCTCTCCATCGCGGTGGGGGTGCGCCGCCCGGGACTGGCAGCCGTCGCGGTGGCGCCGTACGCCGTGGGCGTGGCCGGGGCGAGCGCGATGATCGCCCGCCGTCTGCCCGCCACCGCACGCCGGACCGACGTGCCGGCGGCACTCGTGGCCATGCAGGTCGGGTGGGGCATCGGCTTCTGGCAGGGCGTCGGCCGGCAGGTGCGCGCGACATGGCGATGACCGCAGTCTCGAACCGGCCGACGCCCTCGAGCGCCGTCCGTCCGGACCAGGCGCCGCCGGCTCACTCCCGCGTCCCGGTCTGGATCCTCGGGACCGGCCTGGTGCTCGTGATCGTGCTCCAGCGCATCGCGGTGCCCGTGGGATCGCAGAGCGTGTCGATCACGCTGCTGATCGGCTACGGCGTCCTCGGTGCCCTGCTCGCGGTCGGTGCCCTGCAGCACGACACGACCCGGACCCTGTTGTACGTCGTCGGTGCGGGCGCCTGCGGGTTCGCGGCCTGGTTGACCACCTGGCGGGGCGTGCCGATGGCCTTCATGTCCTTCCTGCTGCTGCTGCTCGTCTACGTGCCCTGGCTCTTCCGGCTGCGGGCGTCCGCACATCCGGACCGCGCCGCCCACGACATCAGCCGGCTCTTCGTCTCCCTGATGACCCTGGCCGGGGCCGTCTCCGTCGCTCAGCTGGCCGCCCAGCTGGCCGGCGTGTGGACGTTCGAGGACGTCGTCGCAGCGCGCGTCCCCGAGCGTTGGCTGCTCGGTGACTACAACACGGTGATCCCGCTCCAGTACGCCTCGCCCACGATGAAGTCCCAGGCGTTCGTGTTCCTCGAACCGTCCTTCCTCAGCCAGTTCCTCGCCCTGGGCATCCTGCTCGCCCTCCTCCTGCGGGCGCCGCTGTGGCAGCCCGCCCTGATGGGCCTGGGGATGCTGGCGACCTTCTCCGGGACCGGCATCGTCCTGCTCGGCCTCGGCCTGGTGCTGCTCGTGCTCCGTGACCCCCGCAGCCTGCGCCCGCGGCTCCTCGTCGGAGCAGCCGTCGTCGGGGCGGTGCTGCTCAGCACCCCGGTCGCCACACCTCTGCTGGACCGCGCGAACGAGCGTTCCGAGTCGACGTCGAGCTGGTCGCTGCGCTTCGTGCTGCCCTACGCCGAGGTGTCGAAGGGACTGGCCGAGGCCCCCGAGCGCTACCTCACGGGGGCGGGTCCGGGGTCCGCCGAGCGGCTCCTCGCCAACGACAAGGAGGGGCAGGGCCTGGCGGTGGTCTATCCGGTCGCGCCCAAGCTCCTCTTCGAGTACGGCGTGCCGGCCGGCGTGGCCTTCCTCGCGTTCTGGTTCGTCGCTGTCCTGCGTCGCGGGTCGATCCCCGTCGTGCCCGGAGCCCTGGTCCTGATGCTCGGCCTGCTCTCGGGGAGCCTGCTGCAACCCCACACGCTGGTGGCCGCGTGGCTCCTCTGCCTGGTGTACGGCCGTGAGTAGCGGTATCCGGTCCAAGGCGATCTGGACCCTGGGCGACCAGCTGGTGGCCAGCTCGACCAACGCGCTGCTCGCAGTGCTGGTCGCACGGTCGGTCGACGCGTTCGCGTTCGGCTCGTTCGCGCTGGCGTTCCTGGTGTTCTCGTTCGTGGGCGGGATGGTCCGCGCCATGGTCACCGACCCGCTCCTCATCAGGCACGCGGCCGACCACCCGGACCAGCTGCGCATCGCCTCCGCCCAGGCCGCGGGGGCCTCCGCCGTGCTGGGTGCCCTGGCGTCGGTGGGCTGCGTCGTGGTCGGGCTGTGGGTGCACGGACCGACGTCCTGGACGATGCTGGCATTGGCGGTGGTCCTGCCAGGTCTCCTGGTGCAGGACGCCTGGCGTCGGGCCTTCTTCGCGGCCAACCGGCCCGCGTCCGCCTTCGTCAACGACACGATCTGGTCGCTGCTGCAGCTCGGTGCCGTCGTGCTGATGATCCGGTCCGGCTCGCCGGGGGTGGCCGCACTGCTCCTGGCCTGGGGGCTCTCGGGCCTCGTCGCGGCCGGGGTCGGCGTGCACCAGATCGGCTACTTCCCCATGCCGGTGCGGGGCATGCGCTGGTTCTGGCACCAGCGCTCGATCGGTCTCCGGCTGGGCCTGGACTTCCTGGTGAGCCAGGGCGCGTTCAGCATCGCCATGGTGGTGATCTCCGCAACCGCCAGCGTCGCCGTCGTCGGCTCGCTCCGGGCAGGACAGGTGTTGCTGGCTCCG
The DNA here is from genome assembly GCA_963825275.1 of uncultured Actinomycetota bacterium. GTDB lineage: Bacteria > Actinomycetota > Actinomycetes > Propionibacteriales > Nocardioidaceae > Nocardioides. Next base: position 551,770 of record CAWGSW010000004.1, on the reverse strand, counting down.
GTGCAGGTGCTCCTGCTCGCCCTGACGTCGTTCGCGCTGCCCATGCTGGTCCGGCTCACGACGGACCTGAGCAGGTTCCGCCAGCTGCTGCGAATCCTGGCGGCGGGAGCGGCCGGCTGCACCCTGCTGTGGGTGGTCCCGCTGGCGGTGCTGCCCGACTCGATCGGCGGCAAGCTGATGGGCGCCAGCTGGGCGGGCGCCAAGGACGTGCTGCCCCTGTTGGGGCTGCAGATGCTCCTGATCGCCGTTGCGACGGGGCCGGCGCTGGCCCTCAAGGCCCTGGGCCAGGCCTCGACGCTGCTTCGGGTGAGCCTGGTGCAGGCGCCGATCCTGCTCGTGGCCTCCGTGGCGGGAGGCGCTCTGTGGGGCGGGCCGGGAGCCGCGGCAGGACTCGTCGTCGCCCACGCGGTCGGCACCGTGCTGGTGTGGCGGTCCGTGCGGGCGGCGGTCAAGCTGGACAGCGCTGCCCCGGCGACCCCCACGCACCGCGCGGCTCTGCCGGTCGTCTCCGAGCAACCGCTCGGCCCCTGACACGCCACGGCGGACGCGCTTGGTGTGCGCGCCCGCCGTGGTCGGGTCCTGCTCTACGTGCGTCCTGGGATCAGGCCGCGTCCGGTCGGGTCACCACAGCTCGCGGTACTGGGCCCGCGCACGGGGGTTCTGCGAGACGAGGCTCGAGGCGACGTACGGCTCCGGCTCCTCGAAGTACGACTCGTAGGCCAGCTTGCCCTGGTAGCGCTTGAAGAGGTCGTGCATGGCCCGGATGTAGAACGGGTTGTCGCCGCCGGTGTGACCGGCCCACTGGGACCCCGAGGAGACGCCCCACTCGCTGACGCCCACCTTCACGCCGCGGGCGATGGCCCACTTGAACCACCACTCGATCCCGTACGTCCGGTTGAAGCGCGAGCGCGCCTGCTTCCAGGTCGTGATCGCCTCCCACTGGTCGTAGTAGTCGGGGGCGACGATGTCGACGTACTTCGCGCCGGGCCAGGCCGCCGTGGGCGCGACGCCGGTCTGGGATCCGCCCTCGTTGGGAGTCCAGGCGATCTGGAACCTCTGATTGTCGACGCTGCGGAGCGCGGTGACGGCCTCGCGGAACCGCTGACGCCAGGCCTTCTGGTTGTCGGCGCTGATGTGCCAACCGTTGTTGAGGTTGAACTCCTTGCCGATGTCGATGACCGCGTTGCGCTCGCCCTTGCGGACGAGCAGCTGGCCGAACCTGCGCCAGTCGGCCGCGGACTTGGTGTTCACGCTGGAGTTGGCCGGCCACAGCGGGACCGTGACCTCGAGCGAGGCCCCGGCCTTCCGGATCGCGGCCGTGTCCTTGAGCCACCACGCGTCCATCATGGTCGCGAAGGAGTCACGGCTGGGATGCACCGACAGGAAGTCGACGCGGGATCCGCGCATCTTCTCGAACGCGCGGGCCTTGCCGGTGTCGTGCGCGAAGAGCCCGGACTTCCAGGCCTTGCCGGACCGGCGATCGGCCGTCTGCTGCGTGGGGCTGTCGGGCTTGCTCGCCGTGGTCTGCGGCGACGGAGTTGTGGCTGCTGCCACTCCACCGGCCCCGAGGAGTGAGAGCGCCAGGCCACACATGGTGGAGGCGAGAATTGTCTTCTTCAAGGGATCGTTCCATTCCAGGGGATCGTTCTGGTCGTTTCCGGGCATGGCACAGCCACGAGCGCAGGGGGGATCAGCCGGGCAGGTTCCCGGCGGCGCTGGGCGTGGGTGCCGCGTCCTTCGGACTGAGCGTCGTCGTGTGTGGATACGGACGACCGTGGCCACAGCCACTCACGACGGAGCGGCTGTGGCCAACGGCCCACGGGGTCTGGGTGGGCCGGGCTTCGAGCGCCACAGACACTCGCACGACCGTTGGAGTGTCGCCCAACCGACGCGCCGCAATGTGAGACCCAGATCGGCACTTTGGGCCTTTCCAAGCGTTAAACATGGCGAAAATGTGACATACCTCACATAGGACCAAAGTCCCTTTCACAACCGGACAAATGGAGGAAGATACGTCGACGACAGTCTCGAGCCCTCGCCAGGCGGGTCTGCACGCGTGAGCAACTCAGGGGACGGCTGCCGGCCGCCCCCCATCAGGCTCCGCGCGGGCCCAGCGGCACGCTCCCCGACGGTCGGGGCCTTTCGCCGTGGGACCAAAGACCCTTTCAATTTCTCCGCGATCGCGGAGAATGCTCACGCGGTCGCGTCAGCAGGCCCCTATCTCGCCCCCTAGGATCGCCGGATGAGCGCAACCCTCGTCGCGAAGAACCTGTCCGGGGGTCACGCCCATCGCGCCCTGTTCGAGTCCCTCGACCTGACTGTCGCGCCCGGTGACGTGGTCGGGATCGTCGGCGCCAACGGGGCCGGCAAGACGACGCTGCTGCGCCTGCTCGCCGGTGATGTGGCTCCGTTGGCCGGCACCGTCTCGACGGCGCCCTCCGACGCCTTCATCGGCTGGCTTCCCCAGGAGCACGAACGGGTTCCGGGCGAGACGGTCGCGGCGTACGTCGCACGGCGCACAGGCGCCGCCGACGCCACCCGCGACATGGAGGCCACGGCCACTGCCCTCGGCACGGATGCGCCCGGAGCCGACGACGCCTACGCGACGGCCCTGGACCGCTGGCTGGCCAGCGGCGCCTCGGACCTGGACGAGCGCATCGCGCCGATGCTCGCCGACCTCGGGCTCGACGTCGGCCCCGAGGCGGAGATGACCTCGCTCTCCGGAGGACAGGCCGCTCGGGCCGCACTGGCCGCGCTCCTGCTCAGCCGGTTCGACGTCGTCCTGCTGGACGAGCCGACCAACGACCTCGACCTCGCCGGCCTCGCCCGTCTGGAGTCGTTCGTGCGGGGGCTGCGCAGCGGCGTCGTGCTGGTCTCCCACGACCGCGAGTTCCTGGCCCGCTGCACCACCCGCATCGTCGAGCTCGACCTGGCGCAGAACAAGGTCGCGGTGTACGACGGCGGCTACGACTCCTTCCTCGAGGAGCGCGCCGTGGCCCGCAGGCACGCGCGCGAGGCCTACGACGAGTTCGCCGACAAGAAGGCCGACCTGGTCTCCCGCGCCCGCACCCAGCGCGAGTGGAGCTCGCAGGGCGTGCGCAACGCGATCAAGAAGAGCCCCGACAACGACAAGATCCGGCGCAAGGCGAGCGTCGAGTCCTCGGAGAAGCAGGCGCAGAAGGTCCGGCAGATGGAGTCGCGGATCGCCCAGCTCACCGAGGTCGAGGAGCCGCGCAAGGAGTGGTCGCTGCAGTTCAGCATCGGGTCCGCGCCGCGCTCCAGCTCGGTGGTCGCCACCCTCAACGAGGCGACCCTGCGGCGGGGCGACTTCCTGTTCGGCCCGGCGTCACTGCAGGTCAACGCACGGGACCGGATCGGGATCACCGGACCCAACGGCGCCGGCAAGACGACCCTGCTGCGGCTCCTGCTGGGCCACGAGCAGCCCGACACGGGAGCCACCAGCCTGGGGGCGTCGGTCGCCATCGGCGAGATCGACCAGGCCCGCACCGGCCTGGCCGAGGGGCTGCCGTTGGGCGACGCCGTCGAGGCGGCGCTCCCCGAACTGGCCCCGGCGGAGGTCCGCACCCTGCTGGCGAAGTTCGGCCTCAAGGCGGACCAGGTCACCAGTCCCGTCGGACGTCTCTCCCCCGGCGAGCGCACCCGGGCCGCCCTCGCCCTGCTCCAGGCACGAGGGGTGAACCTGCTCGTCCTCGACGAGCCCACCAACCACCTCGACCTGCCGGCGATCGAACAGCTCGAGGAGGCGCTCGAGAGCTACGACGGCGCCCTGCTGCTGGTCTCCCACGACCGGAGGCTGCTCGACAACGTCCGCCTCGACGCGCGCTGGCACGTGGACGCCGGCAAGGTCACCGTCCACTAACCACGGCGGACGTGGTCGAGCAGCAGGCGACGCTCGGCTCGGGCGATGACGCGCCGGGCCCGCGTGGCCGCGTCCGGGTTCACCGAGATCGAGGTGATGCCGGCCCGGACGAGGAACTCCGCGAACTCCGGGCGATTCGAGGGCGCCTGGCCGCAGAGCGAGGAGGTGATCCCCGCGTCCGCGGCGGCCGCGATGATGCGCCGGATGGCGTCGAGGACGGCCTCGTCCGACTCGTCGAACAGCTCCGCGCAGATCTCCGAGTCACGATCGACGCCCAGCATCAGCTGGGTCAGGTCGTTCGAGCCGATCGAGACGCCGTCGATGCCGAGCGCGGCGTACTCCGGGATCCGGTAGGCGACCGAGGGCACCTCGGCCATGACCCAGCGGTGCAGGCCGCGCTGCTGCCCGAGCGGGTGGGCGTCGATCGCCTCCAGGCACGCCTCGAGCTCCCAGCGCGTGCGCACGAACGGGATCATCACGTGCAGGTTCGGGGTCTGCTCGCGGACCCGCGCCAGGACGTCGAGGTCGAGCGCGAAGATCTCGGGGTCACGGATGTAGCGGTAGGCCCCCCGGTAGCCGATCATCGGGTTCGCCTCGACGGGCTCGTAGGCCTCACCTCCGGTCAGTCCCCCGAACTCGTTCGTCCGGAAGTCGACCGCCCGGTAGACGACCGGACGCGGTGCGAAGGCCTGGGTGATCCGGAGCACCGACGCGGTCATCTTGTCGATGAACTCGTCGCGGCGGCCGGTCGCCAGCAGGTGCTTGGGGTGCTCGCCGCCCAGCGCGTCGGTGATCATGAACTCCGCACGGAGCAGGCCGACGCCGTCGACGGGCATCGCCGCGACCTCCTCGGCGTGGTCGGCGATCGCGAGGTTGACGTAGAGCAGGGTTCCGGTCGTCTCGGCGGCCGCCGGCGCAGCGGCCGGGGTGACGGCGGTGACCCCGCCTCGAGCCGCCGGAGCGACGGCCGCCGCCGCCGCTGGGGTCTCCCCCGCGACAACGATCCCGCGGGCCCCGTCCACGGTCACGATCTCGCCGTCGCGCAGGACCGTGGTCGCCGTCCGCGTGGCGACGACCGTCGGCAGGTGCAGCTCGCGTCCGACGATCGCGGCGTGGCACGTGACCCCACCGCCGTCGGTGACCAGGGCGCACGCCCGGCGCATGGTCGGCACCCAGTCCGGGCTGGTCATGGTTGCCACGAGCACGTCGCCGTTCTGCAGGCGGTCGCCGTCCGCCGTGCTGTGCAGGATCCGGACCGGTCCCGAGACCACGCCGGGCGCGGCGGCGAGGCCGCTGACCAGCACCGTCCCGACCTCCTCGACCGGGGCACCTACGTCCTCGAGCGTCGTGATCGGGCGGGACTGGACGATCCAGGTGCGCTGGCCCGCGCGCGCGAACTCCACGTCCTGCGGGGTGCCGTAGTGCCGCTCGATCTCGATCCCCAGGCGCGCGAGCTCGAGCAGCACGTCGTCGTCGAGGACCCGTCGTGCCTGTTCCTCCGCCGGCACCGCCAGGGTCAGGTCGTGCCCGTCCGGCCCGCGCACGATCTTCTCGGCCTTCAGGCCCAGGTGCACGTGCAGGAGGCGGGGTCCGTCCTTGGAGAGCACGTAGGTGTCGGGCTCGACGCGGCCGCCGACGACGACCTCGCCCAATCCGAAGGCGGCTTCGATCACGAGGGTGTCGCGCTTCCCGGTGGCCGGGTCCGCGGTGAACATCACGCCGGAGGACTCGGAGTCGACCATCTCCTGCACGACGACCGCGATCGCGGGCTCCTCGGCCAGCCCCTGGGTGGCGCGGTAGGCGATGACACGGGGGCTCCACAGGGAGGCCCAGCAGTCGACGAGACGCTCGATCAGCTCCTCACCACCGCGCACGTTGGTGAAGGTCTGGTTCATGCCCGCGAACGAGGTCGATCCCGTGTCCTCGGCCGTTGCGGAGGACCGGACCGCCACCCGCGGCTCGCCCGCCATTCGCGCGTAGGCGTCCAGCACCACGTGCCGCAGCTCGTCCGGCACGCCCGCGGACCGGACCAGCTCGCGGAGCCGGTCCGCGGCCTCGGTCAGCGACTCCGGGGAGTCCACGTCGGCAGCCGCCACCTCCGCCTGCAGCGCCGCCCGTACGCCGTTGAGCTCCATGGCCCGGAGATAGGCGTCGGCCGTGACCACGAAGCCCGGGGGGACGGGGATCCCGGCGCGGGTCAGCTCACCGAGGTTGGCGCCCTTGCCCCCCACCCGCGGGACATCGGCTTTCGAGAGGTCGCCGAACCAGGCGACCAGGTCCGTGGCCGTGCCCATCACGGTCGACATCTGATCGGTCATGACCTCAGCGTCCGTCCCACCTCCGGGACGGCCAAGGGTCCTAGGTCCTGCACGGGCAGGCGACGCGCCCCCAAACCCACCGCTCAGGCCGGGACGGCTGCGCCCTTCAGCTCGGCGAGGGCGGAGGGGATCCGGTCGGCGATCGGCCACGCGTCAGCCACCAGGTTGGGGCTCGCGACGATCGCGATGTCGATCGAGTCCACGTAGCTCAGCACCGTGATGTTGAGCGAGACGCCCTCGATCACCGGGCCCAGGACGTGAAAGGCGACGACGCGGGCCCCCGCGGAGTACAACGTGATCGACGGCCCCGCCAGGTTCGACACCACCAGGTTGAACGGCGGCACCATCCGGGAAGCCAGCCCGGTGGCGGTCCAACCGCGGATGAACGCGCCGAACAGTCCCGGCGGCAGCACGTCGGCCAGGTGGAACAGGGTCGTGGTTCCCAACGCCCGGTGCACGCTCTTCGCCGCCCGGGTCGAGGCGTGGATCCGGCGAAGACGTTCGACGGGATCGGCGACGTTCGTCGCGAGGGTGGCGCCGAACACGGATTGCGTGTTCCCCAGGGAGCCGTCGGCATCACCCGAGATGGCGACCGACACGGGAACCGAGGCGGTGAGCGACCGGGCCGGGAGCTCGCCGCGCTCCTCGAGCAGGTTCCGCACGGCGCCGCCGCACAGGGCCAGCACCACGTCGTTGACCGTGACCCCGACAGCAGCCTTCACCGCCTTCACGTCCGGCAGGGAGACCGACGTGTGGGCAAAGGTCCGGCCCGGGACGAGCGATCCGTTGAACGGGGTCGCGGGGCCCACGAAGGGAAGCACCACCCCACCCCGGTCATCGGTGGTCAGGACGCGGGCGATGCGGGCCGCCGCCCGTGCCACGTCTCCCGTCGCGCGAGCCGCGCGCCACGGCGTGCTCGCGAGCGCCCCGGCGGCATGGACAGCAGCCGCCAGGGGTGACGGCGCCTGCTCGCCCGCGCCCCGGTCCGGCTCCTCGCCGGGGCCTCCGCGTCCCGGTGGGAGGTCGGCGTCGAGGTCGAAGATCAGCTCGAGCAGGGCGATGGCCCGGGCTCCTCCGAGCAGGGCATGGTGCACCTTCCAGAAGACACCCACACGGCCGTGCTCCAGTCCCTCGATGAACCAGACCTCCCACAGCGGACGATCTCGGGGAAGCGGGATCGCCAGCAGCTCGCTGATCAGCTCCGCGACCTGGCGTGGGTCTCCGGGGTGGGGCACCGCGATCGCGTGGACATGGGCCGCCGGGTCGAAGTCGCCGTCGTCCACCCACACGGGCCGGTCGATCCCGAACGGCACCGTGGCGAGGCGCTGGCGGAACACGTCGAGACGTTCGAGGCGTGCAGCGAGTACGGCGCCGTACGTGTCGGCGTCGAACGCACCTGGCGCGGTCGAGGGGTCCAGGATCGTGAGAGCACCCGCGTGCAGGTGCATCGCCGGGGTCTCGGCGTACAGGAAGGCCGCGTCCATGCCGCTCAGCCGTTGCATGCCAGCGCTGCTGCCCGGTCAGCCCGTGCCGGCGGTGGCGGCGCCGAGCGCCGTGATCTCGTCGAAGCTCTCATGCAGGCACTCGATCAGCACCTCGGGGTCGGGGACCGAGTCGGTGTCGATGTTGATCCCGAGGTCGCACGTGCCTTCGTGCGAGATGAGGGTGAGGTTGAGCGACGTCCCGATCGTGGGCCCGAATGCGAAGAAGCCGGTGACCCCGGCACCCGCCAGGTAGATCGGGACCGGGCTGCCCGGCACGTTGCTCGCCAGGAAGTCGATGTGCTTGAGCACTCCGCCCACGTAGCCGGTGGGCAACAGGTTCAGGCCCTCGGCAACCAGGTCGGTGTACGGCAGGGACGGCTCCCGATGGGCACCTTCGGTGACCTTGTGCATGACCCGCATCCGGGTGGCCGCGTCGGGCTCGCCGACGGGAAGCCGCACCCGCTGCAGCGTGATCCGGTTGCCCCACTCCTTCTCCTGCTCGGCGCGCAGGTTGACCGGCATGGTGACCCGCAGGGACTCGAGGGTCGTGCCGTGCCGCTCGTGGTAGCGACGCAGGGCACCGGTCGCCGCCGCGAGGTAGGCGGCGTTCAGGGTGGCCTCGGCAGTCCTGGCCGACCGCTTGAGGGAGTCCAGGGGGATCTCCATCGTGGCCAGGTGCCGGGTCATCGCCCGCTCGACCATGATCGGCGACAGGGTGTCGGGGATGGGGGCGGCCAACCGGTAGACGGAGCTCGCCAGCGCCGCGGCGCCGCGCACGGTGTCGACGGGGTGCCGGGTCGTCTGGACCAGGGCGGGCACGGCCGCTCCCGCCCCGCGGCGGGCGCGATGAGCGAGATGCCCGGCCATCGACTCGACGGCACCGATCACCAGCGCCCGCCTGTCGAGCGACTCCCCGACGGGCGCGGCGGGCATGGGCCCGAGCCCTGCGGGCTGGCGCTCCAGGTCGAAGAGGACCGTCAGCATCGACATGCCTCCCACACCGTCCGACATGGAGTGGTGCAGCTTGAGGACGATGGCCGCCGCACCGTGCTCGAGCCCCTCGACCAGGGTGAATTCCCACAGCGGGCGCTCCTTGTCGAAGGCGTCCATCGCCGCCTGGCGGGCGATGTCGAGGGCGAGGTCCCTGCGCTCGCCCTTGGGGGCAGCCACCCGACGCAGGTGCCAGCTCAGGTCGAAGTGGGGGTCGTTGACCCACCGCGGAGTGGCGAGATGGAAGGGCGACTCGACGACGCGCTGTCGCATCGACACCATCTGGCGCGACATCCGGTCGATCCGGTCGACGAGCACGTCCCAGTCGGGCGTCCGGTCGAGCCGCACCATGACGACGATCGTGGAGCGCAGCGCGGGGTCGCGTTCCATGTACCAGGAGAACGCGTCGCTGGCACGCATGTAGCTGTGGGTGGAGCTCGCCATGGTCCAAGACTGGAACCCGGTGCGACAACCCCGGTAGGGCTGATGGTCACTCGTCCGGCGCCCCGGACGCGCCAGGTCAGGACCGGCTGATCACGACCTTGAGGGCCTTGGTCTCGGCCGCGCGGCTGAAGGTGTCGTACGCCTCCATGATGTCGTCGAGCCGGAACCGGTGGGTCGCGAACTTCTCGGCCGGCAGCTTGTGCTGGGCAACGAGCTTCAGCAGCATCGACGTCGTGGATGTGCTCACCAGGCCGGTCGTGATCGACAGGTCTGCGATCCAGAGGTCCTGCAGTGCCAGCTCGACCGGCTTGCCGTGCACGCCCACATTGGCGACCGAGCCACCGGGGCGGACGATCTTCGTGCAGGCCGTGAACGTCTCGGGAATGCCCACGGCCTCGATGGCCACGTCCACCCCGAACCCGTCGGTCATCGCCCGCACCTGCTCGGCCCAGTCCGGATCGCCGCTGTTCACGACGTCGGTCGCACCGAAGGCCAGGGCCTGCTCCAGGCGGTTGGCGTCGAGGTCGAGCGTGATGATCCTGGCGGCGCCGTACAGGCCGGCGGTCATGATCGCCGCGAGCCCGACGGGACCGGCGCCGACGACCGCGACGACGTCACCGGGCTTCACCCGGCCGTAGCGCACGCCGATCTCGAAGCCCGTGGGCAGGATGTCGGAGAGCATCACGGCCGCCTCGTCGTCGACGCCTGCCGGCAGCTTGTAGACCGAGTTGTCGGCGAACGGCACCCGCACCAGCTCTGCCTGGGTGCCGTCGATGAGGTGTCCGAAGATCCATCCGATCCCGCTGGCGCCCTCGTCGGCGAGGCAGTGCGCGTACAGGCCCTGGTGGCAGTAGGAGCAGGAGCCGCATGCGCTGATGCAGGAGATGATCACCCGGTCGCCGACGCCGACGGTCTGCACAGCCGCCCCGACCTCGGTGACGGTCCCCACGCCCTCGTGGCCCAGGATCCGTCCCTCGGTCACGGCCGGGACGTCTCCCTTGAGGATGTGCAGGTCGGTGCCACAGATCGTGGTCGTGTCGATGCGGACGATGATGTCGGTCGGCGCGTTGATCACCGGGTCGGGCACCTCCTCCCACGCCTTCTTGCCGGGACCGTGGTAGACGAGTGCCTTCATGCGAGCTTCCCTCTTCAGCCGAGACGCCGCAGCCGGATGGCTGCGTGTACGTCGGAACCCCAGCCTCTCCTGAGGGAATCGGCCGCGCAGGGGCCCAAGGTCCCCGGTCAGGGGGGCGTCGTCCCCGGGTCCGGGGACGAGCGTGGACGCAGGCGCACCCGGGTGACCGCGTGACCGGCGACCCCGAGCACCTCGATGCTCCAGGGCCCGAGCTCGATGACATCACCCGCGGCGTCGGGTATCCGGCCGAGGCGCTTCAGGACGATCCCCGCGACCGTGGCGTACTCCCCCACGTCCCGGGGATCGATGGACACGCCCAGGTCGCCCAGGTCATGGATGGGGAAGGTCCCGGGCAGGACCAGGGATCCGTCCTCGGCGGGCTCGATGCCCTCGACGTGGGGATCGGTCTCGTCGTAGATCTCGCCCACGACCTCCTCGAGAAGGTCTTCCAGGGTGACGATCCCGTCGACCGCGCCGTACTCGTCCACGACCACGGCCAGCTGCTGTCGCTCCGACCTGAAGTGCCGCAGGGCGTCCGAGATGCGGGTGGTGTCGGGCAGCTTCATCACGGGTGTGGCCACGGCACCGATCGGGTCGGCGTCCCCTGACACCAGGGAGCTCCAGTGCAGGACCCCCACGACGTCGTCGAGGCTGTTGCCGCGTGTGACCGGAACCCGGGAGTGCCCAGCGCCGGCCATCGTGGAGCGGGCGTCGCCCATCGTCACGTCGCTCTGCAGGAACAGCACCGATCCGCGAGGCACCAGCACCTCCCGGAGGATCCGGTCGTGCAGCTCGAGGGCGCCGCTGATGATGTCGCGCTGTTCCGCTCGCAGGCCTTGGTGACCGGTGACAAGATCACGGAGCTCCTCAGGGCTGACCTCGTCGGGCACTACCCCGGGACCGCCGCCGAAGCCGCGCACCACCAGGTCGGTCGACGCCCCCAGGAGCGCCACGGCCGGCCGGGAGATCCTCGAGACCAGGTCCAACGGCCGGGCCACCTTGAGCGCCCACGGAAGGGCTCTCTGCATCGCGACCCGCTTGGGGGCGAGCTCGCCGAAGACCAGGGTCAGGAACGTCAGGACGACCGTCACCCCCGCGATGGCCACCGGTCGGGCCGCCGATCCGAGGAATCCCAGGCTGGGCACCAGCGGCTCGGCCAGGGAGACCGCTGCTGTCGCAGAGGCCAGGAAGCCGGCCAGGGTGATCCCGATCTGGATCGTGGCGAGGTAACGGTTCGGGTCACGGGCGAGACGCACCAGCCGCTCGGCGCGGGCGCCGCCCTCACGCTCGAGCTTCTTGAGCTGGCCCTCACGCAGCGAGATCAGTGCCATCTCGCTGCCCGCGAACGCTGCGTTGAGGAGCAGCAGAAGACCGATGAGCGCTACGTCCAGCCAATAGCCAGTCATGGTGGTCTGCCCATCCTGTGTGCGGGTCGTGGCGGGCGGCCCCCGCCACCCGGAGCGTTACAGCAGCTGGGGACAGGGAACATCCTCAATGTCGGTGGTCGCTGCTGGAATGGGTCCATGACCGCGACCGCCGAGTGCCTGCCCTCCGGGGTGGTGTTCGCGGGGGTGCACCGGGTCGCGGAGGACGCGGTCACGGTGTTGTTGCGTGGGGTCAAGGACCAGCTGGCCGCGATCGAGGACCCCGGTGTGGTGGGGCGGGGGGCGGACGCGGCCCGGATCGACCAGCTCCGCCTCCTCGAGGAGCTCAAGGCCGTCGCGGCCGCGGCCCAGGCCCGGGTCACCCTGGGGTTCGCGGCCTCCCAGCTGGTCGAGCAGGACACCCGCGGCGTCCGCCGGGAGGCCCGGGGCCGCGGGATCGGCGACCAGGTCGCCCTCGCGAGGGGCTGTCCCGCCTCCCAGGGTGCCCGGCACCTCGGGTTCGCCCGGGCGATGGCCGAGATGCCCCACACCCACGCGTTGCTGGGTGCCGGGCAGATCAGCGAGTGGGTCGCGACCGTGCTGGTCCGCGAGACCGCGATCCTCACCCTCGCCGACCGTCGGGTCGTCGACGAACGGCTCTGCGCGCTGCGCCTGGACACCACCACCGGACAGATCACCACCCCCCTGGTGGTGGGGTGGACCCCGCGCCGGGTCGAGGGCACCGCCCGGGCCCTGGCCGGCGAGCTCGACCCCCAGGCCGCGGTGAAGCGGGCCGCGAAGGCGACCCGGGACCGCCGCGTCACCATCCGCCCCGCCCCCGACACGATGGCCTACGTGACCGGGCTGCTCCCGGTCGCCCAGGGCGTCGCCGCCTGGGCCAACCTCAGCGCGTCGGCCAAGGCGCTCAAGGCCGCCGGTGACGGGCGCACCGAGGCCCAGATCATGGCCGACCTGTTCGTCCAACGCCTCACCGGACAAGCCGACGCGGCCGCGGTCCCGGTCGAGATCCAGCTCGTGCTCACCCCCGACACCCTGATCGGCACCTCGCAGCGGCCCGCGAGGATCAACGACACCGTGGTGCCCGCGCAGACCGCCCGCGACCTCGCCGCCCGCACCGACGCACCCCGGTGGCTGCGCCGGGTCTTCACCGACCCCCAGACCGGGGCCGTGACCGGCCTCGACCCGGGTCGTCGACGGTTCGAGGCCGCCGACGCCCGCTACCTCAAGGTCCGGGACCAGCACTGTCGCCACCCCCGCTGCGACAGCCCGATCGCGGACCGGGACCACGTCACCCGGGCCGCGGACGGCGGCCCCAGCACCCGGGCCAACGGCCAGGGCCTCTGCGAGGGCCACAACCTGGTCAAGGAGATCCCCGGCTGGCACACCCACGTCACCGACCCCACGCCCCGGCCACCACACCGTGCAGACCACCACCCCCACCGGCCACACCTACCAGTCCCACGCCCCACCCGGACTCCCACCGCCCGCGCGGGCCTGACCGCGCGCTCACCCGGCCGCACGATGCCCGCAGCCGTGAGGGTCCTTGTGGCGCCCCCGCACCAGACCTAGCGTCGGTGGTGAGGCGTGCCGCCCACCAGGTTCCAGCGCACCAGGAGAAGCCATGACTGAAAGCCCCCGTGCTCCCCGTGTGCTGCAGATGCGTCTGGTCGTGGAGGCCAGCGACTACGACGAGGCGGTCCGCTTCTACCGTGACCTGCTGGGTGGGAGCGAGGAGCTCCAGCTCCACGGCGCCGAGGGCGAGAAGGTCACGATCCTCGACGTGGGGCGGGCGACGCTCGAGCTGTCGAACCCCGAACAGGTCGCCATGATCGATCGCGTGGAGGTCGGGCGCAGGGTGAGCCCCCGGCTGCGGGTCGCCTTCGAGGTGGCCGACGCCGTCGCGGTCACCGACGAGCTCGTTGAGGCGGGGGCCGAGCTCGTCGCGCGACCCACGCTCACTCCGTGGAACTCGCTCAACGCCCGCCTCCAGGGACCGGCCGGACTCCAGCTCACGGTGTTCCAGGAGCTGGCCGGCGACCCTGACGTCTAGGGACTACGTCCGGGTCGTGGCTGGGCTGGTCGCGCGGTCGGCGTCGCTGATCGCGTAGATCGAGGAGAGGTGGGTCTCGGTGTGCTTGGTGATCACCAGCAGCTCGTCCATGTGCGGCTCGAGCCCGGTCACCTTGTCCAGGGGCACGCCGATCACCAGCTGGAAGCCGAGACCCTTCCACGCCTGCACGGCGCGGCCCGCGAACTCGGAGTCCGCCTTCACGAACCCCTCGTCGAGGAAGACCGGCGCGAACCGGGGACGGGAGCGCATCTCGTCACCGAGCCGGAACCGCAGCGCCGAGCCGACGATGAACGCGACAAGCTCCTGGCTCTCGCCGCCGCTCTTCTCCCCCAGCGTCCGGTACGTCGCCTTGAGCTCGCCCGTGAGCCGGTCGTAGCGCTCGGCGCTGATCTCCACGTGACGGCGTACGTCGAGCAGCCGGTCGCGTTCGGAGCCGCGGTCCCCGTCGTACCCCTGCTCGGGGCGACGCAGCTGGTCCATGAAACGGCGCAGCTGCGTGAACCGCGCCTCCATCTGCTCCTCGCTGAGCTGTCCGCCCGTGCCCCTGGACAGCTCGCGGAGCTCACGCACGAAGGCCTGCACGTGCGCGGGGGCCAGACGACGCAACCGGATCCGCAGCCGGTCCTTCTCCGCCCCGAACTCCAGCCGGCGAAGGATCGCGTTGATCGGCTCGAGCCGATCCTCGATCTCCTCCACCGAGGCCGACATCGCGCCGGCCAGCGGCACGAGGTCCTGGCCGCTCCACTCGGTCAGCCGACGGCGCCACTCCGAACGACGCTGGGCCAGCCCGGTCGCCTCGATGTCCGCGAGGATCCGGGCGAAGTCGGGCCAGGACTCAGCCGTGGTGGAGAGGTTGGGGTCCTCCCACTGGAGCTGGTAGGCCCGGAAGATCCCACCGAGCTCCCGATCGACGTGCTCGACCTCGACCTGGGCGGTGGAGACCGCGGCATTCAGGCGCGCCTGGAGACGTCCGGAGTTCTCGTGGAACCGGGCGAGATCCTCCGGGTCGTCCGGAGCAGCCGCGGCCGCGAACTCCTCGTCGAGCCGGGCCATCTGCTCCGGGTCAAGTGCGGCGCGCCCCGACCGCTCGAGGCGTTCGAGCTCGTCGTTGACCTGGTCCTCGGCCTCGACGAGCTCGCCGTGCTCGACGTCGAGGCGCGCCTTCAGCTCGTCGCCCTGGAAGCGCTGGCGCCGGGCCTCGTCGAGCCGGGTCTCGAGCTCCGCGATGTGACGCTCGAGGGCGTTGAGCCGGTCGTCCGCGGACAGGATCTCCTCGCGACGCCGTTCCAGGTCGGCGATCCGGGAGTCGCAGGACGCCACATCGAGATCGTCGTACGCCTGGGTGCGGACCGCGTCGTAGGCGCTCCGGCGCTGGTCGAGCAGCCGCGTGGCCGTCTCGACCTGCTGCAGGCGTGCATCGAGTCCGGTGAGCGACGCCTCGATCGAGGCGAGCTCCTCGTCGATCTCGGCGAGCGAGTCGGCGTTGCTGAACCCGATGATGTTGCGCTGGTCGCCCCTGCCGTGGGATCCCCGTCGTCCCGACCGGGTCTGGCCGGCCAGGGTCACCCGGAAACCGCCGCCGGCGAGCTCGCCCGCGGACTCCACGCAGAGCGCGTTGCGGGACGACTCGGCCACGTGCCGCTGGACCCAGCCGCGGAACGGCGAGTCCTGGAACACCAGCTTGCCGGCGACCCGGTCGCGTCCCTGGGGTGCCGGTCCGTCGAGGTCGAGCTCCGCTCCCTCGAAGGTCAGCCGGCCACGCAGCCGCAGTGAGTCGATCGCCGTCGAGAACTCCTCCAGCCTGCCCAGCGGCACGAGCATGACCCGGGCTGCTCCGGACAGGACCGTCTCGATCGCCAGCCGCCATCGCCCCTGGTCGGGTGCGACGTCCATCAGCTCCGCGACGAAGGGAAGCTCTGCCAACGACAGCCCACTCGCGCGTGCCACCTCGCCGCGCAGCGCGTGCAGGTGCTCGGGCACCCGCCCGGCCCGCCCCTGCAGCGAGTCACGCTCGGCCTCGAGCTCGGTGCGACGCGCCAGGAGGGGATAGCGCGACCCCATGATCTCGTCGCGCCGGGACACCAGCGCGGCAGCCTCCTGCGGATGCTCCGCCAGCCACCCCTCGGCCCGGGCCACCAGCTCGGCGAACGCCTCTCGGGAGTCCAGCGCCTGCCCGGCTCCGGCCCCCTCGCTCGAGGCCTCCAGGTCCAGCAGCGGTGCGATCTGGTCCACGAACCCACGGCGCCGACCGAGCCGCTCCTCGCGGAGCACCTGCTCGCGCTCGAGGTCCACGGCGAGACGCTCCAGCGTCGCTCCGCCGGCCGCGCGGTGGTCCTCCTTGGCCGCCTCCAGGTCGGTGTCGAGCGCACTCACGGACCGGCCGCTGGCCTGGAGCTCGTCGGCCACCCGGCCCCGACCCTGTCGATTCGCCTCCGCGGCCTCGCCGAGCAGCCGGGCGTGGGTGCGCAGCAGCCAGAGCCGGACCGGGGTGTCCCCCGTCGCCGTGACGCCGAACGCGTCCAGCTCCTCGGCGCGTGCGCGCGCGGCGACCTTCTGCGCGTGGAGCTGGGTGATCGGCGCCAGGAGCTCCTGCTTCTGCTCCTCGGTGCGCATGGCGGTGTAGGCCGACTCGAGGTCGTCGAAGTGCTCGATCGCGCGGTCGGCCGCCCCGAAGGTCGCCGGCCGCTCCAGCACCATCTCCTTGTAGAGCTCGTCGACGCTGCGCACCTGGTTGCCACCCTGGATCCGGGCCAGCAGCCGCAGCGCCTTCGCGCCGTCGCCGTTGGCCCCGATACCCAGCCGGGCGTGGAGGATCGCGGCGAACTCGGCGTAGGTCCGATGGACGCGGACGCCGGGGTAGAGCTTCTTGAGCGTGTTGGCGTGGAAGCGATCGGGTACGGCGGCCTCCAGGCTCGCCAGGTCCAGCCCGGCGTCGAGCGTGGCCAGCTGCATCTGGACCTCGCCGGAGCGGGTGACGCGGCGGGGGACGTAGTAGGTCCGCAGCACGGTGAAGCGGCGCTGCTGGTCGTTGACGAACGTCATCGCGACCGCGCCCCAGGTGTCGCTGCCGCGGCCGCGGAGCAGCGTCTCGACCGGGCGACCGGTGCGGGGGTCGTCGACCACGTCGACGGCGCCGCGCAGGTAGGAGAGCAGGTTGCGCTGCCCGACCCCGCGCGCCCGACCGGCGACCGCGTCGTTCGAGGCGCCGTTGAACTTCGCGTCCGACGGCATCATGAGCGCGGTGTAGGCGTCCAGCACGGTGCTCTTCCCGACGCCCGAGGCTCCGGAGATCATCGTGGAGTCTCCGTGCAGGTCCACCGCGACCCGACCCGAGAAGCCGCCCCAGTTGACCAGCTGCAGGAGCTCGGCGCGCCACTGCAGGGTGTCGTCGGAGGGGGCCGCCACGATCGTCTGCGCGAAGAGGCCCTCGCCCGGCTCGCTCGTCGGTCCGGACCCCTCGGCGGCGTCCTCCCGATCGGTGTCGGGCGTGGCTTCCACCTCGGTCGGCGTGCTCACTGCTCGTCCTCCTGGTCAGGGTGCCCGGACTGCCCGGACATCTCGGGCTTCTCAGGGCCGTCGAACAGACCGTCCTCGATCGGGGCCGCTGCGGGGTCGTTGGTCCGCTGCAGGCTCACCAGGAGCTCCCGGAGGAGCTCGAGCGGGAGCAGCGACTCGATCGCCTCACTGATCTCGAACCGGTCGTCGGTCGGCGACCCGATCAGCAGGCCGGCCTTGTTGACGCTGGCGACGGCGTTGCGGGCCCGCTTCTGGTCCCCCGAGACATCCGTCGCGTGCAGCGGCCGGAAGCCGGCGACGTAGTCGACCAGGTCCTCCCGGTCGACGAAGACCCGGCCCTCACCGGCCGCCGCGGAGGCCCGGAACCGGTCGCGCAGGTGCACCAGGACGACCGTCTCCTCGCGGCTCCACGCCGCGTCGTAGAGCAGGGTGGGGAACTTCTGGCCGGTCTCGGAGAGGGCCTGCCGCTTCCACGCCACCTCACGGACGGTGTCGATCTGCAGGTCCAGGAACAGGTCGTTGAGCCGCGACCGGATGAGCCGCTCGTTCTCCGTGAGCGCGCGCCAGTCCCGGGGGTGGGTGCGGGCGCTGATGAACCGCTGCTTGAGCAGCGCGACCAGCGCGCGTCGCTCGGCGTACTCCAGTCCACCCTCGTCACCCTCGAACAGCGAGACGGAGGTGGTGGCCTCCCGCTCCGGGTCGTCGGGATCGAGCGCAGCGAACTCGCCGAGACCGGTGTCGAGGGCGGCTACGTCGTCGTACTCGTCCTGGGTGGTGCTCATCGTGGGTCCTCCTGCCGCGCGGGCAGATCGGGGTCGGGCAGGGGCACGCGGGGCACCGCGAAGGTCCGTTCGGAACCGTCGGGACGTACGGCGAGGTACAGCTCGTGGTCGGACTCGGCGGGCAGCTCGCGGTCCGCCGCGAGGTGGAGCAGCCCGAGGATCTCGACGGGCCGACGGAGGGCGGGGTCGAGGGAGTCGAAGACCTCGCCCAGGGACGCGGCGGGATCGAGCGAGCGCATGGCCTCGTCGAGCCGTTGGCGCAGGACGGTGATGGAGGGTCCGCCCTGGGTCATCACCTCGGCGAACGACGGCGCGTCGGCCTCGGCGTCGGGGGTGTCCGCAAGCCTGGTCGGTGCGACGTCGTCGGCCGGGTCGTGGAACCGCTCGCGGAAGTGCTCCACGTCCGCCCGGGCGGGCAGCAGCGGCAGGTCGAGCGTGGCTCGCGGACCTGAGGTGGCCAGCCAGGTCATCAGCTCGGACTCGATCTGTCGCAGCGTCTGCTCCAGCTCGCGGTCCCGGGCCCCGTCGTGGGAGACGATGTAGTCCTTGAGGGTCGAGGTCACCCGGGAGCGCTGTGAGAGCACCCGGTCCAGGCCCTCGCGGATGACCCGCACCGTGCCGCGCAGCTCGTTGCGGTCGGCGTCGGCCAGCAGCCCGTCGGAGAGCGGGTGGTCGAGCAGGTCGGTCAGGTCCTCGCGCAGCCGGGCCACCATCGCGTCGTCGCGCAGCAGCGCGAACGCGCCCTCGAAGGCACGGCCCTCGGGGGTCGCCGTCATCAACGCGTCGGCCCGGGCGAGGTAGCCGTCGATCACCTCACCGGCGGGTCGGTCCTCGGCACGGAACGACGCCAGGATCTCGGCCCGGATCTCGGCGAAACGCTCCTCGACCCGGGCGAAGTCGCTCGGCAGCGCAGAGATGAGCAGCTGGAGCTCGGTGAACCCGTCCAGCATGTAGTCCTCCGACGGGGACTCCATCTCCTCGCCGTCGACGAGCCGGTCCCGCTCGGCGCCCAGCCGCGCGATCTCGGCGTTGAGGATGCTGACCCGGGCGCCGCGGTCCGGGTTCGCCTCGCTGTTGAACCGCCGGACGGTGTTGAGGAGGGTGGCGACCCGGTGCTCGCTCAGCGTCGCACGGTCGCGCGACAGCGTCTTGACGAGCTCGAGGGCCTGCTGGGCATGCGAGGTCAGGGTGTAGACCTCCTGGCCGGACTCGTCCAGCGCCCGGACCAGCCACTGCCCCCGCATCCACCGCTGGCACAGGTCCCGCCCGCTGCCGGTCGGCAGCTCGCTCTCCCCGGCCTGGCGCAGCTGGGTGAGGTGGTCCTCGACCTGGGTGTGCAGCCGGGCGGTCGGGATCGGCCTGTTGTCCCTGCCGAAGGCAGAGCGGAAGACCGCGATGACCACCGGGGCCTGACGCTGGTGCAGCAGGGTCAGCGTCGGTTGCTCGAACGCGTTGCGCACGCGTGCGAGCTCGCCGGCGACGTCACTCATCGAACCCCTCCCCAGCGCCCCTGTCCTGTCAGGAACCGCAGCGAGAAAGCATCCCATCGGCCGCCGACGCCGCCGTGACGGGGTCTCCTCCCGGACCCCGTCCGGTCACCGGACGATCTTGAAGTTGAACTGACCGGTGCCCAGGGCTCCCATCAGGCGCAGCCAGACCGGCAGCAGCATCTCGGTACCGCGGGCGGTCTCGAGGCCGCCGAGGTCGATCACGTCGTCGTGGCCGAAGGACTCCAGCAGCGCGACGACGGTGGCCTTGGCCTCGGCGTCGTCGCCCGAGACGAAGATGCTGCTGCTCTGCCCGAGGGTCTTCGGGTCGACCATCAGCGAGGCCGTGAGGGTGTTCAGGGTCTTGACGACCCGGGCCGCGGGGAACGCGCGCTGGATCGTCTCCCCGCAGGGAGTCGGTGTCCTTGACGAACAGGGAAGGCGGGAAGCCTGCGGAGAAGTCGAGCGGGTTGGAGATGTCGACCAGCACCTTGCCGGCCAGGTTCTCCGCTCCCGCCAGGCCGAGGACCTCGAGCGCGGCGGTCCCCGAGGACGCGTTCACCACGAGGTCGGCACCTGCGGCGGCGTCGCTGAAGCTGGCGAGGCCGACGCCGGAGTGCTCGGCGTGCCAGGCGGAGAACGGCGGGTTGCCCATCCCGTCGGGCTCGGTGCGGGCCAGGGTGGCCTGCGGGTCACGGGTGCCGACCGTCACGGAGTGGCCGAGCTCATCGAGGCGGGCGGCGATCGCCTGACCCACCATGCCGGTGCCGAGGACTGCGATGTTCATGGGACGGATCCTTCGTCGCGATCGAATGGGTAGACAGGTCTGTCTGCCCATGACTGGACGCTAGCAGACAGATCTGTCTACCATCAACCCATGACCCCGACCTCGGCACGCGAGCGCATCCTCGACGCCGCCTTCCGGCTGTTCTACGCCCGCGGGATCCGCGCGGTCGGGGTCGACCTCATCATCGGCGAGTCGGGAGTCGCGAAGGCGACGTTCTACAAGCACTTCCCCGCCAAGGACGATCTCGTCGTGGCCTACCTGGATCGGGTCGACGAGATCTGGAGTGGACAGCTGCACGCCGCCGCCGAAGCGGCCGGGCCGGCCCCGGCCGACCAGATGGTGGGCCTGTTCGACGCACTCGGCACGGCCTGCCGGCGGGAGGGCTACCGCGGTTGCGCGTTCATCAACGCCGCCGCCGAGGCCGTGCCGGGCACTCCGGTCCACGAGCGCACGGTGGCCCACAAGAGCGACGTACTCACCTGGGTCCGCCGCCTGCGCGACGGACGCCGGAGCCCGCGACCCCGAGGGCCTCGCGCGCTCCCTCACGCTGCTGCTCGACGGCGGGCTCGCCAGCGGCGCGCTCGACGCCGACCCGGACGCCGCGGCACAAGCGGCATCGGCCGCCCGCCTCCTCGTGGAGGCATCCGTCCCGAGCTGACGTCAGCCCGGCGCTGAACCCTCAGCTTTGGGCCCACCACCGGGGCAGGTCGGCGATCGAGTCGAGCACCGCATCGGGCGCCACGTCGCCGGCGAGGTCGGACGGCGAGAACTTGCCGGTGCGCACGAGTACGCCGGTCAGGCCCGCGCGCTGGGCACCCTCGACGTCGGTGCGGACGTCGTCGCCGACCATGACCACCTGGCCGGGCTCGAGGTCGAGGTCGTCCACCGCGGCGCCGTAGAACGCCGGGTCCGGCTTGCCCAGCACGACGGCGGGCCGGCCGACGGCGTACTCCAGGGCCCGCGCGAACGGACCCGCATCCAGCCGCAGCCCGTCATCGGCCCGCCAGTAGCGGGTCAGCCCGAGCGCGATCAGCGGCGGCCGCGCGTCGCTCATGAGCAACCGGAACGCGCGGTTGAGGGTCGCGAAGTCCCACCCCTCACCGAGGTCGCCGACGACCACCGCTCCCGCGCCGCCCTCGGCGCCGTCCGGGAGCGGGCCCAGCTCGTCGAACTCCGTCGCGGTGGCGCCGGGCACGAACAGCGCCGGATGCTCGATGTCGTGGCGCCGCAACCAGGCCACCGCCGCGACGGCCGGGGTGAGGATCTGGTCCTCGCTCGCGGTGACGCCCATGCCCGTCAGCTTGTCGGCGATCGCGCGCCGCGGACGCGAGGTGGTGTTGGTGAGATAGCGGCACGGGACGCCTTCGCGCGCGAGCCAGTCGACGGTCCCGGCGGCGCCGGGCACCGGCTCGTCGCCCACGTAGACGACGCCGTCGAGATCCAGCAGGACTCCGCGCACATCCCCCATCATGCGGGGCCATCCCCCCGAGGTCACCCCGGACGGGACCAACGGCACTGGCCGCCTCGATCCGCACGTCGTGGTCTGGAGAAGGGCGCGGCGTGACCCGTGGACCCGGGGGCCCACCCCGGGGCGCCGCCCGGAAGGGAGGCCGTGATGAAGGTCCTCACGGTGTACGCACACGAAGACCCGCGCTCGTTCTGCCACTCCGTCCTGGAGCGGTTCACCGACGGGCTGGTGGATGCCGGCCACACCAGCGAGGTCGTCGACCTGCATGCCATCGGCTTCGACCCGGTGTTCCGTCAACGGGACGCCGCGAGCTACATCGACGCGAACATCCCACCGGCGGTGCTGGACCGGATGAACCTGCACCAGCGGGTCATGGACGGCTGCCGCGGACCGGTGCAGCGGTGGATCGCCGAACGCGCGCTGCGCGGCAAGTCACCCGCGGAGATCGCCGGGCTCATCCGCAGCCGGATGCCGAAGGATGCGCGTGAGCAACAGGCCAAGGTGGCCGCCGCCGACGCGCTGGCGTTCATCGCACCCGTGCACTTCTGCAACTTCCCCTCGATCATGCGCGGCTGGATCGAGCGCGTCTTCACCTACGGGTTCGCCTACGGCCTCACCGAGGCGGCATGGAACGGGGACGTCGGCGGCCGGCAGCCCCTCCTGCACCACCGACGGGCCCTCCTCATGACGTCCACACTGTTCGACGAGCGCGCCTACGACGACGGCATCCGCGACGCGATGGACAGGACCATCGCGGACTGGTGCTTCCGCTACCCCGGCATCGCCGACGTCGAGCACGTCTACTTCTACGGGGCGACCTCCGCACCGCCCGACACCATCAAGGGTTTCCTCGAGCAGGCCTACGGCCTCGGGCGGGACTTCGAGCGTCCGGCACCACCGGCGCCCGCCCCGTCATGACGCCGGCACCCGGCCCGTCCGGCACCGGGGTGGCGACCTTCCTGGCGTACGTCGAACCCGTCCCCGGCCGGCTCTACCCGCTGGTGGAGACGTTGCAGGAACTCATCCGCCGCGGCCACCGGGTCGTCGTCCGGACGGGCCGGGCCGAGGCCGACCTGCTGCGCTCGATCGGCATCGAAGCCGACGTCCTCGCTCCCGAGCTCGCCGAGTTCAACCCGACCGACTGGCAGGCCCGGACACGGTTCGGGGCGCTCCTGCGCGCCCTCGACGAGTTCGGGCAGCGCGCCCGCCCCCAGGTCGCGGACCTCGAGAACGCCATCGCGGCCCACCAGCCGGACGTCGTCATCCTCGACGAGACGTCCTGGGGTGCCGCTGCGGCAGCGGAGCACTCGGGTCTGCCGTGGGCGTTCTCGGTCCCCTCGCCGGTCCCGGTCGGATCCCGCGACGCACCGCCGTTCGGGCTGGGCCTGCGTCCGCGCAGCGACACGCTCGGACGCCTCCGCGACCGGATGGCCCGGCCGCTGACCGTCGGCACGCTGGCGCGGGTCATCGCCGGGCACGTCAACCCCCTGCGCCTGGAGCTCGGACTGAAGCCGCTGCACCAGCTCGACGAGTTCTATCTCGCTGCGCCTCTCCTGCTGAACTACACCGCCGAACCGTTCGACTACCCGCGCACCGACTGGCCGAGCAGCATCCGTCAGGTCGGACCGGGGCTGTGGGAACCACCCTCCGCCTCACCGCCGTGGCTCGACGAGCTCACCCAGCCGCTGGTGCTCGTCACCTGCTCGACCGCGTTCCAGAACGACGTGCGCCTTGCCGAGACGGCCTGCGCCGCGTTCGCGGACGAACCCCTCGACGTGGTGCTGACCACGGGCGAGGTGGACGTGTCCGCGGCCAGGGTTCCCGCGAACGTCCGCGTCGAACGGTTCGTGGGGCACTCGGCGGTGCTCGACCGGGCGGTCTGCGTGGTGTGTCACGCGGGCATGGGCATCACGCAGAAGGCCCTCGCGCACGGGGTTCCCGTGGTCGCCGTCCCGTTCGGCCGCGACCAGCCCGAGGTCGCCCGCCGGGTCGAGGTCGCGGCTGCCGGGGTCCGGCTGCCGGCCCGCAGGCTGAACCCGCAACGGCTGCGCACGGCCGTGCACGACGCCATCGCGCTGCGCCCCGGCGCCGAGCGGATCGCGGACGCGTTCCGTGCCGCGGGCGGCGCACCAGCAGCCACTGACGCACTCGAACGGCTGGCGGCCACCCGCGCGGCCGGACCCGGTCAGGTTGCGTAGCGGCGATCAGCTCGCGCGGAGCGAGAGCCGCCGGAACGCGTCGCCGAAGCCGTCGACGATCTGCTCGTGCCCGGGGACCAGCACGGCGTCGGCAGCGATGCCGACGAACACCTTGGCGTCGTAGCTGTAGATCGTGAAGCTCATGACCTGGTCGGCGGTGAGCGGCGCCCAGCCCATCATCGCCTCGACCTTCTGCCCCACGACGTACAGCGGCACCTGGGGGCCGGGCACATTGGTCAGGACTCCGATGGCACGGTTCGCGAGCAGGTCGATCGAGGCCCGGTACAGCCGCTTGCTCATCCGGGAGATGGCCGCCTGGACGCCGAAGTCCACCATCGCCTCGTGACCGCTCTTGATCCGGCCCATCCGGCGCCGCACGACCTGCAGCGTGCGCACGGGGTCCTCGATGTTGGTCGGGAGCTCGAGCTGCACGAGCGCGAAGCTGTTGCCCAGCACGACGGGCAGGGTGGGGTCGAACGGTTTCAGGTTGACCGGGACGTCCCACGTCACGCTGTGGCAGACGGCATGGTGCTGAGTCAGGTACACCCGCAGCGACTCGGCCACGCAGGTGACCAGTACGTCGTTCACCGTGGCGGCGTGGGCGCGCGCCACCGCCTTCACGTCGTCGAGTTGCAGGGGCGCTGACCAGGCGATCGCCTTGTGCTCGCCGACGGTGCCCGTCCAGCTGGTGTTGTCGTTGCGCGTGCCGAGGACAAGCTTGCGGGCGGTGTCCACGTCGCCCGGGACAGCGGAGAGGAACGGCGGAAGCCGGCGCCGGCCGAGCGGCCCGCTGCCCAGGGTCGACCGGGCTCTCGACCCCACCGCGCCGACCAGCGACTCGGACATGGTCACGGCGCTGTGGGCAGCGCCCACCGGATTCGTCACGGTGCTCCGGGCGAGCTGCAGCGACGTACCCGCCACGCTCGTGGCCTGGGAACGCAGCTGGCTGGGCAGTGAGCGGCGACCGTCGGCCGGTGCCGGTGCGGGCACCGGCACCGAGTGCAGGGACGTCGTGTGCTCGCGCCCCGCACCCGGGTCGACGGCGCCCCCGTCCGGGCTGGCGTCGAAGACGCTGAGGGCGAGCTGGACCATGCGGATGCCGTCGGCGATGGCATGGTGACCCCGGAACAGCACGGCGCTGCCGCCGTGGAAGCCGTCCACCAGCACCGCGCGCCACAGCGGCTCACTCCGGTCGAGCGGCACGGTGCGCTGCGAGGCGATCAGGGCCTGGAGCTCGGCGTCGCCGCCGGGCCCCGGAAGCGTCACCTGCTCGTAGCGGGCCTCGAGGTCAGCCTCGGGCTGCTCCTCCCAGTACCAACCGTCCTCGCCACGCACCACGACGCTGCGGAAGACCGGGTAACGATCCCAGAGCCGCTCCTTCACGACGTCGCGGTAGCGGTCCCAGTCGATGGGTGTCGCCGTCCAGAACAGGCTGTCGACCACCATCAGGTTGCCCGGCTTGTCCATCTCCAGCCACAGGGCGTCCTGCACGCCCAACTTCTGTCGTCCGCCCATGGGTCCATGGTCGTCCGGCGCGACCTGCCCGGGCAGGGGCCAACGTCACGAGTTGCACCGATCAGGGCCAGGCAGGCTCCAGCGGCCGTACGTCGCCACCGGCAGCGACCCAGCCGACGCCCGGCTCGAAGCGACGCAGCACGCGCGCCGGGGTGCCGCCGACCACGGCGTAGTCCTCGACGATGCCTCGCACGACCGAGCCGGCCGCGACGACGACGTTCCGGCCGATCGTGGTGCCGGGCAGGATGATCGACCCGTGACCGATCCAGGTGCCGGCCCCGATCACCACGGGTTGGTGGGGGCC
Source organism: uncultured Actinomycetota bacterium (assembly GCA_963825275.1). GTDB lineage: Bacteria > Actinomycetota > Actinomycetes > Propionibacteriales > Nocardioidaceae > Nocardioides. The sequence goes on along the minus strand of CAWGSW010000004.1, from coordinate 526,006 downwards.
GAGCTGTTGCCCGATCGGCAGGGCGACGTCCTGGTAGCCGTGACTGGCATCGGAGACGAAGACGTCCTGGCCGCACCACACGTCGTCGCCGAGCACGATGGAGGTGTGGGCGGTGAGACTCGTCCGGGCCCCGAGCACGCAGCGGTCGCCGATGACCAGCCCGCGCTCCGGGAGACACCCCTCACCCGGGCCGTAGCCCACCGACAGCGTCACCTGGCGCCCGATGAGCGTCCGGGACCCGATGTGGATCGACCCGACATTCATCAGGGTCGCCGCCGGGAAGCCGATGCAGCTCCCCTCGCCGAGCGTTCCGAAGGCGTCTCCCGCGTGGGTGCCGGGGACGACCTCCCCCGCGCGCTCCAGCCATCGCCAGGCGGCATGGACACCACGGTTGATCAGTCTCCTGCGTCGGGTCACGCCGTGAGGCTACTCATCCGCAGAGAACGTCGCGCCCGGCGACCCGGGCCGTTACCGTGAGGACCCAGGCTTGCGCTCAACGGAGGTCGCGATGCGCGTGCTCTTCGCCGACTCCGTCGGTGGGTCGACCATCACCCGGCTCGAGGCGCGCGGCCACACGTGCGTCCTCGACGCCGGGCTCCAGGCCGCGGACCTGGCGAGCAGCATCGGCGGGTTCGACGTCCTGGTGGTGCGCAGCACCCGGGTTCTCCGCGAGGTGTTCGAGACCGCTGACCGGCTCGCGCTGGTGATCCGTGCCGGCGCCGGCACGAACACCATCGACACCGAGGCAGCCGCAGCTCGGGGCGTCCTGGTCGCCAACCTGCCCGGCCGGAACGCGGCCGCCGTGGCGGAGCTGACGATGGGCCTGCTGCTCGCCATCGACCGGCGGATCGTCGACGCCACGGTCGACCTGCGGTCTGGTCGCTGGGACAAGAAGACCTACAGCGCAGCGCGGGGACTGCTCGGGTCGACGATGGGCATCCTCGGACTCGGCTCGATCGGGCTCGAGGTGGCCCAGCGCGCCAGGGCCTTCGGGATCGACGTCCGGGCACTGGCGAAGCCGGACCGCAGTGAGGACGTCCAGGCGCGCGCGGCGGACCTCGGCATCGCCATGGCCGGGTCGCTCCCGGAGCTGCTCCCTGCCTGCGACATCGTCTCCCTCCACCTGCCGTCGCGCCCGGACACGGTCGGTCTGGTCGACCGGTCCTTCCTCGGGCTGATGAACCGCGGCTCCATCCTGCTCAACACCTCGCGGGGCGAGCTCGTCGACGAAGCCGCACTGCTCGAGGCGCTGGACGACCATGACCTCCGCGCCGGGCTGGACGTGTTCACCGACGAGCCCGGTGCGGGGTCGGCCGCGTGGACCTCGCCGCTCGCGCAGCACCCGCATGTCGTCGGCACCCACCACATCGGGGCGTCCACCCGGCAGGCCCAGGACGCGATCGCCGCAGGCGTCGTGGAGATCATCGACGCCTTCGTCCAGGGCGAGACGCCCCACTGCGTCAACCTCACCCCGAGCCGGATCGGCTCCGTCACCCTCACCGTGCGGCACCTCGACCGGGTCGGCGTCCTCGCCCACGTCCTGGACCGGTTGAGCCGCGCCCGGCTCAACGTCGAGCACATGGAGAACCGGGTCTTCCGCGGCGGGGACGCGGCGGTCGCGACGATCGATGTCGCCGGATCACCCCCGGAGGACCTGCTCGCCGACCTGAGCGCCCTGCCCGACGTCCTCGGTGTCTCCGCGACCACCATCGACGGCACCTGACGACGGCTGCCGCAACGGGTCTCGACCGGCGCGAGCCAGCCCCACCTCGAGCAGCTCCCGCAGGGCCGGGTCACGCTCCGGGACCGGCAGGTGCAGCAGGGCAGCCACAGCCGCCTCGACGGCCCGGGCGGCCGGACCGCGCGCAAACGCGGTACGTCGTACCCGCCCGAGCACGCGCGCAGGTGTCGACATCTGCTCCTCGCGGACGAGCTGGGCCGCGGTGACCCGGTGCAGATGGATCAACAGCCGGGTGGGGTGTCTGCGCAGTGCCGCCGCCGAGCAGGCTTCGGCGACCCGGGCGGAGACCGCGGCGCTGTCCGGGCCATCCGGCCGAACCTCGGCCAGGACCGGGACCAGCACGCTCAGCTGCTGCCGCCCGGCGTCGGACGAAGCGTCGTTCACCAGACGGGCAAGGTGCGCCAGCAACGGGTGCGTGCACTCGGGAGCGTCGCTCCATGGCAGGTGCGCGGCGCGCGAGACCGCCTCCATCAGGCACATGCCGTCGTCGGGCGACAGGTGCGCGCCCTGACTGAGCATCTCTCCTCCCTCCCCCAGCATAGGTTCGCGAACCAGACGATCAACGCGGAAATCTTGATGCGCTCAAGAAAGCGGAGGACAATTTCGAGGGTGTCCACGAACCCGGACTTCGAGCGCATGCTGCGCGGGGCCGCGCTTCGCGTGACCCGTCCGCGGCTGGCGGTGCTGACCGCGGTGCACGAGCATCCCCACGCCGACACCGAGTCGATCTTCGGTGCCGTGCGGAGCGAGCTTCCCCACGTGTCCCACCAGGCCGTGTACGACGTGCTGCGTGCGCTGAGCGCAGCGGGGCTGGTGCGGCGCATCCAGCCGTCCGGCTCCGTGGCTCGCTACGAGTCGCGGGTCGGGGACAACCACCACCACATCGTGTGCCGGTCGTGCGGCGCGATCGCCGACGTCGACTGCGCCGTCGGCGAGACACCCTGCCTGACCGCGTCCGACGACCAGGGCTTCTCGATCGACGAGGCCGAAGTCACCTACTGGGGCGTCTGCCCCGAGTGTGTCGCGGCACCACTGACCAGTTGGAGAAAAGCACCAGGACAGGAGAAGAACCGTGTCTGATCGCGGCAGCGAGAGCGAGAACCCCGTCATCGAGACCCCCACGCCCGCCCCGGCGCGGCCCCGGAACAACCAGGACTGGTGGCCGAACCAGCCGAACCTCCAGGTGCTCCACCAGCACTCGCCACGATCCAACCCCCTGGGCGAGGAGTTCGACTACGCCCGGGAGTTCGAGACCCTCGACGTCGAGGAGCTCAGGCGGGATGTCCTCGACGTGATGACGACGTCGCAGGACTGGTGGCCGGCCGACTACGGGCACTACGGCCCGCTCTTCATCCGGATGAGCTGGCACTCCGCCGGCACGTACCGCATCGAGGACGGCCGCGGTGGTGGCGGCGACGGCTCCCAGCGCTTCGCGCCGCTGAACAGCTGGCCGGACAACGCGAACCTCGACAAGGCCCGCCGGCTGCTGTGGCCGGTCAAGCAGAAGCACGGCCGGAAGGTCTCCTGGGCCGACCTGCTGGTCTTCGCCGGCAACGTGGCGCTCGAGTCGATGGGCTTCGAGACCTTCGGCTTCGGCTTCGGCCGGGAGGACATCTGGGAGCCCGAGGAGATCTTCTGGGGGCCGGAGGACACCTGGCTCGGAGACGAGCGCTACAGCGGCGACCGGGAGCTCACCGGTCCGTTCGGCGCCGTGCAGATGGGCCTCATCTACGTGAACCCGGAGGGGCCCAACGGCAACCCGGATCCGCTGGCATCTGCGCGGGACATCCGCGAGACCTTCCGCCGGATGGCGATGAACGACGAGGAGACGGTCGCGCTCATCGCCGGCGGCCACACCTTCGGCAAGTGCCACGGCGCGGGCGACCCCAGCCTGGTCGGCCTCGAGCCCGAGGGCTGTCCCGTCGAGCACCAGGGCCTGGGCTGGAAGAGCAGCTCCGGCACCGGCAAGGGCAAGGACGCGATCACCAGCGGGCTCGAGGGAGCGTGGACACCCACCCCGACCGCGTGGGACAACAGCTACTTCGAGACCTTGTTCGGCTACGAGTGGGAGCTGACCGAGAGCCCCGCCGGGGCCAAGCAGTGGAAGCCGAAGGACGGCGCGGGGGCGGACGCCGTACCCGCCCCTCACGACCCGTCGGTCAGGGTCGCCCCGATGATGCTCACGACGGACCTCGCGCTCCGCCTCGACCCGGTCTACGAGCCGATCTCGCGGCGGTTCATGGAGAACCCGGACCAGCTCGCGGAGGCGTTCGGCAAGGCTTGGTACAAGCTGTTGCACCGCGACATGGGACCTGTCTCGCGCTACCTCGGCCCGTGGGTCCCGGATCCGCAGCTGTGGCAGGACCCCGTGCCCGCGGTCGACCACGAACTGGTCGCGGACGAGGACGTCGCCGCCCTCAAGGCCAGGCTCCTCGAGTCGGGGCTGTCCATCTCCCAGCTGGCCTCGACCGCGTGGGCGTCGGCGGCGAGCTTCCGCGGCACCGACATGCGTGGCGGGGCCAACGGCGCGCGCATCCGCCTCGAGCCGCAGCGGAGCTGGGAGGTCAACGACCCGGCCGAGCTCGCCCCAGCGCTGCAGACCCTCGAGCAGGTCCAGCAGGAGTTCAACAGCTCCCGGGCCGGCGGGAAGAGGGTCTCGCTCGCCGACCTGATCGTCCTGGGCGGGTGTGCGGCTGTCGAGCAGGCGGCGCGGAACGCCGGTCTCGACGTCACGGTCCCGTTCGCACCCGGGCGCACGGACGCCTCACCGGAGCAGACCGACGTGGAGGCGTTCGCCGTACTCGAACCGAGGGCAGACGGGTTCCGCAACTACCTGCGGGCCGGGGAGAAGCTCCCGCCGGAGACCCTGCTGCTGGACCGGGCCAACCTGTTGACCCTGACCGCCCCCGAGATGACGGTGCTGGTCGGCGGGATGCGTGCACTCGGCACGAACACCGGGAGCACCCGGCACGGGATCCTCACCGATCGGCCCGAGACGCTGACCAACGACTTCTTCGTGAACCTGCTCGACATGGGCACGGAGTGGAGGCCATCCGCGTCGGCCGAGAACGTGTTCGAAGGCCGGGACCGCGCCACGGACGAGGCACGGTGGAGCGCCACGGCCGTCGACCTCGTCTTCGGGTCGAACTCCCAGCTGCGGGGCATCGCGGAGGTCTACGCCAGTGCCGACGCGAAGGAGAAGTTCGTCCGGGACTTCGTCGCGGCGTGGGTCAAGGTGATGAACCTGGACCGGTTCGACCTCGCCTGACGCAGCCGACTCTCGGGGGCAGGACCTGCACAGAACCTTCACGAGTCGTCCGCCACTCCTGACCGGGCAGGCTCCTAGGCTCGCTCCATGCCAGTCAGCGGAGCAGCCCCCAGGATCCTCGTCGTCGAGGACGATCCGGTGATCAACCAGGCGGTCACCGACCGGCTGCGCGCCTCGGGGTACGACGTCGTCCAGGCCTGGGACGGACCCGGCGCGGTCGGGCAGTGCGCGGAGACCGCGCCGGACCTGGTCCTGCTGGACGTGATGCTCCCCGGGTTCGACGGCCACGAGGTGTGCCGGCGGATCCAGGCCCAGCGGCCGGTCCCGGTGCTCATGCTCACCGCGCGCGACGACGAGGCCGACATCCTGGTGGGGCTCGGCGTCGGCGCTGACGACTACCTCACCAAGCCGTTTCGCATGCGGGAGCTGGTGGCCCGGGTCGCCGCGCTCCTGCGGCGGGTCGAGCGGGCCGCGGAGCTGGCGGTCCGCTCCCCCCACGACCTGGGCGACCTGCGGGTCGATCCGGACTCTCGCCGGGTCTGGGTCACCGATGCAGAGGTGCACCTGACGCCGACCGAGTTCGACCTCCTGGTCTGCCTGGCCGAGACCCCGGGCGTCGTGCTGACCCGGGAGAGTCTCTACGCCGAGGTCTGGGGCTGGCCGGGCGCCTCCGGGACCCGGACGGTCGACAGCCACGTGAAGGCGCTGCGCGCCAAGATCGGTGCGGGCCGCGTGCGCACGGTGCACGGCGTCGGCTACGCCCTCGAGCCCCTGGACGCCACGTGAGCAGCCCGCTTCTGGACCAGGTCACGTCGGTCAAGCTCAAGCTCGGGCTGCTCGTCGCGGTCAGTGTCACCGTGGCCTCGGTGGTGGCGGCGATCGGCGCCGGCGGCGGTGTGCCGTTCTGGCTCAGCGTCCCGGTCACCGTGGCCCTCGCCCTCGGCGTGACCCAGCTGCTGGCCGTGGGGATGACCTCGCCCCTGCGCGAGATGACCGCTGCCGCCCGGCGGATGGCCCGCGGCGACTACTCCGGTCGGGTCACCGCGACCTCGAGCGACGAGGTGGGCGAGCTGGCCCGGGCCTTCAACCGGATGGCCGAGGACCTGGCCGCTGTCGACCGTCAGCGCCGGGAGCTGGTGGCGAACGTGAGCCACGAGCTCCGGACCCCGCTCGCCGCCCTGTGTGCCGTGCTCGAGAACCTCGTCGACGGAGTCGCCGAGCCGGACCCCGTGGCCCTGCGGACGGCGCTCGACCAGGCCGAGCGGCTGGCCACCCTCGCGTCCGACCTGCTGGACCTCGCCCGGGTGGACGCCGGCGCGGCCCCGCTGTCCCCCACCCGGGTGCCCGTCCTGGAGCTGCTGGAGCGCGCCGTGGCCGAGGCTCAGGTGGCCGGACGTGAGGTGGGGTACGACGTGCGCGTCACCCCGCCCACGCTGACGGCCACCGCCGACCCGGCGCGGCTCCACCAGCTGGTCGGCAACCTGCTGGACAACGCGTCCCGGCACAGTCCCGCCGGTGGGGTCGTCCGGATCACCGCCCAGGACACGGCCACGGGTTGGCGGCTGGAGGTCGCCGACGAGGGGCCGGGCATCCCCGCCGCCGACCGGGACCGCGTCTTCGAGCGGTTCGGGACGCTGGCGGGGGCCGAGGGTGGCGGTGGCACCGGCCTCGGCCTCGCCATCGCCCGCTGGGTGACCGACCTCCACGGCGGCACCATCCAGGTCGTCGAGCCGGAGCCACGCAGCACCGGCGCCCGGGTGCGCGTCGACCTCCCGGACGCACCACGGCAGCACCCTCGCGTCCTCGGGAGCGCCCAGGAGCCAGCCAGGACGGACCCGGTCCGGAGCCCCGCCGCGCCCACACCCGCGGCGGCCTCGGCGCCCGAGCCGGCGGTGGACACGCTGTTCGGAAGGTTCTGGCCCGACACCGTTCCCGGAAACGTGCGCGCGGTCCTGCTCAGTCTCGGGGTGGGCCTGCTGGCCGGCCTGATCCTGCCGTTCCGGGACCTCGGGCTCGGCACGTTCGTGGTGCTGCTGGCCGCCGGAGCCGTGGTCCTCGGCTCGAGCGTCCACCGCCGGTCCCCCTTCACCCTGGCCTGTGCCGGATTGTGCGCACTCCTGGCGGGCACCGTGGTCGTCCGGGACGCAGAGTGGATCGGGGTCCTCTGTCTCCTGGCCGGAGGCGCGGTCTGCGTGGCCGGGCTCGTGGAGGGGCGCACGCTGCCCGCCTTCGTGCTGGCCGGCTTCGCCTGGCCGCTCGCGGGGCTGCGGGGACTCCCGTGGCTGGGTCGCTCCGCGCGCGCAGTCCCCGGCGTGGGACACAGCGCGGCCGCGGTGCGCACGATCCTGTGGTCCCTGCTGGGGGTGGTCGTCTTCGGGCTGCTCTTCGCCTCGGCCGACGCGGTCTTCGCCGACTGGGCGAGTGCGCTCCTCCCGGACCTTCGGCTCGACACGGTCGTGCTGCGGGCGTTCCTGACCGTCGCGGTGGGCGGCGTGGTGCTGGCAGCGACGTACCTCGCGCTGAACCCGCCGCCGGTCGAGCCGGTGGCCGGTCCGGCGCGCTCCGTCGCGCACCGCTACGAATGGCTGGCCCCGGTGCTGCTGGTCGACACCGTCTTCCTGGTGTTCCTCGCCGCGCAGGCCACCGTCGTCTTCGGCGGACACGACTACCTCGAGCGCACCACGGGGCTGACCTACGCGGAGTACGTCCACCAGGGGTTCGGCCAGCTCACCGTGGCCACCGCGCTCACCCTGCTCGTGGTGTGGGGGGCCGCTCGCAAGGCACCGCGCACGACGGCACCGGACCGGGCCTGGCTGCGCGGGTCGCTCGGCCTGCTCTGCGTGCTGACCCTGGTCGTGGTCGCCTCCGCTCTCCACCGGATGCACCTCTACCAGGAGGCCTACGGCTTCACCCGGCTCCGCCTGCTGGTCGACGTCTTCGAGGGCTGGCTGGGACTGCTCGTGCTCGGCGTGATGGCGACGGGTCTCGCGCTCCGGGCGGCCTGGCTGCCCCGCGCCGCGTTGCTCAGCGGGGCCGGGCTGCTGCTGGTGCTGGCCGCGGTCAACCCGGACGCCTGGATCGCGCAGCACAACGTGGACCGGTACGACGAGACCGGCAAGGTCGACTTCGACTACCTGCGAGGGCTCTCCGCGGATGCGGTGCCCGTGCTCGCCACCCTCCCGGACGAGGTGGTCGGGTGTGCGCTGATGGGGCACGACGCCGGGCACGACGACTGGCTGGAGTGGAACCTCGGGCGGCAGCGCGCCGAACCGCTGCTCCTCTCACGCCTCGCCGGCCGGGCGTACGGCGACGCCGACTGCGCGAGCGAGACTGCGGACTGAGCGAGGTGGTCTCCATGCTCAGTCCGTGTCGATCAGCACGCAGTCGGCCGACTCGACGCTGCACCGCGCCATGCGCTCGCCGCGGCCGCCGTCCTTGATCACCGGGGAGACCAGGTGGGCGTCGTCCTCCCACGCCCAGTCGAGGACGCGGAAGCCCCAGCCGTCCGGAGCGGTCAGCGTGCCCTGCTGGTCGCCGTCGACGGTCTGCGCCTGCAGCGTGGAGATCGAGGTCACCTCGCCGCCCAGGGTCCCGAGGGGGGTCCAGGCCAGCCAGACGGCACCGGGACTGACCACGAGGTCGTCGTGGGCCGGGATCGCGCCGATCCGGCTGAGCTCGCCGGCGTCAGAGACCTCCGCGAGGTAGGCGTCCCCGTTCTCGCCGGTCACGACCAGTCCGGCCGGGGTGTTGCCCAGGATCTGCTGTCCGGGTGCGGTCGAGGTCAGGTCGACGGTGTCGTTGTCGACGAGGGGTCGCCACAGCAGGTCGGTGCCCGACCCCTGGACGATCACCTTGCCGTCGTCCGTGACCGCCCGGACGCGGACCGGATCGCCGGCCGCGGCGTTGCCGGGATACACAGGGACCCCGCCCATCCCCTCCCCGTCGGGTTCGGTGGCGAAGCCGGTCACCACGGCCTGACCACCGTCGTCCGCCACCATGGCGACGTACCTCCCGTTCGGGGAGATCACCGGGGGCAGGTCGAGCGGCGGCTCGATCCTGTTCGCCTCGGGCCCGCGCCCCCACCACCAGGTGTTGTCGGTGCGGAGCGCGATCCACCCGGCGCCGCCGGCCCGCACCGACCACCAGGCACCCGGCACCTGCTCGCCGTCGACGTACAACCGCTGGTCCAGCACGTACGGGATCGTCGGCGCGCCCGTCGGAACCCTGACGCCGGACTCGGTCCGGCTGGGCGACGGCGACGGCAGCGCCGGTTCCGGCTCCCGACCACCCCGGACAGTCGTCACCGCGGCGACCGCGCCCAACACGATCAGGACGACGACGGCAGCCACCAGCATCGGCTGCCAGTGCCGCTGGGCCCGGGGCGGCTGCTGCGGCAGCGGAGGAGCGGCCGGGATGTGCAGGCTGTCCGCCACCTCGCGCAGCTCTCGACCCAGGGCCGTTTCAATGTCGACGAACATGTCAGTTCTCCCTCCCGTCCGTGTCGAGGGCGGATCGCAACGCCTTGAGGGCGTGGTGCGCAGTGGATTTCACATTTCCTCTCGAGCAGTCGAGCGCGTCCGCGATCTCCTGCTCGCTCAGGTCCTCGTAGTAGCGGAGCACGATCACCGCGCGCTGGCGTGGCGGCAGTGACTTCACGTGCGGCCACAGCGCCATCCGCTCCTCGGGGCCACCGACCGCTGGGTGACCTGACTCGGGGGGTGCGTCCGTGAGCAGCTCGAGGCGTCGCTTCATCGGGCGCCGTTGCGACAGGTAGGTGTTGGTGAGCATCCGGCGGAGATAAGCCGTTGGCGAGTCCGAGTCCTTGATCCGGGACCAGGATCGGTGCGCCTTGATCAAGGTCTGCTGAGCGATGTCCTCCGCGTCGGCGTGGTTGCCGGTGAGGAGGTAGGCGTAGCGGTAGAGCGACGGCCAGGCGATGGCGGCGTACTCCTCGAACGTGGGCGCGCCCGCGCCGCTGGTCACCGTGTACATCGTGTGACAGACCCCCTTCCTTCTACTGATCTGACTCCGGGAGCCGTCGATAGGTTGTGCGCCGTGGCAAATAGTTTTCGTCGACGAGCAATCCACCACCGTGGCCACTGACTTCGACAAGCGCGACCGGCTTCGCCAAGAGCGGGAGCGGCGCGACGCTATGGCGTCGGCCGAGCATGAGGCCGCCGTCGCCGCCGCCCCCGATGAGGAGCGGGTGCTGGTGCGTGCGGTGAACGGCGAGCTCGTCAGCTACACGCTGGCCGAGTACGGCGTCGGCAAGAGCGGTCACGGCCCGACGATCCGCACGTGGCAGGGCTATGCCGTCGGCGTCCTCTTCCTGGTCGGGCTGCTCGTCACCCTGACGGTCATGGTGGTGGGCGACCTCGCAGACGCACCGCCGGACCCGCCGTGGTGGTTCCTGCCGTTGCTCTTCGGGATGGCCCTGCCCTTCATCACCCTGTTCGCGCGAAACCTGCGCAAGGAGTACCGCGCGAACCAGCTGCGCGCTGCCCGCGGCCTGCCGCGGCCGGGCAGCTGACGCCGGTCAGCCATCGACCGCCTCGGACTGCACGGCGTTGGTGGCGGGCCGGTGAAGGGTCTCGTACATGCGCACCGCGACCACGGCCCCGGAGGCAGCGGTGAGCGCAGCAACGGTCCACACTGCGGCGCGGACGCCGAGCGCGTCGGCCACCACCCCGGCGAGCAGGGCCCCGACCGCGAAACCCCCGTCGCGCCAGAGGCGGTAGACGCCCACCGACCGGGAACGCCAGGCCGGGTGGGCCACGTCGCCGATCGAGGCGAGCAGGGTCGGGTAGACCATCGCGGTCCCGGCCCCCAGCAGGACCGCAGCAACCGCCCACACCGCGAACGTGTCACCCACTGCGATCGCGGCCAGGGCCACGGCCTGGACCCACATGCCACCGGCGATCAGCCACTTGCGGCCCCACCTGTCGGACAGCGCTCCGGTGACCAGCTGGCCCAGGCCCCACACGGCCGGGTAGAGCGCGGCCAGCAGGCCGATCCTGGCCACCGACATCCCCGCGGCGGCGAACAGGATCGGGAACAGGCCCCAGGCCAGTCCGTCATTGAGATTGTTCACCAGGCCGGCCTGGCTGGCCGAGGACATCGCCGGTTCCCGGAAGCTGGTCTGGACGAACACCTCGCGATCCGAGAGCTGGTCGTGGAGGTGGTCGTGCATGCCGTCAGCGCGAGCGACGTGGCCCGCTGCCTCGAGCCGGGCATGCCCACGGGTCTCCCTGACGACGAACGTGGACAGCCCGAGGCCGAGGGCGGCGAACGCGATGCCGAGCAGGAACGGGGCGGGACGCAGTCCGTAGGTCTCGGCGAGGTAGCCCGTGGCCAGGGCCGTGACCGCGACCGCGCCGTAGCCGGCGGCCTCGTTCAGCCCCATGGCGAACCCCCGACGGGCCGGGCCGACGAGGTCGATCTTCATCACCACCGTGGTGGACCAGGTCATGCCCTGGCTGACGCCGAGCAGCACGTTCGCGACGATGACCCAGGTCCACGACGGTGCCCAGATCAGCATCAGCGGCACCGGCACGGCGATCAGCCAGCCGACCACCAGCACGGGCTTGCGGCCGTACCTGTCCCCCCAGGTCCCGGCGAAGTAGTTGGCGGCGGCCTTGGCCAGGCCGAAGACCAGGATGAACGTCAGGCCCGCCGTGTAGGCGTGCAGCCCGAACTCGCGTTCGCCCAGGAGCGGGACCACGGTGCGTTCCTGACCGAGCATCCCGCCCACCAGCGCGTTGACCGCGACCAGCAGGGCGAACTGGGCGGCGTTCTGCCGCAGCCCCAGCTCGACGCGGCGGCCCTTCGGAGCGGTGGCCTGGGACACCGGGTTCACGTCGTGACCTCCAGGGACCGACCGGTCGCGTCGGCCCACTGATCGGGCCCGCCGTCGAGCACGGCCACCTGGGTGTGGCCGGCGCCCTCGAGCAGGCTGGCGGCCCCCATCGCCCGCTCGCCGTGACCGCACATCACCACCGTTGGCCCCATCGGCACATCGACGCCGCCGGCCGCCAGGGCCCCGAGCTCGACGTGGTGGGCGCCCGGCACGTGGCCGGAGACGAACTCGCTGTGCTGCCGGACGTCGAGCACCCGGGCGCCGGCGAGGCCGCCGGCATCGACCAGCGGGATCGAGGTGGTGGGCCGACCTGCGGTGGTCCACGACCCGAGGCCGTCTGCGAGCTCGCCGACGATCCGGTCGTAGCCGATCTTGCGGGCCTGCCAGAGAATCTCGGCCGGGTCCTGGTCGTGATTGCGGACGATGACCAGAGGCTGTCGGTCCGGGAGCAGCCAGCCCAGCCAGGTTGCGAACACCGGCCGCAGCGGGATGGACACCGAGCCCGGGATGTGGGCGGCCGCGAAGTCGACCAGCGGGCGCACGTCGACCAACCCGGCTCCTCCGGCCCGCAGTCGGGTCACATCGCCGGGGTGGAGCAGAGGCAGGGCGTCACCCTCGATCAGCGCCGGGCCACGGCGATTGATCTCACCCAATCGCAGGAAGTACGGCGGGAAGGTGCCCAGCGAGTCGAGCAACTGGCGAACGAACGCGTCCTCGCTCGCGGCCCGGAGCAGCGTGTTGGTGGCCCGTTCGGTCCCGATGGTCGAGGTGCGTTCGGCGCCGGGAGGAGCCGAGCAGAACGAGCCCTCGCCATGGGTGGGCCACACTGCGACGTCGTCGCCGAGCTCGGCGAGTCGACGCAACGAGCGGTACTGCGCCCGCGCGAGCTCCTCGGTCCGCTCGGGCGAGACCAGGTCGGTGCGGGCCGCGGATCCGACCAGCAGCGAGCCACCGGTGAACACGCCCAGCACCCGGGAGCCGTCACGGAGCTCGAATGCGAGGTGCTCATGCGTGTGCCCCGGGGTCGCCAGCGCCCGCAGCGTGAGCCCGCCGAGGTCGACCTCGTCCTCGTCAGCCAGGCCGATGTGCCGGAACTCCCGGCTCCCGGCAGCGGAGGCCAGCACCGTCGCGCCGTCGTCCGCAGCGAGCCGGGTCGCGCCGGTCAGGAAGTCGGCGTGCAGGTGCGTGTCCGCGGCGTACGCAACCTTCAGCCTCCGACGTTCGGCAGCGGCGCGCAGGGCCCGCAGGTCGCGACTCGCGTCCACGGCCAGGGCGCGACCGTCTCCCAGGTCGACCAGGTACGTCGAGTTCCCGAGCCCCTCGTCCACCATCGGGACCACCACGCTGCCACCACTCACCGAGCCACTCCCTTCCTCAAGCAGATACTTGAATATCTCCCTCCCGTAGTACCGTTGTCAAACAAACATTTGACGAGAAGGAGAGCTCATGGCAGACCGAGCCGCAAAGGACGCGTTGTACGACGGCCTCGCCGCCGTCGCCAAGGCCTTGGGCAACGGCCGCCGCGCGGAGCTCGTCGACGTGCTGGCCCAGGGCGAACGTCCCGTCGAAGCGCTCGCCGAGGAGATCGGCCAGAGCGTGGCGAACACCTCGCACCACCTCCAGCACCTGCTGCGCGCCGGCCTCGTGCGCACCCGTCGCGACGGCACTCACATCTACTACTCGCTCGCCACCCCGAGGGTCGCCGAGCTGTGGGCGGCGGTGCGGGACGTCGCCAGCTCGCATGTCGCCGAGTTGGGCGGGCTTGCCACGGCATACCTGGGCGACCGGTCCAGCCTGGACACGATCAGCCGCGAGGAGCTCGCACGGAGGGTGCGGGACGGGGATGTCATCGTGCTCGACGTGCGCCCGGAGCCGGAGTTCCGCGCCGGGCACATCGCCGGAGCAGTGTCCCTGCCCATCAAGGAGATCACCCGCCGACTGCGCACCATCCCCCAGGACCGGCAGGTCGTCGCCTACTGTCGCGGCCCCTTCTGCGTGTATGCCGACGATGCCGTCCGCGCGCTGCGTCGCCGCGGCTACCGGGCCGCCCGCCTGGACGACGGCTACCCCGAGTGGGACCGGGCCGGACTGCCCGTCGAGACGGGCTGACCACTCTCGCCACCGCGCTTATTCAAAGATCCTCTTGACAATGGGCCGGCCTCCAGAGCACATTCAAGTGAATACTTGAATTCTGGGAAGGAGCCCCGCCATGAGCGTGACCGTCGACAAGGAACAGCTCGAGACCAAGGTCAAGGACATGTACCGGCACGTGGCGCAGGAGCCACACGGTCGGTTCCACTTCGAGCTCGGCGAGCAGGTGGCCCTGCGTGCCGGCTACGAGCCGGACCGTCTCCGGGCCGTGCCGGCTGACGCTGTCGAGTCGTTCGCGGGTGTCGGCTACTTCTTCGACCTCGCGGGCCTCTCCCCCGGAGAGACGGTCGTCGACCTGGGCAGTGGGTCGGGCATGGACGCGTTCTACGCGGCGAGCCTCGTCGGGCCGGGTGGCCAAGTCGTCGGCGTGGACTTCACGCTCGAACAGCTCGAGAAGGCCCGACGGATCGCTGCCTCCGCGGGGCTGGACCACGTCGATTTCCTCGAGGGGCCGATCGAGGAGCTCCCCATTCGGTCTGCCAGCGCGGACTGCGTGGTCTCCAACGGCGTGATCAACCTGTGCCCGGACAAGGCCGCCGTGTTCAGCGAGGCGGCTAGGATCCTTCGGCCAGGCGGCAGGCTGGCGATCGCCGACATCATCAGCGAGCAGTCGCTCACCGACGTCATCGTGTGCAACGCAGACCTGTGGGCCTCCTGCATCGGCGGTGCCGCGCAGCAGGAGCTGTACCTGCAGGCGATCGAGTCCGCCGGATTCGTGGTGGAGCGGGTGCGCGACAACGCCTACGAGTTCATCTCCGACCAGGCCCGCAACGCCAGCGCCACGTACGGCGTCAAGAGCATCTCGGTGCTCGCCACCAGGGAGACCGGCTGACCGTCCCCCCAGTTCAGCGTTCGAGCCCGACGACGCACCAACCCCGCCGCTGATGCGCGAACGTCGCCCGGAGGCCCGTCCCGACCAGCACCGACACCATCGCGTCCGCCGGATGCACGAAGGCGCGGAATGACTGGCGCTTGAGGCGTTGGACCAGGTTTTCCGCGCCGATGACGCCACGGGAGATGACGTTCTCGGGCGGGTAGCTGAAGACCAGCAGCCGCCCGGCATGGCTGCCTGCGGCCGACAGCAGCCGCTCGTAGTCCGGGTAGCAGCACACGACCCTGTGCAGCACGACGACGTCCGCCGGCTCGACGTCGTCCGGCGCCTGCGCGATGTCCAGGAGGCGCCGGGTGACCCTGCCCGACATGCCGGACTGCTCGATCAGCTGCCGAGCCTCGTCCTCGTAGTTCTCCGAGATCTCCAGGTTGGTCACGTGCGCGGCACCCCGGCGCAACAGCTCGACCTGGATCTCCCCCACTCCCCCGCCGATCTCCAGAACCCTGGCGCCCTCGATCCCGCGCCCGGACAGGAAGTCGACCATCCGGCTCGACGTGGCGCTGAGTCCGCGCTTGCGATAGCGCTTGGCAACGCGATGGGCGAATCGATCAGTGAAGACCGCGTCGTACCCCTCGCCGTCACAGCAACTGGGCATGGTCCAGTGTGCGCACGGTGAGCGCTGGATGGCCACTGTTGTCGCGGGGTCAGCAGGTCGCGGCCCGGGTGGCCGTGCGGTGCGCGGGGACGAGCACGTTCAGGACGATGAGGAGGCACGCGGTGAGCAGCGCCGTACCTGCGAGCAGGGCGTGGGAGAACCGGACCGCCAGGTCGGGTGCTCCGGCCGAGACGGCGACCAGCACCGCCAGTCCCAGCGCCATGCCGAGCTGGTGGAAGGTGTTCACCAGGCCGGAGGCCGCGCCGGCGTCCTCCGGCGGCGCGTCGACGATGCCGAACGACGTGAGCGGCGCGAAGGCCAGGCCCTGCCCCGCGCCGATCAGCAGCATCGGCAACGCGACCGCGACCAGGTACCCGTCGGCCACACCGGCCTGACTGAGCCACGCCGTACCGGCGAGGGTCAGCACCACCCCGACCGCGAGCACGACCTCACCGCCGACGCGCCTGCTCAGGCGCGGCACCGCCAGGGCGACCGCGAAGTTGACGGCCGTCATCGGCAGGAAGCCGAGACCGGCCTCGAGCGCGGTGAAGCCGAAGACGCCCTGCATCAGCTGGGTGGTGAAGAAGAAGAGACCGATCATCGCGCCGAGGTAGAGCGCCCGGGAGAGGTACGCCGCCGTACGTCGCCTGTCGGCGAACAGGCGCAGCGGCATGATCGGCTGGGCGGCCCGCTTCTCGTTCACGACCAGGGCCGCCAGCAACGCCGCCGCGGCCACGACGGCCACCTGCACGACGGGGTCGCCCCACCCCTGGGCAGAGGACTCGACGACGCCGAACACCAGGGCGCCGGTGCCCAACGTCGCGAGGAGCGCGCCCGTGAGGTCGAAGGCGCCGGTGCGCGGTGGGGTCTCCGGGAGGTACCTGGGGGCGAGCGCGATCATGGCCGCGCCGATGGGCAGGTTGATGAAGAACCCGGCCCGCCACGAGATCCAGGTCGCCGCGGCGCCTCCGACGACCAGACCGAGGCTGGCGCCGATGCCGGCCGTGGCGCCGTACAGCGCGACGGCCCTGGACCGGCCCTCCCCCTCGGGAAAGCTGGCGGTCAGCAGCGCGAGCGACGACGGAGCGACGACGGCCGCCCCGACGCCCTGCAGCGCCCGTGCCGCGATCAGCCACTCCCCCGACTGCGCGACGCCGATCAGGAACGACGCACCGACGAAGACCACCAGTCCGCCCACGAACACCCGACGCCGACCCAGCAGGTCGCCCAGCCGGGCCCCGAGCAGCAGCAACCCCCCGAACACCAGCGTGTAGGCGTCCTGGACCCACGACAGGCCCACGGGCGAGAGGTCGAGCCCCTCCTGGATGGACGGCAGCCCGGTGAAGACCACCGAGTTGTCCAGCAGGATCAGGAAGTAGCTGACGAGGATGATCACCAGGATCGCTCGCGGGTGAGGGGGCGCCTCCCGGCGCGTCGGAACGGCGGCAGCAGCGGTCATGCCTCCAGACAACCCGGTCGCGGCCGACTGTGGGAGACCGTGGTGAGAGGGGCACCAGCAGGGCCTCCCTCATCCCGGCACCACCCGTACGGTTGAAGGTGTGAACGCCAAGGACGACATCCGGGACTTCCTCACCACCCGGCGGGCCAGGATCACCCCCGAGCAGTCCGGGCTGCCGGCGTACGGCGCCAACCGTCGCGTCACCGGCCTGCGCCGCGAGGAGGTGGCCGTGCTCGCCGGCATCAGCGTCGAGTACTACACCCGCCTCGAGCGCGGCAATGTCGGAGGCGTCTCCGAGAGCGTCCTGGACGGCGTCGCGCACGCACTCCAGCTCGACGAGGCCGAGCGCGACCACCTCTTCCGGCTCGTCCGCGTCGCCGCCACCCGACGGCCGACACGTCGTGCTCCCAGCCGCAGGCGGGTGCGCCCCACGATCCAGCGGATGCTCGACCTGATGCCGATGCCGGCCTACCTGCGCAACGGCCGCTTCGACATCCTCGCCGCCAACGATCTCGGGCGAGCGCTGTACAGCCCCCTCTACGAGGAGTCCGACACCCCCAACAGCGCTCGCTTCGTCTTCCTCAGCCCTGCTGCCCCGGAGTTCTTCCTCGACTTCGACAAGATCCAGGACGACGCCGTCGCGTTCCTGCGCGCCGAGGCCGGCCGCGACCCCTACGACAAGGAGCTGCAGGACCTCATCGGCGAGCTGTCAACGCGCAGCGAGCGGTTCCGGCAGCGGTGGGCGGCCCACGAGGTGCGCTACCACCGCACCGGGACCAAGCGCCTGCACCACCCACTCGTCGGCGACCTGGCCCTCGACTTCGAGGCCTTCGAGCTGCCCGGCGACGAGGGCCAGCGACTCAACGTCTACACCGCGCCACCCGACTCCCCGACCGCCGCAGCACTCGACCTGCTCGCCAGCTGGACCGCCCACGAGCCGATCCGGGAGGAGACCCCAAGGAGCTCCTGACCGAGCAGCCGACGGGTGGACTTCAGCCGCCTGACTGAGCGGGAGCAGCAGTGCTGGGCTCTGCTCGGTGGTGGCTCATGCGCCAGTTGACCGGCCCCCAGGTTCGACCGTCGTCCCAGGAGAACTCCTGCTCCCAGACTGGGCGGTCCGGGTCGGCGGTGAGCCAGCGGAACCTGGCGAGCAGCGTTCGGCCGTCGTGCTCGAAGGGGCCGACGAAGACGCCTGTCCCATCCTCGAACCGTCCTTCGACGGGCTCGTCGAGCAGGCCGGGAGACGCCAGTGAGGCCCACCAGATCCGCCAGGTCGCGGTGGCGGGCTCGAAGAGCCGCAGCGAGTGTCCGCAGAATCGGCGCCCGTCGGGCAGGGTGCCCTCGGTGCTGTCCTGGTTGCCGAAGCCGTCCAGGATCGGGGCGGCCGTCGCGCGAGTCGTGAACTCCAACCATTCGGTGCAAGCAGGGTCGAACTGGTCGGCGAGCTTGTGGTGTTCGATGACCCAGTCTCCGTAGAGGAACTCGAAGTCCGTGGGTGCGGCGTGGGTCACGTGCGGGCCTTTCGGTGCGGTGGGTGCTGGGGCGGGGTGCGCAACGATGTTGCGGGATACTGGTGTGGCTGTCGCGACCAGAATGGCCCGATATCGAAGTCCACTTGGAGTTCCATGCCGCGTCACCCCTCGGTGCTCGCCCGAACCTTCCGCCTCGACTCATCGATCCAGCCCACCCGCCGAGTCGAGGCGGCGGTCGTCGACGCGTTGCTCAACGGACACCTGCACGATGGTGATCCACTGCCGTCGTCCCGCGCCTTCGCGCAGGCATTCGACCTGCCGCGAACAGCCGTCGTCGCTGCGTACGACGGGCTGTCCGCGGCTGGGCTGCTGGCGGCCCGACCGGGCTCCGGAACGTGGGTTGCTTCAGGAGCCGGTCAGCTGGCCGCCAGCGGTGTCCTTCCCGCTGTCACCCCCAGCCCAGGGCATGAGCTGCCTCCCGCTCCTGCCGAGATGCCGCGCGCGACCGACCTGACCCCTGGCCTCCCCGCGCTCGAGCTGCTGGATGCCGCCCGCTGGGCACGAGCCTGGCGACGCGCGGCGGACCCGACGATCGCGGATCCCAGCGGTGTCGAACTCCGGGTCGCCGTCGCCGCCCACCTACGTCGCTATCGCGGGATCGCCGCTGAACCCGATGACATCACCGTGGAGCCGAGCCTGAACGCACTCCTCAGCAGGATCGGTCTCGCCCATCCCGGTGCGACGGTCGCGGTCGAGGATCCGGGTTACCCCAGTGCCCGCCAGGCCCTGGCCGCCGTCGGCTGCCGGATCCGGCCGGTGCCCGTCGACGACCACGGCATCCGGGTGGACCTGCTGCGACCGACTGATGGACTTGTCTACGTCACCCCGGCTCACCAGTACCCGACCGGAGTCCTGCTGTCGACCCGGCGACGCATGGACCTGCTTGCCTGGGCAGCGCGCAACCGGGCGCTCGTCATCGAGGACGACTACGACGGCGAGTTCCGCTATGACCGCCCTCCGCTACCACCGTTGGTCACCATGCGCGGAGGCCGTGACCATGTCGCCCACGTCGGCACCGCCTCCAAGATCCTGACTCCAGAGCTCCGCGTCGCCTGGGGCCTCCTCCCCGCCAGGCTCCTCCCCGCGAGGACGGAACGAGTCGACGTGTGCGGGATCGCCGGTCGGGTCTTCGCACATTACGTACACACGGGCGAGCTCGACCGCCACGTCGCCCGCGCCATGCGTACCTACCGCGCACGCCGCGCCGAGCTCACCAGGGCTCTCACCGGGGTCCCTGTTCGACTGCACGGTCTCGACGCGGGACTCCACGCCCAGATCGAGCTCCCCACGACAGTTGACGAGGCCGCGGTCGTCTCTTCACTTGCCCAGCAAGGGTTCATCGTCGTACCCCTCTCGTACTACGCCGCCCGGCCCGCACACCCCAGCCTCGTGGTCGGCTACTCGCGCTTGCCCGAGACACAGGCCGCCGCGTTCGCACAGGCGCTCCGAACCGCCCTTGCCGAGTCGGCGAGCTGAGGGGGCGGCGCCGCTCATTGGCCACGGAGTGCCGGCGGCCCCATCAGGCGTGGTAGTCGGTGTCCGTGACGTGCTCGAGCCACGTCGTGGTGGTGGCCGGGTCGTCGGCGATGTCAAGCATGGCCAGGTGCTCCATGAAGGAGTCGGGGGCTGCGCCGTGCCAGTGCTCCTCCCCGGGTGGGCAGTAGACGGTCTGGCCGACAGGCAGCTCGACCTTCTCGCCGCCGCGTGACTGCACCCACGCGATCCCCTGGGTGACGTGCAGCGTCTGTCCGCGGGCGTGCGAGTGCCAGGCGGTGCGGGCTCCGGGGGCGAAGCGCACCTTGGCCACGATCATGCGCTGGCCCTCCTCGCGCGGGGAGGCGATCGGGTCGAGCCAGACGTCGCCGGTGAACTGCTCGGGCGGATTCTTGGTCGTCGGGGTACGTGCGTCGATGTGCATGGGCGCTCCTCAGGCCTCGGGGATCGGGCGGCCGAACTTCTCGCGGGTGATCTGCTCCTTGGTCTCGACGAAGACCTCGGAGCGGTCGACGCCGGAGCGGCCCAGGAATCGACGCAGCGCCTCGCCGACCTCTCGCTCGTTGCCGTACGCCGCAGCGGTGTCGATGTGCCGGTAGCCGGTGGCCAGCGCGGCCTCGACGGCGGCGAGAGTCTCGTCCGGTGGTGTCTGGAAGACGCCGAACCCGAGGGCAGGCATCTGCACCCCGTTGTTCAGCTTCAGCAGGGGAACGTCCGCGCCGTGCGAGCTCATGGCTGCACCAGCACCTTGAGTGCGGTGCGCTGGTCCATCGCCGCATAGCCCTGGGGGGTGTCGTCCAGGCCGACGGTGCGGTCGAAGACCTTGCCGGGGTTCACCGTGCCGTCGAGCACGCCGGGCAGCAGCTGCTCGATGTAGGCGCGGACCGGGGCGGGGCCACCGGTCAGGGTGATGTTGGGGCCGAAGAGGCTGCCGAACCCGACCGGCGCGGCCTCGTACTGCGGGACGCCGACGCGGCTGATCACGCCGCCGGCGCGGACGATCCCGACCGCCTGCTCGTAGGCCGGCAGGTGGCCGACCGCCTCGAGCACGATCTGGCTGCCGCCATCGGTGAGGTCGCGCACCCGGGCGATCCCCTCCTCGCCGCGCACGGCGACCACGTCGGTGGCGCCGAACTCACGGCCGAGGTCCGTGCGGACCAGGTGACGGCCCATCAGCACGATCCGCTCGGCGCCCAGCTGCTTCGCCGACAGCACGGCGAGCAGGCCGACCGCGCCGTCGCCGATCACCGTGACGGTGCTGCCTTCCTTCACGCCACCACGAACCGCGGCGTGCCAGCCGGTGCCGTACACGTCCGAGAGCGTGAGCAGGCCGGCCAGCCGGGCAGGGTCTGTGTCGGCGTCGACACCGGGGACCTTGACCAGGGTGCCATCGGCGAGCGGGACGCGGACCGCCTCGGCCTGGCCGCCGGCGGTGCCGAGGCGCGGGTCGCTCCAGAAGCCGCCGTCGACACATGAGGTCTGCAGGCCGGCGCGGCAGAACTCACAGCGGCCGCAGGAGACCGCGAACGGGGCGATCACGAAGTCGCCGATGCTCAGCGTGGTGACCTCGGCGCCGATCTCCTCGACCACGCCGATGAACTCGTGGCCCATCGGCGAACCGTCGGTCGAGGCCGGCATGGAGTGATAGGGGTGCAGGTCGCTGCCGCACACGCAGGCGCGCACCACGCGTACCAGCGCGTCGGTGGGCCGCTGGATGGTCGGGTCGGGGACGTCGATCACGCGGACGTCGCCCGCGCCGTACATGTAGGTGGCTCTCATGGCATCCAGTCAACGTCGGATGGCCACAACCCGGGAGAGCCTGTCGTGCCCGGTACTGCCAGTACCCCCCTCCGGCGGGTTCCGGCGCTTATCGCGGACTCTCCACGAGCCTCGCCCTCTGACCAGCCTTCAGCGGGAGATGTGCACGGAGCTACGTGCCAGGGCGCTCGCGCCGGACGGCGGCGCCCTCCGCCGAGTCGTCGTCGCACCCGCAGGAGCCAGCGTTCGGTACGTAGTCGGCGAGAGCCCCGCTCGAGTCTGTCTGGATCTGGCAACAGGCCGTGAGATGTTCCCTGAGCTCACGTCGGGCGCGCTGCACGCGTGACTTCATCCCGGACACAGAGATGCCGAGCTGCTCCGCTGCCTCCCGGTGGGTCTGCCCGTCCAGGTCCACGCGGGCCAGGGCGTCGCGAGCGGGCGGGTGAAGCCGACCCAGCATCGGCTGCATACACCTGGCGAGCTCACGGGTGGCGTCGTTGGGCAGGTTCCCGGAGGTGTCCGGTGCTGGCCAGCGGTCCAGGTCAACGTCGCCGTCGTACCGGTGCCGGGTCCGGTAATGGTCGATGACCGCGTTGCGGGCCGCTCGGTAGAGCCATGCCGTGACGTCGTCCACCCGGTCCAGCGCCCCCGAGGCGATGCTGCGCACCACGACGTCCTGGGTGATGTCGGCGGCCAGCTCCGGGTCCCCGACCCGTGCCGCGATGAAGCCCCGCAACCGGGCCAGGGTCTCGCCCCACTCCGGGTCGCGGCGCCCGGTGATGCTCTCATTCCGTGAGTCCGTCATCGGCCATCCTCCGCGCCTTCCATCGTAGAAGACGAACCAGCCGAGTGATGGACGCAACCCAGGCGCAGTGACGTGCGTCCCCCAGCGGGTGGACTCGTCTACAGGGTGACCTTCGCAGCCGGCGGAGGCAGGACCGTGAGGAGTTCCCGATGGCCACCAGCCGTATCCAGCTCGCACTCAACGTCACCGACATCGAGGCGGCCACCACGTTCTATTCCGACATGTTCGGGGTACAGCCCACCAAGCGGCGACCGGGCTACGCGAACTTCGTCGTACCCGACCCCCCGCTGAAGCTGGTGCTCTTCGAGAACGCCGGGGCGGTCTCCGCGCTCAACCACCTGGGAGTGGAAGTCGCCTCGACAGCCGACGTGCTCGCCGCCACCCACCGGTTCACCGAGGCCGGCCTCGCGCACACCACCGCCGAGGTGGACGCCTGTTGTCACGCCGTCCAGGACAAGGCGTGGGTCGAGGCCCCCGACGTCCCGCTCGGCGCCTGGGAGTTCTACACCGTCCTCGACGACGACCCCACCACCGAGCAGGCATCAGCCGGGACGTGCTGCACCGCGAGATCAGGCGACGCCACCCCCTGCTGCGCCGCCCAGGAGCCCTGGGATGGCTGCCCAGGGATTCGTCGTCGAGGAGGTCCGCCACGATGCCGGCTCCGCACCGACCCCGGAGCCGAGGGTCGCTGCGCCCGTACGGGTCGAGGTGCGCCTGCTCGGCGGCTTCCAGGTCCGAGTCGACGGCCGCACCCTCCCCCACACCACTGGCCGCGCCGTCACAGCGCAGCTCTGGTCAAGCTGCTCGCCCTCGCACCGGGCCGGAGCCTGCACCGTGAGCAGGTCATCGACGCCCTGTGGCCAGACCTCGGCATCGACCACGCCGCTCCCCGCCTGCACAAGGCAGCGCACTACGCCCGCAAGGCCCTGGGCGACCGCGCGGCCGTCGTCCTCCGAACAGCCCCGGCTCTACCTGAGTCGCCTGCACGTCGAGCTGCTGCACCAGGCCGAGGACTGGCACCGAGTCCTGGCCGCTGACCCGACCGACGAGCCCGCCCACCTCGCGCTGGCCCTGCGGTACGTCGAGCGTGGAGACCGGCCAGCGGCGTTGCGGCAGCTCGACGAGCTCGACCGCGTCATGCGCCACGAGCTCGGACTGGGGCCGAGTCAGCGGGCCTGGGGGCTGCGACAGCGCATCGAGACGGTGGCCCCCGACCGACCGTGTTGCGCGGACACCGCCGGAGCCGCTGACGGCGCGCCTGACCGTGGCACCCGCTGACAGGTTCACGCGGGCACGTTGCGCTGACGGATCGCGATCGCGGTGGTTGCGGCCACGATGACGACCGCGCCGAGCCACTGCCGCGGCTCGAGCCGCTCCCCGACCAGGTAGCCGGCCGCGAGCCCGAACACCGGGATGAGCGGCAGGAACGACCCAGCTACCGAGGCAGGCACCCGGCGCAAGCCGGTGACGAAGAACCAGAACCCGGCGCCGTAGTACAGGACGCCGGACGCCGCGGCGCTCAGCCAGTCCCCGGCAGCGTGGCCCCGGAGGTCCCAGCCGGTACCGCCGGCCACCTCGACGACCGTGGCCAGGCCGACCGCGAACACCAACGCAGCCGCCTGCTGGGCAAGCACCACGTTCAGTGAGGAGTCGTCGAGCAGCAGGCGCCTGGTCAGCACCGAGTACAGGGCACAGAACCCGATGGAGACCAAGGTGAGCGTGATGCCGACCGAGTCGCCGGTGGCCTCGGGCTGGTACACGACCAGCAGCACCCCGGCGACCGCGACGGCGACGGCGGCCGCGAGCGCGAGGGGGATGTGCTCGCGGAGAACGAGCGCGGCGAGCAGCATGATGACGACCGGTTCGAGGGCCCACAGCAGGACCGACATGCTGGCGGTGATGGTGGTCAGCCCGATCAGTCCGAGCGCGTAGGCGATGCCCGGGTTGAGGACGCCGAGGGCGGCGAGCCGGCGCACGGGCGACGTCCAGGCGAAGGGCTCACGGCGGAACAGGGCGATGACGAGCAGGAAGACGCAGCTGGCGACCAGCTGAACCGGGAGCAGGGTCAGGGGTGCGACGTCGTCGACGACCTGCTTGGACAAGACGGTGCCGATGCCCCAGCAGGCAGCCGCGCCGACCAGGGCCGCGACCGCGGTGCGCGCGGTGTGAACGGGCTTGGCAAGAACGACGGCCACGTGGACCTCATGATCTCGACAGCCTGGCGGATCTCATGGTCGCTCAGCGGTGGCGGTCATTCGGTCACGACGAAGTTGAACATCATGCCGGTCTCGTGGTGCTCGGCGATATGACAGTGCGCCATCCATGTGCCGGGCTCGGTGATGTCCAGCAGGATGTCGACTGTTTCACCGGTCCGAAGGAGCACTGTGTCCTTCCAGACGAGGTTGGGCTCGACGACCCCGTCGCGGCTGAGGACCAGGAACCGGCCGGCACCGTGGACGTGGAACGGGTGGTGCATGGGGTGATCTCCGGCCAGCTCGTTGACGAGCCGGATCTTGACCTGGTCACCCACCCTGAACCGCCAGTCGATGTCGGTGTTCTCGGCCTGGGTGTCCTGGTCGATGAGCTTCCATCGGAAGTTGGCGGGAGTGGTGATCCGGTTCACCTCGACCATGTCGTCTTCCCACTCGATGCCACCGGACGCGGTGTGTGCTCGGGCTTGCGCGCCGTGGGCAGGCTCGCCATGTCCAGTGTGGTCGGCCTGGTCGACCAACTGCGTGGGCACCAGCTTCATCGCGCACCTGGGGCAGTGATCGGGCACCTTGCTGAACACCTCGGGATGCATCGGGCAGACGTAGGTCGTTGCGGCCGCCGTGGCGACGAGCTTCATGCCGCACTGGGGGCAGTGCGCTGGCGTCTCACTGACCACCTCCGGATGCATCGGGCAGGCGTAGCTGACGGGGCCCTCGCCTTCGGGGCCGGGGAGGTTCATCTCGGCGATGAACGAGACGGTCTTGTCGGGTGGTGCCAGCAGGTACCGCTGGATGCGCCTGCGCTCGGCCGCCATGTCGGGGTTGGTCCGCAGGATCTCGTAGCTGTCAGCGAGCGCGGGGGCGGCCCGCTCCGGCCCCACCGTGATGGAGGCGAGCGGGTACACGTGCCCAGGCGTGCGGTGCTCCAACGTCCGGTCGCCCGGCTCGTCGAACATCACGTCGACCACGACCCGCTCCGACGGCGCCAGCACCACCTCGTCGACCCACTCCTCCTGCTCGACGTGGCCGCTGTCGCCACCGACCAGCTTCATCCGTGCACCCGGGAGTGCCATGTTGAACACGCGGGTGTTGGCCGTGTTCACCACGTAGAGGCGCAGGACCTCCCCCAGTCTCGTGGCCAGGGACAGGTCGGTCTCGCCGTTGACCAGGAGCACGTTCCCGAAGCGACCCATTGCGGAGTGAGTGGGCTCGTCCCGACTGAACGTGGCGACCTTGCCGTCATCGAGGAGCAGGTCGTCGAGGGTGATCAACATCTCCCGGTGGACGGCGGGCCAGTAGTCGGGACTGACGGGATCGACCAGGACGCCGCCGTACAGCCCCATCTCGATGCCGTAGTCGGACCTGATGTGCGGGTGGTACCAGTAGACGCCGGCGTCAGGGAACACGACGACGGCGGAGAAGCGGTCCCCCACGTGGATCGGCTGCTGGGTCTGGTGCGTGCCGTCGTAGCGGTTGTCGAGACGTAGTCCGTGCCAGTGGACGGTCGTCTCGAGGTCGCCATGGTTCTCGACGTTGACGACGACTTCCGATCCTTCCCGCACCCTGAGCAGGGGGCCCGGGATCGAACCGTTGTAGGACAACATCCTCACGGTGGCATCTCCGACTCGTTTGGCCACCGGTGCGACCCGGAGGTCGAACTGGTCCCCGTCGGACAGCTCGACCTGGTTGGCCGGACCCGCGGACGGAAGACCAGTGACGTCTGTCGCGAACTGTTCCTTGACCGTGCCCATGTCTGTCACTCCTGTGTTGTGCGTGTCGGGCGTGGCTGCTCGTCCCGGGTCAGACCTCCTGGGGAGCCGCCATGCGTCGCGGTCCGGAAGACGCTGATCTCCTGCGCGAGGTACTCCGCGTCGTCCTTGACCCAGCCGAGCAGTGCTGAGCCCCTGGTGTGCTGCCAGGTCAGCCCGAGGAAGTACAGGCCCGGTGACTCGGTCAGGCCACGGGTGTGCACGGGGTTCCCCCTGTCGTCGAAGACGGGGACGTCGACCCACGTCAGGTCCGCGCCGAAGCCCGTCGCCCAGACGACCGTGCCGACATCCAGTGCCGACCCATCACCGAAGCGGACCGTTGAACCATCGGCGGCAACCGCTCGCCCGTGAAGGGTCACCGCGTGCCTGCGCCGCAGGCGCCTCGGGGACGAACCGATGAGGGTGTCCCGATCCGCGATCCGGCGTCCGATGCGCGAGTCGGCGCTCGTGCGCATCAGCCCGGCGGCCTCGAGATACCAGAAGAGGTCGCGACCGAGCACCCGCTGCGGGAGAGGCATCTGCCGCGACCCGATCGCCAGGTGGACGTCATGCGAGCCCGAGAGCTCCTCGGCGATCTGGAACCCGGTGTTGCCACCCCCGACCACGAGCACCCGACCTGACGGGATCGCGTCGGGCGACCGGTAGGTGCTGCTGTGGAGCTGGGTCACCTCAGCGCTGAGCCGTTCACCGATCGGTGGCACCCGAGGCGTCTGGAAGGGGCCGGTGGCGACCACGACCTGGTCCGCCGCGTACGTCCGGCCGTCCACCTCCACCAGGTAGGCGAGGCCTGGACGGCGGATCGAGTCCACTCGGCTGCCCAGCTCCACCGGGAGCTCGAAGTGCGCGGCGTAGTCGGTGAGGTAACCGGCGACTTCGTCTCGGGTCGGATAGCGGTCGGGATCACCGGGGAACGCGAGACCCGGAAGTGCGCTGTACCGGGCCGGCGTGAACAGCCTGAGCGAATCCCAGCGCTGACGCCACGCGGCTGCCGGCTTGTCGGCCGCGTCGAGGATCGTGAAGTCGTACCCGTGCTGGGCGAGGAGGTAGCCGATGGCCAGACCAGCCTGACCGCCTCCGACGACGACCACATCCTGATGGATCTGCATGGCACATGCCCCCCGGTCTCGGGACCCGTTCGCCCGCCCCGACCCAGACGAGCGCGTGCGCGGGTCTCCATCAAGCACACTCCCCCGGACAGCCGGACAGCAATAGCACAGAGAGACCAGGCGGCAAGGTGAGCACAGGTGCAGGCCCCCGCAAGGTGTAGCTACTTCACCTCCGCCCTCGCGACCAGGCGCAGGCCGAGCAGCGCCGGGAGGACCAGCCACAGCGTCGTGGCCACCGCGAGCCGCCCCCACTGCACCCCGGAGATGGTGCCGTCGAAGAGGAAGGACTGCGCGTAGTTCAGGTCCACCCACCGCTGCAGGTTCCGGAACCCCTGCTCGTTGGTAGCCAGCAGCCCGAACACCGTGGGCAGCAGGAGTGAGGTGACGAAGTAGGCCACCAGCGCCACCGACGAGCTGCGGAACAGGATGCCGAGCATGGTGCCCATCAGGAGCGAGATGAGGCTCCCGAGGACGATTTCGAGGCCCTGGGCCAACGACACGTCCCACACCCGGTCGGTCCCGGTGATGGCGGGGCCGACGACGTTGCCGGCGACACCGAAGACGAGGGCGATCAGCATCGATGCCGCTCCGACGATCAGCGAGGCGATGACCTTCGCGAGGAGCACCAGCGTTCGGTGCGGCACGAGCGTGAAGGTCGTCAGGCCGGTGCGCTGGCTCCACTCACTGGTGATCGCGAGGATCGCGATGATCGGCAGGATGACCGTCATCGGGAAGCCGATCGCCTTGGCGAAGGTGTAGTAGGTGAGGTCGGACTCCGGGGCGAACAGGATCGTGGCGACCGTGGAGACCAGGGCGGCGATGAGGATGCTCGCCATCAGCCAGATGCCGGCGCGGGTGTCGAACATCTTGCGGAGCTCGACACCGACCACCCGCGACAGCCGGACCTTGTGGAGGTGGAGTGGTTCTCGGTGGACGGGGTCGAGGGTGATGGTGCTCATGCTGCTTTCCCTTCTCGTGGCGTGTCGGCAGTCAGCGCGAGGAACATCTCCTCGAGGCCACCGTCGGCCGTGCGCAGCTCGGTGAGCGCGAGCCCGGACTCGCGGGCGACCAGCCCTACGTCGGTGGGCTCGGCGTCGGTGTGCACGGCACCGTCGTGGGTGCGAGTGGTGACCAACCCCGAGTCGCGCAGGGCCCGCTCGAGGGCTTCGGTGTCGCGCGCCCGGACGACGGTGCCCGCCCCCCTGAGGAGCTCGGCCTTGGAGCCCTGGGAGACGATCCGGCCACGCCCGATCATCACGATGTCGTCGGCGATGATCTCGACCTCGTGCAACAGGTGCGAGGACAGCAGGACGGTTCCGCCCTCGTCGGCGAAGGCGCGCAGGAGGTCCCGCATCCACCGGATGCCGGCCGGGTCCAGGCCGTTGGCCGGTTCGTCGAGGATCAGCACGGACGGTGCGCCGATCAGCGCAACCGCTATGCCCAGGCGCTGGCGCATCCCGAGCGAGTAGGTGCCCACCCGGCGTTCTGCTGCGGCCTCGCTGAGCCCGACGCGTTTCACCATCTCGGAAACCCGGGCGGTTGGCAGTCCTATCGTCCGCTGGGCCAGCGTGAGGATCTCTCGACCTGTGCGGCCGGCGTGCTGGGCCGAGGCGTCGAGCATGACGCCGACCTCCCGGCCCGGGTTGGGCAGCTCCGCAAAGGTGCGGTCGTAGATGGTGACGCGCCCGGCGCGGGGGCGGGTGAGGCCGACCATCATCCGCATGGAGGTGGACTTGCCGGCACCGTTGGGTCCGAGGAAGCCGGTCACCCGGCCGGGCTGGGCAGTGAAGGTGACGTCGTCGACGACGGTGCGACCGCCGTACACCTTGGACAGTGACTCGATCCTGATCATGGGGACGCTCCTGAGGGTGTGATCCGCTACCTCGACCACTAGGAAGCGGGCCGCTACCGCCGGTGGGTCCGCCGAGGCAATGCCCGGCTCTCTTCCATGCGACGCCCGCCGTACTCGAGCCCTCAGTTCCTGCCTTCTGAGGAGAACTCAGTCCGGCAAGCATGTGAGTTCTGTCACTTCAAGATGCGCCACGCCTCGTCGCCCATGAAGGGCCGAAAGACCCAACGGTGAGGGCTCCAACAGCCACCTGGCACGCGCTTGAGCCGCTCGTCCAGGCGGACCGAACCGCCGCAAACAGGTCCAAGGACTCTTGGGACGAGTGAACCGTCACCTCAGACTGAGACTGGTCACGCAGCTCAGCGGTCGCGCGTGCCAACCGCACATCGTCGGTGTGCAGGAACGGGGGATCGTATGGTTCAGGAGACCTCGGGGCCGAGGACCACGGACTCCGGCCCCGATCAGGGCCCGGGCGAGCAGGAGTCCGCCGCGGATCCCTCGAAGTCGGTCAGACGCGTGCCGCTCGACCGGCTGCTGTCCGTCGTCCTGCTCAGCCCCGCGCAGGCCTCGCTCGTGGCCGCGCAGGTGCTCGACGCCACCCACATGAGGGGCACGGCCAACGGGACGCGCCCTGCCGACGCCTGCCGCTGGGCGGTGACCCTCACGCCCTTCGGCGATGTCGAGGTGGGTCGTGCCCAGGCCGGCGAGGGCACCCAGGTCACCGAGCTCCTCGAGCAGCTGGCCCAGAACGCCCGTCGGCTCCCGGCCCATCCGAGGCCCGAGCAGCTCGTGCTGCTGCGCAGGCTGGAGGAGGCGGCCGCAGACCCGCAGCTCGAGCCGGGTGCACGTGCGCGCGAGCTCAGGGGGGCGTTGACGGAGGTTCTCGGCTCCGGCGCCCGGCAGCGCCTGTCCGAACAGCTCGCGGCGCTCGTCGAGGCGTTCGCCCACATCGCCCCCAGCGTGGGGGTCCCCCTCGACGCGCTTGCTGCTCCGGGAGGATCCCGGCCCGGTCCGCACCGGGCTGCGCCGACGCGTTCCATGCCGAGCCGACCGCCTCGGCGCGGCCGGACCCTGAGCCACCGTCGCGCGCGGAGCCGCCGGGTGGCGCTCGTCGTCCTCCTCCTGATGGCCGTGCTGGCCGGCAGCGGCTACGTCGTGCTCCGAAGCCCGGACATCGGAATAGCCGGTGCGCTCGGCCGCGACAACTCCCCGGCTGCGCCGCCCACGACTGCTCCCTCCGGCTCCTCGAAGGAGCCCGCGAAGCAACCGCGGCCTGATCCCCGGCAGGACGTCGAGGCACTCGCAGGCCGGCACGCCGGCCCGATCACCGGTGTCGAGGTGCAGAAGGCCGGCGGCTGCACGCCCGGGGCGCCCTGCCCCGTCACGGTGACGGTGCACTTCCGCCCCGCCTCGACCACCCGGTCCGTGGTCTGGAAGGTGGGGGCAGCGCGGTTGTGCGGGAGCGGCATCACCTGGTCCCCGCCGATCACCGTGACCGCCCAGCCCGGCTGGACCACCGTCTATGCCAGCTCGTCCATCCCCGTCCCGCGGGGCCGCTCGCTCGCGCTCGTCGCCCTGACGACTGCACCGGCCCGGGCCCAGTCACCACCGGTGCCGGTCACCGGATCATCGCTGCGCTGCTAGTCAGGCCATGCTCAGCGTTGAACGAGGGCTGCTGGGCGGCCGCCGGTCCCGCCCGGTGCCGGGCAGGCCGGCACAGCTCCCGGTTGCGGCCCTCCTCGATCCCCTCGCCGTCGGCGCGGTGGCCATCCTGGCGAGTCTCGGACTGGCCAACCTCGCAGCGCTCGGCGACCAGTCGGTGATCCTGCACCAGCTCGTCGTCGATGTCGGCGGCGTGGTGCTGTTCCTGGTCCTGCGGCGCTGGCGCACCGACGGCCTGCGCTGGCTGGGGTGGGGTTGCTACACCGTGAGCTTGCTCCTCCTGATCGCGGTCGACGTGAGTGGTTCGACGGTCAGTGGGGCCCAGCGGTGGATCGCCTTCGGCTCCTTCACCATGCAGCCGTCCGAGCTCGCCAAGCTGGGCCTGCTCCTGGTGCTGGCCCAGGTGCTCGGCAGCGACCGACCGTGGCCGCGACGCCTGGTGACCGCCCTGTTCGTCGCCGCCCTGCCCATCGGTCTCGTCCTCACCCAGCCCGACCTGTCGACCGCCGCGGTCCTCTGTGCCGTCACCGCCACCATGCTGGTGCTCGGCCGGATCCCGCTCAAGGTGCTCGTGCCCTTCCTCGTCACCGTCCGTGCTCGTGCTGCCGTTCGGCGAGCACCTGCTGCACCCCTACCAGCAGGAGCGGCTGCACGCCTTCCTGAGTGGGTCGACCGACGCCAACGGCCCCGGCTGGGCGATCCTGCAGATGCACATCGCACTGGCCTGGGGCGGCCTGACCGGTGGCGCGGGGCCGCTGCACGAGCTGGTGGCGCTGTACCTGCCCGAGCGGGAGACCGACCTCGCCTTCGCCAGCCTCGTCGAGCAGTACGGAATCCTTGCCGGCTCCCTGGCCGTCCTCGCCGCGGCGGTGCTCGTCTGGCGGGTCGTCGGCGCCAGCCGCCGTGCCCGGAGTCGCCCTGCGGGGCTGGCCGCGGCCGGTTTCGCAGCGCTGGTCAGCGTCGAGGTCGCGGTCTCGGTGGCGGGCAACCTCGGCCTGGTGCCGACCGCCGGGAGTGCCGTTTCCGCTCCTCAGCTACGGAGGTACGGCGGCCACCGTGCACATCGCCACGCTCGGGCTGGTGCTGGCTCTCCGCGCAGACGGGGAGACGCACCGCCTCTGGAGCGGCCCCGGGCTGGACGCCGTACGGCCCCGGCTGCTGCGCACGACCGCCGTCGCGGCCACCGGCACCCTGATCGGCATGGTCGGCTTCGCCTGGCAGCTGCAGAGCGCCGAGGGATCCCAGCTCCGCGAGGCCGCGCTCAGCCAGATGATGCGCTGCACCCGGGTGCCCGCGGCACGCGGGGAGATCACGGACCGGCACGGGAGCCCCCTCGCCTTCGACGTCCGGCGCGACCGGGTGGCGGCGGTGCCGGCGCTGGTGCGGCCCGACGACGTGGCCACCCTTGCCGCCCTCACCGCGCGGCCGGAGAGTGGCGTGCGTCATCAGCTCCGTCGGCACCGGTCGAGCCGCGACCTCACCGTCGCCTCCCTCCCGACGGCGGCCGGCCAACGGGTCCGCGAGGCCCGGCTGCCCGGGATCTTCGTCGTCCCCGACACCCACCGGCGCTATCCGCACGGTGGCTTGCTCGGACCCGTGCTGGGCTGGACCGGCGTGGCCACTCCCGTCGAGATGGAACGCTGGCCCGACCTGCCTCTGGGGGCCCTCGTCGGCCGCACCGGGCTCGAGCAGATCTACGACCCGATCCTGCGCGGCACCGACGGCCGCCAGTGCGTCTACGTGACGCCGGCCGGCACGCCGATGGCGCTCGGTCGCTACACCGCGCCCCGGCGCGGGAGCACCCTGCGGCTCACCCTCGACCTGGGGCTGCAGCGCGAGCTCACCCGGGACCTCGACATGGTGCTGCGGAGCAGGCCGGGGCTGCCCCCCGGTGACCTCGGCGGTTCGGTCGTCCTGGATCCGAGGAACGGCCAGGTCCTGGCCATGGCGAGCCGGCCGTCCTACGACAACCGCGTCTTCGGCCCACCCGTGAACAACCGGGCGCTCGACCGGCTGGCGCACAGTCCGGCGAGCCCGATGCTCGAGCACGTCACGCAGGTGGCGGCCCCTCCTGGGTCGACCTTCAAGCTCGTGGTCGCCGCCGCGAGCATGCGGAGCGGCCTCGTGCCCCCGACCCAGGTGCTGCCGGGCGGCGGTGCCTGGACGCTGGGCGACCACACCTTCCACAACTGGATGTCCCTGCCTGCGCAGAACCTGCCCCAGGCGATCGCGTCGTCCAACAACGTGTACTTCTACCAGCTCGCGTGGGCCATGGGCCCTCGGCCGATCATCAGCGCGGCGCGGAGCCTCGGCGTCGGCCGACCCACCGGCATCGACCTGCCCGGGGAGAGCGGCGGTTACCTCGGAACCCCGGCATCGGTCGCCCGGGCGGGTGGAACGTGGTACGCCGGCTCGACGGTGATCCTCGGCATCGGCCAGGGCTACCTGACCGTGACGCCGCTGCAGGACGCGCTCTGGACTGCCGGGGTGGCCACCGGCGCCATGGTCACGCCCCACCTCGGTCTCGGGTACGGCGACGGCCCGCGCCGTTCCATGCTCCGGTGGCCGCGGCCGCACCCGCTGCCCTACGCCCACAAGCTCGGGCCGGTCCGCGCCGGGATGGCGCTGGCCGCGACGTCCGGCACCGCCAGCATCCTGACCGCGCTGCCCGTCACAGCAGGCGCCAAGACAGGCTCCGCACAGGACCCGTCGGCCCCCAACGGCGCACCGGACTCGTGGTTCACCGCAGCCGCCCCGCTCAGGCACCCGCGAATGGTGGCGACGTCGTTCGTCCGCGGTGGCGGCCACGGGGTGAGCACGTCCGGAGCCGTTGTGCTGCCGGTGATGGCGTACTTCTTCGCCCACGAGCGGGAGATCCTGCGCATCGGGCCCCCGGCCAGGAAGCACCGGTGAGTGGCGCTTCCCGGCCGGTGGTCAGACCGCTTCGAGGAAGGTGCCCTCATAGGCGCGCACCACGTCGGGGTCGGCCAGGCAGCGCGCGGCGCCTTCTGCCACGCATGTCAACGGCCGCTCGGCCATCCGGACCGGGAAGGCGAACGAAGACTCGACGAGCTTGCCGAAGCCACGCAGCAGGCTCGAGCCGCCGAAGACGGTGACCCCGTCGGTGAGGATGTCGTCCGCTGCCTGCGGTGGCAGGTCGTCGAGCGCGCCGGCGAGTGCGGCGATGATCGCGTCCGCCGTGGGCCGCAGCGCCTCGAGGACCTCCGCGGACTCCAGGGTCTTCAGTCGCGGCCGTCCGGTGGCCAGGTCGATGCCCTGCACCACCGTGGAGAGGCCCTCCTCGGCGTCCACCCCACACTTCAACGCCTCCGCGGTCAGCTCGCCGACGAGCAGCTGGTGCTCGGCCCGCAGGTACCGGTAGAGCGTCAGGGTCATCTCGTCACCTGCGATCCGCGACGACCGGTGGGACAGCACGCCGCCGTAGCAGAACGCGGTGATCTCCGACGTGCCCCCACCGATGTCGAGGACCATGTGCGCCCGCGGCTCGAGAGGGTCCAGGCCGCACCCGACGGCCCCGGCGATCGGTTCGGGTATCAGCTCCGGCCTGCGGATCCCGGCCTCGTTGGCCACCTCGAGGAGGGCTCGCCGCTCCAGCGCCGTCGCGCCGGCAGGCACCCCGATCACCGCACGGGGACGGACCCGCTGCCAGGCAGGCGTGGCGACCTTGCCCAGCAGCGCGACCATGAAGGCCCGCGCGGCCTCGAGATCGACGATGACGCCATCATGCAGCGGCCGCACCGCAGCGAGCCCGACCGGGCAGCGGCCCAGCAGGTCGCGGGCCTCACGACCGACCAGCAGCGGTCGCACTCGCCGCGAACCTGCCTCGGACGTGCGCACCACCATGATCGACGGTTCGTCCAGCACCACCCCGCGGCTCCGGTGGCACACCACCGTGTTTGCGGTTCCGAGGTCGATCCCGAAACCACTCATGCGCGACCTCCTGCGAGAGACTCGACCTGATCCAAGGTACGTCTTCGCGGGGCCGGGAACACCGGGCCATTGGTCCCCGAGCTGCGGCGACTCGGCCAGGCGACCGCCTCGGCGACTGGCCAGAGTCAAGCACCCTGCGGAGGTCGGGCGCCGGAACCATCGGCCCTACGATCGGCCACGTCGAATCCCAGTCGACGGCGCGCGCCGCCACCCAGTTGTGGCCCCACGTCTCGCACACACGATCCTCGGGCACACCGTCGATGACACAACCGCCAAAGCGGACCGAGTCTGGCTGGGCACCAGGGTGGGCCGGGAAGCCGAAGAGCACGTGCGTGACCTGACCAGAGCCGCAACTCGCGCAGGTTGTGCGTTCCGTTCGCGCGACGCCCACTGTGAAGTCCCTCGTCATCGTGCAGCACGAGCTGGCGGTGCTCCGCGAGCAGCGCTCGATTGCGAGTCAATGGGCGGGCGAGGTGATACGCAGGCGTTGCATGGCTCGTTCAGCCTCCGACGTGGACGACGGGGCGTTGGGCGGGGTCGGGTTCGGCCCGGCGCAGGATCTCGTGGGTCAGCGGCGGGACGTCGCCCTCACCCGCGAACAGGAATCTCAGCGCGTTCTCCCCCGGCCCCTTCTCTGACCATTCGAAGTAGATGTGGGAGGGCATGTCGTCCTGCTCGCTGACTGCCAGCAGGACGGCGGCCAGCACGTTGGGGACGCTGGGGCCGGTGGCCCGGAGCACCCGGTGGTGCCCGACCCGCGCAGCGGTGACCTCCACCTGGGTGGAGAAGTCGCTGGCGTCGTTGATCTCCACCTCCAGGAACACGGCCGTCTCGCTGATGTCGAGGTGGTTGTCGAGGCGTACGTCGAGGGACTTCTCGTGGTACTCGTCGCGGTCACCGGCTTGGATCTTGTTCGCGATGAACCGCACCGGTGCGTTCACGACGAGCACCTCGTCGAGCAGTTCTTGCGCGGCCTTGTCGAAGGTCACCCTTTGGACCCGCAGTTCGGTGGAACGGGTGATACGGGAGACCAGCGAGATGACCACGATCATGGCGATGAAGATCAGAGCGATGAGCAGGCCTTCGGGGCGGTCCAGGATGGTCACCGAGATCGTGTAGAGGAACACGACCGCAACGACCCCGAAGAACCCTGCCGCACCATGGTGACCGCGTCGCCACTCGGTGAGGGTGACCGCGACTGCCGCCGAGGTCATCAGGGCCAGGACGCCGGTGGCGTAGGCCCCGGCTTGGGCGTCCACGTCGGCCTTGAACGCGATGGTGACGACCGCGGAGATGAGGGTGAAGACCAGCACGAGCGGTCGGGTGGCGCGGGCCCAGTCCGGCGCCATGCCGTAGCGGGGCAAGTAGCGGGGCACGATGTTGAGCAGGCCGGCCATGGCCGAGGACCCGGCGAACCACAGGATGCCGATGGTGGCGATGTCATAGGCGGTGCCGAACCCGTTGCCCAGGTTCTCGTGGGCCAGGTAGGCCAGTGCGCGGCCGTTCGCGTCGCCGCCCGGTTCGAACTCCGCAGCGGGAATCAGGAAGGTGGTGACGATCGCCGACCCCATCAGCATGACCGACATGATGAGCGCGGCGGTGGTCAGGAGCTTCTTCGCGTTGCGGATGCGACCGGTTGGTTCCGCGAGAGTGTCTGTGGCGTCGCCCTTGACCAGTGGCATGACCACCACACCGGTTTCGAAGCCGGACAGACCCAACGCCAGCGCCGGGAAGACGAGCAGGGACGCACCCAGGACGGCCAGCGGTGAGGCGTGGGCGTCGGTGACGGCGTTGGTCCAGTCGGTGAACGTGCCGGGGTTCTCGAAGACGTGCCAGAACCCGTTCGCGACGACCACCGTGCTCAGGCCGAGGTAGGCGACGACAAGGACGACCGCGATCCCGATGGCCTCGCTGAACCCCTTGAGGAAGACCGCTCCGAGCAGCGCCAAGAGGCCCAGGGTGAGCCAGACTTCCTGACCGTGCAGCGCGTCGGTCAGGAACGGGTTCTCCACGAGGTGGGCCGAGGCGTCGGCCGCCGAGAGGGTGATGGTGATGACGAACCCGGTGGCAACGAACCCGATCAGCGCCAGCACGAGGACCTTGCTGGGCCAGTACGACAGGAGCCGTTCCAGCATCGACAGGCTGCCGTCTCCGTGCGGGCTCTCCTTGGCAACCCGCCGGTACATGGGCAAGGCACCGAACAAGGTGACCAGCACCAGGACGAAGGTGGCGATAGGAGCCAGCGCTCCGGCAGCCAGCGCGGCGATGCCAGGCTGGTAGCCCAGCGTGGAGAAGTAGTCCACCCCGGTCAGGCACATGACCTTCCACCACGGCTTCACGTGTTGGTGGGCGGTTGCCTCACGCTCGCTCTCGTAGAAACCGGGGTCGGGATGCTGCTCGGCTTGCAGGAGCCACGTGTTGAAACGGCTCCGCGGTTGTACCTGGTTCGTCACGTCCCGCAGCGTAGATGAGCCGCCGCGTAGCCAGAAAACGTCGTAGGGATGGCCCAGCGGCGCAGATGGCGCGTCGCTCAGCCGGCGTGAACGTGGGGGCGTCGGCGCGGGTCGGGCTCTGCTCGTCGGAGCACCTCGCGGGTGACGGGCGCCACTTCCCCCACGCCGAACAACAGGAAGCGTAGGAAGTTCAGGGCGGGGTTGCCCTCGGTCCACTCGAAGTAGATGTGCGGACGTACGCCGGTCGTGTCGCGGACCTGGAGGAGCAGGGCACCCAGGGCGTTCGGCACTGCTGGTGACTCGAGGGCGAGCACGCGGAACCCACCGTGGAGCACCTGGCCGCGCACGTCGAGGACCGAGGCGAAGTCTGAGGGGTCGGTGACCGTCACCTCGACGAAGATGACGTCGCTGGCGTCCGGAAGGTCGTTGTCCTCCACGATCTGTCGGAGCTTCTGGCTGTACTCGTCGCGGTCCCGGGCATCTGGTTCGTTGGCCACCAGCCGGATGCTGCGGCGTGCGCAGTCGCGGAGGAACATCTGCGCGGTGGGGTCGAAGCGCACCTGGGTGGCGCGCAGCTCGAAGGCCCTGACCAGTCGCGAGACGATCGAGACCGCGACGATCGCCGCGATGAAGAAGCCGCCGATCTTGACGCCGTCGGGACGTTCGCGGACGTTGTCGAGGGTGGTGTAGACGAAGATGAGGGCGATCACGGCGAAGGCGATCGTCAGCCGACGCTGGCCGGCACGCCGGGCTGCGAGAGTGACGGCGACCGCCGCCGAGGTGATCAGCACCAGTACGCCGGTCGCGTACGCGCCGCCCTGGGCGTTGACGTCGGCGTCGAAGATCCACGTGACGACCAAGGCGATGCCGATCAGCACGAGCACCAGGGGGCGGACCGCGGCCGACCACTCGGGAGCCATTCCGTACCGCGGCAGGTAACGGGGTATCAGGTTGAGCAGGCCAGCCATCGCCGATGCCCCGGCAAACCACAGGATCGCGATCGTGGAGACGTCGTACACGGTCCCGAAGACGTCTCCCAGGTACTCGTGCGCGAGGAAGGCCAGGGCGCGTCCGGACGCCTCTCCCCCGCCCTCGAACTCCTTCGCCGGGATCAGCCAGGTGGTCACGAGGCTGCTGGCGATCAGGTAGACGCTCATGATCACCGCGGCCGCGGCCAGCAGCTTCTTCGTGTTCCGGATCCGGCCGACCGGATGGGCGTCACTCTCGTCCGGGTCGCCCTCGACGTGCGTGGTGACCGCCACGCCGGTCTCGAAGCCCGAGAGTCCCAGCGCCAGCTTCGGGAAGACCAGCAGCGCCATCGCGACCATCGCGAGCGGGCTGCCGTGCTCCTGGTTCAGCAGCGATGTCCAGTCACTGATGACGTGGGGGCTCTCGGCGACGTGCCACAGCGCGACGGCGATGACGATGAGGTTGAGGACGAGGTAGACGATGACGAGAGCAACTGCCACGCCGATCGCCTCGGTGAACCCGCGCAGGAACACGGCTCCGAGCAACGTCACCAGCCCGATGGTGATCGCCAGCTCCTGCCCGTGCAGAACGTCGGGCACGTGCGGGTTCTCGACGACGTGCGCCGAGGCGTCCGCCGCCGACAGGGTGATGGTGATCATGAAGTCCGTGGCGGCGAAGCCCAGGAGCACCAGCACGAAGAGCTTGCCCCTCCAGAACGGCAGCAGCCGCTCCAGCATGGCGATCGAACCCTGACCGTGCGGGCTCTCCGCGGCCACGCGGCGGTAGACCGGCAGCGCACCGAACAGGGTCAGCAGCACCAGGACGATGGTGGCGATCGGCGCCAGGGCGCCTGCCGCAACCGCGGCGATGCCGGGCTGGTAACCGAGGGTCGAGAAGTAGTCGACGCCGGTGAGGCACATGACCTTCCACCACGGGTGCCGCTTCTCGGCGGGTCGCTCATCGGCGTACGGGCCGAGGTGGTCGGCCTCGGCAGGGGTGTCCGGGGCGAACAGCCAGGTCCGGAGGCTCGACGTCTTCGGAGCGGCGACGGTCACAGCGCCATGGAACCACTCGTTCAACTGCCCTCACGCCTCCCTAACGACTTCATAACGCATGACCCAGGACACCTGGCTGTGAGTGGTGGTTAGGAGTTTCGGCAGCCGCGTTAGGGGCGTGTTAGCAACCCACTGGGAGGCTCGTCCACGGGATTGCATGGAGTCGTGACAACCACGACCACCCCAGCCCGGACCACGCCACCGATCACGAGCGAGCCCGGTGTCCGCTTCGGCATCGCCAACGGACTGCTCGTCGCGACGTTCCTCGCGACATCGGTCGTTCGTCTCGGCTTGACCGGGACAGCGTGGGTCGCGCTGCTGGCAGCCGGACTGTTGGGCATCGGCCTCTCGCTGTCGATGACGGCGTGGCTCGGAGTCATCGCCTGGGCCTGGTTCACGGGGTTTGTCGAGAACAGGTTCGGACAGCTCACGTTCGCCGGCGAGGACGTTCAGCGCCTGGTCGTCTTCACGGTCTCCGCCGTCGCGCTGTCGGTGTTCACGCGCCATGTCTACCTTGTGATCAAGGAGATCTCGCATGGATGACCTGCTCTACCTGGGTGTGACAGCTCTCTTCTTCCTCGTTGCCCTGCTGGTCGTGAAGGGGGTTGACCGGTTGTGAGCACGGACAACCTGGTCGGCCTCGTCGTGAGCGGCCTCCTCCTCGGCTACCTCGTCGTCGCCCTGCTCTTCCCGGACCGTTTCTGACATGTCCGAGACCACGGCGGGTCTGCTCCAGATCGGCGCCCTCGTTGCCGTCCTCGCGCTGTGCTACCGCCCCCTGGGCGGCTACATGTACCGCGCCCTCACCAGCGAGAAGGACCTGCGCGTGGAGCGCGTGGTGTACCGCCTCGCCGGGGTCGACCCGCGCGCCGACCAGCGCTGGACCGTGTACGCCGCGTCGACGGTCGCCTTCTCCTTCATCGGCGTGATGGGGCTGTACGCGATCCAGCGTCTGCAGCCGCACCTGCCGCTCTCCCTGGGCTTCCCCGGCGTCGACCCGGCGCTGGCGTTCAACACCGCGGCGTCCTTCGTCACCAACACCAACTGGCAGGCCTACTCCGGCGAGGCCACGATGGGCC
Organism: uncultured Actinomycetota bacterium; assembly: GCA_963825275.1. GTDB lineage: Bacteria > Actinomycetota > Actinomycetes > Propionibacteriales > Nocardioidaceae > Nocardioides. The sequence goes on along the minus strand of CAWGSW010000004.1, from coordinate 485,352 downwards.
ACGTGGCACAGATGGCCGGCCTGGCCGTGCAGAACTTCGTGTCCGCAGCGGTTGGCATCGCCGTGGCGGTCGCCCTGATCCGCGGGATCACCCGGTCCCGGACGGACCGGATCGGGAACTTCTGGGTGGACCTGGTCCGGGTCTCGGTCCGGATCCTGCTGCCTCTGGCGGTGGTCGCCGCCGTCGCCCTCATCGCGATGGGCGCGATCCAGAACTTCTCCTCCGGCACCGACGCCACGACGCTCGCCGGGGCGCATCAGACGATCACGGGCGGACCGGTGGCCTCCCAGGAGGTCATCAAGGAGCTTGGCACGAACGGCGGCGGCTTCTACAACGCCAACTCCGCGCACCCGTTCGAGAGCCCGAACCCGCTGAGCAACATCTTCGAGAACTTCCTGCTGCTCGTGATCCCCGTCGCGCTCACGAGGACCTTCGGCCTGATGGTCAAGGACAAGCGCCAGGGTTACGCACTGCTGGCGACGATGGCCGTCCTGTGGGGCGTGCTGGTCGCCTCTGTGACGGCGCTCGAGGTGCACCACCACGGCACCGCGTTGCAGGCGGCCGGGGCCTCCATGGAGGGCAAGGAGACCCGCTTCGGCGAGTGGGCGTCGGCGCTCTTCGCCGTCTCGACCACCGGCACCTCGACCGGCGCGGTGGACTCGTTCCACTCGTCGTTCACCGGCGTCGGCGGCGGACTGCTGATCTTCAACATGGGGCTCGGCGAAGTGGCCCCTGGGGGTGTCGGCTCGGGCCTGTACGGGCTGCTGGTCCTGGCGATCATGACCGTCTTCGTGGCCGGTCTGATGGTCGGCCGCACGCCGGAGTACCTGGGCAAGAAGATCACCGGGCGCGAGATCAAGCTGGTCTCGCTCTACATCCTGACGATGCCGCTCGTCGTGCTGATCGGGACCGGGATCGCCATGTCGTTCAGCACGCCGCGCGCGTCGATACTGAACGCCGGGCCGCACGGGCTCTCGGAGGTGCTCTACGGCTTCATGTCCGCCGCCAACAACAACGGGTCGGCGTTCGCGGGCCTGAGCGCCAACACGCCGTTCTACAACATCGCGCTCGGCCTGGCCATGCTGCTCGGGCGCTTCATCCCGATGATCTTCGTGCTCGGCCTGGCGGGCTCGTTCGCCCGCCAGCCGCAGGTGCCGCGCACGGAGGGCACGCTGCCGACCCACGGCCCGCTGTTCGTCGGCATGCTCACCGGCGTCGCGGTGATCGTCGCCGGGCTCACCTTCTTCCCAGCCCTCGCTCTCGGTCCTCTCGCGGAAGGCCTCTGGTGACCACCACCCACACGCCCATCGCTCACGCCGCCTCCCCGCACGCGACCAAGCGCGTCGCCGGCGGGCTGCTCGACCCCAGAATGCTGCTGACGTCGCTTCCTGACGCCCTGCGCAAGCTCGACCCGAGGACCATGCTGCGCAACCCGGTCATGTTCGTCGTCGAGGTCGGAGCGGTCTTCTCCACCGTCTCGGCGGTGACCGACCCCAGCGTCTTCGTCTGGACGGTGGTCGTCTGGCTGTGGCTGACCGTGATCTTCGCGAACCTCGCCGAGGCTGTCGCCGAGGGGCGGGGCAAGGCCCAGGCCGACACCCTGCGACGCGCCAAGACGGAGACGACCGCGCACCGGCTCGGCAGCGAGAACCGCATCGAGGAGGTACCGGCCGCCCAGCTCCGCCTGGGGGACCGGGTCGTCGTGGTGGCCGGCCAGGTCATCCCCGGCGACGGCGACATCGTCGAGGGCATCGCCAGTGTCGACGAATCGGCCATCACCGGCGAGTCAGCACCCGTGATCCGGGAGTCCGGCGGCGACCGGAGCTCGGTCACCGGGGGCACGCGCGTGCTCTCCGACCGGATCGTCATCGAGATCACCGCGAAGCCCGGCGAGAGCTTCATCGACCGGATGATCGCGCTCGTCGAGGGCGCCAGCCGGCAGAAGACCCCGAACGAGATCGCGCTCAACATCCTGCTGGCGAGCCTGACCATCGTCTTCCTCGCCGCCACCGCGACCCTGCAGCCGTTCGCCGTCCACGCCGGCGCGGAGCAGAGCGTGGTCGTCCTCGTGGCGTTGCTCGTCTGCCTCATCCCGACCACCATCGGTGCCCTGCTGTCCGCGATCGGGATCGCCGGCATGGACCGCCTGGTCCAGCACAACGTGCTGGCGATGTCGGGCCGCGCCGTCGAGGCCGCGGGCGACGTCAACACGCTCCTGCTCGACAAGACCGGCACGATCACACTGGGCAACCGGCAGGCCGCCGAGTTCATCGCGGTCGCAGGGGTGACAGCGCCGATGCTCGCGGACACCGCGCAGCTGTCCAGCCTTGCGGACGAGACCCCCGAGGGCCGCTCGATCGTCGTCCTCGCCAAGAACGAGCACGGACTCCGGGAGCGCTCAGCCGGTGAGCTCTCGCGCGCCACCTTCGTGCACTTCACCGCGCAGACGCGGATGTCCGGCGTGGACATGGACGGCGGACGCCAGATCCGCAAGGGGGCCGCCGCGGCGGTCATGAAGTGGGTGCGGGAGAACGGCGGGCACCCCACGGCCGAGGTCGGCGCGATCGTCGACGCGATCTCGACCGGTGGTGGCACGCCGCTGGTGGTCGCCGAGCGGACGGAGGGCGAGCCCGCACGGACCGTCGGGGTGATCCACCTCAAGGACGTCGTGAAGGAGGGCATGCGCGAGCGCTTCGAGGAGATGCGCCGGATGGGCATCCGCACCGTGATGATCACCGGCGACAACCCGCTCACCGCGCGCGCCATCGCCGAGGAGGCCGGCGTCGACGACTTCCTCGCGGAGGCCACACCCGAGGACAAGATGGCGCTGATCAAGAAGGAGCAGGAGGGCGGCCGCCTGGTCGCCATGACCGGTGACGGCACCAACGACGCACCCGCGCTGGCCCAGGCCGACGTCGGGGTGGCGATGAACAGCGGTACGTCGTCGGCCAAGGAGGCCGGCAACATGGTCGACCTCGACTCCAACCCGACCAAGCTCATCGAGATCGTGGAGATCGGGAAGCAGCTGCTGATCACCCGGGGCTCGCTCACGACCTTCTCGATCGCCAACGACGTGGCGAAGTACTTCGCGATCATCCCCGCCATGTTCGCCGGCGTGTACGGCGGGCTCGACAAGCTCAACATCATGCGGTTGGCGACCCCCGAGTCGGCGATCCTCTCCGCCGTCATCTTCAACGCGCTGATCATCATCGCGTTGATCCCCCTGGCGCTGCGCGGGGTCCGCTACACCCCGTCGTCCGCGGCCTCGATGCTGCGCCGCAACCTGGCGATCTACGGACTCGGCGGCATCGTCGCGCCGTTCATCGGCATCAAGCTCGTCGACCTGCTGGTCTCCCAGATCCCCGGCATCGGCTGAAAGGCGCCTCGAATGTCAACCCCCCTCGTTCAACCGACGGTGCGCCAGCTGTGGGCATCCCTGCGGATGCTCACCGTGCTCACCGTGCTCCTGGGCCTTGCGTACCCGCTCGTGATGACGGGGTTCGCCCAGGTCGCCTTCCCCGGTCGCGCGGACGGCTCCCTCGTCGAGAAGGACGGCAAGGTCGTCGGCTCGTCGCTGATCGGGCAGTCCTTCGCCGGTGATCCGCAGTACTTCCAGAGTCGGCCCTCGGCCGCCGGGGACGGCTACGACCCGCTCGCGTCGTCCGCCTCCAACCTCGGCCCCGAGAACCCGGACCTGCTGAAGGCGATCGAGGACCGCCGAGCCGCCGCGGCCAAGCTGGACGGGACCGCCCCTGCGGACGTGGCGCCGGACGCGCTGCTCGCCAGCGCCTCCGGCCTCGACCCGCACATCAGTCCCCGGTACGCCGACCAGCAGGTCGCCCGCGTGGCCCACGAGCGCGGCCTGTCCGCGGACCAGGTCCGCGCACTCGTGGAGAAGTTCACGGACGGCCGCACGCTCGGGTTCCTCGGAGAGCCGCGCGTCAACGTGCTGATGCTCAACCTGGCCCTCGACCGGGCGAGCGGGACGGCAGACTAGGGCCGTGGGGACGCGCGGGAAGCTCAGGGTCTACCTCGGTGCGGCACCGGGTGTCGGCAAGACCTACGCCATGCTCGGCGAGGGTCACCGGCGCATCGAGCGCGGCACCGACGTCGTCGTGGGGTTCGTCGAGACCCACGGCCGCAGGCACACCGCCGAGCTGCTCGAGGGTCTCGAGATCGTCCCCCGCCGGACCCTGTCCCACCGCGGTACCTCCTTCACCGAGATGGACGTGGACGCCGTCCTGGCCCGCCGGCCCAAGGTCGCCCTGGTGGACGAGATGGCCCACACCAACGTGCCGGGATCGCGCAACGCCAAGCGCTGGCAGGACATCGAAGAGCTGCTGGCCGCCGGGATCGACGTCATCACGACCGTGAACATCCAGCACCTCGAGTCGGTCAACGACGTCGTCGAGAAGATCACCGGCGTGCCGCAGCGCGAGACGGTGCCCGACGCGGCCGTCCGGGCGGCGGACCAGATCGAGCTGGAGGACATGACCGCGGAGGCGCTGCAGCGCCGGCTGGCCCACGGCAACGTCTACGCGCCGGAGAAGATCGACGCGGCGCTGTCGAACTACTTCCGTGCCGGCAACCTGAACGCGCTGCGCGAGCTGGCCCTGCTCTGGACAGCGGACCGGGTCGACCATGCCCTGCAGGAGTACCGGGAGCGACACGACATCACCGGGACCTGGGAGGCGCGGGAGCGGGTCGTCGTAGCCCTGACCGGCGGGCCCGAGGGCGAGACGCTGGTCCGCCGCGCCGCCCGCATCGCCGCCCGGTCCGCCGGTGGGGACCTGCTCGCCGTGCACGTGGCCCGGTCGGACGGCCTGGCGGACGCGAGCCCGGAGACCCTCGCCGAGCAACGGCTGCTGGTCGAGTCGCTCGGTGGGACCTACCACCAGGTGCTGGGCGAGGATGTCCCGGAGGCGCTGCTGACCTTCGCCCGGGCGGAGAACGCCACCCAGCTGGTCCTCGGGGACAGCCGCCGACCGCAACTGGCCCGGATCTTCAGCCCGGGCACCGCCGCCAACACGGTGCGCGCCTCCGGGGACATCGACGTCCACATCGTCACCCACCCCCACACGGGCCGGGGCGTGTCGCTCCCCCAGGGCGGCCGGGGCAGCCTCAGCACCCGGCGAAAGGCCCGCGGGTACCTGCTCGCGGTGCTGCTCCCCCCGCTGCTGACCGCCTGTCTCGTGCCGCTGCGGGGGCAGGTGAACCTGTTGAGCGACGTGCTGCTCTTCCTGCTGCTCACGGTGGTGGTGTCGCTGGTGGGCGGCCTGCTCCCTGCGCTGATCGCCGCGGTCGCGGGCTCGGTGCTGCTGAACTTCTTCTTCACCCCTCCCCTGCACACGTTCACCATCGGTGAGACCAACAACGCGCTGGCCCTGATGGTCTTCGTCCTCGTCGCCAGCCTGGTCAGCTCGACGGTCGACCTGGCGGCGCGTCGTACTCGCCAGGCCGCCCGGGCAGCCGCCGAAGCCCGGATCCTGGCGAACCTCGCCGGCAGCGTCCTGGGCGGCGAGGAGGCGCTCGCCGCGATGCTGCAACGCGTGCGGGAGACCTTCGGACTCGCCTCGGTCACGCTGCTGGAGCGCAGCGAGGAGGAGTGGACCCCGATCGCCAGCGCGGGAACCCCGGTCAACGTGCCGGACAGCGGGGCGGACACGGAGGTGCCCGCCGGGAAGGACCTGCGACTGGTCCTGCGCGGGCCGCTCCTGCGTGCCGAGGACCAGCGCCTGGTCGGCGCGTTCGCAGCCCAGGCCGCCGTGGTCGTCGACCACATCCGGCTCAGCAGGACGGCTGCGGAGGCCGCTCCGCTGGCGGAGGCCAACAAGGTGCGAACCGCGTTGCTGGCCGCGGTGGGCCACGACTTCCGCACCCCGCTGGCCGCGGCCAAGGCCGCCGTCTCCACGTTGCTCAGCTGGGACATCGACCTGTCGCCGGACGACCGGCGCGAGCTGCTGCTGGCAGCCGACACCTCGCTGGACCGGCTGACCGCGCTGGTCGACAACCTGCTGGACATGAGCCGCCTGCAGCTGGGCGCGATGTCGATCGACCTCCAGCCGACAGCGGTCGACGAGGTGGCGGCTCGGGCCCTGGACGACCTGGGCCCCGACGGCAAACGCGTCCTGATCGACCCGGCCGACGATCTCCCTCTTGTCCTGGCCGATCCGGGGCTCCTGGAACGGGTGCTGTCGAACCTCGCCGCCAACGCGCTCCGGTACGCCCCCGCCGACGCACCGCCGCACCTGACCTCGAGCCGTCTCGGGAACCGCGTCGAGGTCCGCGTCATCGATCGTGGGCCGGGGATCCCGCACGAGCACTGGGACCAGATCTTCCTGCCGTTCCAGCGCCTCGGCGACACCGACAACACCACCGGAATCGGCCTCGGGCTGGCGCTCTCGAAGGGTCTCACCGAGGCGATGGGCGGCTCGCTCGACCCCGAGGAGACACCCGGCGGCGGGCTGACGATGGTGGTCTCGCTGCCGGCGGTGGCCGAAGGCCCCCCGGCCGCCCCGGGTCGCCGCGAGCGGGACGAGGCCGGCGCGTGACACGCGTGCTCGTGGTCGACGACGAGCCCCAGCTCCTGCGCGCGCTCGGCATCAACCTGCGCGCCCGGCGCTACGAGGTGCGCTTGGCGGCGTCCGGCGCCGAGGCACTCCGCGAGGCGGCCGCCCACCCGCCGGACGTCGTCATCCTCGACCTTGGCCTGCCCGACATGGACGGCACCGACGTGATCGCCGGCCTCCGGGGCTGGACGGATGTGCCGATCCTGGTGCTGTCCGGGCGCTCGGACAGCATCGACAAGGTCGAGGCCCTCGACGCCGGCGCCGACGACTACGTCACCAAGCCGTTCGGCATGGACGAGCTCCTCGCGCGACTGCGCGCCATGACCCGACGCACCAGCCCCAAGGACGACCACGCTGTCGTGCAGGTGGGTGAGACCAGGGTCGATCTCGCCGCCCGCCGTGTCCTGCGGGACGGGGACGACATACGCCTCACCCCCACGGAGTGGCACCTCCTGGAGGTGTTGGTCCGCCACCCGGGCAAGCTGCTCAGCCAGCGCCAGCTTCTGGACGAGGTCTGGGGGCCCGGTTACGAGACCGCCCAGGGCAACCTCCGTCTCTACATGGCGCAGCTCCGGCGCAAGCTCGAACCCGACCCGTCCCGCCCCCGCCACCTGCTCAACGAGCCCGGTATGGGCTACCGCTTCGAACCGTGAGCGTCCCGGCGGGTGTGCACCGTGGAGTCCAACGGGTCCGGGAAGTCCTCGGCGCTGACGTCGGCGGGCATCACGAAACCCACGACGTAGCGACGGCTCCGGGGATCCTGCTCCTGCACGACGGGTGCGGTCATGGCCAGATGGCGTGAGGACCGGTTGTGACCGCCAAGGTAGCGGGCCAGCTCGAAAGGGCCACCGACCTGCTGCTCGGCCATCCGAGCACCCACTTCCGTTCCACCCTCATGCCGTCCCTCGTCCGCGATGGTCACGCGGCCAGCGTGCCGCCGAAGACCTGCCAGGCCAGGGCCGACTTGGCGGTCAGGCTGAGGACGATGTAGGCCTTCTCGCCGAACAAGTAGTCCTGCCACCGTCCCTTGGCACGGTACTGCAGCCACTGGTTGAGGGCGAAGGCGTTGAAGAAGACGAACAAGGACACGAAGATGCCGTAGACGAAACCGGGAGGCGAGGCCGAGGACGTCGAGCCGGGCGACAGCAAGTAGACGGTGATCGCCAGCCACGGGACCACGCCGGCCACACACCCGAAGCCGAACGGCAGCCAGCCGCCGCCTGGGTGCTCGTAGCGCTCCTGCAGCCAGCCGAACAGGATCATGGCGGCGTTCACGCCGAACAGGGCCAGCAGGGCCGCAACGTCGGAGATTCCGACCAGCTGGGCGATCAGGACGATCATCAGCGACGACGAGAGCGAGTACTCGACCCACCGGGCGGGGTTGCGCTGACGGCCCAGGTCCGCGACGTACCGCTGCCACCACACGGTGCAGACGACGAGGTGCGCCAGCGCGGAGAGCGCCAGGAACCCCGCGACCGCGGCCCCAGTGGGGATGTCGAAGAGAACGACGCGGTCCAGCGGCGTCGTACCCGGCGGCCCGGCCATGTAGCTCGCGGTCACCGGTAGGGCAAAGTCGGTGGCGAGCACGAGCACGGCGATGGCCTGGGCCGCATGGAGCACCGCTGCTCCCGCGTTCGCTCGTCGCAGAGAGCTGCTCTGGCTGACGTCTGCCTCGTTCGACGGGACTCGCATGCCCTGATGGTGCCACCCGCAGGTTCGGTTCGTCCTCACCTGCGGGGCGGGTGTGCTGGCGGCCCGGAGCACCATGCTCGCAGACCGGAGGACATCACCACGTGCGTGCGTCGGCAGTCACGCCTGAACCCCCGAACGCACGGATCGGCCGAGATCATCGTGGGATGGTTGACACATGCGAGAGGCCCTCACAGTCAGACTGTGAGGGCCTCTCGCACTTTGTAGCGGGGGGACCGCGCAGATCTGCGCTCGTCCCGTCGACCGCCTCCACTCCCCGGCGGCGCTAGGCGTCTGCCCCGGCATCTGCCACCCGTTGCTCATGCCGCGATCGAAGCACACGGCAGCGACACCCACCGGGCAGATCCGAGAGGTCCCAGTGCGATCTGCCGATGTGCGCGCATCGAGCGCGGGCCAAGAGCCCTTCGCGCGAGTAGCCACGTGGGACGCCCCTTGGGCCATGTATCGGACCCCTTCGAGACGCAATTGTCGAGTCCACGTCTGGGCTGGGTCCGGACGAGCCCACCGTTTGACTTCAAGTACTTGAAGTTCCTAGCGTCGATGGAGTGAGTGAATCCGCGACCCACTATGCCTACACGATCAAGGAAGCGGCCGCGCTGACCGGCCTCCCGGCCAGCACGCTGCGCTACTACGAGTCGATCGGGGTGATCGGTCCCATAGGTCGCGGAGCGACCAGCAAGCACCGGGTCTACGACGAGGACGACCTGGACCAGTTGATGTGGGTGGCATGCCTGGCCGCCACTGGCATGTCGGTGAGCAACATGCGGCAGTACGTGGCGAACGGCCTGCTGGGTCCGTCGGCTGCGGGTGAGCAGATCGAGCTGCTCGTGGGGCAGGAGCAGCGGCTGGCCCTCGAGGCCGAGCACATTGCTCTACGACAGCAGTACGTCCGGCTGAAGATCGACTACTGGCACGCGGTCCAGGCAGGCGATGACGCTCGCGCCGAGCAGCTGTCCACCCAGGCACGCACGCTGGCCGACGAGCTCACCAGAGCCAGGAACCAGTAAGCCCGGACCTGCGCCACCCACACGTTCTTCCCAATCCACGCACGACACCACAGATGAAGGAACACCACATGCGCGTCAACGCCTACGCAGCTCCCGCTGCCGGCCAGCCCCTTGCCCCGACCACCATCGAACGTCGTGACGTCGGAGCCAACGACGTCCTCATCGAGATCCAGTACGCCGGCATCTGTCACTCCGACATCCACACCGTCAACGGCGACTGGGGTCCCCAGCCCTTCCCCGTCGTACCCGGCCACGAGATCGTCGGCGTCGTCGCCGAGGTCGGCTCCGGGGTCAGCACCCACCAGGTCGGCGACAGGGTCGGTGTCGGCTGCATGGTCAACTCGTGTGGCGACTGCACCAACTGCCGCAACGGCGACGAGCAGTACTGCGCCCAGGGCATGGTCCCGACGTACGCCGGCACCGACCGCGACGGCACCACCACCCAGGGCGGGTACTCCACCCACGTCGTCGTCGACGCCGACTACGTCCTCTCGGTGCCCGAGGGCATCGACCTCGCCGCCGCCGCCCCGCTGCTCTGCGCCGGCATCACGACGTACGCCCCGCTGCGGCACTGGGGCGCCGGGCCCGGCAAGAAGGTGGCCATCGTCGGCCTCGGCGGTCTCGGCCACATGGCCGTCAAGATCGCCCACGCCCTCGGGGCGGAGGTCACCGTGCTGTCTCAGTCGCTGAAGAAGCAGGAGGACGGCCTGCGCCTCGGGGCGGATCACTACTACGCCACCTCGGACCCGGCCAGCTTCGATGCGCTCGGAGGCCAGTTCGACCTGATCATCAACACCGTGAGCGCCAGGATCGACCTGAACGCCTACCTGGGCCTGCTCGCCGTCGACGGCACGCTGGTCAACGTCGGCGCGCCGGCCGAGCCCCTCAGCGTCAACGTTTTCTCGCTCATCGGTGCGCGCCGGTCGTTCGCCGGATCGATGATCGGCGGCATCGCGCTGACCCAGGAGATGCTCGACTTCTGCGCCGAGCACGGCATCGGCTCCGAGGTCGAGGTGATCGACGCCAGCAAGGTCAACGAGGCCTACGAGCGGGTGCTCGCCTCCGACGTCCGCTACCGGTTCGTCATCGACACCGCCACCCTCGCCTGACCCGAACGCGCACCACCCGCCGGCGCGTCATGCGCCGGCGGGCGGTCGGCCGGATGCCGCGTAGGAATGGAGGATCAGCTCGGTGAGGCGTCGAACCCGGTCATGCGGATGAGCTTGGCTGGTACGCCAGCGACGATCGCGTTGGCCGGTACGTCCTTGGTCACGACGGCCCCGGCGCCCACGATCGCGCCGTCACCGATCGTCACGCCTGGGACGACCGTCACGCCGGCGCCGAGCCACACCTTGCGACCGATCACGACCGGCGCCGGGATCATGTCCGCCCGCCGATCGGGGTCGATGCCGTGGTCGAGGGTCGTCAGGGTGCTGCCGTGGCCGATGAGCGTGCCGTCCCCGATCGTGATGCCTCCGGTGTCCTGGAAGCGGCAACCGATGTTGATGAAGACCCCCGTGCCGAGGGTCAGGTTCTTGCCGAACTCGCTGTAGAAGGGTGGGAAGACCGCGACCGACTTGTCCACGGTCTTACCGGTAAGTCGAGTCAGTAGGGCCCGCACCTCCTCGGGCGTGCGGTATCCAGTGTTGATCTCGGCGACGGTCCGCAGCGCCTCCTGGGCGGCGCTGTACATGAACGAGTGTGCCTCTGAGCCGCCTTCGATCAACGCGCCGCGGTTCACGTGGTCGAGGAAGTCCTGTAGATCCATCCACCGGATCCTGCCACTCCGTCCGCCAGCACTGAAGCATCACTTGGTGATGCGGCGTCCTATGCCACGATGTGTGGGTCGTCGGGCGGGAATGGTTGCGCAAACAGAAGTGGCCCTCACAGTCACTGTGAGGGCCACTCCATTTTGTAGCGGGGGCAGGATTTGAACCTGCGACCTCTGGGTTATGAGCCCAGCGAGCTACCGAACTGCTCCACCCCGCGTCGCTGAACCAAACGTTACTGGGTCGACCGGTGCAGGCCAAATCGGGGTCCGGCGAACCCCGGTCGGAGCAGGTCACTCCACCGCCACAGGGGCGCTGCTGCCGGCGATGGTTCCCCGGTCGAGCGCGGCCAGGGTCAGCTGCCGGCCCAGGGCGATCATGTCCGCGGCCTTGTGGAAGTCCAGCGTGCGGCAGGCGTTCTTCGGGACCGTGATCAGCAGGTCGGGCGGGTAGCTGGCCAGCCGGTACCTCATCACCACGCTCTGCAGGGTGTCGAGGGACAGCTCCATCACGTCCAGCATCCGCAGGCCCGGCGGGAGGACACCGAAGACCTCCTCCGTCACGGCCGGCGGCTCCCCCGTGTCGGCGTCCGCCGCGGCTCGGGCGCCGGCGAACCTGCTGGTGACCCGGCGCACCAGGTCACGCTCGAGGACCAGCGCCGCGCTGCGCCTGAACCTGTCGACCCACTCCTCGACAGGGCGGGGTTCCGCGGACTCCTTCAGCGGTCCCCGGGCCGACGGGCCGTCCGGGTCGCCGGCGAGGGTGACGGCGACGGTCACGTCCGCGTCCGAGGCGGCGAGCGGCGCGAGCGGGACCGGGTTCATCAGGCCGCCGTCGGCGAGCAGCCGGCCGTTGATCATGACCGGGGTGATGAAGCTCGGCAGCGCGATCGACGCCCGGATCGCAACGTCGACCGGGCCCTGCTGGAACCACACCTCCTTGCGGGCGAGCAGGTCCGTCGCCACCGCGGTGAACGGGATGGGCAGGTCCTCGATGCGGGTCCCGTCGAGGAGCTCGTTCACGTAGGCGAGGACCTTGTCGGCGCGGATCGCCCCGGGCGCCTTCAGCGACGGGTCGAGCAGGCGCAGCACGTCGCGCTGGTTCAGGCTCCGCACCCACTCGGTGTACGGCGTCAGCCGGCCGGCCGCGTGCAGCCCGCCGACCAACGCCCCCATGGAGGAGCCCGACACGCTGGCGATGTCGTAGCCCCGCTCCTCGAGGGCCTCGATCACCCCGATGTGGGCGTAGCCGCGGGCGCCACCGCTGCCCAGGGCAAGCGCGACCCGGACTCGCCCAGTCTTCGGCCCAGACTTCGGCCCAGCCGTCGGTTCGCTCGTCACGTCACCCCCTCCTGCCGGCCGGTGCGGCCCATCTCCCCCGTGTGCCGGATCGGGCCTCGCACCTCCACTGTGCCACTAGCCTCAGGGCATGGGACCGCCGTCCGAGCCGGGCTCTCCGAGCTCCCGATGAGCCGGGACGATCGCGGCTCGGTGCTGCAGCCGCCGTACGACGCGGTCGTCTTCGACATGGACGGCGTGGTCACCGACACCGCCTCCCTGCACGCGGCGGCCTGGCAGCAGCTCTTCGACGAGGTGCTCGCCGATCCGCGGGCGGCGCTGCCCGAGCCGGCACCGCCCTTCGACCCGGTCGAGGACTACCGGCGCTACGTCGACGGGCGGCGGCGCGAGGACGGGGTGGTCGCGCTTCCTGGCCGCGCGCGGCATCGAGGTCCCCGCGGGCACGCCGGAGGACCCCGCCGGGACCTGGTCCGTGCACGGGCTGGCCGCCCGCAAGAACGAGCTCTTCCTCGAGCTGCTGTCCGCCCAGGGTGTGCGCGTCTTCCCGGGCTCGGCCGACCTGCTCCGACGCCTGCGGGCGGGCGGCACCCCCCTCGCGCTCGTGACGGCGAGCCGCAACGCCCCGGCCCTGCTGGAAGCGGCCGGCCTGGCCGGCCCTTCGACGTCGTGGTCGACGGCAACGTGGCGGCCGCGCTCGACCTGCCCGGCAAGCCCGACCCGGCCACCTTCGTCGAGGCGGCCCGCCAGCTCGGAGTCAGCCCGCCCGGGCCGCGGTGATCGAGGACGCCGTCGTCCGGGGTCACCGCGGCGCGCCGGGGCGGCTTCGGGCTCGTCGTGGCCATCGACCGGGACGGCCAGCGGCGCGACCTCGAGCGGGCCGGCGCGGACTTCGTCCTCGACGACGTCGCCGAGCTCGACCTCGGGGTCCTCCGCGTCGGACCCCTGGCTGCTCGTCTACGAGGGTTTCGACCCGGCGCACGAGACCCACCGGGAGGCGCTGACGACCCTCGGCAACGGCTACCTGGCCACGCGCGGCGCCATGCCCGAGCACGTCGACGACGGGGTGCACTACCCGGGGACCTACCTGGCCGGGGTCTACAACCGGCTGGTCAGCACCGTCGACGGGGTCGAGCGCGGTCGACGAGGAGCTCGTCAACGCGCCCAACTGGCTGCCGTTCGACGTCGCCGTGGACGACGGCGACTGGTGGTCCGGCCGGTGGCCTCACGCAGTCCAGAGCGAACGACGCGAGCTGGACCTGCGCCGGGGCCTGCTCACCCGGACCGTCGCGGCTCGTCCGACGCGCAGGGCCGGGTCCGTGCACGTGGTCGCAGCGCCGGCTGGTCTCGATGGACCGTCCGCACCTGGCCGGCCTGGAGACCACGCTGGTGCCCGAGGGCTGGAGCGGGCCGCTCCGGATCCGCAGCGGAGCGGACACCGGCGTGGTCAACGGCAACGCCGTCGAGTCCCTGCTGCTGGCCAACCGTCACCTGTCCGAGGCCGTCGTGGAGCACCGCGGCGACACGCTCCTGGTCGAGGTGCAGACCCGCAGAGCAGGATCCGTATCGCGACCGCCGTGCGCACCACCGTCTCCGGGGACGACGGGCCATCCGGTCCCGGAGGACGGCGCCGACGGCCGGCACGCGGTGCGGTTCGACCTCGAGGTCACCGACGGGCAGGCGGTCGTGGTCGAGCAAGCTCGTCGCGGTGATGACCTCGCGCGACACCGCGGTCGCCTCGCCGCGCGAGGGCGCCCTGGCCGAGCTGGACCGCGCCGACCACGGGTTCGACGAGCTCGCTCCGCCGGCACGTCCAGGCCTGGCGGCGGCTCTGGGAGCACTTCGCTGTCGACGTCGACACCGACGACCCGGTGCAGCTGACCGTGAACCTCCACGTGTTCCATCTGCTCCAGACGATCTCGCCTCACACCGGCTCACCTCGACGCCGGCGTGCCCGCCCGCGGCCTGCACGGCGAGGGCTACCGCGGCCACGTCTTCTGGGACGAGCTGTTCGTGCTCCCGCTCTACGTGCATGCGCACGCCCGACGTCGCCCGCGCGCTGCTCGACTACCGCTGGCGCCGGCTCGACGCCGCACGCCGGGCCGCAAGGCAGGCGGGATACCGGGGCGCGATGTTCCCGTGGCAGAGCGGCAGCGACGGCCGGGAGGAGACCCCGCGCCGGCTGTTCAACCCGCGGTCCGCAGCGGTGGATGCCGGACAACTCGTGGCGACAGCGCCACGTCGGCCTCGCGGTGGCCTACAACGCCTGGCAGTACTTCCAGGCCACCGCCGACCTCGCCTGGTTCACCACCCGCGGCGCGGAGCTGATCATCGAGGTGGCCCGGTTCTTCGCGGACCTCGCGACGTACGACGAGCGCGCGGACCGCTTCCACATCGACGGGGTGATGGGTCCCGACGAGTTCCACGACGGCTATCCCGACGCACCGGGCGAGGGGCTGCGGGACAACGCCTACACGAACGTGCTCGCCGCCTGGGTGTGCCAGCGTGCGGTCGAGACCCTCGCCGTCCTGCCCGCCGACCGGCGCGCCGAGCTGCGCGGAGCGGATCGACCTGCGGGAGGACGAGGTGGCCGGCTGGGCGCGGCTCGGGACCCGGATCGCCGTCCCCTTCCACGACGGCGTCATCAGCCAGTTCGACGGGTACGGCGACCTCGTCGAGCTCGACTGGCCGCGCTACCGCCGGGAGTACGGCAACATCGAGCGGCTCGACCTGATCCTGGAGTCCGAGGGCGACAGCCCCAACCGCTACCGGCTCTCGAAGCAGGCAGACGTGCTGATGCTGGTCTACCTGCTCGGTCCGGGCGAGGTGGTGCACCTGCTGGCGCGGCTGGGCTACCCGGTCACCGCGGACGACCTGGCGCGCACCGTCGACCACTACCTCGCCCGCACCGCGCACGGTTCCACGCTGAGCCGGGTGGTGCACGCGTCCGTGCTCGCCTCGCTCGACCGGTCCACGGCCTGGAGCGAGTTCCGCGAGGCGCTCGACGCCGACCTCGACGACACCCAGGGCGGCACGACCGGCCACGGCATCCACCTCGGCGCCATGGCGGGCACCCTCGACATCGTGCTGCGCACCTTCACCGGGATGCGGATGCAGTCCGACGTCCTGGTGTTCCGCCCGAAGCCGCCCGGGGCCCTGCGCACCGTGACCTTCGAGGTGCGCTTTCGCGAGCAGCTCATCACCGTCTCCCTGGGCCAGGACCTCCTGCGGCTGACCGCCCAGCCGGGCGCCGCCGCACCCGTGCACGTCGCGGTCGACGACGTGGCAGCGCTGCTCGGGGGCGGGCAGTCGCTCCAGTTCCCCGTCCGGGCCCATCGGGTGCCCCCGGCCTGATGGCCGAACGCGCTCCGAAGTGATGACGAACGACCCTGAGACAGCCCGACGACCGGCGCCCATGCTGGGCACGAGGCGTCATCGGGGGTGAGACATGGCGGCACGAGCCGCGGACAGCGCGTCGGGGGACGCCGCGCCGCCGGTCCGGGAATCGCGGGTGCCGCCCTGGTTCCGGCGCGGCGTCGTCTTCGTGCTCCTGGCGGTCGCCGGCTACCAGACCGCGATCTGGCTCATCCAGAGCCTGCGCGGGTTCCTGGGGCTGGTGTTCCTGGCCTGGCTGTTCAGCATCAGCGCGGAGCCCGTCGTGGACCGGCTCGCACGGCGGGGCATGCGTCGCGGGCTGGCCACCGGGCTGGTGATGACCGGTCTCTTCGCCTTCCTGGTGGCCTTCGTCGTGGTCTTCGGTGCGCTGCTCGTGACCCAGCTCACCGACCTGGTCACCGGCCTGCCCACGGTGGTCAGCGACGTGGTCGACTGGGCCAACGGCGTCTTCGGCACCACCTTCCGGCCCGAGGACATCAACGACTCGCTGCAGCTGACCCCCGAGCGGACCCAGCAGCTGGCCCAGGACCTCGCGCCGGGCGTGGTCGGGATCATCGCCTCACTGTTCGGGCTGCTCTTCCAGGCCTTCACCCTGGCGCTGCTCGCGTTCTACATGTCGGCCGAGGGTCCGAAGCTGCGCCGGACCGTGTCCAGCTGGTTCCCGCCCCGCCACCAGCCCGTGATCTACACGGTGTGGGAGATCGCGGTCGACAAGACCGGCAGCTACGTGGTCTCCAAGCTGATCCTCTCGGTGGTGAGCACCTTCTTCACCGGGATCTTCCTGTGGGTGCTGGGCGTCCCGTTCTGGCTGCCGCTGGCGATCTGGACCGGCTTCGTCTCACAGTTCATCCCGACCGTGGGCACCTACATCGCGATCGCAGTTCCCTCCCTGATCGCCCTGGCGGACCGGCCGCTCAACGCCCTGTGGGTGGCCCTGTTCGGGATCGCCTACCAGCAGGTGGAGAACTACATCTTCTCCCCCCAGCTCACCTCGCGCACGCTGGCGATCCACCCCGCGGTCGCGTTCGGCGCGGTGATCGTCGGTGCGACACTGTTCGGGCCGTTCGGGGCGGTGGTGTCGGTGCCCGTCGTCGCGGCGATCCAGTCCGTCATCGAGACCTACGGCCACCGCTACGAGCTGGTGGTCCTCGAGGACGGCGAGGTGCCACCGGACCCGCCGCCGGCGATCAGCCCTGACCCCCCTGGCTCCCCTGACCCGCCTTCCGGGCCTCGGCCAGCCTGATCGCCTCCTCGACGTACCGCTGCGCCTTCTCGATCTGCCGGCCGTAGGTCGCGAGGTCCTGGTCGGCCAGCGCGTTGTTGGCTGCCTGGAACGCGGCGTCGGCCTTGTCCAGGGCCGAGCGGATCTGGGCCGAGACGGTGCCGGTCGGGGCACCGTTCCCGTTGCCCCCGTTGCCCCCGTTGCCCGAGGGTGGAGTGACGGTGTCCTCGACCCCGAGCACGTCCTTGAGGGACTCGCCCAGGGTGCGACCGATGCCGACCTCGCCGCCGTAGGACACCAGCACGAACTGCAGGATCGGGTAGCCCGAGGTGGACCCGGCGCGCACCGCGTAGACCGGCTCGACGTAGATCAGCCCGTCGGTCACCGGGAGCGTGAGCAGGTTGCCGAAGATCGGCGGCGCACCGCCGGACTGGTAGGGCAGCAAGCGGTCGCGCACCTCGTTGTTCGAGGCGAACTCGTTGGCGATCAGGCCCGGGCCCGGGGTCTGCTGGTCCGGGAGCTGCAGCACCCGCATCCGGCCGTAGGTCTCCGGGTGGGACGCGTCGGAGTCGACCGACACGAACGCCGCCAGGTTGTTCTTGTTGTACGGCGTGAAGACCGACGTGAGCGAGAACGTGCTGCGCTCGGCTCCCGACTCGGTCGGCTGGTCCACGAACAGGCGGTACGGCGGCTGCAGGTGGTTCTTGCTGTTGGGGTCCTCCGGGACCGCCCAGCGGTTGTTGCCCTGGTAGAAGTCGCCCGCGTCGGTGACGTGGTAGCGCGCGAACTGGTAGCGCTGCACCTTGAAGAGGTCCTCGGGGTAGCGCAGGTGGTCGAGCAGGTCGGGCGGGATCGACGACTTGTCCTGGACCGTGTCCGGGAAGGCGCTGCGCCAGGCCTGGAGGATCGGGTCGGACTCGTCCCAGGCATAGAGCGTGACCGTGCCGTCGTAGGCGTCGACCGTGGCCTTGACGGCGTTGCGCATGTAGTTGATCTCGTCGGTCGGCAGCGTCCGCAGGCCCGTGGTGTCCTGGAGCGAGTCGTCGGTCATGGTCTTGAACGACTCCTTCTCGGCCGACGGGTAGCGGTCGGTCGTCGTGTAGCCGTCGAGGATCCACAGGATGCGACCGTCGACCACGGCCGGGTAGGGGTCGCTGTCGATCGTCAGCCACGGCGCGACCTTCTCGACGCGGTCGCGCGGGGTGCGGTCGTAGAGCACCGAGCTGTTGGCGTTGACCCGTCCGGACAGCAGGAAGTTGGGCTCGCCGAACTTCACGGCGTACATCAGCTGGTTGAAGAAGCCCCCGACGGGCACGCCGCCGGTCCCGTCGTACGTCGTGGTCTTGTCCTCGGTGTCGTCGGCGGCGGCGTCGCCGAGGTCGAGCTCGACGGGCGACGAACCGGCATCGCGGCCCACGATCGAGTAGTCGGGGCTCTGCTCGCCGAAGTAGACCCGGTCCTCGTAGTCACCGAGGGCGTTCTGGGCCTGGGGCTCCTCGGAGGTCGGCTGCCCCTCCGCCCACTGGATGCTGGTCCCCTCGGCGCGGTTGTCCTCGGGCCGCTGGTTCGCGTAGGCGGCGATGACGCCGTTGCCGTGGGTGTAGACCGTGTGCAGGTTCGACCAGTTCTGGTCGCCGGGGTCGATGCCGGTCTGGTCGAGCTCACGCACGCCGAGCACGAGCGCCCGGTCGTTGCCGGCGATCTTGTAGCGGTCGACGTCGAGCACCTCGGCCACCGAGTAGTAGGAGCGCGCCTGCTGGTTCTGCTCGAACGTCTGGCGCACCAGCTGCGGGTCGACCAGCGGCGTGGAGGAGGTCTGGGCCGCCAGCGAGCCGAGCTGACCGGTCGCGACCGACGAGTTGCTGGTGTAGGGCTCGGGCAGCACGTCCTGGACGTCGTACGCCTTGCGCGTGGCCTCGATGTGCCGGGCGATGTAGGGCTCTTCCTTGTCGGCCTCGGAAGGCTTGACCTGGAACTGCTGGACGATGCCCGGCCAGATCAGGCCCAGCAGCACGGCCGAGAGCGCGAGCAGGGCGAGCCCGACCGACGGCAGCAGCCAGGTGCGGCGCCACACGTTGAGGAAGAACAGCACCGCACAGATGAAGGCGATGCCCATCAGGATGTTCTTGGCCGGCAGCACGGCGTGCTGGTCGGTGTAGGTCATGCCGCTGATCAGCGCGCCGCCCTGGTTGACCAGGTCGAAGCGGTCCAGCCAGTAGTCGGCGGCCTTCGCGAGCACGAAGACCCCCAGCAGGACCGACAGCTGGGCCTGGGCGGCCCCGGACAGCCGGTCGCGCGAGGTCTGCAGGCGGACCCCGCCGTAGAGGTAGTGCACCACCGCGGCCGCGATGAGCGACACGACCGTGACGGCCATCGTGAAGTCCACGATGTAGTGCAGCCACGGCAGGTCGAAGACGTAGAACCCGATGTCCTTGTGGAAGTAGTCGTCGCGGGCATCGAACGGGACGCCGTTGCGCCACAGCAGGTAGTGGCGCCACTGGCCGACCCCGGACGAACCGGCGAAGACGCCGAGCACCAGCGAGACCCCGACCAGCAGCCAGGTGCGGATCGGCGTGACCGCCTCGCGGTAGCGGTCGAGGCTGGTCTGCTCGGGCGAGTTGGGACGGAACATCGGCCGCAGCCGGTAGGCGAGGTACATGTTGACGCCGACGACGATGGCCATCAGCGCACCGAAGACGAGGAAGAGCCCGGTCTTCGTCCAGAACAGGATGCTGAAGACGTCGGCGTAGCCGCCGGAGCGGTACCACAGCCGGTCGGTGTAGATCCCCGCGAAGGTCGTGAGCCCGAAGAACCCGAGGATGACGACCGCCGCGGTGATGATCAGCGCCCGCGACCGCCGGGGGGCACCCCGAGCGGGCGGGGTGCTGCGCGGGTCGTCGGCGAACAGCTCACTCATGGCGACTCCTCTTCCAGGGTGGCGCCGAGCAGGGCAAGGAGCCCCGGCACCAGGTCCCCGCCGCCGACCACGGAGTGGTCGTCGTCGTGGGCACGCAGACGCAGCGCGCAGTACGTCGAGCCGGTGCGGGTGGCGCCGGCGACGATGCGCACCTCCTGCCGGTCGGGGTGCTCGCGGGCGAACTCCTCCGCCGCGGCGGGATCCTCCGGGATGTCACGGTCGACGTCCGGCGGCAGGACCAGGCGCTCGACGACCGCGGCACAGCCGGCCACGTCGCCCGGCCACACGATCGACTCCAGCACCGACTCCAGCGGCCGGTCGGGGGTGAGCTGGTCCTGCTCGATCGGCGTCAGCGAGCCCTCGGCGGACGCGGCGTCGAGCCCCATCGCCGCGGCGAGCGCGGGCTCGCGCTCGACCAGCTGCGCGGTGTGCACCAGGGCATAGAGCCGGGCCGGCTGGTCCCACCCGCCCGAAGCGATGTGCGTCTCGATCTCGAGGACCGCCGCGGCCAGCGCGGGGTCGACGTCGAGGTCCGCGGTCAGCTCGGGGTCGAGCCCGGGCTCCGGCACGAATTCTGGGTCGCTCACGAGTCCCCTTCACAGGTCGGGAGGTCGGCGTCGGGGTCGTCGACCCAGGCCTGGATGGCGTCGACGGCGACGTGCATGGTGGTGGCCTTGACCAGCCGCATCTCGCCGTGGGGGGCGCCGGCAGCGTCGGCGCAGTTGTCCGGGGGCACCATGAAGAGCTTGGCGCCCGCGTCGCGGGCGCCCACGATCTTCTGCTGGATGCCGCCGATCGGGCCGACCTTGCCGTCGGCGTCGATCGTGCCCGTCCCGGCGACGGTCTCCCCGTCGGTCAGCGAGCCGGGCGTCAGGGTGTCGTAGATCCCGAGCGAGAACATCAGGCCCGCGCTGGGCCCGCCGATGTTCGGGTCGATGTTGACCGAGACCTTGAACGGGAACTCGAAGCCGGGCCCGAACTGGATCCCGACCATCGGCTCGCCGTCCTTGATCCGCGGGGTCACGCTGACCGTTGTGCGCGCGCCGTCACGACGTACGACGAAGTTCACCGGCGTGCCCTCGGGGGCGGCCTGCACCGCGTCGACCACCTGGTCGGTGGACGTGATCGGCTGGCCGTTGACCTCGAGCAGGATGTCGCGGACCTGGAGCTTCCCGTCAGCGGGCTCGCCCTGGTTGACGCTGAGCACCTCGATGGCGGACGTGACGTCGTAGCCCAGCTCGGTCAGCGCGACCGCGGTCGCAGTGTCCTGCGAGGACACCATGTCGACGGCGCCCTCCTGGCGGTTCTGCTCGGTCGTCTCGTCGGGCCGGTAGACCGCCTTGTAGGGATAGACCGAGTCCTCACGGCTGATCCAGTCGTGCATCAGCTCGAAGAGGTTGACCTTGGCGTCGGGCTGGGAGACGTAGACCGTGGTCATCCGCAGCTCGCCGTTGTCGTGGTAGGTCTTGTGTCCCTGGACCTGGATGATCTCGCTGCCGTGGTCCTCGGCGAGCACGTCGAGGGTCAGACCGGGCTCGTAGGTCACGTAGGGCAGCGGCGCGGTGGCGGCAGCCACCCAGAGCCCGATGAGCAGCGGCACGGCGAGAAGGCCGGCGAGGGTGCGCTGCGTCATGGCGCCCAGCCTCTCACCCGGGAACAACTAGGAGACGCGACGGGGGGGAGCCCCGTCACCGGGCGTGGAGCGGGTCGCGCGCGAGGGACGTACGGCGATACCGGTGCTGCGGTCGCGCGCAGGTGTCCTGGGGGCGTAGCGAACATCGGCTCCGACCTTGTCCTCGCGCTGCAGGGCCTCGGCCAGGCGGCGTACGGCGACGTCACGGTCGACCTCGCCGCGGCCCTCGCGGCCCAGCCAGCTCACCCAGGCCATCGCCACGATCGTGACGACGACGGGCGGCACCAGCCAGAACAGGATCTCCACACCGGAAGGGTAGGGGCGTGCCGCGAGTTCGTCCGGCAGAAACGCTAGGAGGGTGCTGAAGAGTCCGCTCGTCGCGAGCGTTGCGATGTGCGTGCGATGGCAAGGCCGAGGAGGGAAGGCGTGGCAGCGCCACGTCGACCGACGAGAACGCAGCCAGCGTGCGTGCAGCGCAGCGCGCAGCAGAGCGGATTCTTCAGCAGTCTCCTACGGCGAACCGACCCACTCGTCGGAGCCGTCGCCGAAGCGCTGGTGCTTCCAGATCGGCACCTCGGACTTGAGCGTGTCGATCAGCGCCCGGGACGCGTCGAACGCCTCCCCCCGGTGGGCGGTGGTGGTGGCGACGATCACGGCGATGTCACCGATCGCGAGCGTGCCGGTGCGGTGGACCGCAGCCACGCCGTGCACGTCGTACTGCTCCGCGATCCGCTCGCACACCTCGGTGAGCTTCTCCAGCGCGCTGGGGTGGGCGGAGTAGTCGAGCCCCTCGACCCCCTTGCCGCCGTCGTGGTCCCGGACCCGACCCACGAACAGGGTCAGGCCGCCCGAGGCGTCGTCGTCGAGGGCGGCGACGACCTCGGCGACGTCCAGCGGGGTCTCCCGGAGCTCGACCAGGCGCACGGCGGAATGAGTCACGATCCGACCTTAGCGACGTCGCGGTCCACCAACCCGGTGGGCCAGCGCGGCGGGCCGTCGCGACCTTGCCGGGGACGCGTACCGTTGGGGCCATGAGCGACAACCCCGACGACACCCCTGACGAACCCGACTCGAGCGGCGAGAACCCCTTCAAGGGCACGCCTTTCGAGCAGTTCTTCGGCAGCGGCGGCCTCGGTGGCGCGCTCGGCGGCGGGCTGGGCGGAGGGCAGGGCGGCCCCGACTTCGGCGGCCAGCTGCCCGACCTGGGCCAGCTGTTCAGCCAGATCCAGTCGATGATGCAGCCGCACGAGGGCGCCATCAACTGGGAGTTCGCCACCGACATGGCCCGCAAGACCGTGGCCCAGTCCCCCGACCCCTCGCCCAGCCAGAAGCAGAAGGACGCCGTCGCCGACGCGCTGCGCCTCGCCGACCACTGGCTCGACGAGACGACCAGCTTCCCCTCCGGCGTCACCTCGAGCGCGGCGTGGAGCCGGGCCGAGTGGATCGTCGCGACGACCGACGTCTGGAAGGTCCTCGTCGAGCCGATCGCCGAGCAGTCCGTGCAGGCGCTGGGCAGCGTGATCCCCGAGGAGGCCCGCGCGATGTCCGGGCCGATGCTCGGCATCCTCGGCAAGGTCGTCGGCTCGATGCTCGCCTCGCAGGTCGGCTCCGGCCTGGGCGCGCTGGCCTCGGAGGTGCTGAGCGTCTCCGACGTCGGGCTGCCGCTGGCCCCGGCCGGCCGGGCCGCGATCGTGCCCACCAACGTCGCCCGGTTCGCCGAGGGCCTCGACGTCACCGAGGACGACGTGCTGCTCTACCTCGCCCTGCGCGAGGCCGCCCACCAGCGCCTCTACGCCCACGTGCCGTGGCTGCGCGAGCACGTCATCGGCGCGGTCACCGACTACGCCCGCGGGATCGAGATCAACGCCGAGGGCATCCAGAGCCGCATCGAGGAGCAGATGCGAGGTGTCGACCCGACCAACCCCGAGTCGATGCAGGCGCTGCTCGAGGGCGGCATGTTCGACCTGCCCAAGTCTCCCGCCCAAGAGGCGGCGTTGCAGCGCCTCGAGGTCATCCTCGCCCTGGTCGAGGGCTGGGTGGACGAGGTGGTCCAGCAGGCCACGGCCGAGCGGATGCCGTCGGCCGGCAAGTTGCAGGAGGCTGTACGCCGCCGGCGCGCGGCCGGCGGACCGGCCGAGCAGACCTTCGCGAGCCTCGTCGGCCTCGAGCTGCGGCCCCGCCGGCTGCGCGACGCGTCCACGCTGTGGGGCTCGCTGCGCACCCGCCAGGGCACCGAGGCCCGGGACGGGGTGTGGATGCACCCCGACCTGCTCCCCACCGCGGCCGACCTCGACGACCCGCTGGGCTTCCGCGAGGACGCCGGGGCCCCCGAGTCGCTGAGCGACGACGACTTCGACGCCGCCCTGCGCAACCTGCTCGACGGCCCGGCCGACGGTCCCGGCGACGGTCCGGCCGACGGCCCCGCGGCCGAGTGAGCCTGCACGCCGACGCCCTCGCCGCCCTCACCGCGTGGTCCGCTCCGACCCCGGGGCAGGAGGCGCTGCGCCGTCGCTACGTCGACCGGCTCACCGCCCACCCCGACGCGATGACCCGGGCTGC
Source organism: uncultured Actinomycetota bacterium (assembly GCA_963825275.1). Classification (GTDB taxonomy): domain Bacteria; phylum Actinomycetota; class Actinomycetes; order Propionibacteriales; family Nocardioidaceae; genus Nocardioides. Next base: position 461,275 of record CAWGSW010000004.1, on the reverse strand, counting down.
CTTCCCCGACCACCTCACCGCGGGGACGCTGGTCATCGACGAGTCCCTCGACCGGGTCCTGCTGAACCTGCACGGCAAGGCCAGGCGCTGGTTCGCGTTCGGCGGCCACTGCGAGCCCGGTGACGCCACCCTCGCCGATGCGGCCCTGCGCGAGGCCGTCGAGGAGTCGGGGATCGAGGACCTGCGCCTCGACCGGGTGCCGGCTCACCTCGACGAGCACGCGGTGGGGTTCTGCGACCCCCGCGGCGAGGTCCACCACCTCGACGTCCGCTACGTCGCCCAGGCGCCGCCCGGTGCCCGGCACGAGCGCAGCGAGGAGTCCCTCGACGTGCGGTGGTGGCCGGTGGACGGCCTGCCCGAGCTCGAGCCGGAGATGCACGAGCTGATCGCGATCGCGCGGGCACGCTTCTCCTGAGTGCCTGCTCCTGAGTGCTCAGTCGCCGTCGTAGCCCGGCGGCAGGTCGAGCCGCGCGGCGGCCGACCAGCCGAGCAGGTAGCCCCGGGCACGCTCGGCCTGTGGGTAGCGCTCGACCCAGGCCCAGAACCGGGCGTCGTGGCCCGGCTCCAGCAGGTGCGCCAGCTCGTGCACCAGGACGTAGTCGATCACCCAGGACGGCATCCCCTGCAGCCGCGCCGACAGTCGGATGGTCCGGTCCCCGGGCGTGCAGGACCCCCACCGGGACTGCTGGTTCTCGACCCAGCGCACCGACTCGGGCGTCGCCAGGCCGCCGAGGTAGCGGTTGTTGAGCCCCAGCGCCCGCTGCAGCAGGCCGTCGTCGGAGGGTCGACGACGGCGCTCGGACTTCTCGAGCCGGGCCACCATCGTCTGCACCCACTCGGCCTCCTCCGCGCGGCTGAGCGAGGCGGGGATCATCACCACGATGCGGTCGCCGTCGCGGTAGGCGGAGACGGTACGGCGACGCCGCTTCGAGCGGCGTACCTCCACCTCCGGATCCACGGGCATGAGAGCAAACTAACCGTTCGCCCACGACAACAGGCGTTCCAGCGGCCACGTGTTCACGATCCGTTCGGAGTCGATGCCGGCCTGCTCGGCCCGCTCGCAGCCGTAGACGAGGAAGTCGAGCTGTCCGGGGGCGTGGGCGTCGCTGTCGATGGAGAACAGGCAGCCGAGGTCGCGGGCCAGCTCGAGCAGCTTCGTCGGAGGGTCGCGACGCTCGGGGCGGGAGTTGATCTCGACCGCGACCCCGTGCTCGGCACAGGCCTCGAAGACGGCCTTCGCGTCGAACTGCGAGGGCGGGCGCTGACCGCGGTTGCCGGTGACCAGCCGCCCGGTGCAGTGCCCGAGCACGTTCATCCGGGGGTTGCGGATCGCGCCGATCATCCGCCGGGTCATCGCTGTCGCGTCCATCTTGAGCTTGGAGTGGACGCTGGCCACCCGCAGGTCGAGCCGGGCCAGCAGGTCGTCGGCCTGGTCCAGGCTGCCGTCGTCGAGGATGTCGACCTCGATCCCCTTGAGCAGCGTGAACCCGGTGCCGGACAGGTGCGCGCTGACCGCGTCGACGACGCCGAGCTGTCGCTCGAGCCGCTCCGCGCTCAGGCCGTGCGCCACGGTGAGTCGGGGCGAGTGGTCGGTCAGCACGAGGTAGTCGTGACCGAGCTCGACGGCGGTGAAGGCCATCTCCTCGATCGGCGAGCCGCCGTCGGACCAGTCCGAGTGGGAGTGCAGGTCGCCGCGCAGCGCGGCGCGCAGGTCCTGGCCGCCCGCGGTGAGCGGGCCGGCGTACTCGCGCTCGAGACGGGCCAGCCGCTCGGGCAGCAGCCCGTGCGCGGCGTCGGCGATCACGCTGGCCGAGCTGGCGCCGATCCCCGGGAGGTCGGTCAGGCTGCCGTCCTCGACCGCAGCGGCCACGGCGTCCGCGGACATCGGCAGGATCGTCGCGGCGGCGCCGCGGAACGCCTTGACCTTGTAGGTGTCCTCGCGGGCCCGTTCGAGCAGGAACGCGATCCGGCGCAGCGCCGCGACGGGCCCGGCGTCGTACGTCGTGCGCCCGGAACCGCGCTCCTCGGCCTCCGACACGCCGTCACCTCCGCAGGTTTCTGTTGTCCACAACCAGCGCCCCGCATGGTGGCTGGTCAGGGCAGGGTACGGCGAGAACCCGGGCGTGTCCTCCCCAGCCCTGTCCCCTGCCAGGGACCGGTTATCCACCGGTCACTCCCCCTCCTCCACAGGGTTGTCCACAACCCTGTCCACAGGGGAACGCCCCGCCGCATTGACCATTCGGGCGGGCGGCTCCTAGCGTGGGACCCAGATGAGGCCCCCGGCCCGTCCGAGCGACTCTCGCAAGGGGAAGGCAAGTGTCGTGAGGCGGGCAGGGGGCCTCCTCTCGTCAGCGGCCGGTGAACTCCGGCTTCCGCTTGCCCTGCGCGGCGCGGATCCCCTCCTGCAGGTCCTCGGTGGCCAGCGTGATCGGCTGGGCCATCGCCTCCCACTGGACACAGCTCTCGAAGTCCCGGTGCCCCCCGTCGGCCAGCGCGAGCTTGGTCAGCCGACTCGCGATCGGCGCCGTGGCCGCGATCCCCTCGGCGGTCGCCAGGACCTCGTCCCGGAACGACGCCGGCTCGATCACCCGGGAGACCAGGCCCAGGCGCAGCGCCTCGTCGGCGTCCACGGTGCGGCCGGTGAGCAGCAGGTCGCGGGCGTGCGCCTCCCCCACGACGTTGGGCAGCAGGTAGGTGCCGGCCATGCCGGCGTGCATCCCGAGCTTCACGAACGGCACGCCCAGCTTCGCGCCCGACGCGGCGTACCGGATGTCGCAGGCCAGCGCGAGGCACAGCCCGGCGCCGATGGCCGGCCCGTTGACGGCGGCGATGGTCGGCACCTCCAGCCTCCGGATCGACAGCCAGGCGCGGTAGAACGCCATCATCCGGGTGCGCAGCCGGTCGACCGACGCGTCCGGTTCGCTCGCGATCCACGAGGTGTTGCCGCCCGAGCAGAAGGCCGAGCCCTCCCCGGTCACGACCACCACGCGCACCGACCGGTCCGCCGCGAGCTCGTCGACGGCCGCGACCCAGGACGCCGTCATCTGGTCCGACATGGCGTTGCGCTGGTCGGGGTTGTCGAGGACGAGCATCGCGACGCCCTCCGAGGGGCGCTCGAGGCGCAGGTGCTGGGGGCCGTCGGTGGGACCGTCGGTGGGACCGTCGGGGGGTCCGGAGGTGGGTTCAGACATGCGCACAACGTACTGAGCGGGGCTCCGGCGCGCCGTGACCCGGTTCACGCGCTCCGGTGTGCCTGCTTCGCGCTCGAGCGGGAGTGTCGTAGGGTCGAGGCGGCTCGGCGGCACCCGCCGCCGGGCTTCCGGCGGGCTTCCCCACTATCCCCGTCGCGACGACCGGAAGAAAACATAGGCAAGGAGGCCGTCATGGCGGAGACCTGGAGCGGCGAGTTCTACTGCGTGAAGTGCAAGGAGAAGCGCGAGGCCGAAGGCGAGGTCAAGGTGAACGACAAGGGCACCCGCATGGCCAAGGCCGTGTGCCCCGTCTGCAGCACCAACCTCAACCGCATCCTCGGCAAGGCGTAGTCGCCCCCACGAGCTGCTTGTACGGCGGCGTCGCCCGGTCCTCGGACCGGTCGGCGCCGCCGTCTGCATTTCCGGCGGGCCCGGCCGGCGCCGGCCCACCTGTGGAGGAGCGGCTCCCCCGGACCGCGGCTGTGTCAGGGTGCCGGCATGGCCGACGACCCGCCCCTCCTCGACACGTTGCGACGACCGGCGCTGCGACCCGGGCTCCGCGTCGTACGCCGTGACGACCGGCACCTCCAGATCGGCCTCGATCCGCCGCTGCGCCTGGTCGTCGAGGACGCCCCCGACATCCGTCGGGTGCTTGCCGAGCTGCGCACCGGCCAGCACCCCACCCCCACGACACCCGGCGGCCACCGCCTCCTGACGCGCCTGCTCGCCGAGGGACTGCTCGTCGACGCCGCCGATCTGGGCGAGGCCGTGGGCGCGGCCGCGGACCGACCCGGGGCGACGGCCGCGTTCGCCCAGTTCGGCGCCGATGCGCCCGCTCGGCTCCGGGACCGGGCCGCGGCCAGGGTCGCCGTCGAGGCCCCGGCCGACCTCGCCCACACGGCGACGCGCCTGCTCCGGGCGGCCGGGGTCGGGCTGACCACCCACGAGAACGAGGCCACGGCGCTCCTCGTCATCAGCTCTCGTGAGATCCCCCGGGCGCGGCTCGACCCGGCCGTCCGGGCGGGCCTGCCCCACCTGCTGGTCACCGGGTCGGCGGTGGTCACCGTCGGGCCGTTCGTGGTGCCCGGGGCCACCGCCTGCCTGCGGTGCGTGGATGCCCACCTCGGCGAGGGCGACCCGCGCCGGGCGATGGTGGTCGACCAGTGCAGCCAGGAGCCATCCACCCCGGGCCCGGAGCCACGCGACGCCGCGCTGCTGACGATGGCGGTCGCCTGGGCGGTGCGCGACCTGGTGAGCTTCGCCGACGGGGACCAGCCGGCCACGTGGTCCACCTCCGTGGCGCTGGGTCCCGCCCTGGCTCTCGAGCCGCGGCGCTGGACCCGGCACCCGCACTGCGGGTGCTCGTGGGGCGAGACGCTGGCGGCAGGCTAGCTCTCGGCTCCGCTCACCAGAACTCGCTGTCGAGCTTGCCCTCCATGGACCGGAGGTGCTGGCGTGAGCAGCTGTCGCAGTAGGTCCGCCGGCGGCCGTGCTCGACGGAGATGGTCCAGCTCAGCGTCGCCGATCCCTCGGGCTCCTGCCGCCCGCAGAAGTCGCAGGTGACGGGTTCCGAGGGGTGCTGTCCTGCAGCCGTCGCGGGGGCCATCTGCTCAGGCTACGCCGCACCAAGGGGCCGCACCGGGGCCCCGCCCGGGGACCCGGACGCGCAAGAGCCGGGCACGACGTGGTCGTCGTACCCGGCTCTGCTTCGCACCCCGCGATCAGTCCTACAGCGCGCGAGCGAGGGCAAGGCGTGCCTGCTGCGCAGCCTGCTCGGCCTTGCGGCTCAAGCGGCGGGCTCGGGCCAGGTGGTGGCCCCGTCGCAACTCCTGCGCCTCTCCCAGGCGCGCGGACATTTGTGCGCGCGCCAGATTTTCATGCATGAGATTCATGTCGGTGCTCCGGTTCGGTTCGGTCTTCATGAGTGGTGTCGGTCTTTCCTGGGTCGGGCGCTCAGAACGCGCGGGCGATGGCGAGACGTGCCTGCTGCGCGGCCTGCTCGGCCTTGCGGTGCAGACGGCGATCACGGGTCAGCTGGTGACCGCGTCGCTGCTGCTGCGCCTCTCCCAGGCGCGCGGTCATCTGCGCGCGGGCCAGGGTCTCGGGCATGAGGTTCATGGGTGGCACTCCGGTTCGGGTCGGTGTTCGGGTCTGCTGGTGTCGTGCTGGCCGAGATCTCGCCTAGGCGGCGACCTCGTTCTTGCGGGGACGGCCGCGGGGCCGCTTGCGGGGGATCACCACTCCTTGGAGGAACAGCTCACCGCCCCAGACGCCCCAGGGCTCGCGCCGGTCGAGAGCTCCGACGAGGCACAGGGCCTGGACCGGACAGTCCTGGCAGAGCGCCTTGGCGAACTCCACGTCGGCGGGCGATTCGGCGAACCACAGCTCCGGGTTGTTGATCCGGCACGGCAGCAGCTCGTCGGCCACCTGGACGGCCTGGTCGTGAAGCATCCCCAGGCTCGGCTGGTCACCCTCGGGGGCAGCTCCCTCGGTGCGGTCGAGAACGCTGATGGTCATGTGTGTCACCTCCTTGTTTGACCTGATCGCTGGTTGTTGCGGGGTTCGGAGAAACGAAAAGGCCGCGGATCCCGGTGAGGGGTTCCGCGGCCTGGAGGCGCCGATCTGTTGGTCTCAACAGTTCGGTGGTCTCCAGGCAGAGGTCCCCGGGAAGTAGCCCTGGGCAAGGCCCTTGTCGGCACCCGTGACGGCCTTGCGGTCGCGCACGACGGACGTGGCGATTCCGGTGGCGCAGACAGTCGTCGCACCGAAGGCGTGGCCGGAAACGGGCATGCCGAAGGCAGACGGGATCTGGGCCGTCATCGGGATGTTGATGTTGCTCATTGCGTCCACCTCCTTGCGTTTCTTCGGGCGCCGGTCTTGTCAGGACCGTGGTGCGCGGTTGCTGTGACGGAAAACTATCGTGCCGAACATGTAATGGGCAAACGATTTTATGACTATTTCCCCAAATTCATCAGAATCCGCTCAGTTGACGAGCGCGAGGACGTCCTCGCCGTAGCGCTCGACCTTCGAGCGGCCGATACCGCTGATGCGCAGCAGCGCCTCCGGAGTGGCCGGCCTGTGCTCGGCGATCAGCTGCAGCGTCGCGTCGGTGAAGACCACGAACGCCGGCACGCTCTCCGTCCCCGCCCGCTCCTTGCGCCAGTCGCGCAGGCGCTCGAACAGCTCCTCGTCGTACGACGCGGGGCAGTCGGCGCACCGGCCCCGCTTCTTCTCGGCCCCCGTGGACAGCGGCTTGCCGCACTCGCGACAGCTGGCCACCTTGCGGTTGCGCGCGGCGGCCGGCTCGACCCGGTGCCCCTCGGGCAGCAGCGGGTCGAGGAACCGCGACGGCTTGCGGTTGGCCCGGCCGCCGGGGTTGCGGGCGAGCGACCAGGACAGGCAGAGGTCGACGCGGGCGCGGGTCATGCCGACGTAGAGGAGGCGGCGCTCCTCCTCGATCTCGGCCGGGGTCTCGGCGTAGGTGATCGGGAGCGTGCCGTCCTGCAGGCCGCACAGGAAGACCGAGTCCCACTCCAGGCCCTTGGCGGCGTGGAAGGTGGCCAGGGTGACCCCGTCGGCCACCGGCGCGTGCTGCTCGGCCGCGCGGCGGTCGAGGTCGTCGACGAAGGCGCCCAGGTCGTTGCCGGGGGTGCTCGCGAACTCGGTCGCCTGGTCGACCAGCGCCTGCCAGGACTCCCAGCGGTCGCGGGTCTGGCCGCGGGCGTTCGGCGCCTGGCTGGTCCAGCCCATCCCGGACAGGGTGCCGTGGACGGTCTCGAGGAACTCGTCACCCTCGCCCGAGCGGGCGGCGCCGCGCAGCCGGGTCACGGCCTCGCGCACCTCCGGACGGTCGAAGAACCGGGCCGCACCGCGGATGACGTAGGGGATCCCGCGCGCCGACAGGGCGTCCTCGTAGGCCTCGGACTGGGCGTTGATCCGGAACAGCACCGCCATCTCGCCACACGAACGGCCCTGGTCGCGCAGCCGGACGATCCGGCTGGCGACGGCCTCCGCCTCGGCGACCTCGTCGGGCTGGGGCGTGAACGTGACGGCGGGACCGGAGGGGCGTTGGGCCCGCAGCTGGACCCCCCGGCTCTCGGAGCCGGCGAGCAGGTCGTTGGCGGCGGTCACGACCTCGGGGCTGGAGCGGTAGTTGCGTACCAGCTCGATCGAGGTCGTCGAGGGGAACTTCGCCGCGAAGTCGCGGAGGTAGCCCGCGTTGGCGCCGGCGAAGGAGTAGATCGTCTGGGCCGGGTCGCCGACCACGCACAGCTCGTCGCGGCCGCCCAGCCAGAGGTCGAGCAGCGCGGACTGGATCGGCGAGACGTCCTGGAACTCGTCGACGACGAACCATTTGTACTGCCGGCGGATCTGCGCGGCGACCCGCTCGTCCTCGGCCAGCATCCCGGCGGTGAAGAGCAGGACGTCCTCCATGTCCATGCGTCCCTGGCTGCGCTTGACCTCCTCGTAGCTGCCGAAGATGCGGGCCACGGTGTCGTGGTCGTGGCCCGTGACCGATCGGCCGCGGGCGCTCGCCACCTTGATGTAGTCGTCGGGGTGGACGTTGCTGACCTTGGCCCACTCGATCTCGGAGGCCAGGTCGCGCAGCAGCGCCTGGTCGGCCGTCAGCCGCTGGCGTCGGGCCGCGGTGGCGAGCAGGCCGATCTTGGACTCGATCAGTGTGGGCAGCTCGGTGCCGTGGACGTGCGGCCAGAAGTAGCGCAGCTGGCGCAGGGCGGCGGAGTGGAAGGTGCGGGCCTGGACCCCGCCCGCGCCGAGCAGCCGCAGGCGCCCCCGCATCTCGCCGGCGGCCCGGGTGGTGAACGTGACGGCGAGGACCTCGGTCGGTGCGTAGACCCCGGTGTGCACGCCGTGGGCGATCCGGTGCGTGATCGCCCGCGTCTTGCCGGTGCCGGCGCCGGCGAGCACGCGCACGGGTCCGCGCAGCGCCTCGGCGACCCGGCGCTGCTCGGGGTCGAGCGCCGCGAGCAGGTCGTCGGGACGGACTGCCTCAACGCTGGGCATGCGGGAACATCTCCTCCGGCGTGGTGGTTAGCCTCGTGTATCCCAGAACCCTAGACGGCGGAGGCGACAGTCCCAGATGAGTGGTGCGTTCACGATGTACACGACCCCGTGGTGTGGCTACTGCCACCGGCTCAAGAGCCAGCTCGATCGTGAGGGCATCTCCTACGACATCGTCGACATCGAGCAGACCCCGGAGGCCGCGGACATCGTCGAGTCGGCCAACAACGGCAACCAGACCGTGCCGACGCTCGTCTACTCCGACGGCAGCGCCCACACCAACCCCTCGCTGATGCAGATCAAGGCGAAGCTGGCCGCGCTGCCCTCCTGATCACCACGGGGCTGCTCACCACTGGCCGGGCAGCGGCCCGCCGTACCAGTGCTCGACCAGGGACCGCGAGATCGAGACCCCACCGGGGAGCACGAGCGTGCCGGCCTCGGCCTCGGCCCGCATCTCGGCCCGGGTGAACCAGCGGGCGTCCTCGATCTCGTGGTCGTCGACCTGGATCTCGGTCGACTCGGCACGGGCCACGAAGCCCAGCATCAGGCTCGCCGGCATCGGCCAGGGCTGGTTGCCGAAGTAGGCCACCTCGCCGACCCGGATCCCGACCTCCTCGGCGACCTCGCGGCGTACGGCGTCCTCGAGCGTCTCGCCGGGCTCGCAGAAGCCGGCCAGGGTGGAGTAGCGGCCCTCGGGCCACACCGCCTGGCGGCCGAGCAGGCAGCGCTCGTCGTCGGTGCCGGGCTCCCCCGTCGCGACGAGCATGATCACCGCCGGGTCCGTGCGCGGGAACTGGGCCTTGCCGCAGTCGCTGCACACCAGCTCGTGTCCCGCCGCGCGGGGCTCGAGGCCGCCGCCGCAGCGCGGGCAGAAGCGGGTGGCGAAGAGCCACTCGGCCAGGCCGATCGCGTGGAAGACCAGCGGCGCCTCCTGCAGTCCGCCGCCCGCCAGGTGCGGCAGGACGCCGCGCAGCCCGAACCACTCCGACTTCTCCCCCGGCGCTCCCCCCGGCTCGACGACGACGGCGAACCAGGTCCGGCCGTCCTGCTCCCCGAGCAGCACGCGCAGCCCCTCGGGTGCCTCGGTCGGCGCGACCCACTCGACGTGCCCGTCGACGGGACGGATGCGGGTGCCGGAGAGGACCAGGACCCGGCTCGCCGGGTCGGCCCAGCGCTCGTCGAGCCAGGCCTCGTCGCCGCGTCGGACACCGGCGCGGTCGTGGGGGTTCGCGGACAGCTTCACGTGCGGCAACGTCACGCCCGCGAGGCTAGCCCGACATGGGCACGGCGTTCGCACAGGGCCGCGAGCGGCACCTAGGGTGATCCCCCGTGAGCACCCACATCGGCGCCCGGCCCGGCGACATCGCCCCTCTCGTCCTCATGCCCGGCGACCCGCTGCGCGCGCGGTGGATCGCGGAGACGTTCCTCGAGGACGCCCGCTGCTACAACGAGGTGCGCGGCATGTACGGCTACACCGGCACCTGGGGCGGGCACCGCGTCTCGGTCCAGGGATCCGGCATGGGGCAGCCCTCGCTCGCGATCTACGCCAACGAGCTCTTCGACGAGTACGACGTGCAGTCGATCGTGCGGGTCGGCTCGTGTGGCGCGCTCACCGACAAGCTGGCCCTGCGCGACATCGTGATCGCCTCGGGCTGCTGCACCGACTCCTCGATGAACCGGATCCGCTTCGAGGGCCTGGACTACGCGCCGGTCGCCGACTTCGGCCTGCTCCGCACGGCGTACGACGTTTCGCTGGTGCACGCGGGCGACGCGGCCGTGCACGTGGGACTGATCTTCAGCAGCGACTCGTTCTACAGCCCACGCCCCGAGCTGACCTCGCGGATGGTGGAGTACGGCGTGCTCGCCGTCGAGATGGAGGCGAGCGCCCTCTACACGCTGGCGGCGAAGTACGACCGGCGCGCGCTCGCGATCTGCACGGTCTCCGACCACATCGTCACCGGCGAGCAGACCACCTCCCAGGAGCGCGAGCAGACCTTCGGCGCGATGGTCGAGATCGCCCTCGAAGCGGCGCTCAAGGAGGGCTGAGGTCGCCGCCGTCGCTCAGGGGGTGATGGCGAGCTTGCCGCGCACCTGCCCGGCCTCGAGCCGGCGCATCGCCTCGGGAACCTCCTCGAGCGGATAGGTCCGCTCGATGCTGGGCGTGAGCGTGCCCGCCTCGAGGAGCTCGACGAGCCGGTCGAGGTCGCCCGCGCGTTGCTGGGCGACGAACATGGTCAGCCGCTGGCGCACGAACGGTGACAGGGCCACGGCCCGCAGCTGCCGGTTCATGCCGCCGGAGAAGCTGCCGCCCTCCTCGCCGCCGACGATGACGAGTGTGCCGGTGGGCGTGAGCGCGCGGCGGAGCCGGGAGAGCGACGGGTTCCCACCGATGTCGAGCACCAGGTCATAGCGGTGCCCGCCGTCGGCGAAGTCGTCCCGGGTGTGGTCGATGACGTGGTCGGCACCCAGGGACCGCACCAGGTCGAGCTTCGCGGTGCTGCCCACGCCGGTCACCTCGGCCCCGAACGCCTTGGCCAGCTGGACGGCGTAGCTGCCGACGCCGCCCGACGCGCCGATGACGAGCACGTGCTGGCCCGGCTCGACGTGACCGTGCTCGGACAGCGCCTGCAGGGCGGTGCCGGCCGAGACCGGGACCACCGCGGCCTGCTCGAAGGTCAGGTTCGCCGGCTTGCGGGCGAGCTTGTCCTCGCGCGCCACGGCGTACTCGGCGAAGGTGCCCTCACCAAAGCCGAACACCTCGTCGCCGACGGCGAACCGCGTCACCGCCGAGCCGATCGCCACCACGGTGCCGGCGACATCGGTCCCGGGCACCGGGTTCTTCGGGGCGCGCATCCCGAAGGCGAGGCGGAGCAGGTATGGCCGCCCCGTCATCAGGTGCCACGTGCCCCGGTCCAGACCCGCCGCGTGCACGCGCAGCAGCACCTCGTTCCGGGCGGCCTCGGGACGGGCGACCCGGGCGAGGCGAAGGACGTCGGCAGAGCCGTACGCGTCCTGCACGATCGCCCGGTGCGTGCTGGCGCTGACGGCCATGGCGGACCTCCCTGACGGTTTTCGGCCGATGTCGGTCTACCACCACATCGTCAACAAGGACGAGATCCTCGACGGCATCGTCTTCAGCGAGATCGAGCTGCCGACGATCGGCGGCCACTGGCGTTCGGAGATGCATCGCCGCTCCTCGACTCCCTCGCCACGTCGCTCCCGGCCTGATCGCGCCCCGGGTCACGACCCCGGGGCTAGTGTCGGTGGTTGCGGGACCTCATCTCGCTTGTGGGGCGACGAGGAGACCAGCATGACGGCAGGTCGGTGGTCGCAGAGCCGTGCGCTGAGCGGGGCGCTGGCCGTCCTCGCGGCCATCGTCGCCCTCGACATCGTCCTGCCCGAGATCGTGCTCAGCGCCTCCTACGCCGTTGCTGCCGTGCTCGCCGGGGCGATGGACACCGTGCGCCGTACCGCGGTCGTCGCGGTCTGCGCGCTGGTCCTGTCGGCGCTCTCCGGGTTCTGGAACGACAACTTCGGCACCCTGGACTGGACGCTCCGCGTGCTCCTGACCGTCGGCCTCGGTGCGCTGGCGGTCCTGTCGGCAAGGATTCGGGTCCGCCGCGAACGCGACCTGCGGCACATGACCGTGATCGCGGAGACCGCCCAGCGCGCGGTGCTCAGGGCCATGCCCCACGAGGTCGGGTCGGTGGGGTTCGCCGCCCGTTACATCTCCGCGACCCGGGAGGCGCTCGTCGGTGGCGACCTCTACGAGGTGGCCGCCAGCCCGTACGGCGTGCGCGTCATCGTCGGCGACGTGCGCGGCAAGGGGCTGGATGCCGTCCAGATGGCCGGGACGGTCCTCGGCGCCTTCCGGCGATCCGCATTCACCCAGCCGTCACTGACCGCCATCGCCACCGATCTGGACGCCGTCGTGACGGCCGTGGCGGGCGAGGAGGACTTCGTCACGGCCGTGCTCGCCGAGTTCCACGACGACCACACCGTGACGCTGGTCAACTGCGGACACCACCCGCCGCTGCTGGTCACCGACACCGCCACTGCCCAGCTGGTGCCGACCGGCGTCCCGGTGCCGCCGCTGGGGCTCGGCCCGGAACCCACCTCGGTCACGGCCCGGTGGCCCGGAGGCTCCCGCCTGCTGGTCTACACCGATGGCCTGGTCGAGGCTCGGGACCGGAGCGGGGAGTTCTTCCCGCTCGCCGACCATGCCCTGGCCCTGCGCGACGGAGACCTGGACGAGGCGCTCGATCGGCTCCTCGCGTGCGTGCTCGACCATGCGGGACAGCGGATCAACGACGACATGGCCCTGGTTCTCGTGGAGCACCGGGCCAACTGACGCGCCGGCCTGTCAGGGGCTGTCCCCGCCGATCGACAGCAGCCGCTCGAGCGCGTCACGGTCGGGCAGGTCAGCGGGCTCGACGACCTCACCGGTGCGGACGTAGTAGAACGCCGCGCGCACCTGCTCGGGCGGGATCCCCCGCAGCTCGGCCCAGGCCTGGCGGTAGAGACCGAGCTGGAGCGGGTCGGCCGTGGCCCGCTGGTTGGTCTTCCAGTCGACGACGAGGAAGCCGGCACCGTCGGCGTAGACCGCGTCGATCCGGCCCCGCACCACCTGTCCGGCCAGCACGAGCGCGAACGGCGCCTCCACGGCGACCGGGAGCCGCTCGCCGAACGGGCCGGACTCGAAGGTCGCGACCAGCGCGGCCAGGTCGGACTCGCTGTCGATGCCCCGGTCCCCCTGGCCGGGAAGCTCCTCGGGGTCGAACAGGTCCTGCTGGCCGAACCGCGCCTCCACCCACGCGTGGAAGCGGGTGCCGAACCGCGCGGACGGCGAGGGCTGGCGCGGCATCGGCCGCGCCAGGTCACGCGCGAAGTCCGCGGGGTCGTCGCGCAGCCGGGCGACCGCCGTGGCCGACAGGCTGCTCGGCAGGGTCACCTGGATGCGGCTGGAGCGGTCGCGCCGCGCCTCGACGAGGAGCCGGTCGAGCTCGGCGTCCCACTCCGCGACCACCGCGGCCTCGACCATGTCGAGCTCGGGCTCGCTTCCGGAGCCGTCCGCGTGCTCGGCCATCGCAGCCCGCACCACCTCGGCGGCCTCGATGCGGCGCAGCGCCTCGGCGGTGTGCTCGGTGACCGGCCAGCGCGCCGTGGTGGGGCCGAGCTGCAGCGGGTTGGGCGTGCCCTTCTCGGGCTTCTCCTCCCACCGGTCGGGCGCCAGGCCCCAGTCGGCCAGGGCCTCGGCGACGGCCCGCTGGTAGGGCGACGGACCGAGTGGCGTCTTGCGGGACTCGGTCCAGAGGTACGACGAGACGACGAGCAGGTGCCGCGCGCGCGTGAACGCGACGTAGCCGAGCCGCAGCTCCTCCTGGGCCTCGTGGGCCCGGGCCTCGACGCGCAGCGCGTCGAGGTCGGCCTTCTCGTGGCCGCGGAGCTGGGGCAGGTCGGCGGCGTCCCCGCGCAGGGGTGAGGGCAGCACGGCAGGCCCGGCGGGCCACTGGGTGCGGGTCCGGGTGGTCGGGAACTTCTCCTCGCACACGCCGACGCAGAAGACGGCGTCCCACTCCAGGCCCTTGGCCCGGTGCACGGTCAGCAGCTTCACCGAGTCGGCCTCGGTCGGGGTGGCGATGTCGAGACCGGTGCCCAGCTCGTCCTCGGCGGTCAGGTAGGCCAGCAGCGCGGCCAGGCTGACGTCGCCGTCGATGGCCCGGAACTCCGAGACCGCCTTCACGAACAGGTCGAGGTTGTCGCGACGGGCCCGCGCGGCCGGGCTGACCGACGAGGCCAGCTCGATGTCGATGCCGGTGGTGTCGATGATCTTGCGGACCAGGTCGAGCAGCGGCTCACCGGCGTGGGTGCGCAGCATCCGCAGCTCCGAGGAGAGCAGCGCGAACCGCTCCCGGGCGGGCGCGGAGTAGCCGGCGTGACCCGGGTCGTCGAGGGCGTCGCACAGCGAGCTGACCTCGGTCGGGTCGGCACCCTCGACGGCCGCGGCGAGCTGCTCGGCGAGGTCCGGGCGCGCCGTGGCGTCGGCGTCGACGGCCAGCTCCCGGGCCCGGCGTCCGAGCAGGGCGAGGTCGCGCGGGCCGATCGCCCAGCGCGGGCCGGTGAGCAGCGTGAGCAGGGCGGCGTTGGCGGTGAGGTCGTGGAGCAGCGTGAGCGTGGCGACGACCTCGGCCACCTCGGGCAGTCGCAGCAGCCCCTGGAGGCCCACGATCTCGACCGGGATGTCGGCGGCGGAGAGGGCGTCGAAGACGTCGGCCGCGCTGGCGTTGTCGCGGGTCAGCACCCCGATCTCGCGCCAGGCCGGCTCGGGCATCGCCGCATGGGTTGCGGCCACCTCGCCGGCCAGCCAGGTCAGCTCCGCGGCGTACGTCTCGTGGACGACCGCGCGCACGGCGCCGTCGGCGGCGGTGTCCGCGGCCTCGAGCTCGCGCACCTGCGGGAACTGCGCGTAGAGCGGCGCGGCGAGCCGGTTGGCGACCTCGAGGATGCGGCGGTCGGAGCGCCGGTTGACCGTGAGGGGGTAGGTCGGCACGTCCGGCGATCCCCCGGTCGACGGGAAGTCGTGGCCGAAGCCGAGGATGTTGGAGACCGAGGCCCCCCGCCAGCCGTAGATGGCCTGGTTGGGATCGCCCACGGCGGTGACCGCGTGGCCCCGGCCGGCGCGCTGGTCGGCGCCGGAGAAGAGCCGGCGCAGCATCCGGGCCTGCGCGACTGAGGTGTCCTGGTACTCGTCGAGGAGCACGATCCGGAACTTCTCGCGCTCCAGGCGCCCGACATCGGCGTGCTCCTCGGCCAGCTGCGCGGCGAGCGCGATCTGGTCGGAGAAGTCCATGAGCCCGAGGTCGGCCTTGAGCCGGCGGTAGGTGCGGACCAGGTCGAGCAGCTCCTCGCGCCGGCCGAGGGTGTTCAGCGCCTTGACCAGGTCGGTCCTGGCCCGGGCGGTCTCCAGCGCCGCCTCGAACGCGGCGACCTCGCGGCGCTGGAAGCTGCGCACCGTCGCGTCGTCGACCAGGTGCTCGCTCATCGCGCCCTCGAGCGCGAGGAGGTAGTTGACGACCGTCTCCGGGTGGTCGCTGAGCAGCTCGACCCGGCCGGTGTGGCGCGCGATCGCGCGCACGGCGAGCTGGTAGCGCGACGCGTCGGCCATCACCCGGGTGTCGGGCTCGTGGCCGATCCGCAGGCCGTGCTCGGTGAGCAGCGCCGCGGCGTAGGCGTTGTAGGTCGCGACGGTCGGCTCGAGCATCTCCTCGTCGGCGTCGCGGTCGGAGGCGAGCGTGCCCCGACCGTGGCCGGCCGCGGCCAGGCTGTCGCGGATCCGGCGCCCGAGCTCGCTGGCGGCCTTGGTGGTGAAGGTCAGCCCGAGGACCTGGTCGGCCGCGACCTGTCCGGTGACGACGAGGTAGACGACACGGGCCGCCATCAACGCGGTCTTGCCGGAGCCGGCGCCGGCGATCACGACGGCCGGCTCGAGCGGTGCGGAGATGGCGTCCCACTGCTGCGGGCTGACCTGGAAGTCGGTGCCCATCACCCGCTGGAGGTCGGCCGGGTCCGCGATCGTCACGGGCGCGGGCGCGGCGGTGCTGATCAGCGTGGTCACGACAGCACCGTCCCGGCGCCCTTGACCGGGCAGATCGCGAGGAAGGCACAGGTGTCGCAGTGCTTGCCGGAGCGGGCCGGGAACGTCTCCTCGCGGATCGCCTCGGCCGCAGCCATCAGCTGCACCTCGATGAGGGTCGACCCGTCGGCCTCGGGCTCCTGGGGCGGCTGGGCCTGGGACTTCACGACGCCCCGGGACTCCTTGCGCAGGTGCAGCAGCTCGGCGCCACCGGGCTCGGCCGGCCGCCCCTCGAGGAGGTCGTCGACGGCGCCGTGGGTGACGGCGTACTGGTAGAGGCCGAGCTGGGGGTGCTCGCGGACCTCGTCGTTGGTGGGGGGGTACTTGCCCGTCTTGAGGTCGACCACCACCACCTTGCCGTCGTCGTCGACCTCGAGCCGGTCGGCGAAGCCGTACAGCGCGACCCGCTGCCCGTCGGGCAGGGTCACCTCGGCCCGCAGCTCCTGCTCGGTCGCGAGCAGGGTGCGGGCGCCGGGGCGGCGCTGCCAGGCGACGAAACGGGCCAGCGCGGCGCGCACCTCCTCGCGCTCGCGGCTGCGCGACCACGGGGTGCGGAACGAGATCCGCCCCCACACGCCGTCGACGTGCGCCATCAGCTCGTCGACCTGGGCGGGATCGTCGGTGAGCTCACCCTTGGCGACCCGCTCGGCGATGGCGTGCACGACCAGGCCGAAGCCCTGCGAGGCGGTCGAGGCGGAGGTGCCTCCGGCCTCGCGTTCCAGGAACCAGCGGGCCGGGCAGGCGAGCAGGGAGGTGAGGGCACTGGCGGACAGCGTGATCGGCAGGTCCGCCGGGCGCAGGGGTACGTCGGCCGCGGTGGCGGCGCGGGTCCCCCACCAGGTGGCGGGGTCGGCGTGGGGCACGAGCGGTCGTTCGCCGACCAGCTCGCCGGCCAGGCGCGCGAGCCGCTGGGCGGCCGCGGTCCGCAGTCCCTCGGGCTGCGCGGGGTCGGCGACCGTGCGGCGCAGCTCGGCGACGAGGCCGGCCATCGACAGCGGCCGGGCCGGACGGCCCTGGAGGTGGCGCTCGTGGACGCCGAGCTCGGCCAGGAAGCGGGAGGGCTGCTCGCCGTCGTCGTCCTGGGAGGCGACCGCGGTCACGACCAGCCGCTGGCGGGCGCGGGTGCAGGCGACGTAGAAGAGCCGGCGCTCCTCCATCAGCGCCGCGCGGGTCGACAGCGGCGGCTGCGGGCCGTCGGCGCCGATCCGGTCGGCCTGGAGCAGCGAGCCCCGGCGGCGCAGGTCGGGCCAGCCGTCCTCCTGGACGTGGGCCACGACGACCAGTCGCCACTCGAGCCCCTTCGAGCGGTGGGCCGTGAGCAGCCGCACCGCGTCGCCGCGGACGCCGCGCTCGGCCAGGGTGTCGGCGGGGATCTGCTGGGCGGCGAGGGTGTCGAGGAAGTTGGCGACCGAGGTGTGGCCGCGCTGGTCCTCGGTGCGGGCCGCGGTCTCGAAGAGCGCGCAGACGGCGTCGAGGTCGCGGTGGGCCAGCCGGGCGCCCGGTCCCCCGGACTCGACCGACGAGCGCAGCCGCGCCGGCCAGGAGGTGCCGGCCCACAGCTCCCAGAGGACCTCCTCGGGCGTGGCCCCGGCGTCGAGCCGGGCCCGGGCCCGGTGCAGCAGCCGGGCCAGCCCGACCACGCGGGCGGCGACCGGCCCGTCGGCGCCCTCGAGCAGGGTCGGGTCGACGAGCACGTCGCGCAGCAGCTCGGGTGACGGGCGTGGCGAGGTGCCGGAGGCGGCCGCCCGCTCCTTGTCGCGGGCGCGCAGCACCCGCGACAGGGCGCGGACGTCGGTGGCGTCGAGCCCGGCCAGCTGGGAGACGAGGAGGCCGTGGGCACGGTCGGGGTCGAGGAAGTCGGGGTGGTCGGGGTCCTCGTTGTCGAGGTTGACCACGGCCCGCAGCGCCTCGACCAGGGGTTGGAGGGCGGGCTCGAGCACCAGCGGGGTGTCGTCGGCGGCGACCTCGACCGGCACCCCCGCCCCGACCAGCGAGCGGCGCAGGGCCGGGATGCTGGTGCGGCCCGACCGGACCAGCACCGCCATGTCGGACCACGGCACGTCGTCCTCGAGGTGGGCCCGGCGCAGCAGGTCGGCGAGGTGCTCGGCCTCGGCCCGCTCGGTGTCGAAGGTGAGCACCTCGACGCGTCCGTCGCCGAGGTCGTTGGGCGCGGCCACCGGCTCGAGGAACGCGTGACGGGCCTCCTCGTCGATCGACCCGGTCAGGCTCAGCCGCCGGGCGACCCGCTGGGACGCGAGCAGCACCCGCGGCCCGAAGCGCCGGGTCGTGCGCAGGGCCACCACCTCGGCGGGGCGGCCGTCGCGGCGTGGGAACGTCGTCGGGAACTCGAGGATGCCGCGCACCTCGGCGCCGCGGAAGCCGTAGATCGACTGGTGCGGGTCACCGACCACGGTCAGGTTGCCCCCGTCGCCGACCAGCGCCCGGAGCAGCGCGACCTGGCCGGGGTCGGTGTCCTGGTACTCGTCGACGAACACGTGGGAGAACCGCGCGCGCAGCTCGGGGCGGTGGGCCTCGGCCTCGATCACCGCCCGGCGGATCAGGTCGGCGTAGTCGATGGCGCTCTGGCTGTCGAGGACGTCGAGGTACTGGTCGAGGAAGAGCCCGGCCGCGACGTACTCCGGCAGGTCGGCCTCGATGCCGAGCTTCTGCAGGGACGGCCCGTCCAGCCCCTTCTCCCGGGCCCGCGCGAGCACCGACTGCACCTCGCTCGCGAACCCGCGGGTCCCGACCGCGCGGCGCAGCGACTCGGGCCAGTGGACCGACTCGGGGGTCTCGGTGAGCAGGCCCTGCAGCACGACGTCCTGCTCGGGGGCCGAGAGCAGGCGCAAGGGGGCGGCGTACAGCTCGGGGGGTGAGTACTGGCGGATCAGGCCGTAGGCGAACGAGTGGAAGGTCGAGCTCAGCTGGGTGGAGGTGGTGCGGCCGAGGCGCGCGGTCACCCGGTCGCGCAGCTGCTCGGCGGCCTTGCGGGAGAACGTCAGCGCCAGCACGCTGTCGGGCGCCGCGCCGCGGTGCTCGATCCGGTCGACGATCGCCTCGACCAGCGTCGTGGTCTTGCCGGTGCCGGGCCCGGCCAGCACCAGCAGCGGTCCGCCGGCGTGGTCGACGACGCGCTGCTGGTGCTCGTCGAGGGTGGGGACGTCGACGGCGACGTCGGGCCGCACGAGGCGGTACTGCGTCACGGGGGCCGGCGAGCTCATGGCGTCACTCAACCATCCGCGGCCGACAGTCCCCGACATTCGGGGGTCCACCTTGTCGAGACCTGCCATTCCGCGCGGCGTACGGCGGGTGGTTGAGTGCGGGCATGACTGATGGTCCGCTCTCCGACCTGCTGGTGCTCGACCTGACGCGAGCGCTCGCGGGTCCGCACGCCGCGATGATGCTCGGCGACATGGGGGCGCGGGTGATCAAGGTCGAGTCGCCCACCGGTGACGACACCCGCGGCTGGGGACCGCCGTTCATCGGAACGCCCGAGGAGCAGGAGTCGACGTACTTCCTCTCCGCGAACCGCAACAAGGAGTCGCTGGTCCTCGACCTCAAGGACCCGGCGGACCAGGACGTCCTCGCGCGGCTGATCGCGCGTGCGGACGTGCTGATGGAGAACTTCCGCGTCGGCGTGCTGGACCGGCTCGGCTTCCCGGTGTCGCGGCTGCACGAGCTCAACCCCGGGCTGGTGGTGCTGTCGATCACCGGGTTCGGGCACGACGGCCCGGAGGCCAAGCGGGCGGGCTACGACCAGATCGCCCAGGGCGAGGGCGGCCTGATGTCGCTCACCGGCACCGAGCAGCCGACCAAGGTGGGGGTCCCGATCGCGGACCTGCTCGCCGGGATGAACGGCGCGTTCGGGGTGCTCGCCGCCCTGCACGAGCGCTCGACCACCGGCCGCGGACGCGTCGTACGCACCTCCCTGCTGGCCGGGATGGTCGGCGTGCACGCCTTCCAGGGCACGCGCTGGACCGTGGCGGGCGAGGTCCCGGGCCTGGCGGGTTCGCACCACCCGGCGATCGCGCCGTACGGCCTGTTCGAGACGGGTACGGCGCCGGTGCAGATCGCGTGCGGCTCCGAGGGCCTGTGGCGAGCCCTGTGCACGGCGCTCGACCTCGACGCCACCGATCCCCGCTTCGCCACCAACCAGCTGCGCGTCGCGCACCGTGACGAGCTCGTGGCGCTGCTCGAGGCGCACTTCGCCACCGACCCGGCCGAGCACTGGCTGGCGCTGCTGTCCGACGCCGGGGTGCCGTCGGGCAAGGTCCGCACGCTCGACGACGTCTACGCGTGGGAGCAGACGCTCTCGCAGGGGCTGCTGCTGTCGGTGGAGCACGCGACCCAGGGCACCCTCGAGCTGCCGGGCTCGCCGATCCGGTTCGACGACAACGCCTTCTCCGGCGGACGCTCGACCCACGACGCTCCCCCGACCCTGGGCCAGCACAACGCCTCGATCCGGGAGTGGCTCGACTCCTGACCTTCGGCACTCCCGCTCCCCGGGGCGGCTGCCTATCGTGGTGCTCGGAGGAGGAAACCGACATGACCACTCCCTACGATGCCGTCGTGGTGCTCTCCCGGGCGCTCGACCAGGCCGGCGACGTGCTCGCCGCGATCCGCCACGACCAGCTCTCGCTGCCCACGCCCTGCAACGACTGGGACGTCGCCCGACTGATCGCCCACGTCGTCGCCGCGCCGGCGAAGTTCGTCGAGTCGATCGAGGGCGGCCGCCCGGACTGGACGACCGAACCCCCGGAGATCGACCACGAGTGGGCCACCGCGTTCCGCACCGCCGCCGACGACCTGATCCACACCTGGCACCAGCAGGGCGACCGCGCGGACACCGCCGCCGTGGACTGGCAGACCACCGAGATCGCGGTGCACACCTGGGACCTGGCCCGCGCCACCCACCAGCACACCCAGCTCGATCATGAGGTCGCCGAACGCGCCCTGGCGTTCATGTCGTCGGGCCTGACCCCCGACAACCGCGGGGCCGCCTTCGGTGCCGAGGTGTCCGTGCGGGACGACGCCCCGGTCTACCACCGCCTCGCGGCGTTCTCGGGCCGGCCGCTCGATGATGCCTGGGTCGACGGCAGCGCCTGACGCCGACCCGGCACTTCCTGTTGCTGAAATGCCGCTGACCCGGCAGTTCTCGTTGCTGAAATGGCGCTGACCCGGCAGTTCTGGTCAACCAGAACTGCCGGGTCAGCGGCTTGCTGGCAGCAACGACTGCCAGGTCAGCGTGAGGTTCAGCCCAGGAACTTCTCCCAGGGGCCGGTGATCGCGAAGACGTGACCGGGCTCCTGGACGTTGCCGAACAGGATCGAGCCGTCGGGGCTGAAGCAGGGCCCGGTCATCTCGCTGTAGACGTCGGATCCGGACGAGTTCTTCTCCTGCACGATCAGGTTCCGGGCGATCGCCTGGGCCCCGGTCTCCCGGGTCCAGCTGAGCAGGTGCTGGGCGCTGCTGCCGTCCTCGGAGAGCACGAGCGAGCCGTACGGCGACACGTGGCAGCCGTCGGGCCCGTCGAAGGCCAGGTCCCGACTGCGTCCGAGGCCGGTCTCGGGATCGATGGTCTCGCTGTGCAGCATCGCGTTGTAGGGGAAGTAGGCGACGAGCGTCAGGACCTGGTCGCGGTAGCTGTAGTGCCAGAGCTGGCCGTCGTGCGGGGTCGCGTCGGCAGGCAGGTCGCCGGCCGCGAAGGCGAAGCTCGCGACGAAGTACATGCCCTGCTCGTCGCCCCAGGCGCCCTCGAGCTTCTTGGAGTGCGTCACCTGGCCGTCGCTGAACTGCTTGCGCAGCGAGGTGTCGGTGGCGTGCCGGTCCGGGACCTCGACCCAGCGCGTCCGGAACGGCCGGCCGATCTGTGCCGAGGTGGCGTAGGCCAGGTCGGGGAGCACGCTGCCGTCGGGGGCGATCACGGCCAGCGCCGCGAGGGTGCCGGCGTTCGGGCCGAGCGACCGCGCGATGTGGGAAGTCAGCTTGTGCCCGGACGGGGCGCTCCAGCGGTAGAGCAGGCCGGTGGGCTTGCTGGCGTCCTCGGTGAGGTAGACCCGCTGCCGGCTCGGTTCGACCACGACCGCCTCGTGGGGCGCGCGGCCCCAGGCCTTGATCGGGTCCGGGGACTGCGGACCGCTCGCGAAGACCTCGAAGACGTAGCCGTGGTCCTTCTCGAGCGTGCCGGTCCCGGCCTTGGCCTCGGACTCCTCGCAGGTGAGCCACGACCCCCACGGGGTGGGCCCGCCGGCGCAGTTGCTGATGGTGCCCGAGAGCCCGACCGTCTGCGAGCGGCGCTTGCCGCGGCGGTTGACGTCGATGATGGTGGCCCCGCCACCCAGGGCGCCCGGGTCGTAGACCGTGCCGTCCATCAGCGGCACCGGCTGGGAGCTGCCGGGGCTGCCCTCGTGGTTCTGGATCAGCCGGTAGCCGGAGTCGGTGCGTACGACGAGGGTGCCGTCGGGGCGTTCGGGGGTCTTCCCGATGACCTTGCCCGAGCCGTCCACCAGGTCGGTCTCGCCGGACACGGCGACGACCTCGTAGGAGAAGCCCTCGGGGAGCGCCAGCAGGTCGCCCGGCGAGGACTGCAGGGGACCGAAGAGCGCCGGGGCCGAGCGCTGGCGGCTGCTGGGTGCCTGGCCGCTGGCCGCGCCGGCCGGCGACTGGAGGAGCGCCGCACCGGCGAGGAGGCCCGCCCCGGAGGCGGCACCGGTGTTGATCAGCTGTCGTCTGTTCATCGTCATGGGGACAACCTCGACCCGCCGCATGAACAGTGGCCGAACACCGGCCGACCTGGCACTTGCTGTCGTCGAAACAGCACCGACCCGGCACAAGCTGTCGCCGAAATGACGCTGACCCGGCACTTCTGGTGGACGAAAAGTGCCGGGTCAGCGGGTTCTGGGCAACAGCAAGTGCCGGGTCAGCGGACTTTGGGCGACGGCTACTGCCAGGTCAGCGGGTTCTGGGCAACAGCAAGTGCCAGGTCAGCGTCAGCCGAGGTCGACGATCGCGGCGACCGGGCCGCCGCCGTCCGGGCCCTGGTGGGCGGCGGAGACGGACACGAAGACTGCCGGGTCACCGGTGACGGCCGCGGTGACGCCACCGACCGCGGACTTGATCTGGCGGTGCCAGTGCACGTCGGAGTCGTCGAGCATCGCGTTGCGGCGACCACGGACCTGGCCGTCCTGGGAGACCTCGCACTTGAGGAACACGTTGACCAGGCGACCGTCGAGGTCGGAGGTGCGCGGCCGCTCGGGCAGGTCGAGGCCGGCGGAGCGGATCGCGTCCCAGATGCCGTCGGAGTCGAGGGCGTCCTTCATGACCGAGTGGCCGATCCGGTAGCGGCCACCGACACCGGGCGCGTTGCCGACCACGACGACCTGCGCCTGGTCGAGCTCGACGCCCGACGAGCAGGACGCCACCGAGGAGTACAGCGAGCGGTCGTGCATGACGTCGGCGTCGGTCGGCATCTCGATCTCGCCGAGGGCGACGGCGATACCGAGCGCGGTGCAGCCGTTGGAGAGGTCCATCGACTCGTGGGTGTGCTCGGTCCACACCTGCTTGCCGCGCGACTTGGCGTCGCGGATCGTGTGGATGGTGAGCAGCGGGGTCTTGGTCTGCACGTAGTGCACGTCGGCCGGGTCGGTGATGCCGGCCTTGGCCATCGCGACCTTCACGGCGTCGGCGACCTTCTCGATCATCGGCACGCGGCCGATCTCCTCGGGCAGCAGCTGCTCGCTCATCGCGAAGCCGACGGTGAGCCGGGGCTCGTCGGTGGGCTCGGCATCGGTGGTCGCGAAGATCGTGGCGTGGGGGCTGATCACGCCGTCGGTGCCGCCGGACCACACGATCGGGACCTGCTTGACCTGCTCGGCCGGGGCGCCCTTCTCGATGAGCACCTCGCGGAACGCGCGGTCGGCGATGATCCGCGTGTAGTCGTTCACGCCGCCGTTGCCCTCGGTCTTGCCGATGATGGCGATCACGCGGTCGGCAGCCATCACGCCCTCGTCGATGAGCTTCGCGAGCTCGGAGGCGTCGGCGACGGAGTGGATCGGGACCTTGCGTACTTCGATGGCGTCCGGCATGGGGCGGTTCTCCTATTCGGGTACGACGACGGTGCCGGCGTGGCCGGCGACGGCGTCGACGATGTTGTCGAGGTTGGTGATGACGGCCCGGCTGCCACCCTGCTCGACGAACCGGCAGGCCGCGTCGACCTTCGGGCCCATCGAGCCACTGGCGAAGTGGCCCTCGCTGCTGAACCGGCGCATCTGCGCCAGGGTGGTGGTGCCGAGCGGCTCGGCGTCAGGCTCGCCGTACCGCAGCACGGCCTGGGCCACGTCGGTGGCGATGATCAGGACGTCCGCCTCGACCGTGCGGGCGAGGAGCGCGGCCCCGAGGTCCTTGTCGATGACGGCTTCCACGCCGGTCAGGCGTCCCTCGGCGTCGCGGATCACCGGGATCCCGCCGCCGCCGTTGGCGACCACGACGAAGCCGGCCTCGACCAGCGCCTGGACGGCAGGGGCGTCGATGATCTCGCACGGCTCCGGCGAGGCGACCACGCGGCGCCAGCCCTTCTCGCCGCGGTCCTCCCAGGTCTCACCGTGCTCGATGAGCACCTGCGCCTGGTCGGCCGGCAGGAACCGGCCGATGGGCTTGGTCGGGCGGCGGAAGCCCTCGTCGTCCGACGACACCAGGGCGCGGGTGACGATGGTGGCGCTGCGCTTGTCGATGCCGGCCTTCGCGAGGGCGGCATCGAGGGCGTTCATCAGGACGTAGCCGAGCGTCGCCTGGGTCTGCGCGCCGCACCAGTCCAGCGGGACGGGAGGTACGACGGCCGCGGCCAGCTCGTTCTTCACGAGCAGGTTGCCGACCTGGGGGCCGTTCCCGTGGGTGATCACCACGTCGGCGCCGGCGCCGATCAGGCCGGCCACCGCCTCCATCGCGACGCGGGCGGCCTCGACCTGGTCCTCGACCCGGGCACGGCCGTCGGGGTTGGTCATGGCGTTACCGCCGAGCGCGAGCAGGACCCTCATGCGTCGAACCTAGTGACCCGGAGGTGGCCCGGCACCGTGGCCGGCGACCAACAAACCGCCCGGACGATGGCAACAGTTGCCAGTGGGCCGGCGTGTCAGCGCCTCGCCCGGGCGGGCCGAGGAACCGGCGCAGCTCGCCCGGGAAGCGGCGGGACTGCTCGCCGCCACCCCAGGGTGCCGAGCAGGCTGCGGCTGAGCGGACCGCTCGCGCAGCAGCGCGGCGTAGTCGGCGGCCAGGTCGGCCATCGTGACGCCGGCTCGAGACCGTGGCGGCGGTTGACCCACCAGACCTCGTGCCCGTCGTAGACCCTCAGCTGGCGTCGTTCGAAGCCGAGCCGCCGCCCCTCGGGCAGGCGGTGGTCGGCGGAGATCCCGGGCAGGAACACGAGCGGTGGCCCCGACCCGACGCGGAAGAACGGCATGCCCGCGTCGGTGACCCCCCGCCCGGTCACGGTGGCGGTCACTCCTCCTGGAGCTCCCGGCCGATCGTCTCGGCCCAGCCGTCGATGTCGGCCCAGTCCCGGAAGTCCCCCTCCGGCAGCGCCGCGCGCGCGGCCGGCAGCTTGCGGACCGTCCGCTCGGGGAGCGTCAGCTCGGCAGGGTCGAGCTGACCGAAGAAGACCCGGTGGTCGCGCGGATGCACCGCGCTCACCAGGTCCGGCAGGTCCTTCGGCTCGCTCAGCTCCCGGAGGTCGCGCCCCTGCCCGTCCTCCTTCTCGGTGCCCAGCGGACCGCTGCTGAACAACCACACCGGGTGTTGCGCCAGGACGTCGCGGTGATCCTCCACGAAGGCCTTCGCCTCCTTGCGCCAGCGCCCGGCATAGGCGGCGCTGCCCACCACGAAGGCGTCGTACGCCTCGGGCTCGGTGTGCCCGTCGACCGGGCGTACGTCGACCTCGTGGCCCGTCCTGGACAGGGTCGTCCCGATCCGTTCCGCGATGCCCCCGGTGCCGCCGTGCTTGGTGGCGTAGCCGACCAGAACTCGCATCCCCCTCACCTCCTGCTGCCAGCATTCGCAGGGCGCCCGGCGAGCCGGCAGAGGCGTTGGTCCTCAGCGGCCGCCGGCCACCCGCAGCGTCGTGCCGGTGACGTACGACGCCTGCTCGCTCATCAGCCAGGCGATCGCCTCGGCGATCTCGCCGGGATCCCCGGGCCTGCCCAGCGGGACCCGGGAGGCGCCGCGCACCAGCCGGTCCGCGTCACCGGCGTCCTCATGGATCCGGGTGCGGACCAGGCCGGGAGCGACACCGACCACCCGGATGCCCTGGTCGGCCACCTCCTGGGCCAGTCCGACCGTGAGCGCGTCCACACCGGCCTTGGCCGCGGCGTACTGGACGTACTCCCCCGGTGCCCCGAGCGTCGCCGCCCCCGAGCTGACGTTGACGAGCACGCCGCCACCGCCGCCGTACGACGTGCCGAGCGCGCGCACCGCGGCCCGCGCCACCAGCAGCGCGCCGGTGAGGTTGAGGTCCACCGTGGCCCGGATGACGTCGACGGGGGTCTCGGCCAGGTGTCCGATGTGCAGGGTGGCGCCGGCGTTGTTGACGACGCCGGTCAGCCGGCCATGCTCGGCGGCCCGGGCGAAGAGCGTCTCGACGCCGTGCGGCTCGGTCACGTCGGCACGAACCACCACGCACCGGGCCTCGGCGTCCTCGACCGCCAGCCGGCACTCCTCGGCGGCCTCGTCGTCGCGGGCGTAGCCGAGCACCAGGTCGTGCCCGTCGATCGCCAGCCGCAGCGCGGTGGCGGCGCCGATGCCACGGGTGCCACCGGTCACCAGGGTCAGCGGGCGCTTCATCGACCCCCTCATGGGCCCCTTCATGGACTCAGTCAAGCAGCCGGCGAGCCTGCGCGCTCGAGGTCAGCCGGGGGGCCGCGGCGGGTTCTCCTCGTCGAAGTGCGGATCAGCCAGCAGGTACTGCGTCATCGGGCCCGGGGACTTGTGCGGTGGCCGGACCGGCTCCGGCGCCATCCGGCCCTCGACGGTGTCCCAGAACGAGTCCACCGCGTGCAGGAACCTGCGTGCCGCGAGGCCGAACACGCCGGTGTGCGGGGCGTACGGGTGCGGCCGGCTGGGCGCCGCGACCTCGGCCCGGTGCAGCCGCTCGGTGATCTCGTCCAGGGCCGGGGCCGGCATCCGGGTCGACAGCCGCTCGCTGAGCTGCTCCTCGCTGCGGCGATGGGCTGCCAGCGCGTTCCCGACGTCGGACCACACCGACCTCCACGACCGTTTCGCCTCGAGCGCCGAGCCGTACTCACGCGCCTTGACGTGGGCAAGGGCGAGCTCGAGCTGCTTGGCGGACCGGAGGTAGTCGTGGACGACGTGGCCGCCGTCGGGCAGGTGCTTGCGCACAGCCGGCAGCAACGCCGCGTCGACGGCGTTCAGGTGCTTGCTCGCGAGCGCCAGGAACGTGTCGATGTGCTCGTAGCCCTTGCGGGGCTGACCCGGCGTGTTGACCATCGCGCTGGCGTCGGCGAAACGGGCGGCGAGGTGCTCGTGGGTGTGGTGGATCGAGTTGCGCAGGACATCAGTCGTGACCATGGATCTCACCTCACTGGGACGTTCACCGTTTCCATCGTGCGTCGCGGCCCGGGGCCACACAAGGCCGGCTGGGAGACGTCACGGGCTGAGCCCGTCCACCGGTCCCAGCCGGCCGAGGAGCGCGCGCAGCGGCAGCGTGCCGACGGGCAGGCCGTGGAGGTCGTAGTAGGCGAACATCGCCAGGAACCACTCGCGCACCCGCGGGTCGAGCCCGGCGCCGTCGGTGCGGGCCCACTCCCCCGGCGTCACCACCTCGAGCCCGGCCCCGGCCGCCGCCGCGACGTCGGCGACGGTCGCCCGCAACGACGCGAGCTCGTAGGTCGCACCCTCGTGGTCGCGCTCCAGCAGCACCGTCGCGGCCGCCTCGGCGACGTCGTCGAGGTCCGCGAACCCGAACGGGGCGTCGGCCCGGTAGGCCACCCGGATCGTCGACCCGTCACGCCGGAAGTTCTGCAGGTAGGCGCCGGGCTGGAGGATCGTCCAGGCCAGCCCCGAGCGGCGTACGACGTCCTCGGCCTGCGCCTTGCCGAGGTGGTGCGGCATGGCGGGGACGTACGGCGACGCCACGGAGTGGAGCACCAGCCGGGGCACCCCGGCGGCGGTCGCAGCGGTGACCACGTCGGCGACGTACGCCGCCTCGTCGTGGTGCATGTTCGGGGCGATGACGTACGCCGCCCGGCAGCCGTAGAGGGCACCCGCCAGGTCGGACCAGTCGGCTCGACCCAGGGGCACCGCGGCGGCCCCGCGAGCACGCAGGGCCGCCGACACCGCACGGCCGGTCTTGCCGTTCCCGCCGACGATCCCGACCCGCGTGCTCATCGGCTCAGAGCCAGTCCACGTCCGCAGAAGCGGCGCCGGAGGCCGCCAGCCGGGCGTAGCCCGGACCACGGTCGAAGAACGCCTCGGAGGCGTCCGGGCGGGCGGCCCGCTCGGCAGCCGTCGCGGTCGCGTCGAAGCCCAGCGAGTCGTCGTCGAGCGACCCGGTCAGGACCACGCCGTAGTCGGCCAGCGCGGCGGCCGGCGACACCTTGCGCCACACGACGTCGCGGACGACCAGAGCAGGATCGCGCTCGAGCGGGCTGCCCCAGCCGCCACCGCCGGTGGTGCGGATCCGGACGACCTCACCGGCCTTGATCGGCTCGGCGTCGGCGAGGGCGTCGACCTCGCGCTCGTGCGGGCCGCCGGGGTCGATGACGACCTCGAACGGCTTGCCGGCGAGGCCGCCCTTGACGCCCCAGCAGGCCAGGATCGAGCGGTCGGCGATCGACATGAAGTGGGCGTCCTTGAGCATCCGGACATGCTTCTCGTAGCCGAGGCCGCCGCGGAACTTGCCCGCGCCGCCGGAGTCCATCGCGAGCCCGAGGCTCTCCACACGGAACGGGAAGCGCGACTCGGTGAACTCGCTCGGCAGGTTCCGCGAGTCGGGCACGACGTGGATCGTGTCCTCGCCGTCGGCGTAGTACCGACCACCCGAGCCGCCACCGAGCACCTCGCGCATGAGGTAGGGACGGCCCTCGAGGTCGTCGCCGTAGACGCCGGTGTAGCGGATCGTCTCCTGGTCGGCCGGCATCTTGCCGTCGACGGCCTTGGCGACGACGCCGGCCAGCACGCCGAGCAGCCGCAGGATCACGAACGTGCGGGCGTTGGTCGGCGCCGGGAAGACCGGCGTCAGCAGGGTGCCCGGTGGCGGGAACCGCATCTCGATCAGCGGCACGATGCCCTCGTTGACGTCGAGCTCGGCCATCCGCTCGGGGGTCTCGGCGAGGTTGCGCAGGATCGGCGCCAGCCACTTCTTGAGGAAGACGCCGTCGCTGTAGTCGCCGCAGTGGTTGATCGGCCCCTTGGCCTGCGGCGAGGTGCCGCCGAAGTCCAGGATCAGCCGCTCGCCGTCCGGGTCGTCGGCCGCGGTGCGGGTCATCGTGATCCGCTGCGTGTGCAGCATCGGCTCGTCGACACCGTCGTGCTCGGCGTAGTCCTCCCACACCCACTCCCCGACGGGGATCTGGGACAGGATCTCGCGGCGGTACGTCGTGGTCGTGCGGTCGATGATCGCGTCGAAGCAGGACTCGACGGTCTCGACGCCGTAGCGGTCGAACAGCTCACCGAGCCGGCGCGCGCCCATCAGGCAGGCCGAGCACTCGGCGTCGAGGTCGGCGGAGAGCGACTCGGGCATCCGGGAGTTGCGGGTCATGATCGACAGCGCGGCCCGGTTCGGGACGCCGGCGTCCCACAGCCGGATCGGGGGGACCATCAGGCCCTCCTCGAAGACGCTGGTCGCGTTGGAGGGCATCGAGCCGGGTACGGCACCACCGATGTCGTCGTGGTGGCCGAAGGCCTGGACGAACGCGACGACCCGGCGCTCCCCCTCGGGGCCGGCGAAGACCGGGACGGTGACGCAGAGGTCGGGCAGGTGCCCGATGCCGCCCTCGGAGCGGTAGACGTCGTTGTGGAAGAAGACGTCCCCCTCACGCATCTCCTCGAGCGGGAAGTCCCGGGCGACCGGGTGCACCAGGGCGCTGTAGGAGCGACCGGTGAGCTTGCGCAGCAGCCGGTCGTGGATGCCGGCGCGGAAGTCGTGGGCGTCACGGATCATCGGGCTGCGGCTGGTGCGGCCGATCGCGGTCTCGACCTCCATCTCGACCGAGGCCAGGGAGCCCTGGACGATCTCGACGAGGACCGGGTCGGCGCTCGCGCCGGCATCGCCGGTCAGGTGGCCGAACGGGAACTGCGTGGGGGCGCGACGGCTGGCGGTGTCAGCGGGGACGTCCCGGGGACCGGAGACGACAACCCCTGTCGAGCTGGTGCACATCAGTTGCTCTCCTCGGTGCTCGCGGGGGTGGTCGCGACGCGGGTCACGATGATGTTGAGGTAGTCGTCGATCCGGGCGACGAAGCCCGGGTGCAGCGGCACCGTGGAGCCGAACTCCTCGATGATCGCCGGGCCGGTGACGGTCGTCCCCGGGGCAAGGTCGGGACGCCAGAGGACCGGGGTGTCGACGTACCCGTCGGCGGCCTCGAAGCAGACCGGCCTGCGCGGCGTGGTCGCGACGAGCTCGACCGGCGTGTGGACGCCGCCGGACCCCACGCGAGTGATCTCCGGGCGCTGGATCGGGCCGATGCCCGAGACCCGCAGGTTGACCCACTCGACCTGCTGGGTGGCGTCGCCGGCGAAGTCGTAGCCGTAGAGCGCCCTGTGCTCGGCGTGGAAGCGGGCCGCGACGGCGTCGAGGACGTCGGCGTCCACGTCTCCCTCGGGCACCGAGACCCGGACCTCGAAGGCCTGGCCGAAGTAGCGCAGGTCGGCGGTGCGCACGAACGAGTGCTCGCTCTCCGCGAAGCCCTCCTTGGTGAGCGCCTCGCGCGCCTGGTCGCTCAGCGCGTCGTAGATAGCGGTGACCGCGGCCGGGTCCAGCGCGTCGGCGAGCGAGACGTGCGTGCGCACGTAGTCGTTCTTGACGTCGACCGTGAGCAGGCCGAAGGCGGAGACGTTGCCGGGGTTCGGCGGGACGAGCACGGCGGGCAGCCCGAGCACGTCGACGAGCCGGCACAGCAGCAGCGACCCGGAGCCGCCGAACGTGGTGAGCGTGAAGTCGCGGACGTCGAGCCCACGCTTGACCGTGACCTGGCGCAGCGCGTTGGCCTGGTTCCACGCGGAGATCTCGAGGATGCCGGTGGCGCACGCCTCGGGCGTGAGACCGAGCTTGGAGGCGAGCTGCTCGATCCCGTCCTTGGCGGCCTGCACGTCGAGCGGGATCTCGCCGCCCAGCAGGTGCGGGGGGATCCGGCCGAGGAAGACGTGCGCGTCGGTGATGGTGACGTCGGTGCCGCCCTTGGCGTAGCAGAGCGGGCCGGGGTCGGCACCCGCCGACTGCGGGCCGACCTTGAGCGTGCCCTCGGGCGAGAGCCAGGCGATGGAGCCACCGCCGGCGCCGACCGTGACCACGTCGATCATCGGGATCTTGGACGGGAAGGCGCCGACGCTGCCCTCGGTGGTGAGGGTGGGCTCGCCGTCGATGACGACGGAGACGTCGGTGGACGTGCCGCCGCCGTCACTGGTCAGCACCTTGTCGAAGCCCGCGACCTTGGCGATCAGCGCGGCACCGAGCGCACCGGCTGCGGGGCCGGACAGCACGGTGGTGATCGGCTGGTGCACGACCTCGTCGGCGCTGAGCACGCCGCCGTTGGACTTCATCACGTAGAACGGGACCTTGCGCGCGCCGGCGTACTCCGCCAGGCGGGTCTTGATGTTGTTGACGTACGCCGACAGCCGGGGCTTCACGGCCGCGTCGACGAGGGTGGTCATGGCGCGTTCGTACTCGCGGTACTCGCGCAGCACCTCGCTGCTCAGCGAGACCACCGCGTCGGGGTGCTCCTCGGCCAGCACGACGCGCATGCGCTCCTCGTGCTCGGGGTTGGCGTAGGCGTGCAGGAAGCAGACGCCGAGCGTGTTCACGCCCTGCTTGCGGAACCAGCGGGCCGCGGTGCGTGCGGACTCCTCGTCGAAGGGCCGCACCTCCGCGCCGGTGAAGTCGAGCCGGCCGCCGACACCCTTGACGAGGTCGCGCGGCACGATCCGCGAGGGCTTCACCCAGAAGTAGGAGTTGCCGTAGCCGTCGGGCACCGACTGCCGGGCGATCTCGAGCATCGCCTCGTAGCCCTCGGTGGTGATGAACCCGAGCCGGTCGACCTTGCCCTCGAGCAGCTGGTTGGTCGCCACCGTGGTGCCGTGGCTGACGGCCGCGATCGCATCGCCGTCGCCTGCCGGCAGGCCGAGGAGGCCGAGCACCTTGTCGATGCCGGCCATGAAGCCGTCAGCCGGGTTGCCCGGGGTGGAAGGGGTCTTGGTGGTGACCAGTTCGCCGGAGTCCTCGTCGAACGCAACCACGTCCGTGAAGGTGCCGCCTGTGTCGATCCCGATCCGGATGCTGCGTGCCATGGTGAAGAGTCAAGCGGTACGACGCACACGGGGCCACGGCACAATCTGTCGACCGATCGGCCATTCGTTGTCATTTCCTGACAGCCGAGCCGCGGCTGGACCTGACGACGTGCTGGCGGAACAGCTCCGCCGACGGCAGCAGGCGCCGGCTCTGCGACCAGGACAGACCGACGTCGCGGTGGGCGCGGGCGTCGGTGAGCCGGACGAGCCGTTCGGCGGCCGGGCCGCTGACCTGAGCCTCGGTGTCCATGGCCGGGACGATGGCGACCCCCAGCCCGGCGGCGACGAAGCCCCGGACCACGGGCAGGTCGTCGCCCTCGAAGGCCACCCGCGGCGCGAAACCCGCCCGGGAGCACAGGTCGTCGCACAGCGTGCGCAGCTCCCACACCGGACGCAGCATCACGAAGTCGTCGCCCGCCACCTCGGCGAGCGAGACCTCGACCCGGTCGGCCAGGCGATGCCCGGCCGGGACCGCGAGGAAGAGGGGCTGGGTGAACAGCCGCTCCCAGTGGACCTCGGGGTTGCGGGGGCGCCGGGCGGTGAACTCCAGGTCGATCCGGCCGCCGGCCAGGAGCGACGAGCCGAGCGCGTCGTGCGACGCCTCGAGCCGGAACTGCACCCGGGGGTGCTCCTCGCGGAAGCGGCTGATGATCCGGGGCACCAGCCACGTGCCCAGGGACAGCTGGAACGCGACGGTGACCGTGCCCGTGCTCGGGTCGACCAGCTCGCCGACCGCGGCCAGGCCGTCGTCCAGCCCGTGCAGGACGGAGTCGACGTGCCGCTTGAACACGCTGCCGGCATGGGTCGGGCGGAGCACCCGGCCCGTCTTGCGCAGCAGCGGGGTGCCGACCTCCTCCTCCAGCCTGGCCAGCGCCCGGGACACCCCGGGCTGGCTGACCGAGTAGACGTCGGCGACCTCGGTCACGGTCACGCCGTCGGCCACCTGCTGGAACCAGCGCAACGCCTCGGTGTCCATGTTTCATGACGCTAGCGCATGGATTGGGTCACTCTTGGACATTGGACGTATCGATAGGGCGAGCGGAGACTGGAAGGCATGACCACCACCCCCCGTCACTCGTCCTCGCGCCAGCTCTGGGCCACGGTCCGTGACGACCTGCGCGAGCGCCGCCAGGCCCGCGCCGCCCACCGCAACCTCGAGCGCGAGCTCGCGACCTACACCACGAGTGCCGAGGTCGACGACCTCTTCAGTGCCCTGCGCGGCCAGGAGGGCCCTGCGGTCGACGAGGTCCGTGAGATCCTCGCCGGCAACCTGCAGCAGCGCCGCACCAGCCGGATCGCCTCCTGACGGGGTCGCCTCCAGGGCTCAGTCGTTCTGGTCAGTCGTTCTGGGGGAACCCGAGGTTCAGGCCACCGTGGCTGGGGTCGAGCCACCGCGAGGTGACGACCTTGCCGCGGGTGAAGAAGTGCACGCCCTCGGTCCCGTGGGCATGGCTGTCGCCGAAGAGGCTGTTCTTCCACCCGCCGAAGGAGTAGTAGGACACCGGCACCGGGATCGGCACGTTGATGCCGACCATGCCGACCTCGACCTCGTTCTGGAAGCGCCGGGCGGCCCCACCGTCGTTGGTGAAGATCGCCGTGCCGTTGCCGTACGGGTTGCGGTTGATCAGCGCCAGCCCCTCGTCGTACGACGGCACCCGGACGACCGAGAGGACCGGGCCGAAGATCTCCTCGTCGTAGATCGACATCCCCGGGGTGACCTTGTCGAAGAGCGTCGGGGCCAGGAAGAAACCCTCCCCCTCCGCGTCGTACTGTCCGTCGCGCCCGTCCACGACCAGCTCGGCGCCGGCTTGCACGCCGGCCTCGACGTAGGACGTGACCTTGTCCCGGTGCGCTCCGGTGACGAGCGGGCCCATGTCGCAGCCGCGGGTGCCGTCGCCGGTACGCAGCTTGCCCATCCGGTCCTTGATCTTCTCGATCAGCTCGTCGGCGATCACGTCGACCGCGACCAGCGCCGAGATCGCCATGCACCGCTCCCCCGCCGAGCCGAAGCCGGCGTTGATCGCCGCGTCGGCGGCGAGGTCGAGGTCGGCATCGGGCAGCACCAGCATGTGGTTCTTGGCGCCGCCGAGGGCCTGGACCCGCTTGCCGTGCGCGGTGCCGGTCTCGTAGACGTAGCGCGCGATCGGGGTCGAGCCCACGAACGAGACCGCCTTGACGTCGGGGTGCGTGAGCAGCGCGTCCACGGCCTCCTTGTCGCCGTTGACGACGTTGATCACGCCGTCCGGCAGCCCGGCCTCGGTCCACAGCTCGGCGACCGCGATCGTGGCGCTCGGGTCCTTCTCGCTGGGCTTGAGCACGACGGCGTTGCCGCACGCGATGGCGACGGGGACGAACCACAGCGGCACCATCGCCGGGAAGTTGAACGGCGAGATCACCGCCACCACACCCAGGCTCTGCCGGATCGAGTAGACGTCGACATTCGTCGAGGCGTTCTCGGTGAAGCCGCCCTTCATCAGCGCGGGGATGCCGCACGCGAACTCCGCGACCTCGAGGCCACGGGTGACCTCGCCGAGCGCGTCGCTGAGCACCTTGCCGTGCTCGGCCGTGATCAGCGCGGCGATCCGCTCCTTGTCGCGGTTGAGCAGCTCCCGGAACCTGAAGAGGACCTGGCTGCGCGCGGCGAGCGAGACGTTGCCCCAGTCCTCCCGCCAGGCCCGCTGGGCGCGCGCCACGACCTTGCCGACGAGGTCGGCGGACGCCAGGTCGAGCACGCCGGACACCTCACCGGTCGCGGGATTGAAGACGTCGCTGGTGCGCTCGGGCGTTCCCGTCCAGGGGGCGCCGGCGATCAGGTGGGTGATGCGGGTGGGGCTGGACATGCCTGCCTCCTCGTTGGGTGGGAACGCCTCAGGCTTCGGGCGCTCGTTCGTTGTAGATGCCGGCCTCGGGCTGGCCGGAGAGCCGCTGGATGGCGGCCATGATCTCGTCGGTGACCTCGCGGCGGGCGCGGCCCGACGGGACGCCGTCGAAGCGGCCGGCGAAGTCGATCGGCTCGCCGAACGTCACGTTGACCGGCACGATCCTGGGAAGGTTCGAGCCGACCGGTTGGAGGTTCTCGGTTCCCCGAAGACCCACGGGGACGACGGGGACGCCAGCGGTGAGCGCGAGGTGTGCGACGCCGGTCCGGCCGCGGTAGAGCCGGCCGTCGCGCGAGCGGGTGCCCTCGGGGTAGATCCCGAACGCCTCCCCCCGGCCCAGTACGTCGAGCGCGGTGTCCAGGCTGGCGAGCGCGGCCTTGCGGTCGTCGCGGTCGACCGGCAGCATCCCGAGGCCCTCGAACCAGCCCCGGGAGAGCGCGCCCTTGACCCCGGACCCCGTGAAGTAGTCGGACTTGGCCAGGAAGACCACCTTGCGCGGCACGACGCACGGGATCACCACCGAGTCGGCGAAGCTCAGGTGGTTGCTCGCGAGGATCACCCCACCCGAGCTCGGCACGTTCTCCAGGCCGGTGACGGTGGGCCGCCAGACGGCCCTCGCCATCGGCGGGACCACCCGATGCAGCACCCCATAGATCACCGACCCATTGTGGCCCACGTGTCGAGCAGGCGGTCCGGCCGTCCACGCACCCCCGTACACGGGCGAAGGGCCCTTGTGAGTATGAGTCGCAAGGGCCCCTCAGTTGACCGGTGTTGATGACGCTTCCCGGTCGGTGGCTCTCTTGGTTCCGGTCCCAGCAACTACGTCATCCTGCTGCTGCAGCGAGTCGCCTCGCCGTGTGGGCCTTCGCCTTGAGAGCCATCACGCCCTTCCCAGAGGAAGTGCGCACCATCAATTAGATGCCCGCGGATGGGCCTTCGGTAGGGACCTAAGACCCCAACTGGACCGCCCGATCGGGGGTCAGCGGGTCGGCTGCAGACGCCTTCGACGATCTCTGTTCAACGAGCTGTTCCTCGTGGCCAGAAGGGGTACGGCGAGCATCGAGCTCGGCGCAGCGTGGTCGGCGCATCGTGGTCGCCGAACCGCTCCGGGACAACCTCCGGACCGTCACCACGCTCGTCCTCACGCGGGCGATCATCCCGGTCCCGGGCATGCCGCTGGCCCCGCCGGGTGCTGCTGTGGCGGGGTGTGGGGCGGTCAGGGTCTGGGTGGTCGATCGCGGCTGACGTCGAGGGTGCCCTCGTGGTTGCGGAGGTACTGGTAGCCGTGCGGGCTGGTCCACAAGTAGGTGCCGCGCTCGAGCGGGGAGTAGCTCCAGGCGCCGTGGGTCTTCAACCGGTGGTGGCGTCGGCAGAGTGGTGCGATGTTGCAGGAGCAGGTGGGTCCGCCGGTGTCGTAGGACTCGATGTGGTCGCAGTCCGCGTCGTGCTCGTCGGGGTCGGTGGTGCGGGCGGGGCGGGTGCACCACGGGAAGACACAGCTGTGGTCGATGAGGGTGGCGGCCTCGGCCATCCGGTCGGGGACCTCGTAGGCGTCGACGTGGACGTGGTCGTTGAGGTCGATGACCGGCTTGATGATGACCTGGGCATCGGGATTGCCGCACCAGGTGCGGATCTGCTCGGCGGTAACCAGGGACCGGGTGTTCTCGAGGCGCCCGATCCCGTCGCGGTGGTCGAGCTTGTCGAGACCCCGGTTCCGGATCGCGTCCTCGGCGAGGTGGAGGTAGAGCACCACCTGCCGCGGCTTGCGTGCCCGGCCGCGTGACGTGCCCGTCGGCCCTCGTCGATCAGGCTTGTCGAGATCCCCGCCGGCTGACTCGTCGGTCTCGGTCTCGGTGCCGGCGCCGGTCTCGGGTTTGGTGTTGAGGTCGAGGGTGAGTTGTTGGCGGGCGATCTGGCCGAGGGCGATGGCGCGGCGCACGGGCAGGGTGTCGGTGGAGCCGAGGTCCTTCAACGCCTGGGCGGCGGCGGTGACGGCGGTGTCGAGGTCGAGGGCGTCGGCGAGGTCGAGGGTGCCCCACACGTCCGCGGTCCCCTCCAGGGAGACGTTGGCCTTGTCGATGGTGAAGCCGCGGCCCTCGGCGGCGTCGCGGCGGCGGCGTTCGGCCTCGGCGGGCATGAACCGGGTGATGGCTTCCTCGACGAGGCGGTCGAGCTGGGCGAGGCGGATCTTGTGCGCGAGGTGGGCGAGGTGGGTGTCGACGAACCCGGCCGCCTCGAGGGTGAGCAGCAGGGTGGCGCGCGCGATCCGGCGGGCCCGCCACGCGGCCAAGTCGCCGGCGACGACCCGGGCCCAGACCCGCGGGAGGCGGTAGCGGAGCTCGACGGCCTCGCCCAGGTAGCTCTTCCCGGTCTCGGTCGGCAGCCCGATCGCGGCGGCGAACTCGGCGACGCTGAACTCCGCGACCAGCGGGGCGCCGGGGCCGGCGACGGTGATCCCGGTGTCGCCGTAGCGGCGGTCCCAGATCGTGGCGGCCTCGGTGATCGAGTCGACCGAGTGCATCGCCGCCCAGGCGACCGCGTGTTGCAGGAGCCGGGCCTCGGACTGGTCGGCGACCGAGCGGTCTGCGCGCGCGGCGGCGAGCACCGCGGCGGCGGTGTCGGCCTGGGCGAGCGTCTCGGTCATGGGTCCAGTCAAGCCGTGACCCACCGACATTCCGGGCCCGGATTCGGCCCCGGAGCGGGTCTGGGGAGAACTATTTTCGGCCGGACTTTTGCTCGAGGCCTGACGCGCTCGGCTGCCGGGGGCCGCGGTCGGCGTACGCCTCACCGGGTCTCGACGACGGTCGCTGCGCGACCTGCTCGACCAACGGGTGAGGTCAGGTGCCGACGTACGCCGCGAGGTGCTCGCCGGTGAGGGTGGAGCGGGCTGCGACGAGGTCGGCGGGGGTGCCCTCGAAGACGATCCGGCCGCCGTCGTGGCCGGCGCCGGGGCCGAGGTCGATGAGCCAGTCGGCGTGCGCCATGACCGCCTGGTGGTGCTCGATGACGATGACCGACTTGCCCGTGTCGACGAGCCGGTCGAGCAGGCCGAGCAGCTGCTCGACATCGGCGAGGTGCAGGCCGGTGGTCGGCTCGTCGAGGACGTAGACATCGCCCTTCTCGCCCATGCGGGTGGCCAGCTTGAGCCGCTGCCGCTCGCCACCGGACAGCGTCGTGAGCGGCTGGCCGAGAGTGAGGTAGCCGAGCCCGACGTCGGCAAGCCGGGCCAGGTGCTTGTGCGCCGCCGGCGTGTGCGCGTCGGCGGCGGCGAAGAACTGCTCGGCCTCGCTGACCGGCATCGCCAGCACCTGGCTGATGTCCCTGCCGCCGAGGGTGTACTCCAGCACCGCGGCCTGGAACCGCTTGCCCTCGCAGTCCTCGCAGGGGGACTCGACGGTGGCCATCACACCGAGGTCGGTGAAGATGACGCCGGCGCCGTTGCAGGTCGGGCAGGCGCCCTCGGAGTTGGAGCTGAACAGCGCCGGCTTCACGCCGTTGGCCTTCGCGAACGCCTTGCGGATCGGGTCGAGGAGCCCGGTGTACGTCGCCGGGTTGCTGCGCCGAGAGCCCCTGATCGCGCCCTGGTCGATCACCACCACGCCCTCCCGGCCGGCCACCGAACCCTGGATCAACGAGCTCTTCCCGGAGCCGGCGACACCGGTCATCACGCAGAGCACCCCGAGCGGGATGTCGACGTCGACGTCACGGAGGTTGTGCGTCGACGCTCCACGCACCTCCAGGGCGCCGGAGGGAGTCCGGACCGACGGTTTCAGCGTCGCGCGGTCGTCGAAGTGGCGCCCGGTGATGGTGTCGCTCCCCCGGAGCCCCGCCACGGTGCCCTCGAAGCAGACGGTGCCGCCCGCCGTGCCGGCGCCGGGGCCCAGGTCGACGACGTGGTCGGCGATCACGATCGTCTCGGGCTTGTGCTCCACGACGAGCACGGTGTTGCCCTTGTCCCGCAGCTGCAGCAGCAGTCCGTTCATCCGGGCGATGTCGTGGGGGTGCAGGCCGATCGTCGGCTCGTCGAAGACGTAGGTGACGTCGGTGAGCGACGAGCCGAGGTGACGGATCATCTTGGTGCGCTGCGCCTCGCCGCCGGACAGGGTCCCCGACGGCCGGTCGAGCGAGAGGTAGCCCAGCCCGATCTCCGCGAACGCGTCGAGGAGGTGCTGCAACCCGGCCAGCAGCGGCGCCACCGACAGTTCCTCGATGTCCCGGACCCAGCCGGCCAGGTCGCTGATCTGCATCGCGCAGACGTCGGCGATGTTCTTGCCGTGGATCTTCGACGAGCGGGCTTCCTTCGTGAGCCGGGTGCCGTCGCAGTCCGGACAGGTCTGGAAGGTCACTGCCCGCTCGACGAAGGCGCGGATGTGCGGCTGCATCGAGTCGACGTCCTTGGAGAGCATCGACTTCTGGATCTTCGGGATCAGCCCTTCATAGGTCAGGTTGATCCCATCGACCTTGATCCTGGTGGGCTCCCGGTGGAGCAGGTCGTGAAGCTCCTTCTTGGTGAACTTCGCGATCGGCTTGTCCGGGTCGAAGTAGCCGCAGCCGCGGAAGATGCGGCCGTACCAGCCGTCCATGCTGTAGCCGGGGATCGTGAGCGCGCCCTCGTTGAGCGACAGGCTGTCGTCGTACAACGCGGACAGGTCCATGTCGCTGACGTTGCCCATGCCCTCGCAGCGCGGGCACATGCCGCCGAGGCGGTGGAAGGTCGCCTTCTCCGCCTTGGTCCTGTTGCCACGCTCGACGGTGATGGCGCCGCTGGCCGTCACCGTGGGCATGTTGAAGGAGTAGGCGTTGGGCGAGCCGATGTGGGGCTTCCCGAGCCGGCTGAACAGGATCCGCAGCATCGCGTTGGCGTCGGTGGCGGTGCCCACGGTGGAGCGGGGGTTGGATCCCATCCGCTCCTGGTCGACGATGATCGCGGTCGTGAGGCCGTCGAGCACGTCGACCTCGGGGCGCGCCAGCGTCGGCATGAAGCCCTGCACGAAGGCGCTGTAGGTCTCGTTGATCAGCCGCTGCGACTCCGCCGCGATCGTGCTGAACACCAGCGAGCTCTTGCCCGAGCCGGAGACGCCGGTGAAGACCGTCAGCCGGCGCTTCGGGATCTCGACGCTGACGTCCTTGAGGTTGTTCACGCGTGCGCCCTGTACCCGGATCAGATCGTGGCTGTCGGCAGTGGCCATGCTCATCGCGTCTCCATCCGTGGGGCGGGCCCGTCCCACCGTGCGTCTGTTCTACCCGACGGCGCCGACCGCCGCCTCGAAGGCGGACGCGACCTCGAGCAGCCGGCGCTCGGCACCGTGCGGCGCCACGATCTGCACGCCCACGGGCAGCCCGTCGCGCGTCCGCCCGGCCGGGACGGAGATGGCGGGGCAGCCGGTGACGGTGATCAGGTAGGCCGAGCGCATCCAGTCGAGATAGGTCTCCATCGGCCGGCCGTTGATCGCCGAGGGGAACTCCTGGTCGGCGGGGAACGGCGGCACCTGCGAGACCGGCAGCACCAGCACGTCGTACGACGTGAAGAACTCGCGCATCCGCTCCGAGAGGGTGGTGCGCTGGGTGTAGGCGCGGGCCACGTCACGACCGGTGAGGGACTCCCCCAGCCGGATGTTGTCGGCGAGCGACTGCTTGAAGGCCTCTGGGTGCCGGTCGAGCAGAGGCCCGAGCTTGGCCTGCAGGTGCCAGGCGCGCAGCGTGCGGAAGGTGTCGTCGGCGACGTCCAGGTCGGGGTACGCCGCGGCCACCGCGGCGCCGGCCGACGCGAGGACGGCGCCGGACGACTCGACCACCCCGGCCACCTCGTCGTCGACCTCGAACGCACCACCGAGGTCGGTCGTCACCGCGACCCGCAGACCGGCCAGCGAGCCCGTCAGCGGCGGGGCGAACGCGGCGCCCGGATCCCCCAGCGCCTGCGGCACGCGCGGGTCGGGACCGGCCAGGACCGAGAGCAGCAGGGCGAGGTCGCCGACGTTGCGGGCCA
This sequence comes from uncultured Actinomycetota bacterium, assembly GCA_963825275.1. Taxonomy (GTDB): domain Bacteria; phylum Actinomycetota; class Actinomycetes; order Propionibacteriales; family Nocardioidaceae; genus Nocardioides. The sequence goes on along the minus strand of CAWGSW010000004.1, from coordinate 420,055 downwards.
TCGGGCCGCCGACCGACGTGGTCTCCCACTGGTTGTAGAGCGGCCACTCCGGCACCCGGCCGAGCGAGGGCCGCAGGCCCACCACGCCGCAGAACGACGCCGGGTTGCGCAGCGAGCCCCCCATGTCGGAGCCGTCGGCCAGCGGGACCATGCCGGAGGCCAGCGCGCACGCCGCTCCCCCGCTGGAGCCGCCCGCGGACCGCGTCGGGTCGACGGGGTTCAGCGTGGTGCCGAAGACCTTGTTGAACGTGTGCGACCCCGCCGCGAACTCCGGCACGTTGGTCTTGCCGATCACGACGACACCGGCACGTCGTACGCGCTCGACGATCAGCTCGTCGGCCTCGGGGACGTGGTCGGCGAAGAGCGGGGAGCCGTACGTCGTGCGCCAGCCACCGACTGCGTGGGTGTCCTTGAACGCGAACGGCAGCCCGTGCAGCGGCCCCACCTCGCCGCCGGAGGCGAGCTGCTCGTCGGCCTGCGCCGCGCCTTCGCGCGCCCGCTCCTCGTCGAGGGACACGATCGCGTTGAGCTGCGGGTTGCGCTCGGCGATCCTGCCGAGGTGGAGGTCGAGCAGCTCGCGCGCCGAGATCTCCCTGGCGCGTACGGCGGCCGCCATCTCACGTGCGGTCGAGTCGACCGACAGCCCGGTCATCGCCGGCGGCCGAAGATCCCGCCGACGATCACGCCGAGCACGACGAGTCCGGCACCCACCGCGATGCCCTTGAGGAAGTCGTCCTGGGCGGCGATGCCACCGGCCTTCGGCGGGGCGACGAACACCTGACCGGCGGCGGGCGCGGCAGCCGCCCCGGCCGGAGCACCCGGCGCGACCGGAGCCGCAACGGCGGCCGGAGCGGCTCCGGTGAGGACTGCGTCGACGTTGCCGAAGAACTCCCCCGCCATCCGGCGCGAGACCGACGTCAGCATCCGCTGACCGACGCCACCGACCATGCCGCCGACGACGGCGTCCGCGTCGTAGGTGATCGTCGTGGTCCCGTTGCCGCCGTCGACGAAGCCGACGTTGACGTCCGCGCCGATCGTCCCGGGAGCGCCCGCCCCCTGCAGCTTCATCACCAGCGACGCGTGCGGGTCGAGGTCGGACAGCTCGCACGACCCGGCGTAGGTGCCCTTGATCGCGGCCACCCCCGCGGTGACCGTCATGGCGTAGCTGTTCTCCCCCGTCGCCTCCAGCCGCTCGCAGCCGGGGATCGTCCGCACCAGCACGGACGGGTCGAGGATCGCGGACCACACCTGGTCGATCGGGGCGTTCAGGGTGGCGTCGCCGGTGAACTTCATGGGGTCTCCTTGGCACGCTGCTGACGCAGCTCGAAAAGCTCGGACGGCGAGATCGGCATCGCCGTGATCGGGAATCCTTCGGCATCCTCGATGGCGGAGGCGAACACCGCGGCCGACGGGATCACGCCGGCCTCGCCCGCGCCCTTGATGCCGAGCGGGTTGAGCGGGGACGGCGTCTCGAGGTGGTCGATCGTCGATGCCGTCGGGGATCTCGGTGACGTAGGGCATCAGGAAGTCCATGAACGACGCGTTGAGCAGCTGGCCGGACTCGTCGTAGGCCATCCGCTCGTACAGCGCGCCGCCGATCCCCTGCGCGACGCCGCCGTGGATCTGGCCCTCGACGATCATCGGGTTGATCAGGTGCCCGCAGTCGTGGACGACGGCGTACTTCAGGATCGTGATCTCCGCGGTCAACGGGTCGGTCTCGACGATCACGGCGTGCATGCCGGAGGCGAACGTCGCACGCTCCGGCGAGTAGAAGTCCTTGCCCTCCAGGCCCGGCTCCTCGTCCTCGGGCACCGGCGGCTTGCCGGGGTCGCCGACGGAGAACTGGGTCGCGGCCTTGGACGCCTCGTCGAAGGCGTAGCGCAGCGGGTTCGACAGCACCGAGACCGTGCCGAGGTCGATCGAGGACCCGGGCGAGCCCTTCACCGACACGACCCCGTCGACGATCTGCAGGTCCTCGGGGTCGGCCTCGAGCGCGTCGGCGGCGATCTTGAGCACCTTCTCCTTGGCCCGCTTGGCGGCCAGGTGGATCGCCGAGCCGCTCATCACGGCGGCGCGCGAGGCGAACGTGCCGACGGCGTACGGCATCCGCCGCGTGTCACCGGTGACGACCTCGACGTCCTCGAACTTCACCCCGAGCTCGTCGGCGACCAGCTGGGCGAAGACGGTGGCGTGCCCCTGGCCCTGGGTGGTCAGGCCGGTGGCGACCTTGACCTTGCCGGAGGTCTCGATGTGGACGTGTGCGCCTTCGTAGGGCCCGACGCCGGTGCCCTCGACGTAGCAGGCCAGGCCGATGCCGACCTGCCGTCCCTGGGCGGCCATCTCGGCGCGGAACGCGGGGAACTCGTCCCAGCCGACCAGCGCCTTGATCTTCTCCAGCGAGGCGGGGTAGTCGCCGGAGTCGTACTCCAGCTCGCGGCCGTCCTGGAAGATCATCCCCTGGTCGTAGGGGAACTCGTCGGGCTGGATGAAGTTGGTGGCGCGGACCTCGGTGCGGTCCTTGCCGAGGTACGCCGCGATGGCGTCCATGGTCCGCTCCATCGTGTAGCAGCCCTGCGGCCGCCCGGCCCCGCGGTACGGCGTGACCATCACGGTGTTGGTGTAGAGCGACTCGAAGACGACCCGGTAGTTCTGCGGCTTGTAGGGGCCGAGCAGCTGGGTCGAGGTGATGATCGGGACGATCAGGCCGTACGGCGAGTAGGCGCCGTGGTCGTGCCAGAACTCGACGTCGAGCCCGAGCAGCCGGCCCTCGTCGTCGAAGCCGACCTCGACGTGGTGGACCTGACCCCGCTCGTGCGCCGAGGAGATGAAGTGCTCGCGCCGGTCCTCGGTGAACTTCACCGTGCGGCCCAGGACGCGGGCCGCCATCGGCACCAGCAGCTCCTCGGGCCAGGGGTGGTTGATCTTGACGCCGAAGCCGCCGCCCACGTCGGGCGTGATCACGTCGACCTGGCCGAGGTCGAGCCCCATCTTCACCGCCACCGCGGCACGGACGCCGGTCGAGGTCTGCGTGGAGGTCCACACCTGCAGCCGGTTGATGTCGGCGTCCCAGCGCGCGACGGTGCCGCGGCCCTCCATGGGCATGCAGGCGCTGCGCTCGATGGTGAGGTCGAGGGAGAGTCGGTGCGGGGCGGTCGCGATCGCGGCCGGAGCGTCGCCGACGTTCTGCTCGAGGCGCGCGCCGACGTTGCCGGGCACGTCCTCGTGGACGAGGTGCCTGGCCGCGCGGGCGTTGTCGATGCCGACGACCGGCGGGAGGAACTCGTAGGAGACCTTGATCCGGCCGACGGCGTCCTCGGCGACGTAGCGGTCGTCGGCGACGACGAACGCGATCGCCTCGCCCATGTAGTTGACCTCGTCCTTGGCCAGGGCGTACTGCGTGCGGCCGTGGGTCAGCGCCGGGTGCGGGATCAGCAGCGGCAGCGGCTCGGCCATCGGCCCGGTGAGGTCGTCGTAGGTCCACACGGCGTGCACGCCGTCGAGGTCGAGCACCTCGTCGACGTCGATGTCGATGATCCGGGCGTGGGCGTGCGGCGAGCGCAGGACGGCGGCGTGCAGCATCGTGGCGTTGTTCTCGACGCCGATGTCGTCGACGTAGCGACCCAGGCCGCGCAGGAACCGCTGGTCCTCGACCCGCTGGACGCGGGTGCCCATGAGCTTGGTGGTCATGAGAGCTCAGCCGCTCGCTCCACGGCCTTCACGATGTTCTGGTAGCCGGTGCAGCGGCAGAGGTTGCCGGCGATCATCTCGCGCGCCTCGTCGTGCGTGGGGGTGGGGTTCTCGCGCAGCCCGGCGGTGATCGTGGTCAGGAAGCCGGGCGTGCAGAAGCCGCACTGGAGGCCGTGGCACTCCGCGAAGGCCTGCTGCACGGGCCCGAGCGAGCCATCGGGGTTGGTCAGCCCCTCGACCGTGGTGATCTCGGTGTCCACGGCCGAGACCGCGAACATCAGGCAGGAGCGCATCGGCCGCCCGTCGACGAGGACCGTGCAGGCGCCGCAGACGCCGTGCTCGCAGCCGACGTGGGTGCCGGTGAGGCCGAGGTCGTGGCGCAGGGCGTCGGACAGCAGTCGCCGCGCGGGCACCTGCACGTCACGGGTGGTCCCGTTGACGCTCAGGCGTACGTCGTGCAGCTCCTCGGTCATGCTCGCTCCCGTGCATCATCGTAGGCCGCGCGCAGGACGCGGCTGGTCAGGACCCGCACCAGCTGGGCGCGGTAGGCGGCGGTGGCGTGGATGTCCCCCGCAGGGTCGAGCTGGGCCAGCGCGGCCTCGGCGGCCGCCGCCAGGCTGGCGTCGTCGACGCCCCCGGCCAGGGCGGCGCTCAGGTCGACCACGGTCGGCAGCTCGTCGACCGAGAGGAACCCGGCGCGCGCCTCGACGACCGCCCCGTCGGGACCGGAGCCGTCGAGCCGGACCAGCGCCGCGACCCCGCACAGGGCGTAGTCGCCGTGCCTGCGAGCGATCTCGTCGAACGCGACGCCGGCGCCGGCAGGCAGCGCCGGGAAGAACGCCTCGACCGCGATCTCGTCGTGGCGGACCGACGACTCGAGCGGGCCGAGGAACAGGTCCTCGGCGCCGATCGTGCGACGGCCGGCGACCGACGCGACCTCGAGCGAACCGCCCAGCAGGCGCAGCACGACCGGCATCTCGGCCGCCGCGTCGGCGTGCACGAGGGAGCCGACGGTCGTGCCCCGGTTCCGGATCGTCGGATGGGCCACGTGGCTCAGGGCCATCGCGAGCAGCGGCTGGACGCGGCGGGCCTCGGGACTGGCCAGGACGTCGGCGTGCCGGGCGAGCGCACCCACCCGGACGCCGTCGTCAGACGCCGTCACGTGGTCGAGCCCCGGGACCCCGTTGATGTCGACGAGCATGGCCGGCGCAGCCAGCCGCATCGACAGCAACGGGACCAGGCTCTGACCCCCGGCGAGGACCTTGGCGTTCGCCTCGCCGGCCAGGGTCGCGAGTGCCTCGGCGAGCGACTCTGGCCGGCGATAGGCGAACGGTGCAGGTTTCACAGTGCGTGCGTGACCTCGTCCGCACCCCGGTGGTGGGTGCCCTTGTTGTGGCCACGGTTCACGAGGTGGAAGTACACGATGACCATGATCGTGCCGAGGGCGATGCCGCTCAGCTCGAAGTTGTCACCGAACGTCATCTTCACGCCACCGATACCGGCGATCAGGCCGGCCGCGAGACCGACCATGTTGACCGGGTTGCCGAAGTCCACGCGGTTCTCGACCCAGATCTTGGCGCCGACCAGGCCGATCATGCCGTAGAGCACGACCGTGATCCCGCCGAGGACACCGCCGGGGGTGGCGCTGACGATCGCGCCGAACTTCGGGCAGAGACCCAGCAGGATGGCCACGCCAGCAGCGAAGTAGTACGCCGCGGTGGAGTAGACCCGGGTGGCACCCATGACGCCGATGTTCTCGGCGTACGTCGTGGTCGGCGAGCCGCCGAACGCGCTCGCGAGCGCGGTGGCGAAGCCGTCGGCGCCGATGGCGCGACCCATGTAGGGGTCCAGGTCCTCGCCGGTCATCTCGGCGACGGCCTTGACGTGGCCGGTGTTCTCCGCGATCAGGGCGATGACACCGGGCAGCACCAGCAGGATGAAGGTGAGCGAAAGGCTCGGTCCGTGCACGACGGAGACGCCGTCAGCGAGCGTGCCGCTCGGGAAGCCGATCCAGTCGGCAGCCTTGACGCCGGCCCAGCTGACGCGCTCGTGGGAGACGGCGTCGGGACCGGTCGGGAGCACCGAGGTGATGTTGCCGAAGACACCGTCGAAGACCCACGAGATCAGGTAGCCGAAGATCAGCGCGAGGAACACCGCGATCCGCGACCAGAAGCCCGGGAACAGCACTGCGGCACAGATCATGAACGTGGCGGTCAGCAGCGCGACCCACTGGTCCTGGGGCCAGTAGATGCCGGCGACGACCGGCGCCAGGTTGAAGCCGATCAGCATGACGACGGCGCCGGTGACGGCCGGCGGCAGGATCTTGTGGATCAGGCCGGCGCCGGAGAAGTGCACCAGCACGCCGACGAGGAGCAGCACGATGCCGGCCACCATGATCGCGCCGGTGACGTCAGCGGAGTCGCCGCCCTGGCCGCGGATGGCCGCGACGCTGGCCACGAAGGAGGCGCTGGTGCCGAGGTAGCTGGGCACCCGGTTGCTGCAGATGAGCAGGAACGCGATGGTGCAGATACCGGAGAACATGATGGCCAGGTTGGGGTCGAGCCCCATGACCAGCGGGAAGACGAAGGTGGCTCCGAACATGGCGACCACGTGCTGGGCTCCCAGGCCCGCGGTCTTGCCCCAGCTGAGCCGTTGAAGCGGTCCGACCGCTTCTCCCGGGGCCGGATCGACCACATCCCACTTGAACATTGACGACATGGGCTTTCCTCTCTTGTTGAAATGGCCCCGAGGCTCCACAAACTAGTGATCTTCATGACACACCCACGACGGCGAGAAATGCCGAAGGAACGCCGGATCGACTGGCACCTCTTGTGGGCGCGCCTCAACACCCGTCACCGCTCTCCGATGCCCCGCGCCGGGGGTGGGGCATCGGGGGGGTGGGTCAGACCGCGATCTCCAGGACGCGCAGTGCCACCGCGACGTCGAGGCGCAGGTGCGGGTCGCTCGACGAGCGGGCCGAGCAGCCGCTCGAGCTTGCTGACCCGGTAGCGCATCGTGTTGTAGTGGAAGAACTGCAGCCGCGCCGCCTCGGCGACGTTGAAGTTCGTGTCGAGCAGCACCTGCAGCGTCTCGCGCAGGTCGGCCGCCTCCGGCGTCGGCTCGGCCAGCGGGCCGAGCACGTCGCGGGTGAAGGCCCGCAGCTCACCACCGTCGGGGATGAGCGCGATCAGCCGGTGCAGCCCGAGCTGGTCGAAGAAGGTCGTCGAGCCCCCGCCGTTGACCCGGCGCCCGACCTCCACCGCGCGCCGCGCCTGGGCGTAGGCCTCGGGCAGCTCGTCGAGCGAGCGGGCCACCCGGCTCACCCCGACCGAGAACGGGCGCCGACCGCCGCCCTTGTCCCCCTGCACCGCCAACACCGCGCGTCGTACGACGCCGTGCCCGGGGACGGGCTCGACGTCGTCCTCGTGCAGGGGCAGCAGGGTGACCACCTCGGAGGAGAAGTCGACGCTGGGGATGCCGGAGTCGAGGTTGCGGCTGACTTGGCGCCACGCCGCGCAGAACCGCTCCTGCCACTGACGCCGCTGGACGCGCGGGGCGGGCGCCTCGCCGGGCGGGCTCGGATCGATCTCGGCGGCCACCACGACCACGGGACGGCGCAGGTCCCACCCGAAGGTGTCGGCGTGCTCGGCGACGTACTCCTCGTCCCCCGCCCGGCGCAGGAACAGGTCGCGCAGGAAGTCGCCCTGGTACTTGTTCTCGACCGCTGTCACCGCCTCCTCGCGCGTGATCAGCAGGGCGGCCACGGCGGCGGCGCGTTCCAGGGCGTGCACGTCGTCGGAGGAGATCGGCCCGTCCGGGCGCACGCACACGAGGCGGGCCAGGTCGGCGCCGCCGGCCACGACCCGCAGGCAGCGCACCTCACCGGCACCGATCGGGATCGCGTCCGTGCCGATCCGCTCGACCCGCAGTCGGCCGGTCGGGTCCACCAGGTCGTGGGCGGCGAGCTGCTCGCGCAGGTCGGCCTGCAGGGCGACCGCCCGCTCGCGTCCGTCGGTCGAGGTGAACAGCACCCCGACGTCGAGCACGCGGGCGACCTCGGCGGCGATGCCGTCCAGGTTGCCGCCCTCCAGCACGATCTGGGTCAGTCCCGTGTGCAGCGCGTCCACCCGGGCCAGGGCTGCGCTCGCGTCACCGCCGGCTATCAACACTTGCGCTCCATCCACGGGATCGTTGGCACAACCTCACATCGGTAAACCGTAATCCCTGCCGCTAGCGTCGAGGCTGTGCCCCCTCCCCGCGTGATCCACGTCAGCGCGCCGGCGCGGGTCCGCGAGCTCCTGGGCCACGCCCCGGACGGGGCCGTGCGCGTGCTGCACCGTGGCCGGCACGCGGTCTACGTCGAGGTCGCGGGCTGGTGCGTGGGCGTGGTCGGCAGCGACGCGACGGCCGTCCCGTGCGCGCTGCGCTCGACGCTCCCCGACCTCCTCTCCCTGGGCAGCGAGGCCCACGTCAGCGCGGGGGTCCTCCACCTCGACGCCACGCCGCTGGTCGTGGGGCGGATCGTCGACGTGCGCGTCCCCCGGCTCGACCCGCGCGGCGCCGTCCGCTCCGCGGCCGCCCTGCCGCCCACCGCACCCCTCGATCGCCCGCTCGACCCGCAGGCCGTGGCCCAGCTCGTCGGGCGCGGTGACGGCCTGACCCCGCTCGGCGACGACATCCTCTGCGGCTGGCTCGCGACCCACCGCGCGGCCGGCGTCGCGACACCGGCAGTCGACGCCGCCGTGCGCGAGCTGATGCCCCGCACCACCCTCCTCTCGGCCACCCTGCTCGACTGCGCGATGCACGGCGAGGGGCTGCCCGAGTTCGCGGCGTACGTCGCCTCGCTCGGCACGCCGGACGAGCCCACCGCCGCAACAACCCTCGCCGGGGTGGGTCACACCTCCGGCGCCGGCCTCCTCCACGGCGCCCGCCTGGCGCTGACCGAGCTCCTCCACACCGAAGGGATCGCCGCATGAGCGACCACACCCACGTCGAGCTGCGACCGGGCGCCTACGCCGACTCGGTCACGCTGTTGCAGGTGAGCCGCGCCGTCCAGGGCCTCGAGGGAGTGCTGGCCGCCCAGGTGGCGATGGCCACCGGCCTCAACATCGAGGTGCTGACCCAGATGGGCTTCACCATCCCGCCCGGGGCGACCACCAACGACCTGGTCGTGGCGCTGCGGCTGGCCGAGGACGCGGACCTCGACGCGGCGCTCGCCGGTGTCGACCGGGCGCTGCAGGACGCGAACCGACGCGACGACGGCCCCACCGAGGTTGCGCCGCCGCGGACCACCGCCGGCGCCCTGCGCCGCTCCCCCGACGGGTTGGCCCTGGTCTCGGTCCCCGGCGCCAGCGCGCTGGTCGAGGCGATGGACGCGCTCGACGCCGGCCGCGACGTGATGATCTTCAGCGACAACGTGCCGCTCGACCAGGAGCTCGCCCTCAAGCGCACCGCCACCGACCGCGGGCTACTCGTCATGGGTCCGGACTGCGGCACCGCCGTGGTCGGCGGGCTCGGGCTCGGGTTCGCCAACACGGTCCGCCCCGGCCCGGTCGGCATCGTCGCCGCCTCGGGCACGGGCTGCCAGCAGCTGCTCGCGCTCCTCGACCACGCCGGTGTCGGCGTCTCCTCGGCGCTCGGTGTCGGTGGCCGCGACCTCTCCGCCGACGTGCGCGGCCTCTCCACCCGGGAGGCGATGCGCCGGCTCGACGCGGACCCGGCGGTCGAGCTGATCGTGGTGGTGTCCAAGCCGCCCGCCGACGACGTCGCCGAGGAGATCCGGACGTACGCCGCCGGCCTGGGCACGCCGGTCGAGTTCGCCCTGCTCGGTGCCGGACGGCCCGACCTCACCGCCTCGGCCGAGGCCGTCCTGGCCAGGCTCGGGGTCGACGTACCGTCCTGGCCGGTCTGCGGCACGGCCACGGCCGCCACCACGGGCCACGCCCTGCGCGGCCTCTTCGTCGGCGGCACGCTGTGCGACGAGGCGATGCTGATCGCGACCGCGGCGCTCGGCCCGGTCCACAGCAACATCCCGTTCTCCCCCGACCTCGCGCTCGGAGCAGACCTGACCGCGGAGACCCACACGATGGTCGACTTCGGCGACGACGCGCTCACCGCGGGCCGCGCCCACCCGATGATCGACCCGACCCTGCGGCTCGAGCACCTCGCCCGCACCGCCGCCGACGCGTCGACGGCCGTCGTGCTGATGGACGTCGTGCTGGGACACGGCTCCGAGCCCGACCCCGCCGCTGCCCTCGCCCCGGCGATCGCGCAGGTGCGCCAGCCCGTCGTCGTGGCGGTCGTCGGCACCGATGCCGACCCCCAGGGGCTGGAACAACAGGTGCGCGCCCTCGTCGGGGCCGGCGCTGAGGTCCACCTGTCCAACGCCAGCGCCACGCGGCGCGCGATCGAGCTCATGGAAGGGCTGCGATGACCACCCCCACCCACGTCGTGTCCGCAGGCGCTGACCTCTTCGCCGACGCGGTGGCCGCCCAGGCCGTCGACGTCACCCGGGTCGACTGGCGTCCGCCGATGCCCGGCACCGAGGCCGCCCTCGCCACCGTCGCCGCCGACCCGCTGCGCCGCGACGCCAACGACCGCGCCCTGGCCGCGATGCTCGGCGTCACCGCCCAGCTGGTCGACGTGGCTCCGGCACGCGAGGTGCTCGGCCTGGAGCCGGGGCAGTTCCTCCACGCCGGTCCGCCCATCGAGTGGGCACGCGCCTCGGGCCCCCTGCGCGGGGCCCTGATGGGAGGCGCCGCCCTGGAGGGTCTCGTCGCGGACCCCGAGGACGCCGTCGCCCTCTTCGAGGCCGGCACCAGCGTCGAGCTCGAGCCCTGCCACCACCGCCGCACCGTCGGACCGATGGCGGGCGTCGTCACCCCGAGCATGTGGATGTTCGTGCTCGAGGACCCGAAGACCGGTGCCCGCACGCACTGCTCCCTCAACGAGGGGCTGGGCAAGGTGCTCCGCTACGGCGCCTACTCCCCCGAGGTGCTCACCCGGCTGGGCTGGATGCGCGACGTGCTCGGCCCGCTGCTCCAGCAGGCGGTCCGCACCGTGCGTGACTCCACCGGGCCGGTCGACGTCACCGGGATCCTGACCCAGATGCTGCAGATGGGCGACGAGGCCCACAACCGCAACCGGGCCGGCACGCTCATGCTGCTGCGCGACCTCGCCCCCTCGATGGTGAGCGGCGGGGCCGACGCGGGGTTCAGCCAGGGCGACGTGGCCGACGCGCTGCGCTTCATCGGTGGCAACGACCACTTCTTCCTCAACCTCGCCATGCCCGCCTGCAAGCTCGCGCTCGACGCGGCCCGCGGGACCGAGGGTTCGACGATGGTCGTGGCGATGGCGCGCAACGGCACCGACTTCGGCATCCAGACCGCCGGCACGGGCGACGAGTGGTTCACCGGGCCGGCCCAGGTCGCCGAGGGGCTCTACCTCGGCGACTACGGCCCGGACGACGCCAACCCGGACATCGGCGACTCCGCGATCACCGAGACCGCCGGCATCGGCGGCTTCGCGATGGCCACGGCCCCGGCGATCGTGCGCCTGGTCGGCGGCAGCGTCCCCGACGCCCTCGCGACCACCCGGCGCATGCACGAGATCACCCTCGGCGAGAACCCCCGCTGGACGGTGCCCGTGCTGGAGTTCCAGGGCGTCCCGAGCGGGATCGACGTCAGCCGCGTGTGCCGGACCGGCATCCTGCCGCAGATCAACACCGGCATGGCCGGCAAGCAGGCCGGGGTGGGCCAGGTCGGCGCCGGCCTGGTCACGCCGCCCGCGGAGATCTTCCCGAAGGCGCTGGCCCGGCTGGCCGAGCTCACGGCCGCCAGAACGCCTGCCTGATGTCGACGTTGCCCGACGGCCGCAACGGGGTGCCCTCCTCGAGGTAGTGCTGTCGGGCCTCGGCGTCATGGCTCGGCGGGAGCGACCCGTCGGCCCGCACGACCCGCCACCACGGCACCGGGCCGCCGTACGCCGCCATGATCGAGCCGACCTGGCGCGGCCCGCCGCCGCCGAGCTCGGCGCCGACGACCTCCGCGATCGCGCCGTACGTCGTGACCCGGCCGCGGGGCACCCGCTCGACGCAGGACAACACCCGCTCGAGGTACTCCTCGGGGTCGATCCGCGCCATCAGTCGCTCTCCTGGTTCGTGAACGCCAGGGTCGCCACCAGCGTCGCCGCCAGGGCGGCAGCCAGCCCGGCCACCCACATCCCCGGCGGCTCGGGCTGCCCGCGCAGCACGACGGCGAGCGCCCACAGCGCCGGTGCGAGCAGGAAGGCCACCCCGGCGCGCAGCACCCAGCGGCGCGACGTCGCCCGGTCCAGCGGCAGCTCGTCGGGTCCGTAGGCCGCCACCAGCCCGGCCACATGGGAGGCGAGCAGGCCGGCGGCCGCCAGGAGCGCCTCGGCATGCAGTCCGTCGCGCAGCGACACTCCCCACCAGACGACCACGAGGGCCATCGCGACGGTGCCCATGTGGGACTCGGGGAAGCGTGCGAAGCCCAGCGCCAGGGCGGCCACCACGACGACCAGCCACCACCGGGGCGGTACGCCGACCAGGGACGTGGCCAGCAGCGCGACGAGCAGGCCCAGCACCATGGTCGACCGCAGCACCCACTGCCCGCGGGTCCAGCCGCCGATCATCGGGCCCGCACCTGGGGCAGCTGGGCACGCCGGGCGAGCCGGCGCAGCACGTCGTCGAGCGTGCCGGGGCCACGCCAGGCCACCACCGGGCAGCCCAGGGACGAGAGGCGCGCGAGCACCTGGTCCCGCTCGAGGCGCCGCATCCGCCAGGCCAGGTCGGCGATCCGGGGGTCGGTGCCCTCGATCACCGCCGGCTGGGCGTCAGGAGGCAGGGTGTCGACCACCAGCACCGGCAGGCCGCGGCGCACCCAGGTGGCCGTCGCGGTGGCGATCGCCTCGGAGAGCATCGGGGAGAGCACGATGACCACGGTGCCGGCGGTGGCGCCGAGGTGCAGCTGGTCGGCCGAGAGACCGCGCGGCTCACCCACGTGCAGCAGCGCGAGCCGGCCGAGGATCATCCGCAGGTGCCGTTGCCCCGCGCCGTACCCGACGCTCTCGCCGCCCGCTCCGACCACCCGCAGCGAGACCCGGTCGCCACCCCGGACGTGGTGCTCGGCGAGGGCGGCCGCGGCCCGCACGGTCACGTCGAGGCTGCTCGCCGCCCCGTCCACACCACCGGAGCGGCCGTGGTCGGCGAGGGCGTCGACCACGACGAGGACGCCGGTGTCCTCCTCCCCCAGCGCCGTCACGACGTGCAGGGACTCGGTGCGCAGGGAGACGCGCCAGTTGATCCGGCGCAGCCGGTCACCGACCTGGAAGGGACGGATCGCGGCGAACTCGCTGCCCTGCCCGAGCCGGCGGGAGCGGTGCGCGCCGACCAGGCCGAGCGGCTGCGGCGCCTCGGCCCGCGAGTCGAACGGCGCCCGCACGGGCAGCGCGTGCAGCTGGTGGCCGACCAGCCGTTCGGGGCCCCAGCGATACCCGGCCCACCGGCTCGTCAGCGCCACCTCGTCCTCACCGAGGTTGCGCCTGCCCCACCGGCGGGGGCTCACCTCGACGTCCGGCAGCTCTCCCTCGGGGCCGACCAGCCGCCCCATCCGGCCGTCGGCCGGGTGCAGCGCCACGTGCGGGACGCGCCCGGCGATCCGGGTGACGTGCTCGACGCCGGTGAGGTCGTCGACCCACAACCGGGACAGGGTGCCCTGCCCCTCGTGCAGCACCGTGTGGTCGAGCCGCGTCGACACCCGGGGCCGCGAGCTCGGCCGGTGCAGCAGCCCCAGGGCACCGAGGACCAGGAACGGAGCGGTGAGGACGACCAGCACCGGCTCGCCGAACAGCACCGCCGTCGCCAGCCCGAGGCCACCGATGGCCAGCGCCCGGCTCAGCGCCGCGGTCGTCCGCCAGGTCGTCATCGAACCCGAGCACCCTCGAGGGTCGTGGGCGTGGGCACCCGGCCCAGCACGTCGTCGACGACGCGCCGGCCGCTGGCCTCGGTCATCCACAGCTCCGGGCGGACCGTGATCCGGTGCGCCAGCACGGAGCGCGCCACGGCCTTCACGTCCTCGGGGATCACGTAGTCGCGCCCGCGCAGCACGGCGAACGCCCGGGCGGTCAGGACCAGCCCGAGCGACCCGCGCGGCGAGGAGCCGGTGAGGACCTCGGGGTGCTCCCGGGTCGCCGTGGCGAGCTCGACGCAGTAGCGGCCCACGCTCTCGTCGACCTGCACGGTCTCGACGGCCGCCTGGATCCCCCGCAGACCGTCGGCGTCGGTCACCGGGTCGAGCACGATCTCCTCGCGGCGCCGCTCCAGCCGCCGGGCGAGGACGTCGTACTCCTCGCTCGACGTGGGGTAGCCGAAGCTCACCCGGAGCAGGAACCGGTCGAGCTGGGCCTCGGGCAGCGGGTAGGTGCCTTCGTACTCGATCGGGTTGGCCGTCGCGAGGACGTGGAAGGGGTCCGGCAGCGCGAACGTCTCCCCCTCGACAGTCACCTGGTGCTCCTGCATCGCCTCGAGCAGGGCCGACTGCGTCTTGGGCGGCGTCCGGTTGATCTCGTCGGCCAGGAGCAGCCCCGTGAACAGCGGGCCGCGGCGGAACTCGAACTCACCGCGTCGCTGGTCGTAGAGGAACGACCCGGTGAGGTCGGCCGGCAGCAGGTCGGGGGTGAACTGGGCCCGCGCGAAGTCGAGGCCGAGCGCCTGCGCGAACGACCGGGCAGCCAGGGTCTTGCCCAGCCCCGGGAAGTCCTCGAGCAGCACGTGGCCCTTGGCAAGGATCGCCGCGAGGACCAGGGTCAGCGCCTCCCGCTTGCCGACCACGGCGCGCTGGACCTCGTCGAGCACCGTCCCGGCCAGCCGGGACGCCTCGCTCACGCCCGGGTTGGTCTCGGGGCTGGTCGCTGGGTTGGTCACTGGGTTGGTCATGGGGTCCGTCACAGGGCCTCGATCCTCTTCAGGTAGTCGTCGATCTCGGTGCGCGCCAGCCGCCTGGGTGGGCCGGAAAGGTCGCGGAGCAGGTCGGGGCCGAGCAGCGCCTCGGCTGCCGGGTCGTCGCGGCGGAGCGCCCGGCGCCGCTCGAGCCGCTCGTCGCAGAGCACGGCGAGCCGGTCCCGGACTCCCCGGTCGGCGGTGGCCGCGGTCAGGTGGCTCTCGATGAGGCGGACGTAGGCCCCCAGCCGCGCATCGGCCCCCGGCGTCGTGATCGGCCGGACCGTCCGCACCGACCACGGGGGTCCGCTGTCCCCCAGGCTGTCGCGGACCAGTCCGGCGACGGCGACGCAGAGGAAGACCAGGAGCGCGAGCCGGCCGGCTCGCGGCTCGAAGTCCACCCAGGTGAAGACCACCTCGAGCACCCCGAACAGCCCGACGGCCAAGGCCACCCGCCACCAGCGCCGCCCGGTCACGAGCGACCGCCCGCGCGGACGTTCAGCCCTGCGTGGATGGCGTCGAGGGCCCGCACGGCTGCAGCACGCGCCTCCTCGTCCATCGGGTGCCCGGAGAACCGGGCCTCCCGGTAGAGCACGGCGAGCCTCTCCACCGTGGCCGAGTCCGCCTCCGCAAGGTCGAGCACGCGCAGCGTGAACTCCGAGGAGGTCTCCCAGGGGCCGCGCGCCAGACCGGCTGCGGCTGCCTGTTGCTCGAAGCGGTGCCAGCACTCGACGATGCCGTTGCGCGGTGATCCGCCCAGCAGCACCGCACGCTGCGCGTCGGCGTCCCGGGCGATCTCGTCGGTGACCCGGTGGGCGACCTCCAGCACGTCGAAGGCGATGGTCTCCGCAGGCGCGTCGGGCCGCCGCCGTTCGGCCCAGGCCTCCACGACCCGGCGAACCAGGCGCACCAGGAAGATGAGCACCAGGAGCCCGAGGGCGACCTCGACGGCGATCGCAAAGGCGTAGAGCACCGGGTGGTCGCTCGGCTCGCTCGGGCGCTCGGGCTCGGAGCTCGAGGGAGAGGGAGAGGGCGTGCCCGAGAGCGACTCGGTGGGAGTCGTGCTCGTCGGCGAGGCCCGGTGGGTGGCCGGACCGTCACCGGTGAGCACGTCTCCCGGTCCGATGGAGGCAGCCCAGGTCACGAGCAGGGCGACCAGCAGCACGCTGCCGAGGACGGCCACGACGGCCGTCGCCGATGAACGCCTGGCCGTCATGCGGAGGAACCTACCCGCTGAACGCCTTCGTGCCGGGCACCAGCCGCAGCCCGTCGATCCCGGCGTGCGCCTGCGCGAAGGCGAGCTCCCGGACGAGGTCGCCGACGCCGTTGGACCCGGCGAGCGGCGCGATGGCTACCGTCGAGAGCGTGCCCAGCGCGCGGCCCTCCGCGTCGAGGAACCCGCTGCCCGAGTCGCCCGGGATGCCCGGGCTGGCGGTGTAGGCGTCCCAGCTCCAGCCGCCGCCGGACCCACCCAGTGAGACTCCGGTCTTCGGGGAGAGGGCCGTCGTGGGACGCAGGCTGGACTGGCCCCACGTGAAGACCTGGCTGCCCGCAGGGGCGCCGTCCCTCGCCAGGCCCGCGGGACCACCCCAGAACGGAACGGACGGGTTGACCTTGCCGACGTCGTCGGCATCGACCTTCACCAGGGCGAGGTCGTTGTAGGCGCAGATGTTCGCCCCGGACGTGCCGAGTCGGCGCATCGTGCCCCACGAGCTGTAGACGAGGGTGCCGTGCCCGACGGTCATGCCGCCGGTGGCCGCGGTCGCACCCTGCGCGAACCGGACGGGGGTGCCCAGCGGCTCGGAGCCGGTGGTGCAGCCGTTCGTGTCGGTGCTGCCACCGCGCCCGGCACAGTGCGCGGCGTACCCGACGTACACCCGCCCGGCGGCGTCGGTGAACACGAAGTTGGCGGTGCACTGGGCGCCCGCGGTGAACATCTGGACGCCCGGATGGATCGTCGCGGTGGCGGCGGGCTCCCAGCGGGCGGCAGCGCCGTCGCGTGCCCGGCCGGCAGTGGCCGGAGGGGTGAACGCGAGGAGCAGGAGGAGGAGGGCAACGAACGAGGCCGAGATCCTGGAAGGTCGCATGGTCCCCCAACGAACGACGGCCCCGTCCGGCTACGCGGACAGGGCCGTCGATCTGGTGCGCTCCCAGGGGAGCGATGGATCAGCGAGCGATGGATCAGAGGATGGGCGCGAACGGCTCGGTGCCGTTGACCATCTGCAGACCCGAGATCCCGGAGTGCTGCTGGGCGAAGGCCAGCTCGTGGGCCAGGTCGCCGATGTTGTTCGACGCCGGCAGCGGAGCCAGGCCGATCGTGGACAGGGTGCCGACCGCCAGGCCGTCAGCACTCATGAAGCCCGAGCCCGAGTCACCGGGGACGCCGGGGGTCACGGTGTAGAGCGGGTGCGTCCAGCCACCGTCGGCCGCGTCGTCACCGAGGCTCACACCCTGGTGGGGCGAGAGCGCCGAGACGCCGGCGCGCAGGCTGGAGTTGCCGTAGGTGTAGAGGTCGTCACCCGCGACCGTGCCGTCGGTGTCGATGCCGGTCGGGCCGCCCCAGAACGGGACGGAGGGGTTGACCTTGCCGAGGTCGGCAGCGTCGACCTTGACCAGCGCCAGGTCGTTGTAGGCGCAGGTGTTCGGGTCCGTGGTGCCGATCTGGTGCTCGGTGATCCACGACGAGTAGACGAGCGTGCCGTGGCCCACGATGGTGCCCTCGGACAGCAGGTTGCCGTCGTTGGTGAAGTCGACCTTGGTGCCGAGCGGCACGGAGTCGTTCAGGCAGCCGTCGGTGTCGGTGGCCGAGCCGAGACCGGCGCAGTGCGCGGCGTAGCCGACGTAGACGTTGGCCGCGCCGTCGGTGTAGACGAAGTTGGCGGTGCACTGGGCACCGTCGGTGTACATCATCGTGCCGGGGTGGATCTCTGCGGTGGCGGCGGGCGCCCACGCGGCGGCGACTGTGCCGCCCTTGCCGGGCTTCGCGGCAGCGGCGGGTGAGGCCGAGACCATCGCGGTGGCGAGCACAGCGGTGCTGAGGACGGCGAGCGCGCCGGTGGCGCGGCGTGCCGGCTTCGACATGGCGAGTGACATCTTGAGGGATCCCTCCGGTAGCGGTGTCGGCCCGAGTTGGTCCGACAGCGAGTCCTGACAGGGAGGCAACGAAGCCGGACCCGCCCGGGTTATGGGCGGGTCCGGCTTCGCGTCACACGGAACGCTCAGAAAGGGACGTCAGTACGACGGCTGGCTGGGGTCGATCTGGTTGACCCAGGCGACGACGCCGCCGCCCACGTGCACGGCGTCGGCGTAGCCGGCGCCCTTCAGCACCGCGAGGGCCTCGGCCGAGCGCACCCCGCTCTTGCAGTGCAGGACGACCGGCCTGCCGGAGTCCACCGCGGGCAGCTCGCCGAGCGCGTTGCCGTTGAGGAACTCGCCCTTGGGGATCAGCACCGCGCCGGGGATCCGGTTGATCTCGAACTCGTTGGGCTCGCGCACGTCGATCAGCACGAAGTCCCGCTCGCCGTTGTCGCGCTCCTTGAGCATCTGCTCGAGCTGGCTCACCGAGATCGTCGACCCGACGGCCGCATCCGCGGCGTCCTCGGAGATCGCGCCGCAGAACGTCTCGTAGTCGATCAGCCCGGTGACGGTCGGGTTGTCGCCGCAGAGCGCGCAGCTGGGGTCCTTGCGGACCTTGAGCTTGCGGTACTCCATCTCCAGGGCGTCGTAGATCATCAACCGGCCGACCAGCGGCTCGCCGATGCCGGTGAGCACCTTGATCGCCTCGTTGACCTGGATCGAGCCGATGCTCGCGCAGAGCACGCCCAGGACGCCGCCCTCGGCGCACGAGGGGACCATCCCCGGCGGCGGGGGCTCAGGGTAGAGGCAGCGGTAGCAGGGCGCCTCGGCGCTCTCGCCGGACTCGAGCTCGGCGTGCGGCCAGAAGACCGAGGCCTGGCCGTCGAAGCGGTAGATGGAGCCCCACACATAGGGGATCTTCAGGAAGTACGCCGCGTCGTTGACCATGTAGCGCGTGGCGAAGTTGTCGGTGCCGTCGACGATCAGGTCGTAGCCCTCGAAGATCTGCAGCACGTTGTCGTTGTCGAGGCGCTCGGGGTGCACCACCACGTTCACGAGCGGGTTGGCCTCGCGGATGGAGTCGCGCGCGGACTCGGCCTTGGGCCGGCCGATGTCCGACTGGCCGTGGATGATCTGGCGCTGCAGGTTGGACTCGTCGACCTCGTCGAACTCGGCGATCCCGAGGGTGCCGACCCCGGCAGCGGCCAGGTAGAGCAGCGCCGGGCTACCGAGCCCGCCGGCCCCGATGACCAGCACCCGGGCGTTCTTGAGGCGCTTCTGCCCGCTCATCCCCACGTCGGGGATGATCAGGTGCCGGCTGTAGCGGCGTACCTCGTCGGTGGTCAGCTCGGCGGCCGGCTCCACGAGCGGGGCGAACTTGATCGGCACAGGGGACAAGGCGTAGCTCCTCGAGCAGTCTGGGTGGTCGTGGGGACAACGCCACCCGCCCACCGGTTGTTCCTGCCATGGTCCCCGCAGCCGGGCAGGCCCGCCGCCCGCGTCCCGTCATCCGGACTCGGCCGGGCAAGGGCCGAACGGCCTGATCGTCCGAACATCTTCCCGAAAAGTCTTGCCTTCGCCGCAAGGGTTGGGCGAGGGTCAGTTCCGCACAAGACAACCTGCTCGGGCTGGCCGCGGTACTGCTGTGACCGCGGACCTCTGGTGCCTGACGGACAAGACATCTGGAAAGGCATCACATGAGGAAAGTCGCACCCGGTCTGCTGGCCGGGGCCGCCGTGCTCGCGCTCAGCGTCTCGACCCTGCAGCCGGCGCAGGCCGGACCGGCCAGCAGGACCCCGGACGAGCGCGGGGCCGCCGCCAAGGTCAGGCCGGACGACCGGCACGGCCTGCACGCCAAGAAGCAGCTGCGCCAGAAACGGAAGGCCCTCGAGCTGCTCGACGCCGGCAAGGCCGAGCTCAAGCAGCGAGCCGGCGGCGGCGCGACCGTCAAGCTGTCCGACGGCAGCTACGTCGAGTTCCCGATCGAGAAGCAGGACAAGATCTTCACGATCCTGTCCGAGTTCGGCACCTCCGGCTCCGGTCGCTACGGCACCACGCCCGGCCCGCGGCACAACCAGATCAGCCAGCCGGCCCCGACCAAGGACAACTCGACGTACTGGGTCTCGGACTTCAACCGGGCGCACTACGACGACATGTTCAACGGCGGCGGCGAGTCCTTCAAGAACTACTACGAGCAGCTCTCGAGCGGCCGCTACTCCGCCACCAACACGGTCGAGGACTGGGTGACGGTCCCCGGCAACGCCTCGACGTACGGCGACAACGCGATCGAGGACAACGGCGGCTCCTGGCAGTTCATCGCCGACACCGGCGACTCGTGGTACCAGTCGCAGATCGCCGCCGGGAAGACGCCGGCGGAGATCGACGCCTACCTCTCGCAGTTCGACGCCTGGGACCGCTACGACTTCGACTCCGACGGCAACTTCAACGAGGCCGACGGCTACATCGACCACTTCCAGGCAGTGCACGCCGGCGAGGGCGAGGAGGCCGGCGCGGACCCGGACGCGATCTGGTCCCACCGCTGGTACGCCTACGGCAACGACTACGGCGTGACCGGTCCGACCGTGGGCGGCGCCCAGAACCTCTACGGCGGCACCCAGATCGGCGGCTCGAAGTACTTCATCGGCGACTACACCGTCGAGCCCGAGAACGGCGGCCTCGGCGTCTTCGCCCACGAGTTCGGCCACGACCTCGGCCTGCCCGACTACTACGACACCGCGGGCGGCGAGAACGGCACCTCGTTCTGGACGCTCATGTCGTCGGGGTCCTGGCTCGGGCATGCGACCGACGGGATCGGCACCACCCCCGGCCTGATGGGCCCGGAGGAGAAGCGGTTCCTCGGCTGGCTCGACTACACCGAGGTCGACGCCGGGGACAGCGGCGCCTTCAAGCTCGGCCCGGCGCAGCACACCTACAAGGGCGCCGACCAGGCGATCAAGGTCAACCTGCCCGACTCCGAGGTCGTCAACGACTACACGACCCCGCCGACGGGGGCGCACGCCTGGTACTCCGGTCGGGGCGACAACCTGACCACCACGCTGACCCGTGACGTCCCGGCCGCCGGCCGGGTCACCGTCTCGGGCTCCGCCTGGTACGAGATCGAGGCGGGCTACGACTTCCTCTACGCCGAGTACTCCGTCGACGGCGGCAACTCCTGGCAGCGCGCCGGGACGCCGATCGACGGCTCCTCGAGCGGGTGGACGAGCAAGCGCTTCGCCTACGACGCCGGCGGTCAGCCGTCCCTCTTCCGGTTCCGCTACGCGACCGACGGCGGGGTCAACGAGGCAGGGGTCTTCCTCGACGACATCACGATCAGCGCGGGACGCAGCTACTCCTTCACCGACGGCGCCGAGTCGGGCACCAACGGCTGGACCGTGGACGGCTGGAACATCTCGACCGGCACCGAGTCGAAGCTGACCAAGCGGTACTACCTGCTCGAGAACCGTCAGTACGTCGGGTACGACAGCACCCTGAAGTCCGGCCCGTACCAGTTCTCCGAGGGAGTCACGCGGCCCAACTGGGTGGAGTTCTTCCCCTTCCAGGACGGCATGCTGGTGTGGCTGGTCGACGAGGCGTACGCCGACAACAACGGCAGCGCCCACCCCGGACACGGGTACGCCCTGCCGGTGGACGTGCGACCGAACTCGCTCACCTACCCCGACGGCACCAGCCCGAGCAACCGGCGCGAACCGTTCGACGCGACGTTCGGCCTGGACCGGACCGATGCGGTCTGCCTGCACAAGCAGGTGGCGGACCGGAAGGCGCCGAACGGCTACACCACGCTGGCGGCCTGCGCACCGTCCAGCCCCGGCATCGCCACCTTCGACGACAGCGACCCGGACGCCTACTGGGACTCCGCGAACCCGCAGAACTCCACCAAGGTCGCCGGTGTCGGCGTGAAGGCCACGATCACTGCCAACGACGGCGGGTTCCTCACGGTGGAGGTGTCCAACCCGGCGTCCTGAGCAGCACCGCACCGACATGCGACGACGGGAGGGGCCTCGGTCACGGGGCTCCTCCCGTCGTACCGTTAGGCTGCGTCTCCGTGACCGGAGCGACTGAGGGTAGGGAGCTCGAGTGAGCGCAGGCCAGTACGACGCTGCTGCCGGGGCGCGTCCCCGCGGCGCACGGATGCCTCGTCGTGAACGTCGTGCCCAGCTGCTCGAGTCCGCCCTCGAGGTGTTCGTCGCGCAGGGCTACCACGCCGCCGCCATGGACGACATCGCCGAGCGCGCGGGCGTCTCCAAGCCGGTGCTCTACCAGCACTTCCCCGGCAAGCTCGACCTCTACCTCGCGCTGCTCGAGTTCTCCTGCGACATGATCATCGACAACTGCCGCGTCGCCCTGGCCTCCACCCACGACAACAAGCTGCGGGTGGCGGCCACCATGGACGCCTTCTTCGAGTACGTCGCCGGCGACAACGGCGCGTTCCGCCTGGTCTTCGAGTCCGACCTGACCAACGAGCCCGCCGTGCGCGAGCAGGTCGAGCGGGTCACGACCGAGTGCGCCGCGATGATCGCCCACGTCATCCACGACGACACCGGCCTGCCCGACGCCGCCTCGCGGCTGCTCGCCGTGTCGCTGGTGGGAATGGCTCAGGTCAGCGCCCGGTTCTGGCTCTCCGAGGGTGGTGGCATCCCGAAGTCCGACGCCGCCGCCCTGGTGGCCGGCCTCGCCTGGCGGGGCATCCGGGGTTACCCGCTCACCGACGAACACTGATTCCCAGACCGCACCACCCCATCGCACCACCCCGACTTCAAGGAGGACCTGTGGAGGTCAAGATCGGCGTCCAGCACGCCGCACGAGAGCTGCTCGTCGAGACGGACGAGACGCTGGAGAACATCGAGAAGCTGGTCAGCGAGGCCGTCAGCTCCGAGGGGGTCCTGTCCCTCACCGACAACAAGGGCCGCAAGATCCTCGTGCCGGCCTCGAAGCTGGCCTACGTCGAGATCGGCGGCGGCGTCGCGGGGCACGTCGGCTTCCGGCACTGACCCGGCCGGCCCCGGTCAGGAGGCGAGACCGAGCTCGTCCATCCGCTCCGCGTGTCGCTCGGTGATCCGGGTGAACATCCGGCCGATGGCGGCCAGGTCGAGCCCCGGCCGGTCGACGCCCCCGGCGAGCAGGGCCGAGAGGGCGTCCCGCTCGGCGGCCACTCGCTGGGCCTGGGTCAACGCCTCCCCCATCAGCCGCCGGCCCCACAGCGCGAGCCGGCCGCCCAGCCGATGGTCGGCGACGATCGCCGCCCGGACCCGGTCGATCACGAACTGGGCATGCCCGTCGTCCTCGAGCGAGGCCACGATCAGGTCGCGGGTCTCGGCGTCGAGGTACGCCGCGATCTCGCGGTAGAAGTCGTTGGCCATGCCGTCGCCGACGTAGGCCTTGATCAGCCCCTCGAACCAGTCGGACGGGGCCGTGTGCTCGTGGAACCGGTCCAGCGCTCCACGGAACGGCGCCATCGCCTCGAACGGGTCGGCACCCAGGTCACTGAGGCGGCCGAGCAGCCGGTCCACGTGCGCGAACTCCGCCGTCGCCATGGTGGCGATCGCGACCTTGTCCTCGAGGGTCGGGGCCAGCTTGGCGTCCTCGGCCAGCCGCTCGAACGCCGAGATCTCGCCGTACGCGATCGCACCCAGCAGGTCGACCACCGCCTCTCGGTACTGCGGGTCCTGGAAGGCGACCGGCACCTCGGCTGCGGCTTCGCCGGTCGATTCAGTCATGCGCGCACCCTACCGATAGACTGACCGGGATCGAGTGCCGCGCCTGTGTGTCGGGAAGCGGCCCGCGACCGGCGAGAAGGCTTCCACTCCGACGCCCGTCCCGCCTGTATGTGCGCGGTTGACGCTGTCGCGAGACCTGCCTGAGCAGGGCCGATGAGTCCGCCGCACTCCGCCCGACTCAGCCTGAACTCAGCCTGAACCTCACGAAAGCGAACAAGACACTGACCACGTTCCGAGAGCTCGGGGTCCACCCCGAGATTTGTGACGCGCTCGAGCGCGCCAACATCACCACCCCCTTCGCCATCCAGGAGATGACCCTCTCGGTCGCCCTGGTCGGCACCGACCTGATCGGCCAGGCCCGCACGGGCACCGGCAAGACGCTGGCGTTCGGCATCCCCGTGCTGCAGCGCAGCGTCTCCCCCAAGGACCCCGACTACGCCGACCTGCCCCAGGGCAAGCCGCAGGCGCTGATCGTGGCCCCGACCCGTGAGCTCGCGCTCCAGGTCTCCAACGACCTCCACCTCGCCAGCAAGGACCGCGGCCTGCGCGTCCTGACGGTCTACGGCGGTGTCGGCTACGAGCCCCAGCTGGAGGCCCTCGCGGCCGGCGTCGACATCGTCGTCGGCACCCCGGGTCGCCTCATCGACCTGTGCAACCGCCGCTCCCTCGACATCTCCCACGTGCACGCGCTGGTCCTCGACGAGGCCGACGAGATGCTCGACCTCGGGTTCCTGCCCGACGTGGAGCGCATCTTGTCGATGACCCCCGAGACCCGGCAGACGATGCTCTTCTCGGCGACCATGCCGGCCGCGATCGTCTCCCTGGCCCGCACCCACATGCGGCACCCGATGAACATCCGCGCCGAGTCGTCGTACGACACCCAGCTGGTGCCGGCGACCGCGCAGCACATCTTCCAGGCCCACGACCTCGACAAGCCCGAGATCATCGGGCGGATCCTGCAGGCCGATGACGCCGACAAGATCATCGTGTTCACCCGCACCAAGCGTCAGTCGCAGCGGGTGGCCGACGACCTGGCCGAGCGTGGCTTCGCCTCCAGCCCCCTGCACGGCGACATGCAGCAGGCCGCCCGCGAGAAGGCCCTGACCAAGTTCCGCGGCGACACGCTGCGGGTGCTGGTCGCCACCGACGTCGCCGCCCGCGGCATCGACGTCCAGGGTGTCTCGCACGTCATCAACTACACCTGCCCCGAGGACGAGAAGACCTACGTCCACCGGATCGGCCGCACCGGTCGCGCCGGCGCGACCGGTGTCGCCGTGACCTTCGTGGACTGGGCCGACCTGCACCGCTGGAAGATGATCAACAAGGCGCTGGACCTGCCCTTCGACGAGCCGCAGGAGACCTACTCCACCTCCGAGCACCTCTACCACGACCTCGGCATCGCGCCGGGCACCAAGGGCCGCATCGTCGACCCGGCGCCCGTCGAGAAGGCGCCCCGCTCCGACCGGGGCGACCGCACCGGTGGGGGCTCTCGCTCCGGTGGGGGCAGCCGCTCCGGCGGCGGGGACCGTCCCCCGCGCGAACGCGACCGCAGCCGCACGCGCAGCCGCAGCGGCAGCGGCGCCGAGGGCGCCGACACCACCAGTGCCCCGGTCGCCTCGGGCGAGTCGGGCGAGTCGGGCGCCGGTCGCACCCGCAACCGCCGTCGCCGTCGCCCCTCGGGCAGCGGCTCCGGCGAGGCGTCAGCCTCCTCCTGAACCCAGCTCGTACGCCGACCCGCACCGACCCGGTGCGGGTCGGTGTCATTTCGTGGGGTCAGCGGGTGACGACGACCGTGGTGCCGAGGGGCGCGAACCGCCACAGGGCGATCGCGTCGGCCCGCTCCTGCCGGATGCAGCCGTGCGACAGCGGCGTGCCGAGCTCGTCGACGGACTGGACGAGCCGGCCGTCGTCGATCGGGATGTCGTGGAAGCCGATGGCGGCGTTGTCGCCGTGGGCGAAGCGCACGAAGTACTTCATGGTGCCGGAGTCGTCGATCCCCCACGCCTGCTCGGAGCGGGAGTAGACCTCGTAGGTGCCGGGGTCGAGGTTGTCGTAGGCGCTGCCCGACACCAGGTAGGTCCGGCTCACCCGGGAGCCGCCGGGGACCAGCCACACCCGCTGCCGGCTCTCGCTGAAGACGACGCGCCGACCGCTCCCCGAGCGCTGCGGGAGCGTGGTGTCCTGACCCGGAGCCAGGCGCTGCTCCGAGGAGTCGGGCGTGCTGGAGCTGCCGGGAGTCGAGCGCACCGGGGCGGAGACCTGCTCGATCGCCGAGGCCTGGTGCCGCGCCGGCGCCTGGGCTGCTGAGGGCAGCATCCCGGCGCCCCCGAGCACCGAGATCGTGGTCACGGCCACCGACGCACCCAACGCACCGATCCGCCCGTAGCGGGGCCGGACGGCCTGCTGGCGGTGTCGGGTCATCGGGTCAGCTCGACGTCTTCTTCTTCGCGGCAGGCTGGGCCTTCGCGCGTGGCCGCTGCGAGCGGGTGACCAGGTTGGCGGCCACCTCACGGTAGGCCTGGGCCCCCTTGTTGGACCGGGCTGCCGTCGCGAGGATCGAGCGTCCCGCCGCCGGGGCCTCCGCGAACTTGATCGTCTTGGGGATCGGCGGCTCGACGACCTCGAGCTCGTAGGTCGCCGAGATCGTCTCGAGCACCGTGCGGGAGTGGTTGGTGCGGCCGTCGTACAGCGTCGGGAGCACGCCCCAGACCTCGAGCTTGCGGTTGGTGAAGCGGCGCACGTCGTGGACGGTGTCGAGGAGCTGGCCGACGCCGCGGTGGGACAGGGTCTCGCACTGCAGCGGGATGAGGACGCCGCCCGCGGCGGTCAGCGCGGCCACGGTCAGCACACCGAGCGAGGGTGGGCAGTCGAGCAGCACCCAGTCGTAGCCCTCGTCGCCGAGGTCCTCGTCGAGCGACTCGAGCGCGGACTTGATGACGTGCTCACGGCCGGTGCGGGTGAGCAGGTCGGCCTCGGCGCGGGCCAGCTCGATCGTGGCCGGCAGCAGGTCGACCCCGTCGTCGGTCTCGAGGATCGCCTCCAGGGGGTCGAGGCCCTTGGTCAGCACGTGGTGCACGGAGAGCTCGAGGTCCTCGGGGTCGATGCCGAGGGAGAAGGTCAGGCACGCCTGGGGGTCGAGGTCGACGAGCAGGACCTTGTGGCCCAGCTCGGCGAGGGCCGCCCCGAGGGAGGCCACCGTGGTGGTCTTGGCGACGCCACCCTTCTGGTTGGCGATCGCAAGTGTCGTGGTCATCGCTGCATATCATGCCGGACCGGGTTGCCGACTTTGCGGCGACACCTGTTTGCTGGCGGCATGTCTTCCGCAGGCGCCACCCCCGGAATCGCTCTCGTCACCGGCCCCACGTCGGGCATCGGCCGATCCTTCGCCGTCCAGCTCGCGCGTCGGGGGCACGACCTGGTGCTGGTCGCCCGGGACGTGCCGCGGCTCGAGGCGCTCGCCGACGAGCTCCGAACGGCGTACGCCGTCGACGTCGAGGTGCTGCCCGCCGACCTCACCGACCGGGCCGCACTGGCGACGGTCGAGGCCCGGCTGGCCGACCGGCAGCGGCCCGTCGACCTGCTCGTGAACAACGCGGGGTTCGCGCTCAAGCACCGCTTCCTGACGAATCCGGTCGACGTCGAGACCGCCATGCTCGACGTGCTGGTGACGGCCGTCCTGCGGCTCAGCCACGCGGCGCTGGGTGCGATGACCGAGCGCGGCCGCGGCGGCATCATCAACGTCTCCAGCGTGGCCGCGTTCCTCCCCCGCGGCAGCTACGCCGCGGCCAAGGCCTGGGTGAACAGCTTCAGCGAGTGGGCCGCGAACGAGTACGGCCCCCAGGGCGTCAAGGTCATGGTGCTGTGTCCCGGCTTCACCCGGACGGAGTTCCACGAGCGGATGGGGGTCAGCCGCGACTCGTCCCCCTCCTTCATGTGGCTCGACGCCGACGACCTCGTCGCGACGGCGCTGGCCGACTTCGACAAGGGCCGGGTCTACTCGATCCCCAGCGCGCGCTACAAGGTGATCACCACCGCCGCCCGTCTGGTGCCCAACCGGGTGCTGCAGCGCTTCCAGTCGCTCGGCCGCAAGTAGCCTCGTCGCTCGCCGACCGGTCAGCCGCTCACCACGGCGGGGGTGACCCGCCCGGAGGTCTCGCTCGCCGCCTCGGCGAGCTCCAGCAGCCGGTGGTAGTCCTCCGGCGACGTGGTGTTGCAGCCCAGCTCGTGGTCGACCTTGCCCGTGCCGTGGTGGTCGCTGGAGCCGGTGACCACCAGACCGAGGTTGCGGGCGATGCCGCGCAGCCGGTCACGGACGTCCGGGGCGTGGTCCTGGTGGTCGACCTCGAGACCGCTCAGCCCGCCGTCGACGAGCTCGGCGAGCGTGGCCTCGTCGGGTCGGTCGTGGCCGTGGCGCCCCCACGGGTGGGCGATGACACTCACCCCGCCGGCCTCGCCGATGACCCGGATCATGGTCGTGAGCGAGGCCGCGTAGCGCTCGGCGTGCGCGGGCCGGCCCGGGTTGAGGTAGCGGGCGAACGCCTCGTCGCGGTTGCGGACCACCCCCAGCCGAACCAGGGCGTCGGCCACGTGCGGACGCCCGGTCGCGGCAGTCCCGTGGGCCACGCGTCGTACGTCGTCGGTGTCGATGTCGATGCCGAGCTCACGCAGCCGCGCGACCATGGCCGGCAGCCGGGACGATCGCCCGTCGAGGATCTTCCTCAGCTCCGCGTCCAGGGGTGGGTACGTCGCGTCCGGCAGGTAGGCCAGGAGGTGCACGCCGTGGCCGCCGTGACGGGTGCTGATCTCCATCCCGCGAACCAGACCGACACCGACCTCATGGGCGGCGTGTTCGGCCTCCGCCCAGCCTGCGGCCGTGTCGTGGTCGGTGAGGGCCATGATGTCCAGCCCGGCCTCCGCCCCGGCTCGGACCAAGGCGCCGGGGGTCTGTGTGCCGTCGCTGGCCCGGGAATGGGTGTGGAGGTCGATGCGCACCTGCCGAGCCTAGAGGCCGAGGCCCCTCCCCCTCGAGACCCGCTCCCAAACCACCCGGAAGCACGTGTCCCCCGCCTGATTTGACGTCGGCTTCACGGTTATTTGGCGACCGGATGCAATGACTGGGGCAGCACAAGGGGGACATACATGCATATCACGGACATCATGGAACACCGAGGACGGGGGGTCGGCGTGTCGTTTCCGCCTGCCCTGACGCTGTCCGCGGGGGCCCAGCCTGCCATCACGCACGGACTGGCTCGGGCATGGCGAGAAGGAGGCCTGGCGGTTCTCGTCCTGTCGGTCCCGGCGCTGCTCGTGCTCTCCGGGTTCGGCGGGAGCAGCCAGGCTCCGGGCTCGCGGCTGCTGGTCGCCTCGATCGTGGGCCAGCTGCCCCTGGTCGTGTGCGCGGTGATGCTCCACGTCCGCAAGCGCGCGAGCGACCGCACCAACCTGGGACACGTCGTCGAGCTCGGTGCCCGCGTGGCGGTTGCCGAGGCGGCACTGCGCCGGGACGAGGAGAGGCTGCACGAGCTGCGCGCGACCGTCGTCGGGATCGCCCTGGCGTCG
The DNA here is from genome assembly GCA_963825275.1 of uncultured Actinomycetota bacterium. Taxonomy (GTDB): domain Bacteria; phylum Actinomycetota; class Actinomycetes; order Propionibacteriales; family Nocardioidaceae; genus Nocardioides. Next base: position 391,042 of record CAWGSW010000004.1, on the reverse strand, counting down.
CGGTTGCTGCGCGACGAGGACGCCTCGCTGCCGCCGGCGGCGAAGGGCCGCCTCGAGATGATGTACGACGCCGAGATCGCCCGGCTCGAGCGGCTGCTCTCCGACCAGCCCCAGGAGGCCGCGCGCGCTCTCGAGCTGGACGAGCTGATCCTCCCTCTCGTCGTCTCGCTCCGGTCGCGCGGGCAGCGCGTCCACTGGGAGGGGGCCGGTTGCCGCGTCGTGGCCCGCGCCGACGACGTCACCGAGATCGTCCACGTCCTGCTCGAGAACTCCGCTCGCCATGCGCCCGGTTGCGAGGTCACCGTCGAGACGGTCACGGCTGCCGACTGGGTCAGTGTCCGGGTCTCGGACGACGGCGACGGAGTCCCGGGGAGCCTGGTGCCGTCCCTGTTCGACTGGGGCAGCCGCTCTCCGAGGTCACCCGGTCGCGGGATCGGCCTCCACATCGCGCGTCGTCTGGCGCTGGAGATGGGCGGGACCCTCAGCCTCGACCAGACCCCGCAGACGCCGGGCGCCGCGTTCACCCTGACCCTCCCGACCGCCGGTGCCGCCGCTGCCGCCACCGGAAGCCTCTCGTGGCACGCGCGCTCGGCCTGACCCGCATCGCCATCGTCGAGGATCATCTGCTCTTCGCGGAGTCCCTCGAGCTGGCGTTGGCACGAGAAGGTCACGACGTCCACCGGGTCGCCATCGGCGAGCGCGCGACGCCAGTGGGAGCGCTGCTCGCCGACATCCTCCGGGTCCGGCCGCGGGTCGTGCTGCTGGACCTGGACCTCGGGGCGATGGGCAGCGGCACCTGCCTCGTCGAGCCGTTGGCCCGAGCCGGCATCGCCGTGGTGGTCCTGTCGGGCTGCCTCGACCGGCCCCGCTGGGGCGAGTGCCTCCGGCAGGGCGCACGCACCGTGCTGCCCAAGTCGACCTCGCTCAACACCGTCCTGTCCACGATCCGCCTCATCGGTGACGGACGCCCGGTCATCGGCCGCGAGGAGCGCGAGGGCCTGCTCAGCAGCTTCCACGAGGAGAAGCACCAGCACCAGCAGCTGCGGTCCCGCCTCGACCTGCTGACGACGCGCGAGCGGGAGATCCTGGGCCACCTGATGCTGGGGCGCCCTGCCCGCGAGATCGCGCGACGCTCGTTCGTCTCGGAGGCGACGGTGCGCACCCAGGTCAAGTCGATCCTGGCCAAGCTCGGCGTTCCTTCCCAGGTGGCGGCGGTCGGCGTCGCCCACCGGGCGCGGTGGCTTCCGCCCGTCCTGCGTGAGGACGCCTGACCCCAGGGCATGGGCAGTTCACCGAATTGCGGCATGCATCCCGGACCCGGGTCTCCGAGGGTTAGGGGCAACCGTCACTCGACGCCCTCACGGCCTCACGAACGCAGGGAGGTGCCCATCATGTCCACGCCGGCCCCTCCCCTCTCGGGCCGACCGGTCGGTGCATGGTGACCGCCATCATGCCGTTCGCCTCGGAGGCCCACGGACCGCATCCGGCCTCACCCGGCCTCGCATCGAAGGCCGCCCCCGCCGCTCCCACAGCCCTGGGCGAGCTGGCCACTGGCAACAGGGTGCGTCGCTCCGGGCTTCGGTGGTGGCTGGTTCCCGGTGACGCCGTGGTCGGCCTGCTGACCTCGGCCTGGCTGCTGCCGCTGGGCGCCACAGATGGCTTCCGGGTCGGCCTGATCGACGCGCTCGTGGCCGGGTTGTGGGTCAGCCTGCTCCTGACCACCCGGACGTACGAGACGCGCACGTCGCGCTTCGACGGCGAGGACGTACGGCGCGTCTTCCGCGCCGGTGTCGGCTTCGCCGCCGCTGCCCTGGTGCTCGTCAGCATCGCGGGAGTCGAGGCGGGCTCGGTCCCGCTCGTGACCGTGGCTGGAGTGGCCACCATCGCCGGCATCGGGCAGCGGTGGATCGGCGCGCTCGAGGTCCCGGGCCTGACCCGGCGTCCGTCTGCGGTCAGTCGGGTCGTGGTCGCCGGGCATCGTCGCGACGTGACCCGCGTCCTCTCCGAGCTGCGGAGCAGCAGCCGTCAGGACTTCGAGGTGGCCGCCGTGTGCGTCCCGGGATCCCGGCGCACCCACGAGTTCGACGTCCCGGTCTCCACCGGTTTCGCCAGCCTCCGGGCTGCGGTGGAGCAGCACCGGGCCGACGCCGTCATCGTGCTCCCCTGCCGCCACGTCGACCCGCTCAAGCTGCGCCGGCTCGGCTGGGAGCTCGAGGCCACCGGGACCCGCCTCTTCCTCGCCCCGGGACTCCTCGACGTCGCCCCCACCCGGGCGCGCATGGGGTACGCCGGGTCCCTGCCGCTCCTCCACGTGCGCCACGCCGAGCTGCGTGGGGCCCGCCGGGTGCTCAAGGAGGTCTGGGAGCGGGCCATGGCCGCGCTGGCGATGGTCCTCCTCGCCCCGCTCTTCCTGACCCTGGTCCTGCTGGTCCGCGCCGAGTCCGAGGGGCCGGCGTTCTTCCGGCAGGTCCGCGTCGGCAAGGGCGGCAGCCAGTTCACCATGGTGAAGTTCCGAACCATGGGCCTCGATGCGGAGCAGCGCCGGGCGGCCCTCGTCCAGCCCGAGGAAGAGGTCCTGTTCAAGCTTCGCGACGACCCCCGGGTGACCCGCGTCGGCCGGTTCCTGCGCAGGTACTCCCTGGACGAGCTGCCGCAGCTGATGAACGTCCTACGCGGGGAGATGGCGCTGGTGGGCCCGCGCCCACCGCTGCCCGGCGAGGTCGCGCTGTACGCCCCGGACACGCATCGGCGTCTCGCCGTGAAGCCCGGCCTCACCGGCCTCTGGCAGGTCTCCGGACGCTCCGACCTGTCCTGGGAGGACTCCGTGCGCCTGGACCTGCGCTACGTCGACAACTGGTCCATCGGGCTCGACCTGCGCATCATCTGGCGCACCGGCCGGGCCGTGCTCGGGCACCAGGGTGCGTACTGATGCTGCCGGCCCCCGGGTCCACCAGAATTGATGATGCACGGCATCGGTGCTCACACCGATGGTTGTCACGTCGGGTCGGGGGACCCGATGCACGAGTCGACTCACCAGCCGCGCTCTACGAGGCAGCGGGATCCGCAAGCCGGACCTCGCTTCTCGGCGGTCCCGCCTCGGTGCCGGGATCCGCCTGACCCATGTCCCCCCATGGCGGCGGGCAGCCGGAAACCGGACACGGCTGGTGAGTCCTCGTCGCGTATCGGTCCCCCGTTCGGTCCAGGCCGAGACCCGCCGAGCGGGGTTCGGCACTCGATCCCCTGCGGGTTTGCAATTATCTGGTTAAACTGGTACGGCGGTTAGACAAGTGCTGCATTCGGGAACTGCCGACCTGAGACTTGGGCAGGGGCCATCCATGCATCAGCACTTCGACATCCGCGTTCGACTTCTCGGTGTCCTCAGTGTCCTTCGTGCCGACGGCTCCGCCGTCGCGGTCGACGAGTGGCGCACGGGCAAGACCATGGACCTGTTGCGACTGCTCTCCCTCAGCGGCGGCGCCCCGGTCCGCTCCTCCAGCCTGATCGACAAGCTGTGGCCCAACGCCACCCCCGAGCGGGCCCGCGGCAGCCTGCGCACCGCGGCCAGCCAGATCCGCCGAGCCGTGCGCACCAACTGCGTCATCCGCACTCCCGAGGGCCTGGTGCTGCAGAACGCCTGGGTCGACGTCAACGAGTTCCTCGACGGCGCCCGCCGGGTGCGCCTGGCGGCCCGGGATGCCCAGCACACCCACGTCGTCGCCCTCGCGCGCGCCGCCGAGGCCCTCTACCGCGACGACTTCCACGCCTACGACGACGACAGCGACTGGGCGTGCGTGGAGCGCGAGCACCTGGTCCGTGCCCGGCACGAGATGCTGTGCGACGCGGCCGAGGCCGCTCTCGAGCTCGGGCTGCGACGCGAGGCCCTGGACCTCGCCGGCGCCGCCGTCCGCCTCGACCCGTCCTCCGAGACCGCCCACCGCTCGCTCATGCGGGCGCACGCGGAGCTCGGCGAGATCGGCAGCGCTCTGCGGGTCTTCGAGACCTACCGCGCCCACCTCGCCGACGAGCTCGGCGCGGACCCGTCGCACCAGACCCGCGAGCTCCACCTCCGCCTGCTGCGCGGGACCGCCTGAGCCGCACTCACCGGGCTTCACCAGGCGGGCGTGGGACCGCCGAACGGCAGCTCCAGCAGGGGCGGCCCGAGGCCGGAGATGTCACGCAGGATCCAGTCGTCGCGCAGCAGCAGCACGGCCGCTGCCGGGCGCACCACGAGCCACAACCACCGGCCCTCGGCCTCGCCGGCCACCACGGACCGGTCGAACTCCCGGTCGGCCGTGCTGGTCGAGACGGCCCACAGCGGCACGGTCTTGTTCTCGACCTGCACGCGCACCAGCGGCGGGCCGGCGCCGACGTCTGATCCCGGCCCGTCGCCGATCAGTCCCGCACACCGGGCCCCGAGGCCGGTGCCCGGCTCCTCGGTGACGACCAGGACGTCGACGGGACCGTCGACCGCGCTCGCGCCCGAGCTGCAGGTCATCGTGGCGAGCGGACGGTCCGGGGAGTCACCCACCACCCCGAAGTCGGTCACCGACCAGCCGGGGCTCACCGGCCAGGGCAGGTAGGTCGGGAAGTCGATCGAGGCGCGCAGGTGGTCCGCGAACGCGTCGTACGACGCCTCGGCGGGCCGCCACAACGGGTGGACGGCCCCGTGCTCGGCGCAGAGCCAGGAGACCCCTGACCCCACGTCCGACGCGACGACGGGCTTCGGGCAGCGCGGGCAGCCGGCCTCCAGCGACATGCGTCCACGGTGGTGGCCCACGCCGGGCCCGTCAAGAGTTCCAGCGCAGGATGACCGCCGACTCCCGCTCGTGGCCGAGCACCGAGACGGTCGCGGTGTCGAGGCGGAACAGCCGGCCGTCGGTGACCGGCAGGCCCAGCCAGCGCGCCGTCAGCGCCCGCAGCGAGTGTCCGTGGGCGAAGACCAGGGCCGGGCCGGGGGCTGCGACGAGCCGGGCGACGACGCGGTCGAGCCGCTTCTCCACGTCGTCGGCGGTCTCGCCGCCGGGACACGTGCCGTTCCAGACTGTCCAGCCGGGGACGGTCCGGCGGATCTCGTCGGTGGTGATGCCTTCGTAGTCGCCGTAGGTCCACTCCACGAGGTCCTCGTCGACCTCGGCGTCCGGATGCCCGGCCAGCTCGGCCGTGGTGCGGGCGCGCTGGCGCGGGCTGGTGAGCACCAGCTCGAAGTCAGGGCCGGCCAGGCGTTCGTGCAGCCCTCGGGCGACCTGCTCACCCTCGGGGAGCAGCGGCAGGTCCGTGGTCGAGGTGTGCCGGCCGTTGCGGCTCCACTCGGTCTCGCCGTGGCGCACCAGCCACACCTCTGCCGCCGTTCCGGGGTTGCTCATGGCGCGAGTCTGGCAGCCCCGCGGCCAGGCGTCACCCCTCGGCCAGCACGACCACCCGGTCCCCGGGCCGCACGAGGAACGTCTCCGACTTGGCGGGGTTCACCCGCACCCCGAAGTCGCTGCCCCGGTCGTCGGCCGAGGCGGCCGCGCGATAGCCGAGCGCGGTCTCGTTGCGGCGGACCGCGCCGCTGACGATGGTCGCGAAGCTGACCTCCTGGCCTGGCTGGACGTACCACTCGGCCGGGCGCAGGTAGATCTCGCTGCCCTCGTTGCCCAGGAGCTCGCCGAAGACCGGCTCCAGGCGCAGGTCCTCGGACAGCTGGGTGACCAGCAGGCTGACGATCTCGCCACTGACGACCACGTCGTCGACGTGGGCGACCTGGGCGAGGACCCGGTTGCGGTCGTCGAGCATCTCGCTCACGACCGGTGTGAAGGCGTCGAAGCGGCCCAGGATGTCGCGCACGTGCAGCAGCGTGACCAGCGTCCGCGCGTCCGCGGCCTGCACACCGAGGTGGTCGGAGTAGCAGAGCACGATGACCTGGTCGAGACCCGGGACCACGTGCGTCTCGAGCGTCGCCCGGTCCGTGGTCGGGCCGGCGACGACGGTCACCTCGAGGTTCCGCAGCTCGGGGATCTCCGGCTCGCCGAACGTCGTGAGCAGCACCAGCACGGAGCCGGGCGGCGCGTAGTGGTCGAGCTCGCGCAGGATGATCGGCGCGCGCTCGTTCCAGCCGATGAGCACCGCCCGGGTGGGGTGCTCGTCGCTCCCGACCTCATGGCCGATCAGGTCGAGGTCGGGACGGGTGCCGCTCAGCGCCTGTCCGTCCAGCGCGGAGTCGTCCTCGGCGACCACGATCAGCGTCTGCCTCTCGATGCGGGTGGCGGCCGGCGGGTTCAGCTTCGAGACCCCGTCGGCGATCAGCCCGATCACCGAGGCGTTCTCGAACGCCAGCTGCGCCTCGCCGTACGTCGTCCCGGCGAGCGCGTGCTCCTCGAGGAAGTAGATCTCGTCGCCGTCGTAGTCGAACAGCTCGGTGTAGACGGCCGCCGCACCCGACTGGCGTGAGGTCTGCACGACGAGCTTCGCGACGGTCTCGCGGATGTCGAGCAGCACGGTGCGGTCGGCCCCGACCAGCCGCGCTGCCTCGAGGTTGGTGGGGTTGCGGATCTCCGCCACGATGCGCGGGCCATCGGTCCCGCCGTGGGTCAGTGCGAGCAGGGTCTTGATGACCTCGCTGTCGGGGTCCTCGGAGTCGGGCGCCAGCAGGATCACCGACCTGGCGGAGAGGTGGCTGCTCAGCGCGAGGTCGTCGATGTCCATCGGTGAGCCCGAGCGGCAGACGATCCGGGTGCCCCTCGTGTCGGGGACCTTCGCCTTGAGCTCGTCCTCCATCTCGACCTTGTCGCGGTCGGCGAGGATCACGATGACCGGGCGACGCCGGCTCTCGTTGGCGAGGGTCAGCTCGCGCACGATCGTGAAGATCGAGTCGGACCAGCCGAGGATCACCGTGTGGTCCTTCTCCAGGACGATGGACCGGCCACGGCGCAGGTCCGCGAGCTTGGCGTCGATGCCGGTCGCGATCACCCCGATCAGGGCGCTGACGATGAACAGGCCGCCGATGGTCAGGGCCAGCATGGTCAGCAGGAAGCGCCACGACCCCGTGTCCCCGCCGATCGTGCCGGGGTCCAGGGCGTGCAGCAGGCTCTTGAACATCTCCTGGACGAAGCCGTCGTCGGGGTTGTCGTCCCGCAGCCCGAACATGGTGACGAAGACCGAGAAGACGACGATCAGCGTCAACGTCCCCAGCGACAGCCACGCGATCAGGGCCGGGGTGCCGCCCGCCATGCTGTTGTCGAACCAGTAGCGCAGCCGGTCGCCCCACCGGGGCTCCGCCGGACGGGACCGGGGAGCCCGCTGGGACGTCGAGCCGCCCTCGGCCATGGCCTTCGCCGTACGCTGCCGCAACTGCTGGCCTGTGCGTGCCATGCCCACTCCTTCGCCGTGCGGTCGCATCGCGGGACGCAGACCGACCCCTGGGATCCTGTCGCACCCGCGGATCGTCGACACACGTTTTGGCGCGACCCGTCCGGGAGCGGGGCAGCCGTGCCACGATCGGGCCATGACCTCGAGTCCCGGGCCGGCCCCCACAGCCGCCGTGGTCCGGGCGCGGGCCGCCACGGCGGCGGCGTTCCTGACCCAGGGGCTCGTGTTCATCAGCCTCACCACCCGGCTGCCGGACTTCTCGGACCGGTGGGACCTCTCCGAGCTCGACCTCTCGCTGCTGCTGCTGATGATGGTGCTGCTGGCCGGCGTCGGGTCGGTCGTCGCCGAGACCCTGGCCAAGCGGCTCGACAGCGCGCACCTCCTGCGGGGCGGCCTGGCACTGGTCGCCGTGGCGCTCCCGGTCCTCACCACGGCGCCGGCGCCGGCTGTCTTCGTCGGCGGCCTCGCGGTGTACGGCGTGGGTCTGGGCGTCGTGGACGCCACCACCAACATGCAGGCGGTCGCGCTGGAGCACCGCTACGGGCGGCCCATCCTGCCGTCGTTCCACGGCGCCTGGACCCTCGGCGGCATCGCGGGTGCGGCCCTCACGCTGGCCACCGCCGACCTGCCGCTCGCCGCGACGGCCGCGCTCGCCGTCGTACCCCTCGTCGTGCTCTTCGCCGGCTTCCTGCCCCGTGACCAGGGGCCCACCACGCAGGCGCAGGCCGTCGCCGTGCCGTGGCGGCCGATCCTGCTGGTCGGGCTCGGGATGGTGCTCTTCTACATGGTCGACACGGCCGCCGCGACCTGGGGACCGACCTACCTCGACCGCACCTTCGACACCCCGTCGGGGCTGGTCGCGCTGGCGACCTTCCCCTACCTCGTGGCGAGCGGGATCCTCCGGCTGGCCGGGGACCGGATCGTGCTGCGCCACGGCGCGGTCACGGTGCTGCGGGTCGGGGCGGTCGTCGCCTCCGCATCGCTCGCCGTGGTCGTCTTCGCCCCCACCTGGCCCGTCGCGGTCCTCGGCTTCACGCTGCTCGGCGCCGGCGTGGCCGTCATCGCGCCACTGAGCTTCTCGGCCGCTGCCCGGATCGCCGGCGGGGTCGAGCTCGACCCCGCCGTGCGCCAAGCCCGCGTGGACGCGGTGATCGCGCGCTTCAACCAGTTCAACTACGTGGGCGCACTGCTGGGCGCGGTGCTCACCGGCCTGGTGGGCTCGGGGACCCTGCGCGTCGGCTTCGCGGTGCCGATGGTGCTGATCCTGGGGATCCTGCCCCTGGCCCGCGCGTTCGCCCCGCCGGTCAGTGAATCCCGGACATCAGCCGCCTGATCGGCCTGGTGAACGCGGCGAGCACCAGTCCCACGACGATCGAGGCCAGGCCGAGGCCGCCGAAGTAGAGCGGCTCCCGGCTGGCGGAGTAGAACTTGCCGAGGTAGCCGGCCAGCACCGAGCCGAGCGCCACGGAGAGGAAGAACAGCGACACCATCTGGGTCCTGAACGCCGCCGGCGCGAGCTTGGTCGCGAGCGACAGGCCGACCGGCGAGAGCAGCAGCTCCGCGATCGTGAAGACCAGCAGGATCCCGATCAGCCCGACCAGCGGAGCGCTCGCGGGGCCCCCTCCTGCCATCGGGATGAACAGCAGGAACGCCACGCCCATGATCACTGTCGCCAGGGCGAACTTCATGGGGGTCGAGGGCTGCTTCGGGCCCAGCTTCGTCCACATCGCGGCGAAGACACCGGCCAGCAGGATGATGAAGACGGGGTTGACCGACTGCACCCAGGAGACCGGCATCTCCCAGCCGAACAGGTCGCGGTCCAGGCGGGTGTCGGAGTAGATCGTGACGACGGTGAACTGCTGCTGGTAGAGCGACCAGAACGCCGTGCTGGCCAGGAACATCGGGACGAACGCCCAGACCCGGGCGCGCTCGACGGCGCTGACCTTCGCGCTCGTGATGATCCTGAGGAAGAGCAGGACAGCGCCGGAGACGGTGGCCCAGATGACCCAGGTGGCCAGGTTCTCGGCCGTGACGAACCCGGTGAGGACCAGGCCGACCACGACGGCGACCACGCCGAGCGCGACCGCGATCACCTTCGGACGCTCCGAGGCGGGCAAGGGGTTGTGCACCGTGTGGGCAGATGCCGGCAGCTGCTTGCGGCCGAGCGTGTACTGCACCAGGCCGAGGAACATGCCGATCGCCGCGGCCGCGAAGCCGATGTGGAAGCCGACCTCCTGCTGGAGCAGACCGGTCAGCAGCGGCCCGAACAGCGCGCCCAGGTTGATCCCGAGGTAGAACAACGAGAAGCCCGCGTCCCGGCGGTCGTCGCCCTCGCCGTAGAGGGCACCGACCAGCGCCGTGGCGTTCGCCTTCAGCCCGCCGGAGCCGATGCCGACCATCAGCAGACCGGCGACCACACCGGTGTAGCCCGGCAGGACGCTCAGCGCGATGTGGCCGAGCATGATCAGGCAGGCGCTGTAGAAGAGCGTGCGCTCCGAGCCCAGGACCCTGTCGGCGAGCCACGCGCCCGGGATGGTGGAGAGGTAGACGAGGCCGCCGTAGGCCCCGATCACCGCGCTCGCGGTGCCCTCGTCCATCCCCAGCCCGCCCTCGGAGACGGAGTAGTAGAGGTACAGCAGGACGATGCCCTGCATGCCGTAGAAGCTGAAGCGCTCCCACATCTCCACGCCGAAGAGGTTGGCCAGGACGCGCGGCTGGCCGAAGAAGCCACGGTCCTGCTGCTGGTCGGAGGTTCCGTCGGAGCGGACGGTCTGGATCGAGTCAGTCACTCGCTCGACCATGCCAAAGTCGGCGCGGCCGGGGCAAAACGGCGGGGGTGTGACCAATCCCCCGTCGGGAGGTTCTCCCCCGTCAGGCCTCGCCCGGCCAGTTCTTGTCCGGCTGCGGGGTGGGACGGCCGGGCTGCTCGCCGCCGCGCTCCTCGAGGTAGCTGTCCTTGGGCACCATCACCTTGCGGCGGAAGATGCACACGACCTTGCCGTCCTGGTTGTAGCCGATGGTCTCGACGTGGACCACGCCGCGGTCGTCCTTGGACTTCGACTCCCACTTGTCCAGCACCCGGGTCTCGCCGTACAACGTGTCGCCGTGGAAGGTCGGCGCGACGTGGCGCAGCGACTCGATCTCGAGGTTGGCGATCGCCTTGCCGGACACGTCGGGCACCGACATGCCGAGCAGGATCGAGTAGACGTAGTTGCCGACCACGACGTTCTTGCCGAACTGCGTGGTCTCCTGGGCGTAGTTGGTGTCGAGGTGCAGCGGGTGGTGATTCATCGTGAGCAGGCAGAACATGTGGTCGTCGAACTCCGTGACCGTCTTGCCTGGCCAGTGCTTGTACGTCGCCCCGACCTCGAACTCCTCGTAGCTGCGGCCGAACTGCACGGCGTACTCCCCTCTGGTGGTGGTCTCCCGGTTCCGGGCCGGTCCCATCGTGCCGGTCTCAGCCGCTCGACGCCGCCCCGTCTCGCGTGGCACTTCTCACGCGTCGGCGCCGCCGGGGATGCGCCGTCGCGTGCTCGAGCACGCCGGCGAGCCCGGCCAGCGCCGCCTCGGCGACCTGCTCGGCGGGTACGTCGCCGGGGTCGATGCCGGGCAGTGGCACCGGGGTCAGGTCGGACCACTCCCCGACCAGGCTCACCCCGAGGTCGTGGAGCCCGGCCACCGTCTCGCCGGCCTGGGCCCGCACCCAGGCGTGCACGGGCAGCCCGAGCCACGGCTCCACCGCCCGCCGGGCCGCCAGGACGGTCTTCGCGAGCTGGTGCTTGCGCAGCCCCGGCCCGGTCGAGGCATCCACCCCGCGTTCGTCGAGCAGCTCGTTGAGCCGTCGCAACGCGAGGGTCGAGGCCAGGCCCAACGACTCGTTGTCGGAGCTCGCCCCGACCAGGCCCGCGGCGTCGAAGCCGGCGGCGTCGGCGAACCGGCGCATCAGGGTCTCCCGGTCGGCCCCGGCCGGGGGCACCGTGACCAGGCAGACCCGCTCCGGGCCGACGAACCGTGCCCACTTCCGGCTGATCCGCACGAGGTCCTGCTGGCGCCAGAAGGTGCCGCCCGGGGACGTGCGGTCGGTCGTCCCCCCGCCGGCTCCCGGGCGCCGGGTGCGGACTCCGTCGAGGTACTCCGTCCAGGTCCACGACCGGCCGTTCTGCACCGTCTCCTGCCACATCGCCGCGAGCGTTCGGTTGAGGTCGCGAGCGGTGACCACCACCTCGACCCTGGCCCCGGCGAAGCTCTGCACCACGCGCTCGGCGACCTGGGGGCGGACGGGGCCGAGGTACTCCATCGAGACCACCGCCGTGCCCGGGAAGGCGCGGACCTCGTCCACCAGCCGCTGCCAGTGGTCGGGGCCGCCCGCGCCCGGAACCCCCGGCCATCACGGCGCGCACGGCCCGGACCTGGTGGCCCCAGCGGCGGCCCGGGACGAGGATGCCTCGCTCGGCGAGGAGCACCTGGTTGGCGAAGAGTCGACCCTGGATGTGGCTGGTGCCGGACTTCATGGCGCCGACGTGCAGGACGACCCGCTCTGCCATGCGCGGAATCCTAGTGAGGGCTCAGGAGCCCCCACCGCCGGCCTTGCGCCGGTGCATCTTCGGGGCGCCGCCCACCACCTCGGAGCCGTGCGCCTTCTCCTTCACCGGTCCGTCCTGCGGCACTCCCTGGTCGTGCGCCTTCTTGCGGTCGAGCGCCTCGCGCATCTTGGCCTTGAGGTCGTCGTTCGAGTCGTTCGAGTCAGGCATGGTTCCTCCACGGTGGGGACTGGTGTCGGTGCCCCCCACCCTGACACCCCGACCGGACCGGCGTCGACAGATATCGCGTTGCCGGCCCCGCGAGTCGTGCAACCGGGGAGCGGTTCGCCACGTCGAAGCAGCATGAGATCCACTCTCGTCGCCGCTGGTGCGGCCCTGCTCGCCCTGACCGCCTGCGGCACCGACTCGGGCGACCCCGCCGTGGACCCCGCCGTGGACCGGTCGTTCGCGCCCGAGGACTACACCTACACGCTGCGCGTCACCTGCTTCTGCCCCGGAGCCGGTGACCGGATCCGGGTGACGGTCAGGGACGACGAGGTCGTCGACGCGGTCTACGTGGCGAACAGCCGCGACCACCGCCGGGGCGACCAGGCCGAGGAGATCCGGCGACTCACCCTCGACGACGTCATCGACGCGGCGAACGACACCCGGGCCTTCGAGGTCGACGTGACGTGGCCCGACGGCCAGGACTACCCGAGCTCGGTGCAGGTGGACCCCCACGAGCGGACGGTCGACGAGGAGTTCGGCTACCAGGTCTCAGACGTCGTCCTCGAATGAGCGGCGCGCCTTCCTGGCCCGCTGCAGGGTCAGCCCCCGCAGCGCGTCGACCGCGGCAGCGAGCCGCTCCGCCTCCGGCACCTGCCGTGGGTCGACCCCCGGCACCGCGACTGGCGTCAGGTCGGCGAGGTCGCCCACCACCCTCGCCCCGGAGCCGGCGAGCCTCGCGACGATCTCCGCAGCCCGCCTCTCGAGCCAGCGCGGCGGCTCGAACCCGATCGCGCGTCCGCCCGGCCGTCCCCCCAGCACCTTCTTCCCGAGCCGGAACTTGACCAGCTTGTGGTAGACGCGGGGCGGCAGGTCGTCGTCGGCGAGGCGGGCGTTGAGGTCGCGCAGGACAAGCGCGGAGGCCGCGTCCAGGGAGGTGTTGGCGGGCGGGATGTCGACGTACCCCTCCCCCGGGATCCCGGTGGCCGAGCAGAAGCGCTCCCACAGCAGGCGAGGGTCGGCGCCCGCCGGCGGCACGGTCACCAGCGTCACCCGGTCCGCCCCCAGGGCGTCGATCCAGTTGCCCACGATCCGGGCCATCCCCTGCTGGCGCCAGAACGCCTGGGCCGGCTTCTGCCTGCCGGGGAGCAGGTCGACGTATTCGCCCCACGGCACGCTGCCGCCGTTCTGCAGGCTCTCCTGCCACATGGCCGGGACACCGCGCCCGAGGTCGCGCAGGGTGAGCACCACCTCGACCGGCGTCCCCGCCAGCGAGTCGAGCACCGCCGCGATCCGCTCCGGCGGGGCCGGCCCGAGGAACTCCATGCTCACCAGGGCGGTGCCGTCGAACGCGGCCATCTCGTCGACCAGCGACGCCCACGCCCCGTCCGAGAGCCGGCCGAAGTGCTTGCGCCCGAGCACGTCGCTGACGGCGAGCACCTGGTCGCGCCATACCTTGCCCGGGAACAGCACCCCCCGGGACGCGAGCAGGTCCCGGTTGGCGGTGAGCCGCTTCTGGAGGTACGACGTGCCGGACTTCATCAGCCCCGCGTGCAGGACCACCCGCTGAGCCATGGCGCGGAGTCTAACCAGCCCTAGGAGAGCTTGTAGTCCTTGAGCAGCGAGCGGCCGATGATCATCTTCTGGATCTCGGCGGTGCCCTCACCGATCAGCATGAACGCGGCCTCGCGGTAGAGCCGCTCGATCTCGTACTCCTTGGAGTAGCCGTAGCCGCCGTGGATCCGGAAGGAGTCCTGGACGACCTCGTTGCAGTACTCCGCGGCGAGGTACTTGGCCATGCCGGCCTCGACGTCGTTGCGCTCGCCGCGGTCCTTCATGCGGGCGGCGCGGACCATCATCGCGTGCGCGGTCTCGACCTTGGTCGCCATCTCCGCGAGCCGGAACAGGATCGCCTGGTGCTCGGCGATCGGCTTGCCGAAGGTCTCGCGCTGCTGGGCGTAGGCGATGCCGAGCTCGAAGGCCCGGTTCGAGATGCCGCACGCGCGGGCCGCGACGTTGACGCGGCCGACCTCGACGCCGTCCATCATCTGGTAGAAGCCCTTGCCCGGCTCGCCACCCAGGATCTGGTCGGCCGAGATCCGGTGCCCCTCGAGGACCATCTCGGTGGTGTCGACGCCCTTGTAGCCCATCTTGTCGATCTTGCCGGGGATGGTGACGCCCTGGGCGGTCTCGCCGAACCCGGGCTCCTTCTCCACCAGGAAGGTCGTCATGTTCCGGTAGACCGACGTCGGCACCCTCGTCGGTCTTGACCAGGGTCGCCACGAGCGTCGAGGTGCCACCGTTGGTCAGCCACATCTTCTGACCGGTGATCTCGTAGCCCTCGTCCGCCCCTTCCGATGAGATCCGTGTGGCCTTGGTCTTGATCGCCGAGACGTCGGACCCGAGACCGGGCTCCGACATCGAGAAGGCGCCGCGCACCTCGCCGGTCGCCATCCGGGGCAGGTACTTCTTCTTCTGCTCCTCGGTCCCGTGCTGCATCAGCATGTAGGCCACGATGAAGTGCGTGTTGATCACGCCCGAGACGCTCATCCAGCCGCGCGCGATCTCCTCCACGCACAGCGCGTAGGTCAGCAGCGACTCGCCGAGGCCGTCGTACTCCTCGGGGATCATCAGGCCGAAGATGCCGAGCTCCTTGAGCCCCTCGACGATCTCGGTGGGGTACTCGTCGGCGTGCTCGAGCTCGGTGGCCACCGGCAGGATCTTCTGCTCCACGAAGCTGCGGACCGCCTTGAGGATCTCGGTCTGGTCTTCGGTGAGGCCTTCGGTCTCGCAGAGGCGACCCATGGTCTGGCTCCTTCAGCAGGTTCGGGTGGGGCGGAGGGAAGGTTACCGATCGGTAGCCTGAGGTGCTATGCCGTACGCCACAGCGCGCTGGTCACAGTTCCTCCAGGAGGCGCTGGCGCGCCTCGAGGGGAGCCACGAGTCGTCGTTCGAGGTCGCTCACGCAGGCGGCGAGCGAGATCTCCAGGGCGGCGTTCTCCGCCACGGCCTCGGCCACGACATCGACCCGACGACCCAGGTGGATCACCTCGTCGAGCCCGGTCCCGGCGGCGACCCGCCAGGCGATCTGCTTGCCGCGCCCGGCCACCCGGCGCGGACCCGGCAGGCCGGTCACAGGGATTCCTGGCGATAGGCGTTGAGGGCCTTGGCGGTCAGCCGGGCGTCGGTGGCCCGCGGGGGCAGCAGCAGCTCGGTCACCACGTCGGTCAGCTCGGCCACCCGCAGGTGCAGTGCCCGGCTCCGGGCGACCTGGGCCTCGAGCTCGGCCACCCGGGCGCGCAGGTCCTCGGTGCGGCGGTCGACGCGCGGCGCCGTGATCCGGCGTACGACGCCCTTGCCGAGGGCCGCGACCCGCGAGCCCTCCTCCTCCAGCACCGAGTCGCCCGCCCGGCCGTCCCGCTCGCGGGTGCGCTCACGCACCAGGAGGAGCAGCCGGAAGATCGTCTCGACGGCGGCGTCCAGCAGCTCGGTCTCTTCTGCCTCGCCGGGGGTGCGCGCGTCGGGACGCGTGGCCGTCAGGTCGTCGAGGTCGCCCTGCACGTCGTAGCCGGCCTCCGTCAGGGCGGCGACGGCCCTGCGGGCGCGCTTCCCGGCGTCGGCGAACTGCTCGTCGGTCAGGCCGATCGGCTCGCGGCCGAGGTCGACCAGGATGCCGTGGGCCAGGGTGTCGCGCAGCCAGAGGGCCTGCTCGCGGTTGCCGGTGATCGGCTCGCGGACGTGCTCGTTGACCCGGCGCAACAACTCGGCGGCGACCAGCCCCAGGGACTCGTTCGCGCGGTCGACGACCGGGTCGAGCGCTCCCCGGGGTGACACGGCGTCGATGCCGCAGGCCGCGGCGAAGCGGCGCCACAGCTCCTGGCCGTCCCCGGTCTCGCGCGGGACGGTCACGACGTGGACGCGCTCGGGCGGGAGCGTGGCTCCCCAGCGCGCCGCGACGCCTGCCGGGTCCATGGTCCGCCAGCCCCACTCGGTGCGGGCACCGGCCTTCGCGGGCCGCGGCTTCCACTGCTCGAGGGGTGTGGTCAGGGCGAACTTGAGACGCTCCTGCCACGCCGAGGGGACCGAGCGGCCGAGGTCGCGCGCCGTGATCACGACGTGCACCTCCAGCCCGTCGAGGTCGGCGAGGGCAGCGGCCGCCTGCTCGGCGGACGCGCCGGCGAAGAGCTCGTAGCTCAGGATCGCCACCTCGCCACGCCAGTCCTGGATCTGGCGCACGAGCCGGTCCCAGGACGTGGACGCCTTCTCCGGCAGCGACTCCAGTCGCGGATCCTCGCGCACGACCATGGCCGCGTGGATGCGGTCGAGCTGCCGGTCCCCCACGACCAGCACGCCGGCCTCGGCGAGGACGGATCGGTTCTTCTCCAGGACTTGCTGCAGGTAGGTGGTGCCGGACTTCGGCGCCCCCACGTGCAGGTAGACGCGTTCGGTCATCGTTGACTCACGGACTGGGTCACCGTGATCCTTCCTCGCTGGCCGGCCATTCGACGATCATTCTCCACCCGGCGGGCGCACCGCCCGCGGCCGCGGCCCCCGCGGCCAGGAACCCCTCACGGTGGACGACACGGCCACCGGCCCGGGTCGCCAGTCCTTCGAGGACCCGCGGGTCGACCGGGCGCAGCTTGCCGCCGCCGTGCTCGGCGCGCCAGTCGGCGGCGTCGCGGCGTGAGAGGGACTGGCCCTCCAGGAACGCCAGGCCCCCGTCGCGCAGCACCATCCGGGCGAACCGCCAGAAGTTGTCGGCCCCGTCCGGCTCCAGGGCCTCCAGGAGACCGCGGGCGTAGATCACGGGCTGGTGGTTGCGGTCCCGGGCGACGAGCGCGCCGCGGGTCAGGACGTCGCGCAGGTCGTAGAGGTTCAGGGCCGTGAACGTCGCGGGCAGCTCCTCGCGGCGGGCCCGGCGGGTGGGCGGTCGCAGGCTCTGGCGCGCGTAGTCGAGCCCGAGCGTGGTCCAGCCGCGCGTCGCGAGGTAGAGGGCGTCCTCGCCGGTCCCGGCGCCGACGTCGACGACGCGGGCGTTCTCCGGCAGCCGCTCGGCGACCCAGGCGGCGAACTCCGAGGGGCCGTGGTCGTCCTCCTGGGCGAGGTCGGCGAGGTAGCGCTCCCAGTCGCGCCTGTTGCGCATGAGCGAGGAGAACCAGCCATCGAACCGGCTGATGATCTCCGGGCCGGGCTCGTGCTTGAACGACGGGTCGGGAACCCGCCAGCCGGGGCCGTAGGACACCGCCAGCATCGCATCGGGATCCGCCGGGGCCGGGAGCATCCGCCCCTCGAAGGACAGCTCGGCGAGCGGCAGGATCGCGGAGCGCGGCACCGCCTCGCGCACGGTGGCGGTCTCGTGGAGCAGGTCGCCGACGTAGAAGCAGGTGTAGATGTCGATGCTCGCCATGCCCTTGTCGGGCGAGGTGAAGACGACCGTGATGAACGCGCCGGACTTGTTCAGGACCTTCATGCCGTGACGGCGCAGGGCGCGGGCGATGCCGTAGAGCTCGACGGCCATCTCCGCGGGGGTCGCGCGCTCACTCAGGTAGGCCAGGTCGATGTCGGAGTCGTGGCCGATCACCTTGCCCTCGCGGGCGGCCCCGAGCAGCGTGCCGAAGGCGATCCAGCCCTGGACGCCGCACTCGGCCTCCATCACCTCGAGGATCTGGTCGGTCACGTCGACCATCTGCTCCACGACGCTGGAGTCGCGGGCGGAGAACGGGCGCTGCAGCAGCCCCCACTTGTCGATCATGACGGGGATGCCGTGCCTGTCGACGAACTCGACCCGGCCCTCGCCCTCGCCGAAGACGGCATCCTGCGCGAGCAGCTCGTCGTCACCGCTCGTCACCTGCACGTGGGAGGCGCCCTCGAGCCAGCGCGACATCTGCTTGGGCCAGGGCACGAACACGGCCGCGGAGTCGGCGCCGACGCGGTGGCGGGGCTCGGCGCTGAAGGACCAGGCGCAGTGCCCGTCGAACAGAACGTCGGCGGATCCCTGGAACCCGTCCGGGAAGTGCAGGCCGGCGTCGTCGACCCAGGCATTCGTGTCAGCCACGACAGGGCAGGCTACGGCACCGACACGGAGCTGGTGAGCACGGCGTGGTCGGTGATCCGTCGTACCTGGGCGCCGGTGTCGAACCGGAAGGCGGTGAACGCGGTGTCGGTGGAGCCGAAGAGCCAGTCGACCCGCATGACCGACGGCGGGTGACAGGTGCCGTTGTTGGTGCCGCCCTGGGCCGCCTCGAGGTCTGTCTGCCCGGTGATCTTGCAGAACGCCTCGGCGTGCTCGTTGAAGTCGCCCATGATGAAGACGGGGATGCCGTCCTGCTGGCGCAGCTGCTTGATGGCCGCGATCTCGATCGCGGTGGCCTTGTCGCGCTCCCCCTCGCGCCCCTGCGCGTCGCGGGGAGAGTTGTGGATGTTGAGCACGTAGATCTCGCGGCCGGTCTCGATGTGCTGGAGACGCACGATGGGCTGCGGACGGGTCCCACCCATGAACGGGACCGTGATGGAGTCCTCGTAGGTCGCCTTCCACACCGAGGAGTCCCACATCAGTGACTGCGGGATGCCCCCGCCGCCGAGGGCGGTGCCGGGCCAGAAGTCGAAGCTGCCCCCCGACGCGCGGTCGAGCGCGACGAGCTGGTCGGCCTGCAGCTCCTGGAGCCCGACGATGCTCGAGCCGTAGGACGCGAGGAGCGCCGCCGCCCACTCCGACCGGATCCGTCCCGGGGCGTAGCCCTGGGCGTCCGCGCCGGGCGCGGTGTGCTGGCTGCCGAGCACGTTGAAGCTGGTGATCGTGAAGTCGTAGGGCTGCGCACCGGCGAACTTCTGGACCTTGTCGCGGAACTTCGCGGTGCCGGGCAGCACCTTCTGCTCGGCGATCTCGCCGCGGTCCCCGAGTGCGTCGGCGGCGATCTCCTCCGGCGTCATCGTGGCCAGCTGCTCCGGGGGGATGGTCGTGGCAGCCGCCGCGGCAGGAGCCGTGCCCGGAGCGGGCGCGTCGGTCCCGAACGACCCGATCACGTTGGCCAGGACGACGACCCCGACGATCGCCAGCACGCCGCCGACCGTCGCGAAGGCGCTCATCCGCTCGGACGAGGCGCGCGGGCGCTGCCCGTCGCCCGTCTCGTCGTCCGGGGTGCCCGTCACCTGACCTCCTCTGGGACCGGCTGGTCCGCCTGCGTGCCGTTGCCGACCTGACCGACCTCGTTGTTACCCCAGCAGGCCGTGGCCCCGGTGTCGAGTCCTCCGCAGGCGTGGAGCCATCCGGCGTCGACCGACAGCCACCGCCCCTCGGCGCGGACCAGGGTCGGGACCAGCTGAGTCCTGCCGTCACCGTTGCCCAGCTGGTGGTAGCGATCGCTTCCCCAGCAGTAGGCGGCACCCGTGTTGTCGACCCCGCAGGTCGAGGCGTCGCCGGTCGAGATGCTGGTCCAGATGCGGTCGCCGCTGACGGGCTCGGGGACCCGGCTCACCCGTCGCGAGCCGTCGCCGAGCTGACCGCGGTTGTTGAAGCCCCAGCAGCGGGCTGCGCCGTCGGTCGTGACCCCGCAGGTGTGCGCCCAGCCGGCGCTCAGCTGCGCCCAGGACACGGAGTCGTCCACGCGCACGGGAGCCGGCTGGAGGGCGACGTTCGGGTTGCCGAGCTGGCCGAAGATGTTCTGGCCCCAGCACCAGGCGGAGCCGTCGGTGCGGGTCCCACAGGTGTGGAAGCCGCCCGCCGTGACCGAGGCCCAGTCCCGGGCCGTGCCGACCTTCGTGGGCCGGCCCCTGAGCGTGTAGGTGCCGTCGCCCAGCTGGCCACGGCTGTTCTGCCCCCAGCACCACAGGGTGCCGGTGGCCCGGGTCGCACACGTGTGGAACCAGCCGGTGCTGACCGTGGCCCACTGGTCGGCCGTACCGACCTGGACGGGCCGGAGCCGGGGCGGACCCCGCCGGATGCCGAGCTGGGCGAAGTTGTCCAGCCCCCAGCACCACAGCGTGTGGTCGGTCCGGATCCCGCAGGTCGTGGCACCACTGGTGCTGACGCTCTCCCAGTCGCCGTCGCTGTCGACCCCGACCGGCAGCGAGCGCGGGGTGCTCGAACCGTCGCCCAGCTGGCCGAAGTTGTTGCGTCCCCAGCAGCGGATGGTGCCGTCGCTCCGGGTCTCGCAGGACGACTGGCCGCCCGCGCTCACCGAGGCGGCGGCGGCCTGGACCGTGAGCACCACGACGCCGGTCACGGCGGTGGTGGGCGGCGTCGTGTTGCGCACGTCGTAGGTGATGTTCCAGGTGCCGGACTCTGTCGGCGTGCCCTCGAGCAGGCCGGCCTCGCTCAGGGTGAACCCCGGCGGCAGCTGGCCGGCGTCGCTCCACACCACGCCCGCGGCCACCTCGGGCGCGACACTCACCGCGAGCTGGAGGCTGAACGGCTCGTCGAGCTGCGCCGACGCGATCTGGATCTCGGGACGGGGCAGCGGCCACAGCGTGCTGCGCGCCCACAGGCCGGCCGCCGCGGAGCGAACGGCCCCGGCACCGTCGCCGTGGCCGTAGCTGCGGGCGGCCCGGAGTGCCGAGCGGACCGTCGTACGCCGCGGGTTGCACACCAGGTCGTCGCGGGTGCAGACGTTCCACACCTCGAACGTGGGGGTCGCCGGCGGGACGTCGGCGACCGGCCGGAGCAGCCTGGCGAACAGGCCCGCAGAGCCCCGGAGCGCGGCCGGGGCGCCGACGAGATGGGTGGCTGCGCTGCGGGGCAGGCGCTCGGGGTCCGAGACCAGGGCCGCACCGACCAGCCGCGCGAGCCCCTCGGCCCGGTCGGCGAACCGGAGGAGGACGCGGTGCACGACGGCCGCGCCCTGGGCGTAGCCGACCAGCACGACCTGCTGGTCGGGGCAGGCGAAGGCGGCGTCGTCGAGCGCGGCGACCGTCTGGGTCACGCCGGCGGGGACGCCGGCTCGCCAGGCTCGGGCGCGCTTGCGGGTCAGGGCCTTGGTGGCGATCAGGTCGGCGGAGCGGGGGGCCACCAGGTCCTTCGGCGGACCGGCGCTGATCGCGATGCGCCTCACCTCGACCGAGCGGTCCCCGGCGTCGGCGAGGTCCGCGAAGCTCGCCCGGAACGTCTCGACGGTGCGCCCGAAGGCGGCGCCGTCCGCGGGCGACTCGCCGCCTCCGTCGACTCCGACGAGGAGGAGGTCGCGGCAGGCGTCGACCGCAGCCGCGGTGCCGGCACCGAGCACGGCTCGATCGGCACCGGGTCCTGGCTGGGGGACGGCGTCGAGGTGCAGGAAGGCCGCCACGAGCGCCGCGGAGACGAGGGCTGCGATCGCGAGCGCCAGCGCCTGGGTCCCCCGTCGTCTCACGCGTCACACCCTAGGAGAGCAGAACGCACGAACCGGGGAAGCGCGACGGCGCGCTTCCCCGGTTTGTGGGCCGCTCCCTACGGGGAGCTCAGTGCTGCTCCGACCTCAGTCGAGCTCCATCTGCGAGTACGGGTCGACACCGCGCGCGACGGCCGACTTCATGGCCAGCCGGGCCATGCTCGCCTGCTTGGTGTTGCTGTACTTCGGCGGGTTGGCGTAGAGGTAGTCGAACCACTGGCTGTAGGTCTGGCGCACCTTCGTGTCGAAGATCCGCATCACGACCTCGTCGCTGGCGAGCGCCACCGACGTCCAGTTGGCCGAGCCGTTCCAGGTCACGTTGCTGCTGGTGTCCCCGTTGTAGACGCCGCTCACGGCCATCGTCTTCATGTGCAGGTAGCGGTCGTAGACACCGTCCAGGTTGAAGTCCTGGGCGATCTGCTGGATCGGGACCGGGCCCCGGTTGGTGTGGCGCAGGATGCTCAGCACCTCGTTGCCGAAGACGGCGTACACGATCTTGATGTCGCAGCCGCGCTGCCACATCTGCCGCAGGCGTCCGGCGATCGCCTTGCCGCGGTCGCCGTGCATCGAGGTCTGCGCGATGCGGATCTTCGTGTGGCCGTTGGTGCCGGTCCCGTCGGTGGCCCCGGCGCACACGATCTGGCTGAGCTCCTGGAGCAGCGGGTCCTTCTCCGTGCCCGCGCCCCGGTAGGGGTAGAAGTACGACGTGTAGCGGCCGTCCTGGTAGTGCAGGTAGGGCTGCGCGACCTTCTTGTCGCGGATCATCTGTCGGAACACCTTGTTGAAGTGCCCGTAGATCCGGGGGTGGTCACGAATCGTGAAGAGGTCGTTCCACTGGTTGTACGACGCGAGGTCGGTCCCGTTGAAGGAGCCGTACATCGCGACGTCCTTGGCCTTGCCCGCCTTCGTGAAGAGGTAGAACTTCGTGTGGGCGATGCCACCGGCCGAGCGGCAGGAGCTCACGCAGCGCCGGGTGAAGCTGCGCATGTCCTCGGGCCGCTTCTTGTCGTGCTTGAGGCCCTGGGTCAGTCGCGTGAACGTGTCGTTGGGGTTGTCGGGGTTCGCGTTCAGCCGGTCGATCACCACGCGCACCGAGACGCCGCGCCGGTGCGCGGCGATCAGGGCGTTGGCAAGCTCCTCGCTGCGGAAGTTCCAGGTGGCGATGCGGATCTTCTGCTTGCCGGGCACGCTGTTGGTCGCCCGCACCAGGTGGTTGATGATCCGGCGGCGGGACTCGCGGTCGCCGAGCGGGTTGTTGACCAGCACGCCGCCCCTGGGCGTGTAGTGCTGCGGAGCAGGCTTGGGCCTGGCGTTGACCACGCGCTCGGCGTGGAGGGTCGGGGCCTGGCGGGTCGCGGCGGAGGCCGGCGTCGTGCCGAGCAGTCCGACCGTCAGGATGATGCTGGTGGCAAGCACCGTCACGGCGTTCATTCGTCGCACGCTTGAGTCACACTCCCATTCCGGGTGGAGCAGCGGGTGGCGGTGATGGCAGGGGGTTCCACGGCTCGGTCTGGCTGTCCGTGACGGCGGGGTGACTGAAGTGCACCCGGCGCCATTCCCCTCCAAAACCCTAACAGGGGAGACGGGTCAGTCTCGTTCTGTGACGCGGCTACGCCTCAGCCGCCGCACTTGGCCAGGACGTCCTGGTAGCCCGCGTCCTGGGCGAACGGCTTGGACGCCTCGGCGATCCGGCCGCCGCGCACGGCATAGAAGCGCTCGTCATAGGTGAGCAGCGGCTTGCCGAACTCGCAGTAGCGGCCGTTCGGCTTCACCCGCTTGTCGTTCTCGTAGCAGCCGTCGTAGGAACGCGGGAGCGTCTCGCCCGCCCTCCAGACGTCCGTGCACTGCGGGTCTGGCTCCTTGGCGGAGGCGGACGCAGTGGGACTGCTGGACGACGTGGTGGGCGTCGAGTCCTCGGCCGTGGTGCCCGAATCGTCGCCACACGCCGTGGCGAGTGCCAGGGGCAGGGCGAGCGCGGCCAGAAGTCCTCGCGTCCTCATGCGCCGAGTCTACGCACCGCAAGCCTCGCCGCCCCGGTAGCGTGTCGGGACGTGAGCACCACGTCATCTCGCGTCTACGCGGCCCGCCTCGTCGGGCTGCCGATCTTCGACCCCCAGGGCGACCAGGTCGGCAAGGTGCGCGACCTCGTGGTGGCCCTGCGGTCCGAGGGCAGCCAGCCCCGCGTGCTCGGCATGGTGGCCGAGGTGTTCGGGCGCCGGCGCATCTTCGTGCCGATGACCCGGGTGACGAACATCGACAGCGGGCAGGTCTACACGACCGGCCTGCTCAACATGCGGCGCTTCGAGCAGCGCTCCACCGAGACCCTCGTGATCGGCCAGATGCTCGACCGCAAGGTCACCATCCCGAGCACCGGCGTCAGCGGGACCGTCTACGACGTGGGCATGGAGCAGGCCCGCAACCGCGACTGGGTGCTCAGCCGGGTGGCGATCCAGGAGCCCGCGAAGGGACTGCGGCGCCGCGGCCAGACCCACGTGGTGGAGTGGCGCGACGTCGCCGGCCTGACCCTGCGCCAGGAGGCGCAGGGCGCGACCCACCTGATCGCCGCCCTCAACGAGATGCGACCCGCCGACGCGGCGAACATGATCCACGACCTGCCCCCGGAGCGGCGGACGGCCGTCGTCGCCGCCCTCGACGACGAGCGGCTCGCCGACGTCCTCGAGGAGCTGCCCGAGGAGGACCAGGTCGAGATCCTCGGACACCTCGACTCCCAGCGCGCCGCCGACGTCCTCGAGGAGATGTCCGCCGACGACGCTGCCGACCTGATCAAGGACCTGCCGCCCGAGACCGCCCGCATCCTGCTCGAGCTGATGGAGCCCGAGGAGGCCGAGGACGTCCGGCGCCTGATGTCGTACGCCGAGCACACGGCCGGCGCGATGATGACCCCCGAGCCGGTCATCCTGGGTCCGGACGCCACGATCGCCGACGCGCTGGCCCACGTCCGCAACCCGGAGCTCTCCCCCGCGCTGGCGGCCCTCGTCTACGTCTGCCGGCAACCCCTGGAGCCGCCGACCGGCAAGTTCCTGGGCGTCGCCCACATCCAGCGGCTGCTGCGGGAGCCGCCCTCCACGCTGGTGGCCGGGGCGCTCGACAGCTCCATGGACCCGCTGCGTCCCCAGGCGAGCATCGACCAGGTGGCCGCCCACCTCGCGACCTACAACCTCGTGGCCGCCCCGGTGGTCGACGACAACGGTCGCCTGCTCGGCGCCGTGACGGTCGACGACCTGCTCGACCACATGCTCCCCGAGAACTGGCGCGACCAGGCGATCCGGTCCGGCCGGGGTAGTCGGCGGCAGGGCGGGGTGAGCGGTGGCTGAGGCACGCGCCCGCGGCTCCCGCCTGGACACCCCCAAGGAGACCCGCCGGCCCCTGGTGCGGCGCCCGGCGTACGACTCCGACATGTTCGGGGTCTTCGCCGAGCAGTTCGCGCGGTTCATGGGCACCGCCCGATTCCTGATCTACATGACGATGTTCGTGCTGTTCTGGGTCGGCTGGAACCTCGCCGTCCCGCACGACCTGCGCTTCGACAACTACCCCTTCATCTTCCTGACCCTGATGCTGAGCCTGCAGGCGTCGTACGCCGCGCCCCTGATCCTGCTTGCGCAGAACCGTCAGGAGACCCGGGACAAGGTGATCGCCGAGCAGGACCGGCAGGCCAACGCACGCGCCCACGCCGACATGGAGTTCCTGGCCCGGGAGGTGGCCTCGCTGCGGATGTCCGTGGGCGAGGTGGCCACCCGCGACTTCCTGCGCTCGGAGCTGCGTTCGTTGCTGACCGACCTCGACGAGCGTGCCCGGGCGGGCGAGGACGAGGGTTCCGCCTCGGCCTGAGCCGAGGATCACGCCGCCCGCGGATGTCCGGCTCGGTACCACCAACTAGGCTGGAGCATCATGAGCACCCCCACTCTCGAGCAGGTCAACGCCGCCCTGGCGACCGTCCACGACCCCGAGATCAAGCGGCCGATCACCGATCTCGGCATGGTGGAGTCCGTCGACATCGACGAGGCGGGCTTCGTGCGCGTCACCGTGCTCCTCACGGTCTCCGGCTGCCCCCTCAAGGACACCATCACCCGCGACGTGACCGGAGCGGTCTCCGGCGTCGCCGGCGTCACCGGGGTCGACCTGACCCTCGGCGTGATGAGCGCCGAGCAGCGCGCCGGGCTCCAGGAGGTCCTGCGCGGCGGCCAGGCCCAGCGCGAGATCCCCTTCGCCCAGCCCGGGTCGCTCACCAAGGTCTTCGCGATCGCCAGCGGCAAGGGCGGTGTCGGCAAGTCCTCGGTCACGGTCAACCTGGCGCTGGCCATGGCCAATCAGGGCCTCAAGGTCGGCATCGTGGACGCCGACATCTACGGCCACTCGGTTCCGGCGATGCTCGGCGTGGCCGACTCCCGGCCCACCCAGGTCGAGGACCTGATCATGCCGGTGCCGACGGCGAGCGGCGTCTCGGTCATCTCGATCGGCATGCTCAAGCCGCGGCGTGACCAGGTGGTGGCCTGGCGTGGCCCGATGCTGGACCGGGCCCTGGTCCAGATGCTCTCCGACGTCTACTGGGGCGACCTCGACGTGCTCCTGCTCGACCTGCCGCCCGGCACCGGCGACGTGGCGATCTCGCTCGGCCAGCACCTGCCCGGTGCCGAGGTCATCGTGGTGACCACCCCCCAGGAGGCAGCCGCCGAGGTGGCCGAACGGGCCGGCACCATGGCCTCGATGATGCACCAGCGGGTCGTCGGCGTCGTCGAGAACATGAGCTACCTCGCCTGCCCGCACTGCGGCCCCGAGCACCAGCTGGAGATCTTCGGCAGCGGCGGCGGCGACCGGGTCGCGGCCACGCTGTCGGCGCGGTTCGGCCACGACGTGCCGGTCCTGGGACGGATCCCGCTCGACCTCATGCTGCGCGAGGGTGGCGACGTCGGGAAGCCGATCGTCGACGCCGACCCGACCGCTCCGGCCGCCGCCGAGCTGATCGGGATCGCTGCGCACCTCTCCGGTCGCGGACGCGGCCTGGCCGGCATGCAGCTCGGCCTCACGCCTTCCAGTAAGTTCTAGCCCGTGTTCGGGGTCGGTTTGCCGGAGATGGCGGTCATCGCCTTCGTGGCGGTGCTCGTGTTCGGCCCTGACAAGCTCCCCGAGCTGGCCCGCCAGGCGGGCCAGATGATCCGCAAGGCCCGCTCCTTCGCCAACTCCGCCCGCGATGAGCTGCGCGCCGAGCTCGGCCCCGACTACGCCGATCTCGAGCTGCGTGACCTCGACCCCCGCACGATCGTGCGCAAGCACATCGTCGAGGCGATGGAGGATGCCGAGAAGGAGGCCACCCCCAGCCGCAGGGGGCTCAGGCCGCTGAACGAGGGGGAGATCCCGCCGTACGACGCCGACGCGACGTAGCGGCCCTCAGTCCCTGCTCTGCACCGCCGCCAGCGCGGCGAAGCCCACCAGCACGGTGCGGCCCTCGCCCACCTGGGCCTCGACGAAGTCCGCGCCCACCCGGCGCAGCACCGCCTCGTGCAGGCTGCCGTCGACGAGGTGCAGCATGCAGCGCTCCCCCGCGTCCGCCACCCGGCGCAAGGCGGAGCCGAGACCCAGCTTCGCGACCGGCGACCAGGCGACCTCGGGCACCGACCGGTCCGAACCTCCGTGCACGACGACGATCGCCTCCACCCTGACCACCCAGTCCTGGGCGGCGCCCCGCAGCAGGCACCAGCCCGTGCCGACCCGTTCGAGCGTCCCGGCGACCGGGCCGATCCCGCGCACGTCGAGCACGACGGCCTGGTCCACGCTGGCCATCAGCCTGCTGGCCAGCGTGACGTGGTGGTACTCCGCGCGGCTGCGGTCGGCCAGCTCGACGCCCCGCTCGGCGTCGTACATCGCCTCGGCCTGCTGCTCGAGGTCGTCGAAGAGGGCGAACAGGTCGCCCTCCCAGCTCACTGGCCGGCTCCCGGGCCCCGGACGGCGTACGTCATGGGAGGACACTGCCACGCCAGGCCCTCACCGGGCCGGCGGATCGGCCGTTCTGCACTCAGGCAGTCTGCGGCATCTCCTCGGGGTCCACGCCGACGACGTCGTGTGCCGGTGTGAGGACCGGGCTGCCGACCCTGGCGGAGTCGGTCCGCCACGTCGCCGCGAGCCACGCCACGGCGGTGACCGCAAGCATGGCCGCGACGCCGGCGAGCACGAAGAAGCCGTAGATGAAGAAGTTCAGGGTATCTGTGTCGTTGTTGAGCATCATGGTTCCTTGTTGCGAAATGATCTGCTCGACTCGAGCGTGGGGCGACCTCAGTCACCGGGGCGGGGACCCATCGAGGAGCGGCCCGCCTTCGGCGCCAGGCTGTCGGAGGTTCTGTCCGGACAGGATCATTGGCGCATCTACCAGCGTGCGACGGGACAAACGTCTGCCCAATAGCCCGTCCGGGGCATCATGTGGGGCATGGCGCCTGAGCCCCTGCCGCGGGGCGGCCCATTCCGGGTCACGCCTCGACGACGTTTCCCTTCTTGACCTCGACGGAGACCTTCGCGAGCGGGCTGGGCGCGGGGCCCCCCGTGTTGTCACCCGTGGCCAGGTCGTAGGTCGAGCCGTGGCACGGGCACTGCAGGATCTTGCCCTGCGGGGCGACGGTGCAGCCCCGGTGGGTGCAGATCGCCGAGAACGCGACCACGTCTCCGGCAGTCGGCTGCGAGACGATGATCGGCTGGCCATTGCTGTCCTTGGCCGCGATCGCACCACCGACCGGCACGTCCGAGACCTTGGCCAGCACGTTGCCCTCGCTTCCATCGCTCGCCCCGGCGGCAGGGCTCGGCGACGACGGGCCGCTGTCGGAGCCGCCGCCACCGCAGGCGGCCAGCACCGTCGCGCCGAGCGCCGTGCCGGCCCCGGTCACCAGGATCTTGCGGCGGGAGAGCCCACCCTGCGCCTCGTTCGCGGGTGCCTCGTTCGCGGCCATGGCCACCTCCGTACGTCGGGGTCTGTCGTTGGTGGTGCATACGGGACACGACCGCGGATGGTTCATCGCCGATCAGGTGGTCAGCCTGAGGACCGGCTCGCCGTCCGCCGCGCGCACCTCCACCGAGACGATGTCGGGGCGGGCGGCCGACGTGGCCGCGGCCAGGTGCATGGTCCGGCCGGGCAGCGCCCGCCAGGTCGCGACCTGCTCGGTGCGACCGTCGCGCGTGCGGACGACGAGCGCGTACGTCGCGGCGTGCGACGGGTCGTAGCGCGATGCCGCCGCGTAGGTGCAGGTGAGGTCCAGGCGAGTGCCCCACGGCACGGTCTCGAAGGCCAGACCGGCCTGCAGGCCGGCGTCCTTCACCTCGGTCATCGGCTGACTGCCGGGCTCCGTGGCGCTGGTCGCGGGCGGCGTGGCGTCGGGTGCCCCGTCGCCCCCAGTCGTGCCGATGGCGACTGCCGCGCCCAGCGTCACCAGCACAGCCGCCGCGGCAGCCAGCCCGGCCGTGGTGACCGTGCGGCGACGCTGGGTGCGGCGTACCTCGCCGAGGAGCGACGGCAGCAGCGTCTCCGGTAGCGGGTCCTCGCCGGGAGGGTCCGCGAGGATCCCTGGTTCGACCCGGGCGAGCAGGCCCGGCAGGCCGGCGAGCTCGCGCACGGACTGCGCGCACTGGTCGCACCCGGTCAGGTGCTGCTCGAACTCTCGGCGCTCCCCCGGAGCCAGTGCACCGAGCACGTAGGAGCCGTCGAGATGGGCGAGCTCGCAGCTCATCCGCCCACCCCCATCTCCTCGAGTGCCAGTCGTAGTGCCCGCAGCGCGTAATGGGTGCGGGACTTCACCGTGCCCTCGGGGATTCCGAGACGACGCGCGGCCTCCGACACGGGAAGGCCACGGTAGTAACACTCCAGGAGCACCGCTCGGTGTTCCGCCGAGAGCTTGGTGATCGCCTCGGCCACCATCCAGGAGAGCAGCAGCCGGTCGGTCCGGTCGACGGGGTCGTCGGCCTCGGGGACCTCGGCCACTGCGAACTCTGCGTGCGCACGCCGGCTCCGCCACTCGTCGATCACGATGTTGCGGGCCACGGTGAACAGCCAGGCGCGCACCGAGCCCTGGCTCTCGTCGAGCACCGGGAAGTGCCGCCAGGCCCGGAGCAGCGTCTCCTGCAACACGTCCTCAGCACGGGCCCGGTCCTGGCCGGTCAGGCGCACGCAGTAGCCCCACAGCGCGGCCGCATGCTCGTCATGCAGCTGCTGCATCAGCGCGACCTGGTTCCCGGCCAACGGACCTCCTGCCTGAACTGTGCGCCACTTCGTCGTCAGTGGCGAAGCGTTCCCTGGATCGCACCGGCTGGGAAGGCGGCGTTGTGCACGTTGAAGTAGTACCGCCCGGGGTGGTCCAGGATCCGGCCGATCAGCTTCTTGGACACCCCGGTCGCGCAGTGCGAGCCGCCGGTGACCGACCCGGTCAGGTTCACCACGATGCCGCCGTCCGACCCGCGGTGGATGTGCGCGGCGTCCGGCTTGCCGATGTTCTTCCACTCGACGTTCGCGCAGACCCGGCGACGGGCCTGGTTGAGGGTGAAGTGAGCCTCGCCCGACCCGTTCGGGTCACCGCCGGGCTTGAGGTGCGCCTGCAGCCGCTGCACATCTGCGCGTGGCTCGGCCGGCGCAGCGTGCGCCGACGTACTCACGGCCACTCCTGACACCGCCACCGCGAGGCAGGAGCTCACGGCCAGGGTGCGGGCGATCCGACGTCCGGGGTGCCCGGTGTTCGACATCGTGTTCGACATGGTTGCCTCCTTTGCCCCTTGACACGGAGCCCGCACACGAACGGTTCAACCGGCCCTCGAAGTCGCAGACCACCTGTGGAGAGAGCCTTGACGGTCGACGTAAAAACTCCTTGACTGATGCAAACAGACGCAAACGCAAGGATCTCGGGATGAACAACCACGGACAGGCGGGACCCGCCCGCTGCGGCGCGGTGTGGCTCACCGCCACGTGCGCCTTCGCGGGGTTGCTCGTCTGGGCGCTCCCCGACCTCGCGGAGGCCCGCCGGGTGCTGGCCGGCGCGGGGGTTGCCGACCAGCCGTTCGAGCGCCTGCTGGTGTGGTGCTGTGCGGCCGTCGCGCTCGTGGGCGCCGCCTGGCTGTGGGCGGTCACCACGGTCGTCACCCTCGAGGCGGCGCGGGGGCGGACCCACGCCACCGGGGTCCCCGGCGTCCCCGTCCTCCTGCGCCGGGTCGTCCTCGCCGGCTGCGGGGTGGCCCTGGCCGGCGGCCTCACCTCGCCCGCGCTGGCCACCCCGGGCCAGATCCACCAGGACCGCACCGGGTCGGCCGCCACCGCCGTGCTCAGTGGCCTGCCCCTGCCCGACCGGGCGACGGGCGCGTTCCCGGGTGCCGGCCACCCGGCACACCGCGTGGTCGTCGTGCGTCCGGGCGACACGTTGTGGGGGCTGGCCGCCCGAGAGCTGGCGGACACCGCCGGTGACGCGGCGATCGCCGAGCGGTGGCACCTGATCTACCAGCTCAACCGCGACCTGATCGGGGACGACCCCGACGCGATCCAGCCCGACCAGCGGCTGCGGCTGCCGCACCCCTGATTCGCCCGACCGAGAGGAGCCACCATGTCACCGTTCCACGAGAAGGTCGTCCCGCTGCGAGTGCCGGTGCCCGTGGGGAGCGTCCAGGGGACGCTCGCCCTCGACCTCCAGCCGCGCCACGACCCGCCGGCCGTGCGGGCCGGGACCACGCCCGGCGCCGGGGACGCCAGCCCCGCCGACCTGCGCCTTCGCCGCCACGTCGAGCAGTGGTCGTGGCGCTACGCCCAGGCCGCGGTGGAGATCGTCGGCGGCGACCGCCCGGTCTCCCAGCTGCTGCGCTGGTCCACCCACGAGGTCTACGAGGACCTCGAGCGACGTGCGCAGCTGGTCGCTCGCGCCGGCGGCCACCGACCCGGCCAGGGCCGGGTTCAGCCCGTCCGCCCGGTCGTGCTCAGCGTGCGGAGCTGCTTCCTGTCCGGGACCGTCGCCGAGGTCAGCGTGCACCTGCGCTACGGCCAGCGTTCCCGTGCGCTGGCCGGCCGGTTCGAGCTGCTCGCCGACCGCTGGCAGTGCAGCGCCCTGCAGTTTGCATAAGCCCGCTGCAAGAACCGCAAGCGGGGGCCGCAACCACCCGGTTGCGGCCCCCGCTCAGCTGTTGTTGCGGCCTCGATCAGCCGTTCACGCGCGTGGTGAGCCCGGTCGGGCCCCCCGGAGCGCCGTGGCACTTCTTGTACTTCTTGCCGGATCCGCACGGGCAGTCGGCGTTGCGGCCGATGCTGGCGAACGGGTCCGCCTCGGCGGCCGCGGGCGAGCCGGTCACGGCTGCCTCGCCGTCCTCGTTCGGCGCGGAGTAGGACAGGTTCTGCGGCTTCTTCGGCAGGTCGAGGCCCTTGGCCCGGATCTGCGGCGCCTCACGGCGAGCCCGCTCGGCGGCCGCTTCTGCCTCGGCCTCGGCCTCGGCTGCCTCCGCAGCCTCGACCTCTGCCTCCTCCTCGACCTGGACCTCGAGGTTGAACAGGAAGCCGACCGACTCCTCCTTGATGCCGTCCATCATGGCGGCGAACATGTCGAAGCCCTCACGCTGGTACTCCACGAGCGGGTCGCGCTGGGAGTAGGCCCGCAGGTAGATGCCTTCGCGGAGGTAGTCCATCTCGTAGAGGTGCTCGCGCCACTTGCGGTCGAGCACGGACAGCACCACCCGGCGCTCGAGCTCGCGCATGACGTCCTCGCCGACCTCGCCCTCGCGACGGTCGTACGCCGCGTGGGCGTCGGCCTTCAGCAGCTCGATGAGCTCGTCGCGGTCGAGGTTCGCACGGCCACCGGCCTCCTTCTCGAGCACCTCGGGGTCGAGGGACACCGGGAAGATCTGGCGCAGCGCGGTCCACAGGGCTTCGAGGTCCCACTCCTCCGCGAACTCCTGGGTGGAGCCGTCGACGTAGCCGGTCACCACGTCGTCGATGAAGGTGCGGATCTGCTCCTTGAGGTCGGCCCCCTCGAGCACCTTGCGGCGCTCGCCGTAGATGACCTCACGCTGGCGGTTCATCACGTCGTCGTACTTGAGGACGTTCTTGCGCGACTCGAAGTTCTGCGACTCGACCTGCCCCTGGGCGTTGGCGATCGCACCCGTGACGCGCTTGTTCTCGATCGGGACGTCGTCCGGGATCTTGAGGACCTGGAGCACGCGGTCCACCCAGTCGGACTTGAACAGGCGCATGAGCTCGTCCTGGAGCGAGAGGTAGAACCGGGACTCGCCCGGGTCGCCCTGACGGCCGGAACGACCACGCAGCTGGTTGTCGATGCGGCGCGACTCGTGGCGCTCGGTGCCGACGACGTAGAGGCCGCCGAGCTCGCGGACCTCGTCGTGCTCGTTGGCGACCTGGGCACGCACGCGGTCGAGCGCGGCGGGCCACTCGGCTTCGTACTCCTCGGAGTGCTCGACGGGGTCGAGGCCCTTGCGGCGCAGCTCGGCGTCGGCGAGGAACTCGATCGAGCCGCCCAGCATGATGTCGGTGCCTCGACCGGCCATGTTGGTGGCGACCGTGACGGCGCCCTTGTGGCCGGCCATCGCGACGATCTTGGCCTCGTCGGCGTGGACCTTGGCGTTCAGCACGGTGTGCGGGATGCCGCGGTCCCGGAGCTTGTCGGAGAGGTGCTCGGACTTCTCGACCGAGACGGTGCCGACCAGGATCGGCTGGCCCAGCGCGTTCCGCTCGGCGATGTCCTGCACGACGGCGTCGTACTTCGCCTCTTCGGTGCGGTAGACGAGGTCGGCCTGGTCGATGCGCTGCATCGGCTTGTTGGTCGGGATCGGGACCACGCCGAGCTTGTAGATCTTGTCGAACTCGGACGCCTCGGTCATGGCCGTGCCGGTCATGCCCGAGAGCTTGTCGTAGAGGCGGAAGTAGTTCTGCAGGGTGACGGTGGCGAGGGTCTGGTACTCCTCGCGGACGGTCACGCCCTCCTTGGCCTCGATGGCCTGGTGCAGGCCATCGTTGTAGCGACGCCCCGACAGCATGCGGCCGGTGTGCTCGTCGACGATGAGCACCTCGCCGTCCATGACGACGTACTCCTTGTCGTTGCGGAACAGCTCCTTGGCCTTGATCGAGTTGTTCAGGAACGAGATGAGCGGGGTGTTGGCCGACTCGTAGAGGTTCTCGATGCCCAGGTGGTCCTCGACCTTGGTGATCCCGGGCTCGAGGACGGAGATCGTGCGCTTCTTCTCGTCGACCTCGTAGTCGGCGTCCTTGACCAGGGTGCGCGCGAGCCGGGCGAACTCGGCGTACCAGCGCACCTCGTCCTGGGTCGGGCCGCTGATGATCAGCGGGGTCCGGGCCTCGTCGATGAGGATCGAGTCGACCTCGTCGACGACGGCGAAGTTGTGGCCGCGCTGGACGCACTCCTCGATCGAGCTCGCCATGTTGTCGCGGAGGTAGTCGAAGCCCAGCTCGTTGTTGGTGCCGTAGGTGATGTCGCACTCGTAGGCCACGCGACGCTCGTCGGGGCGCATCTCCGGGAGGATCACGCCCACGTCCAGGCCGAGGAAGTGGTGGATCCGGCCCATCATCTCGGACTGGTACTTGGCGAGGTAGTCGTTGACCGTGACGACGTGGACGCCCTTGCCGCTGAGCGCGTTGAGGTACGACGGCAGCGTCGCGACCAGGGTCTTGCCCTCACCGGTCTTCATCTCGGCGATGTTCCCGAGGTGGAGCGCGGCGGCGCCCTGGATCTGGACGTCGAACGGGCGCATGCCGGTGACCCGCTTGGAGGCCTCGCGCACCGTGGCGAACGCCTCCGGCATCAGGTCGTCGAGCGACTCGCCGTTGGCCAGCCGCTCCCTGAACTCGCCGGTCATCGCCTGGAGCTCGGCGTCGGTCATCGCCACGAAGTCGTCCTCGATGGCGTTGACGGCCTGCGCGATCGCCTCGAGCTGGCGCAGGATCTTGCCCTCGCCGATGCGGAGGAGCTTGTCAAGAATGGCAGGCACGACGGTGTTACTCCCTGGATCGATTGAGGTCTGCGCCACTCTACCCAGCGGGTGGAGCGCTCCCTAACCCAGTGGATCAGCAGCCTCCCCCCGAAATATTCATGTTAATGGGGATTGACACGAATATGGCTGCGGGTGTCGACTGCGAAGGAGATGAAAACCACGCGCACCTACACCGCCAGCAACCGGGCCCGCTCGGTGGAGGAGACCCGTCGGCGGATCCTCGCCGCCAGCATCGACCTCCATGGCGAACGGCTCGCCGCGGACATCGCGCTCGACGACATCGCCGAGCGGGCGGGCGTGAGCGTGCAGACGCTGCTGCGCCACTTCGGCAGCCGCATGGGCCTGGTCGAGGCCTCCTTCGACCAGGCCCGCGAGGCGGTCCTGCAGGAGCGCCGCACCCCGGTGGGCGACGTGGCCGCGGCGCTCCGGGTCATCGTCGACCACTACGAGCTGCGGGGGGACGGCGTCCTGGTGATGCTGGCCCAGGAGCAGTTCCACGAGCTCATGCGCCGACTCACCGACGAGGGCCGGCGCCTGCACCGCAGCTGGGTCGAGGAGGTCTTCGCGCCGCACCTCGCGCGCTCCGAAGACCCCGAGCGGCTCGGTGACCTGCTCGTCGTGGCCACCGACGTCTACGCGTGGAAGCTGCTGCGCCGCGACCGGGGCCTCTCCCGGGTCCGCACCGAGGAGCACCTGCTCCACCTGGTGCGTGCCCTCCTCGACTCCCCTGCCCAGCCCTCGACCGAGACACCCTGACATCGACAAGGAGACAGCCATGGCCGAGATCCTCTTCGTCACCTGGGACGGCGGTGGCAACGTGCCGCCCGCCCTCGGCATCGCGGCCGAGCTCCAGCGCCGTGGTCACGTCGTCCGGTTCCTGGGCCACGCCCGGCAGCGCGAGCCGATCACCGAGGCGGGCTTCGAGGTCGTGGCCGCTCCGCGGGCTCGCCGGTTCTCCGCCCTGGACGTCAACTCGGTCCCGGCGCTGGTCGGCAACTTCGGCGACCGCGGCCTGGGCCAGGACCTGCTCGCCGCGCTCGCGGACCGGCCGGCCGACCTGGTGGTCATCGACTGCATGCAGTTCGGCGCCCTGGACGCCGCGCGCCGGGCCCGGATCCCCTACGTCGTGCTCGAGCACCTGTACGACGCCTACTTCCGCAAGGGCTGGATGAACGGCCCGATGGGGATCGGCATGCGGCTGAAGGGGCTGCGGCCGAAGCGGGCCCTGGCCGGCGCGCAGATGACGCTGGTGGCCTCGCTCCCCACGCTGGACCCGGCCGGCTCGGGCCACCGCCCGGACCTGCACTACATCGGTCCGGTCGTACCGGTGGAGCCCCGACGCGCGGGCACCCCGACCGTGCTGGTCAGCCTCAGCACCTACCGCTACTCCCGGATGGTCGACTCCCTGCAACGCATCCTCGACGCTGCCGCGGGGCTCGACGCCCGCGTCGTGGTGACCACCGGGCCGGTGGTGGACCCGGCCGAGCTGCGCCCGCCCGCCAACGCCGAGGTCCACCGCTTCGTGCCGCACGCCCAGCTGATGCCCGAGGCCTCGCTCATGGTGGGCCACGGCGGGCACTCCACGACCATGCAGGCACTCGCCCATGACCTGCCCCTGGTCGTGATGCCGATGCACCCCCTGCTCGACCAGCCCATGGTGGGCCGCAGCGTCGAGCAGGCGGGTGCGGGACGGGTGGTGTCGAAGAAGGCGACCCCCGACCAGCTGGCGCCGGTGATCGCGGAGCTGCTCGCTGACGGGCCGCACCGGGCGGCAGCCGCGCGGCTGGGTGCGGCGATCCGGGCACTGCCCGGTGCCAGCCAGGGGGCGGACGCCCTCGAGGGGCTGCTCAGCCGTCCAGCCGGGCGGCCAGCGCCGGGGCCAGGTCACCGCGCGGCTCGACCGTGATGTCCGGCAGCAGCAGCCAGCCGGCCAGGTCGCGGAGCTCGGCGGCCAGCTCCTCGGCCGTCTCGGCGGGTGCGCCCGGCTCGGCGTACGCCGCCTTCACGAGCAACCTGCCCGTGGCGCGGTCGGCCTTGAGGTCCACCCGGCCGACGATCCGGTCGCCGAGGAGGAACGGCAGCACGTAGTAGCCGTGCACCCGCTGGGGCGCGGGCACGTAGATCTCGATGCGGTAGTGGAAGTCGAAGAGGCGCTCGGTGCGCTCCCGTTCCCAGACCAGCGGGTCGAAGGGACTCAGCAGCGCGCGGGCGTCTGCGCGCCGCGGCAGGCGCGCGTCGCGGTGGAGGTAGGCGGGGCGCTTCCAGCCGTCGATGGTGACCGGGAGCAGCTCACCGGCCTCGACGAGCTCCTCGATGGCCGGGGCGGCGTGCCGGGTGTGCATCCGGAAGTAGTCGCGCAGGCACCGGGCCGTGGCGACCCCGTGCGACCTCGCCGCGCGGCGCACCAGCTCGCGGTTGGCGTCGGCCAGCGAGGGGGTCTCGCGCGCGAGGACCTCGGCGGGGATGACCCGCTCGGGCACGTCGTAGAGCACCTCGAACTGGCTGTTGCGGCCGGCGATCGCCAGGTCGCCCGCGGAGAAGAGGTAGTCGAGCATGCGACGGGTGTTCGACCAGTTCCAGCCCCAGTGCTCCTTGGTCCGCGGCAGGCCGTCGTCGAGGTCGCGGGCGGTCGAGGGGCCGAGGTCGCGGACCTCGGCGATCAGGTTCGCCTCGAGCTCCGGGTCCTCCTCGACGATCCCCCACTTGCCGCGCCTGGCGCGGTGCTCCTCCATCCGGTGGTGCATCACCGGCCACAGCTCGACCGGCATGAAGGCCTGGACGTGGGCCCAGTACTCCACGATCCTGCGCGGGTGCCGCTCCGAGGCGCGGTGCAGCATCGAGGTGTCGTACGGACCCATCCGGGAGTACAGCGGCATGTAGTGCGCGCGCTGGAGGACGTTGACCGAGTCGACCTGCAGCACGCCGGTGCGCTCGAGGGTGCGCTGGAAGGTGCGCATCGTGGGCACCGCGTGGCGCCTGTCGAGGAATCCCTGCGCGGCCAGCGCGACGCGTCGCGCCTGCGCGCGGGAGAGCGTGCTGGTCCTGCTGGGCGTGCCGGGCGTCACGGGAGGTCGAGCAGCTTCTCCTTGACGGCATACATGACCGCCTCCATCCGCGAGTGGAGCTGGAGCTTCTCCAGGATGTTGCGCACGTGGTTCTTCACGGTGTTCTCACTGATGAAGAGCTGGCGCGCGATCTCGCGGTTGTTCATCCCCTTGGCCACCAGGCGCAGCACCTCGAGCTCGCGCTCGGTCAGGCGCAGGCCGGGGACGTGGTCGCGCTCGGGGCGCGACATCTGCTTGAACTCGTCGATCAGCTTGACCGCCATCGACGGCGAGATCAACGACTGGCCGTCGGCCACGACGCGCACGGCCTGCGCAACCTCCTCGATCGAGGAGTCCTTGAGGAGGTAGCCGGCAGCACCGCTCTTGACGGCCTCGTAGAGGTCGGCCTCCTCGTCGGAGACCGTGAGCATGATGATCTTGGCCGACGGGACGGCCTCCTTGATCGCCAGGCACGCCTCGATCCCGGAGCGCTTGGGCATGCGGATGTCGAGCAGCACGACGTCGGGCGCGGTGGTCGTCGCGAGGGTGGTGCCCTCGACGCCGTCGCCGGCCTCGCCGATGACCTCGATACCCGGTTCGACGGCCAGCAGCATCGTCAGGCCTCGCCGGAAGAGCTCCTGGTCATCGACCACGAGGACGCGGATCGCCTCGCGCTCGGTCTCGTTCACCTGTTCAGACACGAACGCATCATGGCACGAGAGCAGACCGATTGGTGCTGTCCGGGGGGTGGAACGCGACGGCGGGGTGGCCCGAACGGACCACCCAGCCGTCACCGTGAGGTCAGTCCCGGGCACGAAGGTCCAGCGAGATCACGCCGTAGTCATAGCCGCGCCGTCGGTAGACCACCGCCGGCCGGTCGTTCTCCTTGTCCACGTAGAGGTAGAAGTCGTGCCCGACGAGCTCCATCTCGTAGAGCGCCTGGTCGAGCGTCATCGGACTCGCGCCGTGGGTCTTCTCGCGCACCACCAGCGGTCCGTCGCCGGTCACGGTGATCGGTCCGACCTTCCGCTCGGTGACCACCTCGTCCTCGGTGCTCTCCGGCTCCTCGACAACGCCGTTCGCCAGCGCCTCACCCACCGAGACGGGGGTGTGGCGGCCGTGGTGCACCCGGCGGCGGTCCGCCGCGCGGCGCATCTGGGCGGCCATCTTGTCCAGGGCGAGGTCCAGCGCACCCATCTTGTCCTCGGCGGCGGCCTCGGCCCGGATCACGGGCCCCTTCGAGAAGGCCGTGAGCTCGAGGCGTACGGCGCGGTCGTGCTGGCGCGGGTTGCGCTCAGCCTCGACCTCGACGTCGACGCGCATGATGCGGTGGTCGTGCTTCTCGAGTCGTGACAGCTTCTCCTCGACGTGACTCCGGAACCTCTCCGACAGCTCGCAGTGTCGACCCGTGATCACAACTTCCATGTGAACCTCCCGTTGAACAGTTGGTTTCCTTGGTGTCAGCCCCCGAGCACGCCCGCCGCTGGGCGAGCGACAGCCCGGGTCATGGACGACCCGGGAACTGTCTCGGTAGTGCTCGAGAGGATGGAGCCCGCCCGGCCGACCTGGTCTTCGACCCCACAATCGCCTGCGGAGGGGTTCGCAGCTTGGATGCCACTACTGCCCTTCTCCCGACGTACGCCGTATCTGACGGCGAGGACGAGGCAGGACTTACGTCTAAGCCGCACCGTGATCGGCTGGTCCCGGGGACAAGTCCCCGGTCAGCCTTACGTGGACCGTTTTGCCTGCGACTGGCATCGGCTAGCCATGTTGACGCCCGGCTCTCGCTCGGCGTCGCCATGACGCAACCACGGACCCGGGCGGACTCCATGCACCGACGCTAGTGGGTGTTCGGGCTGGACGAAAGCCGTAGGCCTGAAGAATCGCTGTGCGTTGTGGCGCTGCCCCCCTGACGGCGCCGCTGGGTCGCCGCGACGGCCGCGATCGCGGCCACGTGCAGCCCGACCGCCTCCAGGGCCCGCTGGGCCTCGCGGGCCGTCGCCCCCGTCGTGATCACGTCGTCGCAGACCACCAGCCGGGCCCGCGGGCGCACCGTGCCGAGGTGCCGCAGGCCGGCGACCGGGCAGCACATCGACCCGGCCAGGTTGGCGCTGCGGTCCGTGGCGCCGAGGCCGGCCTGGTCCACGACGCCCGGCCGCGGGTGCAGCATCCGCAGCGCGACGACGTCGGCTCCCCCGGCCCGGAGCAGGCGCGCCGCCCGGACGGCGATCGCGTGGGTCGGGTCGTGCCCGCGGGCGCGCACGCTCGCGGCCCGCGACGGCGCCGGCACCAGGACCACGGGGCCGGGCGGTGCCCCGGCCGCCACCGCACCGGCGAGCAGGGCGGCCAGCGGGTCACGCAGGGCCAGCAGCCGGTGCTCCTTGAGTCCGACGACCATCGCCTTGACCACACCGTCATAGGCCGCCGCCGCGAACGGGGCGACCAGCCCGGCCGGCGACGGGGTCGGCCACGCCGGCCACGCTCCCCGCGGGAGCCCCCGCTCGCACCCGCGGCAGAGCACCCGCCCGGGGGCGGCGCAGCCGACACAGCGACCGCCGAGGAGCAGGTCGTTCATCGCGTCGAGCAGGCCGTCGGGCACGTCCTGATGCCACCAGATGCCGCCACGGCGCTCAAGGCGTGCGGGCGGGGGTGTGGAGGAGGCCCAGCCGCAGGAGTCAGCCGACGTAGTCGAGCATCGAGACCTCGGGGTCGACGGTGACGATGCCCCGGTCGGACTTGGAGAGGTCGATCAGGCTGGACCGGGTCACGGCGTAGAGGCTCTCGGAGTCGACCGGCGAGCTGGCCAGCGCCAGGATCCGCCCGCGCAACGTGGTGGACAGGCTGTCCAGGCCCGGCGGCGAGCCGTCGACCGAGATCGTGCGCACCTGGGAGAGCTCGTCCGTGAGCACGTGCAGGACCGCGACCGTGGTCGGCGTCTGCCAGCCGATGTCACGGATGTCGAGCCGCCCGCCGCCCTCCCAGGCGATCCTGTGGGCCCGGGTGGCGCGCAGCACCCGCCCCTGGTCGTCGGAGAGGATCCGGCTCACCATCAGGGTGTCGCGGCCCTGGTGGTGGACGACCGCCACCAGCCGGGAGCCGTCGCGCGAGACCAGGAAGCTGCGGACCCTGCGCCCCGAGACACCGGGGACCGCCAGGGAGGCCGCCTCACCGCCCTCCACGAAGGTGACCCGGGCTCCCCCCGGCGCCCGGTCCACCAGCCACAGGCGATCGGCGAAGTCCCAGGCAGGACGGAGCAGGTCGGTGGCGCCGCTGACGATCTCGTGCACCTTCTCGTCCTCGCCCCGCACCGGCGCCAGCAGCACGGAGGTGCCGTCGCCGGAGATGCCGGCGACCTGGGTCGCGGTCAGGTTCACCCCGACCGTCGAGACGCCGTACGCCGTCGTCCCCAACGGGCCGTCGACCGGCTCCAGCGCGTCGCTCTGGCCGGAGACCAGGAGCCCGTCGCGCAGGCCGTAGAGCAGCGAGCTGGCCCCGAAGCCCGTGGGGTCGTACTGCGCGCCCTCGTTGACGCTGACCTCGCTGACGCCACCCGGCAGCTGGATCGGCTGGCCGCCGATCGACACCCGCAGCGCCCGGATGCTCGGCTCCTGCCGCAGCGTCCAGGCGAGCTGGCCGAGCATGAGCTCGACGGCCTGGGGGGTCTGCTGGCCGGCATCGCCCTTGAGCGAGATGTCGGCGACGCCGTCGGCCGAGACCGGGACCGAGAGCCCGAAGGTCAGCCCCGGAGGGATGAAGCTCCGCGAGACCCGGGCCAGGCCACTGCCCGGGCCGCGCAGCAGCCCCTTGATCAGGGTGGTGGCCAGCTGCTCCCCGCGCGGGACGAACACGGGCTCGGGGACGAGGATCTCGGCCGTGGGGTCGAAGAAGTAGAGCGACACCTGGCGGAACCGCTGCTCGAACCATGACTCGGGCACGACCAGCGCGTTGGGCGCCTCGGCGATCCGCCACTCCTCCCCCTCCATCACCATGGGGAACTGCAGGACGCCGTCGCCCCCGCCCGGCAGCGGGCCGCGCCAGGCCCCTCGGGCGTCGAGCCGGTCGGCGCCGGTCAGCGTCACCGAGACCCGCGAACCGCCGCGTGGCGGCGAGGCGTCGGCGTACGTGATCGTCTCGAGCTCGGGGTTCCACGAGGCCTGGGCGTCCTTGGACAGGAACTGCCGGGCGGTGTTGGCCTGGATCGGCGTCGCGGTCATCGCGTCCAGGAACCCCTTGACGATGTCGGGCGCCGACTCGCCGGGCTGGGGTGGCTTGGGGTCGATGTAGATGGCCGGGTCGTCGTTGAGGTCGCCGTCGGAGCGGGTCGAGACGACCGGACCGTCCTGGGGCATCCGCACGCATCCCGCCGACAGGAGCAGGGCCAGCGCCGCGACCAGGGCGGTCGCGACCCGGGTCCGGCGGGTCGTGCCGGTGTCTCTCGTGCTCACGAGACCGTCTCCTCGGCGTCGGTGGGGACCAGCGGCAGCGGGCTCTGGCGCAGCGCGCCGCCGGCCCGCCGGGGCAGGGTCAGCCGGAACTGGGCTCCCTCCCCGGGCCGGCCCCAGGCCTGGAGCCAGCCACCGTGCAGGTGGGTGTCCTCGAGCGAGATCGAGAGCCCGAGACCGGTGCCCCCGCTGGTGCGGGCGCGCGCCGGGTCGGCACGCCAGAACCGGTTGAAGACCATCGCGGCCTCCCCCGGCGCCAGGCCGACGCCGTGGTCGCGCACCGCGATCGCGGCGGAGTGGGTGTCGCCGGCGACGC
Organism: uncultured Actinomycetota bacterium; assembly: GCA_963825275.1. Taxonomy (GTDB): domain Bacteria; phylum Actinomycetota; class Actinomycetes; order Propionibacteriales; family Nocardioidaceae; genus Nocardioides. The sequence goes on along the minus strand of CAWGSW010000004.1, from coordinate 348,805 downwards.
GGATCACGATGTCGCCGCTCTCGGCATGGTCGATCGCGTTGGTGACCAGGTTGCGCAGGATCCGCTCGACGCGGCGTACGTCGGCCTCCGCCAGGCAGGGGTGCTGCGGGGCGCGGACCACGACCCGGGTGTGGCGCTGCTCGGCCAGGGCCCGGGTCGAGTCCACGACCCGGTGCGCCACGTCCACCAGGTTGACGTCGTCGACGTCGAGGACCGCGGCGCCCGCGTCGAAGCGGCTGATCTCGAGCAGGTCGACGAGGAGGGTCTCGAAGCGATCGAGCTCGGTCTGGAGCAGCTCCGCAGCACGAGAGGTGGGTGCGTCGAAGTCCGTGCGCGCGTCGTAGAGGACGTCGCCGGCCATCCGGACGGTCGTCAGGGGCGTCCGGAGCTCGTGGGAGACGTCGGACACGAACCGGCGCTGGACCCGGCTCAGCTCCTCGAGCTGACGGATCTGGCGCTGCAGGTTGCTGGCCATCTGGTTGAACGACGTGGCCAGCCGGGCCAGGTCGTCCTCGCCGGAGACGTGCAGCCGCTCCTGCAGCTGGCCGGCCGCGAGCCGCTCGGCGATCCGGCGGGCCAACCGGATCGGCGTCACCACCTGCCGGGTGACCAGCCAGGTCAGCCCGGCCACCAGGACGAGCAGGAGCAGGCCGGCGGTGAGCATGGCCCGGGTCACGAGCGCCAGCGTCTCGCTCTCCTCGTCGAGCGGGAAGAGGTAGTACAGCGTGTACGTCGCGCCGTCGGACGGGAGCTTCACCTGCGAGCCCACCACGATGCCGGAGCGGTCCTCGTCCGCTCCGTCACCGGACACGCCCTGGGTGCGGATCCGGGTGTAGGTCCACGCCGTCGGCGCGACACCGTCGAAGTGCTGCTCCAGCGACGCCGGGACGCTGGAGATGTCGAGACCGGGGGTGAACTTGGCACCGCCCTCGGCGATCCGCGAGCCGGACTCGCCCACCGGCCCGGCGAGCACGACGTTGAAGCCCCGGGCCTCGCCGCGCTGGATGATCGGCTCGACCAGCTCACGCTGCTGGCTGTCGGCGTCGACGTCCGTGCCGGAGACTGCCTCGAGCCGCGACTTGGCGTCGGTGGTCTCGTTGTTGGCCTCGGCCACCACGGCCGCGACGCGGTGGTCCAGCAACCCCTCACGCGTCTGCTGGAGCAGGAACCAGCCGACGATGCTCACCACGACGGCCGACAGCACCACCGTGCTCGCCACGACGCGGGCCTGGATCGAGCGCCGCCAGAACGTGAGGCCGCGGCGGAGGCCCGCCGGGAGACTGCGTGATCCCACGGGAAGGACCTAGAGGTTTCCGGCTTTGTACCCCACGCCACGCACGGTCACCACGATCTCGGGGTTCTCGGGGTCGTGCTCGACCTTCGACCGCAGGCGCTGGACGTGCACGTTGACCAGGCGGGTGTCGGCGGCGTGGCGGTAGCCCCAGACCTGCTCGAGGAGCACCTCGCGGGTGAAGACCTGCCACGGCTTGCGGGCCAGGCAGACCAGGAGGTCGAACTCGAGGGGGGTGAGGCTGATCGGCTTGCCGGCGCGGGTGACCGAGTGGCCAGCAACGTCGATGGTGACGTCGCCGATGCTGAGCGACTCCTGGTCGGGGGCGTCGAAGCGGCGGACCCGGGCGCGGATGCGCGCCACGAGCTCCTTGGGCTTGAACGGCTTGACGACGTAGTCGTCGGCGCCGGACTCGAGCCCCACGACGACGTCGATGGTGTCGCTCTTGGCGGTGAGCATGACGATCGGGACGCCGGACTCGGCGCGGATCTCCTTGCACACGTCGATGCCGTCCTTGCCGGGCAGCATCAGGTCGAGGAGGACCAGGTCGGGGCGGTAGTCGTGGAACTGCTCCAGGGCGAGGTCACCCCGGGTGCACATCCGGCTGTCGAACCCCTCCTGCCGGAGGACGATCGTGAGCATCTCCGCGAGGGAGGCATCGTCGTCGACGACGAGGATGCGTCCCTTCCAGGAGCTGTCGGCCTGATGACCTGCGGAGGTGCTCATGCGACCAATCTTGCCAGTCCGCAGTCCGGAATGCGGGCTCGGGCGATGCGCGTGCGTCGCCCGAGCCCGGATACCGGTGCTGCGGATCGCTCAGTAGCGGTACTGGTCCGACTTGTAGGGACCCGCGACGTCAATCCCGAGGTAGGAGGCCTGGGCATCGGTCAGGGTCGTCAGCTTCACGCCGAGGGAGTCGAGGTGCAGTCGCGCCACCTCTTCGTCGAGGTGCTTCGGGAGCACGTAGACGCCGACGGGGTACTCCTCGGGCTTGGTGAAGATCTCGATCTGCGCGAGCACCTGGTTGGTGAACGAGTTCGACATCACGAACGACGGGTGGCCGGTCGCGTTGCCGAGGTTCATCAGGCGCCCCTCGGAGAGGACGATGATGGAGTTCCCCGTGGGGAAGGTCCACACGTCGACCTGCGGCTTGACGTTCTTGCGCACGACGCCGTCGTACGTCTCGAGGCCGGCCATGTCGATCTCGTTGTCGAAGTGGCCGATGTTGCCCAGGATCGCCTGGTGCTTCATCTTCGCCATCTGATCGACGGTCACGACGTCCTTGTTGCCCGTCGAGGTGATGATGATGTCGGCGACGTCGAGGACGGCGTCGAGGGTCGTGACCTGGTAGCCGTCCATCGCTGCCTGCAGCGCGCAGATCGGGTCGATCTCGGTGACGATGACCCGGGCGCCCTGGCCGCGCAGCGACTCCGCGCAGCCCTTGCCGACGTCGCCGTAGCCGCAGACGACCGCGACCTTGCCGCCGATGAGGACGTCGGTGGCGCGGTTGATGCCGTCGATGAGCGAGTGGCGGCAGCCGTACTTGTTGTCGAACTTCGACTTGGTGACCGAGTCGTTGACGTTGATGGCCGGGAAGAGCAGCGAGCCTTCCTTCATCATGTCGTAGAGACGCAGCACCCCCGTGGTGGTCTCCTCGGTGACGCCCTTGATCTCGCCGGCGATCTGGGTCCAGCGGTCCTGGCTCTCGGCGATCGAGGCGTTGAGGACCTCGAAGACGACCTTCTGCTCAGCGCTGTGGGCCGTGGCCGGGTCCGGGGCGACGCCGGTCTTCTCGGCCTCGACGCCCAGGTGGACGAGCATCGTGGCGTCGCCACCGTCGTCCAGGATCATGTTGGCGAACGTGCCCTCGGGCCAGCGGAGGATCTGCTGGGTGCACCACCAGTACTCCTCCAGCGTCTCGCCCTTCCAGGCGAACACCGGGACGCCCTGCGGGTTCTCGACGGTGCCGTTCGGGCCGACCGCGACCGCGGCTGCGGCGTGGTCCTGGGTGGAGAAGATGTTGCACGAGGCCCAGCGGACCTCGGCACCGAGCGCGACGAGAGTCTCGATCAGCACTGCGGTCTGGATCGTCATGTGCAGCGAGCCGGCGACGCGGGCACCCGCGAGCGGCTTGGTGTCGCCGTAGCGAGCGCGCATGGCCATCAGGCCCGGCATCTCGTGCTCGGCGAGCTGGATCTCCGTACGGCCGTAGTCGGCCAGGTTCAGGTCTGCAACCTTGTAGTCCATCAATGCCCCCTGCTCTCGCGTGTGCTCGTGGCTTTCCACGAGATTAGAACGCGACGCCGCGGAACAGAGAATCCTCGAGGACCCCCGATCCAGGCCGGGGCGCCGCTCAGTGCCCGGCGGGAGCGGGCGGCGCAGGCCGCTCCGCGGGGACGTGGTCGGCCCGGTAGATGTCGGGCTCCAGGTAGATCACCTGGGCGGTGGGCTCGGCCGCGCGCACGGCGCGCTCCGCCCGGTCGATCGCCTCCGCGACCTGCTCGGCGCTGGCGCCCGCGCGGACCCCGATCTTCGCCGCCACCAGCAGCTCCTCGGGACCGAGGTGCAGGGTCTTCATGTGGATGATCCGGTCCACGCCATCGGTGGCGTCGAGGGCGTCCGCGATCCGCCGCTGTGCGGGGACGCTGGCGGCCTCCCCCAGCAGCAGGCTCTTGGTCTCGAGCGCCAGCACGATCGCCACCGCCACGAGGAGCACGCCGATCAGCGCGGTGCCCGCCACGTCGAAGTACTGGTTGCCGGTGACCAGGCTCAGGGTGACGCCCACCAGGGCGAAGAACAGACCGATCAGGGCCGCGAAGTCCTCGAGCAGGATGACCGGGAGCTCCGGCTGCTTGGCACGGCGGATGAACGTCGCGAAGCTCGCCTGGCCGCGGATCTTGTTGGTCTCGCGGATCGCGGTGCGGAACGACAGGGACTCCATCACGATCGCGACCAGCAGCACGCCCGGGGCCACGAACTGCTTCCAGCCGTGGGCGGCCTCGGCGTGACCCGCATGGATCTCGTGGTACTTGTGGTAGGCCTCGTAGAGCGCGAACAGGCCACCCACGGAGAACAGCACGATGGCGACGATGAACGAGTAGATGTAGCGCTCGCGGCCGTAGCCGAAGGGGTGCTCCTCGGTCGCGTCCTTCTGGGACTTCTTGCCGCCCAGCAGGAGCAGCCCCTGGTTGCCGGCGTCGGCCACCGAGTGGATCGCCTCGGCGAGCATCGAGGAGAAGCCGGTCAGGGCGAACGCGGCGAACTTCGTGACCGCGATGCCGGTGTTCGCGAGCAGGGCCGCCACGACCGCCTTGGTTCCACCATCTGCTGACATGGGCGGAAGGCTATCCGGCCGCCGACTTCTCCGGCCCGTTGGCGTCCGCGATGGCGTCCGTCATCACCTCGAGGTGCTCCTCGTGCTCGACCCGCGCGGCGGTGAGGTGCACGGCGTCGCGGACCTTGTGCTCGGCGAAGCCGACCGGGTCGACGAGGTGGTTGAGCCGGGTGGCGAGCGGCGGCCAGGCCAGGACCAGTGCCAGCGGCAGCGCCATCGCGGACGTCAGCAGCAGCGAGAGCACGGCATGGTCGGCGGCCCAGTCCGGGAAGCGGGTGTACGACGTGCCCTTCACGACGAAGCCGTGGAAGAGGTAGACCACCAGCGTCCACGTCCCCATCCGGGTGAACCAGCCGTTGATCCGCGGGACGAGCGCGAGGAACGCCCACGCCCCGAGCGTCCCGATGACCAGCAGCACGGCGCGGGTGAGGAAGGCCCGGGTGTCGCCCACGGCCAGCTCGCCGTACTGCGATCGGTAGTAGAGCCACTCGGTGCTCGCCCAGCGGTCGGTCCACGTCGTCAGCACGAAGATCCCGGCGAGGACCCCGACGGCGGCCACGCGCACCGGCCGCGACCGCAGCAGCTCGAGCCGCTCCGGCGTCGCCTTCAGGCCCATCACGAAGAAGGGCAGCAGCCCGAAGACCCGCGCGAGGTCGAGGGTGTCCCCCGCCCGCAGGCCGGCGACCAGGCTGATCCCGATCGCCACGACGAGACCGCCCCACATCGGCCGGAACAGCGGGGTCATCAGGCGCCAGAAGAAGAGGGCCGAGAGGTACCACATCGGCCAGTGCGGGTCCGCGAACACGTCCTCGAGCTGCTCACCCCCGACGTAGATCCGGAAGATCGCCAGGGCGCACTCGAAGAGGACGTACGGCACGACCACGGTGCGGACGAGCTGCCACATCCGGGTGCGCTGCCACTCGAAGCTGCGCGAGAGGTAGCCGGTCACGAGGACGAACGCCGGCACGTGCCAGGCGTAGAGGAAGTCGTAGAGCCGGTCGTTCAACGCGTTGGTCGGCAGCAACGTCCACGAGTGGCCGAGGACGACCAGCGTCACCAACGCCATCTTGGCGTTGTCGAACCAGGGGTCACGGGTCTTCGGTGGCGGCAACGGTGACGGTGACGACATCTCGCCAACGTATCGTCCGGGCGGTCAGTCCTCGACCAGGCCCAGCCGGACGTACTCGGCGGCGTAGGTGCCGCTCAGCACCAGGGAGGCGTAGCGCGCCACCTCGGTCGAGGCGTCGGTGGTGACGGTCTCCACACGCACCCCGCGGGCCGCCGCGGCCGCCAGCAGCCGGCCGCGCTGCTCACGCACCACGGCCTCCTCGGCGCCGTCGTCGAGCAGGAGCAGCATCGGTCGGCGGTCCGCCCCACCCTCGGCGAACGGGTCGTCGAAGACGTCGCGGGGCCGGGACGCCTCGATGACCGGGAGCAGGTGGTCGGCGTCGCCGGCGAGCGCCGTACGACCACTCGCCCGCCGGATCGACTCGGCCACCCGGCGAGCGGCCCGGGCCGCGAGCACCGACCCGCCCCACACCAGGGGGTTGGAGTCGGCCAGGGCGATCGCCAGCATCTTGGCCGGGTTGACCGCGAGGTCGCGGTGCGGCGAGCAGGCGATGGCCACCGCGTCGAGGGCCTCGGCGACCTGGTCGGCGTCGCACCGGGGCCCGAGCCGGACCCGGTCGAGGTACTCGAGCATGACGACCGCGGTCGCGAGCTGGTCCCGGGTGACGGTCGGCAGGATCGTCGTCCAGCGACCCGCCGCGTGCTCGGCGACGAGGGAGTGCGGGGGGCAGGCCACGACGACCTGGCAGCCGCGGCGCACGGCCTCGGCCACCGCGGAGGCGGTGCCGAGGTCGGCACCGTCGGGCGCCAGCACGACCACCAGGTCCAGGCTGCCCGACCACCCGGGGAGCATCGGCCCCGGCCAGGCCACGAACGGCACCGGGCACCAGGGCTCGAGCACGGCACGCAGCAGCCGCGAGTCGGGTCCGGCGGCGATGACGGCGCGCGGGCGCGCCTGGTCCTGGCTACGGGCCACCGCCTCGGCGGCCTCGGCCGAGGCGTCGATCGACTCGCGACGCACCCGGGCGCCCGCCTCGGCGAGCGGGCGCAGGACGGCGTCGTTCGCCGCCAGCACGGACTCGTCGTCGAGCCGGGACTCGTCGAACCACGTCGCCATGTCGAGCTCCTCTGCTCAGGAGGGCTTGCGGGCCTCGTCGACCAGCAGCACCGGGATGTCGTCTCGGACGGGGTAGGCCAGGCCGCACCCGGTGCACACCAGCTCCTCGCCGGTGGGCGTGAGGGAGGCGTGGCACTTCGGGCACACGATGATGTCGAGCAGGGCGGGGTCAAGGTTGAAGCTGGAGGTCATCGGTTGCTCCTGATGATCGTGAGGACGGTGTCGCGGACCTGGGTCATGGTGGCCAGGTCGCGGCCTTCGGCGTTGAGCCGCAGCAGCGGCTCGGTGTTGGACGGGCGGACGTTGAACCACCAGTCCTCGTGGGTGACCGTGAGGCCGTCGAGGCGGTCGGTCGTGACGCCCTCGTGGTCGGCGTACGCCGCCTCGACCCTCGCGGTGGCGGCATCCTGGTCCTCGACGGTGGAGTTGATCTCGCCGCTCACGACGTAGCGCTCGTAGTCGCCCAGCAGCTCGGAGAGCGACCGGTCGGTCTCGGCGAGCGCGGCCAGTGCGTGCAGGGCCGCGAGCATGCCGGAGTCGGCGCGCCAGAAGTCACGGAAGTAGAAGTGGCCGCTGTGCTCGCCGCCGAAGATGGCGTCGGTCTCGGCCATGGTGGCCTTGATGTAGGAGTGGCCCACCCGCGTGCGCACCGGCTTGCCGCCCAGCTCGGTGACGAGCTCGGGCACGGCACGACTCGTGATCAGGTTGTGGATCACGGTGGCCCCGGGCTCCTTGGCCAGCTCGCGGGCCGCGATCAGGGCGGTCAGCGTCGACGGGGAGACCGCGCGTCCCTGCTCGTCGACCAGGAAGCAGCGGTCGGCGTCGCCGTCGAAGGCGAGACCGATGTCGGCCCCTTCGGCCACCACCCGCTTCTGCAGGTCGACCAGGTTGGCCGGCTCGATCGGGTTGGCCTCGTGGTTCGGGAAGGTGCCGTCGAGCTCGAAGTACATCGGCACCACCTCGACCCGGTCCTCGCCGAGTCGGCCGAAGACCGCGGGCGCCGTGTGGCCGGCCATGCCGTTGCCGGCGTCGACGACCACCTTGAGCCGCCGGCCCGCGACCGGGGCGAGCGCGAGCAGGTGGGCGGCGTACGCCTCGAGGACGTCGTGGGTGCTGATCGTGCCCTGGCGCGTTGCGGTGGGGGTCCTGCCCGAGGCGGCGGCGTCGCGGATCTCGGCGAGGCCGGTCTCCATGCCGATCGGCTGGGCGTGGCTCCGGCACATCTTGATGCCGTTGTACTGGGCCGGGTTGTGGCTGGCGGTGAACATCACGCCGGGGTGGGCGAGGTGACCCGAGGCGAAGTAGAGCTGGTCGGTCGAGGCCAGCCCGATCAGGATCACGTCCGCGCCGGCCTCGCTGGCGCCGTCGGCGAACGCGCCCGCCATGCCGGGCGAGCTGGCCCGCATGTCATGCCCGACGACCACGGTGCCGGCACCGACCACCTCGACGTAGGCCCGGCCGACGGCGTGGGCGAGCTCCTCGTCGAGCTGCTCGGGGACCAGGCCACGCACGTCGTACGCCTTGAAGATGGCGCCGAGGTTGGCGGGGTCGAGAGTGTGAGCCATGGCCGGAGCCTAACGGGCCGCGCAGGGCCGGTCGTCGCTCAGTCGGACGTGAGCATCCGCAGGTGCCCGCGGCGGCCGACCTCGCGCCCCGTCTCGTCGGCCGGTGCCGGCCGCTGCGGGGGCACGGGACGGGCCGCCTCGCGCACGGCGTCGGCCAGCGCGAGCAGGTCGTCGCCGGAAGGGCCCTGGGCGGCAGGGTCGGGCGCGAGCCGCAGGACCTCCCAGCCGCGGGGTGCCGAGAGCCGATCGCTGTGCGCGACGCAGAGGTCGTAGGCGTGCGGCTCGGCGTAGGTCGCGAGCGGGCCCAGCACCGCCGTCTGGTCGGAGTAGACGTAGGTCAGCGTGTTGACCGCAGCATGACCGCAGGCGGTGCGCGAACAACGGCGGACAGGACTCACGCCGCAGACGGTACCCGCAGGGTGCGGCTTCCCCGATTAGGCTCGCGGCGTGGATGACGTGAGCTCGCCCGAGAGTCCGGCGACCGGGCGGACGCGCCGCCGGAGCAGGGACCGTCGCGGCCGCGGGATGCGCGGGCCGGCCGTGCTGCCCAGCCAGCCGGGCAAACCGGAGCTGCGCACCGCTCGCGAGCGCTTCGACGACCTGGCGCTGGGCATCGTCACCGACATCGACGAGCGCTGGCAGGACCGGCTCGGCCTGGTGGAGTACGCCGTCGAGGACGCGCCCCAGATCCCCGACGACTGGGACTCCGGGACCGTGCCCCTGTCCTCGCTGATCCGGGGAACCGGGGCCACGCCCACCCGGCTCGTGCTGTTCCGCCGCCCCATCGAGCACCGCTGCGACAACCGCGCCGAGCTCGAGGCGATGGTGCTCACCCTCGTGGTCGAACAGGTCGCCGAGCTGTTGGGCATCGACGCCGAGCAGGTCGACCCGAGGTACGACGGCGACAGCTGAGCCGCCGACGGCCGAGCGTCAGGGCAGGCCCGGGCTCATCGCGGGGATCAGCCCGTTGCGGACGAGCTCGGTCAGCGGGACCACGGCCGCGCCGTTCCCGGAGACGAGCACGGCTCCGGTGACCGGGGTCCGCTCGGGGGTCACCGCGACCAGGACGGCCTTCTCGGGCAGCTTCACGACGGTGCCGCGCCCGGGGCCGACCTCGGCCCGCATGCTTGCCAGCCGCTCCCCCGACTCCGAGAAGGCGACGACGGTGACGACACCCGCGGCCTCTGCCCCCGCGAGGACGACCTGCTTGGGGCCCTGGGGCACGACGACCCTGGCACCCGAGGAGACCGGGGTCCCGGAGACCGCATGGGACAGGTCCCCCTCGGCGAACGAGCGCAGGGTGGCGGTGACCGGTGCGGTCGACGTCACCTCGAGCCCGACCGCCCCCTTGCGGATCGCGGACAGCAGGGAGCCCGTGAGCGTGACCCGGTGGACGCTGTCCGGGGCGACGCGGATCTCCTCGACCCCCTCGGGGGCGAACACCGAGTCCTCGCTGATCACCTTGACGGAGACTCGCACCTCGTCGGCGCCGCCGTTGGCGATGCTGAGGCTGCGGGTGCCTTCCCCCGGGGCCAGTCCCATCAGCACGTTCCTGGTGGACGGTGCCGGCTGGGCGCCGAGCCAGTCCTGGCTGCTCTGTCCGGCGCCGAGCTCGTCGTAGGTGTCACTGACCGAGGCGGCCAGGCGTCCACGCGAGGTGAGCACGTGCAGCGCGAGCTCCCCGCGACGCGGTGTGACCGAGCCGAGGTCGAGCCGGACACTGCTGCGGCCGGGCACGGAGACACCCCGCAGCCGGGGTACGTCGATCCGGCCGACGCCGCCGTAGACCGTCACGTCGGCGATCGCGGGGCCGGCGTCGGGGTTGACCAGCTCGAGGACCGAGTTGTGCTTCGCTCCGGCACCCACCGCGGTGAACCACTGGTCGGGTGCTGTGGCCGAGCAGGACACCGCCGCGAGCTTCCCGGCGCCGAAGCGGGCACCGACCAGGGCCGGTGCCAGGTCGTCCTCACCGGTGACCGTCAGCGGACCCCGACCACGGTCGACGGCGCTCACCTGGTCGGCGGAGATCCGCACGGTGCCGGCGTCGGGCCCGGTCCGCACCTCCACGGAACCCTCGGCCCCCTTCCCGGCCGTGCTGAGGTACGCCGTGGGCGCACCCGGCAGCGCGGAGGGGCACACGATCGAGGCCCGCGTCAGGGCGGTCCGGGTCGGGGCGCCGGTCTCCTCGACGGGCGCGTGCTGCCGCACGAGCAGGAGGGCCGCGACCGTGAGCAGCGGCAGCACGATCGCCAGCACGGACGGGAGGTCGAGGTCGACGCGACGCCTCGACGAGCGGGCACCGGGCACGGGGTTGCTCATGGGTTCGACCTCCGGTCCGTGGTCGGTGCGCACAGCACGGCGACGACCACGATCGCCACCGCCTGCAGGACCAGCAGCACGATCCGCAGCCACGAGCGGGGCCCGTCGACGGCGTGCGGGTCGAGCGTGCGGTTGACCCGCCAGGCCCGGGTGGACCGGTCCTCGGCGCTGGCCTGGACCAACCCGCCCGCTGCATCCAGCGCGGAGGCCACGTCACCGTCGGCCGGGGTCGGCAGGACGACGTACTCGATGCCGCTCTCGGCGAGGGCGTCGACCACGGCAGGGGTCGGCCTCGAGGCGAGGGCGCGCACGTCGCTCGTGAAGCCGGCGTCCTCGTCGGTGAGGGCGAGGATCTCGTCCTCACCGAGGGTGACCCCGTCACCACGGCGCACGGAGTAGGTCAGCCCGTTCTCGACGTCACCGCGGATCACGAGGATGCCGTGGGCGGGGCCGAGCATCGAGCTCTGGACCATGTAGGCCGGGATGCCGGTCTCGGCAGCGTCGTCCAGCCGGTCCGGCGAGTCGGCGACGAACCACGCGAGCCCCACGAGGGGTACGGCGACGGCGGCGGTCGCGGCGAGGACCGCGACGCCGCGCTGCCAGGACCAGGACGAGCCGGCACCCCGGGCGATGAGGCCCTGGGCACCGATCGACGCGGCGACGACGAACGCGCCCTGCAGCACGACGAGCAGGAACCCGAGCCCGGTCGGTGTGGTCGTCGCGGCGAGGGAGAGGCTGAACGCTCCGAGGCCCGCCGCGGCCACAGCAGCGACGAGCGCCACGATCCAGCAGACGAGCACGGGGATGCGGGTGAAGCGCGGGATGAGCGCCAGCGCGGCCAGCACGGCGAGGACGAGGCCGAGCGGCCAGGGCGCGCCGAGGTCACCGAGGCGCCCGGAGACGAGGTCGAGGGTGTCGAGCGTGGGCGCGGGCAGCCGCCCCGCGTCCAGCAGCAGGCCCTCGGCGGCGCCGTGGACGAGGGCCGGCAGCCACCACGGGGCGAGCAGCACCGGCACGCCCGCGAGGGCCACGGCCGGAGGTCCCCACACGGAGCGGTCGCGCATCGCGCCGGGCACGATGGCGAAGGCCGCGGCCACGACCACCAGGCCGAGCAGCGCGGCGAAGAGCCAGGCCACCGGCGCGAACGCGGCAGCGAGGGCGAGCAGCAGCATCGAGCGCCAGGCCGCCCGCCAGCGACGGTCCGCGTCGGGGTCTGCGAACCCGAGGGCGGCGTGCGCGAACCACGGCAGCAGCGCCGACACCACGACCGTGCCGAAACGGCCGTCTCCCCAGGCACCGCTGACGACGGGCACGAGCGCATAGGTCGTGGCCCCCCACAGCAGCAGCCAGCGGGGCGCGCCGCGGGGTGTGACCAGCCGTCCGACCACCTTGAGGAACCGCCAGGCACCCCAGAGCGCCACCGGCACCGCCAGCAGGAAGACCGCGCTCACCGCCGCGGACGGGCTCCCGAGCAGGAGCGAGGCGAGCAGCGCGAACGGCAGCACGTACGCCGGCGCCGGGACCGCCGTGCCCTGCCCGAGGGGGTGCCACGACTCGAGGTGGAGCCGCCACCAGTCGCCCGCGTCGGCGGGCAACGGGGAGAGCCCGCCCCCGGAGATCGGGCCGAACGCCGCAGCGGCGCCGACAAGTGCGAGCACGACGAACAGGGCGGCGGCGACCGCGACCGGGTTGGTCAGGAAGCGGGCCACGACGCCGGTGTCCTCGCCGAGCGAGTCCTCGTCGACCGAGACCGGTCGGCCGGCGCCGGTCGCGGCCGGTTGCTCGGCGACGGCGCGGCGCCGTTCGGCGACGTCCTGGGCCTGGTTGGTCGCGGCGGAGACGAGGTCGCCGACGAAGTCGAGGCCGTGCCGGTAGGGCAGCCACGGCGGGGCGAGCAGGCGGCGTACGGCGGCGGGGTCGGCGACCTGCTGACCCTGGCGGGTGCGCCGGGCGGCGAGGATCTCGCGCGGGCTGGAGTACAGCGAGACCAGCGCGGCCAGCTCGTCGAGGGCCTCGCCCACCGAGCGGACCAGCAGGAAGCCGACCATGCGCAGGATCGTGCCGACCCCGAGCCGCACCAGCTGGAACGGCAGGGCGCGGGCCCGGGAGTTGGCCAGCAGCGTGTAGAGCGCGGCGCGGCGCTCCTGGTAGTGGGTGTGCCGGCCGGTCAGCGGGGTGCGGCGCACGCCACGGTGGGCCGCCTCGGCGTGGAAGACAACGGCCTGCGGGACGATGATCGTCTTGTGCCCGGCACTCGCCGCGCGCCAGCCGAAGTCGACGTCGTTGCCGAAGATCGGGAGCTGTCGGTCGAAGCCGCCCAGCTCCTCGAGCACCCGACGGCGGACCAGCATGCCGGCGGTGTTGACGGCCAGCACGGTGCGGACCTCGTCGTGCTGGCCCTGGTCGTACTCGCCACGCTCCAGGCCCGTCTCGCGGCGGCCGGTGCCGGAAAGGGTGACGCCCAGCTCGAGGAGCCGCTTGAGCGAGGGCCACTCGCGCAGCTTGGGCCCGAGCACGTCCGCGTCGGGATCGTCGTGGGCCGCGGCGAGCAGCGCCTCGAGCGCTCCCGGCTCGGGGTTGGCGTCGTCGTGGAGGATCCAGATCCACTCCGGGGCGGCTCCCGACCCGGCCAGCTCGTCGAGACCGAGCGCGACAGCGTCGGGGAAGGTCGTCGACCCGGGGGCGCGGAGGATCTCGCCGAAGGCGTCCTCGAGAAGGGCAGCGCTGCCGTCCTTGCTGCCCGTGTCGATCGCCACGACGTGGTCGACCTCGACCCGCTGCGCCCGAAGCCCGTCGATCACCGCGGGGAGCCAGCGCTCCCCGTCGTGACTGACGAGAAGCGCGGCGATCGATGAATTCACGATCCAAGACCCTAACGGCCCCACACCGGGCGGAGTGACGCGCCCGTCACCCCGCCTCGTTCAGATCAGACCGCGCGCTTCTTCAGCTTGCGGCGCTCTCGCTCGGAGAGACCACCCCAGATCCCGAAGCGCTCGTCGTTCATCAAGGCCGACTCGAGACAGTCGTCTCGCACCTCGCATGTCAGGCAGACCTTCTTGGCCTCCCTGGTTGACCCTCCCTTTTCGGGGAAGAACGCCTCGGGGTCGGTTTGCGCGCACAGAGCGCGATCCTGCCAACCCGCTTCTTCGGCGTCCCCGTCCAGGAGAAAAAGTTCTCTCATGGTCCTCGCCCTTTCGACCCGGTGCTACACCCAACCCACATGTGGCCCTCCACGAGCCGAGATCCCTACCGGAAGATGGCGAGATCGGGTGCGAAGAACACTGTGGGAATTACATGCCTGTCGTACACCTGAAGTCAAGCCGGGATCTGCTAAGGAAGCAACCACCCGTTCGTGCTATTGCCGCGGTGCGAGAGGGTAGCCGACATGCAGAACATCACGGTCCTCTCGGGGGGTATGGGCGGCGCCCGGTTCCTCCAGGGCCTCCTCCACGGCATCGCGTCCGCCTCGATCCCCGGCATCGCGCCCGACGCCTCGGTCACCGTCGTGGCGAACACCGCCGACGACATCTGGGTGCACGGCCTCAAGGTCTGTCCCGACCTCGACACCGTGATGTACACCCTGGGTGACGGGATCGACCTCGAGCGCGGCTGGGGCCGGCGCGAGGAGACGTGGAGCGTCAAGACCGAGCTGGCGGCGTACGGCGTGGAACCGACCTGGTTCGGCCTGGGTGACCGCGACGTCGCCACCCACCTGGTGCGGACCCAGATGCTCGACGCCGGCTACCCGCTCTCACAGGTCACCGAGGCGCTGTGTCGCCGGTGGCAGCCCGGGGTGCGGCTGCTGCCGATGACCGACGACCGGGTCGAGACCCACGTCGCGATCCCCGACCCGGAGTCGCCCAGCGGCCGGCGGGTCGTGCACTTCCAGGAGTACTGGGTCCGGCTGCGCGCCCAGGTGCCCGCCGAGACCGTGCTCTTCGTGGGGCTCGAGGACTCCTCCCCCGGCCCCGGTGTCATCGACGCCATCACCGACGCGGACCTCGTCGTGCTGCCGCCGTCCAACCCGGTCGTGTCCGTCGGGACGATCCTCGGCGTGCCGCGGGTCCGCGAGGCGATCTCCGCCACGAAGGCGCCGGTCGTGGGCGTCTCCCCCATCGTCGGCAGCACCCACGTGCGCGGCATGGCCGAGCAGATGCTCACCTCGATCGGCGTCGAGGTCAGCGCGGCCGGGGTCGGGCTGCACTACGGCTCGCGTGCGGACGGAGGGGTCCTCGACGCCTGGCTCGTCGACGAGCGCGACGCCGACCAGGTGTCCCGGCTCACCGACGCGGGCCTCGCCTGCCGCGCCGTGCCCCTGATGATGACGGACCACGACGCCACGGCCGCGATGGCGGCCGCGGCCGTGGACCTCGTCGCCGGATGAGCACCCCCTCGCGCCACGAGCTGCACGTCGTCGCTCCCGGCGGCGCCCCCGAGGTGCGCCCCGGGGACGACCTCGCGGCCCTGCTCCTCCCGCTGGTGGACCTGGCCGACGGCGACGTCGTCGTGGTGACCAGCAAGGTGGTCAGCAAGGCCGAGGGCCGCGTCCGCACGGGGACCCGCGAGGACGCCCTGCCCGGCGAGACCAGCCGGGTGGTGGCCCGCCGCGGCCCGACCACCATCGTGCGGACCCGGCACGGCCTCACCATGGCCGCGGCCGGGATCGACGCGTCCAACGTCGCGTCCGGCACGGTCGTCCTGCTCCCGGTCGATCCCGACGCCTCGGCGCGCGCCCTCCGGGCCGCGATCCGCGAGCGGACCGGGCACAACGTGGGCGTCGTGGTCACCGACACCGCCGGGCGCGCCTGGCGCGAGGGCCAGACCGACATCGCGATCGGCGCCGCCGGCCTCCTGGTCGCCGAGGTCTTCGAGGGCCGTGAGGACGCGCACGGCAACACGCTGGCGGTCACCGCACCCGCCGTGGCCGACGAGATCGCCGGGATGGCCGAGCTCGCCCAGGGCAAGCTCGGCGGCCGGCCGTTCGCGGTGGTGCGCGGACGTGCGGACCTGGTCCTGCCGCCCGGTGAGGACGGGCCCGGGGCCCGCGCCCTCGTCCGCGCCGAGGGCGCCGACCTGTTCGGCTTCGGAGCCCGCGAGGCGGTGGTCCGTGCGCTGCGCGGCGACCACGCCGACCGACCCCCCTTCGGCGCACCCGTCCCCGCTGACGAGCTGGTCGCGGTCCTGGCGGACGTGCTCGCGGTCCCCGCCCTCCGCACCGAGGGCGACGGGCTGCTCGTGACGGCCGACGACGCGGCAAGGCCTGTGGTCGCGGCGCTCGCCTTCGCCCACGGCTGGCGCGCCGACTCCACGGATTCCTCTGCCGGAGTCCGGTTACGCCCGGTGACTACGTAGACTCTGCCGTCGATACGCCGACGCCTGCACGCGACCCACCCTTTCGACCCCCCGAGGAACCGACCCGTGGCCAAGAAGCCCGCCAAGTCCGACCGCCAGGCGGTCATCGACCAGATCCGCAAGAAGCAGAAGGGTGGCGAGCGCCGCCGCGGCCTGATGATCGTCGGGGTCTGCGTCGTCGTCGCCGTGCTCATCGTGGGAGCCGCGGCGTACAAGCCGATCAAGGACTGGTACGACCTCCGCAGCTTCGAGGGCGTCGACGTCGCGAAGATCGGAGCCCCGGCGTCGGCCTGCCAGGACATCGTCACCAAGAAGGCCAGCGGCAACCAGGACCACGTCGAGCCCGGCACCCCGCTGACCTACACCGACGCGCCCCCGGCGTTCGGCCAGCACTACAACGAGCCGGACCCCATGGCGCGCAAGCTCTACTCCGCGGACGACCGCCCCGAGCTGGGCACGCTCGTGCACAACCTCGAGCACGGCTACACCATCCTCTGGTACGACGCCACCGCGGCCGGCGACGCCGACACGATGGCCGAGATCCGCGCGATCGCCAGCAAGTTCGAGGGCACGTCCAACCTGCGCTTCAAGTTCAAGGCTGTGCCGTGGACGGCTGACGACGAGGACGGCAAGAAGTTCCCCGATGGCCAGCACATCGCCTACACGCACTGGTCGGCGGGCGGCGCCGACGCCGGCACCGACGGCAAGCAGGTCGGCGTGTGGCAGTACTGCTCCGAGCCGAGCGGTGCGGCGCTGAAGACCTTCATGGTCGACTACCCCTACCTCGACTCCCCCGAGCCCAACGCCCTGTGAGGTCGCCCCTCAGGTGAGGTCGGTGCGGTTCTCGTCCTTCAGGCCGGTCACCACGTGCTTGACCTGCTGGGCATGCGCCCGCGTGGTGACCAGCAGCGCGTCGGGAGTGTCGACGACGACGATGTCCTCGAGGCCGATCACCGCGATCATCCGTCCCGAGCGCGGCACGACCAGGCCGGTCGTCTCGAGCGCGCGCACGAGCGCCTCGTCGCCGAGGACCGTCGTCCCGGGCCCCTCGACGCCCTCGCCCGCTGGGGCGAGCAGGGTGGCCAGGGAGTCGAAGTCGCCGATGTCGTCCCAGTCGAACGAGGACGGCACCACCACCACCCGGCCCGCCTCGGCGGCCGGTTCGGCGATGGCGTGGTCGAGCGCGATCTTCGGCAGCGTCGGCCAGATCTCCTCGAGCCGCGAGAGGTCCTGCGCGATCAGGCGCAGCGAGGCCGCGAACTCCGGGTGCCAGCGCCCGAGCAGGTCGAGCAGGACGGTCGGGCGTACGACGAACATGCCGGCGTTCCAGCGGTAGCGACCGCTCGCGACGTAGCCCTCGGCGGTCTCGGTGGACGGCTTCTCCACGAACGCCTCGACCGCGTGCGCCCCCGGCAGGTCCGCAAGCTCGTCGCCGAGGTGGATGTAGCCGAACGCGGACGAACCGAAGGTGGGCTCGATGCCGAGGGTCACCAACCAGTCCTGCCGGGCCGCCTCGACGGCGAGCCGGACCGAGTCGCCGAAGGCGACCCGGTCGGCGATCACGTGGTCAGCAGCGAAGGAGCCCATCACGGCGTCGGGGTCGGCGCGCTCGAGCAGGGCCGCCGCCAGGCCGATGGCGGCCATCGAGTCCCGGGGCGAGGGCTCGGCGAGCACCGCCTCCGGCTCGAGCGAGGAGAGCTGCCCGGTCACCGCCGCGTGGTGCGCCTGACCGGTCACGACCATGAACCGGTCCCCCACGAGAGGGGCGAGGCGGTCGTAGGTCTCCTGGAGGAGCGTCCTGCCGCTGCCGGTGAGGTCGTGCAGGAACTTGGGTGAGGTCGAACGGGACAGCGGCCAGAGACGGGTCCCTGCGCCCCCGGCCGGGATCACGGCCCAGAAGTGGTCGATTCCTGACATGGCCCGAAGCCTAGGGTGCGCCGTGCGGGGCGGTGCCGGAGACTCCCTAGGCTGACCCGGTGACGACCTTCTCCGCAGTGCTCTCCGGTCTCCTGCGTGCCGACGCGGGCCGCCCCCTGATCACGTTCTACGACCACGCCACCGACGAGCGGGTCGAGCTGTCGGTCACGACGTACGCCAACTGGGTGGCCAAGACGGCCTCGCTGCTGGCCGAGGAGCACGACCTCGAACGCGGTCAGGGCCTGCACCTGGACCTGCCCACCCACTGGCTGGGCCCGGTCTTCCTGGGCGCGGCGTGGACCGTCGGCCTGGCGATCACCGGACCCGAGGCAGCGGACGCGGTCGTGTGCGGGCCGGACAGCCTCGCCGCCTGGGCGGCCCGTGCCGACGAGCTGCCGGTGCTGGCCTGCTCGCTGCGGCCGCTGGGCGTGCGCTTCGCCGAGCCGCTGCCCGCGGACGTGCACGACGTCGGCATCGAGGTGTGGGGCCAGCCGGACGCGTTCACCGCCTGGGACCCGCCCGGCCCCGACGACGAGGCGCTTCCCGGGGTGACCCAGGGGGAGCTGTGGCGGACGGCCGCCGCCGGGAGTCTCCTCACCGACGGCGGCCGCCTCCTCACGGAGGCGAATCCGGCTTCCCCACCGGGTATCGCCTCGTTCGTGGAGCCGCTCGTTCGCGGCGGCTCACTGGTCCTGGTGTCCCACGCCGACCCGGGGCGTCTCGAGGCGACGTACGCCGCCGAGCGCGCCACGGCTCGCTTCCCTTGAGCGCGGGTCACCAGGACTGACCGGTTCAACCGGCCAGGTCGTAGTCGTTCATCCCCTGCCCCATGAACCGTCGGGGTTCGAACCCGGTGGCGGTGGCGCGGAACAGGTACAGGTAGCCACTGCGCTTGGCTCGCACGAGCAGGTCCGGGTGGCCGGTCAGGTCGACGTCGCTGACGCCGATCACCCAGTCGTAGCGCGTGAGGTCGAGGCCGAGCGACTTCGGGCTGGTGAGCCCACCGGGTCCGTTGCCCGTGAAGAGCGTCAGGCTGTTGCCCTTGCGGAAGAGGCTGTCGGGGGCCCCGTCGCCGTCCCAGCGCCCGATCGGGATCTGGACCCCCGCATCGATACGGCTGTGGGCGACGTAGCTGGTCTTGAGACCGTCCACCCCGTTGCCGGGATAGATCCGGATCGCACCACCGGCGGGCTGTCCCATCAGGTCCGGCCAGCCGTCGCCGGTCATGTCGCCCACGGCCGCGAGGAGTCCGACCGCGCCGAAGCCCGTGCCGATCTTGACCGCCTTGCCGAAGTGGCCGGCACCGTCGCCGGGACGCAGGTGCAGGTTCCCCTTGCGGCTCCGGGTGATGATGTCGCCGTTGCCGTCACGGTTCCAGTCGCCGGCGTTCAGCAGCGCGGTCACGCTGCCGAGGTCGAGGCCGGTGTCGATCGGCGCACCGGTCTCGAAGGTGCCGGCATTCGGGAAGACCACCAGGTTGGCGCCGCTGCGGGCGAGCAGGTCGGGCGCGTCGTTGCCGGTCAGGTTGCCACCCACGACGGAGGCCGGACCCTTGAGCCGGGTGATCGGTCCGAGCCGGTGTCCGAACGTCCCGTTGCCGCGACCCGGCATCAGGTAGCCCGCCTGGTTGGGCTTGCGGACGAACAGGTCGGCCTTGCCGTCGCTGGTGAAGTCGCCGAAGCCGGTGATCGTGTCGAGCTTGCTCCAGCGGCCGGGCACCTTCACCCGCTCACCGAGCTTGGCGGTGCCGGTGCCCCGGTAGAGCCACAGGTGGCCGGCGCCGTCGCGGGCCAGCAGGTCGGCCAACCCGTCGCTGTCCACGTCCCCGGTCGCGGCGATCTTGGTGAACGTGCTCCAGTCGGTGACGCCGTCGAGCAGGCGGCGGGTGAACCCACCGCCCCCGCCACCGACGAGCAGGTCGAGCGCCCCGGTGTCGGTCCTGCGAGCCACCAGGTCGTTGCGTCCGTCGCCGTTGAGGTCGCCGACGGCGGTGACCAGGTCGTGGCCCGCGAGCAGGTCGGTCTTCTTGACCGGCTCGCCCAGCCCGCCGGCTCCGTCACCCGGATAGACCTGCGCGGACCCGTCGGCCGTCGCGACGACCAGGTCGGAGCGCCCGTCGCCGGTGAGGTCGGGCGAGACCACGGCCGTGTCGGCGGCCGTCCACGGTGCCGCGACGGTGACCGGGTCGTTGAACTGGGTCAGCCCGCCCGTGGGGATGACGAAGGCCCGGCCGTCGCTGGCGCGCCGGACCACGAGGTCCGGGTGCGGTGTGGAGGCGAGGTCGGACTCGAGCTCGCGACCCGTCCACCCGCGCTGGGCCTCGGCGGCCAGCTTCCGGATCTCGGGGATGCGGGCATAGAGGTAGCGGCCGGGGCAGGCGGTCTGCCCGGCGTCGCGGTGGCCGTTGATGGCCTGGAAGTCCTTGGAGCCGACCCACTGCCGGGTGGACGAGGCGTCGACGCCGTGGAGCGAGAGCTTCCAGGCGAAGAGCGCGCCGTACGCCTGCACCATGGCGTCGGAGGGCTTGTGGATGTCGTAGTTGCCGATCGCCGACATCGCGAACGAGTACTCGTTGTAGCCCAGGGTGTGGGCGCCGACGACCGGGCGGTCGACGCCGCCGTACCGGCCCTCCCAGATCCGGCCGAACCGGTCGACGAGGTAGTTGTAGCCGACGTCGCTCCAGCCCTTGGACTGGGTGTGGTAGGCGTAGATGCTGCGGATGATGCCCGGCACCTCGGCGCGCGTGTAGTCGTTCGCGTTCACCGTGTGGTGGACGAAGCCGGCGTGCACCTCGAAGTAGTGCAGCGAGCTCTTGTCCCGCATGCTCTCGTCGGCACCCCACTGCGCGCGGGAGTAGATGACCGGCTTGGGCGTGTACGTCGCCGCCTCGAGGCCGAGGGCGCCGGAGTCCGTGCCGTCGGGAACCGGAGCGTCGCTCACCGGGGCCTCGCCCTCGGCGGGCTCCAGCTCGCCGGTGTCGATCGCGGGCGACTCGACGGCGGTCTTCGCGGCGTGGCCGGGGTCGACCACGGCGAGCTTCATGTCGGGCGGGACGGCACCGTCGGCGGACAGCGCCCGGACCTGCACCTGGTCCACGTCGCCGACGAGCAGGGCGTCGGTGCCGGGGCGCGCGTGCCGCCCCTCCCTGCTGTCCGGGTCGGGGCCGTGATCGGCGTCGTAGGCGAGCTCCATCCAGCCGGTCCAGGTGTCCCCGGTGCGGGTCCGGACCTCGAAGCTGAGCCGGTCCTCGGGGACCTCGACGCCGTGCTCCCACGTCACGCCGACGGCGCCGTAGCCGACGACGGGCTGCGGGAGGCTCGTCACCTCGGTGCTGCCCGGCAGGGCGCCCGGCTTGCTGCGGGCCTGGAGCGTGAGGGCGGAGGTCTTGGCGCCGGTGGTGCCGGGCGCGGCGGTCAGGGCGTACTCCGCGACCTTCGGCTTGATGACCTGGGTCGGGACGACCGACTTGCGCGCCGAGGCCCGGGTGTACGCCGCGAGGTCGCCGGTGGCGGTCCCCCTCCCGGCAGAACCGGGTGCGTCACGCACCACGTCGAGGCTGACGACGCTGGCGGCCGGGGTCAGGGCAGCGAGCACCACGCCCAGTGCCAGCATCTGCTGACAGGCGGTGATGAAACGAGTCTTGCTGGGTGGCATGGCGGCAGCTCCAGTGCGGGGGAAGATTCACACGTTGCGCAACTTTCACACGAGTCACACTGGCCCCGGAAGGGGAACTGAGTAACTACAACGGTGTAATTTCCACTCGACACGCCGCTACATCAAGGATTTGTCAAGTCCGGGCCCGACGTCAGATGTCGGCGCCCAGCTCCTCGTCCTCGAGCTCGTCGTTCTCGTCCGGCTCGTCGGAGGGGGTGTCGTCGTCGTACTTGAGGTAGCGAATGCCTTCGTTGACGTCGCCGTCGAAGCCGATCCGCCCCTTCTCGAGGACGATCACCCGGTCACACATCTTGCGCACGGAGGAGCCGGCGTGGCTGACGTAGAAGAGGGTGCGCCCGCTGTCGCGGATCTCCTGCATCTTGGCCATGCACTTCTTCTTGAACGGCCGGTCCCCCACCGCGAGCACCTCGTCGGCGAGGAAGATGTCGGAGTCCACATGGATGGCGACCGAGAACCCCAGGCGGGCGAACATGCCGGAGGAGTAGTTGCCGACCGGGGTGTCGAGGAACCGGCCGATGTCGGCGAACTCCACGATGTCGTCGAACTTGCGACGGGTCTCCTGCTCGGTCATCCCGAGGATGGCGGAGTTGAGGTAGACGTTCTCGCGGCCGGTGAGCTGCGGGTGGAACCCGGCGCCCGTGGCGATCAGGCCGGCGATCCGGCCGCGCGTCAGCACGCTGCCGCCGTCGGGGCGCATGACCCCGTTGACGAGCTTGAGCAGGGTGCTCTTGCCCGAGCCGTTGAGACCCATCAGCCCGATCGACTCGCCCTGCTGGACGGTGAACGAGATGTCGTCCAGGGCCCGGAAGGTGTTGCTGATGTCGCGTCCCTTCACCATCGCCACCGTGACCTGCTTGAAGGTGCGGTGGTAGCGGAGGGTGAACTCCTTGACGACGTTCTCGACGACGATCGACTCGGCCATCAGAGGCGCTCCGGGATCTTGTTCTCGAGGCGGGCGAAGACCAGCTGCGCGACCAGGAGGGTCACCAGGCTCCCCCCCAGGGCGATGAGGCCGAGCGAGAAGAGGTGGGGGGGCAGGTTCGTGATGATCGTCGCCTCGGGGTCCTTCGTCGTCCCGACCCAGAAGGCGCGCTGCATGAGCAGCACGGCGTCGGCGATCGGGTTGGCGAGGTAGATGGTGGTGTGCCCACCGAACCGCTCGTCGACGAGGCTGAACGGGTAGATCATCGGCACGCCGAACCGGACGAAGTTGGTCAGCACCGTGACGGCGCTGGAGAAGTCCCGGAAGAAGACGTTCGCCGCGCTGAACAGCAGGGCCAGCGCGGTGCCGAGGACCATGATGATCCAGAGCGCCAGCAGCGCGGCGACCATCCCCGCGGGGTCCGGCGCCCAGCCCTTGGCCACGCAGGCGACCAGCAGGATCACCAGCTGCGGACCGACGTGGTAGAGCGACACGAGCATCGAGGCCACCGGGAACATCTCCCGGGGGACGGCCATCTTCTTCACCAGCGACTTGTTGCGCACGATCGAGCGGGTGCCGGCGTTGAACGTCTCGACGAAGAAGTGCACGACGATCAGGGCAGCGAAGACGTGGATCGCGAAGTTCTCGACCTGCTTGTGCAGGTTGAGGATGTAGCCCATCACGACCCAGTAGATGAAGAACTGCGACAGCGGGTTGATGTAGGACCACATCAACCCCAGGAACGAGCCCTGGTAGCGCGCACTGATCTCCCGGCGTACCAGCAGCCGGAGCAGGTAGCGGCGCTGGATGACGCCCAGCAGACCGTTGTTGGCCGAAGGTGGCGCCAACGGAGCGTCGACCACGCGCACCTGCTTGGTCGACGAGGTCCCCTCAGTCATCGGTCGCCTGCTCGCTCCCCTGCCGGTTGTCGGTCCACGGGCGGAACGTCTCGTCCCAGGCCTCCGGCGAGGTGACCGCGGTCAGCTGGCCGCGGTACTCCTCCGCGAGTCGCGGCCACTCGCGCCGGAAGCGCTCGTGGATCGCGAGGGTCCGCTTCATCAGGTCCCGGAAGAGCTCCGGGTCACGCTGGTAGAACGCTGCGGAGGCCCCGTCGTTCATCGACACGATCGCGGAGTCGTACGACGCCAGTCGGTACCACTTGGCGTCCATGGCCCGCACCTCGGCCTCAGGATGCTGACGCGACAGCTCTCGCGGCGCCTGCAACTGGCGCAACGGCTGGAGCCCGGCGCTGACCAGCTGCGAGAGGCGGCCGGGGATCTCGGTGCCGTCCTTTCCCTTGCGCGGGGGCTTCTTGCGGCGCACGGACGGGAACGCGTCGGGGTCGGGCTCGAGGCGCGCGTCCGGGAACTGCTTGCGCAGGGCGTTGACCTCGCCCAATCGGGTGGCCAGCAGGGCATGCAGTCCCTCGGGCCCGGCCAGCACGTCCTCCATGGCCATCAGGCGGAGCTCGGCGGTGGAGTACTGCATCGAGACCAGATGGGCGATCTGGTGGTTCAGGCTCTCCCGGATCATCCGGCCGCCCTTGGGGTAGGGCGAGTGCAGCAGCGCGGCCACGAGGCGGTTGCGGTGGTGGAAGTAGGCCTGCCAGTCCAGGGCGTCGTTCTTGTCCGTCCACGGGACGTGCCAGACGGCCGCGCCCGGGAACGTGACCGTGGGGTAGCCGGCCTCCTTGGCGCGCAGGCCGAACTCGGAGTCGTCCCACTTGAGGAAGAGCGGCAGGGACAGCCCGATCTCCTCGAGCACCCGGCGAGGGATCAGGCACATGAACCAGCCGTTGAAGTCGACGTCCACGCGCTTGTGCAACCAGCGCGCCGAGCGCAGGTTGCGGGCCGCGAAGTCCCAGTCGCCGTGGGTGTCGGGCGCCGACTGCCACCAGAAGCGCCACGGCTGGACGATCTCGCCGAAGCTGTGCAACCGCGAGCGGGAGTAGATGCTGAACATGTGGCCGCCGACGATCGTGGGACGGCGGGCGAGGTCGCCGAAGGTGACGGCGCGGAGGATGCCCTCGGGCTCGCAGACGACGTCGTCGTCCATCATCATCGCGTAGGTCGCGGTGCCCTTGCGGACGGACTCGAGCTGGCCACGGGCGTAGCCTCCCGACCCACCGAGGTTGCCCTGCTCGATGATCCGGAGGGTGCCGCCGAGGGCGGCCTCCGCCTTGGCGAAGTCGGGTGAGTCGACGACCTTGTCGGTGCCCTGCTCCATGACCAGGACCTGGTCGAGATAGGGGCGCAGCACCTCGTCCTCACCGATCTGGCCGAGCAGCTTGGCGCAGAAGTCGGGGCGGTTCATCGTAGTGATCGCGATGTCGACGGTGCCGTGCTGGGCCCGGTCCTCGGGGACGTCGGCGGTCCACTCGGCCGACTCGACGAGGACGTCCTCGTCCCCGGCCACGACGTTGTACCAGTACCAGCCGCCGTCCACGAAGGGCTTGAGCGACAGGTCGAAGGAGAAGGTGCCCGAGAGCTCGGGGCCCGTGGAGGCGGAGTCGACGCGCTGCGAGCGGCCGTTGGCCATCGACTTGTAGACGGTGACACTCGCGCCGCGACCGGTCAGCTTCACGGTGAGCGTGACGTCCGTGACGATCGTCCAGCGCCGCCAGTAGCTGGCGGGGAAGGCGTTGAAGTAGGTGCCGAAGGAGAGGCGCTCACCCTGGGTGACCCGCAGGCAGGTGCGCGACTCGATCTGGTCGGGGTGGATGCCGGAGCCCTTGGAGATGTTCTGCCGCAGGGCCGCGGAGTTCATCTCCTGGGCGTTGCGGTTGGCGCCGATCTCGTACTTGTCGGCGTCGAGGACAGCGGCCTCGGCATCGATGTAGAGCGGCAGGACGTCGAAGTCCCGGTCCAGCGGCAGGATCTGGCGCTGCAGCAGTCTGGTCGTCATTCGTCTACGCCTCCGCTTTGAAGCGCTGCACCTTCGGTGAAGTGCGGCTTCAGCTTGTTGTCGAACATCGACAGCGCAGACCCGATCGCCATGTGCATGTCGAGGTACTTGTAGGTGCCGAGACGCCCGCCGAAGAGCACCATCGGCTCCTTCTTGGCGAGCTCGCGGTACTTCAGGAGCTTCTCGCGGTCCTCGGCGGTGTTGATCGGGTAGTACGGCTCGTCGTCCTCCTCCGCGGCGCGGGAGTACTCGTGGACGATCACCGTCTTGCCCGAGATGTAGGTGCGCTCGGGGTGGAAGTGCTTGAACTCGTGGATGCGGGTCCAGGGGACGTCCTGGTCGTTGTAGTTCATCACCGCGCAGCCCTGGAAGTCGTCGACGTGCTTGACCTCCGCCTCGAGGTCGACAGTACGCCATGACAGGCGGCCCTCGGAGTTGTGGAAGTACTCGTCGACCGGGCCGGTGTAGACGATCGGAACCTTGCCCTTGAACTCCTCGGCCACCCCGTTGGCAGCGTCGAAGAAGTCCGTGTTCAGACGGATCTCGATGTTGGGGTGGTCGGCCATCTTGGTCAGCCAGGCGGTGTAGCCGTCGACCGGGAGGCCTTCGTAGGTGTCGTTGAACCACCGGTTGTCGAAGTTGTAGCGGACCGGGAGCCTGGTGATGATGTCGGCACTCAGCTTGGTGGGGTCGGTCTGCCACTGCTTGGCGGTGTAGCCCTTGATGAACGCCTCGTAGAGCGGGCGCCCGATCAGGGAGATCGCCTTCTCCTCGAAGTTGCCCGCCTCGGCGGTGTCGAACTCGGCGGCCTGCTCGGCGATCAGGGCGCGGGCCTCGTCCGGCGTGTGGGACTTGCCGAAGAACGAGTTGATCAGCGCCAGGTTCATCGGCAGCGAGTAGACCTGTCCGGCGTACTGGCCGAAGACCCGGTGCTGGTAGTTGGTGAAGCTCGTGAACCGGTTGACGTACTCCCAGACCTTCTCGTTGGAGGTGTGGAAGAGGTGCGCGCCGTAGACGTGCATCTCGATCCCGGTCTCGGGGTCGGCCTCGCTGTAGGCGTTGCCGCCGAGGTGGTGGCGGCGCTCGAGCACCAGCACCCGCAGGCCCAGCTCGTTGGCGCAGCGCTCGGCGATGGTCAGTCCGAAGAAACCGGAGCCGACGACAACGAGGTCGGGGGTGTCGGACAAGGACAAGGGGGTGCTCCTGACGGTTGGACGCGGCGGCAAGTCTAGCGATGCGGGGAGGGGGGCCCGGGCACCTGACGCATGGACCGCGCCGACCCGATGGCCCGGATCACATTGCTTGCCTCGGCGCGACCCCCGCGCACCGGGCTGAGCAGGACCACGACGAGCGCGATGAGGTACGGCTTGAGCCGCACCAGGACGTTCTCGCCGTAGCGGAAATGGACGACGAAGAGGTTCCGGAACATGTAGAACCCCTTCCAGGTGTCGAGGGAGTGCTGCTGGTCGAAGTCGAGCTGGCGGACCAGCACCGCGTCGCGGATCCCCCAGATGCGGAACCCGGCCCGGCGGGCCCGGACGGCGAAGTCCACGTCGTCGTAGAAGATGAAGTACGACGCGTCCGGCAGGCCGATCGTGTCGACCACCTCGCGGCGCATCATGAAGCCCTCGAACGCGACGTTCTGGAGCTCCACCCGCTCGGGCATGCCCGCGCGGTCGGCGTACGTCGCATCGACGGTGGCGCGCTTGGGGCGGATCGCCAGCGGGTTGCGCAGGTCGAAGTCGACCGCGGCCTTCTCGACCAGGTGGCCGGCGAGGTCCTCGCGCACCGCGGCAAGGCAGGCCTCGTCCTGGGCCATCAGGATCGCGAGGCAGTCGGGGGCCGGGACCACGTCGTCGTCCATCAGCCAGATCCGGTCGTAGCCCGCGTCGTACGCCTCCTTGACGCCGAGGTGGAACCCGCCCGCTCCCCCGAGGTTGTCCTCGCTGTGGGTGACCCGCAGGGGCAGGTCGTGGCGCTGCAAAGCCGCACGGGTGTGGTCGCTGCTGGCGTTGTCGATGACGTAGACGGCGTCGACCGGGTGGGTCTGGGCCGCCAGGCCGTCGAGCATGCGGGTCAGCAGGTCGGCACGGTTGAAGGTGACGATGACGACCGCCACGGACTCGGTCATCGCAGGAACCTCTCGTGGCCGGTGAAGTCGCCACGCAGGCCCGCGCGCATGGCACCGAAGCTGAGCGTGATCCGCTTCACCGACGGGCGGGTGAACGTGTAGAACCAGACCGTCTTGGCGACGAACATCAGCGCGTGCGGCCAGCCGCGGTAGTCGCGCAGGTTGAGCAGGTTGTTGCGCGCCATGCAGTAGTGCTTGAGGTCGCTCGGGGTGTGGTTGTACGTCGTGCGGCCGAACATCATCGGTGTGCCGAGGTCGCCCACGCTGGGGTGGCGCACCCGGGCGCCGACCACCGTCGCGATCCGGCCTCCGGCCCGCTCCGCGCGCAGGCGGTACTCGTGGTCGTCGCCCCAGATGAAGAACTCCTCGCGCGGCAGCCCGATCCGCTCGACGAGGTCGCGGGTCACGAGCACGCCGTTGAACGGGATCACGACGTCCCGGATCACACCGTCGCCGGCCGCGGCGGCGACGACGTCGTCCATCTGGTGGACGACCCGCGTGCCGCCGGGCAGCCGGATGGGGAACACCAGTCGGTCCGGGTCCGCCTCGTCGACCACGACCGGCCCCCAGAAGTCGAGGTCGTCCCGGCGGGCGAGCAGCGTGGCCAGGCAGTCGACATCCGGGAGCCCGTCGTCGTCCATCAACCACGCGAGGTCCGCCCCGCGCTCCATGGCCCAGGCCAGGCCGTCGTGGAAGCCGCCGGCGCCGCCGCGGTTGCGGTCGAGCGTGCGGGCCAGGAGCTGTGGGCCCCCGTCGGTCGAGCCGTGCCCGTCGGTCGAGCTCGTCGAGACCAGCCACTCCCCCGTGCCGTCCGTCGAGGCGTTGTCGACGACGAGGATCTCGGCGATCTCGGGCACCTCGCGCAGCCGCGCCACCAGCCGCTGCAGCAGGCCGAGTCGGTTGAAGGTGACGACGACTGCGGCGATGCGCGGCGTACGTCCCTCCTCGATCACGGCCCACACCCTACGGGTGCGGCCCGGTCAGTTGGTGAGGCGCTCGCCGCTGGCGACGTGGACGTGCAGGTGGCGGGAGTCCTGGTAGCGGCCGAGGTTGGTGAGGACCCGGGCGGCACCGTGCTCGGTCTCCACCTGCGCGGCCACCGTGGCGACCACGGCCAGCAGCTCCCGGACGAGTGGCTCGTCCTCGGCGGTGAGCGTGGTCAGCGACCTGACGTGACGCTTCGGGACCACCACGATGTGCGTCGGCCAGTGCGGTCGGGTGTCGTCACGACGACAGCGCGCCGGTGCGGTGCAGGTGCAGCAGTCGGTCGAGGGCGCGGTCGAGGTCCTGGCCGAGGGTCAGGGTGGTGGCGGTGAGGTCGTCGATGGGGTGGGTGCCGGTGTCGTCGACGAGGCGGTGCAGTCCGTGGGGGGTGGACCAGAGGTAGTCGCCGTGCTCGGTCTGGGTGAGGTGGTAGCCGAGGTGGGTCTTGGCTCGGTGTCCGGTGCGGCCCAGGGGTGCGGCGTTGTGGGTGCCGGTCTGGCCGGGTGGTCCGTGGGGGTCGAAGGGGACGGGGTGGTCGATGTCGACCTTGCGGCTCATCCGGGTGGCGTGCGGGAACGCTTCGGCGGGGACGCGGAGGTGGAGGCGTTCCTTGATGGTCTCGGGGAACTCGTAGGAGTTGACCGAGACCCGGTCGATGGAGGTCGATGACCGGTTTGAGGGTCACGTGGGTGTGGGCGAGCAGGGTCGTGACCTGGGTCAGGAGGAGCGGACCCAGGCCCTCGACGCGGGCCACGCCGCCGGTGGTGGCCTCGACGGCGCCCTGGTGGAGGTGGACGTAGAGCACCGTCTTCGGGCGCAGCCGCTTCAGGTCGACCCGCGGAGGAGGTCCAGGGCCCGGTCGGTGAGCGTGAGTGCCCGCGACGGCTCGACCGGCTCCTCGGGCTCGGGTGCGGGCTCCTCTTCCGGGGCAGCGTCGTCGGCCGGGTCGGCGGGCTCCTGTCCGGTGGGGGTGGTGTCGGCGGTCTCGAGGAGCAGGGTGAGGAGCTCGGCGGGGCGGGCGAGCCACCCGAACGCGAGCGCGCGGGCCTCGTCGCGGGTGATCTCGGTGGGGGTCTCGGGGCGGAGGTCGGGGCGGGTGGTGAGGATCTCGGCGACCCGGGCCACCATCGCGTCGATCCACACGGCGTCGCCGGCGGTGATCCGGGCGATCACGAGACGCAGGCCGTGCTCGTCGGTCTGGGACAGGGACACGAACCGGCGTCGGGCCTCGGCCGCGAGCTTCGCGGCGTGCCCGGCGGGGTCGACCTCGATCACCTTGGCCGCGGCGAGCTCCAGGACCCGCGAGGGTGCCTGGCCGGCGATCGCCTCGGCGATCGCGGCGTCCACGATCGCAGCCGGAGCGGGATCCAGGTGGCGGGTCAGGACCGCGACGCGGCGGGCCAGCCACGCCTCGGCGTCCAGGGCTTCGACCACGGCCCAGGTCAGCGGCAGGCGGTGGCGCAGGTCGAGGACGTCGGCCATCACCGAACGCATGGTCAGGGGGTGCACCCGCCGGGCGATCGCGAGCTCGGGCAGGCACAGCTCCTGGACCAGCGGGGTGCCCTCACCGCCGACCTGGACCAGCCGGTCCTCCCCGCACCAGCGCCGCCGCCCACCCGGTCCGCGGCGCGGGTCGGAGGCGTGCAGGTCGGCCCAGTGCGCGACCGCCTGCAGGTCCTCGAGCTCGACCGCACGGCGTTGGCGCAGCAGCTCCTCGGCCCGGGCCAGGGTCCCGGCCGGGTCGAGGTCGTCGAGCTGTCGCGAAGCCATACCTCATGATACTCGAACAGGTGTTCGAGAGGAAGGAGCTCGGGCTCATCTGTGGAGTGTCATCTCGCAGGACATCGGTGACAGTTCTGCATCAGGACATCGGTGACACTTTCGGTGGTCTTGGTGGTGACACTTCGGCGCTGAACGTTGGGGCATGGCTGCCCATGACCCCATCGATCCTGCTGTCCGGCTCGCGATCTCGCAGTGGCCCGACGACGCGCCTCGAGGGGCGGTGACGACGTTCTGTGCCGAGCACGGCATCTCGCGCAAGTCGTTCTACGAACTGCGCAAGCGAGCGCGGGCACAGGGTCCGGCCTCGGTGCTCGAGCCCCGATCGCGGCGTCCGAGGGCGAGCCCGTCGAAGCTGACCGATGAGGTCAAGGTGCAGGCCGTGCAGGTTCGCGCGGCCCCGGAGGCATCCGGGCTGGACCACGGGCCGATCAGCGTGCACGACAAGATGCGCGCGATGGGGCTGGACCCCGTGCCCTCGACTGCGTCGCTGGCGCGGATCTTCCGCGAGGCCGGGGTCGCTCGACTGGAACCGAAGAAGAAGCCACGCTCGGCGTGGCGGCGAAGTCCTGACACACAAAGTGTCACCAATCTCCTGATACAGAACCGTCACCCATGTCCTGAGACATCACACAGAATCCGTGAGGACGGGCGAACACTCGTCTCGACACGAGCGCGGCACGCGGCTCCGGTAATTCGGTCGGGGTCCGCCAGCGAGACCTTTGCTGGGTCACACATGGACATCCAGTCAGCTGGAGGGTGATTGGTCGGGGAGGCATGACCATGGGCCGCCGATGGATGTGCTCTCCTTCAGGGCCGAGGACGCCGGCGCCGCCCGCCGGCAGTCGATACCCACATCGGGAGATGTCAGGCACGGGATCTCTGGTGTAGGAACGAACGAGGGGCTGACCCGCCCCTGGCCACCAACACCGGTGGCACGTCCCGTCCGTCACCGGTCCTCTTCTGAATCGAGGACGGCGATGAGCAAGAAGTACGCGGCCGCCGCACTGGCCCTGCTTGTGGTTCCCGTGTTCGCGGGAGCGGCCGCGGCACCCCAGGGAACCGCCACCGCGGGCACGTCCACCTACGTCAAGCGCCTGTTGCTCGACGAGACCGCGACCCGCATCCTCGGCAAACGCGACTTCGCCGGGACCGAGCTGGCGCGGTCGCGGTCCACCGGCAAGGTCGTGGGCTTCGACACCTTCACGGGACACGTCGGGCGGCACGACAGGATCACGTACGAGTCGGCGTTCGCCTTCAAGGGTGGCCTCCTCCTGGTGCGCCTCCACCCGGTGGGCGAGACGCCGAGGTACGCGGGCCGCGTCACCGGCGGCACCGGGGCCTACCGCGGAGCGACGGGCACGCTGTCCGGACGCGACCTCGGCGACGGCAACACCCGCCTCACCCTCCGGTACCGGTTGTGAGGTCGAGCGACGGACGCTGCACCGTTTCAGCGGCTTCCAGGAGTTGCCGCTGACGAAATGGCCGCATCCTTGAGACTCACCGACGTCCGCACAGCGGCTACATGCTTCAAGGTGCACAGAGCGTCGGGTCGCGGCCGTCCTTCTGCATCTCGGTGAGTCGGCCGACGACGACGCCGAGGTCGGGTGGGAGGTCGTGCTGGTCGGGTCGCGCGGGCTGACCGTCGAGGGTGAGCTGCCAGCACTGGGCGAGGAACCTGAGGCGCGTGGTCGTCACCGCGAGCGGTGCGGTCGTGAACCGCCCGGTGAGGCTGCGAGCTCACCCAGTCACGCACCGACGGCTCGGCATGGTCGAGGGCCCGCCAGGTACGCCGCGGCACCTCGATGGCGCCGTTGTACTCGCGCGGCACGTCCGTCAGGCCCGGTTCGCGCATCGACTGGCGCATGCCGTCGGAGGAGTGGAGCAACAGCCGTAGCCAGACGCCCCGGGCGACACGTACGTCGAGACGCGCCGGCGAGCACTCGGGGTTGAAGTCGCGGAGAACTGTGCGACGGCCGCCGAGGGAGCCGGCGAAGGTCCGGTCGTCCGGCGTGAACGCGGGGTGGTCATCGGGCAGCGGCAGGAGCCGTCCTCGAGGCCGGTCGGCGGTCCGGACGAAGCGCCAGCGGTCCGCGAAGACCCGCTTCTGCCAGTACCCGGTGCGTCCGACCCGGGTGCGACCCTCCACGCGCAGCAGCCGGTCCGCGGCGTCGCTGCCGGTCCTCGCGATGCTGATCCGGTCGGTGACCTGGCCGGGCGGGGCGGCCTGCCGCGCCCATCGAGGGCCAGGAAGCTGCCAGCGGGTGTCGGAGGCAGGTCGGCCCCGCTCCCACGAGTAGTCACCGAAGACCGTGTTCGCGCCCGAGACGTCGAAGTCGTAGAGCCGCGTGTAGAGCTCGCCGCGCTCGCTCACCACGAAGACGGTGGAGCCACTGGCGTCGATCCCGGCGAGTGCTGTCGTCCCCCGTTGCGGTCCGCAGACCTCCCGGCTCTGGTCCTGCGGGAGCCACGGGTCGAGATAGGTGATCCGCCGGTCGTCACCTCGCAGCAGGTAGACCGTGCCGACGCCGAGCGGGTGCTGTTGACGACCCGAGGTGTCGGTGAACGTCTCGGCCGAGTTGAGCTCCGAGGTCGCGAAGCGGCGTACGTCCTCGGGCATGGTGAGCCCCGACCCGGTCCAGAAGTAGGGGCCCCATCGCCACGTCCAGCGTTCGGGTGAGAGGTCACCACCGGGCATGTCGTGGGAGTAGACCTGCCGCCCGGGACCCAGTGCCACCAGGAACCGGTAGTCGGCCGAGATGGCCGTCACCCGACCGTCGAGACAGCCGGGCAGCTCCAGGACGCGCCACGGGTCACCGGGCTCACCGACCCCCACCTCGGCGCGGCGAACGTAGATCCGGCCGCCCCGCAGGGCGAAGGCGTACTCGTTGCTGAAGGTCTCCCGCTGGGACTTGAAGGCGATCCGCTCGGGGAGCGTGTGCGCCACCTCGGGCGACGCCTCTGCGCCGAACCCGCCCGCGCCGCCCTGGAGCTGGTCGGGGCTCGGAACCTCACCGCCGACGACCAGGACGCCCGTGGTCCCGGCACCCAGCGGGAGGCACTCTGGCTGCGTCGGGGGATCCGCCTCGGCACCCACGACCGGCACCAGGAGGGCGCACGCCATCAGGAGCGCGACCGGCACACGGGGTCTCACACGGGGCTTCACGCTCAGGAGCATGCGCGGTCAACGACGCCGGTAGGACCGTCGTTACGTGGCGGGGCACGAACCTCCGGTCAGCAGGCGGACTCGAGGTCGTCGGACTGGTTGGCGGCGTACCCGTCACTGAGCGAGCCGACCGAACCACCCGTGACCGTCTCGCTGGAGGGGTTGCGCGGCTTGGCCGGCGGGGGCGCCTGACCCTCCGCACGATCGATCGCCTGGCTGACCTTCTTCCTGATCAGCGGAATGTCGGGGTCCGCGGTGTTGATCATCGGCGGGACCAGGGAGAGGGTGGAGACCTTCTGGCCCTTCGCCTTCAGGGCCAGCGCCACGAAGCGGTCGACCTCGCCGGTGGGGATGTTGGTCGAGATCATCGCCGAGCTGGCCTCGGCGATCTTCTCGAAGTTCTGGAGCGCCACCTGCGGGCTGATCTGCTTGAGCATGGCGTTCATGACGCACTTCTGCCGCGCCATGCGGGAGTAGTCGTCGGAGCCTTCGCGGGCCCGGGCGTACCAGAGCGTGTCGTGGCCGTTGAGCTTGCGGACGCCAGGCTGGATGTAGCCGGTGACGTCGGACCCGAGGCCGCCGACCGGGATGGGCGAGCGGACGTTGAGCGTCACGCCGCCGACCGCGTCGACGAGGCCCTTGAAGCCCTCGAGGTTCACCATCGACCAGTAGTTGATCTTCAGTCCGGTGATGCCCTCGATCGCCATGATCGTGGCGTCCATGCCGGGAGTCTCGCTGTCGGGGAAGAGCTCGGTGTTGTCCTGGGCCCAGGTGCTGACGCCGTTGAGGTAGTCGGCGTCGAAGCCGTCCGGGAACTGCTCGTGCATGACCGAGCCCTTGACGAACGGGAAGTTGGTCATGTTGCGGGGCAGGCCGATCAGGACCGTCCGGCCGGTCGACTCGTCGATGCTGGCGATGGTCATCGAGTCGGGGCGCAGGCCCCAGCGCCCGGCGCCGGAGTCGCCGCCGACGAGCAGCACGTTGTAGCGCCCCGCGTGGGAGCTGGTGACCTCGTGGTCGCCGAACATCGCGAGCGTCAGGTCGCGCTGTACGCCGACCAGGTGCGCGCCGAACAGCAGGCTGCCGGCGACGGAGAGGCAGAGGACCCCGTTGACGCCGACCACGGCGCGACGGTGGTTCTGGGCGAGGCTGAGCGGCTGGCCGATCCGCCAGGCGTCCACGAACAGGCCGGCCCAGGCGATCGCCGCCAGCATCAGGGTGAACCGCAGCAGCCCGAGCATCAGCGGGCTGAAGACCAGCCAGAAGATCACTCCGTGCCAGACCAGGCCGATGAGCAATGTCAGCACCACGGTCGTGACGAGGCCGAACCACACGCGCAGCGCGATCCGCCCGACCTTCTGGTTGCCGGCCACCAGCTGGGCGGACCCCGGCAGGACCAGGGTCATCAACATGAGGGCGATGGCACGGCGGAAACGCACGCGGGCGGCGCGGTCACCGGTGGTGAAGCGCGGACCTGGACGTTGGCTGTCGTGCGACCCGGGGGAAGAAACGGGTGGCATCGAGATGCCTCTCTGCTGGGGAAGGACTACTGCCCGCCAGTATCACCAGTCACAGGCGTCACAGGCGGTCGCGACTCGCCGTTCTTCCCCGATCGTGACTCGGCACGCCTGCGGCCCGACTCGATCTCCTGCCTCTGCGCCAGCCGGTGCGACCGCCGGATCTCGGCCTCGCGCATCCGGCGTACCTCGTCGGGAGTCTCCGGCCGCAGCGGCGGGATGGGGCGAGAGCGCCCCTCGGCGTCGATCGCCACGAAGACGAAGTACGCCGACGCCACGTGCAGCGAGCGCTCGGACGCGTCGTTCCAGGGCTGGGTCTCCACCCGCACGCCGATCTCCATCGAGGAGCGCCCCGCCCAGTTCACCTGGGCGAAGGTGCGCACGATGTCACCGACGTGCACCGGCTCCAGGAAGGCCATCTCGTCCATGGCCGCGGTCACCGCAGGTCCGCCGCTGTGCCGCTGGGCCACGGCGCCGGCGGTGGAGTCCGCGAGCTTCATGATCTCGCCGCCGTGGATGTTGCCGAGCAGGTTGGCCTCGCTGCCGGAGGTCATCACCGCCAGCGAGACCCGGGCGTACGACGGCGTTCGGGCGGGTGCGTCCGGGCTCATGCCCGCACCGTAGCGTCAGGAATCCCCCGCCGGGGGCTCGATCATCGCCAGGGTCTCGCTGAGGGCGCGCCGCATCCGGTTCCACTGACGGCTCCAGGCCTGGACCGGAGCGAGCGACTTCTCGAGCACGTCCAGCTGGCCGTCGAGCGCGGTGAGCTCCGCCTGCAACGCCTGGATGCTCAGCCGCTTGGCGTGCACCTCACTCACCAGCACCTCGAGCTCCGCGGTCAGCGGGGGCATCTGGTCGGCCAGCTGCCGCAACGACGTCAGCATCCTCGTCACCGCGCTCGGCACCGGCGCGGGCAGCACGCCCAGGGCACCAGTGCCGGCCGCCGCCATCAGCTCGGCGACCGCCCGGGTGCGCTCGAGGAAGAGGTCCACGGTCGAGTGGACCAGCCCGTGCGGGGCCGGGTCCGGGGTGGCGCTCCTGCTGGTCATCTGATGCTCCTCACTCAGGGAACCTGCGCGAGCCGCAGGAGGGCGTCGAGCTCGGAACGGAAGGCGACCAGCAGCTCCTCGGGGTGCGGGATGACGCCGGCGTCGACCTTGAAGCCCACGTGCACGTTGCCGGCGTAGGTGAAGATCGACGTGCCGAGGGTCTGGTCGCCGGACTCGGGCGCCCAGCCCAGCATCGAGGTGATCCGCGTGCCGGCGAGGTAGCGCGGCGTGGGCGGTCCGGGGACGTTGGTGGTGACCCCGGTCGCCTTGTTGGCGAAGAAGTCGACCAGGTAGCGCTCGAGGTCCTTGCCGGTGCGGCCGATGCCGCGGATCAGCCCGAAGGTGAGCACCGCTTCCGGGGAGTGCTTGATCGCATCCATCCGGCGCTTGGTCTCGGCCAGCCGCGCGAACGGCGTACCGAGTCCGGACGGCAGCGTGAACAGCACCAGGGCGAACTTGTTGCCCAGCTCCCGGGGCACCGGCTCGTCGAGGGGCCGCACGTTGACCGGCACCATGGTCGGCAGGTCCATCGGCGGCGAGCCGCCGTGGTCGAGCTGGTACGTCGCCAGGGCGCCGGCCAGCGCGGCGACGAGCACGTCGTTGACCGTCGTACCCGTGCGATGGCCGGTCTCGACCACGCCGGCCAGCGGGATCGGCGGCGCCCAGACCGCACGCTTCTCCACGCCCGCGACCCCTGCGACGGGCGAGTCAGGATTGTGCGAGAGCGTGAGCTTCGCCGCGATACCGGTCGTCTGCCGCGCGAGCGTGAACGCGTCCTCCACGAAACCGGGGCTGAGCACGTGCGGCAGGTCCAGGAGCGCCGATCCGGCCGCCTGGGACAGGTGCCACGTCTGGCCCAGCAGGCCGGGGTGCACTCCGTCGGGGATCACTTCGTCGTGCATGTCGTCGTCGGGCCGCTCGTCGGTGAGCGAGAGCAGCACCCGCATCAGCGCGATCCCGTCGGCGAGCGAGTGGTGCAGCCGCGAGTAGATGGCCGATCCGGCGCCGTACCCGTCGATCAGGTGCATCTCCCACAACGGCTTGTCCCGCTGCAGGGTCAGGCTGATGAACCGGTTGACGTAGTCCTGAAGCGCAGCGTCGTCCCCCGGCTCGGGCAGGGTCACCCGCCGCACGTGTCGCTCGAGGTCGAAGTCCGGGTCGTCCTCCCAGCGCGGCAGGCTCACGGGCAGGCGCGGCGACGCCGGACGCTGCCGGAACACGGGATAGCGGTCCACCACCCGGCGTTGGAGGGCGCCGAGGAACCGGTCCCAGTCCATCGGGCCCTCGAGCGTCATCAGGCTCTCGACGACCATCGGGTTGTTCACCCGGTCCATGTTCAGCCAGATGGTGTCGACCGGATCCACGAGGCGTCTTCCCATGTCAGGTCACGCCGACTTGCGGTCGTCGTCCTTCTTCTCCTGGGCTCGCTCCTCACGCGCCAGCTTGTGCTCGTGCTCGGTCTCGGCGGCCAGGTAGCGGTTGAGACCGGCCCAGAACCGCGCCCGGTTGGCGCTGGCCTGCGCCCGGGCTGACGTGGCCGCCGCCTCCTGTCGCGCTCTGAGGTTCTCCTGGTCGCTCATGGCTCCTCCTCGCCTCGGGACTCACCCCCACCGTGCTCTCGCGAGCGCGCACCGGACAGGGACCTCCGGCCCGAGTCGAGCGTCCGAACATCCCGATGCGCTTCGTCCCACCAACCGGTGACCTTCGGCCGCGGCGCCGGGACCCGTCGTTGGCCAAGGTGGGAGGACACCCCCGGGTGGGAGACCCCGGACACGGCGAGCAGAGGAGGTCACGATGGAGCGACTGACCCCGCTGGCGGACGCCTTCCTCGAGGCGGAGGACGTGGACAGGAACGCCTGCCTGGCCATCGGGTCACTCGCGATCTTCGAGGGGCCCCGCCCTCGCTTCGAGGAAGTGGTCGAGGCGATCGCCGGCCGGCTCCCGCTGATCCCGCGCTACCGGCAGAAGCTGCGCCCCGTCCCGCTCGGGCTCGCGGCTCCGGCCTGGGTCGACGACGCCGGCTTCGACATCCGCAACCACGTCCGGCACGCCGCCCTGCCCGCACCCGGCGGCCCCACCGAGATCGGCGAGCTGATGAGCCGACTGATGTCGGCGCGGATGGACCGGGACCGGCCGCTCTGGGAGTACTACTTCTGGGAGGGCCTGCCGGACGACAGGTGGGCGCTGCTGTCCAAGGTGCACCACAGCGTGGTCGACGGGATCTCCGGCAGCGACCTCTACCAGCTGCTGCTCGACCCGAGCCCGGTCCAGCGCCCGGGCGTCCCTGACACCTGGGTCCCGGCCGAGCCGCTGTCGACGGCGGAGTTCACGGCCGGGGCGGTCCGCGAGCTCGTCTCGACACCCCTCCACGCGACCGGCGCCGTGGCCACCGCGATGCGGGCCCCGCGCCGGCTGGCCCGCACGACCGTGCGGACGGCCACCGGCCTGCTGGCGCTGTCCGGCGCCCTGCTCCCCGTGCACGGCAGCTCGCTCAGCGGTCCGCTCAACGGCAGCCGCCGCTACAGCTGGACGAGCGTGTCCCTCGACGACATCCGGCCGGTGCGCAAGGCGTTCGGGGCCACGGTGAACGACGTCGCCCTCGCCAGCGTGACCGGCGGCTTCCGCCGCCTGCTCCTCTCGAGAGGGGAGACCCCGGACGCGCACGTCCTGCGCTCCCTGGTCCCGGTGTCCACCCGCGAACCGGGTGAGGAGTCGATCCCCGACAACCGGGTGACGCTCATGCTCCCCTACCTGCCGGTGGAGGTCGCCGACCCCGTCAAGCGACTGAACACGGTGCGGCTGCGGATCCGCACCCTGCGGGGCCAGCGCGAACCCGAAGGCGGCCAGGGCATCACCACGGTCGCGGAGTACGGCCTGTTCCCCGCTGTCTCCTGGGGACTCCGCCTGGGCTTCCGCCTGCCCCAGCACCAGATCTCGACGGTCACGACCAACGTTCCGGGGCCACGCACGACCCTCTACGGACTCGGCCGGGAGCTGCAGGCGATCCTCCCCTACGTCCCGATCGCGGACCGGGTCCGGATCGGCATCGCGATCTACTCCTACCGCGACACCCTGACCTTCGGTGTCACCAGCGACTACGAGACGACGCCGGACATCGAGGTCCTCACCACCGGCATCTCGGAGTCCCTGGCCGAGCTCGGCGAGCGGGCCCAGCGCACCGGCTGACGCGTCTCGCGACCCGCGCCGTGACCCTCACGCAGGGGGGTGCACGGTAGCGTCTGCGCCATGGCTGAACGTCCCCCGGGCAAGGGCGGTCCCGCGGAAGGGACCCCTGAGTACAACTGGCTCTACGGCAAGAAGGGTGGCTCGGCCTCCCCCACCGGCAGCTCCGGCGCCGACGACGCGACGCGCGCCGTACCCCGGCAGCCGCGCCCCGAGGAGACCCGGATGATGCCGACGGTGCCTCGTGAGGGCACCCGTCGGCAGACGCCTCCGCCGCCTGCCCCGCCTCCCCCGCCGAGGTCCCCGAAGCCGGCGCGCCCCGCGGGCGGCTCGAGTCGGCCCCGCTTCCGGGTGGGGCGCTGGATCTTCGCGCTGCTCGCGCTGTGGCTGGTCTTCCTCCTGGCCGTCCCGTTCTTCGCGTGGTCGAAGGTCGACAAGGTGGACTTCGAGCCCGCCGGCGCACGCCCCGACGACCAGCCCGGCACGACGTACCTCCTGGTCGGCAGCGACTCGCGCGCCGGCCTCAGCGAGGCGGAGCGCAAGGACCTCGGCACCGGCGACGCCGCGGGCCAGCGCACCGACACGATCATGCTGCTGCACACCGGGAGCGGCCCCAACCTGCTCATGTCGATCCCCCGCGACTCGCTCGTCGACGTGCCCGGCCACGGCAACACGAAGATCAACGCGGCCTTCGCCTACGGCGGACCGAAACTGCTGGTGCGCACGCTCGAGACGGCGACGGGGATCCGGATCGACAACTACGTCGAGATCGGGTTCGGCGGCGTGGTGGAGATCGTCGACGCGGTCGGCGGAGTCCAGATCTGCCCGAAGACCGACATGGTGGACAAGCTCGCCAACCTCGACATCAAGAAGGGCTGCCAGGAGGCCGACGGCAAGACCGCGCTGGGCTACTCCCGGTCGCGGCACACCGACGCGCAGTACGGCGACGTCGGACGCGCCGCCCACCAGCGCGAGGTGGTCTCCGCCGTCGGCAAGGAGGCCGTCTCCCCCTGGACGGTCCTCAACCCGGTCCGCTACTGGAACATCAACATGGCCGCGCCCGACTCGTTCGCCTTCGGTGAGGGCGCCAGCCCGATCCGGGCCGCCATGTGGGCCACGGCCATGACCCGCGTCAACGGCGAGAACGGCCTCACCTGCGGTGTCCCGATCGCAGACCTGGCCGTCCACTGGGATCCCGAGCGCTCCCAGGAGATGTTCCAGCACGTCATCGAGGACGACACCGAGGGCATCCCGAAGAGCCTCTGCACCCCGACAGGAACGCCGCGATGACGACCTACGAGACGCTCGACTGGACAGTCGACGAGGACGGCATCGCCACGCTGACCCTGAACCGTCCGGATTCGCTCAACGCCTTCGACCTCACCATGGCGCGCGAGCTGGAGCAGGTGTTCCTCACCGACGCCCGGGACGACGCCGTCCGCGCGGTCGTGGTGACCGGAGCCGGTCGCGCGTTCTGCGCGGGGATGGACCTCTCGGCCGAGGGCAACGTCTTCGGGCTCGACGAGTCGGCGCACCCGACCCCCGAGGACCTGCGCGACCACCTCACCGAGGCGCCGTACCACGACGGCGTGCGCGACACCGGGGGCCGCGTCACGCTGGCCGTCCATGCGCTCCCCAAGCCCGTGATCGCTGCCATCAACGGCCCCGCGGTCGGGATCGGCGCGACGATGACCCTCGGCATGGACATCCGGCTGGCCTCGACCAAGGCCCGGATCGGCTTCGTCTTCGGCCGCCTCGGCATCGTGCCCGAGGCGGCATCGAGCTGGTTCCTCCCCCGGATCGTCGGGATCCAGCAGGC
Source organism: uncultured Actinomycetota bacterium (assembly GCA_963825275.1). Classification (GTDB taxonomy): domain Bacteria; phylum Actinomycetota; class Actinomycetes; order Propionibacteriales; family Nocardioidaceae; genus Nocardioides. The sequence goes on along the minus strand of CAWGSW010000004.1, from coordinate 307,713 downwards.
CCTGGAGTGGGTCTACTCCGCCGACATCCTCACCGCCGAGGAGGCCCTGGCCGGGCGCCTGGTGCGGTCGGTGCACGAGCCCGACGAGCTGCTCCCCGCGGCGTACGACCTGGCCCGCTCGTTCGTGGTCGGCCGCTCCCCCGTCGCCCTCGGGCTGGCCAAGCAGATGCTCTACCGCAACGGCGCGACGGGCGACCCGCTGGACGCGCACCTCTCGGACTCGCTGGCGATGTTCCACACCTCGATCGGTGACGGCAAGGAGGGCGTCGCGGCGTTCCTCGAGAAGCGGTCGCCGGAGTTCACGGGCAAGGCGTCGGAGCTCCCCCGCATCTTCCCGGACTGACTCGTTCAGGGTCCGCGCTGGTCGCTGATCCGCTTCGCCTTGCCGAGGGACCGTTCCAGCGCGTGCTGCGGCAGCACCTCGACGCGGGCGGTGACCCCGACCCGGTGCTTGATCCGCTCGGCCAGGTGGCGGCCCAGCGCCTCGTCGGGCTCGCCCGTGGCCTCGACCTGCACCGTCAGCTCGTCCAGGCTGCCCGGCCGGGTCAGCACGCACAGGTAGTGCGGCGCGAGCCCCTCGATCGTGAGGATCAGCTCCTCGATCTGCGACGGGAACACGTTCACGCCGCGCACGATCATCATGTCGTCGGTGCGGCCGGTCACCTTCTGCATCCGGCGGAACGCCGGGAAGGCCGTGCCGGGCAGCAGCCGGGTCAGGTCCCGGGTGCGGTAGCGCACGACCGGCATCGCCTGCTTGGTCAGCGAGGTGAAGACCAGCTCGCCCTCCTCGCCGTCGGGCAGCACCTCGTGGGTCACCGGGTCGATGATCTCGGGCAGGAAGTGGTCCTCCCAGACGTGCAGCCCGTCCTGGGTGTCGCCGGCCTCCTGCGAGACGCCCGGACCCATCACCTCCGACAGGCCGTAGATGTCGACGGCCCGGATGCCGGATCGCCCTTCGACCGTGCGCCGCATCTCGTCGGTCCAGGGCTCGGCGCCGAAGATGCCGACCTCGAGCGACGTGGAGCGGGGGTCGATGCCCTGCTTGTCCATCTCGTCGAGGATCGCGAGGAAGTACGACGGCGTGACCATGATGACCCGCGGCTCGAAGTCGAGGATGAGCTGCACCTGCCGCTCGGTCATCCCACCGCTGACCGGGACGACCGTGCAGCCGAGCCGCTCGGCGCCGTAGTGGGCGCCGAGCCCGCCGGTGAACAGGCCGTAGCCGTAGGCCACGTGCAGCAGGTCGCCGGGACGACCGCCCGCGGCGCGGATGGAGCGGGCCATCAGCTCCGACCAGGTGTCGATGTCCCCGCTGGTGTAGCCGACGACCGTCGGCTTGCCGGTCGTGCCGCTGCTGGCGTGCACCCGGGAGACCTGCTCACGCGGGACGGCGAACATCCCGAAGGGGTAGTTGGCGCGCAGGTCCGCCTTGACGGTGAACGGGAAGCGCGCGAGGTCGGCCAGGGTGTGCAGGTCCTCGGGCGTCACGCCGGCGTCGGCGAACGCCCGGCGGTAGTGCGGCACGCAGTCGTGTGCCCGGCGCAGCGTGTTGCGCAGCCGCTCGAGCTGGAGGGTCTCCAGCTCGGCGCGGGACAGCGCGGGGACCTCCCCCGGCGCGGTCATCCCGCCACGCCCCAGAACGCCCCACCGATCTCCTTCGACCGCCCGACGAACGTGGCGACGACGGTGTCGCCGACCGTGACCGTCACGTCGTACGTGCCGTCGCGCCCCTCGCGGGACCGCTCGACAGCCCGCGCGACGAGGACGTCGCCGGTCCTGGTGGGGACGCGGAACCGGACCTCGGCCCCGGCGGCCACGGTGCGCCGGTTGTAGGAGTTGCACGCGAAGGCGAAGGCCGAGTCGGCCAGGGCGAACGTGAGCCCGCCGTGGCCGATGTCGTGCCCGTTGACCATGTCGTCGCGGACCGTCATGCGCAGCGTGGCGGTGCCGGGACCGACCGCGTCGATGCTCATCCCCAGCGCCCGGCTCGCGCGGTCCTCGGCCCACATGGCGTCCGCGCTGGCGCGAGCGATCTCCTCGGGGGTCACCCGGTCAGGCTAGCGCCGCTCAGGCGGCCTCGGCCTCGAGTCGGCGACGCAGTCGCGTGAGCAGGCGGGCCAGCAGCCGGGAGACCTGCATCTGGGTCACGCCCACCTCGGCGCCGATCTCCGCCTGGGTGCAGCCGCCGAAGAAGCGCATCTCGAGGATCCGGCGCTCCCGCGCGGTGAGGCCGCGCATCAGGGGCTGCAGCGCCACCCGGGCCTCGGCGCTGTCGAAGGCAGCGTCGAGTCCACCGAGCCGGTCCACGACCCCGCTCTCCCCGTCGGCCGGGGGCGCATCGAGCGACATCGGCGCGAAGCAGCCGTTGGCCGCGAGCGAGTCGAGGACGAGATCGAGCTCGACCCCGAGGTGCTGGGCGATCTCGGTGGGGCGTGGGGAGCGTCCGAGGGACTGGTAGAGCTCCCCCTCGGCGGCGGTGATCTTGGACTGGAGCTCCTGCACGGAGCGCGGCGGCCGGATCGTCCAGCCGAAGTCACGGAAGTAGCGGCGGATCTCGCCTCGCATCGTGGGGACCGCGAAGCTCAGGAAGTCGGCGCCGTGGCCGGGGTCGAAGCCCCGCACGGCCTTGACCAGGCCGAGGTAGGCCACCTGGTCGAGGTCGTCACCCGCGATGCCGCGGCCGTGGTAGCGGCGCGCGATCTCACTGGCGACGCCCATGTTGAGCCGGACGATCTCTTCCTCGAGGCCGGCGCGGGCCTCCGGCGGGCAGTCCTGGGCCTCGGCCAGCAGCCGGGCAGTCTCGGTGCGTCGGTGTGACCGCGACCGGGTCGGCTCGGGGGCGTCGACTCCTGGTTCCGTGGCCACGTCCGGGGACGTGTCGTGGGGATCCATCGTCTTTTGAGCCATTCATCGAGCGTCCCACTCCCCCACCGGCACCACATCACCCCCGAGGGTGAGGGTCCGCCGGGCGGTGCGCGCGGCTCATTCGGGGAGGCGACGGGTGGAGATCAGTCGCTCCGCGACCGCCTTCAGCTTGACGTTGTGGTCCTGCGAGTAGCGGCGCAGCACGGCGAACGCCTGGTCGGCGTCGATGGCGAACCGTTCCATCAGGATGCCCTGTGCCTCACCGATCGCCCGGCGCGTGTCCATGGCCTGCCACAGGTTGGCCTTCCGGCGTGCCGAGGACATGGCCACCGCAGCGTGCCTGGCCAGGATGTGCGCGACGTCGCGGTCGTCGTCGGTGAAGCGGTTCGGACGCGGGTCGTAGAGGTTCAGGCTGCCGATCGTGGCCGAGGAGGTGTGCAACCGGATGCCCAGCATGCTGCGTACGCCGGCATCGGCCACGGCACGGCTCCAGGCGGGCCACCGGTCGTCGGTCGCAGTGTCGGCGACCAGCACGCTGACCCGGTCGGCGATCAGCTCGACGTCGGGCCCCACGCCGGACTCGAGCTGGGCCCGGTCGAGCGCGGCCACCACGTCGTTCGTGGCGGCGACCGTCTTCACCCGGGACCTGCCCTGGACGAGGATGACGCCCGCATAGGCACAGTCGACGGCTCTGAGGGCATAGGCGAGGACGCCCTCGACGGTCTCCTCGACGGACGGCTGCTCGTGCAGCTCCAGCGCCATCCTGGCGAATTCTTCGGCATAGCGGTCCACGAGAAAGCCCCCGAACAGTTTCACGGTCCGAATGGCCTGTGCCCGATCACAGCCTGAAGTGATTTTGCCGCCCGTCCAGGACGTGCGCAAACAATGTCTGGTGCAGTTGGCCGGGCCCGGGTGCCGAAGCCGTCCCGGTGAACCGGACGTCCCCGGCACCAGGCCCGTGGCCACGCCGTACCCCCTCAGCGCCCCGGCATGCGTGTCGCCAGAGTGCGGTCGAGCAGGGCCCGGAGCTCGTCGAAGTGGCGCTCGGTGGCGGCCTCGTCGTACGGCGCGGAGTCGGCCATCGTGTACCCGTGCGAGGCGCCGGCGTACACCTCGTTGATGTGGGTCAGGCCAGCCGCCTCGAGTGCGGCGCCGAGCTCGGCCACCGCCTCGGGCGGCATCGAGCGGTCGTGGTCGGCGTGCCCGAAGACGAACTCGGCGCGGGCGTTCGCGAGCATCAGGTGCGGGCTGTCCGGGGCGTCGGTGACGAGACCGCCACCGTGGAAGCCACCGACCGCCGCGACCACGTCGGGCCGGAGCGCGGCCGTGCGCACGGCCAGGCGGGCGCCCATGCAGTAGCCGGTGACCCCGATCGGGTGCTCGGCGTGCTCGAGCAGCGCGGCCACCCAGATCCGCGCGTCCGGGTCGGTCCGGTCCGGGGTGAGCGCGCCGACGCGTCGCATCGCGCCCGCGAAGAACGCCTCACGGTGCGCGGGGACCGTGAGGTCCTCGGTCGGGGCCAGGTCGGCCACCCGACCGTCTCGGTGGAAGACGTTCGGTGCCAGGACGACGTACCCCCACGAGGCGATCCGGTCGACCATCTCGGCGATCCGCGGCCGGAGGCCGATCGCGTCCATGTAGAACAGCACTCCGGGGTGAGCCCGGTCGTCGGGCCGGGCCAGGAATGCCTCGGCGGCACCGTCGGGAGTCGGGACCTCGATCGTGGTCGGCATGGAGCCGACGTTAGCGCCGCGGGGCCTCCGCCTGCGGGGCCAGCAGCACGCCCAGGGGCGTCCGGTTGACGGCCCGCACGAGCGCGAGCGCGGGACGGCGGACCAGGAGGTGGCTGCCCACGGCCACGCCGGCCCCGAGCACGAGCCCGGCCAGCACGTCGCCGGGGTAGTGCGCCCCGACGTACACGCGGGCGAACGCCATCAGCACGGCGGCGAGCGCCACGACCACGCCGAGGCGACGGTCGACGAGCAGGACGCCGCCGGCGACCGCCCCGGCCATCACCGCGTGGTCACTGGGGAAGGAGAAGTCGGTGGTGCGCGAGACGAGCACCAGGACGTGCGGCAGCGTGGCGTAGGGCCGGGCCTCCCCCACGGCGTGGCCCAGCGGCTGGTTCAGGCCAAGGGCGAGCAGGGCTCCGGCCGGCGCCCAGAGCGCCGCGGACACCCGGGCCAGGTCCCCGCTGCGGCGAGCGATCCACCAGGAGGCGAGCAGGGCCGCTGCGAACAGCACGACGCCGTACTTCGCATAGTCGACGAGGGGTGCGTGCAACCAGCCCGTGGCGCGGGCGAAGTCGTTGACCTCGCGGAACAGGGAGTCGTCCACGAGGGTGACGCTACGAGCCCCGGATGAAGGTTCGATGAAGTCAGACGCCGTACATCACCGGGAGCTCTCCGCCTTCCGCGGCTCTGCGCAGATCGCGGTACTGCGACTCGGCCCGGTCGGCGTAGGTCTCGGCGAACTCGGCGTAGGCACTCACCGACCAACTCGCCGACGTCCGCGTGCTTCAGGCCGACGCCGAGCGGGCGCGGCTGGACCGGCGAAGAAGAACGACACCGACACGTCGCCCGGGCGCTCGACAAGCCGGATAATCGAGCGGGTCAACAAGGAGATCAAGCGCCGCACCGACGTCGTCGGCGTGTTCCCGAACCCCGCCGCACTCCTGCGTCTGGCCGGTTGCGTCCTGATCGAGGTCCACGACGAGTGGCAGGTCTCCGACCGCCGCTACCTCTCCGAAGGCTCCATGGCCCTCATCGACGCCGAATCCCTTCTCGGCGTTCGTGATGGTTCTGTCATCGCGCATCCACCGGCTCGGTCGGCCCCCTCGTACTGGAACGGGTCAGCGACGGCGGTCGCGGCGGTCGTCGCGGCGATCACCGCGGTCGTCGCGGCGGTCTTCTCGTCGGTCGCCTCGGCGGTTGATGCCGTGCGCCACCACTGCGGCTCCCCCAACTGCGGCGACGGTCCTTCTCCTGCGCCTGGCTGCCATGGGCATGTCAGTCTCCTGCCTCGTCGGCTTCGGCGGCGTCGGCCTCCGCGGCCGCGATCACCGCCTGGATCGGGATGCGCCCGCTGGCGGCCAGCTGACCACCGGCGTGGCGGACAGCCGAGCCGAACGGCGCGGCCCAGAGGTTCTCCCACACCAGCACGGCTGCCGAGCTGCCGGGCTCGATGGTCTCGACCAGGTCGGTGACGTCCTGCTCGCTCAGCAGCATCGCCAGCTCCGTCTCATAGGCACGGAGCTCACCGATGTCGCTGTCGTCCATGTCCGAGGCCTCGAAGACCTCGAATCCCCCCTCTTTGTCCCTGGTCAGGAAGATCAGGTCCAGGACCCGGATCAACTCGCGGTCGACCAGGTCCTTGAGGATCGGGGCGATCTCGCCGGTGAACTTCGGCTCCGGGAACTCGACGACGATCCAGTCGACCGGCCCGAGCTCGTCAATGTTGATGCTCATGCATGGCTCCTCTCGTGCTCGTGGTTCGGCAACACGCGACAGGTGCCACGGCGGCCATCGCCCTTGACAACTCCGACCGGCTCCCCCGATCACGAGTCCGGGACAGCACACGGGACGCGGGCGGGATCGAAGGCTCTGCAGGTTCAGGTATTCCAGCCACGTTCCCTGGGGCATAGGGCCGAACGTCCCATGTGTACGCTTGTACATGAGTTGGTCGCTCTCGAGAAACGATCTCGACGCGGGCCGTGTCTCCAGGGGTGACGACGCCGTGACGAACACCCGAAAAAGCCGCCCACCGGGTCCACGCCGGCAGGCGGGCGCTCCCGTCGGACCTGAGGAGGTCAGGCGGGCGGTGCTCAAAGCCGCAGCGCTGCTCTTCGCCGAGCGGGGGGTCGACGCGGTGTCGTTGCGCGACATCGCGGCAAAGGCGGACGTCCATCTGGCGCTGATTCCTCGCTACGTCGGCAGCCGTGACGAGCTGGTGAGGGCCGTGTTCGACCACCTCTCCGAGGAAGTTGCCGAGGCGGTCGTGGACAACCCTCTCTCCGGACAGGGCTTCGGCGTCGACACGGCCATGGGCCAGTGGGTCCGCATAGCGGGGGCCCTTGCCATCGCCGGGCGGCCCCTGGCCGGCACGTCCGGGTTCAACCCGGTCATGGCGATGGCGACGACGCTGGCCGACGGGTATGGGCTGGATGAGCGGTCCGCGCGAGTGCGCGCGACCCAGATCGTCGCCTCCGCGCTGGGCTGGCGGATCTTCGAGGACTACCTGCTCGAGGCCGGCGAACTCGGGGGTCTCCCGCTGCAGGACTTGCGCGACGACCTGGCGCACACCTCCCGACGACTCGGGGCAACCCCGTGGCCGTCACCACCTGACCCGCCGACCCGGCCACACACGGCGGACGCTTGAGAGGTCACCTCGGGTCGCGCTGACGGTCGCGCCTCGTTGGTGGGGACCTTCGGCACTGTCCCGGGCACTGCCGCCGGTGGTGCGATGTGAACACATGTACACGTTGGCAGTCACCCTCGCTGGGGCGACGTGGAGTCCGGTCCGACCTGGGCCAGCTCGCAGCACCACCACACACTGGAGGAAGTCAGATGTTCAACGACAACGGGTCGTTCCTGCTCGCCATGTTCGAGTTCTTCATCTTCTTCGCATGGATCATGTGCCTGTTCTACGTCTTCGGCGACATCTTCCGCAGCCACGACATGGGCGGCGGCGCGAAGACCTTCTGGTCCCTGTTCATCATCTTCCTGCCATTCCTCGGCACCTTCGCCTACCTGATCGCCCGCGGCGGCGGCATGACGAAGCGCTCCATCGAGGCACAGCAGCAGCTGCAGAACCAGCAGGCCGAGTATGTGCGCTCGGTCGTCGCCACCAGCGGTGGCGGTTCCAGCGCCGACCAGATCGCCGCGGCCAAGAAGCTGCTCGAGGAGGGAACGATCACCCATGCGGAGTTCGACCAGATGAAGGCGAAGGCCCTCGCCTCCGCCTGACGCGACGTACGCCCTGGGTCGCGTCGGCGGTCAGGATCGGCACCGTCGCCTCATCGCCGCCTGATGCACTCACATCGTTGCGCCACAAGGCTGGCCTGGACCCGCCGCCTGGTCGTGGTGTGCGCTTCCGGTACTCGTGCCACCTTCGCGGCCGCGGCGTGAAGACACATGGGCCATGTGGACCCTGTCGTCCTCGAGGGTGGGATCAAGGCGTGGATGGACGCCGGACTTCCCACAAACGAGCACGAGTACATCGGCATCTGAGTCAAGGAGACTGACATGATCTGGGCAATTCTGGCACTCCTGAGGGGCCCCCTCTGGTTCTGCGCCCTGGGCTAGAGCCCGGCCTGTGCTTCGAGCCGGCCTGAGCTCACTGCGTCGAGAAGTGCTTGGTAGTCGCGTTCGTTCTGGTCGGCGTAGGCGGTGGCGAAGTCGGCGATAGCGTCGTCGAACACCTCGCTCTTGCCCAGGTAGGACGCGATGGCGATCCGGTCACCGGAGCGGGCGTGGGCTCGGGCGAGGGTCGCTCCGCAGATCCGCGAGTACGACGTCATCGTCGCAGCGGGCATGTTGTCGACGTCGGCCGAGCCCTTCCAGTCGCGCAGCTGTCGCAGGTAGAAGTCGCGGCTCTGCCCATCGAAGCCGATCGTTCGTTGCCACCCGAGGAAGATGTCGCTCGCCGCCTGCATCAGGCGCTGGCCTGCCACGACGCGTTGCCCGTGGTTGCTGTACTTGCTTTTTCCGACGAACCGCTCGAGCACCGACTCCTGCGCCTCTTTCGCCTGCAGGAACAGCGGGTCCTGATCGTCGCGACCCTGCATGAGCACGATCCAGGCGCGGGTGCCGACACTGCCGACGCCGACGACCTTGCGGGCAGCGTGGACATACTCGAAGTCCTCGAGCAACACCCGGCGGTCGGTCTCCAGAGTCCGCCGGTAGGAACGGATCAGGCCGCGCAGCTCTCCGTCGAAGTCCACCTCGCTGGCTGCAGCGGCCGCGACGTCCTCGATCGGAACGATCAACGGGGGATCTGCGATGATCCGGCGCTGTCCGTCGACGTCATGGGTGAGCTTGGAGAACGCCTGCATGCTGTCACGGGTCCTCGCCTTGGCCAGGTTCTTCGACGCCTTCGCCTGCTGCTTCTTCGTCGTACTGGACTTCAGCTGCTCGAACAGCTTCTCGACCTCGATGTAGGTGTACCAGACCTCCAGGTTGCGAGCGGCCGCTGCCTGAGCCATCCGGACCCGGTACTCCGCGACCCCGGCCGCGACGATCGAGCGCCGGTCCGCCGCCTCGAACCCGCGGTCGCGGCCGGCGATCTCGAAGCTCGCTGCGAGCCGCTTGACGTCCCACTCCCACGGCCCCGGAAGGGTCTCGTCGAAGTCGTTGATGTCGAACATGGTCTGCCGCTCGGGTGAGGCGAACACGCCGAAGTTCGACAGATGCGCGTCCCCGCAGATCTGGGCCAGCAGACCCGAGCGCGGTGTCGCGGCCAGGTCGACCGCCATGATCAGGGCCGCCCCCCGGTAGAACGTGAACGGCGAGACCAGCATCCGACCGTAGCGAAGGGGCACGAGCTCGGGCACCCGGCTGCTCCCCTGTTCCTCAAGCAGGCTGACCGGGTCCGGCCGATCAGCCGCCGGCTCCCAGCGACCGTGACTCCGTCGGGACACCTCGTTGCGCGCAGCCCTTCCCCGCGCCACCCGCTCCTCCACACTCGAGTGTGCGATCTTCCTTGCAGCGCCTGACGGTCGTTGGCCATTCACAATGCTCATCTCCAAGGTCCGGAACGGTCAAACAGGTTCCCGAGGACTCACCGCCTGGGATGCGCCCCGGGCGGGAACGCCTCAGCCGAGGGTCGTGCCCCCTGCGGAGCTCGTGGGTGCTGGGTCCGGTTGGCGCATCATCCGGAAGGAGTTTGCGAGACCGCCGAGCCCGGCGAGAATCGGAATCAGGAGGGCGATCTGCAGGGCGAGGGGCCGCGCGTCGGAGTTGATGCGGACGATCTCGGCCTTGACGTCCGCCGGCTGCCCGGCCAACTGCTCTTCCAGCTGGGTGTTGGTCATCAGCTCCGCGTCGTTCTCGAGTGCGGTCGAAACCTGCTGCTGCTGAGCTGTGTTGAGGACCGCGCTGTTGTCCGACATCTGTGTGAACGCGGTGGACAGCGAGGCCAGCATGATCGCGCCGGCGAACGCGAGGCCGAACGACAGCCCGAAGGAGCCCGCTGCGGAGTTCACGCCTGCGGCCTCGCTGACCCGCTCCTCCGAGATCGGCGAGAGCGTGTAGTTGTTCAGCTGGGAGACCAGCAGTCCCAGCCCCGTCCCGGCGATGACCAGTGGGATCGCCAGCGCCAAGCCGGTGGTGGCTCGCGGCACGATCGGGACCAGGATCACGAGTCCGGCGGTGAGCCCCATGAAACCCAGCCGGATGATGGTGGCCGGTCGCCGGTTGCCGGCCTTCTTCCCGGCCAGCAGGGCCACCGCGAACATGGTCAGCGACAACGGCGCCAGCGACAGGCCGGCCTGCATCGCGTTGTACTCCAGCACCATCTGCAGGTAGATGGGCAGCACGATCATCGTGCCTCCCAAGGCGATCTGTTGGAGCAGCTGCCCGGAGACCCCGTAACGGAACAGCTTGGACGTGAAGAGGTCCGGGTCGAGCAGTGTCGCCTTCCCCTCGCTCTTGCGTCGCCTCAGCCAGTAGACCAGTCCGGCGAGTGCTGCCGCGCCGACCAGCATGAGCTCGGCGACGAGGTCACCGCCCTCCTGCCAGACCAGGATGCCGAGAACCAGGCCGCCCATGCCGACGGCGGACAGGATCGAACCAACGATGTCGACCTGCCGGGGACCGGTGTACGGGACGTCTTCGACGAGCTTGATCCCGGAGAGCACGACCGCGATGACGACGACCTCGAGACCGAACGCAACCCGCCACGACAGGTAGGTGGTGATGAACCCTCCGAGCAAAGGTCCGACCGCGGCAGCGACGGCGGCGGCTGCACCCACCATGGCGTAGACCTTCTTCTGTGCTGTGCCTTCGAAGTTGCCATGGATGAGCGACTGCATCGCCGGCAGCAGCAGCGACGCACCGAAACCGCCCACGACGGCCCAGAAGATGATCACGGCCGTCAGGCCCTGGGCCAGCGTCATCGCCAGCGCCCCGACGGCGTACCCGCACAGCCCCAGCACATAGGCGCGCTTGCGCCCGATCAGGTCTCCGACCTTGCTGCCGATCAGGATGAATGCGGCCGAGACCAGTGCCTCCAGGGAGATCGCCGACTGGACACCACTCACCGTCGTGCCCAGATCCTTGACCACCGCCGAGATCGACACGTTCATGATCGACGTGTCGACGACGAGCACGAACATCGCCATCGCCAACAACAGCGCCAACCGGCGGTTGAGGGGCGCCTCCACGGGAGTTCCGACGCCTGATACCTCTACCATCCCACTCCGCCGATCGCAGCCGTCTGCCTGTGTGCGGGCTGTTGGACATCGCCTCCACAGCCGAACACTCGTGATACTTCAGCACCGACATGAGGCCGTGACAGGGCCCATGGTCCCGACGCCGAGGGGCCCAGCGACCGTGCGGCCCTCCGGAACTCCCTCGAGACCGCCCACGGAGCCGGCGACGACGCGCTGGTCGCTCAGCGCAATGGCGAGTCGGCCGGGTCTGTCAAGCCCCCGTGGGCAGTCTCCGAAGACGGGCCACCCGTCGTCTTCGCGGACAGGGGGGACACCACGCGACGCTGCCACCCCCACGGCGCCGGTCTGTGGCAGTCCGAGCTTCCAGGTGTCCGGCCGTGCTGAATCAATTGCCCTTGGGCGTGGTCGCGAGTGAATGACACACAGCTGAACTTGGAGGCCGAGCCAACTTTGCGCGCAGGTCGCCCTTGGCTGTAGTGATGCAATGTTTGTGCTGCACAAACTCGCTCAGAGCTCGGACTGCACCCCGGCGAGCAGCTGACGGGCCATCACGATCCGCTGGACCTGGTTGGTGCCTTCGTAGATCTGGGTGATCTTGGCGTCGCGCATCATCCGCTCGACGGGATACTCGCGGGTGTAGCCGTAGCCACCGAGGACCTGCACCGCGTTGGTGGTGACCTCCATCGCCACGTCCGAGGCGAAGCACTTGGCCGCAGCCCCGAAGAACGTGAGGTCCTTGTCGCCCCGCTCGGAGCGACCCGCGGCGGCGTAGGTCATCTGCCGCGCGGCCTCGACCTTCATGCCCATGTCGGCCAGCATGAACTGCAGGCCCTGGAACTCAGCGATCGCCTTGCCGAACTGCTGGCGCTCCTTGGCGTAGCCCAGCGCGTAGTCCAGCGCACCCTGCGCGACCCCGACCGCCTGCGCGGCGATCGTGACCCGAGTGTGGTCCAGCGTCTTCATCGCGGTCTCGAACCCGGTGCCCTCCGCACCGATCATCCGGTCCGCGGGGATCCGCACGTTGTCGAAGTAGACCTCACGGGTCGGGGAGCCCTTGATGCCGAGCTTCTTCTCCGGCGCCCCGAAGGAGACGCCCTCGTCGGACTTCTCGACCACGAACGCCGAGATGCCCTTGCTCCGCTTCTCGGGGTCGGTGACCACCATGACGGTGTAGTACTCCGAGACGCCCGCGTTGGTGATCCACCGCTTGACGCCGTTGAGCACCCAGTGGTCGCCGTCGCGCACCGCCTTGGTCTTCATCCCCACCGCGTCCGAGCCCGCGTCGGGCTCGGAGAGGCAGTAGGAGAAGCCGCCCTCGCCGGCGGCGAGCCTGGTGAGGTACTTCGCCTTGAGCTCCTCGGAGCCCGAGATCATCACCGGCAGCGAGCCGAGCTTGTTGACCGCCGGGATCAGGCTGCTGCTCACGCAGGCGCGGGCGACCTCCTCGATCACCAGCACCGTGGCCAGCGCGTCGGCGCCGGCGCCGCCGTACTGCTCCGGGACGTGCGGGGCGTGGAAGTCCGAGGCCAGCAGCGCGTCGGCCGCCTCCTGGGGGTAGCGGGCGTTCTCGTCCACGTCGGTGGCGAACGGCGCGACCTTGGCGTCGCAGACCGCACGCACGGCCTCACGGATCGCCTGGTGCTCCTCCGAGAGGGCATACAGCGGGAAGTCGGAGCTCATGGGCGGATCCTACTTCTGGGTAATGCGGTGCCTGCCCCATGCCCCCGGACGTGGAACGCCCGGCCGGTGCACGAGGCACCGACCGGGCGGTCGAGGGGTGGGCTGGTCAGTCAGCCCACACGAGTCGATCAGGGCTTGACGATCGTGAAGGTGATCGCGTCGCTGGCGCCCTTGAGCGTGTAGCCGTCGCCCTTGTAGACGACCTTGACCTTGTGCTTGCCCTTGGTGAGCTTGCCCATGTTGACGGTCGCCTTGCCGGCGTCGTTCAGCACGGCGGAGCCGAGCGTCTTCGTGCCCTGCTTGACGAGGACCTTGCCGGACGGGCACCTGGTAGGCGGCGACCGGACGGTGACCTTCATCTTGGCGGCCTTGGTGGTCTTGAGCGACTTCGTCACCGGCTTGCCGGTCGCGACAGAGGCGTTCTTGGTCGTCTCGATCGTGGTGTAGGAACCCGCGGTCGTGTCCCTCGCCAGCGTGCACGGGCACCGGGACCGGTTGCGGCTGCCGGGAACGATGCGGACAGGCTGAACGCCTTCGGCGAGAGCACCTCGTAGGTGCCGGCAGCCGGCGCCTCGAACGCCGTGTTCCGGCCGTCGGACTCGAACGAGTAGGTGTCGTTCGCCGTTGTCCGTCATCTCGGAGACCTTGGCGGTCATCCCGGTGACGCCGACGGGGTTGCTGCCGAACGAGCCCGCGAAGTCGGGGAAGGACGAGGTCCTCCACGCCGGTACTGCCAGCGTGTCGTAGCGCGTCGTCCGGGATCGTGAACGTGTTGGTCAGGGCCTCGGAGCAGACCCGCCGGCACGTCGAACCCGGCGGCGATCTCGGTGAAGTTCTCGATGCCGGGTGCCTCGGAGACCAGGGTGACGTCCCACGGCCCGACGCCGAGGACGTGGGGTACGAGCAGAGTAGCTGTTGGTCACCGGCGTGGCGTTCGCGGCGGTGGTGCTCGCGCCCACCAGGGCGGCGGCGGCAAGAGCGGTGGCGATGCCGGTGGCGGCCAGGCGCCTGGACGTGGTGGTGACGTTCATCAAAGGGTGCTCCCTCAAGCAGTTCAACGTGGCGCTACCTCCCGGTAGCAAAGACGAGCAACGCTAACGTCCGCGCCCTGCTCGGCGCCGGGAAACACGGAGATCCGGTCTAGATTGCCTGCATGAGCGGCGACGAGCGCGAGTGGCAGGACCCGGAGGCGATCCGGTTCATGCTCGAGGACTGCGAGACCTGGGCGGTGGTCGGGCTCTCCGGCAACCCGGGTCGCACGGCGTACTCCATCGCCGCGCTGCTGCAGCGGCGCGGCAAGCGCATCGTGCCCGTCCACCCCTCGGCCCCCACCGTGCTCGGCGAGCAGGGCTACGCCACCCTCGCCGACGTGCCCTTCCCCGTCGACGTGGTCGACGTGTTCCGCCGCTCGGAGTCGGCCGGGGAGTTCGCCGACCAGGCGGTCAAGGTCGGGGCGAGGGCCGTGTGGTTCCAGCTCGGGGTGATCGACGAGGACGCGTTCCGGCGTACGACGGACGCCGGGGTGCCGATGGTCATGGACACCTGCCCGGCCATCGAGTGGCGCACCGAGCGATGAACCGCCCCGGCGAGGACCTGCACGTGCCCCCGGGTCCGGGGTTGCCGACCGGACTCGTCGTGCCGTCCGCCGACCTGGTCGAGCGCTTCTCGCGGTCGGCCGGGCCCGGCGGTCAGTCGGTCAACACCACCGACAGCCGCGTGGAGCTCGTCTACGACGTCCGGGCGTCGACCGCGCTCACCGACGCCCAGCGCACGCGAGCCCTGCGACGGCTCGCCGGCCAGCTCGTCGACGGCACCGTGGTGGTGGTGGCCTCGGAGCACCGCTCCCAGCACCGCAACCGCTCGGCGGCACGTGACCGGCTCGCCGACCTGCTCCGCTCCGCGCTCGCGCCGCCGCCCCCGCCGCGACGCGCCACCCGACCGACGCGGGGCTCGCAGCGCCGCCGGCTCGAGGCGAAGAAGCAGCGCGGGGCGACCAAGGCCCTCCGCGGGCGCGTCAACGGCGAGTAGGACCCGGACGGGACGACCGGTCAGAAGCCCAGCTTGCGGGTCTGGTCACCCCGGACGGACTTGCCCTTCTCCTGGGCGACGGCCTTCAGCTCGGCCTGGAAGTCGACCATCTTCTGGAGCAGCGCGGGGTCGCTCGTCGCGAGGATGCGCGCTGCCAGCAGACCGGCGTTGCGCGCGTTGCCGACACCGACCGTGGCCACCGGGACCCCGGCCGGCATCTGCACGATCGAGAGCAGCGAGTCCATGCCGTCGAGGTACTTCAACGGCACCGGCACCCCGATCACCGGCAGCGGGGTGACCGCGGCGAGCATGCCCGGCAGGTGGGCGGCGCCCCCGGCGCCGGCGATGATCACCGACAGCCCCCGACCGGCGGCCTGCTGGCCGTAGGCCAGCATCTCCTCGGGCATCCGGTGCGCGGAGACGACGTCGGCCTCCCAGGTCACCCCGAGCTCGGTCAGGGCCTCCCCCGCCGCCTTCATCACCGGCCAGTCGGAGTCGGATCCCATGACCACGCCCACCCGGGCGGCCTGGTGGTCGAGCTTGTCGGGGCCCATGTCACTCACTCTCGTTGCCGAGGTCGCCGCTGAACCAGGCGGCGGCGTGCCGCGCCCGCTCCAGGCACTCCTCGAGGTCGTCGCCGTAGGCGTTGACGTGGCCCACCTTGCGGCCGGGACGAAGGTCCTTGCCGTAGAGGTGGACCCGCAGGTGCGGGTCGCGGGCCAGGGCGTGGGGGAAGCCGTCGTAGAGGCGACCGGTCTCGTCGGGGCCGCCGAGGATGTTCACCATCACGGTCCAGCGGGCGCGCGGTGCCGGCGAGCCGAGCGGCAGGTCCATGACCGCGCGCAGGTGGTTCTCGAACTGCGAGGTGACCGCGCCGTCCTGGGTCCAGTGCCCGGTGTTGTGCGGGCGCATCGCGAGCTCGTTGACGAGCACGCGACCGTCGGTGGTCTCGAACAGCTCGACCGCCAGGATGCCGGTCACGTCGAGGGCGCCCGCGATGCGCAGCGCGATCTCCTGGGCCCGGCCGGCCAGCTCGTCGGCCAGGTCGGGAGCCGGCGCGACGACCTCCCGGCAGATGCCGTCCACCTGGGTCGAGGCGACGACGGGGTACGCCGCGGCCTGGCCGCTGGGCGAGCGGGCCACCAGGGCCGACAGCTCACGGCGGAAGTCGACGAGCTCCTCGGCGAGCAGCCCGACACCCGTCTCCGCGGCGACGCGGAACGGCTCGACACAGTCCTGGGTCGAACCGACGAACCAGACCCCCTTGCCGTCGTACCCGCCCCGGGTGGTCTTGACGACGCACGGGAAGCCGAACGCCGCGACCTGCTCGGGGTCCTCGACGAGGGCGTTGCGCGGGCACGGGATCCCCAGCTCGGCGAGGCGGGCGCGCATCACGCCCTTGTCCTGGGCGTGGACGAGGGCCTCGGGCCCCGGGCGCACGGCGATCCCGTCGTCCTGGAGGGCATGGAGGTGTCCGGTGGGGACGTGCTCGTGGTCGAAGGTGACGACCGAGCAGCCGTCGGTGACCTTGCGCAGCATCTCGAGGTCGCGGTAGTCGCCGACGAGGTGGTCGGGGATCACCTGGGCGGCCGACACCCCGTCGGCCTCCGCGAGCAGCCGCAGGGGCAGGCCGAGCGCGATCGCGGGCTGCGCCATCATCCGGGCGAGCTGGCCACCACCGATCACGGCGAGGGTCGGGGCGGGTTCGGGCACGGGGGCCAGCCTAGTGATCGGGCCGGCGAGCGGTGTCCTCGGTCTCGAAGCGCAGGCCCTGGCCACGGATGGTCGTGATCAGGCGGGGCCGACGGCTGTCGTCGCCGAGCTTGCGGCGCACCCAGCCCAGGTGGACGTCGATGGTCTTCGAGGAGGTCCAGAAGCTCGTCTGCCAGACCTCGCGCATCAAGAGGTCCCGGGGGACGATGTCGCCGGCCCGGGAGATCAGCGCGTGCACGAGGTCGAACTCCTTGCGCGAGAGGGTCACCTCGTCCGCGCCCCGCCACGCGCGGCGGCTCTCGGGGTCGAGTCGGACGTCCTGCACCTCGAACACAGGTCCACCGTAGGAACCTCGCCGCCGCCCTGGGGGAAAATCTCCAAATTGACCTCGGCGCGCTGGACCGGTGGGGACCGTGGGGCTGACGGGCCGGTGGAGGTCAGTGGCGGCGTACGGCGACCGGCTCGACGATGCCGAAACCTCGCACCGGCCTGGCCGGGAGACGCCGCAGCTCGAACTGGTCCTCGGGCAGCAGGGCCGCCGTGGCGGCATCGACGATCACCCGGTTGCGGCGCGCGACGGCGGTGAGCCGGGCGGCCATGTTGACGGGTGGCCCGAACACGTCGCCGAGCCGCATGACGACCGAGCCGCTGGCCAGGCCGACGCGCACGTCGGGCATCCGCGGGTCCCGGCCGATCACGTTGATGATCCCCTCGGCGGTGTCGTGGGCCCGGATCGGGTCGTCGTTCACGAAGAGCACCGAGTCCCCGATGCTCTTGATCACCCGGCCGCGCTGGGAGGCGACGACGTCGGCGCACCGCGACTCGAACAGCTCGACGAGGTCACCGATCCGGTCCTCGCTGATCTCGTTGGAGAGCGCCGTGAAGCTGACGATGTCGGCGAACCCGACCGTCAGCTGGGTGGTGTGGAGGTCCTCCTCGTTGGCGCCGAGGGCCTCGATCCGGGCGACCGCGGCCGCGAGGTGGCGGCGCCAGGCATAGAGCAGGAGCTCCTCGAAAGGAGGGTTGAGGTCTTCGACCATCCGCTTCGCCGAGCCGGTCCGGCTGCCCGTGGCCTGGTCCCCCTGCTCGAGGTGCTCGATGCGCTGGACGAGGGTTGCCACCTCCCAGTCGGCCAGCCGGGCCATGGTCTGGCCGACCGCACGAGTCAGGTTCACGGCGGTGTCGAAGTCGAGGAGCCCGGAGCCGACCAGGGTGTTCAGGGTCGAGACGGCCTCGACGTCGGCGCGGTTGAACGCGACCTCCCCGCCGTGTTCGGGGAAGCCGAGGGCCCGCCACAGCCGGCGGGCCTGCTCGATGGTGACGCCGGTCTCGGCCGCCACTCCCATGGCGTTGAGCACGGGCGCCTCGCCGAGGATGGAGCGCTCCAGCTCGTCGCCGGGTGCCGTGCCGTCAGGCTCCGTCATGGCCGGGCGTCGGGTCGTTCATCTCGTGCAGCAGCTGGTTGAGGCGACGCTGCGTCTCCTCGACGCGCGGGATGTCGGGCAGCGAGACCCGGCCGTTGGTGCTGGCGTCGCTGACGACGAGCGTGCCGCACCCCAGCATCCGGTCGATCAGGCCGAGCTCGTAGGCGACGTCGCTGATCCGCGACAGCGGGATGTCGTGGCCGCGTCGGGTGAGCACGCCACTTCGCGTGATCAGGCGGCGGCTGGTGATGGTGTACGACGCGGTCATCCAGATCACCAGGGGGCGCAGGCACAGCCAGATGATCGCCGCGGCCGCGAGGACCCAGACGGCGATGCTCACGATGCCGTTGTCGACGTAGCTGTCGGCGACGGCCGCGACGGCCAGCGTCACGATCAGCCAGAACAGCGGGGCCAGCAGGGCCTTGGGGTGCGTGCGCGTGCTGATGACGACGGTCTCGCCGTCGTTGAGCAGTTTCTGCGAGATGGACACGCACGGATCATGTCACTGTTCGACGGCGCGCACGTGGATGACGTCACCGGCTCCCACGGCCGTCTCGCCGCCCGGTCCCTGGACGATCAGCCGCCCTCCCGGGTCCACCCCGGTCGCGCGGCCGGCCAGCACCTCACCCGAGGGCAGGTCGACGCGTACGTCGCGCCCCACGGTCACGCACTCCCGGGCGTACGCCGCGTGCAGAGCGGCCGCGCCGCCGCCCTGCCACGCGGCGTACTCCTGGTCGAGCCGGCGCAGGATCGCGAGCAGCAGCTCCGTGCGGTCGGGTGCGGAGCCGGTCTCGAGGGCGAGCGACGTGGCCGTCGGGACCGGCAGCTCCTCGGCGGTGCTGCTCACGTTGAGGCCGACACCGATGACGGCGGCCGGCCCGGACGGGGTGTCGACCCGCTCGACCAGGATCCCGGCGACCTTCAACTCTGCCGATCCCTGGCCGATCAGCACGTCGTTCGGCCACTTCACCCCGGCGGCGAACCCCGCATCCCGCAGGGCGCTGCCGACCGCGTGCCCGGTCAGCAGCGGGAGCCACGGCCACTCGGCGGCCGGCAGCAGCGGACGCAGGAGGAGCGAGAACGTCAGGGCGGCCCGTGCGGGCGTCTCCCAGGCCCGGTCCAGACGTCCCCGCCCCGCCGTCTGGTGCTCGGCCACGACCACCAGTCCCTCGGGCTCGCCGGCCCGGGCACGTTCGGCCACCAGGGCGTTGGTCGACGGCGCTGCCTCGACGACCTCGACGCGCATGGAGCCGGCGCCGGCGAGCCGATCGCTGTCGAGGGGTGGGCGTGCTGAGAGGTCATCGGTCATGGGCACTACATTGACCCACGAGCATCCGAGGAGGCCAGACACGTGAGTGCAAAACCGGGCGAGGGCACCGAGATCCCGCAGGACATCGACATCCACACCACTGCGGGCAAGCTCGCAGACCTGGAGCGGCGTCTCGACGCGGCGGTCCACGCCGGGTCCGCGAAGGCCATCGAGAAGCAGCACGCGAAGGGGCGCAAGACCGCCCGGGAGCGGATCGAGCTGCTCTTCGACGAGGGCTCGTTCGTCGAGCTCGACGAGCTGGCGCGGCACCGCTCCACGGCCTTCGGGCTGGAGAAGAAGCGGCCCTACGGCGACGGCGTGATCACCGGCTACGGCACCATCGAGGGCCGCCAGGTGTGCGTCTTCTCCCAGGACTTCACCGTCTTCGGCGGCTCCCTGGGCGAGGTGTACGGCGAGAAGATCACCAAGGTGATGGACCTCGCGATCAAGACCGGCTGCCCGATCATCGGCATCAACGAGGGCGCCGGCGCCCGCATCCAGGAGGGCGTCGTCTCGCTCGGCCTGTACGGCGAGATCTTCCGCCGCAACGTCCACGCCAGCGGGGTGATCCCGCAGATCTCGATGATCATGGGCTCGTGTGCCGGCGGGCACGTCTACTCCCCCGCCGTCACCGACTTCACGATCATGGTCGACGGCAGCTCCAACATGTTCATCACCGGCCCCGACGTGATCAAGACCGTCACCGGCGAGGACGTGACGATGGAGGAGCTCGGCGGCGCGCGCACCCACAACACCAAGTCCGGCAACGCCCACTACATGGGCGCCGACGAGGACGACGCGATCGAGTACGTCAAGGCGCTGCTGTCCTACCTGCCGCAGAACAACCTCGACGAGCCGGTCACCTATCCCGAGAACGAGCTCGGGGACGGCGTCATCGAGTTCACCGACCTCGACCGCACGCTGGACACGCTGATCCCGGACTCCCCGAACCAGCCCTACGACATGCACACCGTGATCGAGGCGGTCGTGGACGACGAGGAGTTCCTCGAGGTCCAGGCGATGTTCGCGCCGAACATCATCGTGGGCTTCGGCCGCGTCGAGGGCCGCCCGGTCGGTGTCGTCGGCAACCAGCCGATGCAGTTCGCCGGCACCCTCGACATCGACGCCTCGGAGAAGGCGGCACGCTTCGTGCGCACCTGCGACGCCTTCAACATCCCGGTCCTGACCTTCGTCGACGTGCCCGGCTTCCTGCCCGGCACCGACCAGGAGTGGAACGGCATCATCCGCCGCGGTGCGAAGCTCATCTACGCCTACGCCGAGGCCACCGTCCCGCTCATCACCGTCATCACCCGCAAGGCCTACGGCGGCGCCTACGACGTGATGGGGTCCAAGCACCTCGGCGCCGACATCAACGTCGCCTGGCCGACCGCCCAGATCGCCGTGATGGGCGCCCAGGGCGCGGTCAACATCCTCTACCGCAACGAGCTCAAGGACGCCAAGGACCCCGAGGCGAAGCGCGCCGAGCTCGTCCAGGAGTACGACGACACCCTGGCCAACCCCTACATCGCCGCCGAGCGCGGCTACATCGACGCGGTCATCACCCCGCACGAGACGCGGGTCGAGATCGTACGGTCGCTGCGGCTGCTGCGCTCCAAGCGCGAGATCCTGCCCGCGAAGAAGCACGGGAACATCCCGCTCTGATGGCCGGCGAGAAGGACGTCGAGAGGGGCACCGGCGACTCCACGCCGGAGCCCGTCGAGAGCAGCTCGCTGCTCCAGGTCGTCAGCCCGGACGCGACGCCCGAGGAGATCGCCGCACTGGTGGCGGTGTTCGCGTCCATGGGCGGCGCCCCCGCGGCGTCGGCCCCGCCCCGGAGTCCCGAGTGGCAGGCGCACCACCGCAAGGTGCGGGCGACGTACCCGCACGGGCCCGGGGGCTGGCGCTCGAGCGGCCTTCCGCGCTGACGCCTCAGGCGGGGTCGGCGAGGCGGTAGCCGACGCCCGCGACCGTCTCGACGAACCGGGGCGTCCCGGCGTCGTCGCCGAGCTTGCGCCGCAGGCTGGCGATGTTCGCCTCGACCGAGAGCTTGTCGGCCTCGTTGACGAAGTACGACGTGATGTTCTGCTGGCCCCGCATGGTGAGGACCAGGTCTGCCTTGCTGCGGACGCGTCGCCCCGTGCTGAGCAGCGAGGAGAGCAGGTCGAACTCGGTGCGGGTCAGGTCGGCGAGGCCACCGTTGACGGTGACGACCCGGGACTCCTGGTTGAGCGCGAGGCCGTTGAAGCGCACCCACGAACCATCGACGCCGGGCACCGCCTCGACGCTGGCGGCGGCGTGGCGGGCCACGGGGCGGACCGCGGGACGCACGACGGGCACCGCGGGCACGACGGGCACGACGGGCACCGGCTCGGACACCGGCGGCCGGACAGCCGGCGCCGGCTCGGCCACCAGGGGCTCCAGCCGCGTGTGGGCGGTCAGGTCGCGGGCGACGCTCGCCGCCCACGACTCGTCCGGCCGCGGGGACGACTCCTTGACGGTGTCGCCGCCCGACCAGCCGGCGGGCGACTCCTGGCGTGCGCGCGGGCGGCGCAGCATCGAGTCGGCGCGCGCCCGCAGCTCACGGGGCCGGAACGGCTTGACGAGGTAGTCGTCGGCGCCGGCCTCGAACCCTTGCACGACGTCGATCTCGTCGGCGAGCGCGGTGATCATGATCAGGTAGGTGTTGCTGAACTCGCGCAACCGCCTGGCGACGGTGAAGCCGTCCATGCCGGGCATGTTGACGTCGAGCGTGGTGATCAGCGGGTTGTGCGCCCGCACCGCCTCCACGCCGTCGGCGCCGTTGCAGGTCACCACCGTGCGGAACCCCGACTGGGTGAGCACGATGTCGATGAGGTCACGCACGTCGGGATCGTCCTCGACGATGACCGCTACCCACTCTTCCCCCGTGCCCATGGGGGGATGCTAACAACGCGGGTGCCCGTGCGCGGCGTTTGTGCTTACTCGGTGGACAACGAGACATCGGCGGCCAGGCCCTAGGCTCGCCCGGTGACCCCGCTCGTGCTCGCCTCCGCCTCCCCCGCCCGCCTGGCCACCCTGCGCAGCGCGGGGGTGGACCCGGTCGTGATCGTCTCCGGCGTCGACGAGTCCCAGCTCGACGGCCTGCCCCCGGCCGAGCTGGCGCTCCAGCTGGCCGAGCTCAAGTGTGCGGCGGTCGCGGCCCGCGCGGACCTCCCTGCCGATGCCCTGGTGCTCGGCTGTGACTCCGTGCTGGAGCTCGACGACGAGGCACTCGGCAAGCCGGCGGATGCGCGGGACGCGGTCCGCCGCTGGCAGGCGATGCGGGGCCGCTCAGGCGTGCTGCACACCGGTCACTGCCTGCGCGACAGTGCGACCGACCGGGTCGCGGCGGCGACGGCGTCCACGACCGTGCACTTCGCCGAGGTCACCGACGCCGAGATCGCGGCGTACGTCGCCACCGGGGAGCCGCTGCTGGTGGCGGGTGGCTTCACCATCGACGGCCTGGGCGGCGCGTTCGTCAGCGGGATCGAGGGTGACCACCACAACGTGGTCGGGGTGAGCCTGCCGCTGGTCAGGGACCTGGCGGCGGAACTCGGTCACTCGTGGACAGCCCTGTGGGGTCGCTGACCGGCTGGTGCGGGTCGTTCGCCGCGAGGTGCGGCAGCGCCAGGTGGGGCAGGTGCACCGGCCGGCGGAACACGAAGGTCCGGAACAGGTAGAACCGGGCCACCAGGCCCAGCGACAGGCCGATGACGTTGGCGGAGATGTTGTCCGAGAACGGGTCGTCGAGTCCGAGCGCGTTGCGACTGATCGTCAGGCAGGCGATCGGCAGCGTCATCGTCGCGAGGTTGATCAGCACGAACGCGGTCCGTCCTCCGTCCGAGTGCCGCGGCGGGCGGTCGCGGAAGGCCCAGTTGCGGCTGCCGCGGTAGCTG
The DNA here is from genome assembly GCA_963825275.1 of uncultured Actinomycetota bacterium. GTDB lineage: Bacteria > Actinomycetota > Actinomycetes > Propionibacteriales > Nocardioidaceae > Nocardioides. The sequence continues at coordinate 284,391 of CAWGSW010000004.1, read as the reverse complement.
ATCACCATGCCGACCGTGTTGGCCACGACGTAGGCCAGGATCACGTGGTCGTGCAGCACCGCGGCCCGGGGGGTGCTGAACCCGTGGACCAGCAGGTTGAACAGGAAGAGCGCCACGATCGTGGCGAGCCCACCCACCGCGAGGAACCGCCCCACCTCGGGCAGCAGTCGTTGCCAGCGGGGACTCATGGGGGCAAGGCTAGCCAACGAGGCCCACCGGTCTCAGCAGGCGGCGCGCTGCCGCGCGGCCCGGTCTGGCCGCGCTCAGCCCGTGAACAGCGTCGCGGCCTTGCGCAGGGTCTCCACGACGCCGTAGGCCAGGGGGATCCCGACCAGCGCCCAGGCCATCGTGATGCGTGCGGTCATGCCTTCGACTCCTCGAGCTCGTGGTCGGTCTCCGGCTCGTGGAACCGGGCATCGACCGGGCGGATCATCAGGTTGGCGACGGACCCGACCGCCAGCAGCACGACCATCGTGAGCAGCGCCGGGCGGTAGTCGGCGGCGACCAGCTCACCGGGGGTCCCTCGGGCGTCCAGGAACTTGTTGACGATCAGGGGCCCGGCGACGCCCGCGGCCGACCAGGCGGTGAGCAGCCGGCCGTGGATCGCCCCGACCTGGAAGGTGCCGAAGAGGTCGCGGAGGTACGCCGGCACGGTGGCGAAGCCGCCACCGTAGAAGGAGATGATCACCGCGGCGAGCAGCACGAAGAGGGTGGTGGACCCGGAGCCGGCCAGGGCCAGCACGGCGTAGAGCGCCAGGCCCACGCCGAGGTAGACGACGTAGATCGGCTTGCGTCCGATGTGGTCGGAGGTCGTGGACCACACGAACCGGCCGCTCATGTTGGCGATCGACAGCACCCCGACGAAGCCGGCCGCCGCCGCTGCGCTCACGCTCGACGTGGCGCCGTCCCGGAAGAAGTCCTGGATCATCGGGGACGCCTGCTCGAGGATCCCGATCCCCGCGGTCACGTTGCAGAACAGCACCAGCCAGAGCAGCCAGAACTGCGGGGTGCGGATCGCGTTGGCCGCCGAGACGCTGTTCGTGGTCACGAGCGCCTTCTCGGCCACCTTGCCGGGATCCCAGCCCTCGGGTCGCCAGTCGGCGGCGGGCACCCGGACGGTGAAGGCGCCGAACATCATGAAGCAGAGGTAGACCAGGCCGAGCGTGACGAAGAGCAGCATCACGGCGTGGCCGTCCGGGACCGAGGCCGGGTCCGTGGCGTCGTACGACGCGTCGTAGAGCGCCATCAGCCGGCCGCTCACCGGGCTCGCGATCAGCGCGCCACCGCCGAACCCCATGATCGCCATGCCGGTCGCCAGCCCCGGCCGGTCGGGGAACCACTTGATCAGGGTCGAGACCGGCGAGATGTAGCCGATGCCGAGGCCGATGCCGCCGATGAAGCCGTAGCCGAGGTAGACCAACCAGAGCTGCCCGCTGTTGATGCCGACCGCACCGACGAAGAACCCGAGGCTCCAGAACAGGGCCGCCACGAACATCGCCGCGCGCGGCCCGTGGGTGTCGACCCAGGTGCCGGCCAGGGCGGCGGACAGTCCGAGCATCACGATGGCGATCGAGAAGACCACGCCGACGGCCGTGAGGCTGGTGTCGAAGTGCTGGACGAGCGCGGTCTTGTAGACGCTGGTCGCGTACACCTGGCCGATGCACAGATGGACGGCCAGGGCAGCGGGCGGGATCAACCAACGGCTGTAGCCGGGTCCGGCCACAGTCCTCTCCCGAGCGAGGAACGACGGAACCACGGGCACCTCCAGGTGGACTCGGCCCCTCCCTTACCCGGTCGACGCGATCCCATGCCCGCGACCCCGATCCGGTGAAGGGGATCAGGCCGTCGTGCCGGGCTCCAGGCGGGCACCCGGGTCCAGCCGCACGCCCTCGCCGACGACCGATCCGCGACCGACCAGCGTCACGGCGTCGGGGTCGCCGGTCCCGTCGGCCGCCGGGTCGCCGACCCTTGCCCCCCGCTCGATCGAGCAGCCGGTGTCCACCACCGTCCAGTCGACCCGGGCACCGGCGCGGACCACCGAGTCGGCGAAGACCACGCTGTTGCGCACCTCGGCGCCCTCCTCGACCACCACGCCCGGCCCCAGCACGCTGCGGTGGACCAGGCCCGCGACACGGGCGCCGGGGCTGAGCAGGCTGTCCACGACGCAGCCACCGTCGAGCACGCGTGCGGGCACCCGTTGCGGCTGGCGGGTCAGGATCGGCCAGGCCAGCTCGGCGAACACGCCCAGGTCGTCGGTGAGCACGTCCTGGTGCGCCTGCAGGTAGTGGTGCGGCTGCCCGACGTCTCGCCAGTAGCCGTCGAAGGGGTGCGCCACCGTGCGGCCCCGGTCGACGAGCCGCGGGACGAGGTGGTCACCGAAGTCGCCGAGTCCCGTGTCGCCGGGGTCGCTCTCCCCGGAGAGCTCGCGGTGCAGCTCCTCCAGCACCTCCACGAGGACGTCGGGGGCGTAGAGGAAGATCTCCGTGGCGATCGTCCCCGTCTCGGGATCGTCCGGCTTGTAGGCGAACCCGGTCACCGTCCCGGAGTCGTCGTACGCCACGACCGCGTGGTCCCCGGCCTCGGACACCGGCACCTCGGTGGTGACGATCGTGCACTCCGCCCGCGCGGCACGGTGCGTCTCGAGGGCCTCGGCGAAGTCGAAGCGGTAGACGTGGTCGGCGCTCAGCACCAGCACCACGTCGGGCGCGAAGCCGGCGATCTGGTCGCGGATCCGGAAGAGCTCGTCGGCGTTGCCCCGGGCGAAGCCGTCCTCGTCGAGGGTGCCCGTGCCCTGCTGGGGCATCAGCACCCGCAGCCCGCCGTGGTTGCGGTCGAGGTCCCAGGGCCGGCCGTTGGCGACCTGCTCCTCCAGCGTCGAGCCCTGGAACTGCACCGAGAGCCAGACGTCGGTGATGCCGCTGTGCGTGAGGTTGGACAGCGGGAAGTCGACGAGCTGGTAGACGCCCGCGAACGGCAGGGCGGGCTTGGCCCGTTCCCGGGTCAGGACGTCCATCCGGCCGCCGGCTCCGCCGGCCTGGATGATGGCGAGCACGCGTTCACGATTCATACGGCATCGTCACACGCTGCACTCCGCGCGCGGCTCACCCCCCGGAGTCACGCCCCTGAGTCACTCCACGGGCAGGCCGAGGCCGCGCGCGATGAGCATGCGCTGGACCTCCGAGGTTCCCTCACCGATCTCGAGCACCTTGGCGTCGCGGTAGAAGCGGGCGACGGGGTACTCCTCCATGAAGCCGTAGCCGCCGAAGACCTGGGTCGCGATCCGGGTCGCGGTCACCGCGGACTCGGTGGTGTAGAGCTTCGCGACGGCGGCGGCCTGCTTGAAGTCCTTCATCGACGCGCCTCCCCCACCCGCCATCGAGTCCTTCATCGCGGCAGCGCGGTAGGTCAGCAGCCGGCTCGCGTGCAGCATGACCTCGAGGTCGGCGATCTGGAAGGCCAGGCCCTGCTTGCGGCCGATCGGGCCGCCGAAGGTCTGCCGCTCACCGGCGTACTGGACGCTCATGTCGAGGCAGGCCTGGATGCAGCCGACCGCCAGCGCGGCGATCGCCACCCGGCCGTCGTCGAGGGTGGCGAGGAACTGGGCGTAGCCGCGGCCGCGCTCACCGAGCAGGTTGGACTCGGGGACGTGGACGTCCGCGAAGCTCAGCGGGTGGGTGTCGGAGGCGTGCCAGCCGAGCTTGTCGTAGGCCTTCTCGGCCGTGAACCCGGGAGTGCCCGCGGGGATCATGATCGTGGAGATCTCGGCCGAGCCGTTCTCGCGGGTGCCGGTCCGCGCCGTCGCCGTGACCACGCTGGTGATCGCGGAGCCCGAGTTGGTGATGAACTGCTTGGAGCCGTTCACGATCCACTCGCCGCCGGACAGCTCCGCCTTGGTCCGCGTCGCGCCGGCGTCGGACCCGGCGCCCGGCTCGGTGAGCCCGAAGCCGGCCAGCGCATCGCCCGCCACCAGGTCGGGCAGCCAGGTGGCCTTCTGCTCCTCGGTGCCGAAGGTCAGGATCGGGTTGATGCCCAGGCCGACCGCCGCCTCCAGGGTGATCCCCATCGACTGGTCGACCCGGCCGATCTCCTCGATCGCGACGCAGAGGCTGGTGAAGTCGCCGTCCTCGCCGGCTCCGCCGTACTCCTCGGGCGAGGTGAGCCCGAAGAGCCCGAGCTTGCCCATCTTCGCCACCACGTCGACGGGGAAGTGGTGGTCCCGGTCCCACTGCGCGGCATGCGGCGCGATCTCGGCCTCCGCGAACTCGCGGACGCTGCGGCGGAACTCTTCGTGCTCACGGGACAGCTCGTACGTCATGGGCGCCATGCTAGCGCCCTTGGTTAGTGGTTGTTAACCTCCCGCGACCCGGACCGCCGAACACCCCCGAGCCGATTCGGCTAAGGTTAGGCGAACCTAAGCAGCTGTGCCCGAAGGACGGACGTACGTGAAGAAGACCCTGCTCGCAGCCCTCGCCGCCGCCGTGGTGACCGCGCCGATGCTGACCGCCTGCGGTGTCGACGACAAGCCCTACATCACGGTCTACAACGCCCAGCACGAGCAGCTGCTCGAGGAGGTCGCGCCGCTGTTCGAGGAGAAGACCGGCGTCGAGGTCAAGCTCCGCAGCGGCAGCGACCTCGAGCTCGCCAACCAGCTGGTCCAGGAGGGCGACGCCTCACCGGCGGACGTCTTCCTCACCGAGAACTCCCCCGCCATGACCCTCGTGGACAACGCCGACCTCTTCGCCCCCGTCGAGCAGGAGACGCTCGACCTGATCCCGTCGCAGTTCGTGCCCAGCGACCAGCACTGGCTGGGCTTCCTCGCGCGGTCGACCGTGGTCATCTACAACACCGACCAGCTGTCCGCGAGCGAGCTGCCGGACTCGATCATGGACCTCGCCGACCCGGAGTGGGACGGCCGGATCTCCTTCTCCCCCACCGGCGCGGACTTCCAGGCGATCGTCAGCGCCGTCCTCGAGCTCAAGGGCGAGGACGCCACCCGGGCCTGGCTGCAGGGCCTGGCCGACAACGGCACGGTCTACGACGGCAACGACGTCGTGCTCGAGTCGGTGAACTCGGGCGAGGTCGAGGCCGGGATCGCCTACCACTACTACTGGTACCGCGACCAGCAGGAGTCCGGCGAGAACAGCGACAGCTCCGCGCTGCACTACTTCGGCAACGAGGACCCGGGCGCCTTCCTCAGCGTCTCCGGCGCCGGGGTGCTCGCCTCCAGCGACAAGCAGGAGGACGCCCAGGCGTTCGTGAACTTCCTCGCCAGCACCGAGGGCCAGCAGGCCATCGCCGACTCCTACGCCCTGGAGTACCCGCTCAACCCGAAGGTCTCCCTGGACCCGCCGGTCAAGCCCCTCAGCGAGCTCGAGCCGCCGCAGATCGATGTGTCCTCGCTCAACAGTGCGACGGTCATCGAGATGATGCAGGACGCAGGCCTGCTCTGAGCACCAGCGCCCCTGTCGACGAGCGGGACACCCACGTCCCGCGGGGCCGGCCCGACCAGCCGACCCGGCGTACGCCACCCCTGCTGCTGGTCGTGGGGGTGGCGATCGCGCTGCTCGCGCTGGTTCCCCTGGGCTTCGTCGCCGTCTACACGGTGATCATCGGTCCGGCCGAGGCCTGGGACCTGCTGGTCCGCCCCCGGATCGGCGAGCTGCTCTGGAACACCGTGCGCCTGGTCCTCGGGTGCATCGCCGCCAGCCTGGTGATCGGGGTCGGGTGCGCCTGGGTCGTCGAGCGCACGAACCTGCCGTTCCGCCGCCTGTGGCACGGGCTGCTCGTGGCGCCCCTCGCCGTCCCGGCGTTCGTGAACAGCTACGGCTGGGTCTCGCTGACCCACGCCGTGCAGGGGTACGCCGGCGCGGTGCTGATCGTGACCCTGTCCTACTACCCACTCGTCTACCTGCCCGTCGTGGCCACCCTGCGCGGGCTCGACCCGGCGCTCGAGGAGACGGCCTACTCCCTGAACCACACGCGGTGGGGCGCCTTCCGCCGGGTGGTGCTGCCCCAGCTGCGCCCGGCGATGCTCGGCGGCTCGCTGCTCGTCGGCCTCCACCTGCTCGCGGAGTTCGGCGCGCTCCAGATGCTCCGGTTCCCCACGTTCACCACGGCGATCTACGACCAGTACCGCTCCACGTTCAACGGAGCAGCGGCCAACATGATCGCCGGCGTCCTCGTGCTGTGCTGCGTGCTGCTGCTCACCGCGGAGCTCAAGCTGCGGGGACACCGCCGCTACGCGCGCATCTCCCACGGCGCGGCCCGTCCGGTCGAGCGGCTCCGGCTCGGGGCCCTCGGCTGGCCGACCGGGCTGCTGCTGGCTGCGGTCGTCACGCTCGCGGTGGGGGTCCCGACGTACAGCCTGGTCCACTGGCTGATCGTCGGCTCGTCCACCGAGTTCCCGGTCGGCGAGCTGCTCGCCGCGGCCGGCACCTCGCTGGGCCTCGGCGCGGCGGCCGCGGTCGTGACCGTGCTGCTGGCGCTGCCGGTCGCGTGGCTCGCGGTGCGCTACCGCAACGCCGTGAGCACGGCCGTCGAGCGCAGCACGTACGTCGCCAACTCGCTGCCCGGCATCGTCGTCGCGCTCGCGCTCGTCACGGTGTCGATCCGGGTGGTGCAGCCGCTCTACCAGACCTACGCCCTGCTGCTGATCGCCTACGCGATCATGTTCCTGCCCCGCGCGGTGGTGAGCGTGCGGGCGGCCCTCGAGCAGGCCCCGGTGGTCCTCGACGACGTCGCCCACAGCCTGGGCACGGGCCCGCTGGCCACCGCCCGCCGGGTCACGCTGCCGCTCATCGCACCGGGCCTGGGCGCGGGGGCCGCGCTGGTCTTCCTGGCAGTCGCCACCGAGCTGACCGCGACCCTGATGCTCTCCCCGATCGACACCGCCACCCTGGCGACGAAGTTCTGGTCGGCGTCGTCCTCGGTCGAGTACGGCGCCGCCGCGCCGTACGCCCTGCTCATGGTGCTGATCTCGATCCCAGCCACGATCCTGCTGGGGCGAATGGCGACCGTCGAGAACCCTCCCGGCAGGATGGAGCCATGAGCAGCCTCTCCATCGACGGGGTGACCAAGCGGTTCGGACCCGTGGTCGCCGTCGACGACGTACGGCTGCTGGTCCCCGAGAGCTCGATCACCGCGGTGCTCGGGCCCTCGGGCTGCGGCAAGACCACGCTGCTCCGGCTGATCGCCGGCTTCCTCGAGCCCGACGCCGGGACGATCAGCTTCGCCGACCGCGTCGTGGCCGGCCAGGGCCGCTCGACGTCGCCGCAGGACCGCCGGGTCGGCTACGTCCCCCAGGAAGGGGCGCTGTTCCCGCACCTCGACGTCGCCGCCAACATCGGCTTCGGCCTGCCCCGGGCGCAGCGCCGGTCCGCACGGGTCACCGAGATGCTCGACCTCGTCGAGCTCCCGGCGTCCTACGCCTCGCGCCAGCCGCACGAGCTCTCCGGCGGCCAGCAGCAGCGGGTCGCCCTGGCCCGCGCGCTGGCGCCGAACCCGTCCGTGGTCCTGCTCGACGAGCCCTTCTCCTCGCTCGACGCCTCGCTGCGCGCCAACACCGGGAGGGCGGTCGCCCGGGCCCTGCACGCGGCCCAGGCCACCGCCGTGCTGGTGACCCACGACCAGGACGAGGCCCTGTCCCTGGCCGACCAGGTGGCCGTGATGCGAGCCGGGCGCCTGGTCCAGGCGGCCTCGCCGTACGACCTCTACCGCTCGCCGGTCGACGCCGACGTCGCCCGCTTCGTCGGTGGCGCGGCCATCCTCCCCGCACACGTCCGGCACGGGGTCGCCACCTGCGCCCTGGGCGACCTGCCTGTCGAGGGCGACTGCCCCGACGGCGAGGTCCAGGTCCTGGTCCGGCCCGAGCAGCTGCGGCTCGACGGCTCGGTGGACTCCGTGGAGGGCCGGGTCGGGGAGGTCAGCTTCTACGGCCACGACGCCGCCGTGCTCCTCGACCTGCTGCCCGACGGCGGCTCGGTCGTCGCCCGGGTCCCGGGACTGGACGCTCCAGCGGTCGAGAGCCTGGTCAAGGTCGGCGTGGCCGGCCGGGTCATCGCCTTCCCGGCGAAGGCCTGACCCGGTCCCAGTTGGTGAGGTAAGGCAAACCTTAGTATTCTGCCCGGGTGACCCTGCTCCTCACCGCCCCCGAGCGCGCCGCCGTGCGCCCGGTGCTCGACCTGGCCGGGCAGGGCTCCCGCACCGCGATCCGCACCGCGGACACCGAGATCAGCTACGCCGAGCTGGACCGTCGCGCCCGCGACCTCGCCGGGGACGTCCTCGGGAGCACCCGCCGGCTGGTCCTGATCGAGGGGGTCAACCGCCCCGACGCGGTCGTCGCCTACCTCGCCGCCGTGCAGCACGGCCACGTGGCACTGCTCGTCCCCGACGGCCGCGACGCCCAGCTGCGCCGGCTCGTCGACGCCTACGACCCCGACGTCGTCCTGCGCAGCGACCGGGGCGCCTGGCAGCCCGAGGTGCGCCGCGACGGCAGCGCCCACGACCTGCACCCCGACCTGGCGCTCCTGCTCAGCACGTCCGGCTCGACCGGGTCGCCGAAGCTGGTCCGGCTCTCCCGCGACAACCTGCGCAGCAACGCCGAGGCGATCGCGTCGTACCTGCGGATCACCCCGGGAGACCGCGCGGCCACCTCGCTCCCCCTGCACTACTGCTACGGCCTCTCGGTCGTGAACAGCCACCTCTCCTCCGGCGCGGGCCTGGTGCTCACCGAGAGCTCCGTGGTCGACGAGTGCTTCTGGGACCTCTTCGCCGACACCGGGGCGACGTCGTTCGCGGGCGTGCCCTACACGTTCGACCTCCTGGACCGCTCCGGGTTCGCGGACCGGCACCTGCCCACCCTGCGCCAGGTCACCCAGGCCGGCGGCCGGCTCGCGCCCGACCGGGTCCGCGCGTACGCCGACCTCGGGCGCCGCGACGGCTGGGACCTGGTGGTGATGTACGGCCAGACCGAGGCGACCGCCCGGATGGCCTACCTGCCGCCGGAGCTCGCGGCCCGGCACCCGGGAGCCATCGGCCGCCCGATCCCCGGCGGCTCGCTCCGCCTCGAGCCCGTCCCGGAGAGCCCCGAGCCCGGGACCGGTGAGCTCGTCTACAGCGGGCCCAACGTGATGATGGGCTACGCCGAACGACCGGCCGACCTGGCCGCCGGCGCCACCCTGGGGGAGCTGCGGACCGGCGACCTCGCCCGGGTCACCGACGGCCTCTACGAGATCGTCGGGCGGCGCAGCCGGCACGCCAAGCTGTTCGGTCTCCGGATCGACCTGGACCAGGTGGAGGACTGCCTGTCCACCCGGTCGGCGCCGGTGCGGTGCGTGACGGCAGGGGACGTCCTGCACGCCTTCACCACCGACCGTCGCGCGGCGACCGGGCTTGCGGCCGTTCTCGCCGAGCTGTGCGGCCTGCCCGCGAACGCGATCCGCGTCAGTGTCGTCGCCGCGCTCCCCCTCACCGCCAGCGGCAAGCCCGACCATGCGGCGCTGGAGCGGCAGGCGCAGGTCCTGGCCGAGGCGTCCCGGCACGAGCAGGAGGCTGCCTCCGAGCGGCCGGTGAGCGCCGAGTCACTCCGGGACGACTATGCCCTGGTCCTGGGACGGCCCGACGCCACCGTGCACAGCAGCTTCGTGGAGCTCGGTGGCGACTCGCTGTCCTACGTCGAGCTCGCGACCCGGCTGGGCAACCGGCTCGGTGACCTGCCGACCGGATGGCACACCCGTCCGATCACCGAGCTCGCCGCCGGCAGCCGGCCCCGGCGGCGCTGGGGCCGACCGGTGGACATGACCGTGCTGCTGCGGGCGCTTGCGATCCTCGCGATCGTCGGGACCCACGCCAACCTGTTCACCGTGGTCGGCGGGGCGCACCTGCTGCTCGCCGTCGCCGGTCTCAACTTCGCCCGCTTCCAGGCGGCTGCGGTGCCGCGGGCCGTCCGGGCACGCAACGGGCTGGTCGCCGTCGCGCAGGTGGCCGTCCCCAGCTCGCTGTTCATCGGGGCGGTCGCCCTGCTCACCGGTGGGTACGACGCCGCCACGGCCGTGTTCCTCAACGGCGTCCTCGGCAGCGACGGCTGGACCGTCCAGTGGCAGTTCTGGTTCCTCGAGGCCCTGGTCTGGACCTCGCTCGGCGCCGTGGCGCTGCTCGCCCTGCCACCGGTCGACCGGTTCGAGCGGCGTCGACCCCTGCTGTTCGCCTGGGCGCTGCTGCTCTCGGCCGTGGCGCTCCGCTACGCCTGGACCGGCATCGAGGCCGGGGCGACCGAGCGTTACACGCCGGGGGTCGTGCTGTGGTGCTTCGCGCTGGGCTGGGTGGTGGCGCGGGCCGGCACGATCCGCCAGCGGATCGCCGTCACGGGCGCCGCGGCCGCGGCGACGCTCGGGTTCTTCGGCGACCTCGACCGCGAGCTGCTCGTCGTCGCCGGGGTGGCCCTGATGGCCTGGGTGCCGTCCGTCCGCCTCCCGAGGGTCGTGGTCCCGGTGCTGACCGTGCTCGCGAGCGCGTCGCTGTTCGTCTACCTGACCCACTGGCAGGTCTACCCGGCACTGGAGATGGACCACCCGCTGGCGGCGACCCTCTCGTCGTTCGCCGTCGGGGTGGCCTACTGGTGGCTGACGCGTCCCCTGCTCCGCCGACTCGGCCGGACGCTGCGGACCGCGACTCGCCCACGACCTCGAGGATGAGTTCTCCCGTGGGGTGGTTCCCCTGTGAACCCACCCCACGGGAGAAGAGCGTGGACTGGACCACCCCTCCAACGACACCGGCGGCCGCGGGTTATCCCTCGACGGCTCGCCCGGGGCGGTCAGGCCGCTGACGAGCAGGTGGGACACCAGGTCGACGAGCTCGCCCCGCCCAGTGAGACGGCCTGACGTGAGACCTCGCGCGGCTGCAGTCCGACCGGGCGATACGCTGCGTCGCGGAGCAGAGTCGGCCTGAACCAGACGGCCAGAACCAGACCAGGAGCGCCCGTGCCGCAGAGCAAGCCACTGAAGAAGGTCCTCATCGCCAACCGTGGTGAGATCGCGGTCCGCGTGATCCGCGCCTGCAAGGACGCGGGGATCGGGAGCGTGGCGGTCTACGCCGACCCCGACCGGGACGCCCTGTTCGTCCGGCTCGCCGACGAGGCGCACTCGCTGGAGGGCTCGACGCCGGCCGAGTCCTACCTCGACATCGGCAAGATCATCGCGATCGCCCAGCGCTCCGGCGCCGACTCGGTCCACCCGGGCTACGGCTTCCTGGCCGAGAACGCCGACTTCGCCCGCGCCGTGATCGACGCCGGCCTCGTCTGGATCGGCCCCCCGCCGCACGCGATCGAGAACCTCGGCGACAAGGTCAAGGCCCGCCACATCGCCGAACGGGTCGGCGCGCCGCTCGTCTCGGGAACCAAGGACCCGGTCAAGGACTCCGACGAGGTCCTCGCCTTCGCCCAGGAGCACGGCCTGCCCATCGCGATCAAGGCCGCCTTCGGTGGCGGCGGTCGCGGGCTCAAGGTCGCCCGCACGATGGAGGAGGTCGCCGAGCAGTTCGACTCCGCCGTCCGCGAGGCCGTCTCCGCGTTCGGCCGCGGCGAGTGCTTCGTCGAGCGCTACCTCGACCAGCCGCGCCACGTCGAGACCCAGTGCCTGGCCGACCAGCACGGCAACGTGGTCGTCATCTCCACCCGCGACTGCTCGCTGCAGCGCCGCCACCAGAAGCTCGTCGAGGAGGCGCCCGCGCCGTTCCTCACCGACGAGCAGGTCGCCAAGCTCTACGCCTCCTCCAAGGCGATCCTGCGCGAGGCCGGCTACGTCGGCGCCGGCACCTGCGAGTTCCTCGTCGGGCAGGACGGCACCATCTCCTTCCTCGAGGTCAACACCCGCCTCCAGGTCGAGCACCCGGTCTCCGAGGAGGTCACCGGCATCGACCTGGTCCGCGAGATGTTCCGCATCGCGGCCGGCGAGGAGCTCGGCTACGAGGACCCCGACATCCACGGGCACTCGATCGAGTTCCGGATCAACGCCGAGGACGGCGGGCGCAACTTCATGCCCGCCCCCGGCACGCTGAGCGCCTGGAACCCGCCCAGCGGCCCGGGCGTGCGGGTCGACGCGGGCTACGAGGCCGGCGAGACCATCCCCGGCTCCTTCGACTCGCTCGTCGCCAAGCTGATCGTCACCGGGCGCGACCGCACCCAGGCCCTCGAGCGCTCGCGTCGGGCGCTGGCCGAGTTCACCGTCGACGGGATGCCGACCGTGATCCCGTTCCACCAGGCCGTCGTCAACGACCCGGCCTACATCGGTGCACCGGCCCACGAGCCGTCCGAGTTCAGCGTCTACACCAGCTGGATCGAGACCGAGTTCGACAACAAGATCGTGCCCTACGCCGGCGAGTCGGCCGAGGCCCCCGAGGCCGGCGAGCGGCACACGGTCGTCGTCGAGGTCGGCGGCAAGCGCCTCGAGGTCGTGCTGCCCGCGGGTCTCGGCGGCATGTCGGCCGGACCGGCCGCGGGCGGCAGGAAGCCCAAGCGCGCCAAGGGCAAGAAGTCCGGTGCGGCCGCCAGCGGCGACTCGGTGACCAGCCCGATGCAGGGCACCATCGTCAAGATCGCCGTCGAGGAGGGCCAGCAGGTCGCCGAGGGCGACATCGTGGTGGTCCTCGAGGCGATGAAGATGGAGCAGCCGCTCAAGGCCCACAAGGCCGGCACGGTCACCGGCCTGCAGGCCGAGGTCGGCGCGACCGTCACCAACGGCGCGGTCATCTGCGAGCTCAAGGACTGATGTCGGAGCCGGGCCTGCGTGAGCCCAGCCAGCGGGTGAGCCCGCGGGCCCGGCTGATGTGGCTGCTGGAGACGGTCGTCCAGAGCCTGGTCGTCCTGTTCCTCCTCGTCCTGGCCGGCCCGGTGTGGGGGTGGGTGGACCTGCGCTGGTGGGTGTTCCTGCTCACCGGCGTCGCCCTGGCGGCGTACGTCGTCGTGGTGCCGCAGTGGCGCTACCTCGTGCATCGCTGGGAGGTCACGGAGACCGCGGTCTACACCCAGACCGGCTGGTGGGCACGGGAGCGGCGGATCGCGCCGATGTCGCGCATCCAGACCGTCGACTACGCCGAGGGGGCGGTGGCCCGCCTCCTCGGGCTCGCGAGCGTGACCGTCACGACGGCCTCCGCGGCAGGCGCCCTGGAGATCTCGGGCCTCGACCGGGACCGGGCGCGCCGGCTGGTCGACGAGCTGACCGTCAAGGCCGACACCGTCCCGGGCGACGCCACGTGAACGACTGGCAGCGCCTGGACCCCCGGATGCTGCTCGTCTACCCGATCAGGGAGATCATCCGGTTCCTGCCGGCGCTGCTGGCCATCTTCGTCGCCGGCACGGCCTCGGACGGGAACGACGTCTGGCAGCTCCTCGGCATCGCGGTGCCGGTGACGCTCGGAGTGCTGCGCTACCTCACGACCAGCTTCCGCATCGCGGCCGGTCGCGTGGAGCTGCGCCGCGGACTGCTCAACCGGCACGCCCTGTCGACGCCGGTCGACCGGGTCCGCACCGTCGACCTGACCGCGTCCCCCGTCCAGCGACTCCTCGGCCTCACCACCGTCCGGGTCGGGACGGGCACCGCGTCGACCGACGAGGACGACCGGCTCGACCTCGACGGCCTGCCCGTGGAGCGCGCCCGCCGGCTGCGCGCGGACCTGCTGCTCGTCACCAACGGCGAGCGGGAACCCGTGGACGAGTCGGACGACGAGGACGTGGTGCTCCGCTTCGACCCCGCCTGGATCCGGTTCGCACCGTTCACCAGCTCCGGCCTCGTCATCGCCGCCGGCGTCCTCGGCGCGGCCAGCCAGCTGCTCAACCAGCTCGGCTGGTTCGACCGGCTCGACCCGGGCGACCTCGTGGACGACGCGGCGGGCGCCTCGCTCTGGATGGTGCTCCCCCTCGGCCTGGTCGCGCTGGCCGTCGTGGTCTCCGCCCTGGCGATCGGCGGCTACCTGGTGACGAACTGGGGCTTCCGGGTCACCCACAGCCGGGCCCACGGCGCTTGGCACCTGCGCCGCGGACTGGTCACCACCCGCGAGACCAGCCTCGACGACGAACGGCTGAGCGGGGTGAGCATCGCCGAGCCCCTGGGGCTGCGGCTCGTCGGCGGCGGCCGCCTCTCCGCCATCGTGACCGGGCTGGACCGCAAGCAGCGGGGCAGCTCGGTGCTGGTGCCCCCGGCCCCGCGCGAGGTCGTCGCCGCGACCGCCCGCCGGGTGCTCGGCGCGACGGGACCGGTCGACGCCCCCCTCACCGGCCACGGGCCCCGGGCCCGGACGCGCCGGTTCACCCGGGCCCTGGTGCCCGGCGCCGCCCTGGCCGTCCTCGCCCTGCTGACCGTGCTCCTCGGCGACGGCTCCCGCTGGCTGCTCGTGCTGGTCGTGCTGCTGCCGGTCGCCACCCTCGCCCTGGCCGTCGACCGGACACGTTCCCTCGGCCACGCCCTCCTCGACGGCTACCTGGTGGCGAGCTCCGGCAGCCTCGACCGGCACCGCGAGGCGCTCGCGGCCGACGCCGTGATCGGCTGGAGCTTCCGCTCGACCTGGTTCCAGCGCCGCGCGGGGCTGACCTCGCTCGTCGCCACGACGGCTGGGGGTCGGCAGTCGGTCACCGTGCTCGACATCCCCGAGCGGAGCGCCGTCGACCTCGCCACGGCTGCCGTGCCGGGCCTGGTCGAGCAGTTCACCTGCTAGGCGGGGCCCCAGATCGGCTCCCCCGAGAGCACGCGGACGAGCTGGGCGATCCGCTGGTCCTCCTGCTCCGGGTGGGTGTGCACCGCCGCGACCAGGGCCTCACCGTCGAGCAGGTGCACGATGCCCAGCAGCAGCGTGTCGACCTCCTGCTCGGGGATGGCGGCCGCGACCGGCAGCGAGCGCCCCATCGCGAGGATCTCGGCGTGGTAGCGGGCGGCCAGCGGGGCGAGCGCCTGGCGGAGGTCGGGATCGGTGCGGGCTGCGACAAGCAGCTCGTACCAGGCGGCGTTGACGGGTGCCCGGCACGCCGCGCGCAGCAGCCGGAGGCACTCCTCGAGCGTGATCTCGTCCAGCTGCTCGAGGGCTGCGCGGAACCCGACGAACTGGCGGGCGCGCACCTCGTCCGCGGCGGCCAGGACGACCTCGATCCGCGACCCGAAGTGGCGGAAGAGCCCGCCCTGGGAGACGCCCGAGCGGCGGCTGATCTCCGCGGTGGTGGTCCGGGCATAGCCCCGCTCGCACAGCGACGCGACGGTGGCGTCCACGAGCGCCGAGATCGTGGTCGCGCGCCGCTCTGCCTGGGTACGGCGCGCCGGCGTACGACCCGTTATGGGGCCACCTGCTCGACCACTCGCCGGACCGGCGTGACCGAGCCACGGGGCTCACCTGCACGCAGGAACCGGCCGGTACCGAGCGTGCGGCCGTAGCCCTCGGCGAACTCCCCCGCGCGGTAGACGACGACGCCGGCGACGACCGTGGCGCTCACCGCGGCGTCGTTGCGGTTGACCATGCGGCTGATGCCGCCGAACTCCGGCATCTCGGCCTCGTGGTAGCTGTCGACGCCCTCGTCGAGCCCGGCCGGGTCCACGACCACGAGGTCGGCGCGGTCGCCGACGGCGATCCGGCCGGCGTCCACCTGGTAGAAGTCGGCCAGCTCGCCGGTCAGCTTGTGCACGGCCCGCTCGATGCTGATGAACGGGCGGCCCCGCTCCGTGGCGGCGTGCGCGCGGTGCAGCAGCCGGATGCCGAAGTTGTAGAACGACATGTTGCGCAGGTGGGCACCGGCGTCGGAGAACCCGATCGTCACGCCGGGCCGGTTGATGAGCGAGTCGAGGACCTCGGGACGGGTGTTGGCGATGTTGGTCTTCCAGCGCAGCCCCCGGCCGTGCTCCACGACCAGGTCGAGGTAGCAGTCGACGGGGTGCACGCCGCGCTCGCGCGCCACCTCGCCGATGTGCCGCCCGACCAGCGAGGCGTCGGGGCACTCGGTGATCTCGGCGTCGTCGAAGTCGCGGTGCCACACCCGCGGCGAGAACCGCTTGTCGAAGTCGTGGCGGAAGCGGCGGCGGTACTCCTCGTCGCGGAGCAGGTCGCTGCGCTCGACCTCCTCCCGCAGGTGCAGGGCCTCGCGGCCGGCGCCGAACTCCTCGAAGACGACCAGGTCGATCCCGTCGGCCCAGACCCGGAAGGTCGTGGGCAGGTGCTGCCAGACGAACCGGCCGCCGCCGATCCGGTTCGCCAGGAGCGCGAGCGGCGCGAAGATGTGGTGGACCCACGGCTCCGCCCGGGTGTCGGCGGCCGCGAGCAGCGAGACCCGCAGCGGCTTGCGGAGGCGACCCATCGAGGTGGTGACGTAGAAGGCGATGTCGTACTTCTTGTTGAGGTTGGGCACCCCCTGGAGGACCCGGCCGCGGCGGCGCAGGACCCGGCTGACGCCGCGGAACTCCTTCCAGCTGGCGTACGTCGAGGGCAGCTGGCGCGACCGGTAGCGGTCGCCGTCGAGCTTGTCCCACGGGTTCGTCATCGTCGACATGCCGAGGAAGCCGGCGTCGAGGGCCTCCTCGAGGCGCCGCTCGATCTCGCGCTTCTCGGCGGCGCTGGCGGTCTCGTCCGGGTCGGTGGACCGGCCCAGACCCATCACGCTCGCGCGGACGTCGGAGTGGCCGAGGAACGAGGCGACGTTGGGGCCGAGCGCCAGGGTCTCGACGGCCTCGACCCACTCCTGGGGCGTCGACCAGGTCTTGTTCTGCTCCAGGGCCGCGAGGACGTGGGTGCGCGGCAGCGCCTCCACCCGGCTGAACAGGTCGGCGGTGTCCAGCGGCGAGGAGTAGACCGTGGAGAGCGAGCAGTTGCCGACGAGCACCGTGGTGACCCCGTGGCGCACCGACTCGTTGAGGCCCGGAGCGACCTGGACCTCGGCGTCGTAGTGGGTGTGCGCGTCGACGAAGCCCGGCATCACCCACTGGCCGCGGGCGTCGACGACCTCGGTGCCGGTCCCGATCGGGAGGGGGTCGGGGCTGACGACCTCGATCCGCCCGGCGCGGATGCCGACGTCGGCCACCACCCCCGGCGACCCGTCGCCGTCGAAGTAGGTGCCGCCCTTGATCACCAGGTCGAGCTCGTTCATGGACATGACCTCCGTCACACGACAACCGTGACCGCCAAGATAGCGAGCGACCACTCGCTATGTACAGGGTCACCAGGGATCGGGGTCGACAGGAGCGGGACTAGCAGGAGCCGACCTCCCAGTCGATGCAGGTGTCCTGCCCGCCGAGGCCGTGCACCTCGTCGATGCCCTCGCCCCCGTCGAGGCGGTCGTCACGGGCGGTGCCCTGCATCCAGTCGTCGCCCGCGTAGGTGCGGGCGTCGAGCGGGCCACCCTCCACGGCCCAGACCCGGTCCCGGCCCGGCGTCCCGTGGAAGACCCACGCCAGGTCACCGAGCAGGCGGTACTCCTCGTAGCCCCCGGCCGTCCCGGTCGCGGCCGGGTCGGTGTCCAGCGAGGTCGTGCCGTCGCGCAGGTCGAGGGTGAGGACCGGGCGCGGCGTGGTCCCCTCGACGCCGTCGCCGACGAGGGCGAGGTGGTCGAGCCCGCGGCCACCGTCGCTGGCCAGCCCCGTCTCCCCCACGATCCACTGGGAGACGACGTCGCCGCCGGCTCCGGCGTGGATCCGGTCCGCCCCCGAGCCCTGCGCATCGATCCAGTCCCGGCCCGAGCCGCCGCGGAGATCGTCGTGGCCGGCGAAGCTCACCACCAGGTCGGCGCCCGGCCCGGCGCGCACCACGTCGTCGCCCGGCACCGCCGTGAGCGCGTCGGGGTAGACCCGGTCACGCCCCCGACCGGCGACGAGCACGTCGTCCCCCGCTCCCCCGACCAGCCAGTCCTCCCCCGGCGACCCGGTGATCGAGTCGTCGTACGCAGAGCCCGTCACGCCCATCGCGGCGGTCACCACGATCCGGTCGACGCCCTCCCCGGTGGCCACCCCCTCGTCGCCCGAGAGGTCGACGACCACGCCCGCGGCCGCCCGGTCGAAGACCACCGCGTCGGGACGGCGGTACCCGTCGACGCGCCGGCCGTCGAGGCCGACGTCGAGCAGGTCGTCACCCGGGCCGCCCCGCAGCGTGTCCCCGCGCAGGAAGGTCCCGCCCTGGTCCTCGCCGTAGGTGTCGGCACCCCCGTGGAGCCG
This sequence comes from uncultured Actinomycetota bacterium, assembly GCA_963825275.1. Classification (GTDB taxonomy): domain Bacteria; phylum Actinomycetota; class Actinomycetes; order Propionibacteriales; family Nocardioidaceae; genus Nocardioides. The sequence continues at coordinate 266,221 of CAWGSW010000004.1, read as the reverse complement.
GTCGTCTCCGGCGTCGCCCTCGAGCACGTCGGCGCCGCCCCCGCCGCAGACCAGGTCGTCCCCGCCGTTGCCGCGGATGGTGTCGCGCCCGCCAAGGCCAGCGATCACGTCTCTCCCGGGCGTACCCGCCAGATCGTCGGATCCGCTGGTTCCGACGATCGTGGCGAGCTCCCCCCGACAGGTGACGGGTGCCGCCTCGCCCGAGGCGGGCGCGGGGCCGGCCAGCACCACACCGACGAGCGCGACGGCGGCGGGCGCCAGCCTGCTGGCGTGGTGGGTCATGGCGCCTCCGCGTGTCCGGGCCCCTCGGGTGGGCTGCACTGTGTCTGACGCGCGGAACGGCCGGGAAGTTCTCAGCCGGTTCGTTCTCAGCCGGTTCGTTCTCAGGGGGCGACGGGGAGGTTCGGGATGACCGAGCCCGGCGGCGGCTCGGCGTCCGCGTTGGTGGGCGCCGTGAGGCCGGTGATCCGGTGGTAGACCGCCCGCGCCATGCCGCGCTCGCCCACCTGGTAGGGGTGGAAGTTGGCCGCCTGGTCGATCTTGAGCTCGCTGCCGTTGATCCAGGCCCGCCTGCCCGCGCAGGCGTCGTGGCCCCTGGTCGCCGGGTAGAGGTTGACGTACGTCGCGTCGTGGTCGGCGGCCGCCCGGCGCAGGGAGCGGTTGAGGAGCCGCTCGATGAACCGGCCCCAGCGGTAGTCCCCGGTCGCGAACGGCACCTCGTCGCACGTGCCCTTCTCCGGCAGCAACCGCGGGTAGCCCACGAGGTGGACCGCCGCGTTCGGGGCCGCCTCGTGCACGCCCTCGAGCGCCCGCGCGACGTGCTTCTCGATCCGGCGGGCGTCGCGCGCCTTCGTGTCGACGCCCCGCGCGTTGGTGAAGTGCCGCTTGCACGGCTTGCCGTCGGGATTCTTCGAGCGGACCTGCTCGCAGATCTCGATCATCGAGCCGAACAGGCCGAAGTCGTTGCCGCCGATGCCCACGGTGACCAGGTCGGTCTCGGCCGAGAGGGCGTCGTTCTGTGGGACCGGGGAGGGCCCGGGGACGATCGTCGCCTGCGGGTTGAAGAAGTCGCGGACCCGGGCGCCGGAGCAGGTCACGTCGCGGTAGGTCGTGACGCCCAGGTGGCCGGCGAGGTAGGCCGGGTAGTTGTTCATCGAGCGCAGGCACCCGAACGGGTCGGCTCGCTGCGTGGGGATGAGCGGCCCGGCGCTGTAGGAGTCACCGAGGGCGACGTAGTCGATGGGCGCCGGTTCGTCGGCGGCCGCCGTCGCAGTCGGGCTCGCTGTCGGGGTCGCCGCAGTGCTCGCGGCCATGCCTCCGCCCACCAGGAGCAGGGCGACGGCCGTGGCCCCGGCCAGCAGACATGCACGCGTGATGACCCTCATGGACGACTCCCCCGTCGAATCGGACGCCCCTCGGCGTCTCGCCGGGAGCCTAGACCAGCCCACCCCGGCTCCGGCCCTTATAGCGTGGGCGCATGTTTTCCAAGGTGCTGGTGGCCAACCGTGGCGAGATCGCGATCCGTGCGTTTCGGGCGGCGTACGAGGTGGGCGCGAAGACGGTCGCCGTCTTCCCCTACGAGGATCGCTGGTCCGAGCACCGGCTGAAGGCCGACGAGGCCTACGAGATCGGCGAGCGGGGCCACCCGGTGCGGGCCTACCTCGACCCCGAGGCGATCGTCGCGGTGGCCGTGCGCGCCGGCGCGGACGCGGTCTACCCGGGCTACGGCTTCCTGTCGGAGAACCCGGCCCTGGCCGAGGCGTGCGCCAACGCGGGCATCACCTTCATCGGCCCCACCGCCGACGTGCTCACGCTGACCGGCAACAAGGCCCGCGCGATCGCGGCGGCCAAGGCGGCAGGGGTCCCGACGCTCGCGTCGGTGGAGCCCTCCACCGACGTGGACGCCCTGGTGCAGTCCGCGACCGAGCTGCCCTACCCGCTGTTCGTGAAGGCCGTCGCCGGAGGCGGCGGGCGCGGCATGCGCAGGGTCGACGACCCCCAGGACCTCCGCGAGGCGGTCGAGACCTGCATGCGCGAGGGCGAGGCGGCCTTCGGCGACCCGACGGTCTTCATCGAGCAGGCGGTGGTCGAGCCCCGCCACATCGAGGTGCAGATCCTCGCCGATGGCGAAGGCAACGTCATCCACCTCTTCGAACGCGACTGCTCGGTGCAGCGACGCCACCAGAAGGTCATCGAGATCGCGCCCGCGCCCAACCTCGACCCGGAGCTGCGGATGAGGATGTGCGCCGACGCGGTCCGGTTCGCCCGCGAGATCGGCTACCGCAACGCCGGCACGGTGGAGTTCCTGCTCGACCCCGACGGCAACTACGTCTTCATCGAGATGAACCCCCGCATCCAGGTCGAGCACACGGTGACCGAGGAGGTCACCGACGTCGACCTCGTGCAGTCCCAGCTGCGGATCGCCTCCGGCGAGACGCTGGCCGACCTGGGCCTCTCGCAGGACGCCGTGGTGCTGCGCGGCGCCGCGCTCCAGTGCCGGATCACCACCGAGGACCCCGCCAACGGCTTCCGTCCCGACACCGGCAAGATCACGACCTACCGCTCCCCCGGCGGCGCGGGCGTCCGGGTGGACGGCGGCACGGTCTACACCGGCGCCGAGGTCTCGGCCCACTTCGACTCGATGCTCGCCAAGCTCACCTGCCGCGGGCGCACCTTCGAGAAGGCGGTCGAGAAGGCCCGCCGCGCGGTGGCGGAGTTCCGCATCCGAGGCGTGTCCACGAACATCGCGTTCCTGCAGGCCGTGCTCGAGGACCCCGACTTCGCAGGCGGCAACATCACCACCTCGTTCATCGAGACCCACCCCCAGCTGATGGCGGCCCGGGGGCGCGGCGACCGGGGCAGCAAGCTGCTGACGTTCCTCGCCGACGTCACGGTCAACCAGCCGCACGGGCCCGCCCCGGTCAGCATCGACCCGGCCAGCAAGCTGCCCCCGATCAACCTCGACGTGCCGGCCCCGGACGGCAGCCGGCAGCTCCTGCTCGCGCTCGGCCCCGAGGAGTTCGCCCGCCGGCTGCGGGCGCAGAACACCGTCGGGGTCACCGACACGACGTTCCGCGACGCCCACCAGTCGCTGCTCGCGACCCGGGTCCGCACCCGGGACCTGCTGGCCGTCGCCGGCCACGTCTCGCGCACCACGCCCGAGCTGTGGTCGCTGGAGGCCTGGGGCGGCGCGACGTACGACGTGGCGCTGCGCTTCCTCTCCGAGGACCCGTGGGAGCGGCTGACGTCACTGCGCCAGGCCGTGCCGAACATCTGCCTGCAGATGCTGCTGCGCGGGCGCAACACGGTCGGCTACACGCCGTACCCCACCGACGTCACCAACGCCTTCGTCCAGGAGGCTGCCGCCACCGGCATCGACGTGTTCCGGATCTTCGACGCGCTCAACGACGTCGAGCAGATGCGCCCGGCCATCGAGGCCGTGCGGGCCACCGGGACGACCGTCGCGGAGGTGGCGCTCTGCTACACCGGCGACCTGTCGAACCCCGGCGAGAAGCTCTACACGCTCGACTACTACCTCGCCCTCGCCGAGCGGATCGTCGATGCCGGCGCCCACGTGCTCGCGATCAAGGACATGGCCGGCCTGCTCCGGGCCCCGGCCGCGCGCACCCTGGTGACCGCGCTCCGCGACCGCTTCGACGTCCCGGTGCACCTGCACACCCACGACACCCCCGGCGGCCAGCTCGCCACGCTGCTCGCCGCGATCGACGCCGGGGTGGACGCCGTCGACGCCGCGACCGCCTCGATGGCCGGCACCACCTCCCAGCCGGCCCTGTCGGCGCTGGTCTCGGCGACCGACCACTCCGAACGCGAGACCGGGCTGTCGCTGGAGGCGGTCTGTGCGCTCGAGCCCTACTGGGAGGCCACCCGCCGGGTCTATGCACCCTTCGAGTCCGGGCTGCCCTCGCCCACCGGACGCGTCTACACCCACGAGATCCCCGGCGGCCAGCTCTCCAACCTGCGCCAGCAGGCGATCGCGCTCGGCCTCGGCGAGAAGTTCGAGCAGATCGAGGACATGTACGCCGCGGCGAACGACATCCTCGGCAACATCGTCAAGGTCACGCCGTCCTCCAAGGTCGTCGGCGACCTCGCGCTGCACCTGGTGGCGGTCGGCGCGGACCCGGCCGAGTTCGCCGACAACCCCGGGAAGTTCGACATCCCGGACTCGGTCATCGGCTTCCTCAACGGCGAGCTCGGCGACCCGCCGGGCGGCTGGCCAGAGCCGTTCCGCACCAAGGCGCTCGAGGGTCGCACCTGGAAGCCACCGGCCGAGGAGCTCACCGAGGAGCAGCGCGAGGGGCTGCGGACCCATCCCCGCCGTACCCTCAACGAGCTGCTGTTCCCCGGCCCGACGAAGGCGTTCGCCGAGGCCCGGGCGACCTACGGCGACGTGTCGGTGCTGCCGACGATGGACTACCTCTACGGCCTGCGCCAGGGCGACGAGCACGAGGTCGAGATCGACGAGGGCAAGCGGCTGATCCTCGGCGTCCAGGCGATCAGCGACCCCGACGAGCGCGGGTTCCGCACGGTCATGGCCACCATCAACGGCCAGCTGCGGCCGATCAGCATCCGCGACAAGAGCGTCTCCTCCGACGTGGCGGTCGCCGAGAAGGCCGACACCTCCAAGCCGGGCCAGGTGGCCGCACCCTTCCAGGGCGTCGTGACGATCGTCGTCGAGGAGGGTGACCAGGTCTCCGCCGGCGACACGGTCGCCACGATCGAGGCGATGAAGATGGAGGCCTCGATCACCGCGCCCGTCGACGGCACGGTCCAGCGGCTCGCGCTCTCCGGTCCGCAGCCCGTCGAGGGCGGCGACCTGGTGCTCGTGCTGGGCTGAGGTCAACCCGGTCGTCAGCCGCGGTTGTCGACCTTGAACGTCAGCCAGGTGGACCGCAGCGCGAGCATCGACCGGAAGGTGTCTCCGGTGACGACGACCTTGCCGGCGTCGCCGACCAGCGTGAGCTCCCGGAGCCGGCCGCCCCACTCGCCGTTGCCGTCGCGACGGGTCACGGCGATCTTCTGCAGGTTGCCGATCGCGGGCCAGGTCCGCTCGAGCAGCGTGTCCTGGACGCGGACGGACCAGTCGTGGACCGGGTTGCCGGCCCAGTCGTCGTACGGGTCCTCGCGCGCGGGGAGGTAGGACACCGACCCCGCCGAGGTCCAGCCCCCAGAGCTGGCGCCGAACTGGGTGAAGGCAGGCTTGCCGTCGACGACCAGCGCCTCGCGCCTCGTGGCGTCGACGGCGTCGTTGGCGGCCGGGTGCTCCGCGTCGTACCCGCCGTAGACCTGGCAGGAGGAGGTGTCGCAGAGCTGGTAGTGGGCGCCGTGCGGGTGGTTGCGTTCGTACGCCGCGTAGGTGCGGGCCGCGACCGCCTGGGCCCGGACCGCCTCGGGGTTCCACAGCGCGGGGATCTCGAGCGGCACGACCCCCCGGAGGTAGTTCTCCAGGGAGAGCTCGTTGACGGTGTCGCGGGCACTCGAGCCCGACGTCGGCGGCTCGGCCCGGAGCCGGCCACGGTAGGCGCGCGTGCCGCCGGGCGTGACCAGGGTGATCGGCTTGCCCCGGGCGAAGAACTCACCGGTCCCCCGGAGCTGCGCCCAGCCGTGCCAGCGGTCGGTCAGGAAGGAGACGCGGTTCGTGCCCTTCTTCGTCACCGAGATCCGCCACCGGGTCGCCTCGTTGTCGGGCAGGGCCACGCGGCCGTCGACGGCGCTGTCACGGATGGTGAGTCCCTGGCGAGCCAGCACCTCGAGGTCGTCGCTGGTGTCGGCCGTGATCAGGACGGTCACCCGGCCCCTGGCCGTGCCCCAGGTGGTGCCGGGGTAGTAGAAGTCGGCGATCTGGCGGTAGGTCAACCCCTCACGCGCGGCACCCTCGGCGCCGTACTGGGACATGCCGTGACCGTGGCCGAAGCCGTGTCCCTTGATCGTCACCCAGGCCTGCCCGGGCACCTGCCAGGTGTCGGGCGTCCTGGCGTGGGCGGGGCTCCCGGCGAGCGCGAGCGCGGCCACGACCAGGAGCGCGGCGGCTCGTCGCGTGGCGGGCGGGGACAGGCGCATGGCAGTGCTCCGAGGTGAGGAAGTGACGGTTGTGACAGGTGTGAACACTGAATCGGACCACGCGTCCCGACGGTGCGCAATTCCTATCGAAGAACTACAGTTATGTAATTCACGAGTGGCAACCCCGGGTGCTGACTACCATCCGCTCCGAGGCTCACCCCACTGGGCGTCCCCGATGGCCGGCGGCACCGGCACCCGTCCCGCAACCGGAGGCCCCGCGTGTCCCACTACCGACGACCCTCGGGGGTCGGTCCCGGATCGTTCCAGGAGCTGATCGGCTGGGATTCCGACGTCTCCTACGCCGATGTGCTGTTCGCGTTCTTCGTCGACGCCGGGTTCGCCGCCTCGATCGGTGCCCTGCTGTTCTTCGCGATCGGGTCGCTGCCGGCGGCCGCCGGCGTCGCTGCGGTCGTCTGGGCGGCTTCCGCGGTCGTGCTGCGTGGGTTGAGCAGTGCCAGCCTCGGGGACCGTCTCAACGGCCTCGGCTACGAGCGGGCCCGGGACGCCGGCCGGCCCGGTGTCATCCGGTGCGGCGTCCACGAGGCACTGACGCTGGTCGGGCTGCCGGTCACCTACTTCATCATCGAGGATCTGCTCACCACCTTCGCCGGGCGGCTCGCCGGCCTGCACGTGTACAAGACCCGCTGACCACCCGGACCGGCCGCCACATCGTCCGGATGCGGACACTGGTTGGCCGGCCACGTCTTCCCGAGAATCCCTTTGCAGATTCGGTCGACCGCCACCACGATGACGGACGTGTCCCACCTCAACGAAGCAGACGCCCGGGCGGCTCTTGCAGCCCATCCGGCTGTCACCTGGCGGGCCTTCGGTCGTGATGACCTACCGGCCATAGCCGAGTTCTACGCCGAGTGTGAGGCCCACGACCGCAATCCAGAACGTCAGTCGCTCGGGGGGCTTCGGGAGTTCTGGGACTCGCCTCGTTCGCGCCCCGACGCCGACACGCTGGTCGGATACGACCCAGACGATCGAGTCATCGCTACAGCGTGGGCTGGGTGCAACCGTGTCATCACAGAGCGACGAGGCATTCACCTCGGTGGAGCCGTTCGCCCTGACCGCCGTGGCGAGGGCATCGGGCGGGCCGTTCTGCGGTGGGAAATCGCGCACGCCATCGAGTGGGATCAAGCCACGCGGCAGGTTGGCTACGGGCCGATGGTGATGCGCCTGTACGCCCCTTGTGATCAGGCCGACGTTCGAGATCTGGCCGAACGTCATGGGTTCGCGGTCGAGCGCTACTTCTTCGAGATGTCCCGCCGACTGAGTGACTCGCCACTGGTACCTGAGCTCGACGATGTGGTCATCGTTGGTTGGGACGCAGCACGCAGTCGAGAGGCGCACCGCATGGTCGATCGGGCGTTCCAAGACCACTGGGGTCACACGGATCGGACCGATGAGATGTGGGACGAGGTCACTGGTTCGGAAGCCTTCCGGTCCGATTGGTCCTTGCTCGCGATCGAGGGCAGGACCGGGGCCGTCGTCGGCGCTGCACTCAACTGCGCCTACGAACAGGACTGGCGAGCCACGGGCATCACCGAGGGCTACACCGATCAGTTGGCGGTGGCGCGGAGTCATCGCGGCAGGGGTGTCGCGAGTGCACTCCTCCAGGAGTCCATGCGCTGCTTTGCCGTCTCGGGCATGGAAGCGGCAGCACTCGGCGTCGACGCAGCGAACCCCTCCGGTGCACTGCGGTTGTACGAAGGGCTCGGCTACGAGCAGACGTCCAGCACGTGCGTCTATGGGTTCCTGCGTCCTGGAGACATCGCGGGTCCGGCGTACGCCATCGACGACCAGACGGCCATCAAGGTGACCGACAGCACCGTCGAGGTCGTCTCCGAGGGGCACTGGAAGCTGTTCCCCTGATAATGCGCGGCAATGACGGGGGCGGCGCCTCTAGGGTGGACCGATGACGTCGGTCAAGCAGGTCCAGGTCACTTTCGACTGCGCAGAACCTGAGCGCGTCGCTCGTTTCTGGTGCGAGGTGTTGGGGTACGTCGTACCGCCGCCACCGGAGGGGTTTGCCACGTGGGACGATTTCGATCGCACGCTGCCGCCGGAGCGTCAGGGTTCAGCGTTCGCATGCATGGACCCCTCGGGTGTGGGCCCGCGACTGTTCTTCCAACGCGTTCCCGAAGGCAAGGTCGTCAAGAATCGGCTGCACCTCGACGTGCGGGTCGGCACCGGCCTCGTCGGTGAAGAGCGCCTGGCCGCACTCGAGGCCGAATGCGCACGACTGGTCCCGCTCGGCGCGGTACGCGTGAAACTCCTGCGTGCCGATGGCGTCGACGAGTCGTGCCTCGTGATGCAGGACATCGAGGGCAACGAGTTCTGTCTCGACTGAGTGACACCGGCAGCCGGTGCCCGCCGGCTCACCTGACGCAGCCGTTCTCACCTGGGACACACCCAGTCAGAGCTTCAGGTCCTCGAGACGCGTGCCGTGCTCCCACTCGAGCTCACGGGCTTCGGCGCGCTGCACGTCGCGCTGGTTGCGGATCTCGGTGAGGGCGTCGAGGAGTTCAGTCGCTGAGAACTGAACTTCGGGGAGCTCCGGCCACTGGTCGGAACTGGGGTGGGCGGTCGGGGTGATCACAGTGCCGGAACCCGGCACGGGTGACCAGCACATAGGAGCCGGTCTCGTCCTGCTCGATCCGGAACCCCGCGGCGTGCTTGGCCTTGTGGCCGGACTTGCAGGCCGGCCACAGCTGGCTCGTCGATGTCTGCCCCTCGGGCCAGGCGACGCGGTGGTCGAGCTCGGCCTCGGTGGCCGGGACGGTGCAGGTCGGATGGAAGCAGGTGGAGTACGCGGCCACGACGTGGCGCCAGATGGGTGCGGTGGGCCGGTAGGAGGTCGTGGACAGCTCCACCATCTCGCCTGCCGGATCAGTGAGCATGCGGTACCACGTCGCGTCGGGCTGGGATGCGATCGCCCGGGCCAGGCCGGCAGGGATCACGGTGCCACCGGACAGCACCCCCGGATGGTCGGCGATGCCCAGCAGGGTCTGGACCGGGACGGTGACGTTGACGATCGGGCGGGCGTACGCCGGAGTGGGCGCTCCCTCGCTGCGACCGACCAGCAGGTCGACGGCCAGGTCGGACCTGAGTTGCTCGAGAGTCCGCTCATCCCCCCGCGCGCGCAGCTGCTGGGCGGCAAGGGTCAGCCTGTGCTCGGCCAGGCGGACCTGGTCGACGGTCGAGGTGATGCCCAGCTGGGCCATACCGTCCCCGAGATCGACCGACCGGGTGCGTCGCTCGGCATGAGCCTTCCGGTGCCGCTCCTCGGCATCGGGGGCCTGGAGCAGGTTGATCTCGTAGGTCAGCTTGTTGCGCAGCTGCTTGACGGTGCACCCGACCAGCGGCGGCACCCCGACCAGTCCGTGACTGTCCTTCAGATGCCTCTCGAGATAACGGGCCAGCCGGTCCGCCAGCCTGGCAAGGTCAACCGGGTCGGTCACCGCGTGGCGCACCGTGTCGGCGATCGTCGTGGCCCGATACGAGTCCAGCTGCCCGGACTGGCACAGGTCCCAGACACGCCTGAAGTGCTGCGACAGGAACAGCGCCACATTCAGCTCGTGACGAACCCGGCCCTCGGTCAGCCCCCACAGCTCCGAGACCTCCACCACCGTCTCCTGTCGCGGTGTGAGCGTGAAGTGCGGCGAGACCGCCTCGCGGGCCCGGCAGTCCGCATCGCGTCGCCGGTGGAACTCCACCAGCCGGGCCCACCTCCGGGCCGCTGCCCGCGACTCCGCCACCCCGTCCCTCACCCCATCGGCGAGCAGGTCATGGTCATCGACTTCCATCAGGTCCGACACAGGGTCCACCGCCACACCTTCCGAGAACGATCGACCCCTCGCAGGCCACGCTAGGCGTGGCCACCGACATTCACGCGTCCTGGCTGACGCTGCTGATCGTGAACAGGGTCGAGCGCAGCCCCAGGTTCCGGCGGAAGCTCTCGCCGGTCACCGTCCAGCCCGTCGAGTCCTTTGAGCTGGTCAACCGGACGGTCTCCACGCGCCCGCCCCACTCGCCGTTGCCGTCGCGGGTCTCGATGGCGATCGAGGCGAGGTTGTCGAGGTTGTACGCCTTCTCGATCTGGGCATCGGTCACGACCTTCTGCCAGCCGTCGTAGTGGTCGAAGGTGTCCTCCTGGGCGATCAGGTAGGCGAACCGCGGGTCGGCCACCGTCCACCCGCCGTTGCTGGCCGAGAACTGCGCGAAAGCCGGTTCGCCGTCGGCCGTGATGATCTCGCCGGCAGTGGCCGCGACCGCGTCGTTCGACCGGAAGTACTCCGCGCTGAAGCCGCCGTAGACCTGGCAGTGCGCGGTGTCGCAGAGCTGGTAGTGCCGAGCGTCCGGCGCGTGCGCGCGCTCGTACGCCGCATAGGTCCGCGCCGCGACGGCCTGGGCCTTGATCGTCTCCGCCGGCCAGGTCGAGGCGATGACCTCGCTCGGCACGACCCCCTTGAGGTAGCCGTCGAGCGAGACCACGTTGACGGTGTCGCGGTCCGTGGTCGAGCCCGACGGCGAGGCGGAGCGCAGGATGCCGCGGTAGGCCACGACTCCGGCGGGGGTGTGCAGCTCGACCGGTCTCCCGCCGGCGGAGAACTCGGCGTCGCCCCGGACGACGCGCCACTCGCGCCACCTGCGGGCCTTGTAGGAGACGGCGCTGCGCCCACCCGGTGCGGGCATCACCCGCCACCGCTTGACCGTCTTCCTGGCGACCTTCGCGGGGAGCTTCCACGACCTGCCGGTGCCGAGGCTGCGGACGACGAGACCGGTGCGCGGGGTCACGACCACGTCCCGGCTGGTGTCCGCCGAGATCAGCACCTCCACCGGGCCACCGGCGCTGCCACGCTGGGTGCCGGGGTAGTAGAAGTCCAGGATCTCGCCGTACGAGTCCCCGTCCTCCCCCCGGCCGAGCGCGCCGTACTGCGAGAGCCCCACGCCGTGCCCGAAGCCGAGCCCGTCGAGCGTGATCGTGGCCGGGTCCGGGACCGGCTCCGCGCCCACCGGCGCGACGGGCGACAGTGCCGCGGCCAGCGCCAGGACGAGCGTGAGGCCCGCACCCACCAGCAGGCGTGCGGCGCGACCTGTGAACAGCATGAGATCTCCCCCGAGAGTCTTGGCGAACCCCGATCCGATCACGACCGATCGCCACTGGCAAGGGGGTTCCTCGACGTAGGGTCGGTGCATGTTGTGGTTTCTCAGGGCCCGCAAGGAACGGCGACTCGTCGCAGTCGAAGAGTTCCGCCAGGCACGCAAGCTGGTCGACGAGGACGTCACCGTCTTCGGCGAGCAGCTGGCCGAGCTGCACGTCGACACGCTGACGACCGAGCTCGACCCGGACATGCGCTGGGACTACCAGCGCTCACTGGATCTCTACGAGGAGTCCAAGGCCGCGCTGGCGGCCGCACGCGACGGCGCGGCCGTGCTCGCCATCACCACGGTCCTCGACGATGGCCGCTTCCACCTCGCCTGCGTGCTCGCGCGCCGCGACGGCGTCGACCTGCCGGACCGGCGCGAGCCCTGCTTCTTCAACCCCCAGCACGGGCCGGCCACGGCCGACGTGCGCTGGACGCCGCCCCAGGGCGTCGAGCGCGAGATCCCCGTCTGCCGCGCCGATCTGCTCCGCATCGAGGGCGGCGAGGCACCCGACGTCCGCCTGGTACGGGTGGGCGACCGCTACGTGCCGTGGTACGCCGCACACCCGCTCCAGCCGGGTGGCGCCGGCGGGTCGATCGCCCTCCTGACGGGTCGTCGGGCGCACGTCATGGGGAACCGGTCGACGAGGCTGACCGACCAGCACATCGCCGAGGCGACCATGCGCGCCGGTGGCACGACAAGCTCGAGCGGCGGCGGGATGGGCGGCTTCTCCATCTGACCGACGGCCGGATCGGGGCACCTCATTTGGGCACGACCGACCCGCGGCCCGGACCTAGACTGGGTGGATGGTGTGGGCGCTGCTCACCGTCATGTTCCTGGCGCTCCTGGTGGGAGTCCGGCCGGCCAGGAAGGTCCTGCGCGGGAGGCGCGAGACCGTGCTCCAGGAAGCGGAAACCTTCCGCCTGAACCGGCGGGTCGCTGCCGAGGACATCACCATCTTCGGCGAGGAGCTCACCGAGCTGCACGTCGAGACGCTCACGACTGCGCTCGACCAGGACATGAGGGCCGACTACCAGCGCGCGCTGGACGCCTACGAGCAGGCGCAGAAGCAGCTGCACGACGCGGCGAGCGGTGACGACGTGCGTGTCGTCCTGCGCACCCTCGAGAGCGGCCGGTTCGCCCAGGCCCGCGTGCTCGCCCGTCGCGACCACCTGCCGCTCCCCGACCGCCGGCCGCCCTGCTTCTTCGACCCGACGCACGGCCCCTCGGGGGTCGACCTGACGTGGACGCCTCCCGGCGGCGTCGAACGCGAGATCCCGGTGTGCCACCGCGACGCCGAGCGACTGCGGACCGGCGAGACGCCGGACAGCCGGATTGTCCAGCTCGGCAGCCGGCCGGTGCCGTGGTACGCCGCGGGGCCGACGTACCACAGCTATGCGGAGGGCTACTTCGGGCGGTACGCCGAGATCGGCTACCTCGACGTGGCCGTGCTCACCGCGCTGAGCGGCGACGGCGACGGGGGCGGGGGTTTCTGAGCAGCGCTCCTGAGCCCGGCCGCCCGGGTCAGACGCGGTGCAGCCTGCGGGCCGCCTCGGCCACCGATCCGCTCATCGACGGGTAGACGGTGAACGCCTGGGCCAGCTGGTCGGCGGTGAGCGACTCGGCGACCGCGATCGAGACCGGGTGGATCAGCTCGCTGGCGCGCGGGCCGACCACCACTCCGCCTACCACGATGCCGGTGCCGGGCCGGCAGAAGAGCTTCACGAAGCCGTCGCGGACCCCCTGCATCTTGGCGCGCGCATTGCCGGAGAGCGGGAGCATCACGGCCTCGGCCTGCATCTCCCCGCTGTCGATGGACTCCTGCGACCAGCCGACCGTGGCGATCTCGGGAGCGGTGAAGACGTTGGAGGAGACCTTCTTCAGGTCCAGCGGGTGCACGGTGTCGCCCAGGAAGTGCCACATCGCGATGCGGCCCTGCATGGCGGCGACCGAGGCGAGCATGAGGACGCCGGTGCAGTCACCGGCGGCGTAGACGCCGCGGGCCGACGTACGCGAGACCCGGTCGACGTTGATGAACCCGCCGTCCTTGAGGATCACGCCGGCCTCCTCGAGCCCGAGGCCGGCCGTGTTGGGGATCGAGCCCAGGGCGAGGATGCAGTGCGAGCCCTCGACGGTGCGCCCGTCGGTGAGGGTGACGGTGACGGTGTCGCCGTCGCGGGTCACCGACTCCATCCGGGACTTCGACAGGAGCTTCATGCCGCGCCGCTTCGAGACGTCCTCGAGCACCGCGGCCGCGTCGGCGTCCTCACCGGGCAGCACCCGGTCGCGCGAGGAGACGAGCGTGACGTCGATGCCGAGAGCGAGGTAGGCGCTCGCGAACTCCGCGCCGGTCACCCCCGAGCCGACCACGATCAGCTTCGAGGGCGCCTCGGTCAGGTCGTAGACCTGCTCCCAGGTGAGGATCCGCTCGCCGTCCGGCTGGGCGGTGGGCAGGGTGCGCGGGGCGGCGCCGGTGGCGACCAGCACGGCGTCGGCCTCGATCACCTGCTCGGTGCCGTCGGGCAGGGTGGCGACCACGCGGGGCGCGGCCTGTCCCGAGCCCGGCTCGAGGCGGCCTCGACCACGCACGACGGTGACGTCCTCCTTGGCGAGGCGACGACCGATGTCGGAGGACTGGTCGGCGGCGAGCTGCTTGACCCGCGCGTTCACCCGGGCCAGGTCGACCCGGAGCGTGGTCGCGGCATCGCCCTCGACGTCCTGGAAGTTGACCCCCAGCTCGGCGGCACCGGCGACGTCGGTCATCAGCTCCGCGGTGGCGATCAGCGTCTTGCTCGGCACGCAGTCGGTGAGCACCGCCGAACCGCCGAGCCCGTCGGTGTCGACGACGGTGACCTGGGCGCCCAGCTGGGCCGCGACCAGGGCGGACTCGTAGCCACCCGGGCCGCCGCCGATGATGACGACCCTCTCGGTGACCTCCCGCGTCGGCGACATCAGAAGTTGATCATGTGGCCGGCGATGCCGTGGATGGCTTCCTTCACGGACTCCCCCAGCGTCGGGTGCGCGAAGACGTTGCGCGCGACCTCGTCGGCCGTGAGGTCCCACTGCTGGGCCAGCGTGAGCACCGGGAGCAGCTCGGTGACGTCGGGCCCGATCAGGTGGGCGCCGATGATCTCGTTGTGCTCGGCGTCGGCGACGACCTTCACGAAGCCGACCGCGTCACCGAGGCCCTGCGCCTTGCCGTTGGCGGAGAAGGGGAACGTCGACGTCTTCACGTCGTACCCCTTGTCCTTCGCCTGCTGCTCGCTGTAGCCGAACGACGCGACCTGCGGCTGGCAGTACGTCGCCCGCGGGATCATGTCGAAGTTGATCTCCTGCGTCTCCGCACCGGCGATCGTCTCGGCGGCGACGATGCCCATCGCCTCGGCGGCGTGCGCCAGCATCATCTTGCCGGTGACGTCACCGATCGCGTAGACGTTCTCGACGTTGGTCCGGCCGCGGCCGTCGACCGCGATCGCGCCGCGGTCGGTCAGCTCGACGCCGGCGGTGTCGAGGCCGTAGCCGTCCACGCGCGGGGCGAAGCCGATCGCCTGGAGCACCTTGTCGGCCTCGAGGACCTCCTGGTTGCCGTCCTTGCTGACCGTGACCTTCACCTTGTCACCGGAGTCGTCGATCGACTCGACCTTGGTGGAGAGCAGGACCTTCACGCCGAGCTTCTTGTAGTGCTTGAGGAGCTCCTTGGACACGTCGGCGTCCTCGGTCGGCACCATCCGGTCGAGGAACTCCACGATCGTGACGTCGACGCCGAAGTTCTTCATGACGTAGGCGAACTCGACGCCGATGGCGCCGGACCCGGCGATGATGATCGATCCGGGGAGGTTCTCGTCGAGGATCTGCTCCTCGTAGGTCACCACGCGCTCGCTGAGCGAGGTGCCGGGGACCAGCCGGGTCTTCGCGCCCGCGGCGATGATCAGGTTGTCGCAGGTGTAGGTCGCGGTGTTGCCACCCTTGTCCCTGACCTCGACGGTCTGCTTGCCGTCCCGGGCGCCGAGCAGGGTGCCCCACCCGTCGATCTCGGTGATCTTGTTCTTCTTCATCAGGAAGTGGACGCCCTTGACGATGCCGGCGGACACCTGACGGCTGCGCTTGTGCGTCGGACCGTACGACATCGTGGCGTCGCCCTCGATGCCGAACTTGTCCTTCTCATGGGTCAGCACGTGCGCGAGCTCGGCGTTCTTGAGCAGCGCCTTGGAGGGGATGCAGCCCACGTTCAGGCAGACACCACCCCAGTACTTCTCCTCGATGACGGCTGCGGACTGGCCGAGCTGGGCCGCGCGGATCGCCGCCACGTAACCACCGGGGCCGGCACCAAGGACGAGAACGTTGAAGTGGGTCACGGCCGTCAGCCTATGAGTTGCGCACGTCCGCGACCAAGACAGGTACTAATCTGCAGCCCGTGACGCTCTACGCCGCCTACGCGACGAATCTCGATCCCGCCCGCATGGGTGAGCGCTGCCCCCACTCGCCGCTGCGGACGACGGGGTGGCTGCAGGGGTGGCGTCTCACGTTCGGCGGTGAGGAGCACGGCTGGGACGGCTCGCTGACCACGATCGTGGAGGACCCCCTCGACCAGGTGTTCGTCGCGGTCTACGACATCACCCGCGAGGACGAGCAGCAGCTCGACACCTGGGAGCAGGCCGACTCGGGGCTCTACCGCAAGACCAAGGTCCGGGTCTCGACCCTGAACGGCGAGATCGTGGTCTGGACCTATGTCCTCGACGCCTACGAGGGCGGACTGCCCTCGGCGCTCCACCTCGGCGTGCTCGCAGCGGCCGCGGAGGCGGCCGACGCCCCTGCGGACTACGTCGCCGCCCTGCGCCGGCGCCCCTGCCGCTCGACCGGGCTCTAGGCCAAACCCTGGACCTCGCCCGGCGCCACCGTGTGGCAGACCGCCTCGACGTTGTTGCCGTCCGGGTCGCGGACGAACGCGCCGTAGTAGTGGTCGTGGTACTCCGGGAAGTGCCGCGGCTCGTGGAGCACCTCCGCGCCCAGCTCCGTGGCGGCCGCGAAGAAGGCCCGCACCGCCGCCGCGTCGGCGGCCGTGAACGCCACGTGCACCTCGCGGTTGGGGCCGGAGGCCGGCCCCTCCGCGGGCTGGGCAGAGATCCAGAACTCGGGCATGTCGGCGCCGTAGCCGAGGGCCACCCCGACGTCGACCATGCGGGAGTAGCCGAGCACGCCGAGGACCCGGTCGTAGAAGGCGGACGAGGCGCCGAGGTCGGCGCAGTTGATGCCGAGGTGATCGATCATGACCCGATCCTCCACCCCACCACCGTCGACGGCCACAGATATTGCTGCCGAGCGCCGGCCCCGCACTAGAGTCTCGTCTCGTGAATCAGGACTCCCCCACGCAACTGGCCCAGCGCGCCGCCGGCCGGCTCGCCGAGCTCACCGGCGTCGAGCACCACGACGTCGCCCTGGTGCTGGGCTCCGGCTGGCTGCCCGCCGTCGACGCGCTCGGCGAGGCCACCGCGGAGATCGACACCACCGACCTGCCCGGGTTCTCGCCCGCCGCGGTCGCCGGCCACTCGGGCAAGATCCGCTCGGTCCGCTCCGGGCGCAAGAACCTGCTGGTGTTCCTGAGTCGCACCCACTTCTACGAGGGTCGCGGCGTCGCGGCCGTCGTGCACGGTGTACGCACCGCGGCCGCGGCCGGGTGCCGGGCGATCGTCCTCACCAACGGGTGCGGCGCCCTCAACGAGGCCTGGCAGCCGGGCACGCCGGTGCTGATCCGCGACCACATCAACCTGACCGCCACCAGCCCCATCGAGGGCGCGAACTTCGTCGACCTCACCGACCTCTACTCCCGCCGGCTGCGCGCCCTGTGCCACGAGGTGGAGCCGAGCCTCGACGAGGGCGTCTACGTCCAGTTCCCCGGGCCCCACTACGAGACCCCCGCCGAGATCGGCATGGTCCGCGCCATCGGCGGCGACCTGGTCGGCATGAGCACGACGCTCGAGGCGATCGCCGCCCGCGAGGCCGGGATGGAGGTGCTGGGCATCAGCCTGGTCACCAACCTGGCCGCCGGCATCAGCGGCGAGCCGCTCAACCACGAGGAGGTCCTGGTGACGGGCAGGGATGCTGCCTCCCGCATGGGCGACCTGCTCGGCCGGATCGTTCCCCGGATCTGAGAGAGGGCACCATGAGAGTCCTGGTCACCGGCGCCGCCGGCAGCATCGGCCGCGTGATCATCCCCGGGCTGACCGACCGCGGCCACGAGGTCGTGGCCCTCGACCGGGTCCCCCAGCCCGACGGGCACGAGGGCCCCTGGCACACCGCCGACTGCGCGGACCCCGACGCGGTTGCCGCGGTCTTCGCCGAGCAGCCCCTCGACGCGGTCGTCCACCTCGCCGGCCACCCCGGTGAGGCCAGCCTCCCCGACTCCCTCACCTCGCACGTCGTGACCACTGCGGCGTTGCTCGACGCGATGGTCGAGCACGACGTGCCGCGCCTGGTCTACGCCGGCTCCAACCACGCGGTCGGCCGCACGCCCCGCCGCGACCTGGTGTCGACCGACGCCCGTCCCCGCCCCGACACGTTCTACGGCGTGGGCAAGGTCGCCGCCGAGGCCGTGATGAGCCTGTACGCCGATCGCTACGGCATCGACGCCGTCTCCTGCCGGATCGGGTCGTTCCTGGCCCAGCCGGAGACGATCCGGCACCTGGCGACCTGGCTCTCCCACGACGACTGCGTCCGGATGGTCGAGGCGTCGCTGACCACCACGGCGCCCGGGTTCGCGGTGCTCTACGGCATCTCCGCGAACACGCGGGCCTGGTGGGACCTCGAGCCTGGTCGGACGCTGGGCTACCAGCCCCGGGACGACGCGGAGGAGTTCGTGTCCCTCGTCCCCGCGCGGGCCGAGGACGAGTCGGATGCCGCCCATGTCGGCGGTCCGTTCGCGACCGAGGAGTTCTACCGTCCCGCGCTCGACCGCGCCTGACCGGCTTGACGCGGACCACCCCTCACCGCGTTGAGTAGGGGCATGAGCCTCCACGAGCGCACCCTCGGCACCGACGTCCCCCCTCACCGTCTCCGCCCTCGGCCTCGGCTGCATGGGCATGTCGGAGTTCTACGGCACCGGCGACGAGCAGACCGGGATCGCCACCATCCAGCGCGCCCTGGACCTCGGCGTCACCTTCCTCGACACCGCCGACATGTACGGCCCGTTCACCAACGAGCAGCTCGTCGGCCGGGCGATCTCGGGCCGCCGCGACGAGGTGCAGCTCGCGACGAAGTTCGGCAACGAGCGCCGGGCCGACGGCAGCCGCGTCGGCATCAACGGCCGGCCCGACTACGTCCGCGCCGCGTGCGACGCCTCGCTCCAGCGGCTCGGGGTGGACCACATCGACCTCTACTACCAGCACCGCGTCGACAAGGACGTGCCGATCGAGGAGACCGTCGGCGCCATGGCCGGGCTGGTCGCGGCCGGCAAGGTGCGGCACCTGGGCCTCTCCGAGGCCTCGGCGGCCAACATCCGCACGGCACACGCCACCCACCCGATCACGGCGCTCCAGACGGAGTACTCGCTGTTCACCCGGGACCTCGAGGACGAGATCCTCCCGACGGTCCGGGAGCTCGGCATCGGGCTGGTGCCCTACTCCCCGCTCGGCCGCGGCCTGCTCACCGGCGCGATCACCAGCGAGGACACGCTCGCCGACAACGACTCGCGGCGCACGGCGTACTTCCCGCGCTTCCAGGGCGAGGCCCTCGACGCCAACCTCGTGCTCGTCGCCAGGATCCGCGAGATCGCGCAGGCCAAGGGGTGCACCCCCGGCCAGCTGGCGCTCGCCTGGGTGCTCGCGCAGGGCCAGGACGTGGCCCCGATCCCCGGCACCAAGCGGATCGCCTACCTCGAGGAGAACGTCGGGGCGGCCGCGGTCGAGCTTTCCGCCGAGGACCTCGCGGCCCTCGAGGACGCCGTCCCGCGCGACGCGGTCGCCGGCGCCCGCTACGGCGACATGAGCTCCATCGACGCCTGACCCGGGGTTTGCGGTGCGCGCGGACGGGTCATGGGCGGCCAACCGACCGGAGAACGCCGAGGTCGACAACACCGGTGAGAACATGCCGGACTTCATCAAGGAAGACCTCCAGGAGCCGCAGGTCCGGGAGTGAGGACTGACCCTCAGCCCGCGGCGAGGGCTCGGCGCAGGCCCGCGACGCAGCCGCTCATCATCCGGTCGTGGTTCCAGCGCAGCAGCGGGCGACCGACGTACGACGCCACCGCCAGCGCGCCGCGCACCTCGACCTCCTGCTCGAAGTCCATCCGCGTCCCGTCCTGGCCTGACGGGGACAGCCGCCAGCGGACCACGCCCCGCAGGTCGCCTTCGACGGTGGTCTCCAGCACCGGCGGCTCGCGGTGGACGGCGTGCAGGACCAGGTCGAGGGTGTACGGCAGCGCCGAGCGGCACAGCACCCGCGCGTCGTCCGGCCCGAGGCTGGCGACCGCCACGACCTGCGGCCACCACTCGGGGTAGCGCTCCAGGTCGATGAGCATCCCGGCCACCGTGGTCACGTCGTGCGGGACGGTCCAGCTGCCGCCGAAGCGGTAGTGCGCGCTCACCATGGCTCGCCCTCGAGGTCCAGCCGGGTCGCCATCCGCTCGAGCGCGCGAGCCGCCTGGCGTCGTACGTCGGGGTGCTCGTCGTCCAGCCGTGCGCGCACCGCCGCCAGGTGCTCGGTGTCGCCGGCGGCGCCGAGCGTCCGCAACGCCTGCGCCCGGACCCGGGCGAGCTCGTGCCCGAGCAGCCGCACAGCACCCGGCCCCGCCTCCCCCAGCTCACGCCGGGTGGCGACCTTGAGGCACGTCTCGGCCGGTCGCCAGTGCTCGTCGCCCAGCCCCGCCACCACGGCGGGAGCCGCTCGGTCGTCCCACACGTGGAGCAACCCGCGGGCGCCCCAGGCCCGGGTCCAGTGCTCCTTCCACGAGGACCGGTCGAGCGTCGGCGAACCGGGCTCGAACGACAGGCCGGTGAGGTAGCGGAGCTCGTCGGGGTGGTCCTCGCGGGGCGCGCCCTCGAGGAGGTCCAGGCACAGGGTCACGACGGCCTGCTCCCCGACCTGCGACACCAGCTCCGCGACGAGCACACCGAGGGGCACGTCGAGGTCGCGAGGAGGCGGCAGCTCGGAGGTCGTCACCCGCCCATCATCGCGGGTTCCACCGACGAAGCCGGCAGGCGCTAGCGTGCGACCATGACGACTCCTGACGTGGCCACCCTGCTCGACCGGGCTCGCGCCTGGGCCGCCGAGGACCCCGACGCGCAGACCCGTGCCGAGCTGGAGCGGGTCATCGAGGAGGTCGCGGGCGGAGGCGACCCGACCGACCTGGCCGACCGGTTCGACGGGACGCTGGAGTTCGGCACGGCCGGACTCCGCGGCGCCCTCGGGGCCGGGTCCAACCGGATGAACCGGGCGGTCGTCATCCGCGCCGCCGCCGGCCTCGCGGCGTACGTCCGGCAGCGGGGCATCAGGGACAACAGCACGGCCCGCGAGCGCGCCGTGGTGATCGGCTACGACGCCCGCCACAACTCCGACGTGTTCGCCCGCGACACCGCCGAGGTGATGACCGGCGCCGGGATGAAGGCCTACGTGCTGCCGCGCCCGCTGCCCACTCCCCTGCTCGCCTTCGCGATCCGCGAGCTCGGCTGCGTGGCCGGCGTGATGGTCACCGCCAGCCACAACCCTCCCGAGGACAACGGCTACAAGGTCTACCTCGGCGACGGCAGCCAGATCGTTCCGCCGGCGGACGCCGAGATCGCCGCCCGGATCTCCGAGGTCGGCGCCCTGGCCGACGTCCCGCGCGGTCACGGCGGCACCCTGCTCGACGAGCACCTGGTCGACCGCTACCTCGACACGGTGGCCGACCTGGCCG
Source organism: uncultured Actinomycetota bacterium (assembly GCA_963825275.1). Classification (GTDB taxonomy): domain Bacteria; phylum Actinomycetota; class Actinomycetes; order Propionibacteriales; family Nocardioidaceae; genus Nocardioides. The sequence goes on along the minus strand of CAWGSW010000004.1, from coordinate 245,103 downwards.
TCGACGGCCCGCGGGACCTCGAGATCGTCTACACGCCGCTGCACGGTGTGGGAGGCGCCTCGGTCGTCCAGGTCCTGGAGACCGCCGGCTTCGACGCGCCCCGCGTCGTCGCCCAGCAGGAGCAGCCCGACGCCGACTTCCCCACCGTCTCCTTCCCGAACCCCGAGGAGCCGGGCGCGATGGACCTCGCCATGGCCCTCGCCGAGGCGCACGGCGCCGACCTGGTCGTCGCCAACGACCCCGACGCCGACCGGTGTGCGGCCGCGGTGCAGGGCCCCCACGGCTGGCGGATGCTGCGCGGCGACGAGGTGGGCGCCCTGCTCGCCTCGCACCTGCTGCACGCCGGCAAGCAGGGCACCTACGCGACCTCGATCGTCTCCTCCTCGCTGCTCGGGAAGATGGCGGCGGCCGCCGGCCAGCCGTACGCCGAGACCCTCACCGGCTTCAAGTGGATCGGCCGCGTCGACGACCTCGCCTTCGGCTACGAGGAGGCGCTCGGCTACTGCGTGGACCCCGAGCACGTGAAGGACAAGGACGGCATCTCCGCCCTGCTCCTGCTCTGCGAGATCGCGGCGCGCGCCAAGGCCGAGGGACGCACCCTCAACGACCTGCTCGACGACATCGCCGCCGAGTTCGGCCTGCACGCCACCGACCAGCTCTCGGTCCGGGTCACCGACCTCGGCGAGATCGCCGCCGCCCTGCACCGGCTGCGCACGAGCCCGCCGACCTCGCTCGGCGGCCTGGCGGTGGAGCGCGTCGACGACCTGGCCGAGGGCTCGGCCGACCTGCTGCCCACCGAAGGGCTCCGCTACCGGCTCGCCGAAGGGGCGCGGGTGGTCGTGCGCCCGAGCGGCACCGAGCCGAAGCTCAAGTGCTACCTCGAGGTGGTCGTCCCGGTGAACCCCGAGGACGGGGTCGACGCGGCCCGGATCGCGGCCGCGGGCCGGCTCGACGCCATCCGGGGCGACATCAAGGCCGCCGCCGGCATCTGAGCGGCGACACCTCGGGCAACGACCGCTCAGGCCACCAGAGCGACGACGAAGAGGATGCCCGAGGCGCCCAGCGCCACGATCTCGGGCCACGCCCAGGAGCGTCGTACGTCGTCGGCGAGCCGCAGCTGCTCGTCCGACATCAGCGTGACCCCGAGCTTGGCGCGGGCGTCCTCGGCGTGCTGGCTGATCCGCTCCTCGACGTAGACCGGGTAGGAGTCGACCGCGGTCGCCTTCTCCTTGGCCCGGTTGGCCTTCATCGTCTGGCGCCAGCTCCGGCCGATGGCGGGCGACACGAAGCGCTTCTCGCCGGCGCGGACGGCGAGGACCTGGCGCACGACGACCTGCTCGATGGCGGCGAGCGGGACCCAGAGCGTGTTCAGCATGTTGCGCAGGACGAGGTGCTCCTCGGTGACCCAGACACCGGGGCGCAGCATCGACGCCCAGACCAGGACCCCGCCGACCAGGGCCGCCGCCACGACCGGCATCGGGAATCCGTGCTCACGGTCGATGAGCCCGATGGCGACGACCGATCCCAGGATCACCAGGGCCAGGACACCGAGGATCCGGCCACTGGTCGGGTGGAACCGCTCGACCGGTTCCTGGCTCATCCGGTGCTCCTGTCGCTGCCGCTCGTCGATTGCTGTCGCGTCCGTCGACAACCTTATGCTGGGGGCGTGACAAGCACCCCCACCGCCGCCATCCCGTCGGGTCCGGGGGCGAGCACGGCCAGTCCCACCCAGGACTTCTCGGACATCACCCGCTCGGACGCCTCGCTGCGTCGTTTCCTGCACGGGCTGCCCGGTGTCGACCAGGTCGGGGCCGAGGCCCGCGCCGCCTCCCTCGCCACCCGCTCGATCAAGACGACGGCCAAGGCCTTCGCCATCGATCTCGCGATCCGCATGGTCGACCTGACCACGCTCGAGGGCCAGGACACCCACGGCAAGGTCCGTGCGCTCGCCGCCAAGGCGATGCACCCCGACCCCGCCGACCCGTCCTGCCCGATGACGGCCGCCGTCTGCGTCTACCCCGACATGGTCGCGACCGCCCGGCAGGTGCTCGGCACCAGCGGCGTGAAGGTCGCCGCGGTCGCCACCGCCTTCCCCAGCGGCCGGGCCGCGCTCGACATCAAGCTCGCCGACACCCGTGACGCCGTCGAGGCGGGCGCCGACGAGATCGACATGGTCATCGACCGGGGCGCGTTCCTCTCGGGCCACTACCTCCAGGTCTTCGACGAGATCGTCGCCGTGCGCGAGGCCTGTGGCCCGGCGCACCTCAAGGTGATCTTCGAGACCGGCGAGCTGCAGACCTACGACAACGTACGGCGCGCCAGCTGGCTGGCCATGATGGCCGGCGGCCACTTCATCAAGACCTCCACCGGCAAGGTGCAGCCCGCAGCGACCCTGCCGGTGACGATGGTGATGCTCGAGGCCGTCCGCGACTTCCGCGAGGCCACCGGCCAGATGATCGGCGTGAAGCCGGCCGGCGGCATCCGCACCACCAAGGACGCGATCAAGTACCTCGTCGTGGTCAACGAGGTCGCCGGTCCCGACTGGCTGGACCCCGACTGGTTCCGCTTCGGCGCCTCGACCCTGCTCAACGACCTGCTGATGCAGCGCACCAAGATGACGACCGGCCGCTACTCCGGCCCCGACTACTTCACCCTGGACTGATGACGATGGCGAAGAGCCCGTTCGAGTACGCCCCCGCTCCGGAGTCGCGCAGCATCGTCGACATCAAGCCGTCGTACGGCCTGTTCATCAACGGCGAGTTCGTGGACGGCACCGGCACCTCGTTCAAGACGATCAACCCGGCGTCCGAGGAGGTGCTCTCCGAGGTCGCCGAGGCGAGCGCCGCCGACGTCGACAAGGCCGTCCGGGCCGCCCGCAAGGCCTACGACAAGGTCTGGGGCCCGATGTCGGGCCGCGAGCGTGCGAAGTACCTCTACCGGATCGCCCGGATCATCCAGGAGCGCGGCCGCGAGCTGGCGGTCCTGGAGTCGATCGACAACGGCAAGCCGATCAAGGAGTCGCGCGACGTCGACATCCCGACGGTCGCCGCGCACTTCTTCTACTACGCCGGCTGGGCGGACAAGCTGGAGCACTCCGGCTTCGGCTCGACGCCGCTGGGCGTCGCCGGCCAGGTCATCCCCTGGAACTTCCCGCTGCTGATGCTGGCCTGGAAGATCGCCCCGGCCCTGGCCTGCGGGAACACCGTCGTGCTCAAGCCGGCCGAGACCACGCCGCTCACCGCGCTGCTCTTCGCGGAGATCTGCCAGCAGGCCGACCTCCCGCCGGGCGTCGTCAACATCGTCACCGGCGCCGGCGAGACCGGGCGCGCCCTGGTCTCCCACGCGGACGTCGACAAGGTCGCCTTCACCGGCTCGACCGACGTCGGCCGCGCGATCGCGAAGGCGGTCGCGGGCTCGACCAAGAAGGTCACCCTCGAGCTGGGCGGCAAGGCGGCCAACATCGTCTTCGACGACGCCCCCATCGACCAGGCCGTCGAGGGGATCGTCAACGGCATCTTCTTCAACCAGGGCCACGTCTGCTGCGCGGGCTCGCGGCTGCTGGTGCAGGAGTCGGTCGCCGACGAGGTGCTCGAGCGCCTCAAGCGCCGGATGGCCACGCTGCGCGTGGGCGACCCGCTCGACAAGAACACCGACATCGGCGCGATCAACTCCGCCGAGCAGCTGGCCAGGATCAGGGAGCTCTCCGACATCGGCGAGGCCGAGGGCGCGGGCCGCTGGTCGCCCGCGTGCGAGCTGCCCACGAACGGCTTCTGGTTCCCGCCCACCATCTTCACCGGCGTCACCCAGGCCCACCGGATCGCCCGCGAGGAGGTCTTCGGCCCGGTGCTGTCCGTGCTGACCTTCCGCACGCCGTCCGAGGCGGTCGAGAAGGCCAACAACACGCCGTACGGCCTGTCCGCGGGCGTGTGGACCGACAAGGGCTCGCTGATCCTGCACATGGCCAGCCAGCTGCGCGCCGGCGTGGTCTGGGCCAACACGTTCAACAAGTTCGACCCGACCAGCCCCTTCGGCGGCTACAAGGAGTCCGGCTACGGTCGCGAGGGCGGCCGTCACGGACTGGAGGGGTACCTCAAGTGACTCGCATCGACGTCCGCAAGACCTTCAAGCTCTACATCGGTGGCGCCTTCCCGCGCTCGGAGTCGGGCTACTCCTACGTCGTCAACGACTCGAAGGGCACGTTCGTGGCCAACGCCGCCCTCGCCTCGCGCAAGGACGCCCGTGACGCGGTCATCGCCGCGCGCAAGGCGTTCTCCGGCTGGTCCTCGAAGACCGCCTACAACCGCGCGCAGATCCTCTACCGCGTCGCGGAGGTCATGGAGGACCGCCGCCCGCAGTTCGAGGAGGCGGTGCGCCAGTCCGAGGGGCTCTCGTCCTCGAAGGCGGAGAAGGTCGTCGACGAAGCGATCGACCGGCTCGTCTGGTACGCCGGCTGGGCCGACAAGATCACCCAGGTCGTCGGCGGCGCCAACCCGGTCGCCGGGCCGTTCTTCAACCTCTCCACGCCCGAACCGACCGGCGTCGTCGCGGTCCTCGCGCCGCAGGACTCCTCGCTGCTCGGCCTGATCAGCGTCGTCGCCCCCGCGATCGTCACCGGCAACACCGTGGTCGTGGTGTCGTCGTACGCCCGCCCGCTGCCCGCGGTCACCTTCTCCGAGGTGCTGGCGACCTCCGACGTCCCCGGCGGTGTCGTGAACATCCTGACCGGCTCGGCGGCCACCGTGGCGCCGTGGCTGGCCTCGCACATGGACGTCAACGCCATCGACCTGACCGGCGTCTCGGGCAACGCCATGCTGGCCACGTCGCTGGAGGAGGCTGCTGCCGAGAACCTCAAGCGCGTACGCCGTGCTCCTGCCGCCGAGCCCGACTGGACGGCCGACCCGGGCACCGGCGCGATGACGGCGTTCCTCGAGACCAAGACGGTCTGGCACCCGATCGGCGTCTGACGGGTCCGCTCAGAGCCTCTCGACGGCCAGCGGGGTCAGCTTGCCGAGCGCGGCGCGCACGTCTCCGGACGACGTCGGCGAGTCCGGGACGACGCGGAGCTGGACGACAGTGTCCTGGGGCGTCAGCACCACCACCGTGGTCTCCGCGCGGGGCTCGGACGGCTCGACGGCGCACGCGGTGACGTCCTCGCCCAGCCAACCCACGCTCTGACCCGGCCCTGCGGAGACCGACAGGTCGTCGGGGTCGGGGAACGAGTCCAGCTCGGCGCACGCCTCGTCGTAGGCCTGCTGCGCCTTCGCCGGGAGGTCATCGCCGCCGAGCGCGGCGACCGGCAGCCGTTCGACGGTGACGTAGCCCTGCTCGGCGTCGCGGCGGCAGATGCCCGAGTCGAGCGTGGCCGAGGTCGAGCCCGGGCTCCAGCCGAGCGTGGCGAGCACGTCCTCGGGGATCAGCGCGTTGCAGTCCGAGATGCTGGTCTCCAGCGCAGGTCCCGGGTCGGTGGAGGACGCCTCCGTGTCGGGGCCCCCGCATGCCTGGGTGGCGAGGCCGACCAGCACCAGGATGCCGGTCGCCAGCGAAAGCCGTCGCGTCATGGGTGCGCACTACCCCGGCGCCGCCCCGGACAAACATGCGGCGCTGTGGTTTCAGGTGGGCCTGATGGGGCATTCCCCTCATCGAAGCGACGTGGTGAAGAGACGTCGCGGCAAGGGGGAGAGACCGTGAGCTCAGCAACCACTGGCACCGACGCGACGGGGGCGGTGTCGGTCACCGTCGACGCCCTGGGCCGGCTGACGGGCGTGGACATCGCTCATCTGTCCGACGACCTGCGACGCCCCGAAGCGCTCGCGATGACGTTCCGGGCGGCCTACACCGCCGCTCTCGCGGCCGGGCTCCCTCCGGGCGACCCCGTCGCGGGCCGTGTCGCCGCGAAGCGCGTCGTCCGGCCGGACTGGGTGCCGCTCGAGAACGTCCTGGTCACCGGCAGGCGACCTGCCGCGCTGGAGGTCGACGAGGCCGGCCGGCCGATGGGCGGCGAGCGAGGCGTGTCCGACAACGAGTGTGTGACCGCCGTCCTGGACAACAGCGGTCCCGGCGGCGAGGTCCACTTCGACCCGGGCTGGCTCAGCCAGGCCCGCTCCAGCAACGTCGCGGCGGCGATCGTCCAGGCGTTCGCCGCCGCCCATGCGCAACGGGAGGCACGATGAGTGAGTTCTCGGTCGAGACCGGGCTGCTGCGCAAGCAGGCCAGGCTCTGGGCGGACCGCAAGACCGACTGCGAGTCGGTCAACACCGCCACCTACCAAGCGGTCGGCAACGGCTACAAGTTCGGCGTCCTCGCCGGGTCCGAGGGGGTGGAGGAGATGTTCAACACCTGGACCAACGCCATGCAGGACGCCCTGGAGGACGCCGCCCTGAGCTTCGGGTACTTCGACAAGGCGCTCAGCTCCACGGCCGACGCCTACGACGCCTCCGACGCGACCAGCGCGATGGACATGCATCAGCTCGACAAGCTGCTCGACGAGGGTGACTACCATGTCTGACGGACCTCAGTACTACGAAGACCTCCTCGACAGGATCAACGAGCTCGCCGAGCAGGCCTGCAGCGACCTGGCCGACAAGGCCAACTGGGCCGCCGGCAAGCTCGAGGACGCAGCGAACGGCGTGCTGGCCACGCTGGGCCACCTGATCCCCGGTGAGTCCGACGCCGAGAAGGCCATCAAGAAGTGGAACGACGAGCTCCAGCCCGCCATCCAGGAGGGCATCTACCAGGTTCGCGACGAGGTCCAGAAGCGGGTCGAGCAGCTGGCCGGCAACCCGATGGACCTGATCGACTACTCCGAGGCCTACATCGGCGCGAAGGCGACGCTCTACCAGCGCAACACCATCGAGCAGGACATCGAGGCGCTCGGCTTCACGTGGGACGGCAACGCCTACGCCGCCTACCGGACCGCCGGCACGCTGCAGAACGACGCCCTGCTCGCACTGGCCAACAACCTCCAGGAGGGCGGCAAGCTCGCCCGCGCGGGTGCCGACCAGATCCTGACCCTGTGGCTGGACCTCTGGGAGAACTTCGCCGACTACCAGGCGGGGGCGATCTCGGTGATCGGCAGCTGCGCGGACGTCGGCAAGGCGCTCGGCGCATGGGTCTCGACCATCGCCGACGCGATCGCCCTGATCTGGACGACGATCAACAAGCTGCTGATCACGTTGACCCGGTTCTGGAAGGACCAGAAGACGGTCGCCGCGATGAACTGGGAGGTCCTCGCCGCGGGGTTCGACGGCATGCCCGGAAACAAGTGGCCGATGATCAGCGAGACCACCAGCGACACGATGAACGATCCGGGGAACTGGCCGCAGTCGGCCTGACCGGCGTTCCGAGCGGCGCCGACGTCCGGCAGAATGGTCCGGTGCGCGCGCGGGTGATCGTCCTGGCCGGCCCTTCGGGAGCCGGCAAGTCCCGGCTCGCCGACCGCATCGGCCTGCCGGTGCTGCGGCTCGACGACTTCTACAAGAACGGCGATGACGCCTCGCTGCCCCGGATCACCGAGGGCCCGAACGCCGGCCTGGTCGACTGGGACCACCCCGACTCCTGGTTGCGTGACGAGGCCCTTGCCGCCCTCGAACGACTGTGCTGGGACGGCAGCGTGGAGGTCCCCGTCTACGAGATCGCGCGGGACGGCCGCTGGGGGTCACGCACGCTCGACCTTGCCGGGCACGAGCTCTTCGTGGCCGAGGGGATCTTCGCCCAGGAGATCGTCGGGGCCTGCCACGACGCCGGCCTGCTCGCCGCGGCGTACTGCGTGCGCCAGCACCCGGTCGTGACGTTCTGGCGCCGACTCACCCGCGACCTGCGCGAGCGCCGCAAGCCGCCCCTCGTGCTCGTGATGCGTGGGCTCGCCCTCCTGCGCGACCAGCGCCGGGTGGTCTCGCACGCCGTCGCCCACGGCTGCCGCGCGGTCACCTCCGACGAGGCGCTCGCGGGCGTGGACCTGTTGACCGACCGCACCGTGCCCCGATGACCGAACCGGTCACGGACTGGCCGGCGCGGGCGTTCCGCGAGCGGCTGGCCCAGCCGGACCGGCGTTCGTGCGGCGCGACCGTGCTCGTGGTGGCGCGGATGCTCGTCGACCCGGCGTACGCCGAGCTGGTCGCCACCGGCCGGCACCCGGTCACCGGCTACGACCTCCCCGGCGACCTCGCGGGCCGGTTCCGCCACGAGGTGCTGGGCATGCACCACCGGGTGACCGGGGCCGTGGACGCCGCGGGTCACCTCCAGCTCCCCTGGCCGCGCTCGCTCGGCACGCCACCGTGGGCGGTGGCCCGCCAGCTCGCGGCGACCGACGGCGAGACCCTCCCCCGCGTCCACCACACCATCCGCCCCGCCTGGCCCGGCCGCGGCGAGGTCTTCGACGAGGTCGTCGCAGCCACCTCACGCAGGCGACCCGTGCCGGTCTACGTCGGCGACCGGTGGGCCCCCCGCCACGTGGTGCTCGGCCTCGGCGAGGTCGAGGGGCGGCTGCGCTGCTACGAGCCCGCGGCCGGGCGCCTGGTCGACGTCGAGCGGGACTCCTTCGTGGGGAACCGGCTCGACCTGGCCGGCTGGGACCGGCCCTGGCTGGTCGTCCTGCCGGCCTGAGGATTCGGGTCGGGGGCTCAGCGCGGTGAGGCGGCGAGCGCGGCGTAGCCGGGCTTGATCACGTCGTCGATGATGGCCAGCCGCTCGTCGAACGGCAGGAACGCCGACTTCATGGCATTGAGCGTGAACCACCGCAGGTCGGTGAGGGTGTAGCCGAACGCCTCGACCAGCGACCACATCTCGTCGGTCATCGAGGTCTGGCTCATCAACCGGTTGTCGGTGTTCACCGTGACCCGGAAGCGCAGCTGGGCGAGCAGCCCGATCGGGTGCTCCGCGATCGACGGCGCCGCCCCGGTCTGGACGTTGGAGGCGGGGCACATCTCCAGCGGGATCCGCTGGTCACGGACGTACGCCGCGAGGCGGCCGAGCTCCACGGTGCCGTCCTCGGCCACGGTGATGTCGTCGATGATGCGCACGCCGTGGCCGAGCCGGTCGGCGCCGCACCACTGGATGGCCTGCCAGATCGACGGCAGGCCGAAGGCCTCGCCCGCGTGGATCGTGAAGTGGGAGTTCTCGCGCTGGAGGTACTCGAACGCGTCGAGGTGACGGGTGGGCGGGTAGCCCGCCTCGGCGCCCGCGATGTCGAAACCGGCGACGCCGCGGTCGCGCCAGGCGACCGCCAGCTCCGCGATCTCCCTGGACCGCGCCTGGTGGCGCATCGCGGTGAGCAGCTGTCGGACCACGATCCGGCCGCCGGCGGCCGCGGTGGCGATGTCGAAGCCCTCCTGGACCGCCGCCACGACCTCGTCGAGGGTGAGGCCGGCCGCGACGTGCTGCTCGGGGGCGTAGCGCACCTCGGCGTAGACCACCCCGTCGGCCGCGAGGTCCTCGACGCACTCGCGGGCCACGCGGGTCAGGGCGGGACCGTTCTGCATGACGGCGACGGTGTGGTCGAACGTCTCGAGGTAGCGCACCAGCGACCCCGAGTTCGCGGAGTCGGCGAACCACTGGCCCAGCGTGGCGGCGTCGGTGGCCGGCAGCTCGTGCTGGCACTCGGCGGCGAGGTCGATGATCGTCTGCGGCCGGAGCCCACCGTCGAGGTGGTCGTGCAGCAGCACCTTCGGCGCCCGCAGGACCTGGTCACGGGTAGGGGCGATAGGTTCCGTGATGGAGGAGACGGTCATGCCGCCATCCTGTCAGGACAAGGACCAGCACACCGGCCCAACGACACGACCCAGCGATACGACCCACCGATACGACCCAGCGACACGATGGAGTGACACATGCGCGTCTTCACCAGCCTGGACGAGGTTGCCGCGGCGAGCGGCGAGGAGCTCGGCACCTCCGAGTGGGTGACGATCGAGCAGGAACGTGTGAACCAGTTCGCCGAGGCGACCGGGGACCACCAGTGGATCCACGTCGACGTCGAGCGAGCGAAGGACGGGCCGTTCGGCGGCACCATCGCGCACGGCTACCTCACGCTCTCGCTCGTGCCCTGGCTCGGCAGCACCGTCTTCTCGCTGGAGACGCCGGGCGCCAAGCTGAACTACGGCGTCAACAAGGTGCGCTTCCCGAACCCCGTCCGGGTCGGCTCCCGCATCCGCTCGACGGTCACCGTCGGCGACGTCACCGACCTGCCCGCGGGCAAGCAGCTCACGCTCAAGCACGTCATCGAGATCGAGGGCGAGTCCAAGCCGGCGTGCGTCGCCGAGTCGGTCGTCCTGCTGCTGCCCTGAGGCCCGCCGCTCAGCCGATGCGGTCGATGAGCAGCGGCTCCGGCGTGTACGTCGTGCCCGCGGCCGCGATGTCGTAGCCCCCTTCGAGCGACTCCAGCGCACGGTCGAAGCGCTCCGGCTCGTCGGTCAGCAGCGTGAACAGCGGGGCGCCCTCGGTGACCGGGTCTCCGGGACGCGCGTGCCACACGACGCCCGCGCCGTCCTGGACCGCGGCGCCCTGCTTGGCGCGCCCGGCACCCAGTCGCCATGCCGCCATGCCGACGGCCATCGCGTCCAGCCGGGTGAGCACGCCCGACGCGGGCGCGGTGACGACGTGGGACTCGCGGGCCACGCGCATCGGGGCGTCGGGGTCGCCGTCCTGGGCGCGGACCATCGCCTTCCAGACGTCCATCGCCGAGCCGTCGGCCAGCTTGTCCGCCGGGTCGAGGTCCGTGACGCCTGCTCCCGCGAGCATCTCGCGGGCCAGCGCCAGGGTCAGCTCGACGACGTCGGCGGGTCCCCCACCGGCCAGCACCTCCACGGACTCCGCGACCTCGATCGCGTTCCCGGCCGTGCGGCCCAGTGGGGTGGACATGTCGGTCAGCAGCGCGACGGTGTGCACGCCGGCGTCCTGGCCCAGCGCGACCATCGTCTCGGCCAGCTCCCGGGCGGTGTCGACCGACTTCATGAAGGCGCCCGTGCCGACCTTCACGTCCAGCACCAGCGAGCCGGTGCCCTCGGCGATCTTCTTGGACATGATCGAGGAGGCGATCAGCGGGATCGCCTCGACCGTGCCGGTGACGTCACGCAGCGCGTAGAGCTTCTTGTCGGCGGGCGCCAGCCCGTCGCCGGCGGCGCAGATGACCGCACCGACGGACTCGAGCTGGGCGAACATCTCGTCGTTGGTGAGCGCCGCCCGCCAACCTGGGATCGACTCCAGCTTGTCGAGCGTGCCGCCGGTGTGGCCCAGTCCGCGGCCGGACAGCTGCGGCACGGCAATGCCGCACGCGGCGACGAGTGGAGCCAGCGGCAGGGTGATCTTGTCCCCCACGCCCCCGGTGGAGTGCTTGTCCGCGGTCGGGCGCGAGAGCGTCGAGAAGTCCATCCGCTCCCCCGACGCGATCATCGCGGCAGTCCAGCGGGCGATCTCGCGGCGGTTCATCCCGTTCAGCAGGATCGCCATCGCCAGCGCCGACATCTGCTCGTCGGCGACCTCGCCGCGCGTGTAGGCGTCGATCACCCAGTCGATCTGGCTGTCCGTCAGCTCGGCGCCATCGCGCTTGGCGATGATCACCTCGACTGCGTCGTGCTTGGTCATGTTCTGTTCCTCGCGTCGGTACGGCGTACGTGGGGTGGCGGTCAGCGGTCGAGGTCGCTCGGACCGAAGGCCTGGGGCAGGACCTCGTCGATGGTGCGCACGCCGAGCGGGGTGAGCAGCTGGAGGTCCTGTCGCCCGTGTTCGTGCAGCAGCTGGCGGCACCGCCCGCACGGCATGATCACCTCGCGGTCACCGTTGACGCACACGAAGTGGGTCAGCTGCCCGCCACCGGTGATGTGCAGCTGCGAGACCAGTCCGCACTCCGCACAGAGGGTCACGCCGTACGCCGCGTTCTCCACGTTGCAGCCGGTGACCATCCGGCCGTCGTCCACCAGCGCCGCTGCGCCGACCCGGAAGCGGGAGTACGGCGCGTAGGCGCGGCCCGTTGCCTCTTCGGCCGCTTCGCGCAGCGTCCCCCACTCGTCGGCAGTTGCCGGGTTCACGTGAGGATTTCCTCGACAGCCGGGCCAGGTGGAGGAAACATTTCGACATGGTAACCGTTGGGCAGTCAACGTTGCCGAATCACCGAAACCAAGGGCCGCGTTCGCTACGGTGACTGCTTGTCCGCCTCGTACTCGACGGGGCGAGTATTGGGAGGCAACAGTGAAGAAGTTGAGGAAGGCCGCGACCGGCGGTTTGGCCGTGTTCGTTGCGTCCACGGTCCTGGTCGCCTGCGGGGACGCCCCGGACGAGTCCAAGGACAACGGCGGCGAGGCCTCGGACTTCCTGCCGTGCATCGTCTCCGATGCGGGCGGCTTCGACGACAAGTCGTTCAACCAGCTCAGCTACGAGGGCGTCAAGCAGGCGGCCGACGAGCTCGGCTCGAAGTTCAAGGCCGTCGAGTCCAACAGCGCGAACGACTACGCCCCCAACCTGGACAGCCTGGTCGCCGAGGGCTGTGACGCCATCGTGACGGTCGGCTTCGCTCTCGCAGCGGCGACCAAGGAGTCGGCAGCCGCGAACCCCGACATCGACTACGTCCTCATCGACGACGCGGCTGACGGTGGCGACGACGGCCAGACCTTCGACGGCAAGGCCGACGAGCCGAACATCAAGCCGCTGCTCTACGACACCGCCCAAGCCGCCTTCATGGCCGGCTACCTCGCCGCCGACACCACCAAGACCGGCGTCGTCGGGACCTACGGCGGCCAGCCCTACCCGACCGTGACGATCTTCATGGACGGGTTCAAGCAGGGCGCCGAGTACTACGCCAAGGAGAAGGGCAAGGACGTCAAGGTCGTCGGATGGGACGGCAAGGACGGTCTCTTCACCGGCGGCTTCGAGGCGAACGAGACGGCGACCAACACCGCTCGTCAGCTGCTCGACCAGGACGTCGACGTCATCCTCCCGGTCGGCGGGCCGATCTACCAGGGTGCGCTCACCGCGATCGACGCGTCCGGCAAGGACGTCGCACTGGTCGGTGTGGACGCCGACTTCTACGACACCGACCCGAAGACGCAGGACGTCGTGCTCACGTCGATCCTGAAGAACATGAAGGTCTCGACCTACGAGGCGATCATGGCCGCCGGCAACGACAAGTTCGACTTCGCGCCGTACGTCGGCACGCTGGAGAACGGCGGGGTCGGCATTGCGCCGTTCCACAACTACGACGCGAAGGTGTCCGACTCGGTCGCCTCCGAGCTCGACGACGTCAAGGCCGGGATCATCGACGGCTCCATCGAGGTCACGTCGTACCTCAAGCAGTAACTCGCCTGATGACAGGGGGAGGTCGGCTCTGGCCGGCCTCCCTCTGTCGTTCGAGCGTCGGACACCGACACTAGGATGCCGTCCCATGAAGCTTGTCCTGCGCGACATCACCAAGCGCTTCGGAACACTCGTAGCGAACGACCGGATCTCACTGACGGTCGAACCGGGCGAGATCCACTGCCTCCTGGGCGAGAACGGCGCCGGCAAGTCCACCCTGATGAACGTCCTCTACGGCCTCTACCAGGCCGATGAGGGTGAGATCGTCCTCGACGACGTCGTCCAGAAGTTCTCGGGCCCCGGCGATGCGATCGCCGCCGGGATCGGCATGGTCCACCAGCACTTCATGCTCATCCCCGTCTTCACCGTCGCCGAGAACGTCATGCTCGGCAACGAGACCACCGGATTCGCCGGCTCGCTCAATGCCGACGCCGCGAGGCAGCGGGTGCGGGAGATCTCGAACCAGTTCGGTTTCCATGTGGACCCCGACGCGGTGGTGGAGGACCTCCCCGTCGGCGTGCAGCAGCGGGTCGAGATCATCAAGGCCCTCTCGCGCGACGCGCAGGTGCTCATCCTCGACGAGCCCACGGCCGTGCTGACGCCGCAGGAGACCGACGAGCTGATGGAGATCATGCGCCAGCTCAAGGAGGCGGGCAAGGCGATCGTGTTCATCACCCACAAGCTGCGAGAGGTCCGCGCCGTGGCGGACCGGATCACGGTGATCCGGCTCGGCAAGGTCGTCGCCGAGGCCAGCCCGACAGCCACCAATGCCGAGCTGGCTTCGCTGATGGTCGGCCGACCGGTGGAGCTGACGGTGCACAAGGGCCCGCCCCAGCTGGGTGAGGATGCCCTGACGGTGCAAGGACTGACCGTCATCGATGACCTGGGTCGCATCCACGTCGACGACGTGAGCTTCACCATCAGGAACGGCGAGGTCCTCGCGGTCGCCGGCGTCCAGGGCAACGGCCAGACCGAGCTGACCGAGGCGCTGCTGGGACTGCAGGAGCACGTCCGCGGGTCGATCCGCCTCCACGGCTCCGAGCTCGTCGGCCGATCGGTGCGCCAGATCCTCGAGGCCGGGGTGGGGTTCATCCCCGAGGACCGCCAGGCGGACGGGTTGGTCGGGGGTTTCACGATCGCCGAGAACATGATGCTCAACCGCAGCCACACGGAGCCGTTCGTCAGCCGAGGGGCGTTGCGCCTGGACCGGCTCGAGGCGTTCGCGAAGGAGAAGCTCGAGGAGTACGACGTGCGCGCGCCCGGCATCAGCACGCTGGCCGAGCAGCTCTCCGGCGGCAACCAGCAGAAGGTCGTGGTGGCCCGCGAGCTCTCCCGGGAGCTGCGGCTCCTGGTCGCGGCGCAGCCGACGCGCGGGGTCGACGTCGGATCGATCGAGTTCATCCACAAGCAGATCGTCGCCGGTCGGGACGCCGGCGTTCCGGTCCTCGTGGTCTCGACCGAGCTCGACGAGGTCGTGGCGCTGGCAGACCGCATCATGGTGCTCTACCGGGGCCGGGTCGTCGGCATCGTGCCCGGGGACACCCCACGCGAGGTACTCGGTCTCATGATGACCGGCGAACGTCCGGAAGGGGCGACCGCATGAGCAGCGCAGTAGGGACGGAGCAGCCCTCCCCCGTCGAGCCCGAGGCACCGGGACCGAACCGCTGGCGTGAGGTCATGCGCGACATCACGTCCGGCAACGCCCTGGTGGCGGTGCTCGGCGTCCTGCTCGCGATCGCCGTCGGCTCGTTGCTGATCGCCTTCACCGACGAGCGGGTCCGAGACAGCACGGGCTACATCTTCGCCCGCCCCGGCGACTTCTTCCGGGCGACCTGGGACGCGATCTGGGGCGCCTACACGGCGCTGTTCCGAGGCTCGGTCTACAACACCCGGGCGGAGACGTTCGAGCTGGGCATCCGACCGCTGACCGAGACCTGCAAGTTCGCCGCCCCGCTCATCGCGGCCGGTCTCGGCGTGGGGCTGGCGTTCCGCGCAGCGCTGTTCAACATCGGTGGTCGCGGGCAGATGCTGCTCGCCGGTTCCGCCGCTGGCTGGATCGGCTTCAAGCTGGACCTGCCCTGGTTCGTGCACCTGCCGCTGGCGATCGCCGCGGGCATGCTGGCCGGCGCCCTGTGGGCCGGCCTGGCCGGACTCCTCAAGGCCCGCACCGGCGCGCACGAGGTGATCGTCACGATCATGCTCAACTACGTCGCCTTCTACCTGGTCTTCTACGCCCTCTCGCAGCAGAGCCTGCTGCAGGCGCCGGGCTCGTTCAACCCGAAGTCCCTGCCGATGCGCGAGTCGGCGACGATGCCCAAGCTCCTGGGTGACCAGTACAACCTGCACCTGGGCTTCCTGCTGGCCCTGGTCGCCGTGGGCGTCGTGTGGTGGCTGTTGAACCGGTCGGCGCTCGGGTTCCGCATCCGCGCCGTCGGACTCAACCCCACGGCCGCGCGCGCGGCCGGCATCAACGTCGGACGCACGTACACGGTCGTCATGCTCCTCGCCGGTGCACTGGTCGGCCTGGCGGGCGCCAACCAGGTGCTGGGCACCGTGACCAGCGGCGTGGCGGTGGACCTCGACGCGGGTATCGGGTTCGACGCGATCACCGTCGCCCTGCTCGGCAGGTCGCGCCCCTTGGGCATCCTCGCCGCCGGGCTCCTCTTCGGTGCGTTCAAGGCGGGCGGCTTCGCGATGCAGGCGTCCCAGGACATCCCGGTCGACATCGTGCTGGTGGTGCAGTCGCTCATCGTGCTGTTCCTCGCGGCGCCTCCGCTGATCAGAGCAATCTTCCGACTGCCCTCCAAGGAGGCGAAGTGAGCACCACGCTCGAGGAGACCCGGCTGGCCGGGGTGACGACGGTCGTCGACCGCAAGGCACCCATCCTGTTCGGCGTCCTCACGGTGGGGCTCCTCCTCATCGTCGCCCTGGCACCCCAGTCGGGTGACACCACCTTCCGGTTGGCGACTGGCTCGGACTTCGTGGAGCTGCCGGCCGTGACGGTGCCGTCGACCGCCACGACCTGGCTCATGGTCGCCCTCTGCGCCCTGTGCACGGCGGCGTCGATCCGCCGGTTCCTGAAGGAGCGCACCACTCCCCTGTGGCTCGTGGTCGCGTTCGCCGTCGCGTGGATGGTGGGTTTCCTGGCGTGGGCCGCCGCAGGCGGCACGATTCCCGTCGTGGGACTCCTCGCAGGGTCGCTGGCGCTGGCTGTGCCGCTCGTCTTCGGGGCGCTCGGGGGCGTGCTCGGCGAGCGGTCCGGCGTGGTCAACATCGCCATCGACGGCCAGCTCCTCGCCGGAGCCTTTGCTGCCGCCCTGGTCGGGTCGCTCACCGGTTCGACGTGGGCCGGACTGGCCGCCTCGATGGTGGCGGGCCTTCTCGTCGCACTGGTGCTCGGCCTCTTCGCGATCACCTACTTCGTGGACCAGGTGATCGTCGGAGTCGTGCTCAACGTGCTGGTGATCGGCGTGACCAGCTTCATGTTCACCCAGGTGCTGGCCCCCAACGCCGAGTCCCTGAACTCGCCCCCGAGGTTCCAGGCGCTGGCGATCCCCGTGCTCGGGGAGATTCCGCTGATCGGCCCGATCTTCTTCCGGCAGACGGCCATCGTCTACCTCCTCTACATCGTCGTCGCGGTCGTCACGTGGGCGCTCTACCGCACCAGGTGGGGGTTGCGCGTGCGCGCCGTCGGTGAGCACCCGAAGGCCGCCGACACGGTGGGCATCAGGGTCAACCTCACCCGCTACCGCACCATCCTCATCGCGGGCGCCATCGCCGGCATGGGCGGCGCCTTCTACACCCTGGTCTCGGTGCCCCAGTTCAACCGGGAGATGACCGGCGGCGCGGGCTACATCGCACTCGCGGCCGTCATCTTCGGCAAGTGGGACCCCATCCGGGCGACGTTGGCCGCGCTCCTGTTCGGGTTCGCCTCGAACCTGCAGGGCGTCCTGTCCGTGATCGGCTCACCGGTGCCGAGCCAGTTCATGCTCATGCTGCCGTACGTCGTCACCATCTTCGCCGTGGCCGGTCTCGTCGGTAAGTCACGACCACCGGCAGCGGACGGCGTCCCCTACCACAAGGGCTAACGCAGGGCGGCCATCGCCACCTCGGCCAGCACCCGGGCGCCGATGGCCGTCGCCCGCTCGTCGATGCGCAGGTCGCCCTGGTGCAGGTCGTACGTCGGTCCGCCGGGCGTGCGGGTCCCGAGCCGGGCCATCGCGCCGGGCACCTGGTCGAGGTACCAGCCGAAGTCCTCCCCACCCAGGCTCTGGTGGGCGGTCACGTGCCCGTCCTCGCCGAGGACGCGGCGCACGGCCGCGGTCATCATCCGGTGGGAGACGGGCTCGTTGACGACCGGCGGCACGCCGCGCTGGTAGTCGACGTGGGCGCTCACGCCGTAGGGCCGGACGATCTCGTGCACCAGGTCGCGCACCAGCGTCTCGCAGTCGGCCCAGGCGACCGCGTCGAGGATCCGGACCGTGCCGGCGACCATGCCGCGGTCGGGGATGACGTTGGCAGCGGCGCCGGCCTTGGCGATCCCCCAGACCAGGCTCACCCCCGAGCGCGGGTCGAAGCGGCGCGACAGGATCGCGGGCAGCTCGGTGATGACCTTGGCCAGGGCGAAGGTGAGGTCACCGGTCAGGTGCGGGCGCGAGGTGTGGCCGCCGGTCCCCTCGAGCCGCACCTCGAGGCGGTCGGCGGCGCTGGTCAGCGGGCCGAGCCGCAGGCCGACCTGTCCGACGTCGACGCCCGGGTCGCAGTGCAGGGCGAAGACACGCTCGACGCCCTCGAGCGCGTCGAGGCCCAGGAGGTGCAGAGCCCCTCCCGGCATGACCTCCTCGGCGGGCTGGAAGAAGAGCCGCACCCGTCCGGGGAGCAGGCCCCGGTCGTGCACCTCGGCGAGGGCCAGCGCCGCACCCACCAGCGCGGTCGTGTGGACGTCGTGTCCGCATGCGTGCGCGACGCCCGGGACGGTGCTGGTCCAGGGATCGGTGGTCGTGTCCAGGACCGGGAGGGCGTCCATGTCTGCGCGCAGCCCCACGCACGGGCCCTCGTCGCCCAGGTCGGCCACGAAGCCGGCGCGTGGCAGCCGGGTCACCCGCCAGCCGGCCTGCTCGACCCGGGTCGCGACCAGGGCGGTGGTCCGGGTCTCCAGCCACGACAGCTCGGGGTGCGCGTGCAGGTCACGGCGCAGCTCGACCAGCTCGGCGTCGTACTTGTCGACGACGGAGTCGATGAGGGCGAAGGCTTCGGGTGGCATCGCGACGAGGTTAGTGCACGGCGGTCTGCTGCATGGACGTGACCGCGGGCCCCGGATGGGGAAGTCCGGGACCCGCGTGGTGCGTCGTCGACCAGAACCGGAAGCGGACCAGCTTGCCGGCCGGAGGGTCGACGAGCACGCTCGTGGTGACGTAGAGCGCCTTGCGCGTCCACTCGACGGCGGCCGGCTCCCTGCAGTCAGTCACTGCAGGAATACTGGCTCCGCCGCCGACCCGGTGGGCAGGATCGATCGCGGTTTACCCAACACTGGTGTCGGGTGCGCAGGATCAGCCCGGAGCGTCGTACGCCGCGAGGATGCGGTCGGCCGCCGTCGTGGCGGGCAGCTCCCCCGCCAGCACTGCCCGCTGGACCTCGTCCCGGATCGCCGCCACGCCGGGCGAGTGCCGCAGCCGCTCCGCCAGCTCGTCGCGGACCAGGGCCCAGGTGAAGTCGAGCTGCTGCCGGGCGCGCTTGGCGGCCAGCCCCTCCTCGCCGAGGTGCTCGCGGTGCGCCAGGACCCGCTGCCACAGGTCGTCGACCCCGACGTCGGTGAGGCCCGAGCAGGTGACGACGGGCGGGGCCCACTCCCCCTTGCCGCGGACCAGGCGCAGCGCGCCGGCGAGCTCGCGGGCGGCCGCTCGCGCCTCCTGCTCGCGGTCACCGTCGGCCTTGTTCACCGCGATCACGTCGGCGAGCTCGAGGATGCCCTTCTTGATGCCCTGCAGCTGGTCGCCGGTGCGGGCGAGGGTGAGGAAGAGGAACGTGTCGACCATGCCGGCGACGGTCACCTCGGACTGGCCCACCCCGACGGTCTCGACGAGCACCACGTCGTACGCCGCCGCCTCGAGCACCGCCATCGCCTGGAAGGTCGCGCGGGCGACCCCGCCGAGCGTGCCTGCGGAGGGCGAGGGGCGGATGTAGGCGTGGGGGTCTGCCGAGAGGCGAGCCATCCGGGTCTTGTCGCCCAGCACCGAGCCGCCGGTGCGGACGCTCGACGGGTCGACCGCGAGCACCCCGACGCGGTGCCCCTCGCCGGTGAGCCGGGTCCCCAGCGACTCGATGAACGTCGACTTGCCGACGCCCGGGACGCCGGAGATGCCGACCCGGACCGCCGGCGCACGGGCAGCGGCCTCGTCCAGGCTGCCCAGGTCCGCCAGCAGCTCGCGGGCCAGTGCCCGGTGCTGGGGCTTCGAGGACTCCACCAGCGTGATCGCCTGCGAGACCGCTGCCCGCTTCTGCTCGCGGATGCCCTGGACGAGGTGGGCGACCCGCTCGGTCGACGCCATCAGTGGTCGAGCTGCTCCCGCAGCTTCGCGAGAAGGTCGAGCGCGGACTCGGCGATCACCGTGCCCGGGAGGAAGACCGCAGCTGCGCCCATCTCCTGGAGCGTCGGCACGTCATCGGGCGGGATGACCCCGCCGATCACGATCATGATGTCCGGCCGGCCGTGCTCGGCCAGCGCCTGCTTCAGCGCAGGGAGCAGCGCGAGGTGGCCCGCGGCGAGCGAGGAGACCCCGACGATGTGGACGTCGGCGTCGACCGCCTGCTGCGCGACCTCCTCGGGTGTGGAGAACAGCGGGCCCACGTCGACGTCGAAGCCCATGTCGGCGAACGCGCTGACGACGACCTTCTGGCCGCGGTCGTGGCCGTCCTGGCCCATCTTCGCGACGAGGATGCGCGGGCGACGGCCCTCCGCCTCCTCGAACGCGTCGGTGGCGTCGAGCACCTGCTGGACCAGCTGGCTGCCGGCTGAGCCGGACTCGTCCCTGAACACGCCGCTGATCGTACGGATCACTGCCTGGTGGCGGCCGTAGACCTTCTCCAGGGCGTCGGAGATCTCGCCGACCGTCGCCTTCGCCCGGGCCGCGTCGACGGCGAGCGCGAGCAGGTTGCCGTCGAGCGAGCCGCGGGAGGGTCCGCTCTGCGCGGAGCTCGTGAGCGCGTCGAGCGCGCGGCGTACGTCGTCGTCGTTGCGCTCCGCGCGCAGCCGCTCGAGCTTCGCGATCTGCTGGCGGTAGACCTCGTCGTTGTCGACCTTGTGGACCTCGAGCTTGTCCTCGGCGGCGAGCCGGAAGGTGTTGATGCCGATGACCTTCTGCGCGCCGGAGTCGATGCGGGCCTGGGTGCGGGCCGCGGCCTCCTCGATGCGCATCTTGGGGATCCCCTGCTCGATGGCCTTGGCCATGCCGCCCGCTCGCTCGGCCTCCAGGATGTGCGCCCAGGCGCGCTCCGCGAGGTCGTGGGTGAGCCGCTCGACGTAGTAGGAGCCGCCCCACGGGTCGATGGTGCCGGTGGTGCCGCTCTCCTGCTGCAGCAGCAGCTGCGTGTTGCGGGCGATCCGGGCCGAGAAGTCGGTCGGCAGCGCGATCGCCTCGTCGAGGGCGTTGGTGTGCAGCGACTGGGTGTGGCCCTGGGTCGCCGCCATCGCCTCGATGCAGGTGCGCTGGACGTTGTTGAACACGTCCTGCGCGGTCAGCGACCAGCCGCTGGTCTGGCTGTGCGTGCGCAGGCTGAGCGACTTGGGGTTCTGCGGCTCGAACTCGCGCACCAGCCGCGCCCACAGCGCGCGGGCGGCGCGCATCTTGGCGACCTCCATGAAGAAGTTCATCCCGATCGCCCAGAAGAAGGACAACCGCGGCGCGAACTGGTCGATCGTCATGCCGGTCTCGAGGCCGGCGCGGATGTACTCGACGCCGTCGGCCAGCGTGTAGGCCAGCTCGAGGTCGGCCGTCGCCCCGGCCTCCTGGATGTGGTAGCCGGAGATCGAGATCGAGTTGAAGCGCGGCATCTTCGCGGAGGTGTAGCTGAAGATGTCGGAGATGATCCGCATCGACGGCGCCGGCGGGTAGATGTAGGTGTTGCGGACCATGAACTCCTTGAGGATGTCGTTCTGGATCGTCCCCGCGAGCTGTTCCGGCTTCACCCCCTGCTCCTCGGCCGCCGCGATGTAGAGCGCGAGCACCGGCAGCACGGCGCCGTTCATCGTCATCGACACCGACATCTCGTCGAGCGGGATGCCGTCGAACAGGGTGCGGGTGTCGTAGATCGAGTCGATCGCCACGCCGGCCATGCCGACGTCACCGCGCACCCGCGGGTGGTCGGAGTCGTAGCCACGGTGCGTCGCCAGGTCGAACGCGACGCTCAGGCCCTTCTGTCCTGCGGCGAGGTTGCGCCGGTAGAACGCGTTGGACTCCTCGGCGGTCGAGAAGCCGGCGTACTGGCGGACCGTCCACGGCTGCGTGGTGTACATCGTCGGGTAGGGCCCGCGCAGGAACGGGCTGAGACCGGGCAACGTGTCCAGCGCGTCGAGGCCGGCCAGGTGCTCGGGACCGTAGACGGGCAGGATCCCGATGCCTTCGGGCGAGTGCCAGGCACCAGCGTCGCTGCCCGGGGTGCTCGATGAGGGCGCGCCGGCGCCTGCCCCCGAGCCCTTGTCACTGTCCAGCGTCAGCCCTGCAAAGGACGTGGGGATGGTCATGCGAGCTTCTCCCTCGTGCGGGTCAGGAACGTGAGCGCGTCGACGCCGACGGCAGCCGAGTCGTCGACGAGGTCGGGTGCGACCGTCCGGTCCCCCGGCTTGCCGGCCAGGACCAGCCACCGGGCGCCCGCAGCGCGCAGGGCGGCGACCAGGTCGGCGCCCCATTCGGCGTATGTCGTGTCCGGCCCGGCCAGGCAGACGACCCGCTGGCCGTCGTACGCCGCGAGGACCTCGGCGACGTCCGCGGTGGGGCCGGCCGGCTCGACGGCGATCCCGCCGGCGGCGAACAGGTTGGCGGCGAACGTCGCACGGGCGGTGTGGGCGGCGACGGTGCCCATCGTCGCGAGGAAGACCGGCGCGGTGGCCGGTTCGTCGCGCAGGGCCTCGAAGCTGGCGCCGTAGCGACGCACCTGTCCGGCGGTCTCGTCGGGCGCGCGCTCGGGCAGGGTCTCAGCCAGGTTCGGGAACTCGGTGACCCCGGTCAGCGGCCGCCGGCGGCGAGCGATCTCGGCCTCGCGGCGCCCGGCCAGCTCCTCGACCCGGCCGAGCAGCGAGCCGTCGTCCAGGGCTGCGGCGACACCGCCGCTCTCCTCGATCCGGCCGAGCTCCTCCCAGCCGGCACGCGCCAGGTCGTCGGTGAGCTTCTCGACGGCGTACGAGCCGCCGGCGGGGTCGGCGACCCGGGCGACGTGGGACTCCGAGATCAGCAGCGAGGAGGTGTTGCGGGCGTTTCGGCGACCGAGGGCGTCCGGACGGCCGAGCACGCTGTCGAACGGGAGCACCGTGACGGTGTCGGCGCCGCCGACACCGGCCGCGAACGCGGCCACGGTGGTGCGGAGCATGTTGACCCAGGGGTCGTACTTGCTCATCATCGGCCGGCTGGTCACGGCGTGCTGACGCTGCCCGGCCGCGTCGGGCGAGGCCTCGCTCAGCTCGGCGACCCGCGACCAGAGGCGGCGCGCGGCGCGCAGCTTGGCGATGGTCGGGAACTGCTCGTCCGTCGCGGCGTAACGGAACTCGATCAGGCCCAGTGCCTGGTCCAGCGGGATCCCGGCAGCGGTGAGCTGGCGGAGGTACGCCGCGCCGACCGCCAGGCTGTAGCCGAGCTCCTGGGCGTCGGACGCGCCGAGGTCGTGGATCGCGGTGGCGTCGACGACGACGCCGAGCGTCCCCGCCTGGATCGCGAGCCGTGCGACGGCGACGAGGTCGTCGGTCGAGCTGTTCGCGTTGGTCGAGCTCGTCGAGACCCGCAGCCGGGCCGCGAACGGGTCGACGCCCAGGTTGGTCCCCTCGGCCGGGGTCAGGCCCCGGTCGGCCAGGACGGCGAGGAACGCCTCGGCCGCGGCGACCGGCGCGCTGGATGCGTCGAGGACGACCGGCGCGAGGTCCAGCAGCACCTCGGCCAGCACAGCGTCGAGGTCGTCGGGGCCGAGGCCCGCGCCGAGCTCGACCCAGAGCGAGGTGACGCCGTTCTGCAGGTCGACGAGGGCGTCCTCGTGGGCGCTCCGGGCGTCCGGTCCGGAGAGGTGGGATCGGATGTCCCACCCGAGCTCGGGGTGGCCGGCCGTGCGGCCACGGGTGTACGGCGCGGCACCGGGCCGGCCGGTGGGCGGCAGGTCCGCGACCGAGGCGCGGGTGCCGAGCGGGCTGATCCCGATGCCGTCGAGGGTCGTGCGGGTGAGCTTCGCCCAGACGGCGTCGTCGGGGTCCTCGTCGGCCATCCGCCTCGCCTTGCGGAGCACCGCGGCCGCGGCCCGCTCCCAGTCCTCGGCGGCGTGCCGGTCCTCGGGCGACTCGAGGTTCAGCGACCCCTGCTCGGGTTCGAGCTCGGTCGGCTCGTCGAGGCCACCTTCGACCCTGCTGGCACCAGTCATGGTGCGAACCCTAGAGGCGTGCCCCACACCCGGCCACCGAGTGTGATGTTTTCAATGCCGCGAGGCCGGACCCGCGGGCTCCCCGTCGGTGTCACCGTCTGAGTCGCTGCCGCTGGGCGCGCCCGTGGCGGCCTCGTCGAGGTAGCGCTCCACGGCCACGGCCACCACCTCGTCCCGCGGCCGGCCGGTCCGGGCGACGTGGGCGTCCAGCCGGGCGGCCAGCTCGGCCGGGATCGTCAGGGTGGTGCCGGAGGCGCTGGCGACCTCGCCGGCGCCGAAGCGGGTCAGGGCCGCGACCACGACCGTGCCGAGCACGTCGAGGATCGCGACCACGCCCAGCACCCGGAAGTAGGGACCGTCGGGCTCGGGGCCGAGGATGAGGTAGCTGATGAGGCCGGCGAGGACGGCCGCCATCACCAGGGTGCCGACGAGGAGCCGGCGGACGAGCCGCCGTGCCCGCCCACCGAGGACGAGCAGCAGGCTGGCCTGGGCGAGGGTGGCAGCGACGACCACACCGACCCCGAACGTCTTGCCCACCCACTCGGCGGGCTCGTTCTCCCAGTCACCCCAGATCAGGAGCAGCGCACTGACGAGGGGCACCAGCACGGTGAGACCACCGGCGACGCCGACGACCTGGAACGGCGTCCCCGCAGTTGCGAGGTAGCAGAGCACGGCCACGCTCACGACGCCCACGAGCAGGGTCGTCAGGAGGATGCGGCCCTCGGTCGCGCCGAACTCCCCGCCGCCGATGAGGGCGATGACGCCCATCAGCGCGGCCAGCGAGAAGGAGCCGATGGTGAGGCGCACGATCACGGTGCGGATCGGCGCGGTGGGTTTCCGGGTCATACCTGATGCTCCCACCGGCGGCTGGGCGGCGGGACCTTTCGGGCAGGTCAGACCGGCTCGCGGCCCTCGTTGTCCTTGTTGCGGATGCCGATCTTGTTGCCGAGCCAGACCAGCGGGTCGAACTTGCGGTCGGCCACCCGCTCCTTCATCGGGATGATCGCGTTGTCGGTGATCTTGATGCCCTCGGGGCAGACCTCCGTGCAGCACTTGGTGATGTTGCACATCCCGATGCCGGCCGCCCCCTGGGCGAGGTCGCGCCGGTCGTGGGTGTCGAGGGGGTGCATGTCGAGCTCGGCGTAGCGCAGGAAGAACCGGGGCCCGGCGAAGGCCGGCTTGTTCTCCTCGTGGTCCCGCACGACGTGGCAGGTGTTCTGGCACAGGAAGCACTCGATGCACTTGCGGAACTCCTGGCCCCGCTCGACGTCGACCTGCATCATCCGGCGCTTGTTGTCGGCATCGCGCGGCGGCGGTGCGAACGACGGCAGCTCGCGCGCCTTCTCGTAGTTGTAGGAGACGTCGGTGACCAGGTCGCGGATGACCGGGAACGAGCGCATCGGCGTGACCGTGATCGTCTCGGACTCGTCGAAGTCCGAGAGCCGGGTCATGCAGAGCAGGCGCGGCTTGCCGTTGATCTCGGCGCTGCACGAGCCGCACTTCCCGGCCTTGCAGTTCCAGCGCACGGCGAGGTCCCCGGCCTGGGTCGCCTGGAGCCGGTGGAGCGCGTCGAGCACGACCTCACCGGTCTCGACCGAGACCGTGTAGTCGCCGAGGTCACCGCCGTCCTGGTCGCCCCGCCACACGCGCATCTTCAGGTCGTAGCTCATCGCAGGCTCCTCATGTCCGGCCGCCTCACTTGGTCTCGAAGTACGTCTTGAGCTCGTCGGGCATGACCGGCAGCGGCTGGTGGGCGAGGTCGACACCGGTGCCGGCCTCGTTCAGCCGCAGGACGAGGTTCTTGGTGCCCCACTCCTCGTTCGGTCCCGGGAAGTCGTCGCGGGTGTGGCCGCCACGCGACTCCTGGCGCTCGAGCGCGGCCTTGGCGATGCACTCGGAGACGAGGAGCATGTTGCGCAGGTCGATGGCAAGGTGCCAGCCCGGGTTGTACTGGCGGTGGCCCTCCACGACCAGCCGCGACGCCCGCTCCTTGAACCGCTCGATCTCCCGCAGCGACTCCTCGAGCTCGGGAGCCGTCCGGATGATCCCGACCAGGTCGTTCATCGACTCCTGGAGGTCGCCCTGGATCGAGTAGGGGTTCTCGCCGCCCACGGACTCGAAGGGCTGCAGCGCGCTGGTCTGGGCCGTCCGCACGTCATCGGGGTCGACCTTCGGCAGGTCGGCGGCAGCCTCCGCGGCGTACGCGGCGGCGCTCTCCCCCGCCCGGCGGCCGAAGACCAGCAGGTCCGAGAGCGAGTTCCCGCCGAGCCGGTTGGAACCGTGCATGCCACCGGAGCACTCACCCACGGCGTAGAGGCCGGTGACGCCGCTCAGCTCCGTGTCGGCGTCGACCTCCACGCCCCCCATCACGTAGTGGCAGGTGGGCCCGATCTCCATCGGCTCGGCCGTGATGTCGACGTCGGCCAGCTCCTTGAACTGGTGGTACATCGACGGCAGCCGGCGCCGGATGAACTCGGGGTCGCGCCGCGACGCGATGTCGAGGTAGATGCCGCCGTGCGGGGTCCCGCGGCCGGCCTTGATCTCGGAGTTGATGGCGCGGGCGACCTCGTCACGCGGAAGCAGCTCGGGAGGGCGGCGGTTGTTCTTCTTGTCGTCGTACCAACGGTCCGCCTCCTCCTCCGTGTCGGCCGTCTCGGCCTTGAAGAAGTCGGGGATGTAGTCGAACATGAACCGCTTGCCCTCGGAGTTCTTCAGGATGCCGCCGTCCCCGCGCACCGACTCCGTGACCAGCAGGCCCTTCACCGACGGCGGCCAGACCATGCCCGTCGGGTGGAACTGCACGAACTCCATGTTGATCAGGCTCGCGCCGGCGCGCAGCGCGAGGGCGTGGCCGTCGCCGGTGTACTCCCACGAGTTCGAGGTGACCTTGAAGGACTTGCCGATGCCGCCGGTCGCCAGGATCACGCTCGGCGCCTCGAACGTCACGAACCGGCCGGTCTCACGCCAGTAGGCGAAGGCGCCGGAGATCCTGCTCTGCCCGTTCTCGGGGCGATCCTTGAGCAGCTCGGTGACCGTGCACTCCATGAACACGTCGATGCCGAGCTGGACGGCGCGCTGCTGGAGGGTGCGGATCATCTCCAGGCCGGTGCGGTCGCCGACGTGGGCGAGGCGCGCGTACTTGTGCCCGCCGAAGTCCCGCTGGGAGATGAGGCCGTCCGGGGTGCGGTCGAAGAGCGCACCCCAGTCCTCGAGCTCCATGACCCGCTCGGGGGCCTCCTGCGCGTGGAGCTGGGCCATCCGCCAGTTGTTGAGCATCTTCCCGCCACGCATGGTGTCGCGGAAGTGCACCTCCCAGTTGTCCTCGGGGTAGACGTTGCCCATCGAGGCCGCGATCCCACCCTCGGCCATCACCGTGTGGGCCTTGCCGAGCAGCGACTTGCACACGATGGCGGTCCGGGCGCCGGCGTCGTGGGCGGCGATCGCCGCGCGGAGCCCTGCGCCGCCCGCCCCGATCACGACCACGTCGTAGCTGTGCCGCTCCATCCCGCCGGGCTCGCTGCCGGACATCTCGTTGCCGGTCATCGGGTGTCGGTCGGTCATCTCAGAAGACTCAATCCTTAGAAGAAGCGCGGGTCGTCGAAGACGTTGGTCGCGAGCAGGTAGATGTAGAAGTCCACGATCGCGACCGAGAACAGGGAGTACCAGGCGTACGACCCGTGCCGGGCGTTGAGCTTCGACACGAAGGTCCACATCTTGTAGCGGACCGGGTGCTTCGAGAAGTGCCGCAGCCGGCCACCGGTGATGTGACGACACGAGTGGCACGACAGCGTGTAGAGCCAGATCAGGATCACGTTGGCCAGCATCAGCAGCGTGCCGAGGCCCATGTGCCCCCACTCGCGGTCCTCGTTGCGGAACGCCAGCACGGTGTCGAAGGTGAGGATCAGCGCGACGACGACGGCGGCGTACCAGAAGTAGCGGTGGATGTTCTGGAGGATGAGCGGGAACCGCGTCTCGCCGGTGTACGTGGTGTGCGGCTCGGCCACCGCGCACGCAGGCGGTGAGAGCCAGAAGGCCCGGTAGTAGGCCTTGCGGTAGTAGTAGCAGGTCATCCGGAAGCCCAGCGGGAAGATCAGGATCACCAGCGCCGGCGAGAGGTTCCACCAGCCCAGCGGCTGCCCGAAGTCCGACGAACCCTCGACGCAGGAGTCGGTCAGGCAGGGCGAGTAGAACGGCGAGAGGTACGGCGACGCGTAGAAGTTGGCGCCCTGGAAGGCCCGCCAGGTGGCGAAGACGACGAACCCCCCGAACACGATGAAGGTGGCGAGTGGGGCCAGCCACCACCGGTCCTCGCGCAGGGTCTTCGCGCCGATCCGGGCCCGGGTGGGTCCGTTCACTCCTGCTGCCGTGCGTGCGTCCGTCGACGCCATGGCCACCTCCGCATTCCGGGGTTGGGTCCGGTGCATGGGTGAGTCTGCACACTCCGGGGCCGATGTGAAAGAGGCCACACCGCCCGAGTTCACACACGCGTCACCCAATTGTCGATCGGGTGACGGTCCCCCGCCGGTCCCCCGTCGTCCGGGCCGGTCACTCTCGGGGCATGCGGATAGCGCTGGTCACCGAGACCTTCTACCCGGCCGTGGACGGCACCGTCACCACCGTCCGGTCGGTCGCCGACCGGCTCATCGACACCGGCCACGAGGTGCGGATCATCGCCCCCGGACCCGGCCTCACGTCGTACCGCCGCAGCCAGGTCGTGCGAGTCCCGGCGCTCGGCTCCGCAGCCGTCCCGGGACGGCTGCGCACCGGCCGCCAGGTCCGGGCGGCCCTGGACGACTTCGCCCCCGACCTGGTCCACGCGACCTCGCCCGGGACGTTGGGGCGCCACGCGCTCGAGCACGCGCGCCACCTCGGTGTCGCCACCCTCGTCGTGGAGCAGTCACCGCTGATGGACGTCACCGCCGACCACTGGCGCAAGAAGGTCGCCGACCGCGCCGACGCCGTCCTCGTCACGTCCGGGTGGATGGTCGACCGGCTCGCGGAGTTCGGTGTCCACGCCGGGCTGTGGACCCCCGGCGTCGACACCAACGCCTTCTCCCCCCAGCTGCGCGACCTCCGCCTCCGGGCGAGCTGGTCGCGCGCCCGCTCACGCAGCGGGCCCCTCGTCACCGTCGGCTGTCTCGGAAGCCTGCGGCGACGAAACGACGTACGCCGGCTCGCGCAGCTGGCGTACGTCCCGGGCATTCGGCCGGTCGTCATCGGCGACGGCCCGCAGCTCGAGCGGCTCAGGTCGCGGCTGCCGGACGCGAAGTTCATGGGCGCCCTCGGAACCGGTGACCTGGCCGTCGCGCTCGCCTCGCTCGACCTGCTGGTGCACCCCGGCGAGCGCGAGACCTGCTGCCACGCGCTGCGCGAGGCGGCCGCCAGCGGCGTACCCGTCGTCGCGCCGCGTGCAGGTGGCGCTCCCGACGTCGTGCGCCACCTCGAGTCCGGGCTCCTCTACGACCCTGCCGACCCGCACGGCATGACCCGGGCGGTGGCGGCAGTGGCCGCCGACAGCCGGCGGAGCCTGCTGGGCACCCAGGCCCGGATCCTCTCCACGGACCGCGGCTGGGCCGCGGCCGTCGACGAGCTCGTGGCTCGGCACTACGTCCCGCTGGCCGCCGCGGCAGCCTCGACAAGACCCCGGAATCGCGTCGCAGCGTGACGACTGCCCGGTAACCGGGCATATGTCACACTCCCCGCCGCACAAAGCGGGGAAAACGGACGGTAGCGTGGCCCTTTGTGGCAACGACGACTCTGGTCCGGGGAGCGCGCTCGACGCGCTCGACCATCGCACTCAAACTTCTGATGGCCGCCAGTGGCGTCCTCTTCATCGGCTTCGTGCTCCTGCACATGTACGGCAACCTCAAGGCCTTCAGCGGCCACGACGCCTACAACGAGTACGCCGAGCACCTGCGCATCATCGGTGAGCCGATGCTCCCGCGCGAGGGGATGCTGTGGCTGATCCGTGCGGCGCTGATCGTGGCCCTCGTGGTGCACGTCTACGCGGCGGTGGCGCTGTGGCGCCGGGCCGGCCGGGCCCGCACGGTGAAGTACCAGGTGAAGAAGAACCTCGCCTCGTCCTTCTCCTCGCGGATGATGCGCTGGGGCGGCCTGACGCTGCTGCTCTTCATCGTCTGGCACCTCCTGAACTTCACGATCGGGAAGGTCAACGTCTCGGGCGGCGCGACCAACGACCCCTACAACCTGCTGGTCGACACGTTCAACGTGTGGTGGCTGACCGTGATCTACCTGGTCGCCATGGCTGCCCTCGCGATGCACCTGCACCACGGGGTGTGGAGCGCCGCGCAGACCCTCGGCCTCACCAACAACGCCAAGGCGCGCCGCAACGCGAAGGCCATCGGAGCGATCGTCGCGGTGGTCATCGCCGGCGGCTTCTCGCTCGTGCCGATCTTCGTCCTCGCCGGCGTCATCAACAAGTAAGGCCCAGGGAGTACAGCGACATGACTGAAACCACCACGGCCCACGCCGAGTCCAACGAACCCAACGACGCCGAGGGCTACTTCGCCGAAGGCTCCCCACTGATGGACAAGAAGGCCCCGTCCGGGCCGATCGCCGAGCGCTGGGACAGCCGCAAGTTCAACGCCCGGCTGGCCGCACCCGCCAACCGCCGGAACCTGTCGGTGATCATCGTCGGCACCGGCCTGGCCGGCGCCTCGGCGGCGGCGACGCTGGGCGAGGCCGGCTACGTCGTGAAGTCCTTCTGCTACCAGGACTCCCCGCGTCGCGCCCACTCGATCGCCGCCCAGGGCGGCATCAACGCCGCCAAGAACTACAAGGGCGACGGCGACTCGGTCCACCGCCTGTTCTACGACACCGTCAAGGGCGGCGACTACCGCTCGCGCGAGTCGAACGTCTACCGCCTGGCCGAGGTCAGCCGCAACATCATCGACCAGTGCGTCGCCCAGGGCGTCCCGTTCGCCCGCGAGTACGGCGGCCTGCTCGACAACCGCTCCTTCGGCGGCGTGCAGGTCTCGCGCACCTTCTACGCCCGTGGCCAGACGGGCCAGCAGCTGCTGATCGGGGCCTACCAGGCGCTCGAGCGCCAGGTGGCCGCCGGCACGGTCGAGACCTTCACCCGCCACGAGATGCTCGAGGTGATCGTCGTCGACGGGAAGGCCCGCGGGATCATCGCCCGCGACATGGTCACCGGCGAGATCGAGACCCACATCGCCGACGTCGTCGTCCTCGCCAGCGGCGGCTACGGCAACGTCTACTTCCTCTCCACCAACGCGATGGGCTGCAACGTCACCGCGACGTGGCGAGCGCACCGCAAGGGCGCCTACTTCGGCAACCCCTGCTACACGCAGATCCACCCGACCTGCATCCCGGTCTCCGGCGAGCACCAGTCCAAGCTGACGCTCATGTCGGAGTCGCTGCGCAACGACGGCCGGATCTGGGTGCCGAAGAACCGCGAGGACTGCGACAAGAACCCCCGCGACATCCCGGAGGAGGACCGCGACTACTACCTGGAGCGGATCTACCCGGCCTTCGGCAACCTGGTCCCCCGCGACATCGCTTCGCGGCAGGCCAAGAACGTCTGCGACGAGGGTCGTGGCGTCGGCCCGCTGGTCGGCGACTTCCGTCGCGGCGTCTACCTCGACTTCGCCGAGGCCGTGCAGCGCATGGGCAAGGCCGCGGTCGAGGAGAAGTACGGCAACCTCTTCGACATGTATGCCCGGATCACCGGCGAGGACCCCTACGAGGTCCCGATGCGGATCTACCCGGCGGTCCACTACGTCATGGGCGGCCTGTGGGTCGACTACGACCTGCAGTCCACGATCCCCGGCCTGTTCGTGACCGGTGAGGCCAACTTCTCCGACCACGGTGCCAACCGCCTCGGCGCGTCCGCGCTGATGCAGGGCCTGGGCGACGGCTACTTCGTCCTCCCGAACACCGTGCGCGACTACCTCGCCGACGGGCCGTTCGAGAAGATCGACGAGGACCACCCGGCCGTCGTCGAGGCCCGCGCCTCGGTCGAGGGCCGGATCGACACGCTGCTCTCCATCAACGGCGACCGCTCGGTCGACTCCTTCCACCGCGAGCTCGGCCACATCATGTGGGAGTACTGCGGCATGGAGCGCACGGCCGAGGGCCTGCGCAAGGGGATCGACCTGATCCGCTCGCTGCGCGCGGAGTTCTGGCGCAACGTCAAGGTCCTCGGGAGCGCGGAGAGCCTCAACCAGTCGCTGGAGAAGGCCGGCCGCGTCGCCGACTTCCTCGAGCTCGGTGAGCTCATGTGCATCGACGCCCTCCACCGCCGCGAGTCCTGCGGCGGCCACTTCCGTGCCGAGTCGCAGACCGAGGACGGCGAGGCTCTGCGCGACGACGAGGAGTACTCCTACGTCGCGGCCTGGGAGTTCGGCGGCGACGACGCCCAACCCGTCCTGCACAAGGAACACCTCGTCTACACGGCCATCGAGATGAAGCAGCGGAGCTACAAGTGAGAGTCACACTCAAGATCTGGCGCCAGCCCGACGCGGCGTCCGCCGGTGCCATGCACGGCTACGAGCTCGACGAGATCTCGGAGGACATGTCGTTCCTCGAGATGCTCGACGTCCTCAACGAGGACCTGATCGCCAAGGGCGACGAGCCCATCGCGTTCGACTCCGACTGTCGCGAGGGCATCTGCGGCATGTGCGGCCTGATGATCAACGGCCAGGCGCACGGTCCCGACGTCACCACGACCTGCCAGCTGCACATGCGGTCGTTCAAGGACGGCGACGAGATCGTGATCGAGCCCTGGCGCTCCAACGCGTTCCCGGTCGTCAAGGACCTCGT
The DNA here is from genome assembly GCA_963825275.1 of uncultured Actinomycetota bacterium. GTDB lineage: Bacteria > Actinomycetota > Actinomycetes > Propionibacteriales > Nocardioidaceae > Nocardioides. Next base: position 212,409 of record CAWGSW010000004.1, on the reverse strand, counting down.
CGTGGACCGCTCCTCCTTCGACCGGGTCATCCAGTCGGGCGGCTACATCTCGGTCAACACCGGTGCCGCGCCGGACGCGCACGCCGTACCCGTGCCGAAGGACAAGGCCGACCGGGCGTTCGACGCCGCGACCTGCATCGGCTGCGGCGCCTGCGTCGCGTCGTGCCCCAACGGCTCGGCCGCGCTGTTCGTCGGTGCCAAGATCACGCACCTCGGCGAGCTGCCCCAGGGCCAGGCCGAGCGCGACATGCGCGTGGTCAACATGGTCGGCCAGCACGACCACGAGGGCTTCGGCGGCTGCACCAACATCGGCGAGTGCACGGCTGCCTGCCCCAAGGAGATCCCGCTCGACGTGATCTCCCGCCTCAACTGGGACCTGCACGCCGCGATGCGCCACGGCCACTGAGCCGAGGCGGCGTGAAGTTCCCCTAGATTGCCGCCGAGGCGGCGTGAAGTTCCCGGTACCCGGGAACTTCACGCCGCCTCGGCGCCATTTCAGGGGAACTTCACGCCGCCTCGCGGGTGCGGGCCGCCTCCCGGGTGCGGAGGGCGCGGACGCCCAGCCAGGCGAGGACGACGGCGATGGCGAGGTCGACCACGATCAGCATCGTGTGGGCGGCCCAGTAGCCGCCCGGGCGATCCTCCCCCGCCGCGTGCGCGGCCGCGAGGTTCCTGGCGAACATCGTCCAGATCACGACGTTCCAGACCGCGACCCCGATCAGGATCCAGCCGTGCCTGCGTTCGAAGCTCATGCGTCGTCCTTCCGTCGTCGGAGCAGGGCCATCAGCCCCAGCGCGGTGCCGCCACCGGCCGCGAAGGGCGCCACCCACGAGCGGGCTCCGGAGCTCCCGCAGGCGTCGGCGCCGGCCAGGGCCTGGCGGGCTGCGAGCGGGGGCGAGGGTGGGCCCTGGATCGGCTCCGCCGGCTCGGTCCACCGCTGGGCCCGGGCGGCGCGCGAGGTGTGTGCCCAGGCCGCGGCGTAGAGCACCACCCGCGAGAAGTAGTTGATCCAGACGAGCAGGATCAGCGCGATGCCGAACGCCTGGACGCCCGGCTGGCTCTTGGTCGAGGCAAGCAGCACGCCCGAGAGCTGCTTGAGGACCTCGAAGCCGATGGCCCCCACCAGCGCACCCGACCACAGCGAGGGCTTCGGGGTGTGGGGCTCGGCCAGCAGCCGGAACATCGCGTAGAAGAGCACCATGCTGGCGCCCAGGCCGACCACGACCGTGATCAGCGTGAACAGGGGCGCGAGCGTCTCCCCCAGGCCCACCGCGTCGAGCAGCTCGGCGGAGAAGCGGTTCACGAGCCCCGACACGATCACGGACACCGACAGGGTGAGACCGATGAGCGTGAGGGTGACGAGGTCACGGAGCTTGCCGAAGATGAAGTTCGGCTGCTCCTTCGCCGGCAGCTCGAAGACCACGACCAGGGCGTCACGCATGCCGGAGAGCCAGCCGAGTCCGGAGTAGAGCACACCGACCAGACCGACCAGCCCGAGCGTGGCCGCGGCCTGCTGGATGTCGTCGAGCTTGAGCTGGCTGCCCAGGAGCCCCGGTAGCACCTGGTTGATCGCCTCCCGCAGCGTGTGCTGCGCGCCGGGATAGATCCGGGAGACGTAGCCGACCACGAAGAAGGCGAGCGCGAGGATCGGGAACAGGGACAGGAAACCGAAGAAGGTGACCGCGCCCGCCTGCTGGCTGCCCTTCACCGCGCTGTAGTGCTGCTGCATCCGGACCAGGTGGTCCACGAAGGGCCGCCGCGCGCGCACCCGCGCGAGCCGGGCGGAGATCCGTTGCTTGAGCGAGGCCATCCGTCAGCCCACCGGGGCGGCGAGCGGGAAGTCGCGTGAGACCTGCCAGCCCGTCACCTCGTCGTGGACGTAGAGGTGGAAGTTGTCGACGTCGAAGACGCAGTCGAAGCCCGCCAGCTCGTTGAACGCCCGGTCGAGCAGCTCGTCGGGGAGATGGTGGGCGATCGTCACGTGCGGGTGGTAGGGAAACCTGAGCTCGCCGTCGAGCGGCCCCCGGCGTACGGCGTCGGCCAGCTGCTCGCACTGGGAGATGCCCTCGACCAGGGTCACGAAGACCACCGGCGACACCGGGCGGAACGTGCCGGTGCCGCGCAGGTGCACACAGAAGCTGCTGAACTCTGCGGCGACGTCCGCGAGGTGCTTCTCGATCCCGGCCACGTCGTCCTCGGCGAACTCGGTGGGCGGCACCAGCGTGATGTGGGTGGGGATCATCGCGGCCGTCGTGTCACCGACTGCCGTGCGGTAGTCCTGCAGCTCGGAGGCCCAGGGCTCGGGGATGGCCAGGGCGACGCCGATCGTGGGCACGTGGGCGACCCTACTGCGAGGCGGCGACGAAGCCGACTCGCTGGTAGACGTCGCGCAGCGTCGCCTCCGCGACGGCGCCTGCCTGCTCGGCACCTTGCTGGAGCACGGCTGACAGGTGCGCCTGGTCGTCGAGCAGCTCGAGGGTGCGCTCCCGGAAGGGGGTGACGAAGTCGACGACGACGTCGGCCAGGTCCTTCTTCAGGTCGCCGTAGCCGCGGCCGACGTACTGCTCCTCGAGCGCGGAGATGCCGGTGCCGGTGAGGGCGGAGTAGATCGTGAGCAGGTTGCTGACGCCCGGCTTCTCGTCGGCGTCGAAGCGGATCTCGGCCCCGGAGTCGGTCACGGCCGAGCGGATCTTCTTGGCGCTGACCTTGGGGTCGTCGAGCATCTCGATGATGCCGGCCGGCGACGAGGCGGACTTGGACATCTTCGAGGTCGGCTCCTGGAGGTCGCCGATCTTCGCGGTGGCCTTGAGGATGTAGGGCTCCGGGAGCCGGAAGGTCTTCTTGTAGCGGTGGTTGAACCGCTGGGCGAGGTCGCGGGTCAGCTCGAGGTGCTGGCGCTGGTCCTCGCCGACCGGCACGAAGTGCGGGCGGTAGAGCAGGATGTCCGCGGCCTGGAGCACGGGATAGGTGAAGAGTCCGACCGACGCGGCGCCCTCTCCCCCCTTGGACGACTTGTCCTTGAACTGCGTCATCCGCCGGGCCTCGCCGAAGCCGGTCAGGCACTGGAGCACCCAGCCGAGCTGGGCGTGCGCGGGGATCTGGCTCTGGATGAAGATGGCCGACCGCGACGGGTCGATGCCCATCGCCAGCAGCTGCGCGGCCGCACGCAGGCACCGCTCCCGCAGCACCTTCGGGTCCTGCTCGACCGTGATCGCGTGCAGGTCGGCGATGAAGAAGAACGGCTGGTGGTCGTGCTGGAGGTCCACCCACTGACGCAGCGCACCGAGATAGTTGCCGAAGTGGAACGAGTCGGCCGTGGGCTGGATGCCCGAGAGCACCCGCGGTCGGGCGGTTCCCGAGGCTGCCGCGGACGCGGCGACATCGGGTGCGGTCGTCGTGGACATGACCGCCATTCTTCCCGATCGCCCCGGCGCCGGGTCACCCGGGCTGGAGTGAGGTGCGGCCCCGCTACCTCAATCGGCGGCGGCAGCCGCCGGCAAACGGCTTGCTCCGGCGCGCCCGGCTTGGCAGGGTTCGGCCATGTCTCCCGGGATCATCACCGCCACCACCGCCCCCACCCTCACCGACGGCGTCGTGACCATCCGCGCGCACCGGGCCGACGACGCCCAGGGCTCCTTCGAGCAGTGCCAGGACCCACTGTCGCAACGGTGGACGACGGTGCCGATTCCCTACGCGATGGACGACGCCGGCCGGTTCGTCGGCGAGATCATGCCGAAGGGCTGGGCCGACGACTCCGAGTGGGGCTTCGCCGTCGAGCACGAGGGCAGCTACGGCGGCACCATCTCGCTGCGCAACGAGGGCAACGCCCGCGCCGAGATCGCCTACGGCTCGCACCCCTCGATCCGCGGGACCGGCGTGATGGAACGTGCGCTGCGGCTGCTCATCGACTGGGGCTTCGAGGTCCGCGGGCTGCAGACGGTCCTCTGGCAGGCCAACACGGGCAACTGGGCCTCCCGCAAGCTCGCCTGGCGCCTCGGGTTCTCCTTCGACGGCACGCTGCGCCAGTGGCTCCCCCACCGCGGTGAGCTCCTCGACGGCTGGGTCGGGACCCTGCTCCGCGACGAGCCCCGGGAGCCTCGTACGACGTGGCTGGAGTGCCCGGTGATCGAGGGTGACGGCTTCCGGCTGCGCCCGTTCCGGCCCGACGACCTCGACCGCATCGTCGAGGGCAGCTCGGACCCGCTGGCGCAGTACTGGCTGGCCCAGCTGCCGACGCCGTACACCCGCGCCGACGCCGCCGCCTACCTCGAGCAGGTCACCGAGAGGCACGCCACGAACACCGGGGTGACCTGGGCGGTGGCCGACGGCGCGGACGACCGCCTGCTCGGGACGATGGGGCTGTTCCGGCTGGTGCCCGGCCGCGAGGTCGAGGTGGGCTACTGGACCCACTCCGAGGGCCGCGGCCGGGGTCTCACCCGCGCGGCCGCCCTGCTCGCCGTGCGGCACGCGTTCGAGTCGCTGGGCGTGCAGCGCGTGACGGCGTACGTCTCGGCCCCGAACGAGGCCTCGCGTCGGGTCATCGAAGGCCTCGGGCTACGCCAGAGCGGCGTCGAGCGGCTCGCGGCGCGGACCGGCGACGGCATCGCGGTGGACCTCGTCGGCTACGACCTGCTGGCCGAGGAGCTCGCGCCGCGGACGTGAACCGCCGCCGAGGCGATGACCACGAGGAAGCCGGCGATGGACAGCACGACACCGACCAGCGCGGTCGAGCGGTAGCCGTAGCCGGCGGCGATCACGGCGCCGCCCAGCCACGCACCGAGCGCGTTGGCGACGTTGAGCGAGGCGTGGTTCATGGCGGCGCCCAGGGTCTGGGCGTCGCCGGCCACGTCCATGAGCCGGAGCTGGAGGTTGACCACCAGCACCGAGCCGAGCACGGTGATCAGGAAGACGACGGGCAGCGCCCACCAGCCGTGCGGTGCGGCCACCCAGAAGAGCAGCAGGACGACGCCCATGCCGATCGAGGCGCCGAGCAGCGAGCGGAAGATCGACCAGTCGGCCAGCTCGCCGGCGACCCAGGTGCCGGCGACCATGCCGAGCCCGAAGAAGAGCAGGAAGACCGGGACTGCGGCGTCACTCAGGCCGCCGACGTCGGTGATGGTCGGGGCGATGTAGGAGTAGACCGCGAACATGCCGCCGAAGCCGATGGCGCCGGCCAGCAGCGTGAGCCAGACCTGCGGCTTGGCGAACGCCGCGATCTCACGGCGACCGGTCGCCTCCCGGTCACCGGGGCAGGCCGGCACGAACGCCAGGATCATCGCCACCGTGAGCAGGGCGAGCCCGCCGACGGCCCAGTACGCCGACCGCCACCCGAGGTGCTGGCCCAGCCAGGTCGCGGCGGGGACGCCGATGACGTTCGCCACCGACAGCCCGAGCATCACCAGGGCGACCGCGCGGCCCTTGCGCCCCGGCGTCGCCAGGCTCGCCGCCACCAGCGAGGCCACCCCGAAGTAGGCCCCGTGCGGCAGACCGTCCAGGAACCGGGCGACGGTGAGGGCGTGGAAGCTCGTGGCCAGCGCGCTGAGCGCGTTGAACACCGCGTAGGCCGCCATCAGCGCGATCAGCAGCCCGCGGCGCGGGAGTCGGGCCCCGAAGAACGCGAGCACCGGCGCGCCCACGACGACACCCACGGCGTACGCCGAGATGATGTGGCCGGCCACGGGGATCGAGACGCCGACCCCGTCCGCGATCTGGGGCAGCAGCCCCATGGTCACGAACTCGGTGGTGCCGATGGCGAAGCCGCCCATGGCCAGCGCGAGCACGGCGAGGCCGAAGTGTGCAGTGGGGGCGCCGCTGTCGACGGCAGCAGGGCTCGGGGAGGTCGTCGTCATGCGTGGGTGCTTCCTGGCCGGTCGGTCGGGTGGGCATGCTGACGGCGTACGCAGCGAGTCACTCACATCGTCCAACCTGACCGGCCCGGGTGCCTATTCCACGCTGGGCCGTGCCTGGACCATGAAGGGCCTGCTCCCGTCCGGCAGGCAGGGTTCACCGGACCAGCTGGCGGGACCGGTCCAGGCCCCGCCGAGCTCGACCACGTCGCCGGAATCGGCGACCGGCTGGCGGTCCTCGTCCAGGAGCGTGAGGGTGCCGTCGGCGCGGACCACGCCCTCGTAGCCGCGGGGCCACACGACCGGCGTCTGGTCGGGCCCGATCACCACGCAGCGCTCCTCGTCGACCAGGAGCAGCTCGCCCCGGAGCGTGACGCTGCCCTCGAGCTCGCCCGCCGTTGCGCCGTACGTCGGCAGGAAGAGGGGTACGTCGTTCTCGCCCTGGTCCCAGCCGGGTCCCTGCCCGGCGGGCGACGGTCCGCTCGTCCCCTCGAGCCGCGGCACCGCCGTGGCCGTGCCGGCGACGACCAGCAGAGCAGCCACGGCCAACCCGACCGCGCCCGCCCGGCGGCGGCGCGCCTGTCGCACGATCGCGCCCATCGGCGGGTGCGAGGTGGGGATCCGGTCCGCGGCCGCGCGGATCATGTCGTGCAGCTGGGTGTCGGTCATCGTCCCTCTCCGTTCACGAGATCCCCCAGAGACGGGTCCGCCTCGAGGATCGCCAGGGCGCGGGCGGCCCGGCTCTTGACAGTGCCGACTGCGGTGCCGAGGGCCGAGGCGACCTGCGCCTCGGTGAGGTCGGCGTAGTAGCGCAGCACCAGCACCTGGCGCTGCGGGAGCGGGAGCCGGAGCAGAGCTGCGCGCAGGGCGTCCCCGCGCGCCCAGTCATCCGTGCCGTCGGACAACCCGGTGTCCGGGAGGACCTCGGTCGGGGCCTCGCCCCACCACCGGCGCCGTCGGCTGTCGGCCAGCGCGTTGATCAGGACCCGGTGGACGTAGGCGTCCGGGTCCTGGGCGCGGGACACCCGCGCCCACGCGAAGTAGCACCTCGACAACGCCGTCTGCACGAGGTCCTCGGCCGCGTGCGGGTCGGCGCCCAGCAGCACGGCCGAGCGGACCAGCCGCTCCCACCGGGCGGCGACGTACTCCTCGAAAGTCCCGTTCATGCCCACAAGACGGGTCGGGCCCGGGAAAGGGTTCCCGGGCCCGACCACGTGATCATCTGATGTCCGCTCAGGAGAGCGAGGCGATGGCCTCGTTCAGCGTCTTCGACGGCCGCATGGCCTGCTCGGCCTTGGCGTCGTCGGGCTGGTAGTAGCCACCGATGTCGACCGGCGAGCCCTGCACGCCGATGAGCTCCTCGTTGATCGTCTCCTCGGCCCCGGCCAGCGTCTCGGCCAGCGCGGCGAAGTCGGCGGCGAGCCCGGCGTCCTCGGTCTGCTTCGCGAGCTCCTGGGCCCAGTAGAGCGCGAGGTAGAAGTGCGAACCGCGGTTGTCGATCGAGCCGACCCGGCGCGCCGGCGACTTGTTCTCGTCGAGGAACGTGCCGGTCGCCCGGTCGAGGGTGTCCGCGAGAACCTGCGCGCGGGCGTTGTCGGTGGTCTGCGCGAGGTGCTCGAAGCTGACCGCGAGGGCGAGGAACTCACCCAGGCTGTCCCAGCGCAGGTAGTTCTCCTTGAGCAGCTGCTGGACGTGCTTGGGCGCCGAGCCGCCGGCACCGGTCTCGAAGAGGCCACCACCGTTGATCAGCGGCACGACCGACAGCATCTTGGCGCTGGTGCCGAGCTCGAGGATCGGGAACAGGTCGGTGAGGTAGTCGCGCAGCACGTTGCCGGTGACCGAGATCGTGTCCTCGCCCTTGCGGATCCGCTCGAGGGAGAACGCGATCGCCTCCTCGGGCGCCATGATCCGGATGTCGAGGCCCTCGGAGTCGCCCACGATGTCGGCGTTCGGGAGGTACTCGTTGACCTTCGCGATCAGGTTGGCGTCGTGGGCGCGGTTCTCGTCGAGCCAGAACACCGCCGGGACGCCGGTCGCGCGGGCGCGGGTGACGGCGAGCTTGACCCAGTCCCGGATCGGGACGTCCTTGGTCTGGCACATCCGCCAGATGTCGCCCGCGGAGACCACGTGCTCGAGGAGCAGGTCGCCCTGGGTGTCCACCACGCGCACGGTGCCGGTCGTGGGGATCTCGAACGTCTTGTCGTGGCTGCCGTACTCCTCGGCGGCCTGGGCCATCAGCCCGACGTTGGCCACCGAGCCCATCGTGGCCGGGTCGTAGGCACCGTGGGCCCGGCAGTCGTCGATCACGACCTGGTAGATGCCGGCGTAGGACGAGTCCGGGATGACGGCCAGGGTGTCGGCCTCCTTGCCGTCCGGGCCCCACATGTGGCCCGAGCTGCGGATCATCGCGGGCATCGAGGCGTCGACGATCACGTCGGAGGGCACGTGCAGGTTGGTGATCCCCTTGTCGGAGTCGACCATGGCCAGCGACGGGCCCTGCTCGATCCCCTTCTCGAAGGCCGCCTTGATGTCGGCACCCTCGGGCAGCTTGTCCAGCCCGGCCAGGATCCCGGCGAGGCCGTCGTTGGGGCTCAGGCCCGCGGCCGCGAGCTGCTCGCCGTACGCGGCGAAGACGTCGGGGAAGAAGGCCCGCACGACGTGGCCGAAGATGATCGGGTCGGAGACCTTCATCATCGTCGCCTTGAGGTGGACCGAGAACAGCACACCCTCCGCCTTGGCCCGGGCGATCTGCTCGATCAGGAACTCACGCAGCGCGGCGACACGCATGGCGGTCGCGTCGATGACCTCGCCGGCGAGCACGGGCACGGACTCACGCAGCACCGAGGTGGTGCCGTCGTCGCCCACCAGCTCGATCCGGAGCGTGGTGTCGGCGTCGATGACCGCGGACTTCTCGCTCGAGGCGAAGTCGTTGGCCGTCATGTGCGCGACGTTGGTCTTCGAGTCCGGGCTCCAGGCCCCCATCGAGTGCGGGAACTTGCGGGCGTAGTTCTTCACCGACAGCGGGGCACGACGGTCGGAGTTGCCCTCGCGCAGGACCGGGTTCACGGCACTGCCCTTGACCTTGTCGTAGCGCGAACGCACGTCCTTGTCCTCGTCGGACTTCGGGTCGTCGGGGTAGCTCGGCAGGTCGTAGCCCTTCTCCTGCAGCTCCTTGATCGCGGCCTTGAGCTGCGAGATGGAGGCGGAGATGTTGGGCAGCTTGATGATGTTCGCCTCGGGCGTCTTCGCCAGCTGGCCCAGCTCGGCGAGCGCGTCCTCGATGCGCTGCTCGTCCGTGAGCCGGTCGGGGAACTGGGCGATGATCCGCCCCGCCAGCGAGATGTCACGCGACTCGACGTCCACACCGGCCTTGGCGGCGTACGCCTGGATGATCGGCAGGAACGAGTACGTCGCCAGCAGGGGCGCCTCGTCCGTGTGCGTGTAAATGATCTTGGACATGTTCTCGGCGACTCCTGAACGGTCTGCGGATGCCTGGAAAGTTGCTTGACGTCAAGATACCTGACGTCGCGGTCCCCTCACCTTCGCACCCGTCCGTCCTCTCGGCAACGGGACTACAGTGGCCGGAGAGCCTGGGGCAGGGGCCCGGGCATTGAGGGGGCTTCTGGCATGGACGACATCACACCCACACTCACCCAGAAGGTCGCGGCGGAGACGCTCGGCACCTTCGTGCTCGTCTTCTTCGGCTGCGGCTCGATCGTGTTCGCCACCCAGGCGGGAACGGCCACCACGATCAGCGCCATCGGGCTCACCTTCGGCCTCGCGGTCATGGTGATGGTCTACGCCGTCGGACGCATCTCGGGTGGTCACTTCAACCCTGCGGTCTCGGTCGGTGCCGGCATGGCCGGGCGCATCGCCTGGCGCGACGTCGGGATCTACGTCCTCGCCCAGCTCGTCGGCGCGATCGTCGCGGGCACGGCGCTCTTCGTGCTCCTGCAGGGCTACGACGGCTTCGACTCCGAGGGCAACATGGGCCAGAACTTCTTCGGCGACCAGAGCCCCGACCAGGGGATCGCCGCCTGGTCCGCCTTCCTGCTCGAGTTCCTGCTCACCGCCCTGTTCGTGCTCGTCATCCTGGCGGTGACCGACGCCCGCAACCAGCACCCCGCCCTGGCACCGCTCGCCATCGGCCTCACCCTCGCCGCCATCCACTTCGTGGCGATCCCCGCAACCGGCACCTCGGTCAACCCGGCGCGCTCGATCGGGCCGGCGCTGTACGCCGGGACCGACGCGATCCTCCAGCTGTGGCTGTTCATCCTGGCGCCGCTGCTGGGTGCCACCGCCGCGGGGCTCGGCTACGCCGCGCTCTTCGGCCGGGACACCGAGCCGGTCCCCGGCTCCGGCCTGCACTTCGGCCGCCCGACGCCCGCCGCGGTGCCCGGCTACGGCGCTCCCGACCAGTACCAGCAGCAGTGGAACCAGCAGGATGCTGAGGTCCAGCAGGCGGCTCAGCAGGCCCAGCAGGGTCAGCAGACCGAGCAGGCCTGGACCGTCGAGGAGGCCGCCGCGCAGGGCTGGACCTGGGACTGGAACACCCAGCAGTGGCGCCACATCTCCCAGCAGGACTGGGCTCCTGAGCAGCCCGGCCAGCAGGAGTGGGCCGCGCAGGAGCCCCGGGCCTCCGAGGAGCAGTGGCCGGACGTCGAGTCCGACGGCCGGACCCAGATCCGTCCGCCCGAGGCGCCCTGAGCCGGCCGGGCAGGAGCGGGAGCCTCAGGGCTGCGTGAGGTCGATCAGCTCGACCTGCTCGTCGCCACCGGCGATGGTCTCCTCGTAGATCACGCCGACGCCCTCGGCGTAGTACTTCCGCTCGACCAGCTCCGGCTCGAGGGGGGTGGTGTCCTCGGTCTGCACGAGGTCCTCGAACGTCCCGGCGGCAACCTCGCGCTGCTCGGTGATCGAGAGGATCCGGGCCCGGTCCTCGGCCACGCCCTTGCGGTACTCCTGCTGGTAGCCGTCGCCGACGCGCGGCTGGGCCGGCATCAGCAGCCCGGCCTCGGCGCCGTCCACCCCGGCCTCCCAGGAGCCCTCGGTGTCGGGCCGGCCCTTGTCGTACGCCGTGGTGTCCTCGCCGAAGTACCAGACGTTGCCCTCGTCGTCCTGGGCGTACCAGTCGTAGGTGTCCTCGATGACCTTGCCGGACCCGTTGGTGGCGACGTCGTGCACGACGACCGTCGTCACGCCCTGCACCACCCGGGTGTCGTCGGTCACCGTGACCACGTCGGTCTGCGTGCCCTCGTCGCCGGTCGCGCGGTAGGTCCACACCGTGCCGGGCACCAGCGGGAACCACGGGTTGTCGACCTTCCCGGCGAAGTCGGCCGGGTCCGGGGAAGGCGTCGGGATCTCCAGCCCGTCCACCCCCGAGGGGCCGCTCGTGGGCGGCTCGCCCACGCACCCGGAGAGGGTGGCCGCGGCCAGCAAGGCTGTTGCGATCGCCGGAACTCGCCTCGGTTTCATGCTGTTCAGCATGGCCCACCTGCGCTGAACGCAGGCTGAACCCTCCGTCGCCCCGGCGCATCCACGCTGCTAGCGTCGGCGGCGGACCACCCCTAGCTGCCCTGTTCGGGCACCGTGTCGACAAGGAGTCGTCGTGAGCTCTACTCCCCTCAAGGTTGCCGTCACCGGCGCGGCCGGCCAGATCGGTTACAGCCTGCTGTTCCGCCTCGCGAGCGGTGCCCTGCTGGGCACGGACCGTCCGATCGAGCTGCGGCTGCTGGAGATCACGCCCGCCCTGAAGGCGCTCGAGGGCGTCGTCATGGAGCTCGACGACTGCGCGTTCCCGACCCTGGCCGGCGTCGAGATCGGCGATGACGCCACCAAGATCTTCGACGGCGTCAACCTCGCCCTGCTCGTCGGCGCGCGTCCGCGCGGCCCGGGCATGGAGCGCGGCGACCTGCTCTCCGCCAACGGCGCGATCTTCACCGCCCAGGGCAAGGCCCTCAACGAGGTGGCTGCCGACGACGTACGCATCGGCGTGACCGGCAACCCGGCCAACACGAACGCGCTCATCGCGATGACCAACGCCCCCGACATCCCGCGCGAGCGGTTCTCGGCGCTCACCCGCCTCGACCACAACCGGGCGATCTCGCAGCTGGCCGCGAAGACCGGCGCGAGCGTCACCGACATCAAGAAGATGACGATCTGGGGCAACCACTCCGCGACGCAGTACCCCGACCTCTTCCACGCCGAGGTCGGTGGCAGGAACGCCGCCGAGGTCGTCGGCGACCAGGCCTGGATCGAGAACAACTTCATCCCCACCGTCGCCAAGCGCGGCGCCGCGATCATCGAGGCCCGGGGCTCGTCCTCGGCGGCCTCGGCCGCCTCCGCCACCATCGATGCGGCCCACGACTGGCTGCTGGGTTCGGCGAAGGACGACTGGGTGTCGATGGCGGTCGTCTCCGACGGCTCCTACGGCGTGCCCGAGGGCCTGATCTCCTCGTTCCCCGTCACCACCAGGGACGGCAACTGGGAGATCGTCCAGGGTCTCGAGATCGACGACTTCTCGCGCGCGAGGATCGACGCCTCCACCGCCGAGCTCGCCGACGAGCGCAGCGCGGTCACGGAGCTCGGCCTGATCTAGGTCCGACCAGTCAGCCACTGCGACGCTGGCCCGCCCGAGAGCTTCGGGCGGGTCAGCGTCATTTCGAGGTGCCGGCCCTCAGGGTGCGGTCGCTCAGGTGGGCTGGTTGGGGATCGTGATGGCCAGGAAGATCAGGAGCGCGCCGACACCGGCGAGCAGCAGGCAGTCGAAGAGCCGGTGGCGGACGGCGAGCATGCCGGCGTCGCGGTGGGGCAGCACCAGGCGCACTCCTGCAGCGAAGATCAGCGCGCCGGCCATCCACTCGGTCCCCAGGCGCCAGTTGCCGGACCACACGATCCCGATCCCGACGGCGGTCGCGGCGAGCACGACGAGGTAGAACATCCCGCCGATCGTCCGGGGGTACCGACGCTCGTCCTCCTCGGCGGAGTCCTCCAGCTCGTCGGAAGGGTCCACCAGCTCGTCGGGAGGTGGCCCGTCGAGCGGGTCGTCGTCGCTCACAGGTCAGTCAACCCTCAGCCCAGGGCCTTCTCGGCCAGGGACACGATGTTGGAGAGCAGCATCGCGCGGGTCATCGGACCCACTCCCCCGGGGTTCGGCGAGACCCAGCCGGCGACGTCCCAGACGTCGGGGGCCACATCACCGGCGAGCTTGCCGTCGACCCGCGAGACGCCGACGTCGAGGACGGCAGCGCCGGGCTTGACCATGTCGGCGGTCACGATGCCGGGCACGCCGGCCGCGGCGACGACGATGTCGGCCCGGCGCACGTGCGCGGCCAGGTCGCGGGTGCCGGTGTGGCACAGCGTGACCGTGGCGTTCTCCGAGCGCCGGGTGAGCAGCAGCCCGAGCGGCCGGCCGACGGTGACACCGCGCCCGATGACCACCACCTCGGCGCCCGCGATCTCCACGTCGTGGCGGCGCAGCAGCTCGACGATGCCGTACGGCGTACAGGGCAGCGGCGCCTCGTTGCCGAGGACCAGCCAGCCGAGGTTGGTCGGGTGCAGGCCGTCGGCGTCCTTGGCGGGGTCGATCAGGCCGAGCACCTGGTTCTCGTCGCGGCCCTTGGGCAGCGGCAGCTGCACGATGTAGCCGGTGCAGGCCGGGTCGGCGTTCAGCCCCGCGACCGCGGCCTCGATCTCCTCCTGGGTCGCCTCGGCGGGGAGGTCGACCCGGATCGACTCGATGCCGACCTCGGCGCAGTCCTTGTGCTTGCCGTTGACGTACCACCGCGACCCCGGGTCGTCGCCGACCAGCAGGGTGCCCAGGCCCGGGACGACGCCGTGCTCGCGCAGGGCCGCGACCCGGTGCTTGAGCTCGTCCTTGATCGCCGCCGCGGTGGCGCTGCCGTCAAGCTTCTGTGCGGTCATGAGGTCCCCTTCTGCTGGGAGGTCATACGAATCGTGGGCCAGGGCCCTCGCACCGTATGACGTTACGACGGTCAGTGCGCGAAGTGGCGGGTGCCGGTGAAGTACATGGTCACGCCGGCTGCCCGGGCGGCCTCGATGGTCAGCTCGTCGCGCACCGAGCCGCCCGGCTGCACGATGGCGGCGACGCCGGCGTCGATGAGGATCTGGGGGCCGTCCTCGAACGGGAAGAAGGCGTCCGAGGCCGCGACCGAACCGGCCGCCCGCTCCCCCGCCCGCTGCACCGCCAGCTTGCAGGAGTCGACCCGGTTGACCTGGCCCATGCCGACGCCGACCGAGGCGCCGTCCCTGGCCAGCAGGATCGCGTTGGACTTCGCGGCCCGGCAGGCCCGCCACGCGAAGGCGAGGTCGGCCAGCAGCTCCGGGGAGGCGGCCTCGCCGGTGGCGAGGGTCCAGCTGGCCGGGTCGTCGCCGTCGGCGTCGACGAGGTCGCGCTGCTGCAGCAGCAGCCCTCCGGAGATCGGGCGCATCTCCACGCCGCTGCGTGAGAGCGGCGCGCACTCGAGCAGCCGGATGTTCTTCTTGCCGGCGAGGATCTCGACCGCGCCCTCGTCGTAGCCGGGGGCCACGACGACCTCGGTGAAGATCTCCGCGACCTGCCGGGCCATCTCGACCGAGACCGGCACGTTGGTGGCGATCACGCCGCCGAACGCGGAGACCGGGTCGCACTCGTGGGCCTTGCGGTGGGCCTCCGCCACGTCGGCGCCGACCGCGATGCCGCAGGGGTTGGCGTGCTTGATGATCGCCACCGTCGGCTGGTCGAAGTCGTACGCCGCCCGCCGGGCCGCGTCCGCGTCGACGTAGTTGTTGTAGGACATCTCCTTGCCGTGCAGCTGGGTCGCCTGTGCGAGCCCGGGCTCGGGCTGGAACCCGTTGGCGTAGAGCGCCGCCGACTGGTGCGGGTTCTCGCCGTAGCGCAGCACCGCGGACTTGTCCCAGGTCGCACCCATCCACGCCGGGAAGCCCGACCCCTCGGAGGTGTCGGTGAGCACGTTGCCCATCCAGGACGCCACGTGCACGTCGTACGTCGCGGTGTGGACGAACGCCTCGGCGGCCAGCCGCTGGCGCTCGGCCAGCGTGAAGCCACCGGTCCCCACGGCGGCCAGCACGTCGGCGTACCGCTCGGGCGAGGTGACGATCGCGACCGACGGGTGGTTCTTCGCGGCTGCCCGCACCATCGAGGGGCCGCCGATGTCGATCTGCTCGACACACTCGTCGGGCGAGGCGCCGGAGGCGACGGTCTGGGTGAACGGGTACAGGTTCGAGACCACGAGGTCGAAGGGCTCGACGCCGAGGTCCGCCAGCTGCTGGACGTGGGAGTCCAATCGACGGTCGGCCAGGATCCCGGCGTGCACCTTGGGGTGCAGCGTCTTGACCCGGCCGTCGAGGCACTCGGGGAAGCCGGTGAGCTCCTCCACCTTGGTGACCGGGATCCCGAGCCCCTCGATCAGGGCGGCGGAACCGCCGGTCGAGACCAGGGCCACGCCGGCGTCGTGCAGCCCGCGCACGAGGTCCTCCAGCCCGCTCTTGTCATAGACGGAGACCAGGGCCCGCCGGATCTCGATGCGGGCGTCGCTCATGTCAGTCACGGCCGAACCGGACCTTCCTGTCGGTGATGGTGTACCCCTCGCGAGCCATCCGGCCCACGGTGTCGACGAGCATCGTGCGCTCGGCGACCTTGATGCGTTCGTGGAGGCTCTCCACTGTGTCGTCGTCCTCGACGGGCACGACGGCCTGGGCCAGGATCGGTCCGGTGTCGACGCCGGAGTCGACGACGAACAGGGTCGCGCCGGTGAGCTTCACGCCGTACTCCAACGCGTCGCCGGCGCCGTTCATCCCCGGGAACGACGGCAGCAGCGCCGGGTGGGTGTTGACGTAGCGACCGCCGAACCGGTCGAGGAACGCCTCCCCCGCCAGCTTCATGAACCCGGCCGACACGACCAGGTCGGGCTCGAAGCCCGCCACGGTGTCGGCCATGGCCCGGTCCCAGTGCTCACGGCTGGTGAACTGGCCGACCTTCTTGACGAACGTCGGGATGCCGGCGCGCTCGGCGCGGGCCAGCGCCTCGATGTCGTCGCGGTCGGCGCCGACGGCGACCACGCGGGCGCCGTACGCCGGGTCCGCGGTGGCGTCGAGCAGCGCCTGGAGGTTGGTGCCGGAGCCCGAGACGAGCACGACGAGACGTGCGGAGTTGGGGGACGACACGCGCCGCAGTCTAACGAGGGTGGAGCGCGCCCCCGACCGGGGCCGCAGGCGTGGTCGGTCGGCTCAGTCGCCGAGGGCCGCACGCCGGGCGGCGCGCCGCTGCCACCAGGTCATGGCCAGCCCGCCGACCAGCCCGCCGATCCCGAAGGCGGTGATCGCGTGGACGAGCACGTCGAAGGCGAAGGGGCCGACGATGCGCATCCGGCCGGGCCCGACCGCGCCGCCCGAGACCGACGCGACGATCGCGAACAGGACGCCGGCGAGCACGCCGCCGGCGCAGCCGCGCAGGGCCCCCTCGTCCCAGCGCAGCGTGGGCAGCCGGCGCTGCGCGCGGACCGTGGCGACGGCGGCCACGACGGGTGGGAGCGCCATCAGGGCAAGCGTCCAGCCGGCGGTCGGCCCGTTGTCGGGCAGCGCCGCGAGCAGGGGGAACATCGGCAGGGGTCCGAGCACGACGAGCGCCGGCGACACCAGCGTGTGGGCGCCGACGGCGAAGCCGGGGCCGAGCAGGTAGGAGCCGGAGAAGGCCACGGCGTTGGGCAGCACGGCGCCGGTCAGCACGGTGAAGAGGGTCGCGTCCCCGCCGTCGGTGTGCAGCTGGGACATCACGCTGGCCGCGGCGCCGAAGTCGACCGCGAGCGCCGCGACGAAGGCGACAGTCGCCACGAGGAGGTACGCCGCGAGGATGCGCAGGCAGGTGGCTGCCGCCGCACGCGCGGACGCGGGGAGGAACGCCGCCCAGATCGCGGCTCGCCCGGAGCCGATGGCGATGGCCGGGCCGCCGAAGAACGCGCACAGCAGGAGGGACCACAGCACGACCCGGGCGCCCGAGGGGGCGGTGGCCGTGGTCGCGGCCAGGGACAGGGTGACCAGGGCCGTGGCGACGTAGCCGACCGCGAACAGGCCCGAGGCGACCGGCACCGTCCAGTCCCGCTCACCGTCGGAGATCCGGTCGGCATCGGGGCCGTGGCCGGAGATCGAGTCGCCGACCCGGTGGCCGATCCGCCAGATCGCCCAGCCGGCCAGCGCCGTCAGCCCCAGGGGCACCGCCGTGATCGCCACGGCGCCGACGTGGATCCCGGAGCCGTGGGCCAGCAGCCAGGCCAGGGCCCCCACCCGCAGGCCGTCGCTCGGCGTTCCGTGGGCGCCGGCATCGGTGAGGAACCAGCCCACGACGCCGACCGCCAGGCAGACCAGGAGCGTCGAGGCTGCGGCGGCCACTCCCCCCAGCGTGGCCAGCAGGACGAGCGGCCGCCGGTGTCCGACGTACGGGCCACCATCGGTGGTCGAGCGGGTCGAGGCCGTGGCAGATCGAGGGAGCAGCGAAGTCATGGCCCGGCCATCATGACCCGACGAGCAGACCCTGCTGCGGTCCCACGCCGGGTGGCCGGGCTGCTCGCCGCTCCCGTACCGTGGAGCCGGCCATGAGGAATCCCGAGGAGTTCGACGCGTTCTACAAGGACGCCCGCGACCGCCTGCTCCTCCAGACCTATGCCCTGACCGGCGACCTGACCGCCTCGCGCGCGGCCGTCCGCGACTGCTTCGTCGTCGCCTGGCACCAGTGGCGCAAGATCTCCCGCCTCGACGACCCGGAGGCCTGGGCTCGCCCGCACGCCTGGGCCCACGCGCAGCGTCGGCACACCGCCCGGCTCTGGCACCGTGACAAAGGTCTCGACCCCGAGATCCGGGCCACCCTCGACGCGCTCGGCAAGCTGCCGGTCGTCCAGCGCAAGGCGCTGCTCCTCACCCAGCTGACCACCATCTCGCTGAACGACATGGCCCGCGAGATCGGTCTGCCTCGCGCCGAGGCGGAGCGCGAGCTCCAGTCGGCCACCGCCCGGCTGGCGGTCCACCGCGACGTGCCCACCACCAGCATCCGGCTCCTCCTCGAGCCGCTGCGCGAGCACGTCGCGACGGTGAGCTGGCCGCGGGCCACGATCATCCGGCGGGCGGGCGCCGCACGCCGCCGGACGCACACCACGGTCGCGGCCCTGGTCGCCGTCGCGGGCCTGGTGCTCACCGGCTCGCTGGTGACCGACCAGGCCGGGGTGCGCCCCAACCTGGGCCGTGAGCACGTCTCCAGCAACGGCGCCCACGGCCGTGACCTGTCCGGCTCGGCCACGGAGCCCGACGCGGCGCCCGTCGAGCTCTCCGGCAACAACCTGCTCACCACCAGGCAGGTGGCCGCGTCGGTGCCGGGACGCCACTGGCGGACGACCGCGACCCATGACAACACCGCCGGCGACGGTCTCGTGCTGCCCTGTCAGCAGCAGCGCTACGCCGACCCCGACGGCGTGGCCGCGCTGGTGCGGAAGTTCGGCACCTCACCGGGCAAGGCCGCACCGCGCGTCTCCGCGATCGAGGCCACGGAGGTGTCGACGACCCAGCGGCGCGCGCGGGCGACGTACGACGCCACGCTGGGCTGGTACGCCGGCTGCGTCGACCGGCGCGTCCAGCTGCTGTCCACGCGCCGGGTCACCGGGGTCGGCGACCGGGCGGCGCTGCTGGTCCTGCGCGCCTGGGACCGGCCGGTCACGACCATGGTGGTCGGCGTCGCCCGGACCGGTCAGCTGACCACGACCACGATGACCCGCGTGACCCACACCCAGACCCCCGACTTCGGCGGGACTGCCCGCCTGCTCGCGACGGCGGTCGACGGCCTGTGCCACCTGCCCGAGGCCGGGGCCTGCTCCACCCGGCCGAAGCTCACCGTGGTGAACCCCGTGCCCGCCGGTGAGGTCACCAGCATGCTCGACGAGGTGGACCTGCCGCCGGTGAGCGGCGTCGAGCGGCCGTGGGTGGGCACCGAAGCCCGCAAGGCGCTCGACAACGACGCGGCCACCCGGTGCGACCAGGCCGACTTCAGCGCGCCGCCGATGACCAACAACGTCACCCGGTCCTTCGTGATCCCCAAGGCGAAGCTCTCCGTGCAGTTCGGGCTGACCGAGACGGTCGGCTCGCTCCCGGCCTCCCGGGCGCAGGCGTTCGTCAAGCAGGTCCGCGCCCGGATGGCCGCCTGCTCCGACAAGGACCTCGGGACCGACGTCTCCCTGGTCACCCAGCTCGCCACGCCCCGCCAGGACCTCAGCGTGTGGCGCCTGACGACCGAGATCAGCGACAACGCGTCGGTCGAGTACTTCATGGGCATCGTCCGCAGCGGCACCTCGGTCGCGCAGATCGGGTTCGTGCCCGACCGCAAGGTCGCGATGGCTCCCGGTGCGTTCGGCGACCTGGTCGACCGCGCGCTCGACCGGCTCGCCCAGATGCCGCCCCCGCGCACCCGGAACTGAGCCTGCCCCCGAAATCCTGCGATCTCGTGCAACCGTCAGCCGGTCCGGGGCGTATCCCCCACGATTGACGACAACGCACCAGCAGACGAGACGGGGACCGGTCGATGGACGAACGCGAGTTCGACGACTTCTACGCCGCGTCGTTCCAGCGGATCACGGGCCAGGTCTACGCCATGATCGGCAACCGGGACGAGGCGCAGGAGTGCGTCCAGGAGGCGTTCGTCCGCGCCTGGGCACACCGCCGCAAGCTCGACCGGGCCGAGCACCCGGAGGCCTGGGTGCGCACCACGGCGTACCGCCTCGCGGTGAGCCGCTGGCGGCGTACGACGCGGGGGCGACGTCCGGCCGACCGGGCGCTGGGGGCTGCCACCGAGACCGCGCCGCCGAGCGAGACCCATGTGGCCCTCGTCGCCGCGCTGCGCCAGCTGCCCGAGGCCCAGCGCCAGGCGCTGGTCCTCCACCACATCGCCGACCTGCCCGTGCACGCCGTCGCCCGTGAGGTCGGCGTACCCGAGGGGACGATCAAGGCCCGGCTGAGCCGCGGACGTGCGGCCCTCGCCGCCCTGCTCACCGACGAGACCGGATACCAGGAGGGAGCGACCCATGTCTGACCCGATCGAGGACCTCCAGAACTTCGACACCGAAGGACTGAACGTGAACCCGCTCCCCGCCTCCGAGGTACGCCGTCGCGGCAACCGGTTGCGGCACCGCAACAACGCGCTCGCCGCCGTCGGCGGGGCGCTCGCCGTCGCGATCATCGCGGTCCCCCTGGCGCTGGGTGCGCACGGCAGCGGCCGCTCCGCACCCGGTCCGGCCGAGACGCCGTCCCCGAGCCCGACGATCGAGCAGGGCGACGGCGGGCAGTGGCTGCAGACGATCCCGCAGGGCTTCCCGCTCACCGAGGGGCTGCCCGCGACCAACGGCAGCGACGGCTCGCCCGTCACCGTGACCGAGACCTCCGGCGTCCGGACCTCACCCTCTGCGGCCGGCCCAGCTGGTCGGCCACGTCCGACGACCCGGTCCGGCCCGCGGACGTCGCGGGCGCCAGCTATGCCGGCGAGTCGGAGGACTCCCAGGGGCGCACCCTCGCCCTCTACGCCAGCGACCAGGTCGCGGCCAAGGCCATCGACGGGCTGCGCGCCGGGCTCGGCTTCTGTCCCGCCGACCCGAACGGCTCGGGCGCCACGCAGGTGTACGACGTCGCCGACGCCGACCTCGGTGAGGAGTCGTTCGTGTTCACCCAGCGCTCCCGGGACGGGGACGGGTTCCTGGGCGACCTGTCGGTCTACCAGGCGGTGCGCGTCGGCAATGCGGTCTATCTCGCGACGACCTACGGGGAGGGCGGGGCGAACCAGCAGGTCATCGACTACACGGTCGACCTGATGGCCACCCGCTCCGCAGCCGTGATCAGCGACCTGTGCGTCTTCGCTGCCGAGCCGTGCGGCGATGCCCGTTCCGGGACGGACGCCTCGCCCGCCCCCCCGCACACCGGCCCCGCAACCGGCGAGGGTGCGGTCAGCGCCATCCCGGCGGACTTCCCGATC
This sequence comes from uncultured Actinomycetota bacterium, assembly GCA_963825275.1. Classification (GTDB taxonomy): domain Bacteria; phylum Actinomycetota; class Actinomycetes; order Propionibacteriales; family Nocardioidaceae; genus Nocardioides. The sequence goes on along the minus strand of CAWGSW010000004.1, from coordinate 191,544 downwards.
CTCGACGGCTACCCGGACCCGAGCCTCGCGGAGGGGCCCACCGACGGCATCGTCGGCCCCAGCACCGACGCGAAGGACCTCGGCTTCGAGGCCTGTGGCGCGACCGCGCCGGCGCCCGACGGCGTCGACCAGCTGGGCGGAGGCTGGAAGAACCCGGAGGACTACCGCTCCCGCCAGCTGACGACCTTCGCCACGACGGAGGCCGCCGACACCTTCGTCGACGGCATCCTGGACGTGTACCGCTCGTGCCCGACCGAGGACACCAGTGACGGCTTCACCCGGGTCGCCTCGGTGCTCGACGGCGACCAGGGCGACCGGTCGGCGAGCGTCGTCCTGCGCTACCAGATGCAGGGCAGCTTCGGACCCGGCCTCGACATCACCACGGTGGTCCGGGTGGGCCGTGCGGTCCTGCTGTCCACGACGTACAACGAGGGCAGCGCGACCACCGAGGCGGACGTCGCCTCGGCCGCCGCCTCGGGCGCCGACGACGTGACCACGCTCGTCGAAGCGATGTGCCCGTGGACCGAGCAAGGCTGCTGACCCGCCCATCCGGTGGTCGAGCAGGTCGCACAGCGACCGTCGTCGAGACCCGGTGAGCCGTACGACGACCGCGACCCCGGCAGCCGACCGTCGTCAGGCCTCGAGCCCGCCAACAGCCGGCCGAAAATAGTTCTCCCCAGACCCGGCTCCGGGGCCGAATCCGGGCCCGGAATGTCGGTGGGTCCGGCTTGACTGGACCCATGACCGAGACGCTCGCCCAGGCCGACACCGCCGCCGCGGTGCTCGACTTCGCGCGCGATCGCCGCGGCACCGCGGACCGGGCCGAGGCCGACCTGCTCCAGGCCGCGGTGACCTGGGCGGCCATGCACTCGGTCGACTCGATCACCGACGCCGCCACGATCTGGGACCGCCGCTACGGCGACACCGGGATCACCGTCGCCGGCCCCGGTGCCCCGCTGGTCGCGGAGTTCAGCGTCGCCGAGTTCGCCGCCGCGATCGGGCTGCCGACCGAGACCGGCAAGGCCTACCTCGGCGAGGCCGTCGAGCTCCGCTACCGCCTCCCGCGGGTCTGGGCCCGCGTCGTCGCCGGCGACCTGGCCGCGTGGCGGGCCCGCCGGATCGCCCGCGCCACCCTGCTGCTCACCCTCGAGGCCGCCGGGTTCGTCGACACCCACCTCGCCCACCTCGCGCACAAGATCCGCCTCGCCCAGCTCGACCGGCTCATCGAGGAAGCCATCACCCGCTACATGCCCGAAGAGGCCGAACGCCGCCGCCGCGACGCCGCCGAGGGCCGCGGCTTCACCATCGACAAGGGCAACGTCTCCCTGGACGGCACCGCCGACGTCTGGGGCACCCTCGACCTCGCCGACGCCCTCGACCTCGACACCGCCGTCACCACCGCCGCCCAAGCCCTCAAGGACCTCGGCTCCACCGACACCCTGCCCGTGCGCCGCGCCATCGCCCTCGGCCAGATCGCCCGCCAACAACTCACCCTCGACCTCAACACAGACCCCGAGACCAGGGCCGGGGCCGACGAGGCGACCCGGCGGGGATCTCGACAAGCTCGATCAACGGGCGGGCACCACCCGGACACGCAAGCCGCGGCAGGTGGTGCTCTACCTGCACCTCGCCGACGCCGCGGTCCAGCCCGAAGCGTCCGGGATCGGCCACCTCGGGCGCCTCGAGAACACCCGGTCCCTGGTCACCGCCGAGCAGATCCGCCACTGGTGCGGCAACCCCGACACCCAGGTAGTGATCAAGCCGGTCATCGACCTCAACGACCACGTCCACGTCGACGCCTACGAGGTCCCCGACCGGATGGCCGAGGCCGCCACCCTCATCGACCACACCTGCGTCTTCCCCTGGTGCACCCGCCCCGCCAGAGCCAGTGCACCCCGACGAGCACGACGCGGACTGCGACCACATCGACCTCCTACGACACCGGCGGACCCACCTGCTCCTGCAACATCGCACCACTCTGCCGACGACACCACCGCCTCAAGACCCACAGCACCTGGACCTACACCCCACTCGAGCGCGGCACCTACCTGTGGACCAGCCCCCACGGCTACCAGTACCTCCGCAACCACCACGGCACCCTCGACGTCAGCCGCGACCGACCACCCAGACCCTGACCGCCCCACACCCCGCCCCCACACCACCCGGCGGGGCCAGCGGCATGCCCGGGGGCCAACCCGCCCCCAGCAAATGACACCGACCCGCCCGAAGGTCTCGGGCGGGTCGGTGTGTGGTGCGGGGTGGCTCAGAGGCTCTGCAGGATCTCCCGCATCAGCGACGCGGTCTCGGACGGCGTCTTGCCGACCTTGACCCCAGCGGCCTCGAGGGCCTCCTTCTTGGCCTGCGCGGTGCCGGACGAGCCCGACACGATCGCACCGGCGTGACCCATCGTCTTGCCCTCGGGGGCGGTGAAGCCCGCGACGTAGCCGACGACCGGCTTGGTGACGTGCTCCTTGATGTACTCCGCGGCGCGCTCCTCGGCGTCGCCACCGATCTCGCCGATCATCACGATGGCCTTGGTCTCCGGGTCCGCCTCGAACGCCGCGAGGGCGTCGATGTGCGTGGTCCCGACGATCGGGTCACCGCCGATGCCGATGGCGGTCGAGAAGCCGTAGTCACGCAGCTCGAACATCATCTGGTAGGTCAGCGTGCCGGACTTCGACACCAGGCCGACCGGGCCCTTGCCGGCGATCGTGGCGGGCGTGATGCCGGCGAGCGCCTCGCCGGGCGTGATGATGCCAGGGCAGTTGGGCCCGATCATCCGGGTGTCCTTGCCGTCCAGGTAGGCCCAGACCTCGGCCGTGTCCTGGACCGGGACACCCTCGGTGATGACCACGAGCAGGCCGATGCCGGCGTCGATGGCCTCGAGGCAGGCGTCCTTGGTGAACGCCGGCGGCACGAAGGCCACGGAGACGTCGGCACCGGTCTCGGCCATCGCCTCCTTGACGGTGCCGAACACGGGCAGCTCGACGCTGTTCCCGTCGGCGTCGGTGTGGGTGACCGTGGTGCCGGCCTTGCGGGCGTTGACGCCGCCCACGACCTGGGTGCCGGCCTTGAGCATCAGCGCGGTGTGCTTGGTGCCCTCGCCGCCGGTGATGCCCTGGACGATGACGCGGGAATCCTTGTTCAGGTAGATCGACATGTCAGTTCTCCGTCACTTCGCAGCGTTCGCGAGCTCGGCGGCCTTGTCGGCCGCTCCGTCCATCGTGTCGACCAGGGTCACCATCGGGTGGTTCGCCTCGTTGAGGATGCGACGACCCTCCTCGACGTTGTTGCCGTCGAGACGGACGACGAGCGGCTTGCTCTCCTTGTCGCCCAGGATCTCGAGGGCGCCGACGATCCCGTTCGCGACCGCGTCACACGAGGTGATGCCGCCGAAGACGTTCACGAACACGCTCTTGACCTGCGCGTCGTTGAGGATCACGTCGAGGCCGTCGGCCATCACCTGGGCGGACGCGCCGCCACCGATGTCGAGGAAGTTGGCGGGCTTGACGCCGCCGTGCTTCTCACCGGCGTACGCCACGACGTCGAGGGTGCTCATCACGAGACCCGCGCCGTTGCCGATGATGCCCACGGAGCCGTCGAGCTTGACGTAGTTGAGGCCCTTCTCCTTGGCCTTCGCCTCGAGCGGGTCGGCCGCTTCCTTGTCCTCGAACTGGGCGTGGTCGGCGTGACGGAACTCGGCGTTCTCGTCCAGCGAGACCTTGCCGTCGAGCGCCTCGAGCTTGTCACCGGCGAGGCGGGCCAGCGGGTTCACCTCGACGAGCGTGGCGTCCTCCTCGACGAAGACCTTCCACAGGGCCAGCACGGTCTGCACAGCCTGCTCGGTCAGCACGTCGGGGAAGCCGGCCTCGGCGACGATGGCGCGGGCCTTCTCCTCGTCGACACCGGCGCCCGGGTCGATCGCGATCTGCTTGACGGCGTCGGGGTTGGTCTTCGCGACCTCCTCGATCTCGACACCACCCTCGACGCTGGCGATGCAGAGGTACTGCCGGTTGGCACGGTCCAGCAGGAAGGAGAAGTAGTACTCCTCCTCGATGCTCGCGGCCGGCGCGATCAGCACACGGTGGACGGTCAGGCCCTTGATCTCCATGCCGAGGATCGCCTCGGCGTGGGCCTCGGCCTCGTCGGGGGTCTTGGCGAGCTTGACGCCGCCCGCCTTCCCGCGGCCGCCGGCCTTGACCTGCGCCTTCACGACACAGACACCCAGCTTCTCAGCTGCGGCCCGTGCCTCGGCCGGCGTTGTCGCGACGATGCCGGGCGTGCCGGGGACGTCATGCTTGGCGAAGAGCTCCTTCGCCTGGAATTCCATCAGATCCACTGATTCACCCAGTTCTTGTTCGAAGCTGCCGGTCGTGAAAAGCGACCGCACGTATCATCCGGGCACCCTAGTCCTGTCGACCACCCGCCGACGAGGCCAGGTCACCCGACGTGACGCACGGCATAGGCGCCGGCGAGCGTCGTTGACGTCCTCGCACGGCTCGCGTGGGTCCAGCGACGTCGGGCTTCGTCAGGACTGATCGGCGCCGAAGTGCTCGGCGACCCACCCGGTGATCTCGCCGGTCGTGGCGCCCGGGGTGAAGACCTTGGCCACGCCGAGCTCCTCGAGGACGGGGATGTCCTCCTCGGGGATGATCCCGCCGCCGAAGACGGCGATGTCGGAGGCCTCGCGCTCGGCGAGGAGCTCGATCAGCCGGCGGAAGAGTGTCATGTGCGCCCCCGAGAGGACCGAGAGGCCGATCAGGTCGGCGTCCTCCTGGATGGCGGTCTCGACGATCTGCTCGGGCGTCTGGTGCAGCCCGGTGTAGATGACCTCGTGGCCGGCATCGCGCAGCGCCCGGGCCACGATCTTCGCCCCACGGTCGTGCCCGTCCAGCCCGGGCTTGGCGACCACGATGCGGATCCGCCGGTGCGTGGCTGTCGAGGTCATGGCCGCAGATTAGCCGACCGGTGACGAACACCACTCGAGCAGCGGTCCCCGCCTGTTCACGCCCAGACAGGCGCTCTCCTTACCCGGAATCCGGACAACACATTCCCCCGTTGTCCACATTTCCTTCGCCCCGGTTTCACGCCCCGTGACCCATCCGTTACTCTCGGGGCTCGCTGTTCACCCCCCTACACCAGCGGAGACCTCTTTCATGGGCAACCACCGAGCGGATAGTCGCGGCCTCAACCGCCATCCCTCGGAGACCCCGACCGCTGACGCACCGGCGGCAGGCAAGCGCAAGGCCGCCAAGCACACGGCTTCTCGCGGCCCCCTCTTCCGAGGTCTCCCCTCCGCGCCGATCCTGATGGGTATCGCCGCCCTGGCCGTGGCGGCCGGCGGCGCGGTCACCGCGACCACCCCCAGTCTCGCGGGCGCCACCGAGGGACGCTTCACCCAAGCCAGCGCGCTCACCGGCGCCAGTGACGTCTCCCGCGCCAGCCTGCTCGACGCCCGCGAGAAGGCGGTCAGCCGCGACTCGGCTCGTGACGCCCTCGCCGACGCCGCCGACGACGAGCTGGTCGCCGAGGCCGAGGCGCAGGCCAAGCAGCGCAACGCCGCCCTTGCCCAGTTCGCCAAGCAGGCCGAGGCGCAAGCCGCCAAGATCGCCATCAACCAGTGGGTGCTCCCGGTCGCCGGCTACCACCTCACGGCCGGCTTCGGCGAGTCCAGCGGCCTGTGGTCCACCACCCACACCGGCCTCGACTTCGCAGCTCCCAGCGGCACGCCGATCGAGGCGATCGCCAACGCCGTGGTCACCTCCACCGGGTACGACGGCTCCTACGGCAACAAGACCGTGCTCACCCTCGACGACGGCACCGAGCTGTGGTTCTGCCACCAGACGTCGTACACCGTGAGCGTCGGCCAGGAGGTCCGGGCCGGTGACCTGATCGGCTACGTCGGCAGCACCGGCAACACCACCGGCCCGCACCTGCACCTCGAGGTCCGGCCCGGCGGCGGCGACCCGGTCGACCCGTACGCAGCGCTGACCGTCCACGGGCTCCAGCCGTAGCGGAACCGCCGCCCCAGGCAGTCTCTCGTCTCACCGGGTCTCGACACGCCGGACGCGACTTCGTTCCTCAGTCGAGCGGCTTGCTCGACCACCATCAAGCTGTAGCCCTCGCTTCGCTCCGGCTACAGCTTCTCCACCGGCGCGTAGCGCAGCAACAGCCGCTTCACGCCCTCGGACCCGAAGTCGATCGAGGCGACCGCCTTGTCCGCGGCGCCCTCCAGCGCGACGACGGTGCCCATCCCGAACGAGTCGTGCACGACCCGGTCCCCCGGCTCGAGTGACGGGATCTCCCGTGCCGGCTTGGCCCGCGCCGCGGCGTCGGCCCGCACCGCGGCGGAGGAGAAGTTGCGCCGGCCGGCCGCCGTCGGTGCGCCCATCCGCGCGGGGGAACCACTGGCCAGGTCCGGCCGGCCCCACCGCGTCTGCGCGGCCTCGGTGCGTCGCCAGTCGACGAGGTCGACGGGAAGCTCGTCGAGGAACCGCGACCCGGGGTTGTGCGACGGGGCGCCCCAGGCCGAGCGGACCACGGCACGCGAGATGTAGAGCCGCTCCCGGGCGCGGGTGACGCCGACGTAGGCGAGTCGGCGCTCCTCCTCCAGCTCGGGCTGGTCGCCCAGCGACCGCGCGTGGGGGAAGACACCGTCCTCGAGGCCGGTCAGGAAGACGACGGGGAACTCCAGGCCCTTGGCGGTGTGCAGGGTCATCAGCGTGACGACCCCGGAGTCGTCGGAGGCGTCGGGAAGCTGGTCGGTGTCGGCGACCAGCGCGACGCGCTCGAGGAAGTCCCCGAGTCCGGGTGCCACCGTGCCCGCGTCGACGTCGGCCGGGTCGGCCGAGGGGCCGGCGACCGGGTCCTCTGGCAAGCCCGGAGGGATTGCCAGAAGATCCGGGGCTCCGCTGGCGTCGGAGAACTCCCGCGCGACCGCCACGAGCTCGGCGAGGTTCTCGACCCGCGTCTCGTCCTGCGGGTCGTCGGACGCCTCGAGCTCGGCGAGGTAGCCCGAGCGGGCCAGCACGGTCTCGAGGATCACGTCGGCGCGCTCGCCGCCGTCGACCATCGACTGCAGCTCCTCGATCATCGCCACGAACCCGCGGATCGCGCTCAGCGACCGTGTCGCCAGGCCGGGGGCCTGGTCCGCGTGGCGCAGCGCCTCCCAGAACGTGATCTGCTCGCGCTCCGACAACGCCTGCACGCAGGCGACCGCCCGGTCGCCGATGCCGCGCTTGGGGGTGTTGAGGATCCGGCGCAGCGAGACCTGGTCGGCCGGGTTGGCCAGCAGCCGGAGGTAGGCCAGCGCGTCGCGCACCTCGCGACGCTCGTAGAAGCGCACCCCGCCGACGACCTTGTAGGGCATGCCGACGCGGATGAACACCTCCTCGAAGACCCGCGACTGGGCGTTGGTGCGGTAGAACACCGCGACGTCGGCCGGGCGCACTCCCCCGGCGTCGGTGAGCTTGTCGACCTCCTCCGAGACGAAGCGCGCCTCGTCGTGCTCGTCGTCGGCGACGTAGCCGACGATCCGGGCGCCGTCCCCGGCGTCGGACCACAAACGCTTGGCCTTGCGGCCCTTGTTGTGGCCGATGACGGAGTTGGCGGCGGTGAGGATCGTCTGCGTGGAGCGGTAGTTCTGCTCGAGCAGGATCGACGTCGCGTTCGGGAAGTCCTGCTCGAAGTCCATGATGTTGCGGATGTTGGCGCCCCGGAACGCGTAGATGGACTGGTCGGCGTCGCCGACCACCATCAGCTCGGCGGGCTCGACCCGCTCCGGGTTGCGCGACGGCGTCGCGCCCTCCTCGACCACCGAGAGCGGCTCCTCCAGCTGGTTCGCGCAGAGCTGGTGGATGAGGGCGTACTGAGCGTGGTTGGTGTCCTGGTACTCGTCGACGAGGACGTGCCGGAACCGGCGCCGATAGGTCTCGCGCACCTCGGGGTAGGCCTGGAACAGGTGGACCGTGGTCATGATCAGGTCGTCGAAGTCGAGGGCGTTGGCCTCGCGCAGCCGGCGCTGGTAGAGGGCGTACGCCGCGGCGTACGTCTCCTCGAGGTTGTTGTGGGCATCCTTGGCCGCCTCGTCGGCGTCGCGGAGCTCGTTCTTGTGGTTGCTGACCCAGTGCAGCACCGCCTGCGGCGGGTAGCGCTTCGGGTCGAGGTCGAGGTCCTTGCAGACCAGCGCCATCAGCCGCTTCTGGTCGGCCGCGTCGTAGATCGAGAAGTTGGACTTGTAGCCGAACTTGTCGATCTCCTTGCGCAGGATCCGCACGCAGGCGGAGTGGAAGGTCGAGACCCACATGATCCGCGCCCGCTTGCCGACGAGCTCCTCGACCCGCTCCTTCATCTCCGCGGCGGCCTTGTTGGTGAAGGTGATCGCCAGGATCGAGCCGGGGTGGGCCTGTCGTTCGGAGATCAGCCAGGCGATCCGCCGGGTGAGCACCCGGGTCTTGCCGGAGCCGGCCCCGGCCACGACCAGCAGCGGTGCGCCCGCGTGGACGACGGCCGCCCGCTGGGGCTCGTTGAGCCCCTCGAGCAGCTCGTCGCGGGTGGGGCCGCGACGCGTGGTGCGGGGCTCCTCGGAGGCGGCGAGATGCTCGAGGCCGGGCAGGGTGAAGGGGGTGCTCATGTTGCGGCCAACCCTACGCGGCGACGCCGACGGGCCGACCGGGTCAGTGGGCGGGTGGACGGAGCACGGTGAGCGCGACGTCGTCGGACAGCCGGTAGGGGTTGGTCTCGACGAGCGCCCCGACCGCCCGCCGCAACCGGGAGACCTCCGCGCGCACGGTGACGACGTGGTCGGCGTCGCCGAAGAGGGCCCGGCTCAGCTCGGGGGCGGTCAGGCCGACCGCGCCGGTGCGGCCCAGCAGCTCGAGGATCTCCGCGTGGCGCCGGCTGAGGGAGATCGTCCACGGCTCCCCGTCCGCGCGGACCTCCAGCACCGGTCGCGAGGTCAGGTCGAGGCGGACGGACACGGAGCGCATGCCGCCCGGCGGCCGCACCAACCAGCCGTCGGCGAGCCGCTCGGGCACGCACAGGCCCATGCCGGGCACGGCGAGCGGCCGGTCGGCCCGGGGTACGGCGATCCGCTCGCGTACCGCGATACCGGCGTGGTGGGCGACCCAACCGTGGTCGTCGACCAGCAGCAGCGGCCCGCGCACCCCGCTCAGGATGTGCTCGACCGAGGTGCGCAGACGCTCGAGGCGCTGCTCGTGGTGGCGCCAGAGGCGGCTCTCCGCCAGCCGGACCGCCGTCTCGACGAGCGCCGTGATCGCCGGGTGGAGGGTGAGTGCAGGGCCGCTCACGTCGACGACGCCGAGCAGCTCGCCGGTGCGCGGGTCGTGGACCGGGGCCGCCGTGCAGTACCACGGGTGCTGCTGCTGCTCGAAGTGCTCAGCCGAGAAGAGCTGGACGGGTGCCCGCTCGGCCAGGGCCGTCCCGATCGCGTTGGTCCCGACCGTCGACTCGGTCCACACCGCACCCTCGCTGAACCCGAGCCGGTCGGCGCGGACCCGCACCGACGCCGCCCCCTCGCGCCAGAGGATCACCCCGTCGGCATCGGTGACGACCATCAGGAAACGCGAGGCGTCGGCGACTCCGCTCAGGACCTGGCGCAGCTCCTCGATGATCAGGGCCAGGGGTGACTCTCGGCGCCGGCGCTCGACCTCCTCGCGAGGCAGGGGGTCACGGGCGTTGGCGGCATCGGGATCGAGCCCGATCTCCATGACCCGCGACCACGAGCGCGCGACCAGCGCCCGGGGCCGCTGCGGCGACGGGAGCCCGCCGAGGACGGCGTCGTGCACGCGGAGCAGGTCACGAGCGTGCCGGGAGAGGTCCGTGCCGGGCACGATCGCACTGAATCCGGCCACCCGGCTCCTCCTTCGACGCCCTCGAGCATAGGTCGCGGACGTGACGCACACCACAGGGTGTCCGCGCCCCTGCCGGGCTGCATCGGGACTGCAACATCGTGCAACCCTGTCGCCGACGTCCTCTGAGGAGGTGTGCTGGCTCACACGGTTCGAGCAACCCCGCACCACACCGAGGAGCCCCAGTGACCCAGACGGCCGAACGACCCACCCACGACGCCGCTGACCCCCAGTCCCGGGTCGACGCCTGGCTGTCGGACTTCGAGGAGGCGCTGCGGGCGCGCGACGTCGACCGGGCCGCGGGCATGTTCGCGGCCACCAGCTTCTGGCGCGATCTCATCGCCTTCTCGTGGAACCTCAGCACCGTCGAGAACCCCGCGGGTGTCGCCGACCTGCTCCGCGAGACGCTCGAGCACACGGATCCGGGCGGGTTCGTCACCAGTGAGGCTCCCGCGGAGGCCGACGGCGTCACGACCGCGTGGATCGAGTTCGAGACCGCCGTGGGCCGGGGCCGCGGCCTGCTGCGTCTCGTCGAGGAGGACGGCCCGAAGGCCTGGACGCTGCTCACCACCCTCCATGAGCTCAAGGGCCACGAGGAGCCGCGCCGCGAGCGCCGTCCGATGGGCGCGCGGCACGGCGCCACGAAGGAGCGCACCACGTGGCTCGAGCAGCGCCAGCAGGAGGCCGAGAGCCTCGGGTCGACCACGCAGCCCTACGTGCTGGTGATCGGCGGCGGCCAGGGCGGCATCGCGCTCGGCGCCAGGCTCCGCCAGCTCGGGGTGACCAGCCTCGTCATCGACAAGCACGGCCGCCCCGGCGACCAGTGGCGCAGCCGCTACAAGTCCCTGTGCCTGCACGACCCGGTCTGGTACGACCACCTGCCCTACCTCAAGTTCCCGGACACCTGGCCGGTGTTCGCCCCCAAGGACAAGATCGGCGACTGGCTCGAGCACTACACCGAGGTCATGGAGGTGCCGTACTGGTCGAGCACCACGGCGACCAGCGCGTCGTACTCGCCCTCAGCAGACGGAGGGGCAGGCGAGTGGACCGTCGAGGTCGAGCGGGACGGCCGTCCGCTCACCCTGCGCCCGAAGCAGCTCGTGCTCGCCACCGGCATGTCGGGCAAGCCGAACATCCCGGTGCTGCCCGGCCAGGACGTCTTCCGCGGCGACCAGCACCACTCCTCGGCGCACCCGGGGCCGGACGCCTACGCCGGCAAGCGGTGCGTGGTCATCGGCAGCAACAACTCCGCGTTCGACATCTGCGGGGCGCTGTGGGAGAACGACGCCGACGTGACCATGGTGCAGCGCTCCTCGACCCACATCGTCCGCAGCGACAGCCTCATGGACATCGGGCTCGGCGACCTCTACTCCGAGCGTGCGCTGGACGCGGGGATGACCACCGAGAAGGCCGACCTGGTCTTCGCCTCCCTGCCCTACCGGATCATGCACACCTTCCAGATCCCGCTCTACGAGCAGATGGCCGAGCGCGACAAGGAGTTCTACGACCGGCTGGAGGCCGCCGGCTTCGACCACGACTGGGGCGACGACGGCTCCGGGCTCTTCATGAAGTACCTGCGCCGGGGCTCCGGCTACTACATCGACGTGGGCGCGGCCGACCTGGTCGCGAACGGGCAGGTGAAGCTGGCGCACGGCCAGGTCGACCACCTGACCGAGGACTCCGTGGTCCTCGCCGACGGGACCGAGCTCCCGGCCGACCTCGTCGTCTACGCCACGGGCTACGGCTCGATGAACGGCTGGGCGGCCGACCTGATCAGCCAGGAGGTCGCCGACCGCGTCGGCAAGGTCTGGGGACTGGGCTCCGACACGACCAAGGACCCCGGCCCCTGGGAGGGCGAGCAGCGCAACATGTGGAAGCCGACCCAGCAGGAGGCGCTGTGGTTCCACGGCGGCAACCTGCACCAGTCCCGCCACTACTCGCTCTACCTCGCGCTCCAGCTGAAGGCGCGGTTCGAGGGGATCCCGACGCCCGTCTACGGGCTGCAGGAGGTGCACCACCTGGCGTGAGGCGAGGCCATACTGGTGCCATGACCGACACGTTCGAAGTCCTGGTCGTCGGCGAGGGACCCGTCGCCGCGGTGCTCGGCCCCCTGGTCACGACGCTGGGCTGGTCGTTGACCTCCGCCGGCACGCTGGCGGAGGTCACCGTGGGGCTCGGCACGGCCGATGCGGCCGTCGTGCTGAGCCACCACGAGGAGCTCGACGGGCCGGCGATCAAGGCGGCCCTCGCCGCGGGCACGGCGTACGTCGGGGCGATGGGCTCGCGCCGCACCCAGACCCGTCGCCGCGACTGGCTCCTCGCGAACGGCCTGACCGAGCAGGACCTGCTCCCCCTGCGGGCGCCGATCGGGCTCGACATCGGCGCCGACGAACCCGGCGAGATCGCGGTGTCGATCCTGGCCGAGGTCGTGGCGCTGCGCCGGGGGGCGCAGGCTGCGACCGGCGCCCTCAGCGGCCGGGACGGCGCGATCCACCCCGAGCTCGAGCCGGGCACCGCCACCTGCCCGGGCGGCTGAGCCCGCCACCTGTCACTGGTGGACGGGCGACCAGAAGACCGCGACCGCGATGTTGGCGATGGTCAGCAGGGTCAGGCCGAGCCAGAGCCCCTGCGGGATGCGCTCCTTGCGCGCGTTGGCCATCACGAGCACCAGGATCACCAGACCGATCGCGAACTTCACGCCGACCTTGGCGTGGTCGACCGAGTCGTCACCGGACTCCAGGACTCCCACCAGGAGCAGGCCGGCGAGGAAGGCGGTGCCGATCCCGTCCCGCATCGCGGCGTTCACGGTCTTCTCGGGCAGCCGCGCCTGGGCGAGGAGCCCACCGAGCAGCGCCGCGAAGCCGAGGATGTGGACGAACAGCAGGACCAGCCTCAGGGTCTCCATGCGCGCAGCGTAGTGGCCGGGCAGGACCCGCTCACATCACCTTGTCGGCCGCGTCGAGCTTTTCGTCCTGGTCGGCGCCCGAGGAGCGGTGGCGGCCGCCGGAGACGTACTCCAGCAGGAACAGCACCAGTCCCACGCCGAGCAGCGCCGCGCAGTAGACCAGCGAGGCCGGGTCGTCGTACACGACGTAGGCCAGCAGGACCAGGTTGCCGACCACGCCCACGACCAGCAGCGGGGTGGAGGCCCGGAAGTGGTCCTCCTCCTCGTCCTGGCCGCGCAGCTTGAACGCGGAGAGGATCACCATCACGTAGATGAACAGCGTGAAGACCACGGTCACGGCCGCCAGGCGGTCGAGGTCGGCACCGGACAGCAGCAGCCCGCCGACCACCAGCGCGCTGAAGATCAGGGCCACCCAGGGGCTGCGACGGCTGTCGTGCACCTTGGCGAAGACACCGGGGACGACGTCCTCACGTGCCATGCCGTAGAGGATGCGCGACTGCGTCACCACCGCGACCAGCGTGGTGTTGGTGATCGCGACCATGGCGATCAGCGCGAACAGGATCGTCATCACGCCGACCGGGACCGGGATGATGCCCGCCTTCACGACCTCGAGCAGGGCGGCGTCGGAGTCGCGCAGGGTGCCGACGGGGACCGTGAGCGCGGCGGTCATGGCGACCAGGACGTAGAGCACGCCGGCGGCGATCATGCCGCCCACCAGCGCCCGCGGGAAGGTCTTGCGCGGGTGGATGGTCTCCTCGGCGACGTTCGCGGCGTTCTCGAAGCCGGTCATCGCGAAGAAGGAGAGCGCCACACCCGCGATGATGGCGAGGGCAGGGCTCCCCTCGGCCTTGAACTCGCCCAGCGTCGAGAAGTCCGCCTTGCCCTCCACGACGTACCAGACGCCGATGACCAGGACGAGCACGAGGCCGGCGACCTCGATCACGGTCATCACCATGTTGATCACGACCGACTCGGTGATGCCGATGTAGTTGACGACGGCGAGCGCGAGGATGAACGCGAGCGTGATGAGCAGCGCCGGCGGGAGGCTCCAGACCTCCTGGAAGTACGACGCGAAGCCGTTCGCCAGCGACCCCGCGGCCGCGAAGCTCGCGGACAGCATGCACACGGCGGTCAGGAAGGTCAGCGGCCGGCTGCGGAACGCCTTGTTGACGTAGAGCGCAGCCCCGGCGGCCTGGGGGTACTTCGTGACGAGCTCTGCGTAGGCGAGCCCGGTGATCGTGGCGATCGTGACGCCCACCGCGAAGGCGATCCAGAACGCACCGCCCACGGCCCCGGCCACCAGGCCGATGAGCACGTAGATGCCGGAGCCCAGGACGTCACCCAGGACGTAGAAGAAGAGGAGGCGCCCGGTGATGGAGCGTTTCAGCTCGCCACCGTCTCCGGTCTCGGTCAGGGCGGCGTCGCTGGTGCTGTCTGTCACGGGATCGCTTCCGTTCGGCTGGGTCGAGCTGTGCCCGAGCCGTGCCCGGCGGGCCGCGAAACCAAACCTCGGGCGGCTTGTTGCACATTGTTTGCAACTGGGAACTGGGCGCTCCTAGGATGCTGGAGTGACCCCGACGACGATCGACCGCCCGGCTCGCCGGCCCCTGAGCTCCGGGGAGAAGCGCAGCCTGGTCCGGACCCTCGGCTTCGTGCTCTTCCTGCACCTGCTCGGCTGGGGGCTGCTCCTCGGTGTCGTCGCTCCCCACGACTACGAGGTCGGCGGCAAGGTGCTGGGCGTCGGGCTCGGCCTCACGGCGTACACCCTCGGCATGCGGCACGCCTTCGACGCCGACCACATCGCCGCCATCGACAACACGACCCGCAAGCTGATGGCCGAGGGCAAGCGTCCGATGAGCGTCGGCTTCTGGTTCAGCCTGGGCCACTCCTCGGTGGTCTTCGTGATGGTGCTCGGCATCGCCGTCGGCGTGCGGGCCCTCTCCCAGGGGATCTCCGAGGACGACTCGACGCTCCAGCAGGCCGCCGGCGTGTGGGGCACCTCGATCAGCGGGGTGTTCCTGCTGCTCATCGGGCTGATCAACCTCGCCGCCCTGATCGGCATCGTCAACGTCTTCCGCGAGATGCGGTCGGGCCACTACGACGAGGACGAGCTGGACCGGCAGCTCGACAAGCGCGGGTTCCTCAACCGCATCCTCGGCCGGGTCACGCGCGCCGTGACCAAGCCGTGGCACATGTTCCCCACCGGGTTCCTCTTCGGTCTCGGCTTCGACACGGTCTCCGAGATCGGGCTGCTCGTCATCGCAGGCGGCGCGGTCGCGGCGAGCCTGCCGTGGTGGGCGGTGCTCACCCTGCCGGTCCTCTTCGCGGCCGGCATGTCGCTGCTCGACACCCTCGACGGCGCCTTCATGAACGTCGCCTACGGCTGGGCCTTCGCCCGCCCGGTGCGCAAGATCTACTACAACATCACGATCACGGCGCTCTCGGTCGCCGTCGCGCTGATCATCGGTGGCATCGAGCTGATCGGCCTGCTGGCCGACAAGGCCGGCGTGACCAGCGGCCCGCTCGCGGCCATCGCGAACGTCGACCTCGAGTACGTCGGCTACGGCATCGTGCTGCTCTTCGTGGTGACCTGGGCCCTCTCGGTCACGATCTGGAAGGTCGGGCGCATCGACGAGCGCTGGAGCGCCCACCTCAGCTCCTGATATCCCTCGCGATGCCCGGGCGGCCGACGGCTCAGAGCAGCCGGCGGTCCGAGGCCCAGCGGCTCAGCTCGTGGCGCGAGGAGAGCTGCAGCTTGCGCAGCACGCTGGACATGTGGGTCTCGACGGTCTTGATGGAGATGAAGAGCTCCTTGGCGACCTCCTTGTAGGAGTAGCCGCGCGCGATCAGCCGCATCACCTCGCGCTCCCGCTCGGTGAGCCGGTCGAGGTCCTCGTCGACGGCCGCCACGTCGATCGACCCCGCGAACGCGTCCAGCACGAAGCCGGCCAGCCGCGGGGAGAAGACGGCGTCGCCGTCGGCGACCCGGGTGATCGCGGAGACCAGCTCGGGCCCGGTGATCGTCTTGGTGACGTAGCCCCGGGCACCCCCGCGGATGGTGCCGATCACGTCCTCCGCCGCGTCCGAGACCGACAGCGCGAGGTAGCGCGTGTCCGGCGAACGCCCCTGCAGCGTGGAGCGCCGCATGACCTCGACTCCCCCACCGCCGGGCAGGTGCACGTCGAGCAGCACGACGTCGGGCCGGTGCTCGGCGATGGCCGCCACGGCCTCGTCGACGTCGGCCGCCTCGGCGCGTACGTCGACCGCGCCCTCCCCCTCACCCGCCAGCTCGGCGCGGACCCCACGACGGAACATCGCGTGGTCGTCGACGATCACCACCGACACCGGTCGGGACCGGACGGTCTGCTCAGCCATGGTTCTCCTCCACTCGGGACGGTTCGGGCCGGGTCTGGCGGGGCAGGTGCAGGCGCACCTCGGTCCCCTCGCCGACCGACGAACGCACCTCGGCGGAGCCGCCGTGCCGGTTCATCCGGTCGATGATGCTGTTGCGGACGCCGTAGCGGTCGGCCGGGGTGGCGCCCGGCTCGAAGCCGCGTCCCCGGTCGCGCACGAAGACGTCGACCGCGGCGGGCGACACCTCGGCGTACACGTCGATCTGGCCGGTGCCGGCGTGCTTCGCGGCGTTGGTGACCGCCTCACCGGTCGCCGCCACCAGCGGTCGCAGGGCCTCGTCGAACTCGCAGTCACCCACGGTGACGACGTCGACGGACACTCCGTGGGCGTCCTCGATCGCGGCCGCCGTGCTGCGCAGGGCACTGGCCAGGGTGTGCTCGTCGCTCGACCCGCCGGCATAGAGCCACGAGCGCAGGTCGCGCTCCTGGGCACGCGCCAGCCGGGCCACGGTCGCGCCGTCCGAGGCGTTCTTCTGGATGAGCGCGAGGGTCTGCAGCACGGAGTCGTGCAGGTGGGCGGCCATGTCGGCCCGCTCCTGGGTCCGCACCCGCTCGGCCCGCTCGGCGGTCAGGTCGGAGGCCAGCCGGTAGATCCAGGGACCGACCACGATGCCGATCCCGACCACGCCGAGCAGGGCGGCCACGGCGACGTCGCGGGCCAGGCTGATCGAGCCGCCGTGGAAGGAGAACAGCGCCAGCGCGGTCACGATCAGGACGAAGCCCGCGGCGAGCCGGGCGTACGCCGCCCACCCGCCGTTGCCGAGCACCACCCGCAGCGGGTCGATCCGGCCGGTGGTGTCGAGCCACCGCTCTCGCTGCGCCTCGTCGGCCTGCCGCCAGAGCAGGGCCACGCCGACCAGGCCGATGACCGCGGGCCAGAAGACCGCACCCTGGCCGAGCACCGCCTCGACCAGCAGGACGCCGCCGAACGCGAGGGCGGCCAGGGCGACCGCCGGGCCGATGTCACCGAGCCGACGGATCCGCCCGGGGCGCCGTCCCCCGCGGGTGGCGCTCTCCAGGCCGGGAGCCTCGTCCTGGAAGCGGGTGTCGGCCGGCAGCACCAGCCACAGCCCGGCGTAGAAGGCGACGCCCAGGCCGCCGAGCAGCCCGGCCAGCACGAACCCCGCCCGCACCCACAGGACGGGCAGCCCCAGGTGGCGCGCGAGCCCCGCGGCCACGCCGCCGATGATCGGCTCCTGCGTGTCGCGGGTGGCGCGGCGGACCCCGGTCCGGTCGGCCCCGGTCCGGTCGGTGGGGGGAGATGCGGTGCTCATGTGGGCTCAATCGTCACACAGCGGCGGGTCCCGAACCATGAGGAACGACCCCGGCCCGACCCTGAGCCCGGACCGCTGCCGCCCGCGCAGGATCAGGGTCGTCCCCGATGGTGCGCAGCCCCGCGACGGCTCAGGCTGGAGCCATGACATCGACACCGCCCGAAGCACCGACCGGCCCTCCGCCGGGCCCTCCGGCCGACCCGACCGGCGACCACGGTCCCCGGGTCACCCGGGACGAGGTCCGCGACCTGGGTCGCCTGCGCCGCTCGACCACGAACCGCAAGATCGCGGGCGTGGCCGGCGGCCTGGCCCGCCACCTCGACATCGACCCGGTCATCGTCCGGGTCGCCTTCGTGGTCCTGGTCTTCTTCGGCGGCGCCGGCCTGATCCTGTACGGCGCCTGCTGGCTGCTCGTGCCCGAGGAGGGCCGCGAGTCGGCGCCGCTCGGGCTCGACGACCGCAGCCGCTCGATCGCGCTGATCCTCGTGGGCGTGCTGGCCGCGCTGGCGCTCCTGGGCGATGTCTGGGGATCCTCCTGGGTCCCCTGGCCGCTGGCCCTGATCGCCGTGGTGGTCGTGCTGTTCCTCAGCCGGCGGGACTCGAGCAGCTCCGCGCAGCCCACCCCGCCCACCGGAGCACCTGCACCTGCACCCGGCGACACCTACCCGCCGGCACAGGGCCCGGCACAGGGCTCGACGTACGCCCCGGCCGAGGCGCCGGTCCGCCCCCGCTCCCCCCGCAAGCGCGGCCCCGTCCTGTTCTGGTTCACGCTCGCGCTGATCGCGCTCGGCGTCGGCGTGCTCGGCATCGTCGACCTCGCCGGGGCGCCGGTGACGGCCGCCGCCTACCCCGCCCTCGCGGTCGGCCTCACCGGCCTGATGCTGCTCGTCGGCGCGTTCTACGGCCGGGCCGGCGGCCTGGTCCTGGTCGGCCTGGTCGCCACCGCGGCCCTGGCGGTGACCACCGCAGCCGGCGAGTGGGACGGCACCCAGCTGCGGGAGACCCCCACCACCGCCGCGACGGTCGAGCCGACCTACGACTTCTCGACCGGTGAGCTGGTCCTCGACCTGACCGCGGTCGGCAACCTCGCCGCCCTGGACGGGCGCACGATCCAGGTCCGGGGCGACATCGGACACCTCGAGGTGATCGTGCCTTCCGGGCTCGACACCCGGGTCGAGGCCGACGTCGACGGCCCCGGCAACATCTCGCTCTTCGGCGAGGAGACCGGCGGCGTCGACCTCACCATGGACCGCCAGCACGACGGCGGTCCGGACGCCCCCACCCTCACCATCGACGCCCAGCTGGGCATCGGCCAGATCGAGGTCCACCAGTGATGCAGGAGACGACCATGAGCAACGTCCAGGCCACCCCGTCGGGCCGGCACCCGGTCAGCATCGGCCACTTCGTGATGGGCCTGGCGTTCCTCGGCCTGGTCGGCGTCTGGGCCCTGGTCCAGGGCGACGTCGTCGACGGCGAGGACATCCGGTGGCTGCTTCCCGTCCCGTGGGTGCTGGCCGGCCTCGCCGGCCTGATGGCCACCACGCTGACCGGCCGCGACCGACGGGCCACCCGCTCGACCGGCTGGGCCGAGCCCGGCGACGACACGTTCGACACCAGTGACACCACCGACACCGCTGACACGAACCACACGCACCGAGGAGATCCGATGAACACCCCCCAGACCCACCCCAAGCGCCTGGTCCGGCGCACCGACGACCGGATGGTCGCGGGCGTCTGCTCCGGCGTCGCCGACTACCTCGGCGTCGACGTCACGCTGGTGCGGCTCGTCACGGTGCTCGGCGCCGTCTTCGGGTTCGGCACCTTCATCGTGGCCTACGTGGTCGCGTGGATCCTGCTCCCCCAGGAGTGACCCGCGCTCGGGGTCGGCTCGTCGGGGTCAGCTCGCCGCGGCGCCCGCGTCCCACCACTCCTGGCGGGCCTCGACCGTGGTGTCGGCCTGGTCGGTGAAGATCCCGTCGACCCCCGCGTCGAGGAAGGCCTGGGCCTCCGCGATCGCGTCGCCGGTGGCGTTCGGGTCGGTGCCGCGACGGAAGTTCGTCGCCATGAACCGGTTCTCGTCGCGCAGCGTCCACACGTGCACGAGCAGGGCCTCGCGGTGGGCGTCCGGCACCAGGCTCGACGGCTCACCGGTCGCACCGGTCGTCTCGTCGCGCGGCAGCACGAGGTCCTTGTCGGCGCCCACCCCGTCCGCATAGCTCGCGATCCAGCGCAGGCCCGCCGGCGTCACCAGGTCGGCGTACGTCCTGCTGTCGCCCTGCGCGACCAGGTCGGCGGGGGCACCCGACGAGGCCACGAGCTGGATCAGCGGGACCTCGGTCCGGGAGTTCAGCTCGCGCAGGTTCGAGGTCTCGAAGGACTGGATGAAGACCTTGGCGCCGCGGCGGTCGAGGTGGTGCCGCTTCAGGCCGGCCAGCAACGGCTCCTCGAGCGAGAGCCCGATCGAGTCGAAGTACGTCGGGTGCTTGGTCTCGGGGTAGACCCCGATCCGGCGGCCGGTGCGTCGCGACTCCTGACGGACCACGTCGAGCACCTCGTCGAAGGTCGGGATCTGGAACCGGCCGTCGTAGCGGGTGTTCTCCGGCCGCACCTCGGGGAGCCGCTCCTTGGCCCGCAACGTCTTCAGCTCGGCCAACGTGAAGTCCTCGGTGAACCAGCCGGTCAGCACCTCGCCGTCGATCGTCTTGGTGGTCCTGCGGTCGGCGAACTCCGGGTGGTCGGCGACGTCGGTGGTGTCGGTGATGTTGTTCTCGTGCCGCGCGACGAGGACCCCGTCCCGGGTGGAGACCAGGTCGGGCTCGATGTAGTCGGCGCCGAGCCGGATGGCGAGCCGGTACGACGCGAGGGTGTGCTCGGGGCGGTAGCCGGCCGCACCCCGGTGGCCGATCACGATCGGGTGGGCCTGTCGGTCGGGCACCGCCTGCTGGAGGGCCGGGGCCGCCGTCGCCGAGGGCGCCACGAGGAGGGGGGCGGTCAGGCTGAGGCTGACCGCGGTGGTGATCCGAGAGAGCGTCGTCATGGGCACCAGCGAAGCCAGTGCCGATGACCGCAGGACCCGCTGCGGGTGAACCCCGTGGTGCTCCTCCGTGAACGCTCACGTCAGGATGGCGGGGTGAGCCTTCCTCGTCTCGGCACCCTCACGTCCCTGCCGGCCACCGAGCACCCCGAGCTGGTGGCGCCCACCGTCTCGGCCGTGCTGGCCACCTGGCCGCACGCGAGCGAGGTGGCAGTCGTCGAGATCGATCCCGAGCTCGCCGACACCGCCGCGATGACCGAGGCCTACGACCTGCCGCTGACCGCGAGCGCGAACTGTGTGGTGGTGGCCGGCCGCCGCGACGGCGAGGAGCGGGTGGCCGCGTGCGTCGTACGCGCCGACACCCGGGCCGACGTCAACAGTCTCGTCAAGCGCACCCTCGACGTCCGCAAGGCGTCGTTCCTGTCGATGGACCGGGCGGTCGAGGAGTCCGGCATGGAGTACGGCGGGATCACGCCGATCGGGCTGCCCGCCCGCTGGCGGCTCCTCGTCGACGCCCGCGTGGCCGACATCGACGTGGCGATCGTGGGGTCCGGGGTGCGCCGCTCGAAGCTCCTGCTCCCCGGCCGGTTGCTCGCCGACCTGCCCGGCGCCGAGGTCGTGGACGGGCTGGGAGCCCCGATCGGCGGCGCCTGACCGAACCGGCGAGCTCCGAGCGGGAGTCACGAACAAACCGCGCGCTCCGGGCCGGAGCGGTCCAGACTGTTGGCGTGGACGAGAAAAGCCAGCAGGGCCAGCGCCGGGGCCGCAACGAGACGTTCGAGGAGCGGCTCGACCGCAAGTGGGAGGACCTGCTCCAGGAGCTCCGCGTGATGCAGACCGGCGCCCAGCTGACCGCAGGCTTCCTGCTCACGCTGCCGTTCCAGACGGCCTTCGACGACCTCGACAACTTCCAGCGCGGGCTCTACCTCGCCCTCGTGGTGCTGGCCGCCCTGACCACCGCGCTGGTGATGACCCCGGTCGCCGTGCACCGCCGCCTCTCCGGAGCGCACATCAAGGAGCGCGTCGTGGCGACCGGGCACCGACTGGTGCGGCTGGTGCTCGGGGCCCTCGCGCTGCTGATCGTGGGCATCGTCGTCCTCATCTTCGACGTGGTCCTCGACCGCGCCGCGGCCCTGACCGTCGGCGGCGCGCTGGCGCTCCTGCTCCTCGGGCTGCTGGTGGTCCTCCCCCACCGGCTGACCGATGGCCGTCACTAGGGCCGTCGCTGGGGCCGTCGCCGGCGCCGTCGTCCGGCGCCGTCCTCCTGGGGGGCACGTCATGCTCCGGCCCGTCGCCCTCCTCGGGCCCGCGACCCTCCGCAGAGCCGCCCGTGCCGACGCTGTCGCCGATCCGGCTGCCCCCGCCCGGGCCGCCCAGCGGACGCCTCCTGGCCGACCTCCGCCAGTCCTCGCGCGACGCCGCCCTCGGCCGGATGGAGGTGTGGATCGCCAACGACACCCGGGCCGACCTGACCCCCACCCGGATCACCTACACCGACCCGCGCTTCCGCGAGCCGGTCCGGGGCGAACGGCTCCGCCTCGACCCCTCACGCTCGGAGCGTGGCTACCCGATCACGCTCCCGCGCCGGCCGGCGTGTGATCAGCACGGGACCACCGGGCGGTTGACGGTGACCCACGCCGGCAAGCTGGTGACTCTCCCGGTCACCGACGGCAACGACATCGTGGCGAGGTACGTCGCCTCCCGCTGCCTGGAGCTCGCCGTGGCCCGGGTCGCCGGGCTGAGCTTCGCCGACGCGGTGCCCAACGACGGTCCCAGCGACGGTCCCGGAGAGGGGAGCACCGGGCGGCTCACGCTCGTCGTACGCCCCCGGGGTGAAACCGGGCACACGCTCACGATCGACTCGGTCGGCGGCACCCCGCTGTTCGGGGCGGCGGGCAGGTCGGCCTGGGAGCCGGCCGCCCGCGTGCGCAGCGACGGCCCGGTGACCCGGATCCCGTTGCCGGTGCAGCCCGCCCGGTGCGACGACCACGTCTTCATGGAGTCTGCCGGGGCGACCGCGTTCCTGGTCAGGCTCCACCTCGACGGCCGGGCCGGCCAGCTCGTCCTGCGGATGAGCCCGGCCGGCGCCTCCGCCGCGATCGCCTTCGCACGCAGGTCGTGCGGTCTCGCCGACTGAACCATCAGCGCCCTCGCCCCCGCGGAAAACCGGTCGCTCGAAGGGGGTTCCAGTCCGTACCGTGGACAGGTGCGCCCCCTCCCTCTCGACCACCCCGGCATCGCCGACCACCGGTCCCCCGGACGCTTCCTGTGGTGGATGGCGATGGGCCAGTGGCGCACGCTCCTGGCTGGCATGTTCTTCGGCATCGTCTGGATGAGCACCCAGGCCGTGATGCCCATGGTCATCGGCCTCGCCATCGACCGGGGCGTCGCCGACCGCGACAGCCGCGAGCTGGTGAAGTACGCCCTCATCATGCTGCTGATCGGGCTCGTGCAGGCTGCCAGCGGCATCATCCGGCACCGGTTCGCGGTGACGAACTGGCTGACCGCGGCCTACCGCACGGTCCAGCTGGTCGGCCGCCAGACGGTGCACCTGGGCGGCACCCTGCCGCGCAAGGTCTCCACCGGCGAGGTCGTCGCGATCGGCACCAGCGACCTGTCCCACATCGGCCAGGTCATGGACGTGACCGCCCGGTTCGCCGGAGCCGTCGTGTCCTTCCTGCTGGTGTCGGTGATCCTGCTGAGTACGTCGGTCACGCTCGGCCTCGTCGTGCTCCTCGGCGTCCCGCTGCTCATGCTGCTGGTGGGCCCGTTGCTCTCGCCCCTCCAGCGTCGCAGCGCGCGCCAGCGCGAGCTGATGGGCTCGCTCTCCAACACCGCCAGCGACATCGTCGGCGGCCTGCGGGTGCTGCGCGGCATCGGTGGCGAGCAGGTCTTCCACGACCGCTACCGCCGCGAGTCGCAGACCACCCGCCGGGCCGGCGTCGAGGTCGCCAAGCTGCAGTCGATGCTCGACGCGCTCCAGGTCTTCCTGCCCGGCGTCTTCGTGGTGGTCGTGGTGTGGCTCGGGGCGCGCTACGCCGTCGACGGCCGGATCTCCGCCGGCGAGCTGGTGGCCTTCTACGGCTACTCCGCCTTCCTGATGATCCCGCTGCGGACCGCGACCGAGTACGCCAACAAGGTCATCCGCGCCCTCGTCTCGGCCCGACGGGTGTGCCGGGTGCTGGCGCTGACCCCGGAGGTCACCGACCCCGAGATCGTCGCGCCGTCGCCGCCGCCGGGCTCCGACCTGTACGACGTGCGCACCGGCCTGCACGTCCGGACCGGCCGGCTGGTCGCGATCGTGAGCGAGCAGCCCGACGAGTCGGCCGGCCTCGCTGACCGGCTCGGGATGTGCGCGGCCGAGGTCGACGACGACGTCCGCCTGGGCGAGGTCCCGCTCACGTCGCTGCGGCGAGCCGAGGTGCGGCGCCGGATCGTCGTGTCCGACACCGGCTCGATCCTCTTCTCCGGGCGCCTGGCCGACCGGCTCGACGTCACCGGCACCGGTGCCGTCCGGGCCGCGCTCGACACCGCCTCGGCCGACGACATCCTCGAGGCGCTGCCCGACGGGCTGGACAGCCTGGTCGCCGAGCGCGGCCGCAGCTTCTCCGGCGGCCAGCGCCAGCGGCTGGTCCTGGCCCGCGCGCTCACCACCGACCCCGAGATCCTGGTGCTCGTCGAGCCCACCTCGGCCGTCGACGCCCACACCGAGGCCCGGATCGCGTCCCGGCTGCGCGACCACCGCGCCGGCCGGACCACCGTCGTGACCACGAGCAGCCCGCTGATGCTCGACGCCGTGGACGAGGTGGCGTTCCTGCGCGACGGACGGATCGTCGCCGCCGGTCGCCACCGCGACCTGCTCGACACCGACCCGGGCTACCGCGCCGTGGTCACCCGCGAGACCGAGCCCGTCGAGGGACCCCTGGGAGCACGCCGATGAGCACCACCACGGACGGCCGGCTGCCCGTCGCCGACACCCGCGCCGTACGCCGCTACGCCGCCACCATCGCGCGCAACCACCCCCGGCTGCTCTGGGGGGCGCTGGCGCTGCACGCGCTGGCTGCCGTCGCCGCGCTGGCCGCACCCCGCCTGCTGGGCGACCTGGTCCAGGCCGTCGAGGCCGGGACCACGGTCGGCCACGTCGACAAGATCATCCTCCTGCTGGCCGGCTTCCTGGTCGTGCAGACGGTCCTGACCCGCTACGCCCGCTACGTCAGCCAGGTGCTGGGCGAGCAGGTGCTGGCCGAGCTGCGCGAGGACTTCGTCGGCAACGCCCTGGCGCTGCCCGTCGGCGTCGTCGAGACCGCCGGGTCCGGCGACCTGCTGACCCGGACCAGCCGCGACGTGGACCAGCTCGGCTGGTCGGTGCGCTGGGCGCTGCCCGAGTGGACGATCGCGGTCATCACCGCGGTGCTGACGTTCGCCGCCGCCCTCAGCGTCGGCTGGTGGGTCGCGCTGCCGTGCGTGCTCGGCATCCCGCCGCTGGTCATCGGCCTGCGCTGGTACCTCGCCCGCGCCAAGGACGGCTACCTGCGCGAGAGCGCGTCGTACTCCGCGATCAACGCGACGCTCACCGAGACGGTCGAGGGGGCGCGCACCGTCGAGGCGCTCGGCCTCGGCGAGGAGCGGCTCGCGGCGATCGACGACGACATCAAGGAGTCCTACGACGCCGAGCGCTACACGCTCTTCCTCCGCACGGTGTTCTTCCCCAACATGGAGATCGCCTACCTGATCCCGACCGTGGCGACGCTGCTGTTCGGCGGCTGGCTCTACACCCGCGGCGAGGTGTCACTCGGTGACGTCACGGCCGCCGTGCTCTACGTGCAGATGCTGATCGACCCGGTCGACCGGATCGTCTCCATCCTCGACGAGCTCCAGATGGGGGCCGCGTCGCTGGCCCGCCTGCTCGGGGTGGCCCAGGTGCCCGACGACCGCGAGGTCAGCGGCGCCTCGCCCCAGGGCGAGCAGCTCGACGCCACGGACGTGCGCTTCTCCTACGTCGAGGGGCGCGACGTGCTGCACGGGGTCGACCTGACGGTCGGCGTCGGCGAGCGGATCGCGATGGTCGGTCCGTCCGGCGCCGGGAAGTCGACGCTGGGCCGGCTGCTGGCAGGCATCCACCCGCCGCGGACCGGCTCGGTGACCGTCGGCGGGGTCGGCCTGGTCGAGCTGCCGCTCGCCGACCTGCGCGGCCACGTCGCGCTGGTCACCCAGGAGCACCACGTCTTCGTGGGCACGCTGCGCGAGAACCTCGCGCTGGCGGCACCCCCCGGGGCGACCGACGACCACATCCGCGACGCGCTCGCGGCCGTGGACGCCCTCGACTGGGTCGACGCCCTCCCGGAGGGTCTGGCCACCGTGGTGGGCTCGGGCGGCCGCGCGGTCACCGCGGCGCAGGCCCAGCAGATCGCGCTCGCCCGGCTGGTGCTGGCCGACCCGCACACGCTGGTCCTCGACGAGGCGACCTCGCTGATCGACCCGCGCGCCGCCCGCCACCTGGAGCGCTCGCTGGCCGCGGTCCTGCACGGGCGCACCGTCATCGCGATCGCCCACCGACTCTTCTCGGCCCATGACGCCGACCGGGTCGCGGTGGTCGAGGACGGGGTCATCTCGGAGCTCGGCTCGCACGACGAGCTGGTCGCGGCCGGCGGCTCCTACGCCGCCCTGTGGGACTCCTGGAACGGCAAGCACTGATCCCGGCGCGGCCTCACTGGGTGTGTCCCATTTCTTGGGCCCGCTCGAGCCTTGGAAGTCCAGGCGCACTCTCATGC
Organism: uncultured Actinomycetota bacterium; assembly: GCA_963825275.1. Lineage (GTDB taxonomy): Bacteria > Actinomycetota > Actinomycetes > Propionibacteriales > Nocardioidaceae > Nocardioides. The sequence continues at coordinate 165,278 of CAWGSW010000004.1, read as the reverse complement.
CGAGATCCGGTGAGTCCGGACGGGCATTCCAGCCCAGAATGATGCGTCAACGCTGGGCTTGAACTAGCCAGAACGCGTTAGCACGACGACCGAGATTCTCGGAGGTCCGAGGGTGAACTGATCATCCCGGAAGGGCCATCGATTGGCCCACCACGCAGCCTCCCATGCTGACCAAAGCGAGTTACGCTGATGACCGGATGTTGGCGAGGCCCCCGGAAGTGGAGCGCGTTTGTCAATCGTCGTGTTCGGTCTGTGTGCGCTCGGGAGCGCCGGGGGTGCGGCCCAACAGTGGGGGTGAGCCGTGGACAAGTCGCCCGGATCGGTGCGTGTAGTCCTGGACCTGCTGCATGCTCAGCGGGAGGGTGTGTCGGGGCTGTCTCGCCGCCAGGAGATGCGCCTCGCTGCGCTGGTGGCCCACGCGCGCTCCAAGTCCGGCTACTACCAACGGCTCTATCAGGGGCTCCCTGCCGGCCGGGTGGACCTGGCCGAGCTGCCGCCAGTGACCAAGCAGGAGCTGATGGCCGCCTTCGACGACTGGGTGATCGACCCGGCGGTGACCCGGGCGGGGGTCGAGTCGTTCATGGCCGACCCCGCGCGGATCGGGACGTCGTACCTGGGGCAGTACTGGGTGTGCTCGACTTCGGGCACGACGGGCCACCCCGGTTTGTTCGTGCATGACCGCGCCGCCTGCACCGTCTACCAGGCGATCAGCTACCGCATCGGCCTGTCCTGGTTCTCAGCCCGCCTGTGGTGGGGGCTGTTTCGCCGCCGCCTCCACTGGGCGTCTGTGTACGGAACCGGGGGGCACTTCGCGGGCGAGGGCTGGATGGAGTTCCAGCGCCGACGTAGCTCCTGGACGCGGCGCTCCTTCCAGGTGTTCTCCCTGCAACAGCCCCTGGCCGAGGTCGTCGGCGCCCTGAACGCGTTCCAGCCCGCCGTGCTCACCAGCTACCCCAGTGTCCTGGAGCTGCTGGCCGAGGAGCAGGTGGCGGGGCGTCTGCGATTGCGGCCGGTGCTCGTGGAGCTCGGGGGTGAGTCGGTGGACGAGGACGGCCGTGCTGGCATTGCTGCAGCGCTGGGCGGAGTCCAGCGCGACGCCTACGGGTCATCAGAGTTCATCCTGATGGCGTTCGACTGTGCCCAGGGTTGGCTCCACGTCAACAGCGACTGGGTGATCCTCGAGCCTGTGGAGGCGGACTACTCCCCGACCCCACCGGGTGAGCCGTCGCACACCGTGTTGCTGACGAACCTGGCCAACCGAGTGCAACCGATCATCCGCTACGACCTCGGTGACTCGGTCGTCGCTCGCCCGGAACCCTGCCCGTGCGGGAACCCTCTTCCCGCGATCCGCGTCCACGGCCGACGCGACGACGTGCTCCGACTGCAGGCGACCAACGGTCGTACGGTGAGCGTCCCGCCCCTCGTTGTCGGCTCGGTTCTGGACGAGACGCCCGGCGTGCACCGCAGCCAGCTCGTCCAGACAGGCCCGCGGTCTCTGCTTCTCCGACTCGACGTGAAGTCCGACGTGCCGCAGGAGCAGGTCTGGGAGGACGCGATCTCGAACCTCGGCGAGTACCTCGCAGCCCAAGAGCTCACCGACACCCAGATTGTCCGGTCGGCCGAGGCGCCAGAACGCAGCCCCACCAGTGGAAAGTACCGGCAGATCATCGCCGGGCCCCGAGCAGCCAGCACCTGACACGGAGCCCGGGACACGCTGTCATGGGTATGAGGGCGAAGCGGCGCCGCGCCGCCCCGCGCGGACCTCATTCCGAGGCGTCGAATCGTGAGCGGCGCGTTCCCTTCGTGCGTGGTCGCACTGGCCAGTATCTGCCTCGATCTAACCGGCACTGACGCACAATCACGAAGTGGTCGAAGTGGATCCCGAGCGGTTTGATGAGATGGTGACCGAAGCGCTCGATGGGTTGCCCGTGGAGCTGGGAAGGCTCATGAGCAATGTGGCCGTCACCGTGGAGCACGACGAAGGACCTGCGGGCCTGCTCGGGCTCTACCGCGGCATTCCCTTGCCTCAGCGCACCTCGGCTTACGCCGGGGTCCTGCCCGACCAGATCACGATCTACCGGCGGGCCATCTGCGCGCGCTGTCGGACTGAACCAGAGGTCGTGGAGCAGGTTCGTCGAACTGTCGTCCACGAGGTCGGTCACCACTTCGGGATCTCCGACGCTCGGCTGCGGGAGCTCGGCTGGTGACGAACCCGCGATGACCGCCTGAGCCCGCACCGAGATGAGGACGTGCGTGACTACGCCGCCCGGGTCGGCCTTGATGGGCCCCAGGTGGGGAGGCGTACGACCGGCTGGACCGCTGCCCCCGACGCAGCATCAGTCCGGGCAGGTGCCACCCGTGCGCTCGTAGATCGCCTTGGCGCCGGCCGAGAGCCGCTCGACACGCGGCCCCTCAACCTCGAGGCCGATGAGCATCATGCAGCGGCTCTGGGTCCAGTAGACCTGGCCGATCGCGTTGCCGTGCCGGTCGGGTCCCGTCCATCCGTGGGCGCCGGGGACGTCGAGGACCTGGAAGCGCTTGATCTTCGCGCCGGGGATCTGGTGCTGGATCGCCTCGTCGCTCGTCTCGTAGGCCATCCAGTCGCGCGCGCCGGCCTCGGTCTCGAAGAGCAGGACGCTGCTGACGCCGGCGCTGCGGTCGCCTTCGGCGGGCTGGTACGTCGTCGAGATGTAGCCACTGAGCCGGAGCCGCTCGGCGCCGTCCTTGGCCAGGTCGAACGGTTGCCCCGAGTCGGTCTGCGGCGACGACATCGGTTCCAGGCCCGGGACCTCGTCGACCTGCAGGAGGTACTGATCAAGGTTGGGCGGCGCGACGGTCGTGGCCACATCCGTCGTGCTCGTCGCTCGATCGGATTCACCTCCGCAGCCGACGATGAGCATGCCGAGGAGTCCTGCGAGTGCAATGCGAGACGTACGAGGCGCCATGTCTCACGATCCACCTCGGCGTGCCGCCGCCGCAAGCACCCAGTCAGAGGTGGTCCGGGACCACCAGGGCGTCGGGGTCCTGACGCACCGGCATGGCCGCCACGGCCGAGCGGGTCAGCGCCGAGGTGGCCTGCACGAGTCGCCGGCGCCGGCGCTCCGGCATCGTGTCCCAGGTGCCGGGACTCCGGTGCTCCAGCAGCTCACGGGTCGCGGACTCGGCCGCCTGCGTGTACTCGTCGTCGCTGAAGGCCGGGTGGGCTCCCACGGTCGGGCGCTCCGGCAGCGCCTGGAGGGCCGGCAGGACCATCTCCCCGATCGCTGACTTGCGGTGGTACTTCTCGATCCGGGTCAGGCCCTGCCAGGCCGCGTCGGTCCCGCCGCGGCGCCAGGGCGCCCGGGTGGTGGCGAACAGGCCCCGGGCCACGGCCTCGACCGCGGCCGTCATCTCCGGCTCCGTGAACTTCACGGGACCAAGTCTGCCGCAGGCGGGGCGGCGGGCAGGGCAGCGGGCCGACGCCCCCACCAGCGTTGGCTACAGCCCGGCGACCCTGATACCGGAGTGGATCTTGTACTTCCGGTTGATGGAGATCAGTACGGCGGTGAGCGGCTCGAGCTGACGGGCCAGCCGCAGCTTGCCGGCATCGACGCCGTCGCGGCCCGTCACGCTGCGGGCCAGCTCGATCGCGACGGCCTTGGCCTCGACGGAGTCGCCCACGACGAGGATGTCCTCGTGGTCGAGGAACTCCTCGTCGCCCCACAGGTTGATCGCGGAGACGTGGTGGAAGGCGCCGACCACCGCGGCGTCCGGCGCCAGCCGCTGGGCCGACTCGGCGGCCGACCCCTCGCCCGCGTCGATGACCTGGCCGAAGGCGCCGCGCTTGTCGAAGGCCAGCGGGTTCACGCAGGAGATCACGGTCTTGCCCGCCAGGGGCAGCGAGGCGACGAGCTCGTCGTGGCCGTCGTACGGCACCGCAAGGAGCACCACGTCGGCATCGGCGCAGGCATCCGCGTTGGCCGCGCCCGTCACCGCACCCGCGCCGTCGACACCCGCGAGCCGGGCGGCGACCTCCTCGGCGACCGGGACGGCCTTCTCGGCGGATCGCGAGCCGAGCACGACCTGGTGGCCGTGCCGGGCGAAGCGGTAGCCGAGCCCCTTGCCCTGGGGGCCGGTGCCGCCGATCACGGCGATGCGGTGGATGCTCACGCGCTCTCCTCACAACTGGTGTCTGGGGTGTCGGTTGATGATCCCAGAGCGGGCGCGTCGCCCGGTGGACTGACCACCCTTGCTATCGTGACAGTGATTCTGTCACGATTCCTGAGACCCACGAGCCCACCGCCACAAGGGGAACCATGAAGCTTTCGATGCCGCTCATCTACGCCGGGAACCCCCGCGAGACCGCCGACCAGGTGGCCGGCCTCGAGAAGGCCGGCCTGGACACGATCTGGGTGGCCGAGCCCTACGGCTTCGACGCCCCGACCCTGATGGGCTACCTCGCCGCGAAGACCGAGACGGTCGAGATCGGCGCCGGCATCCTCAACGTCTACTCCCGCACCCCCGGCGCCCTGCTCCAGACCGCGGCGGGCCTCGACAACGTCTCCGGCGGCCGGGCGGTGATCGGCCTCGGCGCGTCCGGTCCGCAGGTGATCGAGGGGTTCCACGGCGTCCCCTACGACAAGCCGCTCGGCCGCACCCGTGAGGTCATCGAGATCATCCGGATGGGCCTGCGGCGCGAGGCGCTGGTCAAGGACGGGATCTTCAAGATCCCGCTCCCCGAGGGCCAGGGCCTCGGCCTGGGCAAGCCGCTGAAGCTGCTCAACAAGCCCGAGCGGCCCGTCGTCCCCCTCTGGGTCGCCGCCCTCGGCGACAAGAACGTGCAGATGACCGCCGAGGTCGCCGACGGCTGGCTCCCCTTCCTCTTCCACCCCGAGAAGGCCAGGGACGTGTGGGGCGACGCCCTCGAGAAGGGCAGGGCCAAGCGGCCCGACACCCTCGCGCCGCTGGAGATCTCGGCCGGCGGCATGGTCGCGATCGGCGAGGACGTGAAGGGGATGCTCGACTTCATGCGCCCGATGTACGCCCTCTACGTCGGCGGGATGGGCGCCCGGGGCAAGAACTTCTACAACCAGCTCGCCTGCCAGTACGGCTACGAGAAGGAGGCCAAGGAGATCCAGGACCTCTACCTCGGCGGCAACAAGCGCGACGCCGAGGCCAAGGTGCCGCTCGAGTGGTTGGAGGCCGGCAACCTCGTCGGCCCCGCGTCCTACGTCAAGGAGCGGATCGAGGCCTTCCGCGAGGCCGGCGTCACGAGCCTCCAGGTCTCCCCCGCCTCCGAGGACCCGGCGGCCACGATCGCCCAGGTCAAGGAGTGGGTGTCGTGAACCCGTTGTCGTGGCTCCACTCCCGTGGGCGCTTCGACAACCTCCGCGAGATCCGCACCCTGGACCCCGAGCGCGACACCGACCGGATCGTGTGGCTGGTCAGCCGTCACGACTTCCCGTGGGACTACACCCAGGGCACCGGCATCGCGTTCCTGCGCGACTACGGCGTGCCGTCGATCTCGCGCCTGCTCGACCGGACCCGCCAGTTCGAGGACGACGGGGTCAAGCGCTACGACGACACGCTCCTGTTCGCCGAGGAGGCCTCCGTGGAGGGCATCGACTCCCCGCGGTCGCACGCCGGTGTGCGGCGGCTCAACCAGATCCACGGCCACTACGCGATCCCGAACGACGAGTTCCAGTACGTCCTGGCCACCACGATCGTCGGCCCGGTCCGCTGGATCGAGCAGTACGGCTGGCGGCGCCTGGACCCGATCGAGCTGCAGGCCCTGGCCCACTTCACCACCCGGTTCGGCACCCTGATGGGGATCAAGGACCTCCCGACGACGTACGACGGCTACCTCGAGCTGCTGACGTCGTACGAACGCGAGCGGTTCGAGTTCGACCCCGCCAACCGTCGGGTCACCGAGGCCACCCTGCGGATCGCCCGGCAGACCGCACCCGCCCCGCTCAAGCCGGTCGTGCGTCGGGTGACGATCGCGCTGATGGACGACGCCCTGCGCGAGGCCCTCGGGCTGAAGGCCCAGCCCAGGTGGTTCGTGGGCGCGGTGAAGGCCGGGCTGCGGCTGCGCGCGAAGCTGCTGCTGCTCGCCCCGCCGCGTCGCGATGCCTACCACCACCGGCCGTCGAGCTACCCCCAGGGGTACACGCTGGGCGACCTGGGACCGGCCTCGATGATCGAGGAGCTCAACGCGAACCTCAGCGCGCGAGCGAGCGCGTGATCACGTCGTTGGCGGCACGCTGGAACCCGGTCACGACCGCCTCGAGGGTGAGCTGGCGCAGCCGGGCCATCGTCTGCTCGAGACGCTGGGCCTCCTCGGCCGAGTGCGGCTCGCGGCGGTAGGGCTCGAGCACCTGCTCGTGCAGGATCGTGGTCAGCTCGTCCGCCAGGGCGGCCATGTGGCGCCGGATCGCCTCGCCGGCCGCACCCATGCTGTTCTTCGGGATGTCGAGGTCGAGCAGCTCGACGCCCACCGGCAGGTTGGGCATCGCCACGAACCCCGACCCGCTGCGCTCGAGGGTGCCGACGTCGACCAGGAGGTCGAGGTCGGCATCGGACAGCGACCGGCCGGCCTTCTTCTCCAGCTGGCGCCGGGTGAGCTCCTGGGGCGGCTGCGGGGTCCACGACGTGAGCATCGCCCGCTGCAGGGCGAGGTCCTCGACCGAGGCGCCCTCCGGCAGCCCGGCGACGTACCGCTCGATCGCCTGGAGCGTGAACCCGTGGTCCTGCAGCGCGCGGACCAGCTCCAGCCGGGCCCGGTGCACCTCGTCGTAGTAGGCCACCCGACCGCGCCGGACCGGAGCGGGAATCAGGCCCAGGCTCGCGTAGTAGCGGGTGGTGCGCACGGTCAGGCCGACGGCCGCGGAGAGCTCGTCGATGGTCAACAGGCCGTCGTCCGGACCCTCCGCCTGCGCGCTCATGACTGTCACAGTAGGGCTGTCACATCAGCACTGGCAACGTACTGAAACCCCGACCCCGTCCTTGAATGGTGACAGCAGGGCTGTCACAGTAGTGCTGTAGCAGCCCCCTTGAGCTCTGGAGAACCGACATGCCCGAGACCCCGTCCATCTACGAGCAGGAGCACGACGACTTCCGGCGTACGGCGCGAGCGTTCCTCGAGAAGGAGGTCGCGCCGTTCCACGACCAGTGGGAGAAGGACGGCCAGGTCGACCGGGAGGTCTGGCGCAAGGCCGGGGCGACCGGCCTGCTCTGCTTCGACGTCGAGGAGGAGTACGGCGGCGCCGGGGTCAAGGACTTCCGCTACAACATGGTGCTCGCCGAGGAGATCAGCCGCGTGCACGCCAGCGGCCTCGGCTTCCCGGTGCACACCGACATCATCGTCCCCTACATCAGCCAGCTCGGGACCGACGAGCAGAAGCGGCGCTGGCTGCCCGGCCTGGTCAGCGGCGACCTCATCTCCGCGATCGCGATGACCGAGCCGGGCGCCGGCAGCGACCTGCAGGGCATCCGGACCACCGCGGTCGACAAGGGCGACCACTACGTCCTGAACGGCTCGAAGACCTTCATCAGCAACGGGATCATGTCCGACCTCGTGATCGTGGTCGCGCGCACGAACCCCGAGGCCGGGCACCAGGGCATCAGCCTGCTGGTCGTCGAGCGCGGCATGGTGGGCTTCGAGCGCGGCCGCAACCTGGAGAAGGTCGGCCTCAAGGCGCAGGACACCTCTGAGCTCTTCTTCGACAACGTGATGGTGCCCAAGGAGAACCTGCTCGGCGAGGAGGGCTCCGGCTTCATCTCGCTCATGGTCAACCTGCCCCAGGAGCGGATCTCCATCGCCGCGATCGCGGTCGCCGCCTGCGAGCACGTCCTCAAGCTCTGCCTGGACTACGCCAAGGAGCGCGAGGCGTTCGGCAAGCCGATCGGCAAGTTCCAGCACAACCGGTTCCTGCTGGCGGAGATGGCCACCGAGGTGCACATCGCGCGTGTCTTCGTGAACGACTGCGTGACCAAGCTCAACGCCGGCCAGGTGGACACCGCGCTGGCCTCGATGGCCAAGTGGTGGACGACCGAGCTGCAGAAGAAGATCGTCGACCAGGGCGTGCAGCTGCACGGCGGCTACGGCTACATGATGGAGTACCCCATCGCGAAGGCGTACGTCGACAGCCGCATCCAGACCATCTACGGCGGGACGACCGAGATCCAGAAGGAGATCATCGGTCGGACGCTCGGCATCTGACCGGCCTGGAGGGGACCGGGCTGCTGCCCCACCTCAACCCGGCGTGATGTCGTGGGAGGAGATGAACATTCCGGCTGCGCGATAGCCCGCGGAGCACGCCCCCGGCCGGTTAGCGTGGGCAGATGGCCGACATCACTGTGAGTGGACCGCCCGTGCACCGCTCGGAGGAGGTCCTGACCGCCGACGCCCTCGACTTCGTGGCGGACCTGCACCGCCGCTTCGGGCAGCGTCGTGACGAGCTGCTCGCCGCCCGCCGGGCCCGCCGCGAGGAGATCGCGCGGACCGGGACCCTCGACTTCCTCGCCGGGACCGCCGACGTCCGCAACGGCGACTGGCAGGTGGCGCCGGTGCCGGCCGACCTGCTCGACCGGCGCGTCGAGATCACGGGTCCGACCGAGCCCAAGATGGCGATCAACGCGCTCAACTCCGGCGCGCGCGTCTGGCTCGCCGACCTGGAGGACGCCAACACCCCGCACTGGCGCAACGTCGTCGGCGGGCAGGTGACCCTGCGCGACGCCGTACGCCGGACCATCGAGTTCACCTCCCCCGAGGGCAAGCACTACGCGCTCACCGACCCCGAGCGGGTCCCGGTGATCGTGCCGCGGCCGCGGGGCTGGCACCTCGACGAGGAGCACCTCCACGTGGACGGCGCGCCGGTGCCGGCGGCGCTGGTCGACTTCGGCCTCTACTTCTTCCACAACGCCCGGGAGCTGCTGGCCCGCGGCACCGGCCCGTACTTCTACCTGCCCAAGCTGGAGTCCCACCTCGAGGCCCGGCTCTGGAACGACGTGTTCACCCACGCCCAGGCCGCGCTGGGGGTCCCGCACGGCACGATCCGGGCGACCGTGCTCATCGAGACCATCCCCGCAGCCTTCGAGATGGACGAGATCCTCTTCGAGCTGCGCGAGCACATGGCCGGCCTGAACGCCGGACGCTGGGACTACCTGTTCAGCATCATCAAGAACTTCCGCGACGCCGGGCCGGCGTTCACCCTCCCGGACCGGAACGCGGTCACCATGAACGCGCCGATGATGAAGGCCTACAGCGACCTGCTGGTCCGCACCTGCCACCGCCGCGGGGCGTTCGCGATCGGCGGGATGGCCGCGTTCATCCCGAGCCGCCGCGACCCGGAGATCAACGAGCGGGCCTTCGCGAAGGTCCGCGAGGACAAGACCCGCGAGGCGGCCGCCGGGTTCGACGGCTCGTGGGTGGCCCACCCCGACCTGGTCCCGCTGTGCGCGGAGATCTTCGCCGAGACCCTGGGCGAGCGCACCCACCAGCTCGACGTGCGCCGCGACGACGTGCACGTCACCGCCGCCGACCTGCTCGCCGTGGACCGCACGCCGGGCGAGCGCACCGAGCACGGGCTGCGCGGCAACATCCGGATCGGCATCCAGTACCTCCAGGCGTGGCTGTCCGGGAACGGCGCCGCCGGCATCGACAACCTGATGGAGGACGCCGCGACCGCGGAGATCTCCCGCTCCCAGGTGTGGCAGTGGGTGTTCAACCAGGCGGAGCTCGACACCGGTGAGGTGATCACGCGCGACCTGGTCGAACGGATCGTCGAGGAGGAGTACGCCGCGCTCCGGGACGCGCTCGGCGAGCAGGCGTTCGCCGCCGGCCACTGGGCCGAAGCTCGCTCGCTCTTCGTGGACTCGGCGCTGAGCGAGGAGTTCCCCGACTTCCTCACCCTCCCCGCCTACGCCGCCATCCTGGCCGCCGAATCGGCATGACTCAGCGGTTGAGGGGGTCGCCGCCGACCCAGACGCCGGCCAGGTCGGCGTCTCCGGCCAGGGCGAAGACCTTCGCGAGCGCGTCCTCGGGTGAGGCGGCGTGCCGTAACCCGACGTCGAGCGAGCCCCCCGGCACCGGCCGCACCCAGACCGCGTCGAACTGCCTGCCGACACCGAGGTCTCCCACCTGGTCGCCGAGCCCGAGCGCGAGCGCGCCGGCCCGGGTCGCGAGGTGGAGCAGGTGGGTGGAGGTCAGCGGCAGCCCCGCGGGCCCCAGCAGCGACTGCATGAAGTAGGCCTGCAGCCCCTCCTTGAACAGCGAGAAGCCGGTCCCGGCGCCGACGTCGGACCCGAGCGCCACCCGCACCCCGTGGTCCACGTGGCGACGCAGCGGGAACAGCCCGCTGCCGAGCGCGGAGTTGCTGGTCGGGCAGTGGGAGACGGAGGCGCCGCGGCCGGCGAGGACCGAGAGCTCCAGCTCGGTCGCGTGCACGTTGTGCGCGAGCACCGAGCGCTCGCCGAGCAGGCCGTGCCGGTCATAGGTGTCGACGTAGTTCTCGGCCTCCCCGAACAGCCGCGCCACCTCGGCCACCTCGACGGGGTTCTCGTTGACGTGCGAGGTGAACCAGGCGTCCTCGACGTCCTTGACGACCGCGGCGCAGGAGTCGAGCAGCTCGTCGCCGGCGGAGTAGGAGAACCGGGGCGTGACGGCATACCGGGACCGCCCTGTGCCATGCCAGCGGTCGGCCAGCGCGAGTGCCTCCTGGTAGGCCCGGTCGGGCGTCGTCAGCAGCGGTTCGGGGAGCGCGCGGTCACTGACCACGAGCCCGGACGTCACCCGCAACCCCACCCGGGCCGCCTCGGCGAAGAGCTCGTCGACGGCCGGGGCGAAGTGCGAGCCGAAGACCAGCGCGGTGGTGGTGCCGGCTGAGGCCAGGCCCGAGACGAACTCCCGGGCGACCTCACGGGCGTACGCCGGCTCGGCCAGCCGGCACTCCTCGGGCAGCGCGCAGCGCTCCAGCCACTCCAGCAGCGGCATGCCGAGGGCGCCGATGACGCGCACCTGGGGGAAGTGCACGTGGGTGTCGACCAGGCCGGGCAGCAGGACGCCGCCGCGCAGGTCGACCACGTCCGCGTCGGGGTGGTCGGCGCGGACGGCGGCGAAGTCGCCCCGGGCGGTGATCACGCCGTCGACCACGAGCAGCCCGGCGTCGTTCGCGCTGCGGAGCACGCCGCCGGTGAACGGGTCGTCGGGGGTGTCGAGGACCCGCGCCCGGAACAGCGTCATGGTCGGGACCGCAGCGCGAGCGGGTCCGACGCGAACGCGCGCACCAGCTCGGCCGCGACACCCAGGGCGATCGTGGCGGGGTCCTTGCCGGCGAGCGACGGGTCGCCGATCGGGCGACCGGATCCGGGCGATCGCCGACGCGTCGTGGCCCTCGACGATGAGCCCGTGCTGGAACCGGCGCCACTTCGCCGACGAGCCGATCAGGCCGATCGGGCCGAGGTGGCCGCAGCGCAGCGCGGCGTCGCAGAGGGCGAAGTCCTCCGCGTGGTCGTGGGTCATCACGAGCACGTGGGTGCCTCGGGGCACCTTCCCCAGCACCAGCTCGGGCACCGGGGAGTGGTGCACGTGCACGGCGGCCTGCCCGTCGGCCAGGCAGGCCAGCCGCTCGTCGGACAGCTGGGCGGCCCGCGAGTCGGCCAGGTGCAGCTCGAGGTCGTGCCGGCTGAGGATCCGCGCCAGCTCGAGACCGACGTGGCCGATCCCGAAGATCGCGACCGCCGGGACCACGGCGAGCGGCTCGAGGAGCAGGGTGACCTCGCCGCCGCAGCACTGTCGGCCGTGCTCGGTGCGGGCCTTGTCGTTGAGCGAGAGGGTCAGCCGCTCGGGCGGCCCGGGCGGCGCGGCGAGCAGCTCGCGCGCCCGGGCCAGCGCGGTCTCCTCCAGGTTGCCGCCGCCGATCGTTCCCCAGGCCGCGTCGCTCGCGACGACCAGCTTGGCGCCGGCCTCGCGGGGCGCGTGACCGCGTACGTCGGTCACGGTCACCAGGACCCCGGGCCGGCGTTCGTGGCGCAGCAGCTGGACGGCGGCGAGCCAGTGCATCACGACACCTCCCCCACGCCGGAGCGGACCACCTGCTCGGACCGCGGGTGCAGCCGCTCGGCGTCCGGGGCGGGCTGGTCCGGGACGGCACCCGGCAGGCCCTCGGCGACGTGGCCGCGCCCGACGATCGTCCGGGCCTGCTCGATCGCCCAGTAGACGGCTTCCGGGGTGGCCGGCGAGGCGAGGTCGACGCTGATCCCGGGCGGGCCGAACGCGGCCGCGGCCTGGCGCAGCGCCTCGCGCACCGAGAAGGCCAGCATCAGCGGCGGCTCCCCGACGGCCTTGGAGCCGTAGACCGCGCCGTCCTCGTGCGCCCGCGCCAGCAGCTCCACGTGGAGCTCGTCGGGCATCTCCCCGAGGCTGGGCAGCTTGTAGGTGCTGGCGGACTGGGTGGCGAGCCGGCCGCGGTTCGGTCCGTCCGACTCGTCCCAGCGCAGGTCCTCGAGGGTCAGCCAGCCGGCCCCCTGCACGAACCCGCCCTCGATCTGGCCGAGGTCGACCAGCGGCGAGAGGCTGTCGCCGACGTCGTGCACGATGTCGACGCGTCGGGTGTGGTGGTTGCCGGTGAAGCCGTCGACCTCGACCTCGGCGGCGGCCACGCCGTAGGCGAAGTACTTGAACGGGTGGCCCTGCATGGCCGTCGAGTCCCAGTGCAGCCCCTCGGTGCGGTAGTAGCCCGCCGCCCACAGCTGCACCCGGCTGAAGTAGGCCTCGCGGACCAGCTCCTCCCAGCCGAGGCCGCGGCCGCCGTCGACCTCCGCGAGGCGCTGCCTGATCTGGTCGCAGGCGTGCTTGACCGCGCCGCCGTTGAGGTCGGCGCCGGAGCTCGCGGCCGTGGCCGAGGTGTTGGGCACCTTGTCGGTGCGGGTCGGGGCGAGCCGCACCCGCTCGAGCGGGATGCCGAGCGAGGTCGCGGCCACCTGCAGCATCTTGGTGTGCAGCCCCTGCCCCATCTCGGTGCCGCCGTGGTTGATCAGCACCGAGCCGTCCTTGTAGACGTGCACGAGCGCGCCGGCCTGGTTGAACGCGGTGAAGTTGAACGAGATGCCGAACTTCACCGGCGTGACCGCCAGCCCCCGCTTGGTGTGCTCGTGGGCCGCGTTGTACGCCGCGATGTCGGCGAGGCGCTCGACCACCCGGCCCGAGGCCAGCACCTGCTCCCAGGCGAGCGCGGCCCGCTCGGCGTGCCGCACCGGCTGGCCGTACGGCGTGGCCTGGCCGTCGACGTAGAAGTTGCGACGGCGCAGGTCCAGCGGGTCGATCCCGAGCAGCGGCGCGCAGCGGCCGAGGATGTCCTCGATCACGAGCATCCCCTGCGGCCCGCCGAACCCGCGGAACGCCGTCTGCGAGGTCTTGTGGGTGCGCACGATCCGCCCGTTCACCCGCACGTGCGGGATCCAGTAGGCGTTGTCGACGTGGCACAGCGCCCGGGCGAGCACCGGCTCGCTGAGGTCCAGGCTCCAGCCGCCGTCGGAGGTCAGCGTGGCGTCGAGGGCCCGCAGCCGGCCGTCGGCGGTGAACCCGACCCGCCACTGCGCGTGGAAGCCGTGCCGCTTGCCGGTCATCGTCATGTCCTGGGTGCGGGTGAGCCGCAGCCGGACCGGGCGGCCGGTGAGGGAGGCACCCAGCGCCGCGATGGCGGCGTACCCGTGCGGCTGCATCTCCTTGCCGCCGAAGCCACCGCCCATCCGCAGGCACTGCACGGTCACGTCGTGGTTGTGCAGGCCCAGCACGTGCGCGACGATCTCCTGCGTCTCCGAGGGGTGCTGCGTGCTGCTCTGCACGAACACCTGGCCGCCCTCGTCGAGGTGCGCGAGCGAGCAGTGCGTCTCGAGGTAGAAGTGCTCCTGCCCAGCCATCTCCGTGACCCCGCTGAACACGTGGGCCGCCCCGGCCAGCCCCTCCTCGACGTCGCCGCGCTGCACGGTCGGCCGGCCGCCCTGGAAGCTGCCGGCGGCGATCGCCTCGGCGACCCCGACCAGCGACGGCAGCGGCTCGTAGTCGACCTCGACCGCGGCCGCACCGAGCCGGGCGGCCTCGAGCGTCTCGCCGAGCACCCAGCAGACGGCGTGGCCGACGTACATCACCTCGCTGGGGAACAGCGGCTCGTCCTGCTTCACGCCGGCGTCGTTGACGCCCGGCACGTCGGCGGCCGTCAGCACCCGGACCACGCCGGGCACGGCGAGGGCCGGCGCGGCGCGCAGGCCGGTCACCAGGGCGTGCGCGTGCGGCGCCTGGACCGGGTGGGCGTGCAGCACGCCGTGCATGCGCTGGACCAGGTCGTCGGTGAACAGCGCGGCACCGGTGACGTGCAGCGCGGCGCTCTCGTGGGCCAGGGCCTGCCCGACCACGGCGTGGTCGGGTCGCTGGGACAGGGACGTCATGCCGGCACCTCCTGGGCGGCCCACAGCTTGCGCAGCGACTGGCCGAGCATGGCCGCGCGGTAGCCGGCGCTGGCCCGGTGGTCGTCCAGCGGGGTGCCCTCGGCGCGCAGCGCCGCGGCGGCCGCCTCGACCGTCTCGCGGGTCCACGGCCGCCCCTCGAGCGCCGCCTCCGTGGCGAGCGCCCGGATCGGGGTGGCGGCCACGCCGCCGAGCCCGATCCGGGCCCGGACCACGCTGCCGTCGACGACGTCGAGTGCGAGGCCGACGGCGACGCTCGAGATGTCGTCGTAGCGCCGCTTCGAGATCTTGTGGAACGCCGCGACGCCGGCCAGCGGGCGCGGGATCCGCACCGCCCGGATCAGCTCGCCGGGGCGCAGCGCGGTCCGGCGGTAGGCGGTGAAGTAGTCGGCCAGCGGCACCTCGCGGTCGCCCGCGCGGGACGCGAGGACGACGACCGCCTCGAGCGCGAGCAGGGCCGGCGCCAGGTCGCCGATCGGCGAGGCGGTGCCGAGGTTGCCGCCGATCGTGGCGCCGTTGCGGATCAGCCGGGACGCGAACAGCGGGAACATCTCCGCGAGCATCGGCACGGAGCCGTCGAGCGCGGCCTCGACCTCGGACAGCGTGAGCCCCGCGCCGATCTCGATCACGTCGGGGCTGCTGGAGATCCCGCGCAGCTCGGGCAGCCGGTCGATCGCCACGGTGTACGCCGCCCGCTCGCCGCGGAGGTTCACCTCGACGCCCCAGTCGGTGGCGCCGGCGACGACGGTGGCGTCGGGGTGCCCGGCGAGCAGGTCGAGCGCCTCGGCGAGGTCCGCCGGGCGGGCGAACCCGCCGGCAGGGCCGTCGAGCCGGGTCGACACCGGGGCCGGGGCGGGCCGGGCGCGGCGGTCGGCGAGCGGGTCCCCGTCGCGGGGCGGGCCCAGCGCGAGGGCGGCGTCCCGGATCGGGCGGTAGCCGGTGCACCGGCACAGGTTGCCGCTCAGCGCGTGCAGGTCGAACCCGGTCTCGCCGCGCCCCCGGCGGTAGAACTCGGCGGCCATGCTGCAGACGAAACCCGGCGTGCAGTAGCCGCACTGGGAGCCGCCGCGCGTGGCGAGCTCGTGCTGGACCGGGTGCAGGTCGTCGGGGCCGCCGAGCCCCTCGGCGGTGACGACCTCCTGGCCGTGCAGCGCCGCGGCCGGCACCAGGCAGGCGTTGATCGCGGTCCACTGCGTCGCGTCGCCGCCGTCCGGGCGGGCCACCAGCACCGCGCAGGCGCCGCACTCACCCTCGGCGCAGCCCTCCTTGGCCCCGGTCAGGCCGAGGCCGCGCAGGAAGTCGAGCGCGGTGGTGTGCGCCGGTACGCCGGTCAGCGCGCGGGGCAGCCCGTTGACGGTGATGAGAGGCTCCGCCATCTCCCCCTCCTCCATGAGCGCAGCCAGCGGCCGCTCGCATGGTTGGAGGTCTCGGGCGGCCGCTGGTTATCCATGCCGAACAGCGACGCCGCAGGTTCCCATGCTACGTGACGCCGGTCACATCCGGGAGGACAAACGCAGACGCGGGTGGCGGTTGACGTCCTTGTAGAGCAGGTACCGGAAGGGGCCGGGCCCGCCGGCGTAGCAGGCCTGGGGACAGAACGCGCGCAGCCACATGAAGTCGCCCTCCTGCACCTCGACCCAGTCCTTGTTGAGCAGGTAGACGGCCTTGCCCTCGAGCACGTAGAGGCCGTGCTCCATCACGTGCGTCTCCGGGAACGGGATCGCACCGCCGGGCGCGAAGCTCACGATGTTGACGTGCATGTCGTGGCGTACGTCGAGCGGGTCGACGAACCGCTGGGTGCCCCAGGCCCCGTCGGTGCCGGGCATCGGCTCGACGGCGACCTCCGCCTCGGTGGTCACGAACGGCGCGGGCACGTCGACCCCGTCGACCCGCTCGTAGGCCTTGCGGATCCAGTGGAAGGTGGCGGGTGCGTCGGTGTCGTTGCGCAGCCGCCACGACGTCCCGGGCGGGAGGAACGCGTAGCCGCCCGGCTCGAGCCGGTGCTGCGCCCCGTCGACCGAGAGCGCGACGGCGCCGCCGACCACGAACAGCACCGCCTCGGCGTCCGGGTCCGGCTCAGGGCGGTCGCTGCCGCCGCCCGGGGCGACCTCGACGACGTACTGGGCGAAGGTCTCGGCGAACCCCGACAGCGGCCGGGCGATCACCCAGAGCCGGGTGTCGTCCCAGAAGGGCAGCCGGCTGGTCACGATGTCGCGCATGGTGCCGCGCGGGAGCACGGCGTACGCCTCGGTGAACACCGCCCGGTCGGTGGTCAGCTCGGTCTGCCCGGGCAGCCCACCGGTGGGCACGTAGTAGCGCGGCTTCATGCCTCTCCCCTCATCAGCAGCCGCCCCCGCGGGGCGGCGGCCGGGTCGATCGGTGCGCCGTGCAGCCAGGTCTGCCGGACGGTGCCGGTGAGCGTACGCCCGGCGTAGGCCGACACGGGGTTCTTGTGGTGCAGCCGGGCCACGTCGACCACGAAGGGCTCGTCGGGCGCGAACACGCACAGGTCCGCGGCGGCCCCCACCGCGATCTCGCCCTTGCCGGCCAGCCCGACCCGGCGGGCCGGCGCGGTGGCCATCCAGCGCACCACGTCCGCGAGGCCGACGCCGCGTTGCCGGGCAGCCGTCCACACCGCCGGGAGGCCCAGCTGCAGCGAGGCGATCCCGCCCCAGGCCCCGGCGAAGTCGCCGAGGTCGCGCTGCTTCAGCTGCGCGGTGCACGGCGAGTGGTCGCTGACCACGAGGTCGATGTCGCCGGCCGCCAGCCCGTCCCAGAGCGCCGACCGGTTGGCCGGGTCGCGGATCGGCGGGCAGCACTTGAACTCGGTGGCGCCGTCGGGGATCTCGTCGGCGGCGAAGACCAGGTAGTGCGGGCAGGTCTCCACCGACACGTCGACGCCCGCGGCACGGGCCGCCCGCAGGGCCGGCAGGGCGCGGGCGGCGCTCAGGTGGACGACGTGGGCACGGCCCCCGCTGCGCCGCGCGCCGTCGATGACCAGGTCGATCGCCCGCTGCTCGGCAACCGGCGGACGCGACGCCAGGAACCCGGCGTACGCCGGACCGGGGGCGCAGGGCTCGAGCGCGTCACCGTCCTCGGCGTGCACGATCATCAGCGACCCGAGCCGGGCGGTCTCGCCGATCGCCTCGACGAACCCGGCCGGGTCGAGGGGCGGGAACTCCTGGACCCCCGAGTCGAGCAGGAAGCACTTGAAGCCGAAGACCCCGGCCCGGTGCAGCGGCCGCAGGTCGGCCAGGTTGCCCGGGACCGCGCCACCCCAGAACCCGACGTCGACGAACGCCTGGCCGCGCGCGGCGGCCCGCTTCTGCTCCAGCGCTGCGACCGTGGTGGTCGGCGGGATGCTGTTCAGCGGCATGTCGAGGATCGTGGTGACCCCGCCGGCGGCCGCGGCCCGGGTGGCGCTGGCGAACCCCTCCCACTCGGTCCGCCCCGGCTCGTTCACGTGGACGTGGGTGTCGACCAGCCCGGGCAGCAGCACCTCGTCCCGCGCCAGGTCGACGACCCGCTCGGCGTCCGCGCGGACGTCGTACGCCGCCACGGCGACGATCGAGCCGTCCCGGATCCCGACCGCGGCAGGCGTCTCGCACCCGTCCACGATCGCCCGGGGGGCGCGGACGAGGACGTCGAGCCGGCCGGACGGCGACGGGCTAGCTGCCACGGTAGGTCGAGTAGCCGTAGGGGCTGAGCAGCAGCGGCACGTGCAGGTGCCCGTCGTCGACGACCGTGAAGGTCACGACCACCTCGGGGTAGAACCCGGTGACGCCGAGCGCGGCGAAGTAGGCACCGGAGTCGAAGCGCAGCCGGTAGTCGCCGGCGTCGAGCCGGTCCGGCCCGAGCCCGGCGATCCGGCCGTCGGCGTCGGTGACGCCGCCGCCGAGCTCCGCACCGCGGCCGCTCACCAGGTCGACCCGTATCGCCGGCCGCCGGGCGGCCCAGGCTGGTGTCGAGGACGTGTGTGCTCAGCGTTGCCATCAGCTCACCACCTGCTCGAGTCGGAGCAGTGCGATCTGGCGGAGCTGGTCGATCGTCTCCGCCCGTTCAGTGTCGTCGTCGTTGCCGAGCCGCCGCTCGAGCTCGCGCGAGGATCTCGGGCGCGTCGCGTCCGGCTGCCCGGATCAGGAAGACCCGGTCGAACCGCTCCTCGTAGGCGCGGTTCCCGGCCGCCAGCCGCTCGGCGACGCCGGCGTCCGAGCGGTCGACGCCCGACTGCTCCCGCGCCGAGAGCGCCGCGTCGTGCCCGGCGCCGGCCCGCTCCCCGATCCGCGGGTGCCGGGCCAGTGCCGCCGCGAGCTCGTCGTCGTCCAGCTCGGCCGCGGCGCCGGCGACCGCCAGCAGCGCGTCCAGGTCGGCGTACGGCCTGCCGGCGACGACGGTGTCCACCCAGCGGGGTACGTCGAGGCAGCCCTCCAGCCGGGCCCGCAGCTCGGCCGCGGGCATTGCGTTGAAGGCCGTCAGGTCGCTCACGAGCCCTCCCGGCGGACGGTGGCCTCGATCAGGCCGTACGGCCGGTCGGCGGCGAGGAAGACCTCGCCGTCGTTCGGGAGGCCGAACGGGGAGAGGTCGACGAGGTGGTGGTGCTTGTTGGGTGCCGTGAAGGCGATCTCGGTGACCGCCGGCCGGGCCTCGAGGACGGCGGACACCCATCGCGTACAGCGTCTCCTGGAGGGCCCGGCTGTACGTCGTCGCGAACGTCTCGAGCAGCAGCGCCCGGACGGCGGCGTACGCCGCGTCCCAGTCGAGCCCTGCGGTCCGGTCGGGGTCGTGGCGCCAGCGCGCGGTCAGCGACGTGGCCAGGATCCGGTCGTCGGCCTCGGGCAGCGTCGTGTACTCGTCGCGCAGGAACCCCTTGAACTCCGACCCGGTCGACTTCAGGACGACCAGGTCGGTCAGCCCGGACTCCACGTCGATCCCGTCGGCGGTCACGTCGACGACGGCGGTCCGGACCTCACCGCCGCGGCGCACGAACGCGTGGTCGTGGCCGCGCCCCGCCACCTGGATCCGGTCCCAGGCGTACTCCTCGACCCCGACCCGGGAACCGGTGGCCGCGGGAGTGGCCGCGAGGAGGCGCCGGCCGAGGGCGGTCGCGTAGTCCTCCGGCGAGGTGACGCCGTGCTTCTTGGCATACGCGAAGGCGGTGTTCTTCTGGGTGTCGGTGGGCAGCACCCCCGCCTGGTCGCCGTCGACGTGCGCCGCCGCGAAGTCCCCCCGGAGCGCGGTCGTCACGTTGAGGTCGCGGATCTCGTGCCGCGCGGTGTCGCGGTAGATCCGGACGACCCGGTTCTCCGCCTTGCCGTACTGGTTCGTCCCCAGGACGATCGCCATGGTCAGCCCCCTTCGTGCGTCGTACGCCGGGCGAGAGCGGCCAGTCTGCCCGGATCCACCCCCGTCGCGGCGGTGATCTGCCGAACCGACAGCGCGCCGCAGTCGAGCCCGCGCAGCAGGAAGTCGGCCAGCGCCCGGGCTGTGGCCGGCTCGTCCAGGATCGCCGACGCGGTTCGCTCGACGTAGTTGCGCAGCCGCGCGGCGGCCGCGTCGAAGCCGGTCCGGTAGAACGCGAAGGTCGCGGCGAACCGGGTCGGCAGCTGGGCCGGGTGCAGGTCCCAGCCCTGGTAGTAGCCGCGCTCGAGCGAGCGGCGCACCAGCCGGAGGTGGTTGGCCGACGCGGCGCGGACCGCGGCCGGGTCCCCGACCGGGAGCACGTTGGTGGAGCCGTCGGAGAGGCGCACGCCGGTGCCCGCGGCCGCGGCCTGCATGACCGCCTTGGCGTGGTCGGCCACCGGGTGCTCGAGGCTCTGGTGGGCCGCGGCGATCCCGCAGAACGCGGAGTAGTCGTAGGTGCCGTAGTGCAGGCCGGTGCAGCGGCCGCCGGCGGCGTGCACCATCCGGGCGACCAGCGCGGTCCCGTCCGGGCCGAGGATCGACTGCGGGGTCTCGATCTGGAGCTCGAACCGCACCGACCGATGGTCCAGCCCGAGGCCGACCTCGAGGCGCTCGGCGGCGAGCACCATCGCCTGCACCTGGTCGACCGAGGTGACCTTCGGCAGCGTCACCACGAAGCCCGCGGGCAGCGAGCCGCCGTCGGCGAGGGTCTCGAGGAAGAGCGCCAGGGTCCGCAGCCCGCGTGCCCGGGTGGGCCGCTCGAAGCTCTTGAAGCGGATCCCGTGGAACGGCGACGCCTCGCCGGCGTCGATCGCCCGCCGGAGCGCTCCGGCCGCGGCCCGGACGTCCGCGTCCTCCCGGTCGTCGCCCCGGGAGCCGTAGCCGTCCTCGAAGTCGATCCGCAGATCCTCGACGGGCTCCCGCTCGAGCTTCTCGCGCACCAGGTCGAGCAGCTCCCCGTCGCCTCCGAGGAGATCGGAGAGCATCAGCCGGTGGTCGTCGACGCAGCGCCGCGCCTCCTCGCCGTACCGGCGCACGGTGTCGGCACCGAAGCGGTCGGCGGGGACGTACACCGTGTGCACGGGCTGCCGCCCCGCACGCTCGCCGGGGAAGTCCCGGGCCAGCGCGGCGTCGGCCTCCCCCAGCCGGGCGTCCAGCTCCTCCGTCAGCCGGGCCAGGTCCATGCCCGCACCCTAGACCGCGCGCTCGGCTCCCGGACGGTTTCACAGCCCGGTCGTAGCATCGCGGGCGGAGGGCGGGCCGGACTCCAGACACCCTGGCGGTCCAGGTGTCCCGTGCGAGTCCATGGCCGACTTCCCGTACGCCGAGCGCTTCCCGGTCAACCGAGGGCTGTCACCGACCGGTCGCTCACGCGAGAGCGTCCTCGCCGAGCTGCACACCATGGCCGGCGAGGAGGACGCGTTCTGGGAGACCGGAAGGTGCTCGGGCACGATGTACTCCGGCGACCACGACCACTACCGCTTCCTCAACGAGGCCTTCGGCCTGTTCGCGCACGTCAACGTGCTGCAGCGCGACATGTGCCCCAGCGCCACCAGGTTCGAGGGCGAGATCATCGCCATGGTGCTCGACCTCATGCACGCGGATTCGGTGGCCGACGCGACGCCCGCGGGCATGGTCACCAGCGGCGGGACCGGCAGCATCCTGCACGCGATGTTCGCCTACCGGGAGCACGCGGCCGAGCACCGCGGCATCCGGCAGCCCAACGTCGTCAAGCCCGAGACGGGGCACCCCGCGTTCGACAAGGCGTGCCACCTCCTCGGCATCGAGCTGCGGACCGTGCCGGTCGTGGAGGAGACCACGCTGGTGGACCCGGAGGTGGTGGCCGCGAGCATCGACGAGAACACCATCGCGATCGTCGGATCCGCCTGCAACTACGGCTACGGCACCATCGACCCGATTGCCGGGCTCGGGCAGGTCGCGCTCGACCGCGGCGTCGGCCTGCACGTGGACGCGTGCCTGGGCGGCTTCATCCTCCCGTTCGGCGAGCAGCTCGGCTACGACATCCCCGCCTTCGACTTCCGGGTCCCCGGGGTCACCAGCATCTCCGCGGACACCCACAAGTACGGCTACTCGTTCAAGGGCAGCTCCACACTGGTGTTCCGGGACAAGGCGTACCGCGACGCGCAGTACTTCCACCTCGTCGGCTGGACCGGGGGCAAGTACATGTCGCCGGGGATCGAGGGCTCCCGCTCCGGCGGCCTCCTCGCGGCCACCTGGGCGGCGATGGTGCAGCTCGGGCGGGAGGGCTACCTCGACTACGCCCGCGAGATCTTCGGCACGGCCGACGCGATGAAGGCGATCGTGCGCTCGCACCCCGAGCTGCGGGTGATCGGGTCCCCGACGTTCTGCTTCAGCTTCACCTCCGACGAGTTCGACATCTACCACGTGGCCGACTCCATGAGCCCCCGCGGCTGGCGGTTCAACGGCCAGCAGTACCCCAACGCGATCCACATGGCCGTCACCCGGCCGCAGACCCGGCCCGGTGTCGTCGACCGGTTCGCCACCGACCTGGCCGAGGGCGTGACCTACGCGAAGAAGCAGCACGCTGCCGGGGAGGCCGCCTTCCTGAGCGCCATCTACGGAGGGG
Organism: uncultured Actinomycetota bacterium; assembly: GCA_963825275.1. Lineage (GTDB taxonomy): Bacteria > Actinomycetota > Actinomycetes > Propionibacteriales > Nocardioidaceae > Nocardioides. The sequence continues at coordinate 142,828 of CAWGSW010000004.1, read as the reverse complement.
TCGCAGGGGGCCTCACCACGGAGGTGGAGGAGTTCGTCGTCGCGATCATGAGCGACATGCTCGACACCCAGCAGGGGTTGCCTCCGCCGGAGTCCACGTGACGGAGGCGCCCGCCCCCGGGGAGCGTCGCCTCGTGCTCGCGGTCGACCTGGGCACCGGCGGGCCCAAGGTGGGCCTGGTCTCGTTCGACGGCGAGATCGTCTGGTGGGAGCACGTCGCCGTCGCCACGACGTACGCGCCCGGAGGCTCGGTCACCCAGGACGCCGACGACTGGTGGCGCCTCGTCGTCGACGCGACCCGTCGTGGGGTCCGCGCAGCCGGGGTGGCGGCCGAGCAGGTCGTCGCGGTGTGCGTCACCGGCCAGTGGGCCAGCACGGTCCCGGTCGACGCCGCCGGGGTTCCCGTGGGGCCGTGCCTGATGTGGATGGACACCCAGGGCGCGAGACACTCCCGCGCCGTCGTCGGCGGGCCCCTGCAGGGGTACCACCCGCGTGCGCTCGCCACCTGGGTCCGGCACTCCGGCGGGGTCCCGTCGACGTCGGGGGACGACCCCGTGGGCCACATGCTCCACCTCGGGCACGACCGGCCCGAGATCGCCGGTCGCGCTCGCTGGTACCTCGAGCCGGTGGACTACCTGTCGATGCGGTTCACCGGCGTCGCGGCGGCCTCCCACATGTCCATGACGGCTGCCTGGCTCACCGACAACCGGCGTCTCGACCTGATGGAGTACGACGCCAGGCTGGTCCGGCTGGCCGGCGTCGACGCGGACAAGCTGCCGCCCCTGGTGCCGTCCGGCTCGGTGATCGCCCCCGTCCGGGCGAGTGTTGCCGCCCAGCTCGGCATCTCTCCCGCTGCGCAGGTGGTCACCGGGATGCCCGACCTGCACGGTGCGACCGTGGGATCCGGCTGCGTGCTCGAGCACGAGACCCACCTGTCGATCGGGACGACCGGGTGGATCAGCTGTCCGCTGTCGGAGAAGAAGACCGACGTGCTGCGCCAGACCACGACCGTCCCCGGCCTCGGCCTCGGCACTCACCGCTACCTGCTCGCCAACAACCAGGACAGCGCGGGCCGCTGCCTCCAGTGGTTCCGCGACAACGTGTTCGACGGAGGCGGCACTGGCCCGGCGGGCTACGCCCGGATCACCGAGGCTGCGGGGACGGTTCCCCCCGGTGCCGGTGGCGTCATCTTCACGCCGTGGCTGACCGGCGAGCGCAGCCCGGTCGACGACCGGTCGGCCCGGGCCGGCTTCCACAACCTGTCGCTGACGACCTCGCAGGCACACCTTGCCCGCGCCGTGCTCGAGGGCGTCGCCTACAACGCGCGGTGGCTGCTGGAGGCGGCCGAGCACTTCACCGGACGCCGGCTGGACCCGCTGCGCATCGTCGGCGGGGGCGCGCAGTCCGAGCTGTGGTGCCAGATCGTCGCCGACGTCTGCGACCGCACGGTCGAACGCGTCGCCGAACCCCTGCTGAACGGGCTGCGTGGGGCCGCGATCGCCGCCGGGATGGCGCTCGGTGCCATCTCCCCCCACGAGGTCCGGTCACTGGTGCGCACGGACCGGACGTTCCGCCCGGACCCCTCGACCCGCGAGACCTATGACCGGCTGTTCGCGGAGTTCCCCCGCCTCTACAAGGCCGAACGGCCCATGTTCGGCCGGCTGAACCCCGGCCGCCCCGGGCGACGTGCAGGACGCCGCGGCCGGGTCCATCTCCCTAGATGACTCGCGTGCCGCGCCCATCCTGCGCTGATCCTTCACGATCGTGGAACATCGGGCGCACCTGATGCGCCGGATGTTCCACGATCAGTGGTTGCCGACGCCTACCCGACGTACTCCTCGCGCAACCTGGCCTTGACCATCTTGCCGGTCGGGGTGCGCGGCAGCTCGTCACGGAAGTGGATCTCGCGCGGCACCTTGTAGTGCGCGATCCGCTCGCGGGCGTAGGCCGTGAGCTCGGCGGCCAGGCGCTCCCCCGGCTCCGCACCCGGGGCCGGCTGCACGAACGCCGCCAGGCGCTCGCCCATCTCCTCGTCGGGCACCCCGACCACCGCGATGTCGGCGACCGCCGGGTGCAGGCTGAAGAGGTCCTCGACCTCCTGCGGATAGATGTTCACCCCACCCGAGATCACCATGAACGCCTTGCGGTCGGTGAGGTAGAGGAAGCCGTCCTCGTCGACGTAGCCGAGATCGCCCACGGTCGTCCAGGTGGGGTGCTCGGGGTGCTGCGTGCCCGCCGTCTTGTCGGGGTCGTTGTGGTAGGCGAACGGCACCTCGTCACGCTCGAAGTAGACCGTGCCGACCTCGCCGGGACCGACCTCGTGGCCGGCCTCGGCGCAGATGCGTAGCCGGCCCAGCAGGGCGGTGCCCACCGAACCGGGGTGCGCCAACCAGGTGGGGCTGTCGATCATGGTGGCGCCGTTGGCCTCGGTGGAGGCGTAGTACTCGAAGACGATCGGGCCGAGCCAGTCGATCATCCGGCGCTTGACCTCGACCGGGCACGGCGCAGCCGCGTGCACCACGACGCGCAGCGAGCTGACGTCGTACGACGTCCGCACGTCCTCGGGGAGCTTGAGCAGCCGCACGAACATCGTGGGGACCATCTGGGTGTGGGTGACCCGGTGCTCCGCGATGGCCCGCAGCGCGCCCTCCGGGTCGAACTTCTCCATCATCACCAGGGTGCCGCCGAGCGCGTGCACGACGCCGCCGAAGCGGAGCGGGGCGGCGTGGTAGACCGGCGCCGGCGAGAGGTAGACGGTGTCCTCGTCGAAGCCGTAGAGGCCGCCGAAGATGGTGACGTACTGATAGCCGGGCTCGTCGACGCTGATCGACGGCAGGCTCACCTTGATGCCCTTGGGGCGACCAGTGGTGCCGGACGAGTAGAGGAAGTCGTCACCGTGCGGCTGCTCGTCGAGCGGCTCGTTCCCGGCGGCGGCCAGCGCGGCCTCGTAGTCGGCGTACCCGTCGATGCCGTGGCCGTCGCCGGCGCCGTGGACGAGCCGCTCGGGGACATCGACGTCGAGCGCCCGCACGAGATCGGCCCTGGCGGCCGACACCACGAGGGCGCGGGCGCCGCAGTCGCGCACGATGTACGCCGCCTCGGCCGGCGCCAGGTTGTGGTTGACGGCCGTGATGTAGAGGCCGGACCTCAGCGCGGCCCAGTAGACCTCGTACGCCTCGGGGGTGTTGTCGCTGAGCAGGGCGACCACGTCGCCGCGGCGCAGGCCCGCGGCCTGGAGGTGCCGCGCCAGGCGCAGGCTGCGGTCGTCGAGCTCGGCGTAGGTCAGGGTGCGGCCGGAGCCGGCCATGACGAGCGCGGGCTTGTCGGGAGTGTGTGCTGCCCAGGTGCCGGGGTACATCCCTCGACTCTAGGTGCAGTGGTCCGCGGTGAACCGGACATCCGGGCGGCCCCCCGTAGTCCCCACCCGTACTCTCGGGGCGTGAGCATCGCACCCGCACCGGTTGTCACCCTGGGCGGCCGCTTCGCCCGCGAGCTCGCGGAGATGGCCCTTCCCTGGCAGGCCGACGAGGCTCCCGACCCGCGGCTGCTGGTGCTCAACGAGGCGCTGGCCGCCGAGCTCGGTCTCGACGCCGTCTCGCTGCGTGGGGCCGACGGCCTGCGCCTGCTGGTCGGCAACCTCGTCCCCGCCGGGGCGACCCCGGTGGCGCAGGCCTACGCCGGACACCAGTTCGGCGGGTACTCCCCGCGTCTCGGCGACGGCCGCGCGCTCCTCCTCGGCGAGCTCGTCGACGCCGACGGCCACCTGCGCGACCTCCACCTCAAGGGCTCCGGACGTACGCCGTTCGCCCGCGGCGGCGACGGCCTGGCGGCTGTCGGTCCGATGCTGCGCGAGTACGTCGTCAGCGAGGCGATGCACGCCCTCGGCATCCCCACGACCCGCTCCCTGGCCGTGGTGGCGACGGGGCGCCCGGTGCGCCGAGAGACCCTGCTGCCCGGAGCCGTGCTCGCCCGGGTCGCGAGCAGCCACCTGCGCGTGGGCAGCTTCCAGTACGCCCGGGCCACCGACGACGTTGACCTCCTGCGCCGCCTCGCCGACCACGCGATCGCGCGTCACCATCCCGGCGCCGCGGAGGCCGAGCGTCCGCATCTCGCCCTGTTCGAGGCGGTGGTCGCGGCCCAGGCGTCGCTGGTGGCCCGATGGATGCTCGTCGGGTTCGTCCACGGCGTCATGAACACCGACAACATGACGATCTCGGGCGAGACGATCGACTACGGTCCGTGCGCCTTCCTGGAGGCCTTCGACCCGGCCACGGTCTACAGCTCGATCGACGAGGGCGGGCGCTACGCCTACGGCAACCAGCCGGTCGCGGCCCAGTGGAACCTCGCCCGACTGGCCGAGTCCCTGCTCCCCCTCCTCCACGACGACCAGGAGCAGGCGGTCGCCCTCGCGGTGGAGTCGCTCGGAGCCTTCCCCCGGCACTACGACGCCGCCTGGTCCCGCGGCATGCGCGCCAAGCTCGGCCTGCCCGACGGCCTCGACGAGGCGGTGGCCACGCCGCTGGTCGCGGACCTGCTCACGCTGCTCCAGGAGGGCCGCGTCGACCACACGTCGTTCTTCCGCAGCCTCGGCGCGGCCGCGCGCGGCGACTGCGAGCCCGCCCGGGGCCTGTTCCTCGACCTCGCGACGTTCGACGCCTGGGCGGAGCGCTGGCGCGCCCTGGGTCCGGACGCCGCCGCCATGGACCGGGTCAACCCCGTCTACATCCCCCGCAACCACCTCGTCGAGGAGGCCCTCGCCGCGGCGACCGCGGGTGACCTCGAGCCGCTCGGGCGGCTCCTGGACGCGGTGACCACGCCCTACGACGAGCGCCCCGGCCTCGAGCGCTACGCCGCCGCGGCCCCGGCGGACTTCGGCGACTACCAGACCTTCTGCGGGACCTGACCCGCCGCTCCGGAGCGTCGGACTGGTCCACTCGGGTGATCTGGTGACCCCGGGAAGTCCGGCGTCCCCGAAGCCGATGAAATCTGCGTGCGAGCGAGGTCAACTCAGGGGAAACCCCGATGCCGAATGTCCCCGCCCGTGATGGAGTCCTCGCATGCACCGTCAGATCGCCGGCAAGCTCACCGGACGCGTGACCAAGTGGATCGTCCTGGCCGTGTGGCTCATCGTCGTGGTCGTCGCCAGCGGCTTCGCCGCCAAGCTCACCGACGTCCAGAACAACGAGGCCTCGTCCTGGCTACCCTCCAGCGCCGAGTCCACCCGGGCACTCGACAAGCTCGAACCCTTCCAGGACCCCGACGCCATCCCCACCGTGGTCGTCTACGAGCGTGACTCCGGCCTGACCGCGGCCGACCTGGCCGCAGCGAAGCAGCAGGCCGCCGACTTCCAGCAGATGGACGGGGTCGAGGGCGAGGTCGTGGGCCCGCTCCCCTCGGAGGACGGCCAGGCCGCTCAGACCCTGATCACCTTCAACTACGGCAAGAACGGCTGGAACGAGATGCCGGACACCGCCGACGAGCTGACGTCGATGGCGGCCATCGACGGGGTGGACGTGCACATCGCCGGCCAGGGCGGCCAGGCCGCCGACTCCGCCGCCGCCTTCGAGGGCCTCGACAGCACCCTGCTGCTCGCGACCATCTCGGTCGTCATCGTGATCCTGCTGTTCACCTACCGCAGCCCGATCCTGTGGCTGCTCCCGGTCGTCTCCGCCGGTGTCGCCCTCACCACGGCGCAGGCCGTCATCTACTTCGCCGCGAAGTACGGCGACCTCACGGTCAACGGGCAGAGCCAGGGCATCCTGACCGTGCTGGTCTTCGGCGCCGGCACCGACTATGCGCTGCTGCTGGTGGCGCGCTACCGCGAGGAGCTACGGCGCCACGAGGACCGCCACGAGGCGATGGCGTTCGCCCTGCACCGGGCGGCCCCGGCCATCGTCGCCAGCGCCGCCACCGTGGTCCTCGGCATGCTCTGCCTGCTGTTCGCCGAGATGAACTCCAGCGCGGGCCTCGGCCCGGTGGCTGCGATCGGCATCGGCGTCGGCCTGCTCGTCATGATCACCCTGCTGCCGGCGTTGCTGGTGATCACCGGCCGCTGGGTCTTCTGGCCCAAGCGCCCCACGTTCGGCTCGGTCGAGCCGACGACCTCCGGGGTGTGGGCCAAGGTGGGTCGCCGCATCTCCGTGCGCCCCCGCGCCGTCTGGGTCGGCACCGCGCTGGCACTGGGCGTCGCCTGCCTGGGCATGTTCACCCTCGACGCCAACGGCCTGTCCACCGAGGACCAGTACACCAAGGACTTCGACTCGATCATCGGCCAGCGCGTCCTCACCGAGCACGGCCTCGTGGACCAGTCCAGCCCGCTCATGGTGGTGGCCAACGCCAACGAGGGCGACGCGGTCGCGCAGGCCCTGACGGGCGTGAGCGGCCTCACCGACGTCAGCACGCAGCCGGAGGTGCAGGACGGTGTCGCCTACGTCCAGGCCAACATCGAGGCCGACGCCCTCTCCACCGAGGCCTTCGACACGGTGACGGCCGCTCGTGACGCCGTGCACGCCGTACCCCGCGCGGACGCGCTGGTGGGCGGCTACTCCGCGATCTCGCTCGACGTCGAGGAGGCCTCGGCCCGCGACAACCTGCTCATCATCCCGATCGTGCTCGCCGTGGTGATGCTCGTCCTCATGGTGCTCCTGCGGGCGATCGTCTCCCCGCTGCTGCTCATCGGCACCGTGGTGCTCTCGTTCGGAGCCGCGCTGGGCCTCTCGTCGTTGCTGTTCACCCACGTCTTCGGCTTCGCCGGCGCCGACGCATCGCTCCCGCTGTTCGTGTTCGTCTTCCTGGTGGCCCTCGGCATCGACTACAACATCTTCCTGATGACCCGGGTCCGCGAGGAGACCCAGACCCGCGGCACCCGCCAGGGATCCCTGGTGGCACTGTCGGCCACGGGTGGGGTGATCACCTCCGCGGGCCTGGTGCTCGCGGCGACCTTCCTGGTGCTCGCCACCCTGCCGCTGGTGGCCTTCGTCGAGATCGGCGTCGCGGTGGCGCTCGGGGTCATCCTGGACACGATGATCGTCCGCTCGGTGCTGGTCACCGCGCTCAACCTCGACCTCGGCAGCTCGATCTGGTGGCCGAGCACGCTCGACCGTGGGGACCACGCCGTCGTCCCGAGCCCCGAGGTCACCCAGCCCGAGGGGGCCGGGGTCTAGCAGCCACGACGGCCACCGGTTCCACCGAGTGGGCCGGGGCGTCCGACCCGACCCTCCCCGTCGTAGCCTGACCCCAATGAGTGAGCAGCCGACGAGTCACCAGGTACGTCGTGCCCTGGCCCGCGCCGACCGGGGCGCTGCTCTCGACGTGCCCGAGGCAACCGCGCTGCTCGCGGCCCGCGGCGAGGACCTCGACCGCCTGTGCACCGCGGCGGCGCGGGTGCGCGACGCGGGGCTGGTGGCCGCGGGCCGCCCCGGGGTCGTCACGTACTCACCCAAGGTCTTCATCCCCGTCACCCGGCTGTGCCGCGACCGGTGCCACTACTGCACGTTCGTGACCACCCCCGGGCACCTGGAGAGGACAGGGGAGGGCATGTTCCTCTCCCCCGACGAGATCCTCGCGATCGCGAAGCAGGGTGCCGAGCTCGGCTGCCTGGAGGCGCTGTTCACGCTCGGCGACCGGCCCGAGGACCGCTGGCCCGAGGCGCGCGCGTGGCTCGACGAGCAGGGCTACGACTCCACGCTGGCCTACGTGCGGGCGATGGCGATCCGGGTGCTGGAGGAGACCGGTCTCCTGCCCCACCTCAACCCCGGGGTCATGTCGTGGGAGGAGATGAACCGGCTCAAGCCGGTCTCCCCCTCGATGGGGATGATGCTCGAGACGACGTCGCGTCGGCTGTTCGAGGAGAAGGGCCAGGCCCACTTCGGCTCGCCCGACAAGGACCCCGCCGTCCGGCTGCGGGTCCTCGAGGACGCCGGTCGCCTGTCGATCCCGTTCACGACCGGCCTGCTCGTCGGCATCGGCGAGACGCTGACCGAACGTGCCGAGACGATCTTCGCGCTGCGGGCGACCTCGAAGCGCTACGGCGCCGTGCAGGAGGTGATCGTCCAGAACTTCCGGGCCAAGCCCGACACGGCGATGCGGCACACCGACGACCTCGGGCTCGAGGAGTACCGCGCCGCCATCGCCGTCACCCGGATCGTGCTCGGGCCCAGGGCGCGGGTCCAGGCACCCCCGAACCTCGTCGACCTCGCGGAGTGCCGGGCCCTGCTCGAGGCCGGCGTCGACGACTGGGGCGGGGTCTCCCCGCTGACGCCCGACCACGTGAACCCCGAGCGGCCCTGGCCCTCGCTGGACCGGTTGCGCGACCTCACCGCCACCTGCGGCTTCGAGCTCAAGGCCCGGCTCACCGTCCACCCGGAGTTCGTCCGGCACGGCGAGCCCTGGCTCGACCCCCGGGTCTCGGCCCACGTCGCGGCCCTGGCCGACGACGACGGCCTCGCGCGCCCCGGCGTACACCCCACCGGGCTGCCGTGGCAGGAGCCGGACGGCGGCTTCGCCGCGGTCGGGCGCACCGACCTGCACACCGAGGTCGACACCACCGGCCGCACCACGGACCGGCGCAGCGACTTCTCCGACGTCTACGGCGACTGGGACGACGTCCGCGCGGCGGCCGCCGGCACGGGCACGGCCGCGCCGGGTGTCCTCGGCGAGGGCTCGATCGCCCTGGCTGCAGCCGAGCGTGACCCGGGCAACCTCTCCGACGAGCACGCCTTCACGCTGATGACCGCCGAGGGCGACCTGCTGCGCGAGGTCTGCCGGCTGGCCGACGACCTGCGCCGCGAGGCCGTGGGCGACGACGTGACCTACGTCGTGAACCGCAACATCAACTTCACCAACGTCTGTTACGTCGGCTGCCGGTTCTGCGCGTTCGCGCAGCGCCGCACCGACGCCGATGCGTTCTCGCTGTCGCTGGACCAGGTGGCCGACCGGGCCGAGGAGGCCTGGGACCTCGGCGCCACCGAGGTCTGCATGCAGGGCGGCATCGACCCCGAGCTCCCCTCGACGGCGTACTTCGACATCGCCGCCGCGGTCAGGCAGCGCGTGCCCGGCATGCACGTGCACGCGTTCTCCCCCATGGAGATCGTCAACGGGTCCATGCGCACCGGGCTCAGCTTCGAGGACTTCCTGATCAAGGCCCGCGAGTCCGGCCTCGGCTCCATCCCCGGCACCGCCGCCGAGATCCTCGACGACGAGGTCCGCTGGGTGCTCACCAAGGGCAAGCTGCCCACCGCGACCTGGGTCGAGGTCATCTCCACCGCGCACCGGGTGGGCATCCCGACCACGTCCACGATGATGTACGGCCACGTCGACAACCCGCGCCACTGGGTCAACCACCTGCGCGTGCTCTCCCGGATCCAGGACACGGCGCTGGAGACGGGGGGAAGCGGGTTCACCGAGTTCGTGCCGCTGCCGTTCGTGCACACGTCGGCACCGATCTACCTCGCCGGCGTGGCCCGTCCCGGCCCCTCCCTGCGCGACAACCTCGCCGTCCACGCCCTCGCCCGGATCCTGCTGCACGGTCGGATCCCCAACATCCAGACCTCGTGGGTCAAGCTCGGCGTCGACGGCACCCGCGCCATGCTCCGGGCCGGCGCCAACGACCTCGGCGGCACCCTCATGGAGGAGACCATCTCGCGCATGGCCGGCTCCGAGCACGGCTCCGCCAAGACCGTCGAGGAGCTCCGCGAGATCGGCGCCGGCATCGGCCGCCCCGTGCGCGAACGCACCACGACGTACGCCGTGCCGACGCGGTAGCACCCCTCGAGCGCGTGGGTGCCTCGCAGGCCACGGCTCCAGGAAGTAAAGTCTCCGGAGCATGCATGCGGCCGCGGGGGCCGGCACCTTTCCGAGGGCGGCGATGGCGGGATTTCCGAAGGCTGGCGACGAGTACGGCGGTCGCTATCGCATCGTGCGCCAGCTCGGGCACGGCGGCATGGGCGTCGTCTACGAGGCTGTCGACAAGGTCCTGAACCGATCGGTCGCGCTCAAGATCGTGCTGCCGTCCCTGCCGGACCGTGAGGACTACCAGGCGCGTTTCGCCCGCGAGGCCTCGGTGCTGGCGCGGATCCGCTCGCGCAACATCGTCGGCATCCACGAGTACGGCGAGCACGAGGACACCGTCTTCTTCGTGACCGAGCTCTTCCCCGACGGCGACCTGCAGAGCTGGCTGGCGAGGAACGGCCCCCTCGACCGGCGCGCGTCGCTGTCGCTGGTCGCGCAGGTCTGCGAGGCACTGGCCGACGCCCACGCGATGGGTGTGGTCCACCGCGACGTGAAGCCGGGCAACGTGCTGCTCTGGAGCCGCCCCGAGGGCCTGATCCCCTACCTGTGCGACTTCGGCATCGCGATCGAGGGCAGCGGTGACGGCGAGACACGGGCCAGCCTGACCCGCACCGGCGCGCTGATCGGCAGCCCTGCCTACATGGCACCCGAGCGACACTTCGGCCACGTCGCCGACGAGCGCGGCGACATCTACTCCGTCGGGTGCCTGCTGTGGGCGACGCTGACCGGCGACGCGCCGTACGCCGGCACCGACTTCCAGATGATGAACTCCCACATCAACGGTCCGGTCCCCCGGCTGGGCACCGGACACCCGGTCGACGACCGCATCGACGAGGTGCTGGCCCAGGCACTGAACAAGGACCCCGAGCAGCGCATCGCCTCGGCCGAGGCCCTGCGCGCCGATCTGCTCGCGGTGATCCGCGACATCGACGGCTCCGTCGTCCCGACACCGTTGCCGCCACCCGCCCGACCGGGCCCCGGCGAGGTCCGGGACGAGCTCGCCGGGCAGGGTCCGGCAGCCCAGCCGCAGCACACCGTCATCCGCGAGGTGACGGCACTGCCCCCCGTCCCGGCTCCACCCGGCACGGACGACGCCGAGCGCTCCGGGCGCTCGCGGCGCTGGCTCCCGGCGGCCCTCGTCGCCGCGGCCGTGGCGCTGACCACGGGTGCGTCCGCGTTGGTGGTGCAGGCCAACCGGGGCGACGATGCCCCGCCCGTCGCCGATCCGCCCCGGGTGACCACGTCCGCCTCGGCGTCGACGTCGGCGTCGGTCCTCGGCCGGCCCCCTGGCCCGCCCGGCACCGCCGAAGGTCCGGGCCCGCTCCGGCTACCGCTCGGTGCTCTTCCAGCTGACCCCACCCCCTCGCGGTGGCAGCGGGAGCCAGCACCTCGAGATCAATGCCGGCAAGGGCTGGGACCAGGCCGGCAAGCTCACGCTGCCGACACGCCAGGGCGGTGACCGCACCTGCGTGCGTGCCCGCACGGTCGTCGGCGACGACGCCGGCCGGGAGAAGGCGAGCAAGCCCGTCCGCACCTGCGGGAGCGCCGAGCAGCGCGTCGTGCGCCTGGTCCGCACGGCCGACCCCTGCTCGGCGGGCACCGGCTGCCGCTGGTACGACGTGTACGTCGAGGGGTTCGCCTCCGGCACGTCCCCGCGCGCCTACATCTACGACGACAACGGCTCGCTGTGGTGCGACTGCACGTTCCGGCCGGTGCAGGTCGGCCCGAACGGCCGGGGCGCGCAGGTCCACGAATGGCAGGTCACGCCCGGGCGGTTCAACAGCACGGTGACCCTCGTCGTCGACGGGGTGCGCCAGCAGGTCTTCGTCCCCTGACGCACCCGCCGATCACCGGGTCCGGTGGGTCGGCGGCGGCGGCTCGTCCGGCGGGGGCGGCGGGTCGTCCGTCGGCGGCGGCGGTTCGTCGCCACCACCACCACCCGACGGCGGTGCCTTCGTGGTCAGCTTCATGGCCTTGGAGTCCCCGGCGAGCGTGCCCCCGCCGCCACCGGCCCGGATCCGCCAGTAGCTGGTGCCGACCCTGGTCGTCTTCATCGCGATCCGGAAGCGACCGTCGCTCCCGGAGCGGCCCTTCTTGAGCGTCTGCCAGCGTCCGTCGAGGTAGCGCTGGAGCGTGAACCCGGTCGCCTTCGCAGGCAGGATGCGTCCGGCGCTCGTGAAGAGGTGCCCCTGGGTCACGGTCGCGTCGACCAGCCTGGAGGTCACCTTCTTGCGCACGTGGATCCTCAGCACCTGCGAGAGGTTGCCCTCGCGGGTCGCGGTCCCGGCGTACGTCGCGCGGTAGGCGCTGGAGATCGAGGGGCGGACCGTGAACGAGGTGTTCCCCGTGCTTCCCACCTTGCGCTTGTCGAAGGTCGACCACGTGCTGCCCGAGAGCCGGCGGGACTGGAGTCGCAGCTTGCCGGGGATGGCCTTGTTGCCGTACTTCAGGCGCAGCTTGGCGGTGGCGTCGACCTTCTCACCGCAGGTGATGGTCAGGTTCCCGCGAGCCTTGCCTCCGGTCACCAGGGACGTGGTCGTGCGGTAGCCCCCCAGGTCGAAGACCTTCTTCTGGTTCTTGGTCACGACCTCGAAGTCGTCGACCAGGAACCCGTTGCCGTCGCAGCCGTAGATGAACCCGAGGTCGGCGCCGTCCCCGTCCCCACCCTGCCGGTCGGCGAACTCCTGCAGCGTGAAGTCGGAGTCGCTCCGGTCCGGCACCCCGTCGGTGAAGTGCTGCCAGCTGAAGAGTGCCCCGGTGGCGTCGACCCGGTGCCAGCCCTTGGTCTTGTCGGTGCCGAGGTTCGCGTTGCCCTGCCAGACGCCGGTGTCGCCCGACGCGTGGTAGGTCGCGATGACGTGACCGAGGGCCTCGCCCCCCGGCGCGTTGACGTGGATCCGCAGGGACTTGAGCGTGGTGGGCCTCGAGATCCGGGTGGTCACCCCCACGCCGTACGTCGAACCGTCCGGCACCCAGCCGGAGGCGTGCTGCCCGATCGGCGACCCCGCCCCCCGCTTGATGACGAACTTCGGCTCGGTCACCGGGATGGCGCGGCTGTCGACACAGCCCCGGCTCACACGGGTGAGTCCGGTGCCCGCGAAGTGGTTGGCGTCGACCCGCGTGACCGCAGTGGCGGTGGCGAGTGACGAGACGACGAGTGCGGCGGTGGCCGCGGCGCTGATCAGCGTCCTGCGCATGAGGGTTCCTCGAGAATCTGGGAGGGAGTCCCCGAACGCCCCTCCGGAGGCGTCAAACTAACACCACCGGGCGACGAACGCCGTCTGCGCTACGCGCCGAGGACGACCTCGACCTCGAAGCCCTCGGAGCTCTCCAGGAACAGCGCCGTGTGCCGCTCGCCTCCGGCGTGCGGGTAGCGATCGGCGAACAGCTCGTGCCAGCCGTGGGCCGAGGACTCGGCGCGGAGCCGGTCCAGGGTGTGCCGGTCCTCGACCGTGAGCGCGAGATGGTTCACTCCGGGTCGCAACCTGTCGTGCGGCTCGTCGACCAGGTCCCTCGAGCGCTCGAGGAAGAAGTAGGTCCCGTCGGGGTGGGCCCAGGACGCCGACCCGTCGCTGGTGTCGTCGGCCATCTCCCAGCCGAGCTCCCCCAGCAGCCACGCCCACTCGGCGGTGGCCACGCCGGGATCGCTCACCCAGAGGTCGAGGTGGTGCAGCGCGCGGATCATCGGGCCCTCACTCCCACTCGATCGTGCCCGGGGGCTTGGACGTGATGTCCACGGTGACCCGGTTGATCTCGGGCACCTCGTTGGTGATCCGGGTGGAGATCGTCTCCAGCACCTCGTAGGGCAACCGGGCCCAGTCCGCGGTCATGGCGTCCTCGGAGGTGACGGGCGCAGCACGACCGGGTGGCCGTAGGTGCGCCCGTCGCCCTGGACCCCCACGGAGCGGACGTCGGCGAGCAGGACCACGGGCATCTGCCAGATGTCGCGGTCGAGCCCGGCCCGGGTCAGCTCCTCGCGGGCGATCGCGTCCGCCTCGCGCAGGATGTCGAGGCGCTCGCGGGTGACCTCGCCGATGATCCGGATGCCCAGGCCGGGGCCGGGGAACGGCTGGCGCCAGACGATGTCGGCCGGGAGCCCGAGCTGCTCGCCGACCAGGCGCACCTCGTCCTTGAACAGGGTGCGCAGCGGCTCGACGAGCTCGAACTCGAGGTCCTCGGGCAACCCTCCGACGTTGTGGTGCGACTTGATGTTGGAGGTGCCCGCCCCGCCGCCCGACTCCACGACGTCGGGGTAGAGCGTGCCCTGCACGAGGAAGGCGACCTTGTCGCCCTGGTCGACCGCGGCACCGAGGACGTCGGCCTCGGCGGCCTCGAAGACGCGGATGAACTCGCGACCGATGATCTTGCGCTTCTCCTCGGGGTCGGTCACCCCGGACAGGGCTGCGAGGAAGCGCTCGGAGCACTCGACCACGTGGAGCTTGACGCCGGTGGCTGCGACGAAGTCACGCTCCACCTGCTCGGCCTCGCCCTTGCGGAGCAGCCCGTGGTCGACGAAGACGCAGTCGAGCCGGTCCCCGATCGCGCGCTGGACGACCGCGGCGGCCACGGCGGAGTCCACGCCGCCGGACAGGCCACAGATGGCCCGGCCCGTCTCGCCGATCTGCTCGCGGATGCGCTCGATCTGCTCCTCGACGATGTTGACCATCGTCCAGGTGGGACGACACCCGGCGATGTGGTGCAGGAAGTGCTCGAGCACCTTCTGGCCGTGCTGGGTGTGCATGACCTCGGGGTGCCACTGGACCCCGGCCAGGCCACGCTCCACGTCCTCGAAGGCCGCCACCGGCGTCACCAGGGTGGAGGCCAGCACCGTGAACCCCTCGGGTGCGGCCGTCACGGAGTCACCGTGCGACATCCAGACGCTGTGCTCGGCCGGGATCTCGGCCAGCAGCGTCCCGGCCGTGCTCACGGTGACGGGGGTCCGGCCGTACTCGCGGGCCCCGGTGTGGGAGACCTCGCCGCCCAGGCCGCGGGCCATCAGCTGGAAGCCGTAGCACATGCCGAAGACGGGGACCCCGGCCGTGAAGATCGCCGGGTCGATGGCCGGGGCGCCCTCGGCGTACACCGACGACGGGCCGCCCGACAGCACGATCGCCTTGGGGTTGCGGGCCAGCATGTCGGCGACCGGCATCGTGTGCGGGACGATCTCGGAGTAGACGCGCGCCTCGCGCACGCGGCGGGCGATCAGCTGGGCGTACTGCGCCCCGAAGTCCACCACCAGGACCAGATCGTGCTCCGACACATGGGTCATCCGGGGTTGCCTTTCGACGGCGTACGGCGAGGCCCCAGCCTAGCGACGGCCCCGACGGGCCCCACCACCGGACACATCGGGAAACAGATCAGGGCCCGGCCGGGGAGGGAGGGTGGCCGGGCCCTGATCGTCCACGCTTCTGATGCACAGAGCCTGGACCTCGGACCCGACCAACTGGGAGGGAGCGTGACTGTCGGGTCCGACTGGCTCAACGAGCCCGGATCCGGGGGGTTACGGCCCGGTTCCGACGGGTTCCGACGGGTTCGGCCAGGCTCAGCTGACGCCGACGATCGGCAGGCGCAACGCGGCGGGCGCGTCGTCCGGGACCGCCGGTGAGACCGGGGCGACCGGGGTGAGCCGGACGTACGGCGAGCCCAGCTCGGGGCGGCCGTCCGGCTCCCCCTTGTTGGGCCAGAACGACATCGCCCGTTCCGCCTGCGCCGTGATCGTGAGCGAAGGATTCACCCCCAGGTTGGCGGTGATCGCCGAACCGTCCGCGACATGCAGGCCGGGATACTCGTAGACCCGCTGGTAGGGGTCGATGACCCCGTTCTCGACGGAGTCGCCGATCGAGCAGCCACCCAGGAAGTGGGCGGTGAGCGGCCGGTTGAACGGCTCGCCGATCGACCCGCCGGCCGTGCCGCCGAGCAGGCGCGCCATGGCGCGGACCGCCGCGTTGCCGGCCGGGATCCAGGTCGGGTTCGGGACCCCGTGCCCCTGCTTGGAGGTCAGGTGGCGACGGCCGGTCACGGGGTTCTTCCGGGTGTAGGTCGTGATCGAGTTGTCGAGGCTCTGCATGACCAGGGCGATCACGGTCCGCTCCGACCAGTGCTTCATGTCGTAGAGGTCGGCCACGCTACGGCGCTGGCGCCACATCTCCTTCAGCCACGTCCGCCACCGCGGCCCGGGGCCGTCGCCGTCGGTCAGCACGGTCTGCATGAGCGACATCAGGTTGCTGCCCTTGCCGTAGCGCACCGGCTCGACGTGCGTGTCGGGGTCGGGGTGGAAGCTCGAGGTGATCGCGATGCCCTGGCTGTAGTCGACCTTCGTGTCGGGCGCGATCGCGCCGAGGATCGACTCGGAGTTGGTGCGCGACAGGAAACCGAGCCGCTGGGAGAGCCTCGGCAGGTGGCCCTCGTCGCGCAGCCGGTGCAGCAGCCGCTGGGTGCCCAGCGAGGAAGCCGCGAAGACGACCTGCTCGGCGGTGAGCACCCGGGTCGCGGAGGGCCGCTTCGTCTTGGCCTTCGTGAACTTCACGTGTACGTCGTAGCCCCCACCGTGGTCGGCCGGTCGCGGCTCGACGCGGGTGACCGTGGTCAGCGGCAGCACCTTCGCGCCCTTCTGCTCGGCCAGGTAGAGGTAGTTCTTCACCAGCGTGTTCTTGGCGTTGTGCCGGCAGCCCGTCATGCAGGACCCGCAGCCGATGCAGGTGTTCCGCTCGGGACCGGCGCCGCCGAAGAAGGGGTCGGCCACCTTGGTGCCCTGCTCCGCGCCCGGGCCGCCGAAGAAGACCCCCACCGGGGTCGGGTGGAACGTGTCGGCCACGCCCATCTCTTCTGCGACCCGCTCCATGATGTCGTCGGCCGGGGTCCGCAGCGGGTTCTCGACCACGCCGAGCATCCGTTTGGCCTGGTCGTAGTAGGGCGCGAGCTCGGACTTCCAGTCGGTGATGTGGCTCCACTGCGGGTCGTTGTAGAACGCCGGCAGCGGTTCGTAGAGCGTGTTCGCGTAGACGAGCGAGCCACCGCCCACCCCGGCGCCGGAGACGATCAGGCAGTCCTTGAGCGCGTCGATGCGCTGGATGCCGTAGCAGCCGATCTCGGGGCGGAAGAGGAACCGCTTGGTGTCGAACGAGGTCTCGGCGAAGTCGTCGTCGGCGAACCGGGCGCCGGCCTCGAGCACGCCGACCCGGTAGCCCTTCTCGGTCAGGCGCAGCGCGGTGACGGAGCCGCCGAAGCCGGAGCCGACGACGAGGACGTCGTAGTCGAAGTCGTTCATGCGCGTCCCAGCTTCTTCATCAGGCGAAGGTTGGCGGTCATCACCTTCGCGTAGGTCTCGTCGGACATGCCGAGCATCGGCGCGAACCGCACCAGGCGCTGCGTCGCCACGGACTGCGACTCGGTGTAGCGCAGGATCCCCTCGCTTCCCTGACGACGGCCCATGCCGGACTCGCGCATGCCGCCCATCGGGGAGTCGATGCTGGCGAACGTGGCCCCGAACGCCTCGTTGATGTTGACGGTGCCGCACGTGATGTGGCGGGCGATCGCGCGGGCGCGCTTGCCGTCCTGGCTGTAGATGGAGGCGTTCAGGCCGTACTCCCCCGCGTTGGCGCGGGCGACGGCGTCGGCCTCGTCGTGGAAGCGGTAGAGCGAGATGACCGGGCCGAAGGTCTCGTGGCCGAAGCAGGTCATCTCGGGCGTGACGCCCTCGAGGATCGTGGGCTCGTAGAAGAACGGGCCGAGGTCGGGACGGGCCTTGCCCCCGGTGAGCACCCGGGCTCCCTTGGCGACGGCGTCGTCCACGTGCGCGACGACGGTGTCGAGCTGGTCCTGCGAGATGAGCGAGCCCATGTCGTTGCCCCACTCGAGGGTCGCCCCCAGGGTCATGGCCTGGGTCCGCGCCACGAAACGCTCGACGAACCGGTCGTAGACCTGGTCGGCGACGAAGAGCCGCTCCATCGAGACGCACAGCTGGCCGGCGTTGGAGAACGAGGCGCGTACGGCGCCCTCCGCGGCCTTCTCGAGGTCCGCGTCACGGAGCACGAGCAGCGGGTTCTTGCCGCCGAGCTCGAGCGAGCAGCCGATCAGCCGCTCGGCGCAGCCCTTCGCCACGATCTTGCCGGTGGCGGTCGAGCCGGTGAAGCAGATGTAGTCGGCGCGGCCGATGATCGAGGGCCCGAGCTCACGACCGGGGCCGGCCACGACCTGCCACAGGTCCTTCGGGAACCCGGCCGCCTCCAGCAGCTCGGCCGCGAGCAGGGCCGACAGCATGGTCTGTGCGTCGGGCTTGGCGACCACCGCGTTGCCCGCGAGCAGCGCCGGGATGCCGTCGCAGAGCGCCATGGTGAACGGGTAGTTCCACGGCGAGATGATGCCGACGACGCCCTTGGGCACGCGGTTGACCTCGACCCGGGTGAGACCCGGGACGACGCCGAGCTTGCGCTGGGTGTCGAGGTGCTCGTGGGCGGTGCGCGCGTAGTAGCGGGCGGTGAGCGCGATGTGCAGCGGCTCGTCGAAGGCGTGCTTGCGGGCCTTGCCGGACTCCAGCACGATCAGGTCGATGATCTCGTCCTGGCGGTCCAGGACCAGGTCGTGCAGCCGCAGCAGGATCGCCGAGCGCTCCTCGAGCGACGTACGCGCCCAGGCGGCCTGCGCCCGGCGAGCCCGCACGAAAGCCTCGGCCACGTCGTCGTCGCTGGACTGCGGGATGTGGGCCAGGGGCGAGCCGTTCAGCGGCGAGTGCACCTGCGCGGAGCGGCCCGTCGTCGCGACCACGCGGCGCGTGAGGGAGGCGACGTAGTCCGGCTCGAGGGCGTACGACGCGGTCGGGTCGTGCTCGGGATCGTGCGGACCCTCGACCAGCGGACCGCCGGAGGGAGTCGGGCTCTGGGCGCTCATGTACCGAGAGTATGTGACCCGTGTCTCCCTCACTACCCCTCGGTAGCCAACTGAGACGATGGACACATCGTGATGATCTGTCAAGCACTCCCCGCTCAGCCCACGTCGGGGTAGATCGCCTTCAGCTCGAGGTAGTGCGCGAGGCCTTCCGGGCCGAACTCCCGGCCGATCCCCGAGGACTTGTAGCCGCCGAACGGCGCCGCGAAGTCCATCGTGTAGGTGTTCACGCCGTAGGTGCCGGTGCGGACCCGGCGGGCCACGTCGAGGCCGGCCGCGGGGTCGCTGGTCCAGACCGTGCCGGCCAGGCCGTAGTCGGAGTCGTTGGCGATCCGCACGGCGTCCTCGACGTCGTCGTAGGCGATCACGCAGAGCACCGGCCCGAAGATCTCCTCCCGGGCGATCCGCATCCGGTTGTCCACGTCGGCGAAGACGGTCGGCCGGACGTACCAGCCGCGGTCGACACCGCCGGGCCGGCCGTTGCCGCCGGTGACCACCCGGGCCCCCTCCTCCTGGCCCAGGGCGATGTACTTCTCCACCCGCTCCTGCTGGCGCTGCGCGACCAGCGGGCCGATCTCGGTGGCCGGATCGGCGGGGTCCCCCACGCTCATCGCGGCCACGGTCTCGGCGAGCGCGTCGACCACGGTGTCGTAGTTGGCCCGGCTGGCCAGGATCCTGGTCTGGGCCACGCAGGCCTGGCCACTGTTCATCAGCGCGGTGAACTTCAGCCCCTCCATCGTCCGGGCCAGGTCGGCGTCGTCCAGGACGATCGCGGCCGACTTGCCGCCGAGCTCGAGGCTGACCCGCTTGAGCTGCTCGCCGCAGACCGCGGCGATCCTGCGTCCGGCCGCGGTCGAGCCGGTGAACGCCACCTTGTCCACGCCCGGGTGGGCGACCAGGTGCTCGCCGACCTCGCGACCCGCGGCGACGATGTTGACCACGCCGGGCGGCAGCCCGGCCTCCTGCAGCAGCTCGGCCATCAGGTAGGTGTCGAGCGGGGTCTCGGGGGCGGGCTTCACGACGACCGTGCAGCCCGCGAGCAGGGCCGGGGCCAGCTTGGACATGGTCGTGAACTGCGGGACGTTCCACGGCGGGATGGCCGCGACCACGCCGACGGGCTCGCGCCGCACCAGGACGTCGGTGCCCAGCATCCCGACCCGGGTCTCCTCCCACGGGAAGTCCCGGGCGATGGTGATGAACGAGTCGAGCATCATCCACGGCGCCGGGGCCTGGGCCAGCTGGGAGAACGAGGCGGGTGAGCCCATCTCGAGGGTGATCAGGTCGGCCATCTCGGTCATCCGGGCGGCGTACAGGCCGCTGAACGCCTCGACCACGGCGATCCGCTCGGCCGGCGACATCCGCGGCCACGGCCCCTCGTCGAAGGCGCGCCTCGCCGCGGCGACCGCCGCGTCGATGTCGGCGGCGGAGCCGGCGGGCACGGTCGCGACCACCCGCTCGGTGTGCGGCGAGACCACCTCGATGGTCTCGGTGCCGGCGGGCGCCGCCCAGCCTCCGTCGATGTAGAACGCGGTGCGGTCCAGGTCGCTCATCGGGTCTCCTGTGCGGATCGGACGGTTCAGATCTGACGGTTCAGGGGGCGAGGGCGAACCAGTCGGTGAAGCCGGAGCGGTCGTGGCGGCCGAGCGCGGCGTGCTCGAAGAGGCCCCACCCCTCGGCCCCGTCGCAGACCGCGCGCCCGACGTGGTCGATCACACCGAACATCGTCCGGCCGACCACGGCCTCGTCGGCCATGTCGTAGGTGACCCGCTCGGCGAAACCCGGGCCCTTCCACTGCCCGTGGGCCCAGTCGGGGTCGCCGCCGTAGCCGCCGCCGACGTGCAGCGGCACGCCGAGCAGCGACTCCACCTCGATCACCAGCGGCTTGCCGTCGGGGGTGGTGCAGCGGATCACCGCCCCGGTCGGGACCCGGGTCCCGGAGCGGTAGGCGATGTCCACCTGCGGCCAGCCGAGCTGCTCCACCCGGCCGTCCCGCCAGATCCGGGTGCAGTCGTTGAGCACGCGGAAGCCGTCGGGGTCCTCCTGGAGGATCAGGACCACCGCGAAGTCGTCGAAGCGCAGGGGGAGGTAGAGCCACCACATCCCGTCGAACGGTGGGTCCGAGGGGCGCCCGGCCGGCTCGGCCTCGCCCACCGGGCGGATGCCCCACGAGCGGTCGCGGGTGCCGACCCAGGTGTCCGGGCTGACCGCGATCTCCTCGCCGTCCAGCACCAGCGTGCCGCTCCAGGTGCCGACCTGCGCGAAGCGCTGGGCGTTGAGGGTCACCCGGCTGCCGGCGCGCATGATGTGCGGCTGCTCCTGCAGGACCTCGAAGGACCCCTCCCAGGCGAGGTCGAGGGCCATCCCCTCGGTCTCCTCCAGGACGACGCGGAGCCGGCGCAGCGGCTCCAGCACCTCGATCCGGAAGGCGCCGACGTGCTGATCGAGCCGGTCGACCCCGATCTCGTCGGAGAGGTGCACGGCCGTCTGCCGGCCACCCCGCGCGACCAGCGCGAACGCGTCCTTGGTGCCGAGGTTGGGGTAGAAGCCCATCCCCATGATCAGGAAGAGGTCACCGGTCCGGTCGTGGGCGTTGAGGTAGCAGCGGTCGTAGAAGTTGCGGTCGGTGGTGCCGGCCCAGGCCACCGGCAGCGGGACCTGGTGGAGCGGGAACTCGTCGAGGGGGCCGACCATCAGGCACCCACCTCGTCGAGGAGCCGCTCGAAGAGCGGGCGGTGGTGCATGAACCCCTCCACCTCGTCGGGCAGCTCGATCTCACCGAAGTGCACCTGCCGGGCGCCGGTGCGCATGAACACCACGCCCCACTGCACGGCGGCGTACAGCGTGAACCAGGTCAGGTCGCCGACGTCGACGCCGGTCAGCTCGGCGTACGTCGCCCGCACGTCCTCCTCGCGCAGGAAGTGCGGCATGCCGGGCAGCTCCATGATCTCCGCGATGGTCTCGAAGACCCGGTGCGCGAACACCAGCCAGCCCAGGTCCAGCCGGCGTGGGCCGATCGCGGCCATCTCCCAGTCGAGGACGCCGACCGGGGTGAAGTCGCGGTACATCACGTTGCCGATCCGGGCGTCACCCCAGCAGAGCACGGTGTCGTCGTCCTCGGGCAGGTTCGCCTCGAGCCAGGCCAGGCCGCGCTCGATGAGCGGCGAGCGGCCGACGTCGGCCACCGCGAAGTCGTACCACGCACGCGTGCGGGCCAGGTTGCGCTCCAGCGGCGTCGCTCCCGGCTGGTCGGGGTCGAGGAACGCGAAAGTGGTGGTCGCGTCCGGGATCGCGTGCAGCCGCGCCAGGACACCGACGGTGGCGTCCTGGAGCCGGCGCTGCTCCTCGGGAGCGGCGTCGAAGAGCCAGTTGCCGCCGAAGTTGTAGGGCAGCACGTCGGGCGGAACCTCGCCCTCGACCCGCTCCATCAGGAAGAACGGCGCGCCGAGCACCTCGCCGGTCGGCTCCAGCCAGTGGACGGGCGGCACGGGGACGTCGGTCAGCTCACCGACCAGGCGCATGGCGTCGTACTGGTCCTGCAGGCGGTACGACGGGAAGACCGGTACGTCGTCGGCCGCCGGTGCGACCCGGGCGACGAAGTGGCCGGCCCTGGTCTCACCGTCCGCGGTCCAGGCGGCGTCCACGACGAGCGTCTCGCTGGACATCCCGTTCGCGTCGGCGCTGCTCTCCATCGTCACCGTGGGGTCGGCACCCTCGGGGAGCAGGGTGGCGAGCCAGTCGGCGAGCCGTACGGGCAGCGTGGAGGCGTCGCGACTGCTGCGGGTCAGGCGCATGTCCGCGGACGGGGGCCCCTGGGTCACCGGGCCACCCCTGTGACGTGGGTCTCGGTGAGCACCTCGCCAGCATCGGTGGAACACGTTCTAGTTGTCAATGACCCCGTCAGACGATGTCCGGAGCCTTCACCCGAGCCTCGTCGGCCTCCTGGTCGGTGAGCTGGGCCTGGCTCAACCGCTCGGCCTCGACCCGGCGCAGGTAGTGGTCGACCTCGTCGTCGAGACGTTCCTGGTCCCACCCGAGCTCGTCGGCCATCAGCCGCGCGGCACCCGGGGCCGCGGCGACACCACGGTCGAAGGTCTCGATCGAGATCCGGGTCCGGCGGGTCAGCACGTCGTCGAGGTGGCGCGCCCCCTCGTGCGTGACGGCGTAGACCACCTCGGCGGCCAGGTAGTCGTCCGCACCCTCGAGCGGCAGCCCCAGCAGCGGCTGCCGGGCGATGAGGGCCAGCACGTCGTCGACCATGCCGCCGTAGCGACCGAGCAGGTGGTCCACGCGGGCGACGTGCAGCCCGGCCCGACGGGCCAGCAGCACGCGCTGGTTGGACCGGGTCTCGAAGCCGTCCGCGCCGACCAGCGGGACCCGCTCGGTGATGGAGTCGCGCACGGTCACGTTGACCGTGGTCCTGAGCGAGTGGGCGGCCGCGTCGATCGCGTCGCGCGCCATCACGCGGTACGTCGTGAGCTTGCCGCCGGCGATCATCACCAGCCCGGACACGGGGGTGACCACGGTGTGCTCGCGGGAGATCTTGCTGGTCGGTTCGGACTCGCCGGTGAGCAGCGGTCTCAGCCCGGCGTACACGCCCTCGACGTCGTCGTGGTCGAGCGGCTCGCGCAGGATCGTGTTGACCTGCTCGAGCACGTAGTCGATGTCGGTCCGGCTGGCGGCGGGGTGCGCCTTGTCGAGGTCCCACGGCGTGTCCGTGGTGCCGATGATCCAGTGCCGGCCCCAGGGGATGACGAAGAGCACCGACGTCTCGGTGCGCGTGATGAAGCCGGCCTCGGAGCGGATCCGGTCGCGGGGCACGACGAGGTGGACGCCCTTGCTGGCCTGGACGTGCAGCGCTCCGCGGCCGCCGACCATCTCCTGGATCTCGTCGCTCCAGACCCCGGCGGCGTTCACCACCACGCGGGCGCGCACCTCGAGCTCGCGACCGGTCTCCAGGTCGACGGCCCGGACACCGACGACCCGTTCGCCCTCGCGGAGGAAGCCGATGACCTTCACCCGGGTGGCGATGTGGGCGCCATAGCCCGCCGCGGTGCGCGCAACGGTGAGCACGAGCCGGGCGTCGTCGACCTGGCAGTCCCAGAACTTGATCGCACCGGCGATCTGGTCGGACTTGAAGTCCGGCGCGATCCGGGCGACCTGCCGCTTGAGCAGGTGCCGGTGGCGCGGCACCCCCATGCCGTACTTGCCCAGCATCGCCATGGCGTCGTACAGCGCGAGGCCGGCGCCGACGTAGGGGCGCTCCCAGCCCTTGCGGGTCAGGGGGTAGAGGAACGGGACCGGCCGGACCAGGTGCGGCGCGAGCCGGGTCAGCAGCAGCCCCCGCTCCTGCAGGGCCTCACGGACCAGGCCGAAGTCGAGCATCTCGAGGTAGCGCAGGCCGCCGTGGACCAGCTTGGAGCTGCGGCTGCTCGTCCCGCTGGCGAGGTCGCGCTGCTCGAGCAGCCCGGTGTTCAGGCCGCGGGTCACGGCGTCCAGGGCCGTCCCGGCGCCGACCACTCCCCCGCCGACCACGAGCACGTCGAGCTCGCCGTCGCGCGACATCGCTGCGATCGCGTCGTCGCGTGCCTGCGGGCTGAGGGCGCTCGACTGGCTCATGCGCCCAGTCTCTCAGGCCCGCGCCAGTCGTGGGTCTAGACGACCTGGTGCAGCCAGCGCACCGGGGCGCCGTCGCCGGCGTGCCGGAAGGTCTCCAGCTCGTCGTCCCAGGGCTTGCCCAGCAGCTTGTCGATCTCGGCTGAGCAGCGTGGTGTCGCCCAGCGCCGCCTTCACGACGGCGGCCTTGAGCCGGTCCTCGGGGATCATGATGTCGCCGTGCAGGCCCGTCACGGCGTGGAAGACGCCGAGCTCGGGGGTGTAGGAGTAGCGGGCGCCCTCGGTGGAGGACGTGGGCTCCTCGGTGATCTCGAAGCGCAGGTGGTTCCAGCCGCGCAGGGCCGAGGCCACGGCAGCAGCGGAGCCCGCGGAGCCGGACCACGACAGCTCGGCGCGGTAGGTGCCCGACTGGGCCGGCTGCGGCGTCCAGTCGAGGCTCACGGCAACGCCGAGTACGCCGCCGACGGCCCACTCGATGTGCGGGCACAGCGCTGACGGCGCTGAGTGGACGTACAGGACGCCCCTCGTCCCCGGTCCGTCAGGCGGGGAGCAGTGCGTGCGGTCACCGTGACCTCCTTCATCTCCGGCGTGAGATACGCCTTCCCCAGCGGTCTCGTCGTGGAGGTGATGGTGGTGCTGAGTGACACGTATGTAAGTTGTCGGCTCATTGTGACCCATGGGACGCCTGAACACCAGTGGTACGCCGCAAACGCGCCCCGCGTGTCGCGCGGCGCCATCAGGCGCGATCCGGGCCGATCAGGTGCCGCTGGTCGTGACCCCGGCTCGCCGCGGACCCAGGTCCATCAGCGTGTTGATCACCTGCTCGGCGATGCCGAGGCCACCCAGGTGGCTCTCGCCGTCGATCACGCTCATCGTCGCGTCGGGAAGCCGGTCGACCATGTGCTGGCCGTGACGGAACGGCACGATGTGGTCGGCGTCGCCGTGCCACCAGCGCACCGGCACCGTGACGTCGGCGGCCGCGAAGCCCCAGTCCCGGGTGAACAGCAGCAGGTCGTTGAGCGGCGCCGACGTCTGGAAGCGGCTGCCGTTGAGCAGGTCGTCGAGGAACATCGCCTTGAACTCCGGGCGGGAGAGCAGGTTCTTGTCGCCCGGCGGCTGCACGGCGGCGTACAGGTCGAGACCGGGACCGGCCAGCGGCTTGACCAGGCGGATCGCCTGGGTCAGCGCGATCCCGAGCGGCACCCTGGTGAACGCGAGCACCGGGGCGAGCAGGACGGCGAGCTGGATGATGCCGCCCTCGGCCGCGTCGACGCCCCGGGTGGGAGCGACGCCGCCGAGCACGCCGACCCCGTGCACCCGGTCGGGCAGGGCCGCACCGGCGGCGAGCGCGTAGGGGCCGCCGCCGGAGAGCCCGATCAGGCGCACCGTGTCGACGCCGAGCGTGTCCAGCACGATGGTCGAGGTCGGCGGTCCAGTCGAGGATGTTCGGGTAGAGGTGCGGCGTCGAGGACCCGATCCCGGGACGGTCGATGCCCGATGATGCGCAACCCGTGCTGCTCGGCGTACGCCCGTGCCTCGAGCGGGATCTGCCGGCGCGCCCCGGGCGTGCCGTGCATCCAGACGATCGCCGGGCCCCGCGGCGAGCCGTACTCGGCGAAGCTCAGCCGGCGCTCGTCACGGACGGCGACCGTGCCCTCGAGGGCAGGACGCTTGACGTTGGTCATGAGGCCGAGTGTCCCACCGACCGCGACAGCCGGGCGAGCCCCTGTCCAGATCGCCGCTCAGGACCGTACGGCGGCGGGATCGACGATGTTGGCCACGTCGAGAACCGAGCCGAGCAGCCGGCCGTCGCCGACGACGAGCGGCCCGTCGATGACGTCCAGCACCACGCAGGTGATGTTGTCGCGCCCGCCCTCGTTCAGCGCCGACTGGGTGAGGACGGCCGCCGCGGAATGCGGATCGATGAGCCCCAGCACCTCGGCGATGCGGGGCTCGTCGACCAGGTCGGTCAGCCCGTCACTGCACAGCAGGATCCGGTCGCCGTCGCGGACATCGAGATCGACGAGGTCGACATCGCGCAGGTCCGAGGCGGGGTTGCCGTCGAGTGAGCGGAGCACGACGTTGCGCCACGGGTGGCGCGTCGCCGCCTCCCGGGTCAGCTGACCCCCGTCGACCAGCTGCTGGACGTAGGTGTGGTCCCGCGAGACCTGCCGCAGGGAACCATCGCGCAGGACGTAGGCCCGCGAGTCGCCGACGTGCCCGAGCAGCGCGCGCCTCCCGTCGCAGACGACGACCGACAACGTGGTGGCCATGCCGGTCCGCGTGACGTCCTCCAGCACCCCGTGCTGCAGGCTCGTCCGGGCTGCGGCCACCGCGTCGAGGACGATCGACTCGAGATCGTGGCCGAAGCGGCTCAGGGCCGTCGCGGAGACGACGTACGCCGTGGTCGCGGAGGCCACCTCGCCGGCGGCCGCTCCCCCGACACCGTCCGCGACGAGGGCGACGTAGGGGCCGACGAAGGCGGAGTCCTCGTTGTGGGCGCGCACCAGGCCCACATCACTGACGCCGGCACCCGAGAAACGCAGCATCTCAGAACTCCTCACACCTGCCTGGCAGTAGAACCCACGCACCCGGAAGCGGTCAACCGTCGCGTGGGAGCCCGCTGCTGCAGCCTTCCCCGCAGAGCGCCCGCCCAACCCTCCGGCCGGACATCCGGGTTGCCCTACTCTCTCGACATGGCCGAGCCCACCCACGCCGAAGTCCTGCAGGTCCCGCGCTCCCGGTCGCGGGCGACCTGGTGGGTCCTCCTCGCGGCGGTCCTCGTCGCGGTCGGCGTGTGGTTCGCGACGCACCCGGAGCCCCTCGCGACCTCGGCCGAGAGCGTGCGCGCCTCCACCCAGGTGGGTGTCCCGGTCTACGTGGGTGTGTTCCGCCTGCCCGATGACGAGGACCGGACGCTCGAGATCTCCGACGTCGAGGTGGTGGGCGTGCGCACCGACCGGGTGGCGATCGCCCCCTTGGTGTGCCGCGGTGGCGCGCTGGGCGTCACCACCGATCCGAGCGCCTTCTGCGACGATCTCGTCTCCGCCCCGGGCTCCCGGCTCGGGCCTGGAGACATGCTGGTGCTCCAGCTGACGGGTGAGTCACCCGGCTCGGCCGGCCTCGAGCGGGTCCGGGTGTCCTACCGCAGCGGACTCCAGTGGGCCACCCAGCAGGCGGGGCATCCGGTCCGGGT
Organism: uncultured Actinomycetota bacterium; assembly: GCA_963825275.1. GTDB lineage: Bacteria > Actinomycetota > Actinomycetes > Propionibacteriales > Nocardioidaceae > Nocardioides. The sequence goes on along the minus strand of CAWGSW010000004.1, from coordinate 115,348 downwards.
CGAGGTTGTCGACCGCTGAGCGGCGCCCGCCCCGGGCTCAGGACTGGAGCTTCTCGAGCTGCTCGGCGCGCTCGGCGGCGTCGGTGATCTCGTCGCTGTCGATCGCGTGCGTCCGGTGGAACCACGCCAGCGCGTCGGTCTCGCGGCCGGCAGCCTCGAGGGTGTCGGCGTAGGCGTACCGCAGCCGCACGACCCACGCCGGCCCGGCTCTTGGAGCTGAGCGGCGCCAGCTCGAGCGTGCGCAGCGCGGCGTCGAGCTGGCCGATGTCGCGGCGGGCACCGGCCTCGACGAGGGTCATCTCGGCCTTGGCCTCGGGCGCGAAGTTCGCCACCGACGGGCTCTTGGCCAGCTTGAGCGCCTGCTCGGGGTTGCCGAGCGCGCGGTGGCAGTCCGCCATGATCGGCAGGTAGTCCGTGGCGCCGTTCATCCGCTTGGCGGCGCGCAGCTCCGCCAGGGCCTCGGCGTAGTGACCGGCGGCGTAGGCCGCCTCACCCGTCGCCTCGCGCACCACGGCGATGCCGCGACGCGCGGGCGCGGGCGGCGAGCGTGTGCTGGTAGGCGGTCTCGGGGTCCTCGTCGACGAGCATGCCGGCCGCCGCCAGGTGGCGCGCCACGCGGGCGGCCAGCTTCTCGGGCAGGCCCTTGAGCTGGCCGGTCACCGAACGGTCGAGCTCGCGGCCGGTGATCTCCTCGGGCAGGTCCGGGCCGTCGTAGGTGGCCTGGTCGGCGGTGCGCGGGTCCTGCTTGTCCGCGGGACGCTTCCAGTCGCTCTTGCGCCCGGGGCGGTCGCCACCCGAGCCGGAGTCCTTGCGGTCCGGCCGGTCACCCGAACGAGTGGGACGCGAGTCCTTGCGGTCGCCGGCACGAGCCGGTCGCGATCCTTGCGGTCCGGACGGTCGTCCGAGCGCGAGGGCCGGGAGTCCCTGCTCGCCGAGGATCCACCCGACGGGCGGCCCTGGCCGCCGCTGCTGCGGCTGGACGAGGAGTCGCCCCCTCGACGAGGCCCCGACGGACGATCTCCACCGCGAGCGGGACGCTGGTTGCGTCGATCATCGGCCACGACTCTTCACCTCTCCGATTCCCAGCCCCGTTTGACTGGAAGATAGCGTAATAGCAGTGAGGCCACCCCGACGGGTGGCCTCTACGTGAATAGTATGTCCGGCGGCGTCCTACTCTCCCACAGCCTCTCGGTTGCAGTACCATCGGCGCTGAAAGGCTTAACTTCCGGGTTCGGGATGGGACCGGGTGTTTCCCTTTCGCTATGGCCGCCGTAACTCTGGCGGAAACACACGCACCCAACACTCACCACAATCAATCGTGGGTTTGGGGGTGTTTCCAAGCTCTTTATTCAGTTGACCCAGGACCCAACAAACGGGTGTTTGTTGGTTGGGAACTGCCTAGTGGACGCGAGCATACTGTTGCATGGAGTGCTGTGGTGATGTGTGTGTGGGACAAGCCCTCGGCCTATTAGTACCGGTCGGCTGGGCATTACTGCTGTACACCTCCGGCCTATCAACCCAGTGTTCTGCTGGGGGCCTTACCCGATTATTCGGTGGGAAACCTCATCTTGAAACGTGCTTCCCGCTTAGATGCATTCAGCGGTTATCACTTCCGAACGTAGCTAACCAGCCGTGCCCCTGGCGGGACAACTGGCACACCAGAGGTTCGTCCATCCCGGTCCTCTCGTACTAGGGACAGCCTTTCTCAAGTTTCCTGCGCGCGCGGCGGATAGGGACCGAACTGTCTCACGACGTTCTAAACCCAGCTCGCGTGCCGCTTTAATGGGCGAACAGCCCAACCCTTGGGACCTACTCCAGCCCCAGGATGCGACGAGCCGACATCGAGGTGCCAAACCATCCCGTCGATATGGACTCTTGGGGAAGATCAGCCTGTTATCCCCGGGGTACCTTTTATCCGTTGAGCGACGACGCTTCCACATGCCGACGCCGGATCACTAGTTCCGACTTTCGTCCCTGCTCGACATGTCTGTCTCACAGTCAAGCTCCCTTGTGCACTTACACTCAACACCTGATTGCCAACCAGGCTGAGGGAACCTTTGAGCGCCTCCGTTACATTTTAGGAGGCAACCGCCCCAGTTAAACTACCCATCAGGCACTGTCCCTGATCCGGATAACGGACCTAGGTTAGACATCTAGTACGACCAGAGTGGTATTTCAACGTTGACTCCACAACCACTGGCGTGGTCGCTTCACAGTCTCCCACCTATCCTACACAAGCCGAACCAAACACCAATACCAAACTATAGTAAAGGTCCCGGGGTCTTTCCGTCCTGCCGCGCGTAACGAGCATCTTTACTCGTAGTGCAATTTCGCCGAGTCCACGGTTGAGACAGTGCCCAAGTCGTTACTCCATTCGTGCAGGTCGGAACTTACCCGACAAGGAATTTCGCTACCTTAGGATGGTTATAGTTACCACCGCCGTTTACTGGGGCTTAAGTTCTCAGCTTCGACTTGCGTCTAACCGGTCCCCTTAACCTTCCAGCACCGGGCAGGAGTCAGTCCGTATACATCGTCTTACAACTTCGCACGGACCTGTGTTTTTAGTAAACAGTCGCTTGGGCCTGGTCTCTGCGGCCATCACCGCTTCCCCAGCTAGTGGGTTCACGGATCCGGCCCCCCTTCTCCCGAAGTTACGGGGGCATTTTGCCGAGTTCCTTAACCATGGTTTGCTCGATCGCCTTAGTATTCTCTACCTGATCACCTGAGTCGGTTTGGGGTACGGGCGGCGCATAGCTCGCTAGAGGTTTTTCTCGACAGCATAGGATCATCCACTTCGCCCCAACGGGCTCCCCATCACGTCTCAGGCTCGACATCGAAGTCAGACGATCCGGATTTGCCTAGATCGCGTCCTACACGCTTACCCGTACACAACCATCGCTACGGTTGGACTACCTTCCTGCGTCACCCCATCGCTTGACTACTACCAGCTCGGGTCCCACGCTCCGCTCCCGCCCCTCACCCCGAAGGGATCGGTAACGGAAGTTTCGGGTGGTTAGCATCACCGGGTTCGTCATGGGCGCTACTTTGCCGGTACGGGAATATCAACCCGTTGTCCATCGACTACGCCTGTCGGCCTCGCCTTAGGTCCCGACTTACCCAGGGCAGATTAGCTTGACCCTGGAACCCTTGATCATTCGGCGGACGAGTTTCTCACTCGTCATTCGCTACTCATGCCTGCATTCTCACTCGTGTGGCGTCCACACCTGGATCACTCCGCCGCTTCACTCGCCACACGACGCTCCCCTACCCATCCACACACCTGAACCAACCTCGAGGGCGGCTTAGTTAACGCATGAATGCCATAGCTTCGGCGGATGACTTGAGCCCCGCTACATTGTCGGCGCGGAATCACTTGACCAGTGAGCTATTACGCACTCTTTCAAGGGTGGCTGCTTCCAAGCCAACCTCCTGGTTGTCACTGCGACTCCACATCCTTTTCCACTTAGTCACCGCTTAGGGGCCTTAGCTGATGGTCTGGGCTGTTTCCCTCTCGACTACGGAGCTTATCCCCCGCAGTCTCACTGCTGCGCTCTCACTTACCGGCATTCGGAGTTTGGCTAACGTCAGTAACCTTGTAGGGCCCATCGGCTATCCAGTGCTCTACCTCCGGCAAGAAACACGCAACGCTGCACCTAAATGCATTTCGGGGAGAACCAGCTATCACGAAGTTTGATTGGCCTTTCACCCCTATCCACAGGTCATCCCCTCAGTTTTCAACCTAAGTGGGTTCGGTCCTCCACGTCGTCTTACCGACGCTTCAACCTGCCCATGGATAGATCACTTCGCTTCGGGTCTTGATCGTGCTACTCAAACGCCCTATTCGGACTCGCTTTCGCTACGGCTTCCCCACACGGGTTAACCTCGCAACACAACGCAAACTCGCAGGCTCATTCTTCAAAAGGCACGCCGTCACAACCCATCCACGAATGCATGAACCGCTCCGACGGATTGTAGGCACACGGTTTCAGGTACTATTTCACTCCCCGCCAGGGGTACTTTTCACCTTTCCCTCACGGTACTTGTCCGCTATCGGTCATCAAGGAGTATTTAGGCTTAACGGGTGGTCCCGCCAGATTCACACGGAATTTCAGGGGTTCCGTGTTACTTGGGATATCACTCCAGAGCTACTGCCTTACGCTTACGGGGCTATCACCCTCTACGGCGCCACTTTCCAATGGACTTCAACTTCCACAGTAGTTTCTTACTCTGTACCGGTCCGGCAGAATGAGTTGAACGATCCCACAACCCCCCATACGCAACCCCTGCCGGGTATCACACGCATGGGGTTTAGCCTCATCCGATTTCGCTCGCCACTACTCTCGGAATCACTGTTGTTTTCTCTTCCTGTCGGTACTGAGATGTTTCACTTCCCCACGTTCCCTCCACACACCCTATATATTCAGGTGCGGGTAACTGGACATGACTCCAGCTGGGTTTCCCCATTCGGACACCCCCGGATCACAGCTTGGTTGCCAACTCCCCAGGGCTTATCGCAGGCTCCTACGTCCTTCATCGGCTCTTGATGCCAAGGCATCCACCATGTGCCCTTCATAGCTTGTCTCACAAACACAACACAACAACAATTGCTACAAAGATGCTCGCGTCCACTATGCAGATCTCAAACAACAAACCCACCAACCACCCACCCGCACCACAGGCACGAGCAGACCGAAGGAGGCCCAACGTCGACACCATCCGGTGTCAGCGTCATCAGGAAAACAGACAACCCCACACCACACACCCCCAGCTCAAGAGCTGGCCAGGTGCCTCGTATGGGGCCGGCCTGATTCCTCAGGACCCAACAGTGTGCCAGACCCAAACCCCCACCAGCACCCACCCGGTTCCACGCCCACCCCCAAGAGGGACGGACAGTACTGAGGTGAACACCGGCAACAAGCCAGTCTTCATCGACGATTCCACTAGTGAACACCACCATGCACCCACCACAGTGGTGGTGACTCATGGCCGGTGCTCCTTAGAAAGGAGGTGATCCAGCCGCACCTTCCGGTACGGCTACCTTGTTACGACTTCGTCCCAATCGCCAGCCCCACCTTCGACGGCTCCCTCCACAAGGGTTGGGCCACCGGCTTCGGGTGTTGCCGACTTTCGTGACGTGACGGGCGGTGTGTACAAGGCCCGGGAACGTATTCACCGCAGCGTTGCTGATCTGCGATTACTAGCGACTCCGACTTCATGGGGTCGAGTTGCAGACCCCAATCCGAACTGAGACCGGCTTTTTGGGATTCGCTCCGCCTTACGGCATCGCAGCCCTTTGTACCGGCCATTGTAGCATGCGTGAAGCCCTGGACATAAGGGGCATGATGACTTGACGTCATCCCCACCTTCCTCCGAGTTGACCCCGGCAGTCTCCTATGAGTCCCCACCACCTAACGTGCTGGCAACATAGAACGAGGGTTGCGCTCGTTGCGGGACTTAACCCAACATCTCACGACACGAGCTGACGACAGCCATGCACCACCTGTACACCGACTAAAAGGGGCCCCATCTCTAGGCTTTCCGGCATATGTCAAACCCAGGTAAGGTTCTTCGCGTTGCATCGAATTAATCCGCATGCTCCGCCGCTTGTGCGGGCCCCCGTCAATTCCTTTGAGTTTTAGCCTTGCGGCCGTACTCCCCAGGCGGGGCGCTTAATGCGTTAGCTGCGGCACGGAATCCGTGGAATGGACCCCACACCTAGCGCCCAACGTTTACGGTGTGGACTACCAGGGTATCTAATCCTGTTCGCTCCCCACACTTTCGCTCCTCAGCGTCAGGTAATGCCCAGAGAACCGCCTTCGCCACCGGTGTTCCTCCTGATATCTGCGCATTTCACCGCTACACCAGGAATTCCGTTCTCCCCTGCATACCTCTAGTCTGCCCGTATCGAAAGCAAGCGCAGAGTTAAGCCCTGCGTTTTCACTCCCGACGCGACAAACCGCCTACGAGCCCTTTACGCCCAATAATTCCGGACAACGCTCGCACCCTACGTATTACCGCGGCTGCTGGCACGTAGTTGGCCGGTGCTTCTTCTGTACCTACCGTCACTTGCGCTTCGTCGGTACTGAAAGAGGTTTACAACCCGAAGGCCGTCATCCCTCACGCGGCGTTGCTGGATCAGGCTTCCGCCCATTGTCCAATATTCCCCACTGCTGCCTCCCGTAGGAGTCTGGGCCGTGTCTCAGTCCCAGTGTGGCCGGTCACCCTCTCAGGCCGGCTACCCGTCGAAGCCTTGGTAGGCCATTACCCCACCAACAAGCTGATAGGCCGCGAGCACATCCCCCACCGAAAAAACTTTCCACACAGCAGCCCATGCGAGACGTGTCATATCCGGTATTAATCACCGTTTCCGGTGGTTATCCCAAAGTGGAGGGCAGATTACTCACGTGTTACTCACCCGTTCGCCGCTCGAGTACCACCGAAGTGGCCTTTCCGCTCGACTTGCATGTGTTAAGCACGCCGCCAGCGTTCGTCCTGAGCCAGGATCAAACTCTCCGTTGAAAAACAACACCACAACCACCCACAAGGAGCAGTCATGGAAAAAAGAGCCACATTCCCGGCAAGAAACAAACACTGACATAATTGCCAGAATCATTGTCTTACCAAAGAAACCATCAACCAATCACCCATCAACCCACCGAAGTGAGCCGACAAAGCCATGGAAGACGGGGCATAACAAACTAATTCGTCGACTATGACACACTGTTGAGTTCTCAAGAATCAGACGCGCACCGTCCTCTCACCTTTCGGCTGAGCTCCCGGGGCACTTCGGTAAAACTTACCGGGTTGTATTCCGCACCGCAAATCCGGCGCTTTTCCTTCCCAGTTCCGCACACGACGATTCTTCGGTGAGTCCGAGGCGACCCGAAGGCACGCGCTCGTCCGCCCCGAAGAGGTGACGTGTGAGGGTGGTCTGCCCGGGGCCGGAAGCCCAGCCTCTCGGCCTTGCTTCCCGCCGCTCCCTGGCGACAGGACGAAACATTAGGGGAGGCCCGGCAGATGTTCAAATCGGGGCGACGTGAGCCGGGCCACATTCACGTTTGCGCAGGTCAGAGCGGTTTTGGCCCCCGAGGGCAGGCGAGCGTGGGCGTGGTTCGCCCCGCGCCCACGCTGGTCAGCTGACCTCGACGCCGGCGAACTTCTTCTTGCCGCGCCTCAGCACCAGCCACGTGCCGCCGACCAGGTCCTCGGTCGTGGGCGCGTGCTCGGGGTCCTCGATGCGCCGGTTGTTGAGGTAGGCCCCGCCCTCCGCGACGGTGCGACGGGCATCCCCCTTGCTCGTGGCCAGCCCTGCCCCGACCAGCAGGTCGACGATGGTGGGCAGCCCCTGGGCACGGTCGACCCGGGAGGCCCCCGCTTCGCGCAGCGCCGCTCCCAGCGTCGAGGGGCTCAGGCCAGACAGGTCACCCCCGCCGAACAGGGCAGCGGAGGCGGCCTTGATCCGCTCGGTCTCCTCGGCGCCGTGGACCAGGGCGGTGACGTGCTCGGCGAGTGCCTTCTGCCCGGCCCGCAGGAACGGTTTCTCCGCGGTCTGGGCGTCCAGCTCCTCGATCTCGGCGCGGCTGAGGAACGTGAAGATGCGCAACAGCTCCCCCACCTTCTCGTCCTCGACGTTGAGCCAGAACTGGTAGAAGGCGTACGGCGACATCATGTCCGGATCGAGCCAGAGCGCGCCGCCCTCGGTCTTGCCGTACTTCGTGCCGTCGGCCTTCGTGATCAACGGTGTGGCGAACGCGTGCGCCGTCCCCCCGTCGGAGCGACGGACCAGCTCGACGCCGCCGGTGATGTTCCCCCACTGGTCACTGCCACCGAACTGCAGTGTGACGCCGTGGTCGCGGTGCAGGTTGAGGAAGTCCATCGACTGCAGCAGCACGTAGCTGAACTCCGTGTAGCTGATGCCGGTGTCGAGGCGGCGCCTCACAGTCTCGCGCGCCAGCATCCGGTTGACCGGGAAGTGCTTGCCGATGTCGCGCAGGAAGTCGATCACCGACAGCGAGGCGGTCCAGTCGTAGTTGTTCACCATCGTCGCGGCGTTCGGCCCGTCGAAGGACAGGAACGGCTCGATCTGGCGGCGTACCCGCTCCACCCACTCCTTGACCGTGTCGAGCGAGTTGAGGGTGCGCTCCCCCGAGTCCCGGGGGTCGCCGATCATGCCGGTCGCGCCGCCGACCAGGGCGTACGGCGTGTGGCCGGCGTTCTGGAGCCGCCGGGCGGTCAGGATCTGGACGAGATTGCCCATGTGGAGGCTCGGCGCCGTCGGGTCGAACCCGACGTAGAACCTCACGCTCCCCTGGCTCAGCGCGTCGCGCAGGGCGTCTAGGTCCGTCGAGTGGGCGATGAGTCCGCGCCACTCGAGGTCGTCCAGGAGGGTGGGATCGATGGACACGCTGGGGCCTTCCGGGCTGGGTGCTGTCGGGTCCAGCCTGCCGTATGAGCCTGCCGGGCGCCCACCGGGTTTGCTCCGCGACGCGTCCCCGGGTGCTCGTCGCTAGGCTTTGCGGCGGCACCGGGAGGGTGACGACAGTGATTGCAGGCAGGTACACGCTCGACCGGGAGATCGGCCGGGGCGGCATGGGCGCCGTCTGGCTCGGTCGCGACGAGGTCCTCGGACGCCCGGTCGCGATCAAGCGGATCGGCATGATGCCCGGCGGCACCAGCCCCGACATGGAGCGGGCCGAGCGTGAGGCCCGCCTGGCCGCCCGCCTCAACCACCCGCACGTCGTGGCGGTCTTCGACCTCGTCCTCGAGGACGACGCCCAGTGGCTGGTCATGGAGTACGTCGAGGGGGTGACCCTCTCGGAGCTGGTCAAGCGGGACGGGGCGCTGACCCCGGACGAGGCCTCCCCCCTGATCGGACAGGCGGCCGACGCCCTGGCCGCTGCGCATGCGGCCGGCATCGTCCACCGCGACGTGAAGCCGTCGAACATCCTGGTGACGCCCCAGGGGCAGGTGAAGCTGTCGGACTTCGGCATCGCGCGGGCCGAGGCGGACGCCTCCCTCACCCAGACCGGCCTGGTCACCGGGTCTCCGGCCTATCTCGCCCCCGAGGTGGCCTCCGGCCAGACCGCGACCGACACCAGCGACGTCTGGTCGCTGGGCGCCACGCTGTTCCACGCCCTTGCCGGCCACCCGCCGTACGACGTGGGCGACAACCTGCTCGGCGCGCTCTACCGGATCGTTCACGAGGACCCGCCGCGGCTGGCGAACGCCGGCTGGCTGGCGCCCCTGCTCGCGGCCACGATGACCCGCGAGCCGGCCGAGCGCTGGTCGATGGCGCAGGTCCGCGACTTCCTGCATGCCGGACCCTCCGGCACCGTCCTGCACCCGCCCCCGACGTCGCTCGCCGCCGCCTCGACCACGGCGCTCCCGACGGACACGTCGCGGACCCAGGTGCTCAGCAACGCCGTCCCCCCGGTCACCCCCGCCCCGTCACCCGTCCAGCCGGCGGCTCCCGGACCGACCCGCTCGCGACGGCGTCCGGGCCCGGCGACCCTCATGATCGGTGCCGCGCTGCTGGTGGTGATCGGGATCATCGCCTGGGCCGCACTGTCCGGCGACGGCGGCAACGACCCGTCCAACGACGTGGCGCCGCCCCCGACCCGCTCGTCCCCGGCCGGATCCCCCAGCAGCTCCGAGAGCCCGTCCGGCACCGGCGCCACCAAGGACGGCATGGAGGGCTTCATCGAGGACTACCTGGCGACCGTGACCTCGGACCCGGAAAGCGCCTTCACGATGCTGACGCCCTCCTTCCAGGAGGCGAGCAACGGGCTCGAGGGCTACCGGGGCTTCTGGGGCACGATCGACAGCGCCGACGTGCTGACCATCTCGGCCGATCCGAAGGACCTGACCGTCGACTACACGGTGGAGTACACCCACCCGAACGGCTCGAAGACCCAGGACGACGTGTCCCTGCAGCTGGTCCTCGAGAACGGGGACTACCTCATCGACGGCGAGGCCTGAGCGACCGTCGCGAACGGCAGGCTCGCGTAGCGGCGCACGTAGTTGCCGTCCGCGAAGGTGCCCGCCGCCGCGTCGACGGTGAACTCCGGGGCCCTGGCCAGCAGCTCCTCGACGACGACCCGCGCGGCCAGCCGCGCGGCCGCGGCACCGAGGCAGTGGTGGGCGCCGTGGCTGAACGTGAGGATCCGGCGGGGCGCCCGCTCCACGTCCAGCTGCTCGGCGTCGGGACCGAACTCGCGCGGGTCACGGTTGGCGGCTGCGTAGAGCAGCAGGACCCGTGAGCCGGCCGGGATGGTGCCGTCCGCGAGCGCGACCTCGCGGGTGGTGGTGCGGGCCAGCCCCTGCACCGGGCTGGCGAGTCGCAGGAACTCCTCGATCGCCCCGGGAACCAGTTCCGGGCGCTCGAGCAGCTTCCCCCGCTGATCGGGGTGCCCGGTGAGCAGCTCCAGGGTGACCCCCAGCAGTCCGGTGGTCGTGTCGTTGCCGCCGACGACCATGGTGAAGGCGAACCCGAGCATCTGCAGCACGCTGACGTCGTCCCCGGCCCGGGTCAGCTGCGAGATCGTGTCGTGGCCCGGATCCGCGCGGCGCCGGGCGATGAGGTGGGTGAAGTAGTCGAACATCTCGGCGGCGGCGCCGGCGCTCTCGAGGGTGTTGCCCCTGCTGGTCGCGGCCACGATCGCATCGGTCCAGCCGTCGAAGCGCGACCGGTCCTCGTCGGGGACCCCCAGGTAGTGCGCGACCACCATGCTGGGCAGCGGCTTGAGCAGCTCGCGCACGATGTCGACCGGGCCCGCCTCACCGAGCCGGCCGACCTGCTCGAGACGGCCGGCGACGTAGGCACGGATCTCCGGCTCCAGCTCGGTGACCTGGCGCGGGGTGAAGCCGCGCCCCACCATCCGCCGGAAGGCCGTGTGGTCGGGCGGGTCCAGCATCACCATCGGCCGGAACTCCTTGACCAGCGCCAGCTCGGCCTCGCCGTCGGTCATGGTGAGACCGCGGGCGCTGGAGTACGTCGCCGTGTCGCGCGCAGCGTCGTACACGTCGGCGAAGCGACTCAGCACCCAGAAGTCGTGGGGCTCGACGTGGTGGACCGGCTCGGTCTCGCGCAGGAGGGCGTACGACGCCCAGGGGCTGCGCCACGACTCACCGGACCGGGGCTCGAAGAGCGACATGGAACACGTTCTAGCACCCCGTCGGAGCCGCCGGCCAGGTCCGGGCACCGCCTGCGGCCCGTTGTGCGCGCCGTTCGGACCCGGCGGCCCTATCGTTGTCCGAGGAGGTTTCATGGATCTGGGAGCGCTGTATCGGGACATCGTGGAGACGTCTCCCGACGGCATCTGGGTCTTCGACATCGAGGGTCGGACGCTCTACGCCAACCCGGAGATCGCGCGGATGTTCGGGGTGGGCGAGTCCGAGCTGCCGCAGCTGACGGTCTTCGACTCCCTCGATGCCCCGGGGCGCGTCCAGTTCGCCGAGCACCTCGCCCAGCTGCGCCGCGGGGTCATCAACGCCGGTGAGGTCGAGTCCCAGTTCGTCCGTCGTGACGGCACCACCTTCTGGGTGCTCGTCCGCGAGAGCGAGCTGCGCGGACCGGACGGGTCACTGATCGGGATCCTGCACCGGCTCAGCCACTACAGCGACCGACGGGACACCGTCAACGAGCTCACCACCAGCCAGCGCAGGCTCGCCGAGGCCCAGCGGATCGCGCGGATCGGCAGCTGGGAGTGGGAGCTCGACACCGACGAGATCACCGGCTCCCCCGAGCTCTACGCGCTCTACGGACTCGCCCCCGGATTCTTCCCGGCGAAGTACGCCGACCTCGTCGCGATGGTGCACCCCGACGACCGGGCCGCGATGACCGATGCGGTCGACTCGGCACTGGGCGGCGCTGACGAGTTCCTGTTCGTCGCCAGGCTCCAGGGCCCCGACGGCTGGGTCTGGACCCGCGGCCGAGGCGTCACGTACCGGGATCCGACCGGACGGGTCGTGGCCATGTCCGGAACCCAGCAGGACATCACCGAGACCAAGCGGGCCGAGTCGGCGCTCGAGGACTCCGTCGCCCAGAACGTGCTCATGCAGGCGGTGGCGATCGCGGCCAACGAGGCACGGACGCTCGAGGAGGTCCTGGGCCAGGCCAAGTCCCTGGTGCTCCTGCACGACGACTGGGAACGCGCCCGGGGGTTCGTCCCCGCCGCGGACGGGCACGGCGTCGTACCCCTCTACCTCTTCGAGGACGACCAGGACGCCGACGACGAGGAACCCGGCGCCAGGCTCCGGGAGCTGGCGCTGGCCAACCGGGCATTCCACGAGCGGGCCTCGGTCTGGGACGACGCGCGGCTGACCATCGCGCTGCCGGTCTCCATCGCCGACGAGGTCTGCGCCGTCGTGACGATCACGTCGGCGCCGCCCCTGTTCCGCCACGACATGATCCAGTCGATGGGCGAGCAGGTCGCGGTCCAGCTGGGCCGGGTCGCCGAGCGCGAGCAGGCCGAGCGGGAGCTGGCAGCCGCACGCGACGGCGCCATGGAGGCGTCGCGGCAGAAGTCGGAGTTCCTGGCCACGATGAGCCACGAGATCCGGACCCCCCTCAACGGCGTGATCGGGCTCAACGACCTGCTCCTGCGCACCGGGCTCGACGCCGAGCAGCACCGTCTCGCCTCGGGCGTCCAGGTCGCGAGCCGGGCCCTGCTCAGCGTCATCAACGACGTCCTGGACTTCTCCAAGATCGAGGCGGGCAAGCTGGAGCTGGAACGCTTCGACTTCCAGGTCCGCCCGGTGTTCGACCAGGTCGCGCGCGTGCTCGCCGAGAGCGCGCGCGACAAGGGTCTCGAGCTGATGATCTCGTGCCATCCGGGGGTCCCGGAGGTGCTCTCCGGCGACCCGACAAGGCTGGCCCAGGTGCTCACCAACCTCGGCTCCAACGCCGTGAAGTTCACCGAGCGGGGCGAGGTGTTCGTGCGGGCCACCGCCCAGCCCTCCTCCGACGGCAGCACCCTGCTGCGGGTCGAGGTCACCGACACCGGCGTGGGCGTCCCCGACGTGGACGCCGACGAGCTCTTCGACCCGTTCCGGCAGGGCGACGCCTCGACCACGAGGATCCATGGCGGCACCGGGCTGGGGCTGGCCATCTCGCGTGAGATCGTCCAGGCCCTGGGTGGGGAGATCGGGCTGGCACCGAACCCCGGGGGCGGCACGGTCTTCTGGTTCACGGCCGCCTTCGGCGCACCGACGGGAACGACGTCCGACCCCGATGACGAGTACGCCCGCACCCGGCTGGCCGGCACGCGGATGCTCGTCGTCGACGACAACGAGCACAACCGGCTGGTCCTGGAGGAGCAGCTCGCGTGGTGGCAGGTGCGCTCGTCGAGCGTGGCCGGCGCCGACGAGGCGATGGCTGCCGTTGCGCAGGCCAGCCGGGAGGGCGACGCCTTCCAGGGCGTCCTGATCGACATGGAGATGCCTCGCCGCGACGGCCTCGACCTCGCCGAGGAGCTCCGCCGGGACCCGGCGTACGACGACCTGGAGCTGCTGGTGCTCACCGCTGCGTCGACTCCGTCCGAGGACCGGCTGCGCGCCTGCCGGATCGCGGAGTGCCTGGCCAAGCCGGTGCCGCCCAGCGCGCTGCGCACGGCGCTCCTCGAGCGGCTGGCGGGGGTCGGTCCGCGGCCTTCGGCGCACCCGCCGAGCGCCGTGGTGGCGCCCGGCCGGCAGCGGGTCCTGGTCGTCGAGGACAACCCGGTGAACCAGATGGTGGCGATCGGCCTGCTGACGTCGCTCGGCTACTCGGCGGTGACCGCCGACGACGGCATCCACGCCCTCGAGGCACTCGAGGGCGGGCAGTTCGACGCCGTCCTGATGGATGTGCAGATGCCGCGGATGGACGGCTACACCGCCACGCGGACGATCCGCTCCCAGGAGCCGCCCGGGCACCGGATACCGATCCTCGCGATGACGGCTGCGGCCGTCGAGGGCGAGCGTGAGCGGTGCCTGGCCTGCGGCATGGACGACTTCCTGACCAAACCCGTTGACCCGTCGACCCTCGGCCAGGCCCTGGCCCGATGGTTGCAGAAGGAGCCTCCCGTGCCCGTTCCCCCACCGCATCCGACCGACGACCGCGAGCGGCGGGCACCCATCGACGGGCTGGACCTGGAGCGGATCGACGAGCTGCGCGACCTCGACCCGGACGACACGAGCTACCTCGACCGCGCGATCGGCAACTTCGTCACCAACTCACACACCACGATGGACGCCATCCGGGAGGCGTTGGCGGCGGGCGACACCGCGACGCTCAAGTTCGTGTCCCACAAGCTCGCCGGCGGAGCGCTCAACCTCGGGGTCACCCCGGCCGGCCGGGTCGCCCAGCAGATCGAGCTGGTCGCCCAGAGCGGCTCCACCGAGAGCGCCGCTGCGCTGGTGGACGAGCTGGACGTCGCCCTCGAGCGCGGGCGGGCCGCCGTGCTCGCCTACCAGGCGGCGTACTCCCAGGACAGCTCCGGCCGGGGCAGCTCCGGGGCCTGAGCCCGCGTCCGGGTTGATCCGCGGCTATCGGGGTATGTATCCCCGTGGTCGCGCCACCTGGCGCCCAGGACAGGAGACACCATGAAGGGCTTGATCGGACTCATCGTCGTGGCGTGGCTGGTGATCGGCCTGGTGGCCGCCGCCCAGCGCGGCTACTTCGGCAACGACCGGGACGTCAGCTGCAAGAGCACCGGCGACACCGTCCTGACGATCGTGGCCGGGCCGCTGAACTACGTGGGCGTCAACCCGAAGGTCGACTGCAAGGTGCCCCAGCCCTCGAAGTGAAGCGCCCCGAGTGAGGTCCATCGCGCCGGCCTGGTCACTCCGCTCCCGTTCAGCGTCCAGGGACCGAGCAGTGACCGGGTCGCGCGGTACTCCTCCTCGGTGATCTCCCCGCGGGCAAGCCGCTGGTCGAGCACGTCTCGGGCCGAGCCCGGTGCCGGGCCCTGGGGGCGCGGCGAGTCGGACTGCCGGGGACCGGCGACCCGCAGGGCGAGGAAGATGGTCAGCGCGAGCGCCAGGACCAGGAGCACCATCAGCAGGAGCATCACCCACAGCCCGCCGTACCCTGCGCCGTTCATCATCCCGTCGTGGTCGAAGTCGTCGTCCCACATGGCCCTCTCCGTCCTTTCGTCCCAGCATGGTCCGACGGGGGCAGACCGATCAGGTGCGGAGGTCATGCCCGCTCAGGACCAAGGTCTGCATGCGACGATCGTCGACGACCAGCCACCCAGATCACAGGAGCCCCCGACATGCGCTACACCAAGCTCGGCACGACCGGCCTCGACGTCTCCGTCGTCACGCTGGGCTGCATGAGCTGGGGTGACCCGGCCCGCGGGGGCCACTCGTGGGTGCTCGACGAGGACGCCGGACGGACCATCATCAAGACCGCCCTGGAAGCCGGCATCAACGTCCTCGACACCGCCAACGTCTACTCCGGCGGGAGCAGCGAAGAGATCACCGGACGAGCGGTGCGCGACTTCGCCCGGCGTGAGGAGGTCGTGCTCGCGACCAAGGTGCACGGCCGGATGCGTCCCGGGCCCAACGGCGCCGGGCTCTCCCGGGCCGCGATCCTGCACGAGATCGACGCCTCGCTGAGGCGCCTCGGCACCGACTACGTCGACCTCTACCAGATCCACCGCTGGGACCCGGCCACGCCGATCGAGGAGACCATGGAGGCTCTCCACGACGTCGTGCGGGCCGGCAAGGCGCGCTACATCGGGGCCTCGTCGATGTTCGCCTGGCAGTTCGCCAAGGCCCAGCACGTGGCCGAGCGCCACGGCTGGACCCGGTTCGTGTCGATGCAGGACCACTACAACCTGATCTACCGCGAGGAGGAGCGGGAGATGCTGCCGCTCTGCGCGGACCAGGGTGTCGGCGTCATCCCGTGGAGCCCGCTCGCGCGCGGGCGGCTGACCCGCGACTGGGACGCGACGTCGGCGCGGGGCGAGACGGACGAGTTCGGGGCCACGCTCTACCGCGACGAGGACCGGGCGGTCGTCGAGACGGTGGCCGCGGTGGCCGCGCGGCGGGGCGTCTCGCGGGCGCAGGTGGCACTCGCGTGGCTGCTCGCGCAACCGGTGGTGACCTCCCCGATCGTCGGTGTGACGAAGCCGGCCCACCTGGCCGAGGCGGTCGCGGCCGTGGAGCTGTCGCTCACCGCGGACGAGCTCGAGGAGCTGGGCGCGGGCTACGTGCCCCACGCCGTCGCCGGGCACCGCTGAGCGGTTTCAGCCGAGCAGCGCCACGAGCTGGAGCGCGAGCACCGTGGCCCCGAGCAGCCTGCGGATGGGACTGGCCCCGCGGACGAGCTCGTCGAGCGCCCAGACGATGAGGGCGCCGCGACCGATGTCCCGGAGCGTCGCATCACTCACCGCAAGGCCCAGGTCCATCCATCCCAGCGCCTTCGCGACGAGCCACACCCAGAGCGCGGGGTTCGGCCACATGGCGACGGTGAGCCGACCGTTCCGGTCGCGCACCCACCAGGCGAGCGAACGAGGGCCGGCCGACGTCGTGGACTGGTCCGGAGTCACTCGGCGAGCAACGATCCGAGCGGCCCCAGGTCGATGTTGAGGTCGGCGGTCGTCAGGTCGTATCTCCCCTTGAGCTCCTCCATCGCCTCCTCGAGGTGCATCAGCCCCGTGCCGAGGCCCTCGATCTGCTCGTCGGTGAGGTCGCCCTCGTCGACCCTGCGCAGCGCCTGCTTCTCCATGAGCTGGCGGACCAGCTCGATGATGGTCAGGACCAGCTTGAAGAGGTCCCGCTCGACGGACTCGGGGTCGGTCTCGAGCCGTTGGGGGAGCAGCCGGGGCGCGTCGCTCATCGCGGTCCCACCATGTCGGCGCGGATCGTCGTGATGAGGGCGTGCAGCCGGATCTGCACCAGGTCGACGCCCGAGAGCGAGATGACGATGTCGCCCGCCAGCACCACGCCGGTCCCGAGCAGCCGGTCCAGCAGGTCGACGAGCGCGATCTGTCCCAGCGGCTCGGACCGGGTCTCGACGGCCGCCGTGGTGGTCATGGCTGCTCCAGCATCGCGAAAGAGTACGGCGGCCAGGGCCCGCGGCAGTCGATGACCAGGTCGGGGTGCGCAGCCATCCGCTCGTCCGCGGCAGCCTGGAACGCGGGGCCTTCGTCCTCCTCGACGAGGTAGGCACCGTTGAGCAACATGGTGCCCTGCTGCCCGGTGAGCCGAGGATCCTGGGGCGGCAGCCGTCGACTGGCGACCGAGCACCGGGACAGCGCCTCGTGGATCGACTCGGCGATCTCGAGGGCAGCCGACTCGTCGGTCTGCCTCGCCTGGGTCTCGGCCTTCTTGCGCTGGAGGTACGCCGCTCCGCCGACCTTGGCCCCCGCTGTCGCCGTGGCCGGAGCCTCCCGAGGCGGGGCGACCACCTTGACGCTCCACTCCAGGCGCCCCTCGACGCGATCGAGCACCTGCTCGAGGGCGTCGTGCCACTCGTCGAGCCGTCGCCGTACGCCGTCGTCGTCCAGACAGATCGTCGCCAGCCTCAGCGGAGCGGTGGGGCCGAGGGCGGCGACCGCCTGGACGACGGCATCGTGACCGCGCGCCACGACCTCGAGCCAGTCGAGACGCTCGAGGTTGCGGCGCAGGCCTTCCTCGCCGTACTCGTCGAGGTCGACGGTGCTGACGACGGCCGACAGGTCCCGGTGCTGGACCACCTCGACCCGGCCGCCACCCAGTCCCTCGGCCCCGGCCAGGGCCTCCGGGTCCACGCCGCGGCTGATCGCGTAGAGATACCTGGCCGACTCAGCCACCAGACGTCTCCTTGTCCTGCTTCTCGTTCTTGACCTGGCCGTCTGAGGTGTCCCCTGCCGAGTTCCCCGCCTCGAGCGCCTCGAGGCGCTCGCGGAGCATCCGGTTCTCGTCGGCGAGGCCCTGCTCACTGGTCGTCAGCATGGGGTCGTTGCGCCACCAGTCGATCCCCATCTCCTGGGCCTTGTCGACCGAGACGATCAGCAACCTGATCTTGATCGTGAGCAGCTCGATGTCGAGCAGGTTCACCCGGATGTCGCCGGCGATGATGATGCCCTTGTCCAGCACCCGCTCGAGGATGTCGGCCAAGTTGGCCGGTTGCGGCCGCGCGGACTGCCCCACCTGCGAGGAGTAGGGCCTCGACGTGGGGACAGGTTGCGACATCTCGGACATCAGTTGTCCCCCGGCACACCACGGACGTAGCGCCTCAGGCGTTGGTAGCCCTCCAGCTCGCCATCGGCGTCCACGGTGACCTCATAGGTCGCGAGGACGTCCGTGGTGTTGGGGATCCGCCGCAGCTCGAGCACCTCGACCTGGATGGTCCATCCCTCGTCGTTGCGCTCGAGACCGGTGACGCCCTCGGCCTCCTTGCCGGTCAGCTCGAGCAGCTGCTGCGCGGCGGCGGCGGCCACCTGGGTGCCGGACATTCGCTTCGGTGCCGCGGCGCGCGGCGCCTGCGCACGAGGCGCGGCCGCGCGCTTCGACGGGGCCTTCTTGGCGGCAGCCGAGGTCGACCGCTTCCTGGTCGTGGCTCCCTCGGCGCCGTCGCCCGATGACGACTCCTTGCCCGTTGCTGGGCCGGCGCTTCCTTCGGTAGCCATTGCTCACTCCTCCCGGGGTCGGTTTCGGCCGACCATCAGCCGCTCGACGAGCTCGTCCTCCCAGACGATCGCCTCGTCGTCGGACAGGTCTCCCGCAGCGCGTCGCCGCTCGACCTCTTCGAGCTGGGCACGGATCACTGCGGGGTCGTAGAACTCCTCCTCCGCCTGGCGGCGGATCTGCTCAGCCGCTGCCACGGTCCCGCGAAGCGGGGCCAGCGGCAAGCCGAGGATCCCGGAGATGAGGCCCATCAGGCACCCCCGACGAAGTCGTAGGGCGCCACGGGCCCGACCAGACGCAGTCGCATCCGTTCGTGGACCGCCTCCGCCAGCCCCTCGAGCTGCGCCTCGAACTCGGCGCGACGGGAGTCATCGACCAGCAGGGCGACATCGAGCACGTGGTCGACCCCCGCCCCGGAGCGCACCACGTGGGCCGCCGTCCAGGGCAGGACGGCGTCCAGCAGCACCTCGGAGTCGTGGTCTCGTCGGTCCTCCAACGCCCGCGAGACGAGCTCGCCGAGCCGCACCCGGTCGCCGTACGACGAGTCCTCGGGCAGATGACGGGTGCGTTCCCGGAGCTCGGCGATCTCCGGGTGGGTGGCCACCACCTCCGCGAGGACGACCGGCTCGAGGTAGGTCGCGCGCAGGTTGAACTGCGCGCGACCGGCCAGGTCACCGAGGAGCTCGGCGAAGTGCTGCTCGTTGGGTCCGAGCAGGTCTTCCACGATGTCCTGCTCGTCGAGCAGGATCGAGCCGAACTGCACGGGGACCACGGGGCCGGACGCCGCCAGCGCGTCCAGGACCCGGCTGTAGGCCACCAGCTCGGCACGCCGGCCCGGTGGCCGGTCCAGCGTGACCAGACCGACCACCGCCGCGACGTCGCCGTGGACCACGGCCCGCACCGGGGCGTCGTCGAGCCCGAGCAGCTCGTCGGGAACCCGGCCGGCCTGCGCCCCCACGACGCCGTAGACGAAGTAGCCGCTCTCCTCGGCCGGAGGGGCGGCCCCGCTCGACCACTCGGTCTGCGCGGCTGGGGTCACGCGCTCTCCTCCCTACGGCGCGAGGCCGACTTGCGGGCGGGACGACGCTCCCCGTCGTCGTCACCGCCGGGAGTCAGGGCCTTCTTGGCACCGCGGACCGCGCCGCCGACCTTCTTGGCGGCGCCGCTCTCCTGCATGTTGCCGATGAACTCGTCGAGCGGCTTGCCGCCTCCGTGCTCCATCAGGTCGAGACGGTTGGTTGCCTCCGCGAACCGGAGGTAGGTGTCGACGCTGGCGATCACGATCCGGGCGTCGATCGTGAGCAGCTCGATGCCGACGAGCGAGACCCGGATGTAGGCGTCGATGACGATGCCCTTGTCGAGGATGATCTCGATGACGTCGGCGAGGCCGCTGGGAGCGGGGCGCTCGAGGTAGCCGCCACCGCGGCGCTGGGAAGTCTGAACGGTCATGCGGGGGTCTCCTTGTGAACGGTTCGGTCAGCTGGCGCGGCGTCGGCGGGGGGCCTCTTCGGGCTCCTCCTCGGGCTCTTCCTCCTCGAGCTCGTCCTCGGGCTCCTCCTCGGGCTCCTCCTCCTCGAGCTCGTCCTCGGGCTCCTCCTCAGGCTCCTCTTCCTCGAGCTCGTCCTCGGGCTCTTCCTCCTCGAGCTCGTCCTCAGGCTCCTCCTCGGACTCCTCCGCCTCGGGCTCCTCCTCGGACTCCTCGTCCTCGAACTCGTCCTCGGCCTCCTCGTCGGCGTACTCGTCCTCGCCGTACTCGTCCTCGGACTCGTTCTCCTCCGACTGCTCCTCCTCCTGCTCCTGCTCCTCCTGCTCGAGAGCCTCGTCGTGGGTCTGCACGACCTCACCGTCCTCGATGGTGCCGCGCCATCCCTCGACCTCGTCGGGGTTGAGGATGGTCCGGGTCATCACGTGCCGGCGGAAGTGCTTGAGCTCCGCCTTGGCGCGACGGCCCTGGGCGCGCCACAGGTTGCCGGTCTTCTCGAAGAGGCCCTGCGGGTAGTACTCCAGGACCAGCAGGATCCTGGTCAGGTTCGGGCCGAGCTCGTGGAAGGTGACCGCACCGTCCACGTGGCCCTTCTGCCCCTTGGAGCGCCACACGATGCGCTCGTCGGGCACCTGCTCGAGGATGGTCGCCTCCCACGTGCGGTGGGAGAGGAAGATCTGCGCCTTGAACTCGAGCTTGTTGTCGTCCGCTGCCTCGGCCTTCTCGACCTTCTTCATGAAGCTCGGGAACTCGTCGAAGGTGGTCCACTGGTTGTAGGCGACCCTCAGGGGCACGCCCACGTCCGTCTGCTCGATGATGTTCGTGGAGCTGGTGGCCTTGGTGCCGCCGCCGCCTCCCTTGCCGCCGGTGATCTTGTCCTTGACCCCGGAGACCGCGCCCTTGAGGGCTCCCTTGACGGGAGACTCCCCCTTGGCCGCCGCCTCGCCGCCCTTGGCGACTGCCTTGCCGACAGGCCCCCCGCCGGCAATGTCCTCGAACTTGTCGGTCAGGCCCCCGACCCTGTCCGACACGGTGCCCAGGGCCTTGTCACCCAGGGCCTTGAACAGGTCCTGGCCGGCGCCGCGGAACTTGTCCATCGATACGATGTCGTTCTTCGCCATGTCAGCTCAGCTCCTCGACCTGGATCGGCTCGACCGGGTGGACCCGGACGAGCTCGACTTCTTCGCGGTGCGTCCCGACGACGACTTCTTGGCGGGCGCCTTCTTGGCAGCCGACTTGCTGGCGGGCGCCTTCTTGGCGGTCGACGAGCTGGCCGCCTTCTTGGCGGTCGACGGACTGGTCGACTTCTTGGCTGCGGACTTCTTGGCCGCGGGCGCGCTCTTCTTCGCGGGCGCGGCCTTCTTGGCCGGCGCCGACTTCTTCGCCGGGGCGCTCTTCTTGGCAGCGCTGCGGCTGGAGGACGCCTTCCTGGCAACCGGCGTCTTCGCGGCGGAGGACTCCCGACGGCGCGGTCGACGACGCGGCGGCTCGGGCTCTTCTTCCTGCTCCTCCTCCGCCTGGTCCTGAGCGCCCTCGTCCTCGGGCTCCTCCTCAGCCTCAGCCTCGGGCTCCTCCTCAGCCTCGGCCTCGTCGGAGGGCTCCTCAGCCTCCTCGGGCTCCTCCTCAGCCTCTTCGTACTCGGCCTCGGGCTCGCCCTCCTCGGGCTCCTCCTCCGACTCCTCCTCGTCGTACTCGTCCTCGGGCTCGCCCTCCCCGGGCTCCTCGGACTCCTCTTCAGCCTCGTCCTCGGCCTCGTACTCGTCCTCGTCGTACTCGTCCTCGGGCTCGCCCTCCTCGGACGTGCCGGGGCCTCGCAGCGACTGGCTCAACAGCTCGAGCCGCGACGTCGCGGTCGTCAGCGCAGCGGCCTTGGCAGCCTCGAACAGCTTGCCGGTGACCTGGTCCTGCAGCTTCTTCAGCTCCGGGTTCTTCTGGACCAGCTTGTTGCCCTGCGAGAGCAGGGCCTGCGGGTTGGTGGCCAGCCGTTGTCCGGCCAGCATGCTGCCCACGGTGACCGCGAGCCTCAGCTTCTTGGTCCTGCCGAGCAGGTATCCGCTGGCCACGCCAACGGCAATCTTGGATGTAGCAGACATGTGCTCCCTCAATCATCGTGCGCACGCCGCTAGGCGTGCAGTGATGCGTTGAACCCTCCACGGAGGCGGTACCCGCGCTCGGCCGGGGCAAACATCTGGACCAGGGGACGAGATGGCCCTGAGCGGTGATCGACGTGAGGAGTGGAACAGGTTCTCGCTCCCGGGGGCGATCGCGGGTGGCCGTCGATCCGGGACGAAGTGCCCTGTTTCCGCCTCGATCGGCCGTGCGACGGTGAAGCGACGGGCAAGAGATGGAGGGGCCGTGACCACACGCGCGAACACAGAGCTGACCGACGACTACCCGACGCCGGCGGTGTCCTTACCCCGGATGTTCTACGACCGGGTTGCCGCGACACCTGACACGGAGGCGTTCCGCTTCCCGACCGACGACGGCTGGTCGTCGGTGACCTGGGCGCAGACCATGGAGACGGTCAAGACAACCGCCGCCGGCCTGCTCGCGCTCGGCATCCAGCCCGAGGACCGGGTGGCGATCGCGAGCACCACCCGCATCGAGTGGCTGTACGCCGACCTCGCCATCAGCTGCGCGGGTGCCGCCACGACGGCCGTCTACCCGACGACCGGTGGCGACGACGTCGCCTTCATCCTGTCCGACAGCGGTTCGCGGATCGCCTTCGCGGAGGACGACACCCAGATCGAGAAGCTGCGCGACCAACGGGACCACCTGCCCGACCTGCAACGGGTGATCACCTTCGTCGGCCAGGCCGACGGTGAGTGGGTGCTGAGCCTGGACGACCTGCAGGCCCTCGGCGCGAAGCTCCTGGCCGAGCACCCCACGGCGGTCGACGAGGCGACGGCGGCCGTCCAGCCCGAGCACCTCGCCACCCTGATCTACACCTCGGGGACCACCGGGCGGCCCAAGGGCGTGGAGCTGCCGCACCGCTGCTGGACCTACATCGGCGCCGCGGCCGAGTCCCTCCACATCCTCACGCCCGACGACCTGCAGTACCTGTTCCTGCCGCTGTCCCACTCGTTCGGCAAGATGCTGGAAGCCGTGCAGCTGCAGATCGGGTTCCCGACCGCCGTCGACGGCCGGATGGACAAGATCGTGGAGAACCTCGCGGTCGTCCGGCCCACCTTCATGGCGGGGCCACCCCGGATCTACGAGAAGGTGCACGGCAAGGTCGTGCAGACCATCGAGGAAGAGGGCGGGATCAAGGCCCAGCTCTTCAACTGGGCCTTCGGTGTGGGCCACCAGGTCTCGCGCGCCCAGCTCGAGGGCCGTCAGCCGAGCCTCCTGCTCCGGGGCCAGCACGTGCTGGCCGACCGTCTGGTGCTGTCCAAGATCCGTGATCGCCTGGGCGGACGGATCCGCTACCTCGTCTCCGGCAGCGCGGCGCTGTCCGAGGACGTCGCGACCTGGTTCCATGCCGCAGGCATGCTCATCCTGGAGGGCTACGCCCTGACCGAGACCAGCGCCGCGTCCTCGATCGTCCGCCCCGACGACCCCGCATTCGGCGTCGTGGGCCCCCCGCTGTCCGGAACCGAGATCAAGATCGGGGAGGGCGGCGAGATCATGGTCCGGGGCCCCGGCGTGATGCGCGGCTACCACAACCTCGCCGAAGCCACCGCCGAGGTGCTGCAGCCCGACGGCTGGTTCGCCACCGGAGACATCGGCGAGTTCGACGAGGCCGGCAGGCTGCGGATCACGGACCGCAAGAAGGACCTGATCAAGACCTCCGGCGGCAAGTACATCGCCCCCCAGGCCATCGAGGTCATCTTCAAGGCCGTCTGCCCGCTGGCCAGCCAGATGCTGGTGCACGCGGACGGCCGCAACTACGCCACGGCGCTGATCACCCTGGATCCCGACGCGCTGGCCCAGTGGGGCCGAGCGCACGGGCTGACCGCGACGGACTACGACTCGCTCGCCGCGGATCCTGCGGTCCACCGCTACATCCAGTCCTGCGTCGTGGAGCTCAACGGCCGCCTCAACCGCTGGGAGACGATCAAGGACTTCCGGATCCTCGACCACGACCTGTCCGTCGAGGAGAACGAGCTCACCCCGAGCATGAAGGTCAAGCGCAAGGTCATCGAGGCGAAGTACGCATCGCTGCTCGACTCGATGTACGAGGAGCAGCGCAGCGCCTGACCGTCGGGCCGCGGCCGGCCCGTCGCCTCAGGGGCTGGGCGGACCGCCCACGAACGGCAGCACGACCGAGCACGGCACCGGCCGCGCGTGCGCCGGGTCCAGCGCATTGAGCACGACGACCGAGGCCACGGGGTCCGAGGCCATCTGGAAGTGCTCGGTGTAGTCGGTGGCGCAGTGTTCCTGCACCACGACGTTCGTCATGCCCTTCTCCCGGCCGCTGTCGTAGGGGACGACGAGCTCGTCGTACTCGGTCATGATGTTGGTGTAGTCGACGCCGTCGACCGCCACCCCGCCCTCGCGCATCTTCCTCATGAACGCCGACCCGGCAGCGAACTGGCCGCACGCGACGCACAGCGGGGTCGACTCGTCGTCGGCGCCGAAGACGGGCGCGGAGATCGCGGCCGGCTCGGCGACCCGGGTGCCGTGCCACAGCGGGGAGAGCGAGACGTAGCGGCGGACGAACTTCGCGCCGCCGAGGAACTTCACGTAGTAGTTCGGCATGAGCGTGCCCTGCGAGTGGCCCACGAGGTCGACCTCCTGTGCCCCGGTGGCCCGGCGGACCCTGGCCACGAACGCCTTCAGCTCGCGCGCGCTGTCCTGCATCCGGGTCATCCCGCCGAACTTCTCGCTGCCGGGGACGCCGGTCCGGTCGACGCCGTAGGTCAGCGCGAAGACGCAGTAGCCGTGGTTGGCCAGCAGCGGCGCATAGGTCGGCCAGTTGGTGCTCTTGTTGCCGAACGTGCCGTGCACCAGGACGACCGGCCGCGGGTGCGCCGCCGTCGGCGTGCAGTCCCAGTCGTTGGCGCCCACCGGGTCGGCCTGGGCGCCGCCGACCACGGCGTACGGGAGGAAGTTGTACGGGACCGGATGGTCGTCGGCGCCCGCCGCGGCTGGTGCCACGAGCAACGAGGCTGCGGCAAGGACGGCAAGGATCCACGAGAGACGGCGCACGGCAATTCCTCCGGGTAGGCGTGCTCCGCTCAACGAGCGCCAGCGCCGGAGGTGACGTCGCGTCAGCGCACGGCGGTCGCGCGCCGCGTCACTCGATGACGACCTCGACCCGCTGGAACTCCTTGAGGTCGGTGTAGCCGGTGGTGGCCATCGACCGGCGCAGGGCACCGATCAGGTTCATCGTGCCGTCGGCCACCCGCGAGGGACCGAAGAGGATCTCCTCGAGGGTCCCCACCGTGTCGAAGCCGACGCGCTCGCCGCGCGGGAGCTCGGCGTGGTGCGCCTCGGTGCCCCAGTGGAAGCCGTGTCCGGGCGCGTCCGAGGCCCGCGCGAACGGTGAGCCGACCATGACGGCGTCGGCGCCGCAGGCGATCGCCTTGGCGACGTCGCCGGACCGGCCGATCGAGCCGTCGGCGATGACGTGGGCGTAGCGGCCACCCGACTCGTCGAGGTAGTCACGCCGGGCGGCCGCGACGTCGGCGACCGCCGACGCCATCGGCACCGCGATGCCCAGCACGGTCCGGGTCGTGTGTGCGGCCCCGCCACCGAAGCCGACCAGCACACCGGCGGCACCGGTGCGCATGAGGTGCAGGCCCGCCTGGTACGTCGCGCAGCCGCCGACGATCACGGGCACGTCGAGCTCGTAGATGAACTCCTTGAGGTTCAGCGGCTCGGCCTGCGAGGAGACGTGCTCCGCGGAGACGGTCGTGCCACGGATGACGAACATGTCCACGCCGGCGTCGACGACGGCCTTGGCGAACTCCTTGGTCCGCTGCGGGGAGAGGGAGCCGGCGACGGTCACGCCCGCCTCGCGCACCTGCTTGAGGCGCTCGGTGATCAGCTCGGCCTTGATCGGCTCGGAGTAGATCTCCTGCATGCGCCGGGTCGCCTCGATGCCCTCGAGCTCGGCGACCTCCAGCAGCAGCTCGGAGGGGTCCTCGAAGCGGGTCCACAGGCCCTCGAGGTTGAGCACCCCGAGCCCGCCGAACTTGCCGAACGCGATGGCGGTGGCCGGCGACATGACGGAGTCCATCGGCGCCGCGAGCACGGGGAGCTCGAAGCGGTAGGCGTCGATCTGCCAGGCGACGCTCACCTCCTCGGGGTCGCGCGTGCGCCGGGACGGGACGATGGCCACGTCGTCGAAGGAGTAGGCCCGGCGGGCGCGCTTGGCACGACCGATCTCGATCTCGGTCATGGTCAGCGTCCTGTGTAGTTGGGGGCCTCGACGGTCATCTGCACGTCGTGGGGGTGGCTCTCCTTGAGCGAGGCCGAGGTGATCCGCACGAAGCGGCCCTTGGCCTGGAGCTCGGAGACGGTGCGGGCGCCGATGTAGAACATCGACTGGTTGAGCCCACCGATGAGCTGGTGCGCGACGGCCGACAGCGGGCCCCGGTAGGCGACCTGGCCCTCGATCCCCTCGGGCACGATCTTGTCGTCGCTGGCGACCTCGGCCTGGAAGTAGCGGTCCTTGGAGTAGGACTTCTTGCCCCGGCTCGACATCGCGCCGAGCGAGCCCATGCCGCGGTAGGCCTTGTACTGCTTGCCGTTGACGAACACGAGGTCGCCGGGTGACTCCTCGCACCCGGCCAGGAGCGAGCCGATCATCACCGTCTCGGCACCGGCCACGATCGCCTTGGCGATGTCACCGGACTGCTGGAGGCCGCCGTCCGCGATGACGGGGACGCCGGCGGGCTGGCAGGCCAGGGATGCCTCGTAGACAGCCGTCACCTGGGGTACGCCGCAGCCGGTCACGACGCGCGTCGTACAGATGGAGCCGGGGCCGAAGCCCACCTTGACCGCGTCGGCGCCCGCGTCGACGAACGCCTGTGCGCCCTCGCGGGTGGCGACGTTGCCGCCGATCACCTGGACGTGGCGGGTCGCGGGGTCGGTCTTGAGCCGCTGGACCATCTCGAGCAGCAGCCGGACGTTGCCGTGCGCGGTGTCGGCGACCAGGACGTCGACGCCGGCGTCGACGAGGGTGGTGGCACGCTCCCAGGCGTCACCGAAGTAGCCGATGGCCGCACCGACCATGAGCCGGCCGGCCGCGTCGTTGGAGGCGTGGGGGAACTGCTCGGACTTCACGAAGTCCTTGACGGTGATCAGACCGGCCAGGCGGCCCTGGTCGTCGACCAGCGGCAGGCGCTCACGCTTGTGCTGGCGCAGCAGCAGCGTGGCGTTCTCGCGGGAGATGCCGACCGGGCCCGTGATGAGCGGCATCGGCGTCATCACCTCGTCGACCTTGGTCGTGGCCCACTCGGCGACCGGGGTGAACCGCAGGTCGCGGTTGGTGATGATGCCCAGCAGCCGGTTGTCGCCGTCGACGACCGGGAGGCCGGAGACGCGGTACTCGCCGCAGATCTGGTCGAGCTGCTCCAGCGTCGCGTCGGGACCGATCGTGACGGGGTTGGAGATGATCCCGGTCTGGGTCCGCTTCACGAGGTCGACCTGGTAGGCCTGGTCCTCGATCGACAGGTTGCGGTGCAGGACGCCGAGGCCTCCCTCCCGCGCCATCGCGATCGCCATCCGGGACTCGGTGACCGTGTCCATCGCGGCGCTGACCAGCGGCACCTTCAGCGTGATGTCACGGGTCAGGCGTGAGGTGGTGTCGATGTCCGACGGCGCCAGGTCGGAGTGACCCGGCAGCAGCAGGACGTCGTCGTAGGTCAGGCCCAGGGCAGCGAACTTGTCGGGGAGCTCCACTCCCCCAGCCTACTGGCGGACCGGTCCGGCGAACGGCTGGGCCGGCAGCGGCTTGAGGTCGCGCACCGGCACCCGCACGGTCAGCACGTCGGCCGCCATCCGGATCCGGCCCCGCAGCCCCGCCGACAGCACCATCGGCAGCACCGCCTGGTTGTCCGCCCGGGTGGTCAGCACGATCTCGGTGGCCTCCTGCGCGTGGGCCAGCCGTGCCGCGGCGACGAGGAGCCTGGTGCCGATCCCCCGCCGCTGCCAGCCCGGGTCGACCCGCAGCGTCACCTGACGTACTCCGGGCTCGTCGGTCAGCGGGCCGACCACCGCCAGCCCCACCGTGGTCCCGCCGACCTGCGCGGCGACCGAGTCCCCCTCGACGACGTACTCCGGCGAGGCGTCCGCACCGGACGGCCGGTCCGGGGAGGGTGGCGCGGCGGCACGGCTGCGCTCGAGGACGTCGGTGACCAGGGCGGCCATCGCCGACGCCCGGGCGTGCTCGGTCGCGGTGAACGGCGCCGTACGACGCACCTGCACCTGCACCTCGCCCACCGTCATCTCCAGCACGTCCTGCACCGGCGCCAGCTCACCCGGGGTCGGGTCCGCCTCGGCGTCGAACAGCAGCGCGGCGACCTCGGGGAAGGACGCCGGCCGGGTCAGCACCGTGTGGGCCGCCTGGACGTAGCGGGTCGGCTGGTCGGTGAGTGCCGCCTCGGTGCAGGGCGCCGAGGAGACCGCCCGGCCCCCGGACCGCTCGACGAGCTGGGCGATCTCCGCGATCCCCCACTCCTGCGGGGTGCGGAGCACCAGCTCGTCGGTGACCGCCTCGATCCCCGGGAAGATCTGGAGCCCGAGGATGTTCACCCCCGCGGCTCCGCAGTTCTGGGCCAGGACGGCCAGGGCACCTGGTCGGTCGGGCAGGGTCGTACGAACTCTCCACAGCATGGCGGGCCTCCCCCTCGGCGTGCATGAGGAGCCAGCGTGCCCCGGCCACGTTGCGCGATGGATTCGGCACTGTTTCGGTGAGGCAACGCCGACGGGCACTCCTGGCTGGGACGCTGGTGCCATGACCGGGGCCCTGACGAGCTGGATCGACGGCCGCTCCCTGCTTCCCGGGGCCGCCCGTGAGACCCAGCCCTCGCCAGGTCGTCGGCCTGGCGGCCGCGGCCGCCTTCGCCCTGCGACTGCCGGGCCTGACCAGGCCGATCCGGCCCGACGAGGCCGGGTTCCTGCTGGTCGCCGAGCACTGGCGCCCCCAGCCGGACAGCATGTTCGGGCCGTACTGGGTGGACCGCCCACCCCTGCTCATCGCGGTGGTCAAGGCTTCCGATGCGATCGGCGGCTCCCTCTTCCTGCGCCTGCTCGGCGCCCTGGCGTGCGGGCTGCTCGTGCTCGCCGCCGCCCAGGTGGCCAGGCTGGTGGCCGACGAGCGCGCCGCCGCGTGGACCGCCGTCGCCGTCGCGGCACTCACCACCAACACCCTCATCGACGCGGTGGCGGTCAAGGGCGAGCTGCTGGGGATCCCGATCATCATGGGGAGCTTCAGCGTGATCCTGCTCGCCCTGCGGCGGAGGTCGACGGCGCTCGCGTTCGGCGCCGGGCTGCTGGCCGCCCTGCCCCTCGGCTTCAAGCAGAACCTCGCCGCCGGCCTGGTCTTCGGAGCGGTCCTCCTGCTCGCGTCGTGGCTCACCGGCCGGATCACGCGCCGTGACCTGGGTCGCCTGGGAGGCGCGGCCGCGGCCGGCGCCGCCGTACCTGTCGTCGCGACGGTCGCCTGGGCGTGGTGGGCCGGCGTCCACCTGCACACCCTCTGGTACGCCGTCTTCGGATTCCGCTCCGACGCCGCCCGGGTGATCGCGCTGGGCTCCACCACCGCGCCCGTGACGCGGGCCTGGCTGCTGGTGCTGGTGGCGCTGGGAGCCGGCATGGCGCTGATGATCGGCGGCTTCCTGGTCCATCTGCGCAGCGAGTGGGCTGAGGACCGGGAGGTCACCGCGGCGACCCTGGCCGTGCTGCTCGTCGACGGGCTCGCACTCGCAGCGGGGGGCAGCTACTGGCGTGACTACCTCTTCCCGCTGATCCCCGGGACCGCGCTCTGCGCCGCCCTGCTGGCCCACGGCGCCACCACCAGGGGCCGGGCGATGCGGGGGGTGATCGCGGCCGCCGCGGTGTCCTCCGTGGCCTGCATGCTCGGCTGGATCGCGTGGAACGTCACGAGCCAGCAGGAGTTCCACGAGGTCGACACCGGCGAGGCGGTGGCCCGGGCAGCGCACCCGGGCGACTCGCTCGTCGTCTTCGGGGGCCGCGCCGACCTGCAGTACTCCAGCGGCCTGCCCTCGCCGTACCCCTATCTCTGGAGCCTGCCGATGCGCACGCTCGACCCGACGTACGCGCGACTGACGGCGCTCCTCGAGGGGCCGGATGCGCCCACGTGGCTGGTCGAGTGGGTGGAGTTCGACGCCTGGGGCAACCCCCACGCGGGACTGCTGGAGAAGGTCGTCCACGCGCGGTACGACGAGCGCGGGACCGGGTGCGACGGCCGGCGGGTCTACGTGCTGCGTGGCGTCGAGCGCCTGCCCGTCGAGCCCGACTGCGGCTGAGCCTGTCCCGAACGGCCCGGCAACGACGCCGAAATGACGCTGACCCGCCCGAAGGTCTCGGGCGGGTCAGCGGTTCAGAGTCGGATCAGTGGCCGTGGCCGTGCCCGTGGCCGCCAGCGGCCGGGGCGTTGTCGTCCTCTTCGGGCTTCTCGACGATCAGCGTCTCCGTCGTGAGCAGCATGGCCGCGATCGACGTGGCGTTGACCAGCGCGGAGCGGGTCACCTTGACCGGGTCGAGGACACCCTGGGCGACCAGGTCGCCGTAGGTGTCGGTCGCGGCGTTGTAGCCGTTTCCGACGCCGGCCTCGCGGACCTTGGCGACGACGACGTAGCCCTCGACACCACCGTTCTCGGCGATCCAGCGCAGCGGCTCGTCCGCGGCCTTGCGCACGATGCGCACGCCCGCGGCCTCGTCACCGGTGAGACCGAGGTCCTTCTCCAGCACCGAGACGGCGTGGACCAGAGCCGAGCCACCGCCGGGGACGATGCCCTCCTCGATCGCGGCACGCGTCGCGGAGACGGCGTCCTCGATGCGGTGCTTCTTCTCCTTCAGCTCCACCTCGGTGGCGGCGCCGACCTTGATCACGCACACGCCACCGGCGAGCTTCGCGAGGCGCTCCTGGAGCTTCTCGCGGTCCCAGTCGGAGTCGGTGTTCTCGATCTCGGCCTTGATCTGGTTGACGCGGCCCTCGACCTCGGCCTTGTCGCCGGCACCGTCGACGATCGTGGTGTCGTCCTTGGTGATCACGACGCGCCGGGCCTGGCCCAGCACCTCGAGGCCGACCGTGTCGAGCTTGAGCCCGACCTCGGGAGCCACGATCTGGCCGCCGGTCAGGGTCGCGATGTCCTGCATCATCGACTTGCGACGGTCACCGAACGCCGGAGCCTTGACCGCGACGGCGTTGAACGTGCCGCGGATCTTGTTGACGACCAGCGTGGACAGCGCCTCGCCGTCGACGTCCTCGGCGAGGATGAACAGCGGCTTGCCCGCGGCGATGACCTTCTCCAGCAGCGGGAGCAGGTCGGCGATCGCCGAGATCTTGCCCTGGTGCAGCAGGATGTAGGGGTCGTCGAGGACGGCCTCCATGCGCTCCGGGTCGGTGACGAAGTACTGCGAGATGTAGCCCTTGTCGAACTGCATCCCCTCGGTGAACTCCAGCTCGGTGCCCATGGTGTTGGACTCCTCGACGGTGATCACGCCGTCCTTGCCGACCTTGTCGAAGGCCTCGGCGAGCAGCTCGCCGATGTGGCTGTCGCGGCTGGAGATCGTGGCGACCGAGGCCATGTCCTCCTTGGAGTCCACCTCACGGGCGGCCTCGCGCAGCGCGTCGCCGACGGCCTCGGCAGCGGCGTCCATGCCGCGCTTGAGACCCATCGGGTTGAAGCCGGCGGCCACCGCGCGCAGGCCCTCGTGGACCATCGCCTGGGCGAGCACCGTCGCGGTGGTGGTGCCGTCACCGGCGACGTCGTTGGTCTTGGTGGCAACTTCCTTGGTGAGCTGCGCACCGAGGTTCTCGAACGGGTCGTCCAGCTCGATCTCGCGGGCGACGGTGACACCGTCGTTCGTGATGGTGGGCGCGCCCCACTTCTTGTCCAGGACGACGTAGCGGCCCTTCGGACCGAGCGTCACCTTGACGGCGTTGGCGAGCGCGTCAACGCCCCGCTCGAGCGAGCGGCGGGCGTTCTCGTCGAACTCAAGAATCTTCGGCATTGGTCTCCTCGCAGAGATATCTGAGAAATGGGTTCGGGCCGTGCCCCGGAGGGGCGCCTCGGCGCACGCTCAGGGACACGACCCGGATGAATCAGGAAACGACTGCGAGGACGTCGCGCGCGGAGAGGATGAGGTACTCCTCGCCGGCGTACTTCACCTCGGTGCCGCCGTACTTGCTGTAGATGACCTTGTCACCCACGGCCACGTCGAGCGGGACGCGGTTGCCCTTGTCGTCGATGCGGCCGGGGCCGATCGCCATGACCTCGCCCTCCTGGGGCTTCTCCTTGGCGGTGTCGGGAATGACCAGGCCGGATGCCGTGGTCTGCTCGGCCTCGAGCGGCTTCACGACGAGGCGGTCCTCGAGGGGCTTGATG
Organism: uncultured Actinomycetota bacterium; assembly: GCA_963825275.1. Taxonomy (GTDB): domain Bacteria; phylum Actinomycetota; class Actinomycetes; order Propionibacteriales; family Nocardioidaceae; genus Nocardioides. Next base: position 82,747 of record CAWGSW010000004.1, on the reverse strand, counting down.
TTGACCGACACGATGTCGACCTCCACTTTCGTCACTTGTCTGAACTCGGGTGGAGGATCCCGGTGAGGGGAGTCCTCCGGACGTTGGGGCCTGCTGGGAGGTACGCCGTCGCGGGGGTCGCACTTCGTCGCAAGCACTGGCACCCTCATGGCGAGAGTGCCAGATCGAACGTTAGCACTCGCTACGACGGAGTGCCAGAGAAGCCGCGCATCGTGCACAACGGCCGGCCTCTGACAGGATCGTCGGATGGACCTCGACGCGTTCCGGTGGCTGCTCACCGACGACGGCCAGCGCCTGCTCGCGGCCGCCACCGAGGTGGCCGACCAGGACCCGCTGCGCGCCCAGACCGCCCTGCGCCGTACCGCGGACGCCGAGCAGGTCGCCGCGGCGATGACCCAGGCGACGTTGCGCCGCAAGGCCGTGGCCAAGTTCGGCGAGCTGGCCGAGCGGATGTACTTCACCCCCGACGGCCTGGAGCAGGCCACCCGGCTGCCCGTGTCCTCGCACCGCGCCGCGCGGCTCGTGGCCGCCTCGACCGCGACCGTGATCGACCTCGGCTGCGGCATCGGCGGCGACCTGGTGGCCTTCGCGCGAGCCGGGCTGACGTGCGCAGGCGTCGACCTGGACCCGGTGCGGGTGGAGGTGGCGCGGGCAAACCTGGACGCGCTCGACCTCGGCGGGGCGGTGACCGTGGCCGACGCGACCACCGTGAACACCAGCCCCTTCGACGTGGCTTTCGCCGACCCGGCCCGTCGCACCGGTCGCGGGCGGACCTTCGACGTCGACGACTGGACGCCGCCGTGGCCGTTCGTGGAAGGGCTGCTGCGACGCGACGCGTGCGTGAAGGTCGCGCCGGGCCTGCCGCACGCACTGGTCCCGGAAGGGGTCGAGGCCGAGTGGGTCAGCGACCACGGCGAGGTCAAGGAGGCCGCGCTGTGGTCGGGGCGGCTCGCGACCACCCGGCGCCGGGCCACCGTGATCGGCGCGGGCGGGCTCGCGACCATCACCGACGAGGACGACCCGGGAGCGGACGTCCGGGAGGTCGGCGCGTTCCTCTACGAGCCCGACGGCGCCGTGATCCGGGCCGGGCTCGTGACCGCCGTCGCCGCCGGCGTGGGCGGAGGGCTGCTCGACGAGCACATCGCCTACGTCACCGGCGACGCCGCGTTCCGCACCCCCTTCGCCCGCGCCTACGAGGTCCTCGAGGAGCTCCCCTACCGCGAGAAGGCGCTGCGCGCCGCGCTGCGCGAGCGGGGCATCGGCGCCCTGACCATCAAGAAGCGTGGCGTCGACATCGTCCCCGAGCAGCTGCGCAAGCGGCTCGCGCTGGCCGGGGACGACGAGGCCACGATCGTGCTCACCCGCGCGAGCGGGCGCGGGATCGCGCTGCTCGTGCGCCCGTTCTGACGGGACGCGCTCAGCAGCCCCTACGTGGGACGCCGGCCAGGGGCACCGGCAACCTCCCCGGAGCCTTGCGACGACCGAGCAGGACGTCGACCAGGGCGCTCATCGCGCCCGGGGTGGCGCCGTACGTCGCGATCCGGACCGGCGCGCGCGAGGAGCCGAGGACGTAGGGCCGGTCGACGGCCACCACGATGCCGCGGTGCGTGGCGCGATCGCCGTACCCGAGCAGCGTCACCGGCGTCCCTCGGCCGGTGGGCAGCCCGGCCGCGCGCGCCGCGGCGGTGAAGGCTGCGACGGCCTCGGCGTCGCCGCGCGGCGAGACGCCGGCCCCGACGAGCCGGCCGCGACACGGCCCGGAGACCACGGTCGTCGCCGCACGGGACCACGCCTGGGAGGCCGCGGCCGGACTGCGGGGAGCGACGTCACGCTGGCGACGCTCATGGAGCAGGAGCGCGACCTGGCGGGCGGCCGCCTGCTCGAGCCGCTGCCGTGGCAGCGCACCGGAGCGGACCGCCGCGAGGACGCCGGCGCGAGCACGGGCCGGGTCGGCGGGCATCAGCAGCACGTCCGCGCCGGCGTGCAGGGCCTGCACCGCCGCGGCGGCACTGCCGCGGGCCGACACGGCCCCCATGTCGAGGGCGTCGGTCACCACCAGCCCGTCGAAGCCGAGGTCGCCTCTCAGCAGCCCGGTGACGACCGGCCGGGAGAGCGACGAGGGGGTGCCGGGATCGACCGCCCGGACATCGAGGTGGGCGACCATGACGGCGGGGGCCCCGGCGGCCACGGCGCGGCGGAACGGGACGAGGTCCGCGCCGCGGAGCTCCGCCCGCGAACGGCGCTGGACGGGCAGCCGCACATGGCTGTCGGCGCGCACCGAACCGTGGCCGGGGAAGTGCTTGACGACCGGTACGACGCCCGCGTCGAGCAGCCCCGCGACCGCCGCGTTCACCTGCCGGGCCACCAGCTGGGGGTCCGAGCCCGGTGAGCGGGACCCGATCGTCGGGTCGGCCGAGCCGGTCGTGACATCGGCGACGGGCGCGAGGTCGACCGTGAACCCGAGGCCGCGGACCCCGGAGGCCAGGGCGCCGGTGGCCCGCCGGGTGAGTCCCGGGCGGTGGGCGGCCCCGGCGGTCATGAACGCCGGGAAGCGGGCGTCGCCGGCAGCGACGCGCTCGACGAGGCCGCCCTCCTCGTCGACGGCGAGGAACAGCGGCCAGTCACGGTCCGCGGAGCGGCGCAGCCGGGCGTTCACGGCACGCACCTGGCGCGGGGTGACCACGTTGTCGGAGAACGTGATGACGCCCCCCAGGTGCAGCCGGTTGACCAGGCCGACCGGGGCAGCAGTGCCCTGGTAGCTGGCGACGATCACCTGGCCCGCCAGCTCGGGCAGGGACAGCCGCCGGACTGCGCGGACGGCGTGGTCGAGCTCGGTCCGGCTGGGTCCCCATCCGGGTCGGAGTCCCAGCTCGGCCGCAGGTCCGTGCGGTCCGCGGCGGCGCTCGAGCTCAGCGCCCCCGGTCGGCGATCCGGCGGTCCCGGCGTCGGGAACGGCACTGGTCGGAGATCCGGCCAGGGCGGCCTCGTCTCGTTCGTCGGGCGTGCGATCACTCGTGCAGCCCGTCGCCAGCGCAGTGACCAGCACCAGGGCCACGAGTTGGGGCAGTCTCATCCAGAACACCTTCGCATCACCTACGCGGAGCAGACCGAGCCGACTAGCCGTCGAGAGCCGCCCGTTCCGCGCCGATCGTCGTGTCATCGCCGTGCCCGGTGTGCACCACGGTGTCGTCCGGGAGCGCGAACAGGCGCGTCCGGATCGACTCCTTGATGAGGTCCTCGTCGCTGAACGAACGGCCCGTCGCGCCCGGCCCACCCTGGAACAGGGTGTCCCCGGTGAAGACGCAGCCCAGGTCGGGGGCGTGGAAGCAGACCGCGCCCGGCGCGTGGCCCGGCGTGTGGATCGCCCGCAGGGTCGTGCCACCCACCGAGATCTCGAACCCGTCGGACAGGTCGACGTCCCAGAGGCGGTCGGAGTGGGTCAGCTCCCAGACCGCCTTGTCGGCCGGGTGCAGCATGATCGGCGCGACGACGCGCTCGCGCAGCGCCGGCGCCACGCGCACGTGGTCGTCGTGGGCATGGGTGCACAGGATCGCCTTGACCGTGCGCTCCCCCACCACGGCCATGATCTCCTCGACGCTGTGGGGCGCGTCGATCACGACGCACTCGCTGTCGTCGCCGACCACCCAGATGTTGTTGTCGACCTGGTGCGTCTCCCCGTCGAGGGAGAACGTGCCGCTGGAGACGGCGTGGTCGATGCGGGCCGTCATCAGAGGATCACCACCGAGCGCAGCACGTCGCCACCGTGCATCCGGTCGAAGGCCGCCTCGACGTCGCCGATCCCGATCTCCTCGGTCACGAACGCGTCGAGGTCCAGGCGCCCCTGCTGGTAGAGGTCGACCAGCATCGGGAAGTCGCGCGAGGGCAGGCAGTCGCCGTACCAGCTCGACTTCAGCGAACCGCCGCGGCCGAAGACGTCGATGAGCGGGATCTCGGGGATCTTCATGTCCGGTGTGGGCACGCCGACCAGCACGACGGTGCCGGCCAGGTCGCGGGCGTAGAACGCCTGCTTCCACGTCTCGGGACGACCGACCGCGTCGATGACGACGTCCGCGCCGTTGCCGCCGGTCAGCTCCTGGATCGCGGCGACCGGGTCGGCCTCCTTGCTGTTCACCGTGTGCGTGGCCCCCATCCTCGTGGCGGCCGCGAGCTTCTTCTCGTCGATGTCGACCGCGATGATCCTGCTCGCCCCGGCCAGCGCAGAGCCCGCGATCGCGGCGACGCCGACACCGCCGCAGCCGATCACGGCCACGGACTTGCCGCGGGTCACGTTGCCGGTGTTGATGGCGGCGCCGAGACCGGCCATCACCCCGCAGCCGAGCAGGCCGACCGCGGCCGCCCGCGCCGACGGGTCGACCTTCGTGCACTGCCCCGCGGCGACCAGGGTCTTCTCGGCGAAGGCGCCGATGCCCAGCGCCGGGGAGAGCTCGGTGCCGTCCTCGAGGGTCATCTTCTGGGTGGCGTTGTGGGTGTTGAAGCAGTACCACGGCTCACCGCGGTTGCAGGCGCGGCAGTCCCCGCAGACCGCGCGCCAGTTGAGGACCACGAAGTCGCCGGGTGCCACGCTGGTCACGTCGTCGCCGACGGCCTCCACGATGCCCGCGGCCTCGTGGCCGAGCAGGAACGGGAACTCGTCGTTGATGCCGCCCTCGCGGTAGTGCAGGTCGGTGTGGCAGACCCCGCAGGCCTGCACCTTGACCAGGGCCTCGCCAGGACCGGGGTCGGGAACGTTGATCGTCTCGACACTGACCGGCTGTCCCTTGGCTCGTGCGACGACGGCCTTGACCTGCTGCATGCGTGTTCCTCTCGAGTGCCGACTGGTTCCATGCAACCGTACGAGGATGCACCTCGTGGCGGGGTGCCGGGCTGACTGCAACCTTTCCTCCCCTGCTCGCGTCTTGGTCTCGAACAGGACGGAGGGTGACGATGCAGCTCAGCGCAGAGGCCGGGACGGGAGTCGGCATGGCGGACCGCGCGAAGCGGCGCGACGACGACTTCTCGGCGTACCTCGCCGCACGGCAGGCGAGCCTGCTCCGCACGGCGTACCTGCTGACAGGCGACCGGCACTCCGCGGAGGACCTCGTCCAGACGGCGTTCGCCAAGCTCTACCTCGCCTGGGACCGCGTGCAGGACCGTGACTCGGTCGACGGTTACGTCCGCCGGATCCTGGTCAACGAGAACAACTCGGTCTGGCGCCGCGCCTGGCGGCGCCGCGAGTTCGCGACCGACGAGGTGCCGGAGGGTGCGCCGACCCACGACACGTACGACGACGGCCGCGGTGCCGCGCTCTGGGACATCGTCCAGACGCTGCCGCCCAAGGCCCGTGCCGTGCTCGTGCTCCGCTACTACGAGGAGCTCTCGGAGGCAGAGACCGCCGACCTGCTCGGCATCTCCGTCGGCACCGTGAAGTCACAGACCAGCCGCGCGCTCGCAGCCCTGCGCGAGCGAACCCCCGCCAACCTGAACCCCCGGGAGGAGGAGCGATGAGCAACCAGGACCACCTCACCGAGGAGCTCGGCAGGGAGCTCCACCGGCGCGTGGACGCCCGCTACGACGCCCCGCTCACCCTCGACGACGTTCGTGGCCGGGCGCGTGGCATCCGCCGCCGGCGCCGGGTGGCGGCGGCCGCCTCGATCGCCGCGGCCGTGGCGATCGCCGTCGTCGTCCCGACCGTGCTGCTGGGCGGAATCGGCAGCAACCGCTCCGACGTCCCGCAACCGGCACCAGCACCAGCACCCGGACGGGGTGCGTCGGTACTGTACGACGGCGTGGTGACCCTGCCGGCCGGCGACACCGTCAGCGTGGACGTGGCCAACGCGGACGTGAGCCAGTTCGGCGTGCTGACCGACGGCCGGGTCGTGGTGGCCAACCAGGCGGAGCAGTCCGTCCAGGTGTTCGCACCGGACGGCTCGCTGGCGGCGACGTACCCGGTCGACCTGCTGGCCGTCACGCTGAGCTCGACCGACGAGCTGGCCGCCTGGACCGAGGGCTCGCGGGTGCAGGTGCTCGAGACCGGCAGCACCGAACCGGTCCCGCTGGCCCACATGCCGAAGTCGGCCGGGACCATCCCCATGGTCGACGCGGTGACCGGCGACCACTGCGCCGAGGGCGGCTGCCGGGCGATCCTGAGCGACGGCACGACGACGACGGCCGAGGTCTCGGTCGACGGCGTGCGCGAGCTGGCGACCAGCGAGCCGCTGAGGGTCACCGACGTCAGCCCGGACGGTGAGACGTGGGCGGTCTCGTTCCCACCTGCCGAGGACGGGCAGTACGGCTGCGGCGGGCTCTACGACCCCGCGACGGACCAGGTCACGGCCCGCAGCTGCGACGCCTCGGGACTCGAGTTCTCCCCCGACGGCCGGCACCTGCTGTCCGGGGTCTACGAGAACAACATGGCCGGCGAGGTCACGGTGCTCGACCGCGACCTCGAGGTGGTGAGCAGGGTCAGCCCGTCACCGCAGGTGGTCAGCCGCGCCGCCTGGGCCGACGACACGCACGTGCTGGCAGCCCTGGTCGGCCTGGAGGACAACCGGTGGTCACTGGTGCGGGTCCCGCTCGACGGTGGGGACCCCGAGACCGTCGCCGGTCCCGTCCGTGGCGGCAACCCCGAGATGCTCTCGGAGTACCTGCCCTCGGAGTGATGCTCAGGCCAGGACGCTGGTGACCGGCAGCGACGAGTCGGCCGGCAGGTCGAGGGAGGAGGGGGTCCTCCCCCGGGCCACCATCTCGGCGCCGAGCGCGGCGACCATCGCCCCGTTGTCGGTGCAGAGGCCCGGGCGCGGGACGCGCACGCGGATCCCCTTGGCGGCCGCCCGCTCCTCCGCCATCACGCGCAGCCGGGAGTTCGCGGCGACACCGCCGCCGATCAGGATGTCCTCGATGCCGTGCGCCACCGCGGCGTCCACGGCCTTGCGGGTGAGCACGTCGCACACCGCCTCCTGGAAGCTGGCCGCCACGTCGTTGATCGGCACCGGGTCCCCGGCGCGCTCCCGGGCCTCGACCCAGCGGGCGACCGCGGTCTTGAGCCCGGAGAACGAGAAGTCGAAGCGGTGCCGCTCGAGGTCACGCCGCGAGGAGAGCCCGCGCGGGAAGTCGACGTACACGCTGTTGCCGTCGCGAGCCGCGCGGTCGATGTGCGGGCCGCCGGGGAAGGGCAGGCCGAGCAGCCGGGCGACCTTGTCGAAGGCCTCGCCGGCCGCGTCGTCGATGGTGGAGCCGAGGGGCTCGACGCCCCGCGTCACGTCCTCGACGCGCAGCAGGCTCGAGTGGCCGCCGCTGACCAGCATCGCCAGGCAGGGCTCGGGCAGCGGACCGTGCTCGAGCTGGTCGACCGCCACGTGCGAGGCCAGGTGGTTGACGCCGTAGATCGGCTTGCCGAGCCCGATGGCGAGCGCCTTGGCGGCCGCGACCCCGACCAGCAGCGCGCCGGCGAGGCCGGGGCCGTTGGTGACCGCGATGGCGTCTACGTCGTGCAGCCGGATGCCGGCCGTCTCGCAGGCCCGCTCGAGGGTCGGGACCATCGCCTCGAGGTGGGCGCGACTGGCGACCTCGGGCACGACCCCGCCGAAGCGCGCGTGCTCGTCGACGCTGCTGGCCACCGCATCGGCCAGCAGGGTGTGCCCGCGCACGATGCCGACGCCGGTCTCGTCGCACGAGGTCTCGATGCCGAGGACCAGGGGTTCGTTCACGGGGTTCATGGTGCCTCCATGGTGCCGAACGGGGTGATGCGGGGGCGTGCGGGGGCGTGGCGGCGACCCCTCGCAAGAGACTCTCCGAAATGCCCGACCCCGGACCGCGAGCGGGCGTACGTTGTGCAAGTTTGTTGTCCACATCACAGAACTCGGAGCACTACATGCGCATCTCGGGAACGACCCGACCCGGTGCTGCCCTCGCGGCCACCGCGGTCGCGGCTCTCGTCGTCGGCCTCGCCGGCCACGCGGAGGCCCGCACCGTCGACGACTCGACGCTCACCCCCCACACCTACTTCGTGATGGCTGCCGACGGTTCCAGCGGCGCGACCACCAACGGTGCCGGGATCCCCAACATCGACTCGGTGAAGTCGACGATCCGCACGTACTACGGGGTCACCAACCCGTCGAGCCCCAGCGCCGACGGCATCGCGAACAAGACCGACTCGCCGTACATCACGGAGATGAGCCAGATCGAGGACGCCCAGTGGGGCTACCTCCTCAACGCCTACGAGGACGCGGTCGCGGCCGACAGGAAGCCCGCGATCGTCTTCGACGCCGACGACACCACCCTCATGACCTATGACATGGAGGACGCGGCGATGCACTTCAACTTCGACCCCGCCCTGCAGGACACCTGGGTCCAGGAGAAGAAGTTCCCGGCGACCCCGGGCATGGTCCGCTTCGTCAACCGCGCCGCCCGCCTGGGGTTCAAGGTCTTCGGCCTGACGGGTCGCAACGACGACCAGAAGGGCGCCACGCTCGGCAACCTGGCCGACGTCGGCTACACGACGTTCGAGGACTCCAACTTCTTCACGAAGTGGACCGGCAAGGGCTCCAGCACCCAGCCGGGCTACATCACCTGCGCGGCCGTGAAGTGCACGACCGTCGAGTACAAGGCCGGCACCCGCAAGCACATCGAGGAGGACCTGGGCTACGACATCGTCCTCAACGTGGGCGACCAGTGGTCCGACCTCCAGGGTGGCTTCGCCGACAAGGTGCTCAAGCTGCCGAACCCGACGTACTACCTGCCCAGCCCCAACCTGCCCGGTGTCGACGAGCCCGAGCTCACCCCCCGCACCGAGTTCACCATGCAGCCCGACGGCAGCAGCGGCACGACCGAGGGCGGCGAAGGCATCCCGAACATCGACTCGGTGAAGTCGACGATCCGCACGTACTACGGGGTGGCCAACCCGGCCAGCCCGGCCGCCGACGGCATCGCGAACAAGACGGAGTCGCCGTACATCTCCGAGATGACGACGTTCAGCCAGAAGTGGGCGCCGAAGCTGCGTGCGTCGTGCAAGCACCAGACGGCGAAGCACACGCACCCCGCCGTCGTCTTCGACGCCGACGACACCACGCTGTGGACCTACGACATGGAGGACGCGGCGATGAAGTTCAACTTCAACCCCGCCCTGCAGGACACCTGGGTCCAGGAGCAGAAGTTCCCCGCGACGCCGAAGATGGACCGCGTCGTCCGCGCCGCCAAGGCCGGCGGCTGCAAGATCGTCGGCATCACCGGTCGCAACGACAACCAGCGCGCGGCGACGATCGCGAACCTGAACACGTTCTACGACGGCGCGTTCACCGAGAAGCTCTACTTCACCAAGTGGACGGGCGTCGGCGAGAGCGTGCAGCCGTCGTACATCACCTGCGCTGCGGTGAAGTGCACGACCATCGAGTACAAGTCGCAGACCCGGGCCCACCTCGAGGACGACCTGGGCTACCGGATCGTGGCGAACTTCGGTGACCAGTTCAGCGACCTCAAGGGCGGGCACTCGGACCGTGCGGTGAAGCTGCCGAACGCGACGTACTACCTCCCGTAACACCCGGCACGACTACGAGACGGCGCCGCCGCATCCTCGTCCCAGCGCCTTGCGCAGGACGACCGCGGTGGCGCCGTCGCGGTAGTAGCGCCGGCGCCGGTCGATCTCGACGAAGCCGGCGGCGGCGTAGAACGACAGCGCACCGCGGTTGTCCTCCCGGACCTCGAGCAGCAGCCGGTCGGCGTGCTCGGCCCGCGCCAGCTCCACCACCGCGTCGAGCAGCCCGGTGGCGAGGCCCGTGCGCCGGTGGTCCGGGTCGACCGCGATCCGCTGGAGCTCGGCGATGTCGGCGACGATGCTCGCCGCCGCGTGGCCCACCACCTCACCGTCCACCTCGGCGACGAGGTAGCGCACGGTCGGCAGGCGACCGCCGACCCCCTCCGCGACCAGCCCCTCCGACCAGGCATCGGCGCCGAGGTTGTCCTCCTCGAGAGCCGCGATGGTTGGTACGTCGTCGGGCGTGGCCTCGCGGATCACGAGACCCGCTTGGGCTTGCCGGGCGCGACGGCGTCGGGCCGGCGCAGGTAGAGCGGCTCGGGATCGAGCAGCTCGGCCCGCTCCTCGGTCACCACCCGCGCGAGCCAGCCGGCGCTCGGCGCGGACGGGCCCACCCGGTGGGGGAAGTCGTCGGGGTAGAGCGCACCGCCCTCGCCCACCACCCACAGCTCGGTGGCCAGGACGGCCGGCTTGTCGACGATCGGCCCCTCGAGGCGGGCACCCTTCTCGTCGTACCGGGCGAGGTAGACCTCCTTGCGCCGCGCATCCGTCGCCACCACGAAGTCCTCGTCGACCAGGCCGGTCTCGACGGCCTCGACCGCCAGCACGTCGAGCGAGCACACGCCGTACACCGGGATCTCCAGCACGAACGCGAGCGTGCGCGCCGTGACCAGCCCGACCCGCAGGCCGGTGAACGGCCCCGGTCCGACGCCGACCGCCAGCGCGGTCAGGTCCTGACGCACGATGCCCGCCCGCTCGAGGGCATCGACGATGAGCGGCGCCAACTGCTCGCCGTGCTTCATCGGCCGGTCCGAGGTCAGCTCGACCACCACGTCCTCGCCGTCGTGGAGAGCGACGCTGACGAACGGGGTGGCGGTGTCGAAGGCGAGCAGCACGGCACGAGGTTATCCCCCACGTTGGTCGAGCAGGTCGCGCCCGGTGGTCGAGCAGGTCGCGCCAGCGACCGTCGTCGAGAACCGGCGAGGCGCACGCCGACGGTAGACCGTGATCGGTCTGCAGCCGCCGCTGGGCGAACGGCGTTCCAGCGCGCGGTTGTGTCGACACCGGAGGACATCCCCGGTTGACTGCCACGGTGAAGCGGAGCGAGGTGCGGGAACTGCTCATCGCGCGTTGGCGGATCGACGCGGACGAGATCGCCGTACTCCACGGAGGGATGAACTCCCAGACCTGGGAGGTGACGAGCCGTGGAACCCGCTGGGTCCTCAAGCTGGTGCCCCCACAGAGTCCCCCCGGGTTTCGTGCGGGCCTGTTCGCAGCCTCTGCCCTCGATGCTGCGGGACTTCCGGCCGGCGCACCGGTCACCACGTGCGACAACCAGGTCGCGGTGGCGCTGCCGCAGGGCACGGCTGCCCTGCTGACGTGGGTCGAGGGCACCCCGCTCACGAAGTCACTCGATGCCGTCAGGCAGATCGGCCGACTGCTCGCTACGGCCCACTCCCTCCTGCGCAAGGTCGCGATCCCCGACGCACCGCCGTTCGACTGGATCGACTGCGACGCACCACACCTCGATGTCGAAGCATGGGTCCGGCCCGCCGTCACCGAAGTCGTGCACGAGTGGCAGGCGACTCGCTCCGCGGTCACGACCTGGGGATTCCTGCACGGTGACCCAGCGCCAGAAGTCTTCCGCCATCATCAGGTCACGGACAGCTACGGCATCATCGACTGGGCCAGCGGAGTCCACGGCCCCCTCCTCTACGACCTCGCCTCCGCTGCCATGTACGTCGGTCAGGAAGCCGCGCCGACTCTGGTCGAGGCCTACGCCACAGGTCAGGCAGTTCCCCGGGCCGAGATCGAACATGGGCTGCCGACGTTGCAGCGCTACCGGTACGCCGTCCAGGCCGACTACTTCGCCAGACGCCTGCGCGACAGCGACCTCACCGGCATTGACGACCCGGCCGAGAACCAGGAGGGTCTCGACGACGCCCGCGACATGCTGGGCGGCTGACTGGGTGTCCAGGTTGACGCAACCGCGGCGAGGCGCGTGCCCGCCGGAATGGCTGCGCCTGGCCTCTCACCGAGGCCGTTAGCATCGCCCGATGCGTGCCCTGAACATCGACGTCGCGGACCGCCTTGTCGAGCGGTGGGTTGAGTGGTTCAGCCCAGCGGTGCAGCCGTTCCTGGCCGATTCCGATCTGGCCTCCCGCGTCGGCGAGCAGACGGACTCGATGTCCCTGTCCGACGAGGTGCGTGACACCTACTGCCTCTACGGACTGCCGACCGGTCTGCGCCACGTCTGGCTGAGCGAGGTTCAGTTCATGGCCTTGCCCAGGTCCCACAGGTCCGCACTGGTGCGCGCTCAACGCACCTTTGACCGCGAGAACGTGCCGAGCGTCAGGTCCTGGGTCTCCGTCGTCGGGGACGAGGTCCGAGAGCAGGCCGACGGTCACAGGTTCGTGTGGTGGCGGTCGCTGATGGACGGCTGTGAGACAGAGGTGCTGCAGGACTACATCGAAGAGGGTCGCCGTCCCAGTCGGCACGAAGAGGTGCCGGACAGCGCCTGGAGCTCGGCGGCCCGCGTGCTTCCCGGGGCCCGACGGCTCGCCGGCACGTTCGCAGCGGGAAGCGGGCCGAACTGCCTCGGCGCCGTCATGGCTGCGGCCGGGGTCGTCGACGCCGACAAGGTGTGGATGCAGCGGGAGCCGTTCGAACGCTGGCTGTCGGAGAAGACGCGATCCGGTGGGGACGACCTCGGGGTCGGCACCGTGCTCGTGTGGCGCTCCCCGGACCGCCAAGCCCAGCACGCTGCCGTCACCTTGGGCGATGGATGGGTCCTTCACAAGCCCTCACAAGGGTGGATGAGCCCCACCAAGGTCCTCACCACGGATGAGTGCAAGGCGAGCGCTCGCGCGTCCGGCCGCCGACTGGAGCGCCACACGCTTCTGTCCTAGGACGACGCGGACCCAGCCGCCCAGCGACCATGCCCTCCGTTGGTCGAGCAGGTCACGCAGCGACCGTCGTCGAGACCCGGCGAGGCGTACGCCGACCGCAACGTGTGAGCCGCCGCTGCGCACTCCGGTCCCGGGCGTGCCACTGGCCCCGCCGGGTGCTGCTGGGCGGGGTGTGGGGCGGTCAGGGTCTGGGTGGTCGGTCGCGGCTGACGTCGAGGGTGCCCTCGTGGTTGCGGAGGTACTGGTAGCCGTGCGGGCTGGTCCACAGGTAGGTGCCGCGCTCGAGCGGGGTGTAGCTCCAGGCGCTGTGGGTCTTCAACCGATGGTGGCGTCGACACAGGGGTGCGATGTTGCACGAGCAGGTGGGTCCGCCGGTGTCGTAGGACGTGATGTGGTCGCAGTCCGCGTCGTGCTGGTCGGGGTCGGTCGTGCGGGCGGGGCGGGTGCACCAGGGGAAGACACAGCTGTGGTCGATGAGGGTGGCGGCCTCGGCCATCCGGTCGGGCACTTCGTAGGCGTCGACGTGGACGTGGTCGTTGAGGTCGATGACCGGCTTGATGGTGACCTGGGTGTCGGGGTTGGCGCACCAGTGGCGGATCTGCTCGGCGGTGACCATGGAGCGGGTGTTCTCCACCCGGCCGATCCCGGACCCTTCGGGCTGGACCGCGGCCTCGGCGAGGTGGACGTAGAGCACCACCTGCCGCGGCTTCCTGGCTGCCGTCGACCGGGCCGCTCGATGTGGTCCGTTGATCGAGCTTGTCGAGATCCCCGCCGGGTGCTTCCTCGGCCTTGGCCCCGCCTCACGGTGTCGAGGTCGAGGGTGAGCTGGCGGCGGGCGAGCTGACCCGCGGCGGCGGCGCGGCGTACGTCGAGGGAGTCGGTGGAGCCGAGCGCCTTGAGCTGCTCGGCACCGGCGCTGACGGCCGCGTCCAGGTCGAGGGCGTCGGCGAGGTCGAGCTCGCCGTAGACCTTGCTGGTGCCCTGGAAGGAGATCTGCCGCTGGTCGATGGTGAAGCAGCGGCCGTCGGCGGCGTCGCGGCGGCGGCGTTCGGCCTCTTCGGGCATGAACCGCCCGATCGCCTCCTCGACGAGTCGGTCGAGCTGGGCGACGCGGATCTTGTGCGCGACGTGGGCGACGTGGGTGTCCACGAACTCCGCGGCGTCCTCGGACAGGGCGATGGTCTCGGCGGCGATGCGACGGGCTCGCCAGGCGGGCAGGTCGCCCCTGACCACCCGGGTCCACAGGCGGGGCAGGCGGTGGCGCAGCTCGACGGCCTCGCCGAGGTAGCGCTTGCCGGACTCGGTCGGCAGCCCGATCGCGGCGGCGAACTCGGCGACGCTGAACTCCGCGACCCACGGCGCCCCGGGCCCGGCGACGGGGATGCCGGTGTCGCCCCACCGGGTGCCGAGGGTGGCGGCGTCGTGGATCGAGTCGACCGAGTGCATCGCCGCCCACTCGACCGCCAGCTGCAGCTTGGCCACCTCGGCCCGGTCCGCGACGGCCGTCTCCGAGCGCACCGCGACCAGCACCGCGGCGGCGGTGTCGGCCTGGGCGAGGGTCTCGGTCATGGGTCCAGTCAAGCGGTGACCGCCGACATTTCGGGCCCGGATTCGGCCCTGGAGTCGGATCTGGGGAGAAGTATTTTCGGGCGGTCTTCGGCTGCCCGGGGTCGCCGTCGGCGTACGCCTTGCTGGGTCTCGAGACGGTCGCTGGCGCGACCTGCTCGACCAGCGGTGTGGCGGATCACACCCACGGGGCACACCCACGGATCACGCCTGCGGACTCAGGTCTCCGGCTTCTCCACCGCCAGCTGCGCGAGATGCGCATCGATCGGCGAGAGACCAGGCAGCTCGGAGTTGAGGTCCCACCAGTCCAGCTCGTCGATCTCTTCGTTCGGCTCGAAGTCCGGCACCCGGTCCAGCGTCGTGCGGTAGACGGCGGCGTACTCGATGCGCCGCTCATGGCCCAGCTGGACCGTGCCGACCCCGACGAACTCGACCTCCCCCACGGGGCTGCCGGTCTCCTCGAGGAACTCGCGTACGGCGGCCTCGCGAGCGGACTCCCCCGCGTCGATCTGTCCGCCCGGCAGCTCCCACTCCCGGCGCCAGGCGTTGTGCACGAGCAGCACCCGACCGTCGTGCTCGGCCACCATCAGCGACAGCGGCAGCGGGATCCGCGGGTCCAGCTCGTCCAGCTCCGACTCGTCGCAGCGGAAGAAGTCCAGGAGCAGGTTCTCGTTGAGCTTCTCCGCCAGCGGCGGCCGATGGCTGGCGGGGACCTCCATCTCGTACCACCGCGGCCCGATCGGGGTCATCAGCACCCGGCGGGGATCGAGGTCGACGTGGTCGGCAGCCTCCTCGTCGGCCAGCGCCCGGATGATCCGGATCTCGAGGCGGGACTCGGCGAGCCCCTCGGCGACGCCCTCGCCCCACTCCACGACCGTGACCGCGTCCTCCAGCGAGGTGTCGAGGTCCAGGTCGTCGAGCTCCTCCATCCCCCCGAGCCGGTAGGCGTCGACGTGGACGAGCGAGGGCCCCTGCTCCAGCGACGGGTGCTCGCGGGCGATCACGAAGGTCGGCGACGTCACGTCGCCGCGGACCCGCAGTCCGGTGCCGATCCCCTGGGTGAACGTGGTCTTGCCCGCGCCCAGCTCGCCGCTGAGCACCAGCAGGTCACCGGCCGCGAGCTGCCCGGCCAGCGAGACCCCGAGCTCCCGCATCGTCTCGGCGTCCGGCACATTGAAGACGAAGGTCCGCAGCGGACGGCGCAGCTCGACGTTGGGCGAGGCCCGCCGGATCTCCCGGAAGCCCTGGCGCTCCCAGAACCGGCGCGTCCTCGGCAGCTCCTCGCGGGCGACCACGGTCAGGTCGTCGAAGCCGTGCGCCGCGTCGACCGCGGCGTCGATGAGCACCCGGGCGATGCCATGACCCTGGGCCGAGGGAGCGACGCCGAAGCGGCGCAGGTACATCGTGCTGCCGACCGGGTCGAGCACCAGCGCGCCCACGTCCTGCCCCTCGAAGGCCACCAGCAGCCCGCCGCCCTTGGCGAGCATCGCCGCCAGCGACTCCACGGTCTCGGTCAGCGCCTCGGCGGGTGGGTCGAGCACCGGGCGCACCTCGAACGCTGCCCGGACGACGGCCAGCATCCTCTCCGCGGACTCGGGCCCCACGCGGCGTACCTCGAGGCTCACCGCGGCTCCAGCGACGCAGCCGCCGCGGCAATCAGCTGGTCCAGCTCGGCGTTGACCTGGTCGTGGCGCTCCATGATCACCATGTGCCCCGCGTTCTGGCACTCGAGCAGGGTCGAGCCTTCGATGTGCGCGTGCAGCTTGCGGCTGTGGCCGATCGACGTGAGTCGGTCGCGGGTGCCGCAGATGATCGTGGTCGGCACCCGGGAGAGCACCTCGACCGCGTGGAACTTGTCGAGGCCTCCGAAGCTCGGGAAGAACTCCGCCACCACCTCGAAGGGAGTCGCCGCCAGCATCTGGTCGACGAACTCGACGTACGACGAGGGGACGGCGTCGCCGAACGCGAACAGGTCGGTCGCCACCATGGCCACGTCCTTGCCCAGGCGCCGCAGCCCGTCGATCGCACGGTGGCCGCGCCCCAGGACCGCGATCGTGCGGTGCGTCAGCCCGTTCCCGAGGGACTTGGGCATCAGCGGCAGCAGGATCCGGCTCGGGTCGAGGCCACCGGCCGTGGTCGAGATCAGGCCTACGCCGACCACGCGGTCACCGAAGAGCTCCGGGTGGTGCTCGGCGAGCGCCACGATGGTCATCCCGCCCATCGAGTGCCCGACCAGCACGATCGGCCCGTCGGGCACGACCTCGTCGATGATCTGCTTGAGGTCGTGGCCGAGCTGGTCGATCGTCGCGTGCCCCATCGTCGACCGGCCCGAGCGCCCGTGCGAGCGCTGGTCGTAGTAGACGGCGCGCACGAGCCCGCGGTAGCCCGCTCGCTGGAAGTGCCAGCAGTCCAGGTTGAGCGCGTAGCCGTGGCAGAACACGACGGTCAGCGCCGACTGCCGTATCTCCTGGGCGCGACGACGCCCGCCGCCGGCTGACGCGGCGTACTCGTCGACCTCGACGTGGAGGGGTACGCCGTCCTGGGCGACCACCGTGATCGGCGGTGAGTGCAAGGAGCCGAGCGGCGTCACGTCACCGGCGCCACGTCGGGCGATGACGCGTCGACGACGGGCCACCTCGACGGCGGTCCCGGCGACGGCCACACCGGCGGCGCCCGCCGCCACGCCGAGGATCCTGCGTGTGAGGCTCATCCGGGCTCTCCTCCGTCGACGTGGCGCCTGACCATCCGGCCACCGATCCTGGTCACGATCTCGTAGGAGATCGTGCCGCAGGCCTCGGCCCAGTCCTGCGCCGTGGGCTCGCCGCGCCGACCGGTGCCGAACAGCACGATCTCGTCGCCCGCGGCGGCCGGATCGCCCGCGAGGTCGACGACGAACTGGTCCATGCAGATCCGGCCACGGATGGGCCGGCACTTGCCCGCCACCCAGACCTCGGCCGCGTTGCCGGCCTGCCGCGGCACCCCGTCGCCGTACCCCACCGGCACCAGCCCCAGCGTCGTGTCGTGGTCGGCGACCCAGGTGTGGCCGTAGGAGACGCCGGCACCGGTCGCCACGGGCTTCACCATCGCCAGCGTGGCGCGGGCCGTCATCGCGGGCACCAGCCCGAGATCGGGCGTGTGGCCGGGCGCCGGGTCAAGGCCGTACGACGCCAGGCCGCACCGCACCAGGTCGAAGCGCGCGGACGGGCGCAGGATCGCGGCCGCCGAGTTGGCCAGGTGGCGCACCTCCGGCCGCAGCCCGGCTGCCTCGGACACGTCCAGCGCCTCGCGGAACGTCCGCTCCTGCGCCTCGTTGGCCGGGTGCCCGGGCTCGTCGCTGCACGCGAAGTGGGACCAGATCCCGGTGACCCGCCAGCGTCCGGCCCCCTCGCCGGCGCGGGCCGCAGCGACCAGATCCGGCCAGGCGGCCATCGGGGCGCCGCCACGCGACAGGCCGGTGTCCACCTTGAGCTGCAGACGGGCCGGGACCCCGGCGACGCGGACGCCGTCGGCGATCTCGTCCAGCTCGGCCAGGGAGTACGCCGTGACGTCGACGCCGGCCGCGACCGCGGCCGCGTAGTCCTCCCCCGGCACGCCCAGCCAGCACAGGATCCGACCGGTGTCACCGGCCGCGCGCAGGGCCAGCGCCTCGTCGATGGTGGCCACACCGAGCCAGTCGGCGCCGGCCTCACGGGCAGCGGCAGCCACCGGGACCATGCCGTGCCCGTAGGCATCGGCCTTGACCACGACCATCATCCGCGTGCCACCGGAGCCGTCGGCGGTCGAGCCCGTCGAGACCAGGTCCTTCAGCACCCGCACGTTGTGCCGGACCGCCCCCAGGTCCACCACGATCTCGGCGCGCGCGACCGGCGGGGGGCTCATGCCGGCCGATTCTTCCACCTCCCGGGGGTCGGGACGCGTGGGGGCACATCAGCCGGGCATGCCCCGGACCAGCTGCCGGACGATCTCGGGCACGGCCCGGGCCACGTCGCCCGCGACCATCGGACCGCCCCGCGAGGCCAGCGTCGCGGCGGCCCCGTGCAGCCACGAGCCGACCGACGCGGCGTCATAGGGCCCGAGCCCCGCCGCGAGCAGGGCCCCGATCAGTCCCGCGAGCACGTCACCGGCCCCGGCCGTCGCCAGCCACGGCACCCCGGTGGTGGTGACGCGGACCCGCCCCCAGGGGGCGGCCACGAGGGTGTGCCGTCCCTTGAGCAGCACGACGGCGTCGTAGTGCGCGGCGGCGGCTCGGGCGTGAGCCAGGGGGGCACCCTCGATCACCTCGCGCTCGACGCCGAGCATCCGCGCCAGCTCGCCGGCATGGGGCGTGAGGACGGCGGGGACCCCGAGCGGTCCGGTGACGTGGGTCAGGGCGTCGGCGTCGGCGACGACCGGGACACCGTCGGCCACAGCGGCCGCGAGCTCGTCGCCCGCGGCCGCACCCCCGCCCGACCCCACGACCCACGCCTGGACCCGTCCCTCGCCGACGACCTCGGGATGCGCCTCGCGCACCCGGTCGGCGACGTCGCGGTCGCCGACGTAGCGCACCATGCCGCACAGCCCGGTCGCCGCGCCGGCGACGCTGAGCAGGCCGGCCCCCGGGTAGGCGGCCGAGCCGGAGCGGACCCCGACGACGCCGCGGACGTACTTGTGCGCCTGGGGGTCCGGCCGCGGCACCAGGGCCGCGACGTCCTCGACCTGCAGCGCCTCGACGGGTGCGGCCGCGGGGAGCTCGAGCCCGATGTCCACGAGGTGTACGGCGCCGCACGCGGCCGCGGCCGGGTCGACCAGGTGCGCGATCTTGTGGGTCCCGAAGGTGACGGTCACGTCGGCCTGCACGTGGGGTCCGTCGAGCTCGCCGGTGTCCACGTCGACGCCGGAGGGGACGTCGACAGCGACGACCGGCACTCCGCGCACGGCCGCGAGCGCAGCCACCGCTTCGGGACGCAGGCCGGGCCGTCCACCGATGCCGACGATCCCGTCGAGCACGACCTCCGGGGCACCCGAGGGCGTGCGCGGGTGCGCCGTCGGAGGTCCGGCCCGACCACCCGCAGCGCGCAGCGCCGCGAGCCCGGCCTCGTGCACGGTATCGGCGAGCAGCCAGGCCTCGACCGCGCAGCCACGCCGGGCCAGCAACGCCCCGGCGTACAGCGCGTCACCGCCGTTGTTGCCGGGGCCGATGAGCAGCAGCACGCGGCGACCGTACGCCGAGCCGAGCAGGTCGAGCACGGCATAGGCCA
The DNA here is from genome assembly GCA_963825275.1 of uncultured Actinomycetota bacterium. Taxonomy (GTDB): domain Bacteria; phylum Actinomycetota; class Actinomycetes; order Propionibacteriales; family Nocardioidaceae; genus Nocardioides. Next base: position 63,287 of record CAWGSW010000004.1, on the reverse strand, counting down.
GGCCGGCGGCTGCCCGCTGCATGAGCACCCCCTCGGGCAGGACCGCCAGCAGCCGCTCCTCGGCGGCCCGGACCTGCTCGACGGTGTGCGCGCACCTCACGACTCGAGCACCACCACAGCCGAGGCGATACCGGCGTCGTGGGACAGCGAGAGGTGCACCGACGTCACGCCGAGCGCGTCGGCGCGGGCCTGCACCGAGCCGCGGATGACCAGCAGCGGCCGCCCGGTGGACTCCGACACGACCTCCGCGTCGTGCCAGGCCATGCCGACCGGGGCCCCCAGCGCCTTGGCCACCGCCTCCTTGGCTGCGAACCGGGCGGCCAGGGAGGCCAGCCGATGGGTGGCCTCGGCGGGGGTGAAGAGCCGCTCCCGCAGGCCGGGGGTCCGCTCCAGGGACTCCCCGAAGCGAGCCACGTCCACCACGTCGATGCCGAGACCCACGACCGCCACGAGCGCGCTCCTACTCGACCGTGACGGACTTGGCCAGGTTGCGAGGCTGGTCCACGTCGTGGCCCAGCACCGTGGCGAGCTCGCACGCGAACAGCTGGAGCGGGACGACCGCCACCAGCGGCTGGAAGAGCACCGGCACGCGGGGCAGCCGGATCAGCACGTCGGCGTACGGCGTGATCGCGTCGTCGCCCTCCTCGACCAGGCAGATGGTGTGGGCCCCCCGGGCGCGCACCTCCTGGATCCCGCTGATCATCTTGTCCCGCAGCTGGTCCCGGCCGTGGGGCGGCACGACGCACAGCACCGGCAGCCCCTCCTCGATCAGCGCGATGGGGCCGTGCTTGAGCTCGCCGGCCGCGAACCCCTCCGCGTGCAGGTAGGCCAGCTCCTTGAGCTTCAGGGCGCCCTCGAGCGCGACGGGGTAGCCGGCGTGCCGGCCGAGGAAGAGCACCGACCGGGCGCCCACGTGGTCCCGGGCCAGGTCGTAGACCACCTGGTCGTTGTCGAGGACCTGCTGGATGTGGGCCGGCATCTCGTCGAGCTGGTCGAGGACCTGTCCGATCTCGTCGCCGTAGCGGGTGCCCTTGACCTGCGCGAGGTAGAGCGCGAGCAGGTAGCAGGCCACCAGCTGGGTGAGGAACCCCTTGGTCGAGGCGACCCCGATCTCGGGTCCGGCATGGGTGTAGATCACCGCGTCGGACTCGCGCGGGATCGTCGAGCCGTTGGTGTTGCAGATGGCCAGGACCCGCGAGCGCTGCTCGCGCGCGTGCCGGATCGCCTGCAGGGTGTCGGCGGTCTCGCCGGACTGGCTGATCGCGACGACCAGCGTCGAGGCGTTGAGGATCGGGTCGCGGTAGCGGAACTCGGAGGCGAGCTCGACCTCCACCGGGATCCGGGTCCAGTGCTCGATGGCGTACTTCGCGACCATGCCGGCGTAGAACGACGTCCCGCAGGCGATGATGATGATCTTGTCGACGTCGCGCAGCTCCTGGTCGGAGAGGCGCATCTCGTCGAGGTGCAGCAGTCCCTCGGGGGTACGCCTGCCCAGCAGGGAGTCGGCCACGGCGCGGGGCTGCTCGTAGATCTCCTTGCGCATGAACCAGTCGTGGCCGTCCTTCTCGGCGGCCGACAGGTCCCAGTCGACGTGGTAGCGGCGGCCCTCGCTGGGGGATCCGTCGAAGTTGCTCACCGCGACTCCTTCCCGCGTGATCGTGACCACCTGGTCCTGGCCCAGCTCCAGCGCCTCGCGGGTGTGCTCGATGAACGCGGCGACGTCGGAGCCCAGGAAGTTCTCGCCCTCGCCGATCCCGACGACCAGCGGCGAGTTGCGACGGGCGGCGACCACCCGGGACGGGTCCTCGGCGTCGACCGCGACCAGGGTGAACGCGCCGTGCAGGACCCGGCAGACGCTCTGCATGGCCGTGGTCAGGTCGGCGCCGGCGGCCAGCTCGTTCTCCAGCAGGTGCGCCGCCACCTCGGTGTCGGTCTCCGAGACCAGCTCGTGGCCCGCGGTCTCGAGCTCGGCGCGCAGCTCGGCGAAGTTCTCGATGATGCCGTTGTGCACCAGCGCGAGCCGCCCGCTGCGGCCCAGGTGCGGGTGGGCGTTGACGTCGTTGGGCGCCCCGTGGGTGGCCCAGCGGGTGTGCCCGATCCCGGTCGTCGAGCCGGCCAGCGGCGACTCCGCGATGGCCTTCTCGAGGTTGGCGAGCTTGCCGGCCCGCTTGTCGGCGGCGATCGTGCCGCCGTCGACCAGGGCGATCCCGGCCGAGTCGTAGCCGCGATACTCCAGGCGTCGCAGGCCCTCGATCACGACGCCCTGCGCCTGCTGTTCTCCGACATAGCCCACGATTCCGCACATGGGCGCCACTCTATAGAGCAGACACCCTGCCGGGACCGGGCGCGGTCACTGCAACAATCGCCCGCATGTCTGCCAACGGCTGGGTCCACAACGGTGGTTCCGAGGACGCCGGCCGCGAGCCCTCGCCGTACATCGAGCTCGACCGTGCCGCCTGGGCCGCGCTCGCCCAGGAGACGCAGAGCCCGCTGACCCCTGAGGAGATCCGCCGCCTGCGCGGCCTCGGCGACTCGCTGGACATCGACGAGGTGCAGGAGGTCTACCTGCCGCTGTCGCGCATGCTGAGCATGTACGTCGAGGCGGCCGGCCGGCTGCACCGCGAGCAGGAGGCCTTCCTCCACCAGCGCACGCCGCCGCGCACGCCGTTCGTGATCGGCCTGGCCGGGTCCGTGGCCGTGGGCAAGTCCACCACCGCCCGCGTGCTGCAGCAGATGCTCGCCCACTGGCCCGAGCACCCCAACGTGGCGCTGGTGACGACCGACGGGTTCCTCTACCCCAACGCCGAGCTCGAACGGCGCGGGATCCTGCACCGCAAGGGGTTCCCGGAGTCCTACGACCGGCGGGCGCTGCTGCGGTTCGTGGTCGACATCAAGTCCGGCAAGGACGAGGTCGAGGCGCCGACCTACTCGCACCTCGTCTACGACGTGGTGCCCGACGAGAAGGTCGTGATCAACCGGCCCGACATCGTCATCGTCGAGGGCCTCAACGTCCTCCAGCCGGCGCGCGTCCGCGACGACGGCCGGACCGGGCTGACCCTGAGCGACTTCTTCGACTTCAGCGTCTACGTCGACGCCGGCACCAAGCACATCCGCGACTGGTACGTCGAGCGCTTCCTGCGCCTGCGCGAGACGGCGTTCCTCGACCCCGCGTCGTACTTCTCGAAGTACGCCGCCCTGAGCGTCGAGGAGGCGACCGCGGAGGCGGAGCGGATCTGGGACACGATCAACGGCCCCAACCTCCGGCAGAACATCCTGCCGACCCGCTCGCGAGCCACGCTGGTGCTGCGCAAGGACCGCGACCACTCCGTGCGCTACGTCCGCGTGCGCAAGCTCTGAGCCGACCCCGGCCCGCGTCTCAGTCGCGCACCCGGCGGACCGTGGCCAGGATCTGCGCGGCCACCTCGTCCGGCAGCGTCCCGCGTGCTCCCACGTCGCGCACCATCACCAGGTGGGCGACGGCGCCACCGGTGTCGAAGCTGAGCATCGTGAGCTCCACGGCCGGCGCGTCACACGGCCCGCGGTCGGTGACCGTCATCCGCGACGTGGAGCGGAGCGCCTGCGTCCCGTCGGCGAGGTCCACGCGTCGCGGTGCGGATCGGCGTGTGCGGACCTGCCGTCCTCCGGTCCTCGTCGAGGGAGACCGCCTCGACCCAGGCCTTGCTGAGGACCCGGTTGGCCTCGCGGACGCCCATGCCGGTGGCCGGCGTGGTGAACCCGACGAACCCGCGGTTGGAGCCGTCCGGCTCCTGGGGGCAGTAGCCGTCGCGGAAGACCGCCGCTCCTTCGACGCCGACAGCAGGTCGCCCCTGCCGGTCGACGTAGTAGAGGACGGAGTCCCGGGGCTGCCTGGTCCACCCCTGCGCTCCGGCGGGCACCTCGAACACCGCGCTGCCGTCGCGGGAACCGACGAGCCGGCCGTGGTCGAACGCATGCGTGCCGGCTCCGAGCGCTTTCGGGGCTGCGGCGGGCCGGGAGTCGCCGTCGCGCCGGGCGTACGCCGCGACGGCGGCCGCCGCGGTGCTGGTCACCGCCAGCACCGCCAGCACGGCGAGCAGGGACGCCAGCCGTTCGCTGGTGCTGGTGCCCGTCATGCTGAGGTGTCTACCCGCGCACGCGGACCTCAACCACCCCGGCCTCCCGGCCGGTGGAGGCCTCAGGGCGCCCCTGCCCGCACGTGCAGCGTCAGACGAGCGTCAGCTGGCGGCGTACGACGTCGGCGAGTCGGTCGGCGACGTCCTGGGCCTGCTCCTGGGTGGGCGCCTCGACCATGACCCGGACCAGCGGCTCGGTGCCGGAGGGGCGCAGCAGGATGCGGCCGGTGTCACCGAGCACCGCCTCCTCCTCGGCCAGCGCTGCGGCCAGGACGGCGTCCTCGTCGGCACGGGACTTGTCGACGTCGGGCACGTTGACCAGCACCTGCGGCAACCGCGTCACGACCGACGCGAGGGACTGCAGGCTCTCGCCGGTCTCGGCCATCCGCTCCAGCACGTGCAGCGCGGTGAGGATGCCGTCGCCGGTGGTGGCGTACTCGCTCATGATCACGTGGCCGGACTGCTCGCCGCCCAGGGAGTAGCCGGAGACCCGCATGGCCTCGAGGACGTAGCGGTCGCCGACCTTGGTCTGGCGGACCCCGAGACCGGCCGCCTTCATGGCGTGCACGAAGCCGAGGTTGCTCATCACGGTCGCGACCACGGTGTTCTTGGCCAGGTGGCCCGACAGCGCCATCGAGATGGCGATGATCGCCAGGATCTGGTCGCCGTCCACCACGTTGCCCTCGTGGTCGACCGCGAGGCAGCGGTCCGCGTCGCCGTCGAGGGCGAAACCGGCGTCGGCGCCGTGCTCGAGCACGGCCGCGCGGAGGGGCTCGAGGTGCGTCGAGCCGCAGCCGTCGTTGATGTTGAGCCCGTCGGGGCTGGCGTGGATCGGGATCACCGTGGCGCCCGCGTCGCGCAGCGCACGCGGCCCCGCCTGGTAGGCGGCTCCCTCGGCGCAGTCGAGGACGATCGTCAGACCGGCGAGGGGCCGGCTCAGGGTGGAGTCGAGGTGGGCGGCGTACTCGTCGACCGCGGTGGGGTGCGCGGAGACCCGGCCGACGCTGCCGCCGGTGGGCCGGTGCCAGGGCTCGCGCATCCGGCTCTCGATGGCTGCCTCGATGGCGTCGTCGAGCTTCACGCCGCCGCGCGCCAGGAACTTGATCCCGTTGTCGGGCATCGCGTTGTGCGACGCCGAGAGCATCACGCCGAGGTCGGCGCCGAGCGATCCCGTGAGGTGGGCGACGCCCGGGGTCGGCAGGACGCCGAGCAGGAGCACGTCGACACCGGCCGAGGCCAGGCCCGCCACGACGGCGGCCTCGAGGAACTGTCCGGAGATGCGCGTGTCCCGGCCGACGACGGCGAGCGGGCGGTGGCCCGCGAACTCGCCGCGGTCGGCCAGGACATGGGCTGCGGCAACGGAAAGGTCCAGGGCCAGCTCAGCGGTCAGATGACCGTTGGCCAGGCCCCGGACCCCGTCCGTGCCGAAAAGTCGCGTCATGAAGTGAGTGACGCTAGCGGATCAGCGCTTGCTGAACTGCGGCGCCTTGCGCGCCTTCTTGAGACCGGCCTTCTTGCGCTCGATGACGCGGGCGTCACGCGTGAGCAGCCCGGCCTTCTTGAGCGAGGGACGGTTGGTCTCGGTGTCGATCGCGTTCAGGCAGCGGGCCACGCCGAGGCGCAGGGCGCCGGCCTGACCGGTGATGCCGCCGCCGTGGATGCGGGCGATGACGTCGAAGCGGCCCTCGAGCTGCAGGTTCGCGAACGGCTCGTTCACGACCTGCTGGTGCAGCTTGTTCGGGAAGTAGGAGTCCAGGGTGCGGCCGTTGACGGTCCACACGCCGGTGCCGGGGACGATGCGCACGCGGGCGACGGCCTCCTTGCGACGGCCGGTGGCCGCTGCGGGCACGATCGTCGCGGGGCGGAGGGGCGCGTCGGCGGACGGCGCGCTCTCCGAGCTGTAGGCAACGCCCTGGTCGTTGGCCTCGAAGGTCTCTTCGACCTCGGGGGTGTTCTCGGTGGTCTCAGCCACGGTATTCCTCACTCAGTCTTTCTCGCGGATGCCAGTGAATTACTGGGAGACCTGGACGATCTCGAAGGGCTTGGCCTGCTGGGCCTGGTGCGGGTGCGTCGGGCCGGAGTAGACCTTCAGCTTCTTCAGCACCTGACGGCCGAGGCGGTTCTTGGGGAGCATGCCCCAGACCGCGTTCTCGATCGCCTTGCGTGCGTCCTTCTCCAGGAGCTCGCCGATCGGAGTGGCCGAGAGACCGCCCGGGTAGCCGGAGTGACGGTAGGCCATCTTGGTGGTCTTCTTGGTGCCCGACAGGGCGACCTTCTCCGCGTTGATGATGATGACGAAGTCACCAGCGTCGACGTGAGGAGCGAACATGGGCTTGTGCTTGCCACGGAGCAGGTTCGCGGACTGGACGGCGAGGCGTCCCAGGACCACGTCGGTGGCGTCGATGACGTGCCAGGCACGCTGGATGTCACCGGGCTTGGGGCTGTACGTACGCACGGCTGGACTACCTTCTTCGTTCGTAGGATCCGACCGGTTGAGCCCGGTCGGGAGCTGGTGCAACGCCTTCTGACGAACACGGCCCGGCTTGGTGTCCGGGACTGCATCCCGACCAGTCAGCAAGCTGGTCAGAACGCGGCAGGGGCGCGACCGACAAGAATACGGGGGACCTTCTCCACAGGTCAAAACGAGGTCCGGGAAATCGCACCGGATTCGCACCGGTCCGCGCCTCGGACTAAGTTGGTCGGGTGACTGAATCTCTCACCGTCCGAGACAACCGCACCGGACAGGAGTACGACGTCCCGATCGTCGACGGCACCATCAAGGCCGCCGACGTGGGTCAGATCAAGGTCGGTGAGGGCCAACCCGGCCTCGCCGTCTACGACCCGGGGTTCGTCAACACCGCCTCCTGCCGCAGCGCCGTGACCTTCATCGACGGTGACGAGGGCATCCTCGAGTACCGCGGGTACCCGATCGAGCAGCTCGCCGAGAAGTCGAACTTCCTCGAGGTGGCCTACCTCCTGAACCACGGGACGCTGCCGAGCAAGCCGCAGTACGACTCCTGGGTGCACGAGATCACCTACCACACGTTCGTGCACGAGAACGTGAAGAGCTTCATGGAGGGCTTCCGCTACGACGCCCACCCCATGGGCATGCTGATGGCCTCGGTCGGTGCGCTGTCCACGTTCTACCCCGACGCCCGCAACATCAGCGACGCCGAGAACCGCCACATGCAGATCGTGCGGATGATCGCCAAGATGCCGACCCTCGGCGCCTGGTCCTACCGCCACGCGCAGGGCAAGCCGTTCGTCTACCCCGACAACGACCTCGGCTACACCGCCAACTTCCTGTCGATGCTGTTCAAGATGAGCGAGCGCAAGTTCGAGGCCGACGAGCGGCTGGTCAAGGCGCTCGACGTGCTCTTCATCCTGCACGCCGACCACGAGCAGAACTGCTCGACCAACGCCGTGCGCTCGGTCGGCTCCTCGCAGGTCGACCCGTACTCCGCGGTCGCCGCCGGCGTCGCTGCCCTCTACGGCCCGCTGCACGGTGGCGCCAACGAGGCCGTGCTGCGGATGCTGCGCCGGATCGGTTCGAAGGAGAACATCCCCGCCTTCATCGAGGGCGTGAAGAACGGCAACGAGAAGCTCATGGGCTTCGGGCACCGCGTCTACAAGAACTACGACCCGCGCGCCACGATCATCAAGAAGGCCTGCGACGACGTCTTCGAGGTCACCGGGGTCAACCCGCTCCTCGAGATCGCCCAGGAGCTGGAGAAGATCGCGCTCGAGGACGAGTACTTCGTCAAGCGCAAGCTCTACCCCAACGTGGACTTCTACTCCGGCCTGATCTACGAGGCCTTCCAGTTCCCGCCCGAGATGTTCACCGTGCTCTTCGCGATCGGCCGCACCCCCGGCTGGCTGGCCCAGTGGCTCGAGCTGGTCCAGGACAAGGAGCAGAAGATCGCCCGCCCCAAGCAGATCTACACCGGCGAGCGGAAGCTCACCTTCGTCCCGGCGTCCGAGCGCTGGGCGTGATCCGAGCTTCGCTCGGATCAATGGTGGTCGAGCAAGCGGCACGGCTGAGCTCGCGAACCCGTGACCCGCGTGTCGAGACCCGGTGACGTGAAAGACAAGAGCAACCAAGAGACGACCCCGGACGGTCCCCCGTCCGGGGTCGTCGCGCCGTCCGGCGTGGTCTTCGACCTCGGCAACGTGCTCATCGACTGGGACCCGTACGCCGCGATCGCGGCCGGCGTGGGCCCGGCCGAGGCCCGTCGCTTCCTCGACGCCGAGGACTTCGACTTCATGGCCTACAACCACGGTCCGGACTCCGGCGGCAGCTGGGACGACGCCGAGGCGCAGGTCGCCCGCACGCACCCGCACTGGGCCGAGCACGCGCTGGCCTACCGGGCGAACTTCACCGACTCCCTGCTGGGTGAGGTCCCGGGCACCGTCGACATCGTGCGCGAGCTCCACGCGGCCGGCGTGCCCCTCTTCGGGCTGACGAACTGGTCGGACGAGCTCTTCCCCCACGCACCGAAGCTGTTCGACTTCCTCGCGCTCTTCGAGGACGTCGTCGTGTCCGGCACCGAGGGCGTCGCCAAGCCCGACCCGCGGGTCTTCGCGATCGTCGCCGAGCGGGCCGGGCTCCCGCTGGACCGCTTGGCCTTCGTCGACGACCGGGCCGACAACGTGGCCGCCGCCGCAGCCCTCGGCATGGACGCGATCCTCTTCACCCACGCAGCGACGCTGCGCGCAGACCTGCGCGAGCGCGGCCTCCCCGTTGACTGACCCTGTGATTGACCCAGCGACCGGCCCTGTGACGCGCCGGTGAAGGTGGCGGTCGTCGGGCTCGGCATGGCCGGCACCACGCTCGCCTGCCTGCTCGCCGACGGAGGGCACGACGTCACGGTCGTCGAGCAGGAGGCCGATCCCCGCCCGGTCGGCGCCGGCATCTGGCTGCAGCACATGGGCCAGCAGGTTCTCGACCGGCTCGGCGTCCTGGGCGAGCTGGAGGAGCTGTCGCGTCCGGTGTCGCGCATCGACATCCGCACGGCAGCCGGCCGCCGGCTGCTCGACCTGGGCTATGACGCCGTCCCCGGCGCGCAGCCGGCGCTCGGTGTGCACCGGGGAGCCCTCTTCACCCTGCTCCACGAGGCGCTGCGCCGACGCGACGTCCGGATCGACACCGGCGTCCCGGTGACCGGGGTGCGTCCGGCGCCCGGCGGGCTCGCGCTGGAGACCGCCGCCGGCGACCACGCGACGTACGACCTGGTGGTCGGCTGTGACGGCAGCCGCTCCCCCGTGCGCCGGAGCATGAACGTCACGGTGCGCGACCGTGCCTACGAGTACGGCGCGCTCTGGTCGATCGTCGACGACCCCGACGGGCTCGCGTCGGACGAGCTCCACCAGTGCCTGCGCGGCACCCGCGAGTACCTCGGGGTGCTGCCGACCGGGCAGGGCCAGACCTCGGTCTTCTGGTCGGTGCGGCGCGCGGACATGGCGGCCGTGGTCGCCGGCGGGCTGCCCGCCTGGCGCGAGCGCGCGCGGCCGCTGGCCGGCAGGTTCGCCCCGCTGCTCGACCGGGTCGACCACCTGCTCCCGGCGACGTACCGCGACGTCGTGGTGCGCACGCCGTACCGCCTCGACGGGCAGCACGGCGCCGTCCTGGTGGGGGACGCCGCGCATGCGATGAGCCCCCAGCTCGGCACGGGCACGTCGTTGGCGCTGGCCGACGCCTGGACCCTGCACCACGCGCTCGCGACCGAGCCGTCGCTCCCCCGGGCGCTGGCGGCGTACGCCGCGGCCCGGCGGCACCACGTGCGGTGGTACCAGTGGTGGACCCGGCTGATGATGCCCGTCTTCCAGAGCCGGTTGACCCCGCTGGCGTGGCCGCGGGACCTGCTCGCACCGGCGGTGCCGCAGCTGCCGGGCATGACCGGCCAGCTGGTCACCACGCTGCTGGGCGACCGCACCTCGCCCTGGTCGGCCTGGCAGCTGCCCGAGCTGCCGGACCGACCCGCTGCTCAGACCGCGCGGTCGCGACCCTCCCAGTAGGGCTTGCGGAGCTCGCGCTTGAGGATCTTGCCGGTGGGGTTGCGCGGCAGCGCCTCGAGGATGTCGACGGTCTTGGGGCACTTGAAGTGCGCGAGGTGCTCGCGGCAGTAGGCGATCAGCTCCTCCCCCGTCACGGTCGCGTCCGGCTTGAGCGCGACGACGGCCTTCACGGTCTCGCCCCAGGTGTCGTCGGGGACGCCGATGATCGCCACCTCCATGACCGCCGGGTGCTCGGCCAGCACCCGCTCGATCTCGGGCGAGTAGATGTTCTCGCCGCCGCTGATGATCATGTCCTTGAGCCGGTCCTCGACGAAGACGAACCCCTCGTCGTCGACCTTGCCCATGTCGCCGCTGCGGAACCAGCCGTCCGCGGTGATCACGGCCGCGGTCTCGGCGGGCTTGCCGAGGAACCCCTTCATCAGCTGCGGGGTCCGCAGCCAGATCTCGCCGTGCTCGCCGGTCGGCAGGTCCTCGAGCGTCGCCGGGTCGACGATCCGGACCTCGACGCCGGGGATCGGCTGGCCCGCGGAGGTGAGCCGCTCCGGGTGGGCGGCGTCGTGGTGTGCCTCGGGCAGCAGGTGCGTGGCCACGCCGGCGACCTCGGTCAGGCCGTAGACCTGGATGAAGTCGGTGTTCGGCCAGGCCTCCATCGCCGCGCGCAGCAGCGGCAGCGGCATCGGGGAGGCGCCGTAGGTGTAGGTCTTCAGCGCCCCGAACAGCTTCACCGCGTCGGGCCCGGCCTGCAGCACCTGGGCGAGGACGGCCGGGACCAGGAACGTCCGGTTGGCGCCGCCCAGGATCGCGCCGGCGAGCGAGGCGCCGTCCGGCTCGCGGGTCATGATGCTGGGGATGCCGTCGTGGATGCCGAACAGGACGTACGACGACCCGCCGACGTGGAAGAGCGGCATCGACACCATGCTCTTGTCGCCGGGCTCGAACTCCCAGCCGTCATGGGCGTTCACCGTGTGCTGGACCATGTTGGTGTGGGTGAGCATCACGCCCTTGGGACGGCCGGTGGTGCCGGACGAGTACATCACCAGGCAGACGTCCTCGGGGTCGACGTCGGCCGGTCGTGACACGGGTTGCGCGGCGGCGAGCCAGGCTTCGTACCCGTCGCCCTCGGCCCCTTCCGGCGTGACCTCGATGATCCTCTCGACGGCCGGGAGCCGGTCGCGGATCTGCTCGACCAGCGGCATCAGCTCGGAGCCGACGATCAGCACCCGGGCGCCGCTGTCGTTGACCGCGTAGTCGACCTCGTCGCCGGCCAGGCGCCAGTTGATGATCGCGTTGGCCGCGCCGAGCGAACCGGCGGCCAGGCTGATCTCCACGCAGGCCGGGTGGTTCTTGTCGAGGAACGCGACCACGTCACCGCGACCGATCCCGAGTTGCTGCAGCCCGCCCGCGGCCCGCCGTACGCGGTCGTCCCACTGCGCCCAGGTCCAGGTGCGCCGGCCGTAGGTCATGGCGTCGGCGTCGGGGGTCTCGGCGGCCCAGTGGGCAAGGCGGTCGTCGACGAAGCGGGGCTCGGGTGCGGTCATGCCGCATTGTGACTGAGGCCACAGGGACCCCACAACCGTGTCCGGCCGGCGGGGTCGGCCGGTGGTCGTGTTCTTCGACGGCACAAAGCGCGGTCTCAGGATTGTCACAGGCAGGTTCGGCATCCTCGGGGCATGACCGACACCACCCCCATGCCACCACCCCCCTTCGGCAGTCCCGCGCAGCCGCCGCCCCCGCCGCCCCCCGCGGCACGGCGTACGGGCCGGACGGGTCTGATGGCCGGGGTCGTGGCGACGGCGCTGCTGGTGGGCGGGGCGGCCGGCGTGGGCGGCGCCGCGGCGTGGAACGAGTGGGGTGCGGACGGCACGTCGCCGTCCACCTCGGACCGCAGCGTCTCCCAGGTGGTCGACACCCCTGACCAGCCGGCCGCCGAGGGCTCGGTGGAGCAGGTGGCCCAGGAGGTGCTGCCGTCGGTGGTCAAGATCGACGTCGCCGGTTCCCAGGAGGCCGGCTCCGGCTCGGGCATCATCCTCAGCTCGGACGGGCAGATCCTCACCAACAACCACGTGGTCGAGATCGCGGGCGACTCGGGGACCATCACCGTCTCGTTCAACGACGGCTCCTCGGCCCCGGCGAAGGTGCTCGGCACCGACCCCCTCACCGACACCGCGGTCATCCAGGCCGAGGGCGTGAACGGCCTGACCCCGGCGACCATCGGCAAGTCCGCCGACCTCGCCGTGGGTGAAGGGGTCGTCGCCATCGGATCGCCGTTCGGCCTGGAGTCCACCGTGACCAGCGGCATCGTCAGCGCGCTCGACCGGCCCGTGGACGTGGGGTCCGACACCCAGGGCAACAGCACCACGTACCCCGCCATCCAGACCGACGCCGCGATCAACCCCGGCAACAGCGGCGGGCCGCTCGTCGACATGAACGGCGACGTCGTCGGGATCAACTCCTCGATCCGCACCAGCAGCTCCTCCACCACCAGCCAGGGCGGCTCGATCGGCCTCGGCTTCGCGATCCCGATCGACGAGGTCATGCCGATCGTCGACCAGATGATCAAGGGCGAGACCCCGACGCACGCCCGTCTGGGCATCACGGTCTCCGACGCAGCCCAGAGCAGCGCCGGCGAGGCGGCCCTCGGCGCCGAGGTCCAGGAGGTCAGCAACGGGTCGACCGCCGACTCCGCCGGACTCCAGTCCGGCGACGTGATCACCAAGGTCGACGACCACCTGGTCACCGGCGCCGACTCGCTGGTGGCGACCATTCGGTCCTATCGGCCCGGCGACACGGTCACGGTCACCTACGAGCGCGACGGTGCGACGAAGACCGCCGAGCTGCAGCTCGACTCCGACGGGTAGCTCTGCCGGGGGTGTGACCTTCGGCCCTGTGGATCGGCGTACGCCCGACCCAGACTGATCCTCCGACAGAACGATCTCGGAGGTGGCGACATGGGGCGAAGCCTGCTCGCGGTGCTCACCGCTCCCCTCCTGCTCCTGGTCCCTGCCGCCGCGTCCGCCCCGGTCGTGAACGTCGCCGAGGTCACCGCGGTCGCCGCCATCGTCGGGACGCCCGCGGACGACGTGCTCCGGGGCACCGAGGCGGCCGACGACATCCGGGGCCTCGGGGGCGACGACCTCGTGCGGTCGCTGGGCGGCGCCGACCGCGTCCGGGCGGGTGCCGGGGACGACACGGCCCGAGGGGGCGGAGGGGCCGACGACCTGCGGGGCGGCCGTGGGAGCGACGAGCTGAGGGGTGCCGGCGGCGAGGACACCGTCCACGGCGGAGCCGGGGCGGACCTGCTCGACGGCGGTGGCGGGGCCGACCAGCTGTACGGCGGCCCGGGCGGGGACTACGGCAACGGGTCGAGCGGCGCTGACCTGTTCCGCGGCGGCGCCGGACAGGACGGCTTCGCCGGCGGACCGGGACCCGACACGATCCGCGCCGGGGCCGGCGACGACTGGGCCACCGACTGGGTCGAGACCGAGTTCGACAACCCCGCCCCCGATGACGCGGACCTGCTTGTCATGGGACGCGGGGACGACCGCGTAGGTCTCAGCGAGGGCGCGGACCGGCTGCGCACGGGTCGCGGGGACGACAGGATCCGCACCGATGACGACGGCGCGATCGACCTCATCGACTGCGGCGGGGGCCGGGACCGGGTGGACTACTTCGGCCCCGTCGACCCGCTCGACGTGCTGAGCGGCTGCGAGCGGGTGCGCGAGCTCGAGTGACCGGCCCTTCAGGCCCGCCGGCAGGGCGGAGCCGCGGCAGACCATCTGACCGCAGCGCATGGAGCCTGCGGTGATCGCGCCGTCGCCGTCGCCGCGCCCCGCCCGCACCAGGGGACGGGAGGGGCGCGAGCCGGTGTCCCCAGACGCTCAGGGCGCGGCCACACCCGATCAGCGGCAGGTCACGGGGTATCGATGAGCTCGCGCAGCTTCTGGAAGGACTCCGTCCAGCCGCTCCTGTGCAGCTCGAGCCGCGCCTCGGTCGCGAACTCGCCCTGCGAGAGCGAAAGCTCCGTGTTGTCCCCCACCGCGCCAAGGGACAGCCGGACGACCGTCTCTCGGTCATCGGGGTCGGGTTCCTCCCAGCGGAAGCTGTAGACCAGACGGTGGGGTGGGTCGATCTCGAGGAACTCGCCTGCGAGGTGGAACAGCTCGCCGCCCGGTGGTTGCATCGCGAAGCGGTAGCGGCCGCCGACGCCCAGGTCGAGCTCGATCTCGGGGGTCGTGAACCCCGATGGACCCCACCACTCCATCAGGACAGACGGCTCGGTCAGCGCTCGGAAGATCCGCTCGCGGGGGGCGTCCAGCATGCAGCTCAGCTCGAGGACCCATCGGTCCGGTGGACCGTTCATGTGTCCACTCTCGCACCGGACTTCGCAGCACCCAACGATTTGCCCGGGAAGTCACCGGACCTGTGCGGCACACAGTGAGTGGGCGTCGAGCTGCGGAACACGCGGCAGGGACTACCGGGCGGTTGTGTCGAGCACCCTCACGCGAAAGACGGGATACTGGGCGGCGATGCGCCCGAACTCCTCGATGGGCGCCTTCCGGTCGACCGGAATGTGCGCCCTCGCGCCGGGCGCACGCTCGAGGTAGCGGCGCAAGATCTCCGGCCGCTCGGCGGTTGCGACCTCTTCGAGTCGCACGGCCTCACGGAGACCGTGCCGCAGCACGACCTGGCCGTCGGCCGCACGGACATTACGGACCCAGTTCGTGTTCTCCCCGAGCATCGACACCAGGTAGCGCTCGCCGTGGTAATCCGCGACGACGACAGGAAAGGAGACGGTCCTGCCGGTGCGTCGCCCGGTGACCTCAACCATCACTTGACGTGCTGGCCCGATCCCGGCCGCTGAGAGTCGAGCCCACATGCCGTTGAGGAGGCGAGCGAGCCGGTTCGGCCGCCGCCCCCGGTACAGCCACCTGTCCAGGGCGTGGGTATCCATCCGGTGCCCTCCTCACGACCAACAGGTACACCGTCATCCTGCCGTCCGATTCAACGAAGGGCCCAAGGTCCCGAACCAGGACTGGTCTTGGTAGGTGCCTGCGGCTCGGTCCTCGCTCGCGCCAGGCCTGGCGGGCCCTCTGGAGCTGTCGACCGGCAACCACTCCTCGTCCAGCGGGGGCACTACTCCTGGTCCTGGAACCCCGGGGGCTTCACCTGCACGATTCAGAGGTGCGACGGCCGCTCGTGCATGAGGAGCAGGGCGTACGCCGCGGTGGACTTCGCGTCGGTGATGGTGCCGTCGCTGATCATGCGCTCGGCGTCGGCACGGGTGAACCAGGCCGACCGCATGTCCTGCTCGTCGAGCTCTCGCTGCGGCGCGAGCTGCGTCAGGTCGGTCGCCAGGAAGGCCCTGCACCGCTGGTTGAACATGCTCGGCGAGACGTCGAGCGTGCCGAGCTGGGTCAGGCTGTTGGCCACGAGCCCTGTCTCCTCGCGCAGCTCGCGTGCGGCCAGCGCCGCCGCGTCGACATCGAGCCGCTGGTCGGCGCTGCCTGAGGGGAACTCCCAACGCCGGCCGGCGACCGGGTAGCGGTACTGCTCGACGAGATGCAACCGGTTGCCGTCGGCCGGGATGATCAGGGCGATGTCGGGGGTGTCCACCACGCCGTAGATGCCGGTGGATCCGTCCGGGCGACGGACCGTGTCTTCCCGGACGGTCATCCAGGGGTTGGCGTACACCTGTCTGCTGCCGAGAGCTTCCACGTCGATCAGTCTGCCCGATCGGCTGGCCAGGACGGCCCGCGCGGCCAGGTCCGCGAGTGCCTCGGCTCCCCCGATCCACGCAGGAAATCGAGCAGCGCCACGGTGGCGGTGCGCTTAGCCTTGCTGCGGAGGGCCGGCGTGACGCTGAGCCTCCACCTGACGAAAGGAAGCCCGACAATGCCCGCCAAGAGTGCCAAGTCCGCATCCGACGGCTTCAGCTCGGAGGAGCGTGCCGCGATGAAGGAGCGCGCCGACGAGCTGCGTGCCGAGGGCAAGAAGGGCGCCAAGCAGGCCGACGGCCTGCAGGCCGTTCTCGACAGGATCGCGCAGATGGCGCCGGAGGATCGTGCACTCGCCGAGCGCGTGCATGTGGCGGTGACCGGTGCTGCGCCCGACCTGACGCCGAAGACCTGGTACGGAATGCCTGCCTATGCGAACGCGGACGGCAAGGTCGTCATCTTCTTCCAGGACGCGGGCAAGTTCAGCTACCGGTACTCCACCCTGGGCTTCCAGGACGCGGCGAACCTCGACGACGGCGACCTGTGGCCGGTGTCCTATGCGCTCCGCCAGTGGAGCCCCGCAGTGGAGAAGCGAGTCGTCGACCTGGTGAAGGCCGCGATCTCCTGACTGCAGTCCTCCCGCAGCGGACTTCACGCAAGCGCGGCGCGGATGGAGAGCGCGATGCGGTCGCGTTCCGTCGTGGGGAGCCACTGGCTCTGATCCTCGGTCAGGTACGCGAACACCCGCGGTCCGAGCGCGTCCGCGGGGTGGTCCGGCAGCCTTGGCACCAGGTGGAGGTGCAGGTGGGAGAACCCCTCGGCCTCGGAGAACTGCATGAGGTAGGTCTTCACGCAGCCGGTGACAGCCTCCAGTGCGGCGCCCAGGCGACGTACGAGCCCACCGAGCTCGTCGGCTGCCTCCGGCGTCAGCTCCGTGAAGGAGGCGACGTGGCGGGTCGGCAGCAGGACGAGCCACCCGGGGAGCATGCTGTTGAAAGCGTGGGCCACTCGCCAGTGATCGGTGTGTACGACGTCCTCGCGCGGTGGCAGCGCGACCCCCGCCTGCTGGTCGCACGGGAAGCATCCGGGCACGAGGTCGTCGGTGTCCACGCACGGCACTCTAGATACAGCGAGGGTCACTCTGACTGAGCTGGCCGTCGTGACCGGCAGTGGCCTCACCGATCCTTATCGGGCCACCTTGCTCCTCGTCAGCTGGCCGTCATGAATGTCGAGGACGACAGTGTCTGATTGCCGCTCCTCTCGATGGCGAGCACTTCCCACGAGTACGCCGTGTTCGGGCGGAGGAAGCGCGGCGGCACCCGAAGCCTCGTGGCCGTCGGCGGCATCATCACGTCAAGGGTCACGACTGGAAGGGCATCGAGTCCGGTCTCGCGCTCCACCAACACCTGGTACCCGATGATCCGGCTGCCCTCCGGTGCCGGGACCTGCCGCCAGTGCATCACCGTGTCCCGCGGCTCCTGCGGCGCTGAGCCCTCGACCGGCGACACCAGCCTCGGCCCGGCGGGAAGGCGGTGCGTCAGCCGTGCCGAGCCCCGGAACGGCTGCCCGTCCGCCCCCGTCCCGCGGAACTTGTAGACGCCTGCCGGCCACTGCTTGAGAAGCTTGCTGAGTGGAAGCTCGGAGAAGGGCGGCTCCCCGCTCTCGAGGAAGAGCTCCGAACCGCCGAATCTGGCCAGCCTGCCTCCGGTCTCCGTCGAGAAGATCTGTTTGCCCTGGGGGTCCAAGATCGACATCGTCTTCCATTCCTCGGCGTCGATGAACACCTGGACGCCGCCGTCCCGATCGGTCGCGTTGATCTCGAACTTCAGACGTGCGTCCTCCAGGGGGATCACCCGCGGCACTGCTCGCGGTTGATCGGTCGAGGTGTCCGCGTTCCTGAACTGTCCGACTGCGCTGGGTGCCAGGCTGCCGCTTGCAACGAGCAGCGCCGCCAGCGTGGCTGCAGAGAGCCTCATGCTGTTGCCTTCCGTCGAGCCACCTGAGCGATGGCCTCTCCTGCCGAAAGTAAGGCGGTGCCGCTGAAGGCAGCCTGAACGCATGCGGCAAGTGCCTGACCTGCAGGCCACGGACGAACATGAACACCAGCGCAGCACGACCAGGTGAGGTGCGCTCTCCACAGGCAGGAGGCTAGCGGTCACCGGTCGCGCTGGACCCGACCCTCGTCCCACACGGGACCGTCCGACTCGTAGACCTCGCCATCGGCGCCGTAGACGAGGAACCGGTCGAACCCGCGGGCGAACCAACGGTCGTGGGTCACCGCGAGGACGGTCCCGTCGAACGCCTCGAGACCCTCCTCGAGCGCCTCCGCCGACTGCACGTCCAGGTTGTCCGTGGGCTCGTCGAGGAGCAGCAGCGTGGCGCCGCTCAGCTCGAGCAGCAGGATCTGGAACCGCGCCTGCTGACCACCCGACAGCGACTCGAACTTCTGCTCGGAGGCGCCGGCCAGCTCGTAGCGGTCGAGCACCCGGGCCGCCTGCTCGCGACCCATCCCGCTGCGGCCGTTCGGGGAGCCGTCACCCCGGTGCAGGATCTCCAGCAGCGTGCGGCCCATCAGCTCGGGGTGCTCGTGGGTCTGCACGAACCACCCGGGGCGCACCCGGGCCCCGAGCCGGGCCCTGCCGGTGTGGTCGACCGGCTTGACCGGCACCTCGGACACGGGCCGGTGCTCCACGTCCGGGTCGCTCCCGCCGGCAGCCAGCAGCCGCAGGAAGTGCGACTTGCCGGAGCCGTTGGAGCCGAGCACGGCGACCCGCTCGCCGTACCAGACCTCGAGGTCGAACGGCTTCATCAGCCCGGTCATCTCGAGTGCCTCGCACACCACGGCCCGCTTGCCGGTGCGCCCGCCCTTCAGCCGCATGGACACCTGCTGCTCGCGGGGCTGCTCGGTCGGCGGGCCGGCCTCCTCGAACTTGCGCAGCCGGGTCTGCGCGGCGCGGTACTGCGAGGCCATGCCGTCGTTGTACTCGGCCTTGATCTTGTAGTGCAGGACCAGCTGCTTGAGCTTCGCGTGCTCCTCGTCCCAGCGCCTGCGCAGCTCCTCGAAGCGCGCGAACCGGTCGCGCCGCGCCTGGTGGTACGACGCGAAGCCGCCCGGGTGCGTCCACACCGTGTTGCCGGCACCGCCCAGCTCCACGGTCACGACCCGGGTCGCGGTGTTGTCGAGCAGCTCGCGGTCGTGGCTGATCATGAGGATGGTCTTGTCGGACTCGCGGATCCGCTGCTCGAGCCAGATCTTGCCCGGGACGTCGAGGAAGTTGTCGGGCTCGTCGAGCAGCAGCACCTGGTCGGGCCCGCGCAGCAGGAACTCCAGCACGAGCCGCTTCTGCTCGCCGCCGCTGAGTGTGCGCAGGGAGCGGTACTTGGCGCGGTCGTAGGGCAGGGCGAGCGCCGCCATCGTGCAGACGTCCCAGGTGACCTCGATGTCGTAGCCGCCGGCGTCGCCGAACTCCGAGAGAGCATGGGCGTAGGCCATCTGCGTCTTCTCGTCGTCGGTGTCCATGAGCGCGAGCTCCCAGCGGTCGACCGCGGCCGCGGCCGCACGGATCCGTGGCGGGGAGACCGACAGAAGCAGGTCGGCGACGCTCGGGTCCTCGCTGAGCCCCGCGTTGACCATCTGACGCATGACGCCGAGCCCGCCCGACCGGGTCACCGCCCCTGTGTGCGGGACGAGCTCACCGGTGATGATCCGCAGCAGCGTGGTCTTCCCGGCGCCGTTGGCGCCGACCAGCGCGACCTTGGCCCCCTCGCCGACCCGGAACGAGACGTCGTCGAGCAGCACCCGCCCGTCCGGCAGCTCGTAGCGCACTCCGGCGACATCCACGTGACCCACGAACGACGATTGTCCGCCATCGCGCGGGCCACGGCGACCAGTTATCACCGCGACCAGCTGATGCGCCGGCGCAGCCGACATGCAACGCAGCACCTGCACACAGGATCGCCACAGGAACCCGCGTCAACGTGGAGGCATGACCCACCACAGGCTCCGCCTCGCACGCCGCGCGCAGGCCGCCGTCATCGCGCTCGGTGTCGCGGGTTCGCTCGGCGCCGCGGCCGCGATCGGCCTGACCGTGTCCGCCTCCCCCTCCGCCGGACCCTCCAACCCGGGCACGGACCGCCCGCAGTCGGGCACCTGGTCGCGCGGCTACTCCGACGACGAGGGCGAGGAGGGCGACGACCAGTCCCAGCAGTACGGCCAGACCCAGGGCGGCCAGCTCCAGGCACCGCTCCCGGCTCCCCAACCGCCGAGCGGCGGCGGCTCCCACGCCACCACGTCCGGGTCCTGACCGAGGAGACACGATGACCACCCCACGCAGTCGCAACACCCGCCACGCCCGCCGGCTCAGCACGGCACTGGTCGCCGGCGCCGTCACCGCAGCGCTGGGTGTCAGCGCCGTGGCCGGCATCGCCGGCTCGACCGCTGCCGGCTCCACCAGCGGGTCGGGCACCGGAACCAGCGCCGGCAGCAACCGGGCGACCTCGCAGTCCACCGCCGTCACCCCGGGCACGGGCTCGACCCACGCCACCACGAGTGGGTCCTGACATGGTCGCCGCCCACGAGTGGGAGCTGTGGAGCACCCGCGCCCGGCTCGTCGTCACCGACGCCGGCGCGCTCGACCGCGCGGTCCCGCTGGTCCAGGACCTGCTCGACGAGGTCGAGCTGGCCGCCAGCCGGTTCCGTCCCGACTCCGAGATCCGGAACCTGACCCCCGGGCCGGACGGCACCGTGCTCGTCACCCCGATGCTGGCCGACCTGCTCACCGAGGCGCTCGCCGCCGCCGGCAGCACCGACGGCGCGGTCGACCCGACCGTCGGCGGGGCGCTCTCCGCGCTGGGCTACGACCGTGACATCCGGCTCGTCGAGAGCGGCGCCGGACTCGTCGCCGTCGTACGCCCCGTCCCCGGCTGGCGGCGGCTCCGGCTCGAGGGCCGGCGCCTCACGATGCCGGCCGGACTCGAGCTCGACCTCGGCGCGAGCGCCAAGGCGGTGGCCGCCGACCGCTGTGCCGCCCTGGTCGCCGACCGTCTGGGCGTGGGCGTCCTGATCAGCCTCGGCGGCGACATCGCGACCGCAGGACCCGCACCGGTCGGCGGCTGGCAGATCCTGGTCCAGGACACCGAGGCCGACCCCGCCTGCCAGGTCTCGCTCCCGGCCGGCGGCGCGGTCGCCACGTCGAGCACCGCACGACGCATCTGGCGCCGCGGCGACGAGACCCTGCACCACATCGTCGACCCGCGCACCAGCCGCCCGGCCGAGCCGGTCTGGCGCAGCGTCACGGTCGCCGCCGCGAGCTGCGCGGCGGCCAACAGCGCCGCCACCGCGACGGTGGTCAAGGGTCGGGCCGGGCTCACCTGGCTCACCGACCGGGGCCTGCCCGCTCGCCTCGTCGACCGCGACGGCGTGGTGCACACCTGCGCCGGCTGGCCCGCCGAGGGGGCCGCGGCATGAACGAGGCACTCTGGGCCCTGGGTCGCGGCACCGGCATCGTCGCGCTGGTCATGTTCACGATCACCCTCGTGCTGGGCGTGGCCACGAGGTCGGGACGCCCCCTCCCCGGCCTCGGCCGCTTCGGCGTCGCCGACGTCCACCGCACCGCCGCGCTCACCGGCACCGGACTCGTCCTGGCGCACGTCGTCAGCCTCCTCTTCGACCCCTACGCCCAGCTCCGCCTGGTCGACCTGGTCCTGCCGTTCCTGGGCAACTACCGACCGGTCTGGCTCGGTCTCGGCACCCTGGCTCTCGACCTCCTCGCTGTCATCACGGTGGTCAGCCTGCTGCGCCACCGGGTCGGACCGCGCGTGTTCAAGGCCGTGCACTGGGCGACGTACGTCCTGTGGCCGGTCGCCCTGCTCCACGCCCTCGGGAACGGCACCGACGCCGGCTCCGCCTGGTTCACCGGCCTGGCCCTGGCCTGTGTGGCGGCGGTGGCCGGCGCCGTCGGCTGGCGCCTGCTCCCGTCGTACGGCGGCCGCGGCTGGGACCGCACTCCCCGAAAGGTTCTCCGATGAGCATGACCTCCCTCCCCGTGGACACCCGCCGCCTGCTCGCGGCCGAGCCCGCCGGCGACCTGCCGGTGCTGGGTGTGGCCGAGCTGCTCGCCCTGGCCGACGAGGCCGGGCTCACCGGGCGCGGAGGCGCGGGCTTCCCCACCGCGACGAAGCTGCGGGCGGTCGCGACCGGGTCCCGGCGGCCCGTCGTGGTCGGCAACGCCATGGAGGGCGAGCCGCTCAGCAAGAAGGACGCCGTCCTGGCGACCCGGGTGCCACACCTCCTGGTCGAGGGCCTCGCGATCGTGAGCCGCGCGCTGCACGCCCGCCGGGCCGTGCTGGCCCTCGGCCCCCACATCGCCACCGGTCCGGCGCAGGCCGCGGCCGCTCGCCGTGGGATCGAGGTCGCCTCCCTGCGCGGCGGCTTCGTCGCCGGCCAGGAGAGCGCCCTGGTCAACCAGCTCGACGGCCGGCTCCCGGTCCCCCGCGATCCGCTCGTGCGCGTGACGACCCGCGGGGTGGACGGTCGGCCCACGCTGGTGCTCAACGCCGAGACCCTGGCGCACCTGGCGCTGGCCGCCCGGCACGGCGCCGCGTGGTTCCGGGAGGTCGGGACCCACGAGGACCCCGGGACGTCGCTGTTCACGATCGGCGGTTCCGTGCAGCGCCCGGGTGTCGTCGAGGCCGCCCGCGGCACGCGGCTCGTCGACGTGCTCACCCCCAGCTCGCCGGTGGACCCGGTGGCCGTGCTGGTGGGCGGCTTCCACGGCGCCTGGCTGCCCGCGGCCGCCCTCGAGACCCGGCTCACCCGTGCCGACCTCCAGCCGTACGGCGCCGCCGTGGGCGCCGGCGTGCTTCATGTGCTGGGTGCCGACCGGTGCCCGATCCGGGAGGCCGCGGAGATCTCGGACTACCTCGCCGGGGAGTCCGCCGGCCAGTGCGGGCCCTGCGTCAACGGCCTGCCGCGGATGGCAGACAGCCTGCGGCGACTGGCCGACCGCAGCCTCGACGCGCGGCTTCCGGCCGAGATCGACCGGCTGGGCCGGCTCGTCACCGGTCGCGGCGCGTGCGCCCACCCCGACGGAACCGCACGCATGGTCGCCAGCACGATGCGCGTCTTCGCCGGCCACGTCGACGCGCACCTGTCCGGCTGGTGCCCGACCGACGAGAGGCGCACCCGATGAGCCGCGTCCACGTCGACTGGACCCGGTGCGACGGCCACGGCGGGTGTGTCGAGCTGCTCCCCGAGCTGCTCACCACCGACGACTGGGGGTTCCCGATCAGCCGGACGGGCGAACGCGATCCCCAGGTCCCCCCGCACCTCGACGAGCACGCGCGGCACGCCGAGCGGAGCTGTCCCCTGATGGCGTTGCGCCGAGTCTGACCGGAGACCAAATCCGGAGACCCGAATAAAGGGGACGAACGATGTGGCGGGCGTCCCTAGAATCACCTCATGGATGGGGGGTCGCCGGACGTACGAGCGCGCACGGCCTCCGAGGCGCCGTCCGTGACCCGACCCTGGGTACGCACCACGGCGATGAGCGTCTATGCCGTGCTCTTCGTGCTGTGGTCGCAGACGCTCGGCATCCCCAACGACACCGTGCAGGTGTTCGTCTGGCTCTGGCTGGGCACCATCGCCTGGCACGTCCAGGCGGAGCCGCGCTACCACCTGAACTTCCTGCGCGACTGGTGGTCGCCCGTGGTGGGGCTGGTCATCTACTTCTTCAGCCGCGGCCTCACCGACAACCTGGGCTTCACCGTCCACTTCTCGATGCCGATCACGGTCGACACCTGGCTCGGCGGCGGCGTCACACCGACCGAGCGCCTCCAGGCGGCGTGGTGCGGCACCCCGTGCGAACCGGGGAGCGCACCCCAGTGGTTCGACACCCTGCTCACCACGGTCTACTCCTCCCACTTCCTCGCCGGGCTGACGATCGCCGCCGTGCTGTGGGTGCGCGAGCGGGTGGCGTGGGTCCGCTGGATGCGCCGCTACGTCGCCATCAACTTCGGCGCCCTGACCGTCTACATCCTCTATCCGATGGCGCCGCCGTGGATGGCGTCCGAGGACGGCTACCTGCCCGCGGACATCCACCGACTCACCGGCCGCGGCTGGTCCGAGATCGGGCTCGACCGGATCAACCTCGCCCTCCAGGGCGTCGGCAACCCGGTCGCCGCGATGCCGTCGCTGCACGCCGGGATCGCGTTCCTCATCGCGCTCTACGCCATCCAGCGCTGGCGCTCACCCGCCCGCTGGCTGATGCTCGCCTACCCCCTGGCGATGTCCTTGGCGCTCGTCTACTTCGGCGAGCACTACGTCATCGACGTGGTCGCGGGCGCCCTGCTCGCCGTGCTCGTGCTGGTCGGCTGCAAGGTGTGGGAGGACGCCCGGGGCAGCTGACCGGGAATCAGCCCTCGGCCGAGCGTGCCCACAGGTTGACCCCGGCGTCGACCGCGTCCCGGTCGATCGCGGCGAGCTCGTCCTCGCTGAAGGCCGGGCCGGACAGCGCGTCGAGGTTGGTGTCGAGCTGCTCCACGGACGACGCCCCGATGACCGCCGACGTGACCCGCGGGTCGCGCACCGCCCACTGGAGTGCCATCTGGGCGAGCTTCTGGCCGCGGCCGGCCGCGATCTCGTTGAGGCGCCGTACGTGGCCAAGGGTCTTCTCGTCGAACGACTCCCCGGGGATGGTCGAGTCGCTGCGCGCCGCCCGGGAGTCGGCGGGCACCCCGTCGAGGTAGCGGTCGGTCAGCAGCCCCTGGGCCAGCGCCGTGAACACGATGCAGCCCATCCCCTGCTGCTCGAGCTCGTCGAGCAGGCCCCCCTCGATCCAGCGGTTGAGCATGGAGTACGACGGCTGGTGGATCAGCAGCGGCGTACCGAGCTCGCGGGCGATCGTGGCCGCCTCGCGGGTCTTCTCCGCGGAGTACGACGAGATGCCGGCGTAGAGCGCCTTGCCCTGGCGCACCGCGTGGTCCAGCGCCGTCATCGTCTCCTCGACGGGGGTGTCCGCGTCGAAGCGGTGGCTGTAGAAGATGTCGACGTACTCCAGCCCCATCCGGGTCAGCGACTGGTCCAGCGAGGCGAGGACGTACTTCCGCGAGCCCCCGCCCTGGCCGTAGGGCCCGGGCCACATGTCGTAGCCCGCCTTGGTGGAGATGACCAGCTCGTCGCGGTAGGGCGCGAAGTCGTCCTTCAGGTAGCGCCCGATGTTCTCCTCGGCCCGGCCGTACGGCGGGCCGTAGTTGTTGGCGAGGTCGAAGTGGGTGACCCCGCGGTCGAAGGCCCGGCGCAGGATCGCGCGCTGGTTGTCCTCGGGGCGGTCGTCACCGAAGTTCTGCCAGAGGCCCAGCGACAGGACGGGCAGCTGCAGCCCGCTGCGCCCGGTGAAGCGGTACTGCATGCCCGTGGCCTCGGTGTCGTAGCGGTTCTCGGCGGCAACGTAGGTCGTCATCCGGCCATCCTCGCAACCGCACCGGTCGAGCCGGTCGAGACCCCTCAGCCGGGCAGCAGCTCGCCCACGAGCGTCTCGATCCGCGCCCGGATCTCGTCGCGGATCGGCCGCACCGACTCGATGCCCTGACCGGCGGGGTCGTCGAGCTTCCAGTCCTCGTAGCGCTTGCCGGGATGGAACGGGCACTCGTCGCCGCAGCCCATCGTGATGACGACGTCGGACTCCCGGACGGCCTCGTCGGTGAGGATCTTCGGGGTCTCTGCGGTGATGTCGATGCCCTCCTCGGCCATCGCCGCCACCGCGACCGGGTTGATCGCCTCGGCCGGTTGCGAGCCGGCGGAGAGCACCTGGATGCGGTCGCCGGCGAGGTGCTGCAGGAAGCCGGCGGCCATCTGGGAGCGACCCGCGTTGTGCACGCAGACGAACAGGACGGTGGGGCGTTCGGTCACGGTCATGCCTGGCTCCTGGTGGGCTGCTGCGAGGGCTGGTGCGGGAACCGGTTGCGCAGGGCGAGGCTCACGTAGACGAGACCCACCAGCACGGGCACCTCGATGAGCGGGCCGACGACGCCGGCCAGCGCCTGGCCGGAGGTGACCCCGAAGGTGGCGATGGCGACGGCGATGGCGAGCTCGAAGTTGTTGCCGGCCGCGGTGAAGGCCAGCGTGGTGGTGCGCTCGTAGGTCATCCCCAGCGCCTTGCCCAGCAGGTAGCCGCCGCCCCACATCAGGGCGAAGTAGGCCAGCAGCGGCAGCGCGATGCGTACGACGTCCAGCGGCTCGCTGGTGATCTGGTCCCCCTGCAGGGCGAACAGCACGACGATGGTGAACAGCAGGCCGATGAGCGCCCACGGGCCGACCTTCGGCAGGAACGTCGACTCGTACCACTCGCGGCCCTTGGCGCGTTCGCCCAGCCGCCGGGAGAGGAAGCCGGCCAGCAGCGGGACGCCGAGGAAGACGAGGACGGACTTCGCGATCTGCCACGGCGACACGTCGAGGGCGGCGGTGTCGAGGCCCAGCCAGCCGGGCAGGACGTCGAGGTAGAACCAGCCGAGGCCGGCGAACGCGATCACCTGGAAGACCGAGTTGAGCGCCACCAGCACCGCCGCGGCCTCCCGGTCACCGCAGGCGAGGTCGTTCCAGATGATCACCATGGCGATGCAGCGCGCCAGGCCGACGATGATCAGGCCGGTGCGGAACTCCGGCAGGTCGGGCAGCAGCAGCCAGGCCAGCGTGAACATCAGGGCCGGGCCGACCACCCAGTTGAGCACCAGGGACGAGACCAGCAGCCGCCGGTCGCCGGTCACGGTGTCGAGCCGGTCGTAGCGCACCTTCGCCAGGACGGGGTACATCATCACCAGCAGGCCGACGGCGATCGGCAGCGAGATCCCGTCGATCTCGACGGCGCCCAGGGCGTCGTCGAGGCCGGGCACGGTGCGCCCGAGGAGCAGGCCGGCCACCATCGCCAGGCCGATCCACAGCGGCAGGAACCGGTCGAGCCGCGAGAGGCGGGAGACCACCTGCTCGTGCTCGGTGACGGTCGTGCCGCTCACGTCGCCGTACCGCCCAGCAGTGCGGCGACGCCGGCGAGCGCCTCGTTGCGGATCGCGTAGTAGACCCACACGCCTCGCTTCGACCGGTCGAGGAGGCCGACCTCGTGGAGCACCTTGAGGTGGTGGCTGATCGTCGGCTGGGACAGGTCGAAGGCGCCCTGGAGGTCGCACACGCAGGCCTCGCCGTTGGCGTGGGACGCGACCAGCGACAGCAGGCGCAGGCGCACCGGGTCGGCGAGCGCCTTGATCAGCGGCGAGATCGACTCGGCCTGCTCGACGGTCAGGGGCTCGCGGACCAGCGGCGAGCAGCACGCGACGGTCTGGACCGGCGTCAGCTCGATCAAGGACTTTGACATGCGTCTATGTTGACAGTCGTCTATGTCTGCTGCAACATCTGACATAGACAGTTATCTATCTCTTCACCGGAGGTTCACCATGGCAACCACCCAGTCCCGGCTCCAGCTGGCGCTCAACGTCGACGACCTCGACACCTCGATCGCCTTCTACACGAAGCTCTTCGGCGTCGCGCCGGCCAAGACCAGGCCCGGCTACGCCAACTTCGCCGTCGCCGAGCCGCCGCTCAAGCTGATCCTGATCGAGAACCCGGGTGAGGGCGGCTCGGTCAACCACCTCGGGGTCGAGGTGCCCGACACCGACAAGGTCGACGCCGAGCAGAGCCGGCTGGCGGCCGCGGGACTTGCCTCGGTCGACGAGCGCGACACGACCTGCTGCTACGCCAAGCAGGACAAGTTCTGGGTCGAGGGCGCCCCGAACGGCGAGCGGTGGGAGATCTACACCGTGCTCGAGGACAGCGAGACCTTCGGCGTCGGCGACACCTCACCGGTCGGCTGCTGCGGTGTCGAGGCCGCCGAGGCCGCCGAGGCCGACCGAGCAGGAGCTCCAGCCCAGCGCCACGGCCTGCTGCTGACTCAGTCGCCCGCCCGACGCGAGACCAGCACCCGGAACCCCTTGGCGCTGGCCGGCCGCTCGGTCGGGTAGCCCTGCTCCCCCAGCCAGCGCTGCAGCGAGTCGGCCCCCAGGTTCTTGCCCACGACCATGACCGCACGACCGCCCGGCGCCAGCCGCGGCAGCCAGGTCAGCAGCAGCTGGTGCAGCGCCGCCTTGCCGATCCGGATCGGCGGGTTCGACCAGATCTCGTCGTACGACGCGTCGGCGGGCACGCCGTCCGGGGTGGTGGCGGTGTAGCGGTCCGCGACCACCAGGGCTGCGGCGTTCTCGTTGGCCAGCAGCACGGCCCGCTCGTTGACGTCGACCGCGGTGACGACCGCCTCGGGGACGGCCACGGCGATCGCGAGACCGATCACGCCGTAGCCACAGCCGAGGTCGAGGATCCGGCCGGCGGGCGGGGGCTCGGTCTCGCGGAACAGCACCGCGGTGCCGATGTCGACGCGGCCCTGGGCGAAGACACCCGAGCCGCTGGTCAGCTCCAGCTCGTGGCCCCAGACCGACGCGTGCACCGGCGCTCGCTTGAACCGCACCGACGGGTCGGCACTGAAGTAGTGGTCCTCCTCCATCAGCCGTCCTCCTCGTCCTCGGCCGCGGGGCCGGTCGCGATCCTCTTGGCCCGCGTCACCTCGGCCCGGTCCGCCAGCTCGCCGTCGGCCGGGTAGGCGACCTCCTCGAGGGTCAGCCCGCGGGCCTGGACCACGGTCACCGCCGGGTGACGCTGCCGCCCGCGGAGGACGTCGGCTGCCCACGGCACCGGCTGCCGGCCGTCGCCGACGGCCAGCAGGCAGCCGACCAGCGCCCGCACCATGCTGTGGCAGAACGCGTCGGCCCGCACGGTGGCCTCCACCGTCCCGTCCGGGTTGCGCCGCCAGGTCAGGTCGAGCAGGGTCCGGATCGTCGTCGCGCCCTCACGCTTCCGGCAGAAGGCGGCGAAGTCGTTCTCGCCGAGGAGCAGCGCGGAGGCCTCGTTGAGCAGGTCCACGTCCAGGGTCCGCGACCAGGGGAGCACGTGCGAGCGGACCAGCGGGTCGACCGAGGCCGGGCGGTCGGCGATCCGGTAGGCGTAGCGCCGCCAGAGCGCCGAGAAGCGGGCGTCGAAGCCGTCCGGCGCCTCGACGACGCGGCGTACCCGCACGTCGAGGGGCAGGATCCCGTTCAGCCGGCGCAGCAGCGCCTCGAGCGGGGGTTCCTGGGCGCGGCCGACCGAGCCGGACACGACGTCGCGGTCCACGTCGAGGTGGATCACCTGGCCGCGGGCGTGCACCCCCGTGTCCGTGCGCCCGGCGCACACGACACTCACGGCGGGGAGCCGCAGCGCGGTCGCCAGCGCTGCCTCCACCTCGCCCTGCACGGTCCGCAGACCTGGCTGGACGGCCCAACCGTGGAAGTCGCTGCCGTCGTAGGCAAGGTCGATCCGGATCCGCACGCGGGAAGTCTCTCACCGGCTCCCCCTACGATCGGAAACGTGCCCCGGACTGGGTGTCTTCACCGCGGGTGGAGGCGCCTCAGTCGGCGAGCTCGTGGCGGTACGGCGGGTCGGCGCCGGGCCGCGAGACGGTGACGGCGGCCGCGCGAGCCGCGTGGGCGAGCACGTCGGCGACCTCGGCCGCGGCCAGGTCGTGCAGCATCTCGCGCTGCCCCGCGCCGAGCCGTTCGCGCTCCCAGAGCGCGTCGAGCAGCGCGGCTCCGAAGGTGTCCCCGGCACCGATGGTGTCGGCGACCGTGACCGGCAGCGACGCGATCTCCGCCTGACTGGACCTGCCGACCCAGGTGGCGCCCTCGGCACCCCGCGTCACCACGACCGCGGCCGGCCCCAGCGCGAGGAGCGCGCGCGCCGCCACCAGGTTGTCGAGGTCGGGGTAGAGCGCGCTCAGGTCCTCGTCCGAGGCCTTCACGATGTCGCTGATCGCGACCATCCGCTCGACCCTGCCGACCACGTCAGGTCCCGCGCCGGTGATGGCGGGGCGGGCGTTCACGTCGTAGCTGATCGTGGCGGTCTCCCGCAGCTCGGTGAGCAGCGCCAGCACGTCCTCGGCGCCGGGGAGCAGGACCGCTCCGAGGGAGCAGGTGTGCACCACCAGCGTCGCGCGGGCCTCGGTGACCGGGTTGACCCGCCACTCGAGGTCGAACTCGTAACGGGCGGCGCCGTCGGCCCCGATCGTCGCCTGCGCGGTCGAGGTGCGCGCGACCGCCCCCGGGTCGGAGGCGAGCCGGACCCCGGCCGCGGAGAGGTGCTCGGCGATCAGCCGGCCGTGGGCGTCGTCGGCGTAGCTGGTCGCGAACCGCACCGGCCTCCCGAGCCGGGCCAGCGCCACCGCGACGTTCGCCGCGCTCCCTCCGGCGTACTCCACCGTGCTGCCGTCCGGCCCCCGGACGATGTCGATCAGGGACTCCCCCACCACCAGAATGTCGTGATCCATGGCACGTCCCTATCGCATCAGGGCGGCAGACGGAACCACGCGTAGGGTCCGTCTCATGGATGTGCTCCCCCTCGACCCGGCATCCGACCGGCCGCCCTTCGAGCAGCTCCGCGTCCAGATCGCCTCGCGGGTCGCGTCCGGGCAGATCCCCGCAGGCACCCGACTGCCGACGGTCCGGGCGCTGGCCACCGAGCTGCACCTGGCCGTCAACACCGTCGCCCGCGCCTACCGCGAGCTCGAGACCGACGGCGTCGTGGTGACCGAGGGCCGGCGCGGCACCTTCGTCGCGCTCACCGCCCCCGCCGCGAGCGCGGAGGCCGCCGAGGCAGCCGCCGCCTACGCCGCCCTCGCCCGCCGCCTCGGCCTGGGCCTCACCGAGGCCACCCAGCTCGTCGAGCGCGCCTGGTAGCCGCACCCCCGCTTGGTCGGCCGTTGGTCGAGCAGGTCGCGCCAGCGACCGTCGTCGAGACCCGGCAAGACGTACGCCGCCCGGCCCCCCGCGCTCCGTCGGACGACCAGGTCGCGCAGCGACCGTGGGTTCCGGTGGTCGAGCAGGTCGCGCCAGCGACCGTCGTCGAGACCCCGCAAGACGTACGCCGACCGCACCCGCGACCCCGGTGGGCGAGCAGGTCGCCCCAGCGACCGTCGTCGCGACCCGGTGAGGCGTACGCCGACCGCACGTCGCGAGCCCCGTTGGTCGAGCAGGTCGCGCCAGCGACCGTCGTCGAGACCCGGCGTACGCCGCCCGCACCCCCGTTGGTCGAGCAGTCGCGCCAGCGACCGTCGTCGAGACCCGGTGAGGCGAACGCCGACCGCACCCGGCGCCGGCAGCCGAGCGTCGGTCGAGCCTCGAGACGAACCGGCCGAAAATAGTTCTCCCCAGACCCCGCTCCGGGGCCGAATCCGGGCCCGAAATGTCGGTGGGTCCGGCTTGACTGGACCCATGACCGAGACGCTCGCCCAGGCCGACACCGCCGCCGCGGTGCTCGACCGCCGCGCGCGCTCGACCGCTCGGTCGCCGACCAGTCCGAGGCCCGACCTCCTGCAGCACGCGGTGACCTGGGCAGCCATGCACTCGGTCGACTCGATCACCGACGCCGCCACGATCTGGGACCGCAGGTACGGCGACACCGGGATCACCGTCGCCGGCCCCGGCGCCCCGCTGGTCGCGGAGTTCAGCGTCGCCGAGTTCGCCGCCGCCATCGGCCTGCCCACCGAGACCGGCAAGGCCTACCTCGGCGAGGCCGTCGAACTCCGATACCGCCTGCCGCGGGTCTGGGCCCGCGTCGTCGCCGGCGACCTGCGCCGCGTGGCGGGCCCGCCGCATCGCGCGCGCCACCCTGCTGCTCACCCTCGAGGCCGCCAGCTTCGTCGACACCCACCTCGCCCACCTCGCCCACAAGATCCGCCTCGCCCAGCTCGACCGGCTCATCGAGGAAGCCATCACCCGCTACATGCCCGACGAAGCCGAACGCCGCCGCCGCGACGCCGCCGAGGGCCGCGGCTTCACCATCGACAAGGCCAACGTCTCCCTGGACGGGACCGCGGACGTGTGGGGCACCCTCGACCTCGCCGACGCCCTCGACCTCGACACCGCCGTCACCACCGCCGCCCAAGCCCTCAAGGACCTCGGCTCCACCGACACCCTGCCCGTGCGCCGCGCCATCGCCCTCGGCCAGATCGCCCGCCAACAACTCACCCTCGACCTCAACACCGACCCGGATGACGATGCCGGAACCGCGACCGAGGCCGAGGCCGACGAGTCAGCCGGCAGGGATCTCGACAAGCTCGATCAACAAGGGGCAATGGCGGCCAGAACCTCCCCGAAGGTACGCAAGCCGCGCCAGGTGGTGCTCTACATCCACCTCGCCGAGGCCGCGGTCCAGCCCGAGGGCTCCGCGATCGGCCACCTCGGGCGCCTCGAGAACACCCGCTCCATGGTGAGCGCCGACCAGATCCGCCACTGGTGCGCCAACCCCGACACCCAGGTCACCATCAAGCCCGTCATCGACCTCAACGACCACGTCCACGTCGACGCCTACGAGGTCCCCGACCGGATGGCCGAAGCCGCCACCCTCATCGACCACACCTGCGTCTTCCCCTGGTGCACCCGACCCGCCCGCACCACCGACCCCGACGAGCACGACGCCGACTGCGACCACATCAAGTCCTACGACACCGGCGGACCCACCTGCTCCTGCAACATCGCA
Organism: uncultured Actinomycetota bacterium; assembly: GCA_963825275.1. Taxonomy (GTDB): domain Bacteria; phylum Actinomycetota; class Actinomycetes; order Propionibacteriales; family Nocardioidaceae; genus Nocardioides. The sequence goes on along the minus strand of CAWGSW010000004.1, from coordinate 30,840 downwards.
CCCCTCTGCCGACGACACCACCGGCTGAAGACCCACAGCACCTGGGCCTACACCCCACTCGAGCGCGGCACCTACCTGTGGACCAGCCCCCACGGCTACCAGTACCTCCGCAACCACGAGGGCACCCTCGACGTCAGCCGCGACCGACCACCCAGACCCTGACCGCCCCACACCCCGCCCCCACACCACCCGGCGGGACCAGTGGCGTGTCCGGTCCTCCCCGTACCCTCACCGCATGAGGTATGTCGTGTACGGCGCGGGCGCCGTGGGTGGGGTCATCGGTGCCAACCTGCACGAGGCTGGGGTCGGCGTCACCCTGGTCGCCCGTGGTGCGCACCTCGCCGCGATCCGCGACCACGGGCTCCGGCTCGACACCGCGAGCGGCTCCCAGCACCTCGTCATCCCCGCCGTCGGCGGCGCCGAGGCCGTCGCGTGGACCGACGACACCGTCGTCCTGCTCTGCGTGAAGTCCCACCAGACCGACGCGGCCCTCGACGACCTCGCCGCCCACGCCCCGGCCACCATCCCCGTGGTGTCCGTCCAGAACGGCGTGGCCAACGAGCAGGCGATCCTGCGCCGCTTCCGCAACACCTACTCCGTCTGCGTCATGCTTCCCTCCAGCCACCTCGAGCCCGGAGTTGTCGCCCAGAAGTGCCACCCGACGCCCGGCATCCTCGACGTCGGTCTCGTCCCCCGGGGCACCGACGAGCTGACCACCGCGATCGTTGACGACCTGCGCCACGGCGGCTTCGAGTCGCAGCCGCGCCCGGACATCATGGCCTGGAAGTACCGCAAGCTGATCCGCAACCTCGGCAACGGCGTCGATGCGGTGTGCGCCGCCGGCTGCGGGGTCGAGGAGCTGGTACGGCGGGCCCGCGAGGAGGGCGAGCTCGCGCTGCGCGCAGCCGGTGTCCCCGTGGTCACCGACGTGGAGGACGACGCCCGACGGGGCGACCTCCTGCGCTCGAGCACGGGTCCCTGGCAGTCCGGCGGCTCCACGTGGCAGAGCCTCGAACGCGGCAGCGGCACCTCCGAGATCGACTACCTCTCCGGCGAGATCGTCCTGCTCGGCCGCCTCCACGGCGTCCCGACGCCGGTCAACGAGCTGGTGCAGCTCGCCACCAACGCGCTGGCCCGGTCCGGGGGCGCGGCCCGCAGCCTGGACGCCGCCGACCTCCTGGCGCGCCTCCCCTGACCACCGTGCCGACCCTACCACCCCCCCCGCCGCAGCCTGTGGACGACCGCCCGATCCGGCCCAGGACTGTCCCCGGTCGCTGCGAGCGTGGTGCCCCCGACCACAGCGGAGGACCGATGAGCGAGACCGACCCCATCCTGTCCAAGGTGCGCAAGCTGCTCGCCCTGGCCGAGGACCCGGCAGCAACCGTGCACGAGGCGGAGGTCTACACGGCCAAGGCCACCCAGCTCATTGCCGACTACGGCATCGACCAGGCCCTGCTGGCCCGGGCCGACCCAGCCGCGGACCCCGTCGGGGACCGCGTCGTGACCCTCGACGCTCCGTACGCCGCCGACAAGGCCGACCTGCTCGCCACCATCGCTACCTGCCTGCGGTGCGTCGCGGTGTCCCGGACGAGGTGGACCGACGGCGAGAAGCAGCGTTCCCTGCACCTGTTCGGGCACGCGTCGGACCTCGAGCGCGCCGAGATCCTCTTCACCAGCCTGCTGCTGCAGAGCGCCACGGGCCTGGCCCGGACCCCGGTGCCGGCCCGCGAGCACAAGGCGGCCTTCCGCCGCTCCTGGCTGGCGGGCTTCCGGATGGCGGTCGGGCGGCGCCTGGCCGACGCCGAGCGACGAGCCGAGACCGACGCGGCGGTTCGGTTCGAGCAGTCCGGCACCTCGACGGCCCTGGTGCTCGCCGACCGGTCGACGCTCGTGCGCTCCGCGATGGAGACGGCCTACCCCGACCTGCGCGACGCGCGTCCGCGTGCGCTGTCGGGCTCCGGCGGAGCCGCGGGGTGGGCGGCCGGCCAGCGCGCCGACCTCGGGGCCCGCCGCGTGGGCGGAGTCCGGCGCTCGCTCCCCCGCCGGCCCCGCTGACAGGCGCTGGGACGACAAAGGCCCGCCACCCTTGCGGGTGACGGGCCTTCGATGTCTACGAGACGGACTCAGGCGTCCTTGGACTCTTCGTCCGCAGGCGTCTCTTCCGCAGCTGCCTCGTCGGCAGGCGTCTCGTCGGCCGCGGGGGCCTCCTCGACCGGAGCGGCCTCGGCGACGGTGCTCTCGGGCACGGTCTCCTCGGTCATCTCCACCGGGGCCTCGTCGGCCGGAGCGGCCGCGGGGGTCTCGGTGCGGGTGGCCTTGGTCGACGGCGCCTTGGGCGAGTACGCCTCGGTCACCAGCTCGATCACGGCCATGGGCGCGTTGTCGCCCTTGCGGGGACCGATCTTGGTGATCCGGGTGTAGCCGCCCGGGCGCTCGGCGAAGGTCGGAGCGATCTCGGTGAAGAGGATGTGCACGACCGACTTGCTGCGGATGGTCTTGAGGACCTCGCGACGGTTGTGCAGGTCACCCTTCTTCGCCTTGGTGATCAGCTTCTCGGCGTGGGGCCGCAGGACGCGGGCCTTGGCCTCGGTGGTGGTGATCCGACCGTGCTCGAACAGCGCCGTCGCCAGGTTGCTGATGATCAGCTTCTGGTGGGCCGGGCTGCCGCCGAGGCGGGCGCCCTTCTTGGGGGTAGGCATTGCTTCTCTCGATTCTCCCGAGCCGTATCAGGTACTCGGGTAGATGTTTCGGATACCTGCCCCGTCGGTGACCACGGTGTCGACCGCGGTCACCGTCGGGGTCCGGGGCAAGCGCCCCGAAAGGGTTCAACGTGGGGCGGAGCCCCGATCGATCAGTACTGCTCGTCCTCGACGAAGGCGTCGTCATCGTCGTCGCCGTACGCCGCCAGGGCCGCAGCAGCGTCGAAGCCGGGCGCGCTGTCCTTGAGGGACAGACCCATCTCGACCAGCTTCGCCTTGACCTCGTCGATCGACTTCGCACCGAAGTTGCGGATGTCGAGCAGGTCCTGCTCCGAGCGCGAGATGAGCTCACCCACGGTGTGGATGCCCTCACGCTTGAGGCAGTTGTACGAGCGGACGGTCAGCTGCAGGTCCTCGACCGGAAGGGCGAGGTCGGCAGCCAGCTGCTCGTCGACGGGCGACGGGCCGATGTCGATGCCCTCGGCCTCGACGTTCAGCTCGCGAGCGAGACCGAACAGCTCGACCAGGGTCTTGCCGGCCGAGGCGATCGCGTCGCGGGGACGGATCGACGGCTTGGTCTCGACGTCGATGACCAGCTTGTCGAAGTCGGTGCGCTGCTCGACACGGGTCGCCTCGACCTTGTAGGTCACCTTCAGCACGGGGCTGTAGATCGAGTCGACCGGCATCCGGCCGATCTCGTTGTCGGCGCCCTTGTTCTGGACGGCGGAGACGTAGCCGCGGCCACGCTCCACGACCAGCTCCATCTCGAGCTTGCCCTTGTCGGACAGGGTCGCGATCTTGAGGTCGGGGTTGTGCACCTCGACACCGGCCGGGGGCGCGATGTCGGCGGCAGTGACGTCACCGGCACCCGACTTGCGCAGGTACATCGTGACGGGCTCGTCGTGCTCCGAGGAGACGACGAGGCCCTTGAGGTTGAGGATGATCTCCGTGACGTCTTCCTTGACGCCCTCGATGGTCGAGAACTCGTGGAGGACGGTGTCCACCTTGATGCTCGTGACCGAGGCGCCGGGGATGGACGACAGGAGGGTGCGCCGCAGCGAGTTGCCAAGCGTGTAACCGAAGCCGGGCTCCAGGGGCTCGATCACGAACCTCGAGCGGAACTCGTCAACGGACTCTTCCGACAGGGTCGGGCGCTGTGCGATGAGCACTGTTTCTTTCCTTTCCGGGCCAGCCCACCATTTGACGGGCCCGAACAATGAAGGTGAAAAGGAAGTGGCGACACCCCGGGAGGACCCGGGGTGCCCCCGAGGGTGTTACTTCTTCGAGTAGTACTCGACGATCAACTGCTCCTGGACCGGGATGTCGATCTGGGCCCGGACCGGGAGCTGGTGCACGAGGATCCGCATGCGGGTCGGCAGCGCCTCGAGCCACGCCGGGACGACGCGCTCGCCGTGCGTCTCACGAAGCACGATGAACGGCGTCATCTCGAGCGACTTCTCGCGCACGTCGATCACGTCGTGGGCGCTGACCTGGAAGGACGGGATGTCGACCTTCTTGCCGTTGACCTTGAAGTGACCGTGCACGACGAGCTGACGAGCGTGGCGACGCGTGCGAGCGAAGCCCGCGCGGTAGACCACGTTGTCGAGGCGGCACTCGAGCAGCTGCAGCAGGTTGTCACCGGTCTTGCCGGTGCGCCGCGAAGCCTCGACGTAGTAGTTGTGGAACTGGCGCTCGAGGATGCCGTACGAGAAACGCGCCTTCTGCTTCTCGCGAAGCTGGAGGAGGTACTCGCTCTCCTTGATGCGGCCGCGGCCGTGCTGGCCGGGGGGGTACGGGCGACGCTCGAAAGCCTGGTCGCCACCAACGAGGTCGACACCGAGACGGCGCGACTTCTTGGTCATGGGGCCGATGTAACGGGCCATAGCTCAAAGTCTCCTGTTCAGTCTCGGGTGATCAGACGCGACGGCGCTTGGGCGGCCGGCATCCGTTGTGGGGCGTGGGGGTGACGTCCTGGATGGTGCCGACCTCGAGGCCGATCGCACCCAGCGAACGAATCGCCGTCTCGCGGCCCGAACCCGGGCCCTTCACGAAGACGTCGATCTTCTTCATCCCGTGCTCCATCGCCCGACGACCCGCAGCCTCGGCGGCCATCTGTGCCGCGAACGGGGTGGACTTGCGCGAGCCCTTGAAACCGACGGTGCCGGCCGAGGCCCACGAGATCACCGCACCGGTGGGGTCGGTGATCGTGACGATCGTGTTGTTGAACGTGCTCTTGATGTGGGCTTCGCCCTGAGCAATGTTCTTCTTCTCCTTGCGACGCACCTTCTTGGCGCCGGCCGCTGTGCGGCTCTTGGGAGGCATTCAGTTTCTCCTGGGGTAGCTGGAAGCTGTGAGTTCGAGTGGAAGAGGCTGTGGTGACGAGCGCCCGATCAAGCTGGGCAACGGGTCACTTGGCCTTCTTCTTGCCGGCAACCGTGCGCTTGGGACCCTTGCGGGTACGCGCGTTGGTCTTGGTGCGCTGACCGCGGACCGGAAGGCCCATGCGGTGGCGACGACCCTGGTAGCTGCCGATCTCGATCTTGCGACGGATGTCTGCCTGGACCTCGCGACGGAGGTCACCCTCGATCTTGAAGCTGCCGTCGATCGCGTCGCGGAGCTTGACCAGCTCTTCGTCCCCCATCTCGTGCACGCGCATGTTCGGGTCGACCCCGGTGATGGCGAGCAGCTGCTGGGAGCGGGTACGGCCGATGCCGTAGATGTAGGTGAGTGCGATCTCGATGCGCTTGTCACGCGGGAGATCCACACCAACGAGGCGTGCCATTGTCTGGCGGTTCCCTTCGGTTTCACAGAGGTTTCTGGTCGTGTCGCGCCCCGCCCCTCGTCGGGTGGGCTCCGGCCTTCTGCTCCGGAGGTGGTTCGCTGCTCTCGGCGATGAGCCTGTCGAGACAGCTAAGCGATCACGTTGAAGTGGTGTTCAGTTCTGGCGGGAGAGCAGTGCTCAGCCCTGGCGCTGCTTGTGACGCGGGTTGGCGCAGATGACCATGACGCGGCCGTGGCGACGAATCACCTTGCACTTGTCGCAGATCGGCTTGACGCTTGGCTTGACCTTCACGAGGAGGTCCTTTCAGTGCTGAGGTGGCTGACTCACTTGTAGCGGTAGACGATGCGACCTCGGGTGAGGTCATACGGCGAGAGCTCCACCACCACGCGGTCCTCAGGGAGGATCCGGATGTAGTGCTGGCGCATCTTGCCGCTGATGTGGGCGAGCACCTTGTGCCCGTTGCTCAGCTCCACACGGAACATCGCATTCGGCAGGGCCTCCGTAATGGTGCCCTCGAGCTCGATCACGCCTTCTTTCTTCGGCATGTCCTCCACAATCTGTCGTTCGGTTGTCTACCGTTTGGTGCACTGCCCGCCGGAGTGGTCCGGTGACCAGGTGGCCCGGGAACCTCCCACCCTTCGTGGAACGAAAGGCGGGTGGACCTCGTGAAGCAGCTCGGGAACCTCTTCCCCGACACGTCTGGGAGTCACACAGGGCGACTCTTTCGACGCTCCGGGCAGCCATGAGGCACCACAAAGCAAACCCACGTTGGGCCGACACGCCAGTTTAGTTCCTAACGGCGGCCAATCCCTAATCGTCCTGGCTGTCCGGCGAGGAGGCGCAGCGTCTCCTCGCGGGCGGGGCCCGAACCCGGTTCGGTCCCCGTGTGGGCGCCCGCCACGGGGTGCACCATCACCTCGTCCACGCCGTACGACGCCGCCAGCTCCCCGATCGCCGCGCGGGCGGAACCGGGATCCCCGATGACCCAGCGCGAGCGCATGGCGTCCAGGAGGCCCCGGTGGTTCTCGGGGACCGCCACCTTCTCGGCCTCCTCGACCAGTCGCTGGGGGGCCATCTCGCCGCCCGTGCGCAGGGCCAGCATGGCGAGCAGCTGGGGCAGGGCGAGCCGGTCCGCCTCCTCCTGGGTCGCGGCGACGGCGGCGTTGACCGTGAGGAACGTCCTCGGCTCGGGGCACTCCGGGGAGGGCTGGAACCGGGTCCGGTAGAGCTCGAGGGCCTCGGCGGTCCCGGAGCCCGAGAAGTGGTGGGCGAAGACGTAGGGCATCCCCTTCTCCGCCGCCAGACGGGCCGAGTAGTCCGAGGACCCGAGCAGCCAGATGGTGGGCACCGAGGTGGCCACGGGGGTGGCCCGCAGCGGGTAGGTGCGGCCGTTGACCGCGAGCCCGACCCCGTCGGCGTCCATCATGGCGAGCACGTTGTCGACGTACTCGGGGAAGCGGTTGACGGCCTCGTCGCTCACCCCGCCGGCGCCGTGGCGCAGCGCGTAGCTGGTCACCGGGTCGCTGCCGGGGGCGCGGCCGATGCCCAGGTCGATCCGGCCGGGGTACGCCGCCTCCAGCAGCGCGAACTGCTCGGCCACGACCAGCGGGGCGTGGTTGGGCAGCATCACCCCGCCCGAGCCCACCCGGATCCTCCGCGTCGCGGCCGCCACCAGGGCGATCAGGAGCGGCGGGTTGGTGGCAGCGACGGCCGGCATGTTGTGGTGCTCGGCCAGCCAGTAGCGCCGGTAGCCCAGCTCGTCGGCCGTGCGGGCGAGCGAGACGGTGGCGGCCAGCGCATCGGCGGTGGTCTGGTCGCTGCGCACCGGGACGAGGTCGAGCACGGACAGGGTCGGGCGTGGGTCACTCACCCGGGGTCAACCCCGCGGGCCCCGTCGGCTATTCCGCTCAGCGGTCGGCGGTACGGCGGTCCGACCGGTCCTTGGCCAGGCTCGCGACCGCGGTCACGACCAGGGTCCCGACGATCACCACGAGCGAGAGCCAGATCGGGATGTCGGGGGCCCAGCTGATGTGCTCCCCGCCGTTGATGAAGGGCAGCTCGTTCTCGTGCATCGCGTGCAGGATCAGCTTCACGCCGATGAAGAACAGCAGGAAGGCGAGGCCGTAGGAGAGGTAGACCAGCCGCTGGAGCAGGTCGCCGATCAGGAAGTAGAGCTGGCGCAGACCCATCAGCGCGAACACGTTGGCCGCGAAGACCAGGTAGGGCTCCTTGGTCAGGCCGTAGATCGCCGGGATCGAGTCGAGCGCGAAGAGCAGGTCGGTCATCCCGAGCGAGAGGACGACGATCGCCATGGGGGTCAGGAGCCGCTTGCCGTTCTCCTTGACGGTCAGGCTGACACCGTTCCACTCCTGGGTCGCCGGGAAGTGGCGCTCCACCCAGCGGACGATCCGCGGCTCGTCGTACGCCTCGCCGTCCTCGTCGTCGTCCTTGGCCAGCTTGACCGCGGTGAAGACGAGGAACAGGCCGAAGAGGTAGAAGACCCAGGTGAACTCCTGGATCGCGGCTGCGCCGACACCGATGAAGATGCCGCGCAGCACCAGGGCGATCACGATGCCGATGAGCAGCGCGGTCTGCTGGTACTGCCGGGGGACGCCCAGCTTGGCCATGATCACGATGAAGATGAACAGGTTGTCGACCGACAGGGAGTACTCGGTGAGCCAGCCGGCGAAGAACTCGCCGCCGTACTGGGCCCCGGACACCGTCCACACCCCCAGGCCGAAGATCACCGCCAGGCCGAGGTAGAAGGCCAGGTGCCGCCCGGACTCCGCCATCGTGGGCTCGTGCGGGCGGCGGCCGATCACGAACACGTCCACGAGCAGGACGGTTGTCGTGACCAGGACCGTGATCCACCAGACCCAGGGCGCTACATCCACACTATTCCTTCACAACGATTCGGGGGTTCGGTCCTTCAGGCGGACCAGCGGTCCGGAGCAGGACCAGTCACACAACCTACCGGCCGCCGAAAGGCACGCCGAGGGCGGTGAGGGCCTCCTCGCCACCGTCCAGCGCGGTGAGGACCCAGGCGCCCTGCGGGGTCAGGGTGAAGGTGTGCTCGGAGTGTGCGGCCCACTTGCCGTCGGCCGTGATGACCGTCCAGTCGTCCTCGAGGACGATGGTGTCCTTGCCCCCGAGGGTGATCATCGGCTCGACCGCGAGGGCCAGGCCCTCGACGAGCTTGGGGCCCCGGCCGGCGCGGCCGTAGTTGGGCACGTTGGGCGGCTGGTGCATCGCGGAGCCGATGCCGTGCCCGACGTAGTCCTCGAGAATGCCGTAGCTCCCCTGGCTGCGGACGTGGCTCTCCACGGCGTGGGAGATGTCGGTGACCCGGCCGCCGAGGCGGGCCGCGGCGATGCCGCGCCACATGGCTTCCTCGGTCACCCGCATCAGCTCGGTCACCTCGGGGGGTACGACGCCCACCGCGGCCGTGATCGCGGCGTCGCCGTGCCAGCCGTCGACGATGGCACCGCAGTCGATCGAGATGACATCACCCTCGGCGAGCTGTCGCCCCCCGGGGATGCCGTGGACGACCTCGTCGTTGACCGAGGTGCAGATCGAGCCCGGGAAGCCGTGGTAGCCCTTGAAGGACGGAGTCGCCCCCGAGGAGCGGATGTTGTCCTCGGCGATCGCGTCGAGCTCACCGGTGGTGATCCCGACGCGGACGCTCGACCGGAGCAGCTCGAGCGTCTGGCCGACGACCAGCCCGGCCCGGCGCATGTCGGCGATCTGGTCGCGGCTCTTGATCTCGATCCCGCGGTCCAGGAAACCCACCCCGGATCAGCTCTGGGGAACGACGTCGAGGGCTTCGAAGATGCGCTGCGTGACGTCGGAGACCTCACCCATCCCGTCGACCTCGATCAGGATGCCGCGCCCGCGGTAGACCTCGATCAGCGGCTCGGTCTGCTCGGTGTAGAGCTCCTGGCGGCGCCGGATGACGTCCTCGGTGTCGTCGGCGCGTCCCTCGACCTGGGCGCGCTGCAGCAGGCGCTGGACGATCTCGTCCGCGTCGACCGTGAGCACCACGACGGCGTCGAGGGTGTGGCCGGTGAACTTGATCATGCCGTCGAGCTCTTCGACCTGGGCCAGCGTGCGCGGGTAGCCGTCGAGCAGGAAGCCGGGCGTGGCGTCGGGCTCGTCGATCCGGTTGCGGACCATCAGGTTCGTGACCTCGTCGGGCACGTAGTCGCCGGCATCCATGAACCGCTTGGCCTCGATGCCGAGCGGCGTGCCCTCCGAGACGTTGGCCCGGAAGATGTCACCGGTGGAGATCGCGGGGATCCCGAAGTGCTCGGCGACGAACTTCGCCTGGGTCCCCTTTCCCGCGCCCGGCGGGCCCATCATGATCAGTCGCATCAGCGCAGGAATCCTTCGTAGTTGCGCTGCTGGAGCTGGCTCTCGATCTGCTTCACCGTGTCCAGCGCGACACCCACCATGATCAGGATGGAGGTGCCACCGAACGGGAAGTTCTGGTTCGCGTTGATGAAGACGAAGGCGATCAACGGAATCAGGGCGATCAGACCGAGGTACAGGGCACCCGGCAGCGTGATGCGGGACAGGACGTAGGACAGGTAGTCCTCGGTCGGCTTGCCCGCCCGGATCCCGGGGATGAAGCCGCCGTACTTCTTCATGTTGTCCGCGACCTCCTCGGGGTTGAAGGTGATCGAGACGTAGAAGTAGGTGAAGAAGACGATCAGGAGGAAGAACATCAGCATGTAGAGCGGGTGACTGCCCTTGACGAGGTAGTCATTGATGAACTTGACCCACGGCGAGGTGCTGTTCGCGTTGAACTGGACTGCCATCGCCGGGAGGTACAGCAGCGACGAGGCGAAGATGACCGGGATGACGCCGGCCTGGTTCACCTTCAGTGGAATGTACGTCGAACTGCCGCCGAACATCTTGCGTCCCACCATGCGGCGGGCGTACTGCACCGGGATCCGGCGCTGGGCCTGCTCGATGAAGATGACGGCCGCGATGATGACCAGCCCGATGAGCAGGACGATGCCGAAGACCCACCAGCCCTTCTGCTTGCCGACCGCCCACAGGGAGGCCGGGAAGGAGGCGACGACCTGGGTGAAGATCAGCAGGGACATGCCGTTGCCGATGCCGCGCTCGGTGATGAGCTCGCCCAGCCACATGATCACGGCCGTGCCGGCGGTCATCGTGATGACCATGACCAGGAAGGTCGCGGTGCCGTTGTCGTGCAGGAGCGGCTTCGAGCACTGCAGCAGGTTGCCCGAGCGTGCGAGCGCGACGATGCCCGTGGCCTGCAGCAGCGCGAGGCCCAGGGTGAGGTAACGGGTGTACTGCGTGATCTTGGTCTGGCCCGCCTGGCCCTCCTTCTTCAGCGCCTCGAGTCGCGGGATCACCACGACGAGCAGCTGCAGGATGATGCTGGCGGTGATGTACGGCATGATCCCCAGCGCGAAGATCGTCAGCTGGAGCAGCGCGCCACCGGAGAACAGGTTGATCAGGCTGTAGACACCACCGGTGTCCAGGTCGCTGATGCACGACTGGACGTTGGCGACGTCGACGCCGGGAGTCGGGATCTGGGATCCGAGCCGGAAGACCGTGAGGATCAACAGGACGAACAGCAGCTTGCGCCGCAGGTCCGGGGTTCGGAAAGCGTTGGCGAACGCGCCTAGCACAACATCCTCTTTCTCCAAGCTGGGGTCGGCCCTCGCACCACTCCCGCGAGAACCCGGGGAAGCCTAACAGGCGACTTGCACGGATCTATGGTGCCCGGACAGTGCAGACGGGGCGCGGCCGGCTTTCGCCGTCCGCGCCCCACCACAGTTGTCACTGAGCCAGATCACAGCACCGTGGTGCTGCCTCCGGCTGCCTCGATCTTCTCCTTGGCCGACGAGGAGAACGCGTTCGCGCTCACCTGGACGGCGACGGTCAGGTCACCCTGACCGAGGACCTTGACCGGGTGGCCGTCGCGAACGGCGCCCTTGGCGACCAGCTCGTCGACACCCACGGTCCCGCCCTCGGGGAAGAGCTCGTTGATGCGGTCCAGGTTGACCACCTGGAACTCCACCTTGAAGGGGTTCTTGAACCCCTTCAGCTTGGGGAGCCGCATGTGGATCGGCATCTGCCCACCCTCGAAGGCGGACGGAACCTGGTAGCGAGCCTTGGTGCCCTTGGTACCACGGCCCGCGGTCTTGCCCTTCGAGGCCTCACCGCGACCCACACGGGTCTTCGCGGTCTTGGCGCCGGGAGCCGGACGCAGGTGGTGCAGCTTGAGCGTCATCAGTCGACCTCCTCGACCGTCACCAGGTGACGGACGGTGTGGACCATGCCGCGGATCTCCGGGCGGTCCTCTTTGACGACCACGTCGCCGATCCGCTTGAGGCCCAGCGTGCGCAGGGTCTCTCGCTGATTGGACTTGCAGCCGATCGTGGACTTCTTCTGCTCGACCTTGAGGCGTGCCATTACTTGGCCACCTCCGCCAAGCCCTCGGCGCGAGCCCGCAGCAGCGCCGCCGGGGCGACGTCCTCCACAGGAAGGCCACGGCGAGCAGCCACAGCCTCGGGCTCCTCGAGCATCCGAAGCGCCGCCACCGTCGCGTGGACGATGTTGATCTGGTTGGACGAACCGAGCGACTTGCTCAGCACGTCGTGGATGCCGGCGCACTCGAGCACCGCACGCACCGGGCCACCGGCGATGACGCCGGTACCGGGGGATGCGGGACGAAGCAGGACGACACCGGCAGCCTTCTCACCCTGGACGGGGTGAGGAATGGTGCCCTGGATCCGGGGGACGCGGAAGAAGGCCTTCTTGGCCTCCTCCACACCCTTGGCGATGGCCGCGGGAACTTCCTTGGCCTTGCCGTAACCGACGCCGACGAGACCTTCACCGTCACCCACGATCACGAGGGCGGTGAAGCTGAAGCGTCGACCACCCTTGACGACCTTGGCGACACGGTTGATCGCAACGACGCGCTCGATGTAGGCGGTCTTGTCAGCACCCTGGCCACCGCGACGGTCGTCGCGGTTTCCTCGGCGCTCGCCACCCGAACGCTGTCCGCGCTGGGCTCCGCTCATGAGTATTCCTCTTCTCTTTCTTGCAAGCCTGTTGCGTTCAGAAGGTCAGGCCGCCCTCGCGGGCGCCATCGGCAAGGGCCGCGATGCGGCCGTGGTACTTGTTGCCGGCGCGGTCGAAGACCACGCCGTCGATACCGGCCGCCTTGGCGCGCTCGGCAACGAGCTCACCGACCTTCTTGGCCTTGGCGGTCTTGTCACCGTCGAGGGCCCGCAGGTCCTTCTCCGTGGTGGAGGCGAAGGCCAGCGTCTTGCCGACCAGGTCGTCGACCACCTGCACGGTGATGTGCTTGGCAGACCGGGTGACCACGAGACGCGGACGCTCGGCGGAGCCGGAGATCTTCTTGCGGCCACGAACCTGGCGACGCAGACGCGACTTGACGCGACTTGCGGTGTGCTTGTTGTTCTTCAGTGAGATCGCCATGGTTACTTACCAGCCTTTCCGACCTTGCGGCGGACCTGCTCGCCCGCGTAGCGGACACCCTTGCCCTTGTAGGGCTCGGGCTTGCGGAGCTTGCGGATCTTGGCGGCCGTCTCACCGACGAGCTGCTTGTCGATGCCCTGGACGCCGAGCTTGGTCGCCGTCTCCACCGTGAAGGTGATGCCTTCGGGAGCGTTGAACGTGATCGAGTGCGAGTAGCCGAGCTGGAACTCCAGCTGGGTCGGCCCCTTCGACAGGACGCGGTAACCCACGCCCACGATCTCGAGCTTCTTCTCGTAGCCGTCGGTGACACCGACGACCATGTTGTTGATCAGCGTGCGGGTCAGTCCGTGGAGCGAGCGGCTCTCGCGCTCGTCGTTGGGACGCTTGACCTCGAGTGCATCCTCACCCCGCTCGACCGTGATCGGCGACGCGACGGTGTGCGACAGGGTGCCCTTGGGGCCCTTGACGGTCACCAGGCTCTCGTCGATCGCGACGTCGACACCGGACGGGACCACGATGGGGAGCTTGCCAATACGCGACATAGCTTCAGATCTCCTGTTCGGTCTCGTCGTTACCAGACGTAGGCGAGGACTTCCCCACCCACGCCCTTCTGGTTGGCCTGGCGGTCGGTCAGCAGGCCCTGGCTCGTCGAGATGATCGCGACGCCCAGCCCGCCGAGCACCTTCGGGAGACCCGTGTGCTTGGCGTAGACCCGGAGACCGGGCTTGCTGATCCGGCGCACGCCCGCGATGGAACGCTCCCGGCTCCGGCCGTACTTCAGGGTGATGGTCAGCGTCTTGCCGACCTCGCCCTCGGCGGGCTCCGTCACGTCGTACGACGTGATGTAGCCCTCCTGCTTCAGGATGTCGGCGACACCCTGCTTGAGCTTGCTGTACGGCATGGAAACCGCATCGTGGTACGCCTGGTTGGCGTTGCGCAGACGAGTAAGCATGTCTGCGATCGGGTCAGTCATCGTCATGGCCGCGAGGCCCTTTCTCCACCGTGGTTTCGCACCTGCACCTCAGGCGCGACCTGCAGCGATCGTTGGTTGAAGAAGTTGGTGTCGGTCACCAGGAGGACTTGGTCACGCCGGGCAGCTCGCCGCGGTGCGCCATCTCCCGCAGGCAGATACGGCACAGGCCGAACTTGCGGTAGACGGCCTTGGGCCGGCCGCAGCGCTGGCAACGGGTGTAGCCGCGCACCGCGAACTTGGGCTTGCGAGCCGCCTTGACCTTGAGGGCAGTCTTCGCCATGTCAGTTCTCCTTGAACGGGAAGCCGAGCTGCTTGAGCAGCGCACGACCCTGGTCATCGTTGGTGGCAGTGGTGACGACCGTGATGTCCATGCCGCGCGAGCGGTCGATCCGGTCCTGGTCGATCTCGTGGAACATGACCTGCTCGGTCAGACCGAAGGTGTAGTTGCCACGCCCGTCGAACTGCTTGGGCGAGAGACCGCGGAAGTCGCGGATGCGGGGCAGCGCGAGCGACAGCAGCCGGTCGAGGAACTCCCACATCCGGTCGCCGCGCAGCGTGGTGTGCGCACCGATCGGCATGCCCTCGCGCAGCTTGAACTGCGCGATGGACTTGCGGGCCTTCGTGACCAGCGGCTTCTGACCGGTGATCGCCGTGAGGTCCTTGATGGCGCCCTCGATCAGCTTCGAGTCGCGAGCGGCCTCGCCGACACCCATGTTGACCACGATCTTGGTCAGGCCGGGCACCTGCATGACGTTCTTGATCTCGAACTCGGACTGCAGCGCGGGGAGGATCTCCTCGCGGTAGCGGGTCTTCAGGCGGGGCGTGATCGTCTCGACCTGGGTCTGCGTCTCAGTCATCAGATTTCCTTGCCGGTCTTGCGCGAGATGCGCACGCTGCGCGTCGACGAGTACGTCGAACCGTCGGGCCGGCGCTTGGTGACCTCGTCACGGCGGAAGCCGATCCTGGTCACCCCGCCGTCCTCGACGAGCATCACGTTGGAGACGTGGATGGGGGCCTCGGCGGTGATGATGCCGCCGGTCGTGCCGGAGCGACCGCCCTGGTTCACGACCTTGGTGTGCCGCTTGATGCGGTTGACACCCTCGACGATCACCCGCTGCTCCTCGCGGAGCACCTGGATGACCTTGCCCTCGGCACCCTTGTCCTTGCCTGCGATCACCTTGACGGTGTCGCCCTTCTTGATGTTCAGGCTCTTACTCATGAGTCAGAGCACCTCCGGCGCGAGCGAGATGATCTTCATGAACTTCTTCTCGCGCAGCTCGCGGCCCACGGGGCCGAAAATGCGGGTGCCTCGCGGCTCGCCGTCGTTCTTGAGGATCACGGCGGCGTTCTCGTCGAAGCGGATGTACGAACCGTCGGCACGGCGGCGCTCCTTGACGGTGCGCACGATGACGGCCTTGACGACGTCACCCTTCTTCACGTTGCCACCGGGGATCGCGTCCTTCACGGTGGCGACGATGACATCGCCGATACCGGCGTAGCGCCGACCCGAGCCACCGAGAACACGGATGCAAAGAATCTGCTTTGCACCTGTGTTGTCGGCGACCTTGAGTCGCGACTCCTGCTGGATCATCAGTTTCTCCTTGTCGAGCTGGTTCTCGGCGTCACGCTGGACGGCGAGCCTTGCCGAACACTGTGTTGGATTCCGGGCTCGGCCCGGGGCGGGGTTGTTACTTGGCCTTCTCGAGGATCTGCACGATGCGCCAGCGCTTCGTGGCCGACAGCGGGCGGGTCTCCATGATCAGGACCCGGTCGCCGACGCCGCACTCGTTCTGCTCGTCGTGCGCCTTGAGCTTGCTCGTACGGCGCAGGACCTTGCCGTACAGGGCGTGCTTGACGCGGTCCTCGACGGACACGACCACGGTCTTGTCCATCTTGTCGCTGACGACCAGGCCCTCACGGGTCTTGCGCGCGTTCCGCTCAACGGTCTGCTCGCTCATGCGGCACCATCCTCGTTCTTGCTGGAGCCCGGGGCCGTGCGGATCCCGAGCTCGCGCTCGCGGACCACGGTGTAGATCCGGGCAATGTCCTTCTTGACCGTGCGAAGCCGGCCGTGGCTCTCCAGCTGGCCGGTGGCCGCCTGGAAACGGAGGTTGAAGAGCTCCTCCTTGGACTCGCGCAGCTTGGCCTCGATGTCGACGTCGGTCATCTCGTCGAGCTCGTGAGCGGTTGTTGCTGCCATCAGAATTCACCCGCCTCTCGCGAGATGAACCGGCACTTCATCGGGAGCTTGTGCATCGCGAGACGCATGGCCTCGCGCGCAACGTCCTCTGGAACACCGGAAAGTTCGAACATGACACGGCCGGGCTTGACGTTCGCGACCCACCACTCGGGCGAACCCTTACCGGAACCCATGCGGGTCTCGGCAGGCTTCTTGGTCAGCGGGCGGTCAGGGTAGATGTTGATCCACACCTTGCCGCCGCGCTTCATGTGGCGGGTCATCGCGATTCGCGCCGACTCGATCTGGCGGTTCGTGACGTAGGCGGGGGCCATCGCCTGGAGACCGAAGTCACCGAACGCCAGCTTGGTGCCGCCCTTGGCCGCACCGGTCCGCTTGGGGTGGTGCTGCTTGCGGTGCTTGACACGACGGGGCATCAACATGGGGCTCAGGCCTCCTTGCCGGAGTCAGCAGCGGGGGCGGCGGCAGCGGCAGCCTCGGCCGGAGCGGCCTCGGCCGGAGCCTCGGTCGCACGGGTCGGACGCTCGCCACGCGTGCCACGGCTCGGACGCTCGGCACCGCGGGCAGCGGGACGACCGCCACGACCGGGGACACCGGCGCGGGAGGCAGCCTGGGCCTGGCGCTCGGCACGGGTGCCGGCAACCTCGCCCTTGTAGATCCAGACCTTCACGCCGATGCGGCCGAAGGTCGTCTTGGCCTCGTAGAAGCCGTAGTCGATGTCGGCACGCAGCGTGTGCAGCGGCACCCGGCCCTCGCGGTAGAACTCCGTGCGCGACATTTCCGCGCCGTTGAGTCGACCCGAGCACTGGATCCGGATGCCCTTGGCACCCGAACGCATCGTGGTCTGCATGGCCTTGCGCATGGCGCGACGGAACTGCACGCGACCGGAGAGCTGCTCGGCAACACCCTGGGCAACCAGCTGGGCATCCATCTCGGGGCTCTTGACCTCGAGGATGTTCAGCTGGACCTGCTTGCCGGTGAGCTTCTCGAGCTCGCCACGGATGCGGTCGGCCTCGGCTCCACGTCGGCCGATCACGATGCCCGGACGCGCGGTGTGGATGTCCACACGAACACGGTCGCGGGTGCGCTCGATCTCGACCTTGGAGATGCCGGCCCGCTCCATGCCCTTGGAGAGCAGCTTGCGGATGGCGACGTCTTCACCGACGTACGCCTTGTACAGCTTGTCGGCGTACCAACGGCTCTTGTGGTCCGTCGAGATTCCGAGGCGGAAGCCGTTCGGGTTGATCTTCTGGCCCATCAGGCCTTCCGTCCCTTCTTCACGCTCTTGCCCGCAGGCACGGCGGACGCCGGCTGCACAACAAGAGTGATGTGGCTGGTGCGCTTGTTGATGCGCGTCGCGCGACCCTGCGCACGAGGACGCCAGCGCTTCATCGTCGGCCCCTCGTCCACACGGGCGACGGAGACGAACAGGTCGCCGGCGTCGAGACCCTCAGTGGTCTCGGCGTTGGCGATCGCGCTCTCCAGCACCTTGTACACGGTCTCGGAGGCGGCCTGCGGCGCGAACTGCAGCAGGGCCAGGGCCTCGTCGACGGGAAGACCGCGGACCATGTCGACGACACGGCGGGCCTTCATGGGGGTGATCCGCACGTAGCGGGCGGTCGCGAAGGAGCCGGGCTGGTCGCCCAGCAGCGAGTCGCGACGGGCGCTCGTGCGCACGCGCTCGGTGACACTCATCGACGACGTCCCTTCCGGTCTTCCTTCACGTGCCCGCGGTAGGTGCGGGTGGGAGCAAACTCGCCGAGCTTGTGACCGACCATGGCGTCGGTCACGAACACGGGAACGTGCTTGCGGCCGTCGTGCACGGCGATCGTGTGACCGATCATGTCGGGCACGATCATCGAGCGGCGCGACCACGTCTTGATCACGTTGTGGCTGCCCTTCTCGTTCTCGGCGTCCACCTTCTTGATCAGGTGGCCGTCGACGAAGGGGCCCTTCTTCAGGCTGCGAGGCATGTCGTTTACTTCCTACCCTTGCCGGACTTGCGGCGACGGATGATCTGGGAGTCGGAGGCCTTGCGCTTGCGCGTACGGCCCTCGGGCTTGCCCCAGGGGGACACCGGGTGACGACCACCGGACGTCTTGCCCTCGCCACCACCGTGCGGGTGGTCGACGGGGTTCATGACAACACCGCGGACGGTCGGGCGCTTGCCCTTCCAGCGCATGCGGCCGGCCTTGCCCCAGTTGATGTTGGACTGCTCGGCGTTGCCGACCTCGCCGACCGTGGCGCGGCAGCGCACGTCGACGAAGCGCATCTCGCCGGACGGCATGCGGAGCGTGGCCCGCGAGCCCTCCTTGGCGACGAGCTGGGCGCTCATGCCGGCGGAGCGGGCGATCTTCGCACCGCCACCGGGACGAAGCTCCACGCAGTGGATCGTCGTACCGACGGGGATGTTGCGCAGCGGCAGGTTGTTGCCGGGCTTGATGTCGGAACCGACACCAGCCTCGACGGGCGTGCCCTGCACGAGGTCCTTCGGCGCGATGATGTAGCGCTTCTCGCCGTCCGCGTAGTGCAGGAGCGCGATGCGCGCCGTGCGGTTGGGGTCGTACTCGATGTGCGCGACCTTGGCCGGGACACCGTCCTTGTCGTAGCGACGGAAGTCGATGATCCGGTAGGCGCGCTTGTGACCGCCACCCTGGTGCCGGGTGGTGATGCGGCCCTGGTTGTTGCGGCCGCCCTTCTTGGGCAGCGGACGCGTCAGCGACTTCTCCGGAGTGGTCCGGGTGATCTCGACGAAGTCGGCCACCGAGGAGCCACGACGGCCTGGGGTTGTCGGCTTGTACTTGCGAATAGCCATAATTTTTGAATCCCTCGCTCTGCCTATCAGTGACCGGTCAGGAGACCGGGCCCCCGAAGATGTCGATGCGGTGACCCTCGGCGAGGCTGACAATGGCGCGCTTCGTGTCGGCACGCTTGCCGAGGCCGTTGCGCGTACGGCGCGTCTTGCCCTGGCGGTTCAGCGTGTTCACCGACGTGACCTTGACGTTGAAGATCTTCTCGACCGCGATCTTGATCTCGGTCTTGTTGGCGTCACGACGCACGACGAAGGTGTACTTGTTGGCGTCGAGGAGGCTGTAGCTCTTCTCGGACACGACCGGCGCGAGCAGGATGTCGCGGTGGTCCTTGTGCAGGGTGCTCACTTGGCAGTCTCCTCGGCCTTGCGGTCGGTCGCCGACGCGGTGCCGTTCACCAGGGCGTCGTAGGCGCCCTTGGTGAAGACCACGTCGTCGGAGGCCAGCACGTCGTAGGTGTTGAGCTGGTCAACCGCCACGATGTGCACCTTGGGCGCGTTGCGCAGCGAGAGCCAGGTCACGGCGTCGGCACGCTCGAGCACCACCAGGAAGCGGAGACGCTCGGAGATGCCGCCCAGCGTGGCCAGCGCAGCCTTGGTCGACGGCACGTCGCCGTCGACGAAGGAGTCGACCACGTGGATGCGGTCGTTGCGCGCCCGGTCGGAGAGGGCACCGCGCAGGGCGGCAGCCTTCATCTTCTTGGGGGTGCGCTGGTCGTAGTCGCGCGGCTTGGGGCCGTGCACCACGCCGCCGCCGACGAACTGCGGTGCGCGGGTCGAGCCCTGACGGGCGCGGCCGGTGCCCTTCTGCTTGTAGGGCTTGCGGCCACCGCCGCGAACCTCGCCGCGACGCTTGGTGGACGCGGTGCCCTGACGAGCAGCGGCCTGCTGGGCCACGACGACCTGGTGGATCAGCGGGATGTTGACCTGGACGTCGAAGATCTCGGCGGGAAGGTCAACCTTGGCCTTCTTCACGGCGCTCACTTCGCGGCCTCCTTCTTGGCGGCCGAGCGCAGGACGATGAGCCCACCCTTGGGGCCGGGGACGGCGCCCTTGAGGAGGATCAGGCCCCGCTCGGTGTCGACGGCGTGCACGGTGACGTTCTGGGTGGTGACGGTGTCACTACCCATCCGGCCGGACATGCGCATGCCCTTGAAGACGCGACCCGGGGTGGCGCAGGCGCCGATCGAACCGGGCTTGCGGTGGTTCTTGTGCGCACCGTGCGAGGACGAGACGCCGTGGAAGCCGTGACGCTTCATGACGCCCGCGAACCCCTTGCCCTTGCTGGTGCCGGTCACGTCGATCTCCTCGCCTGCGGCGAAGGTGTCGACGGCCAGCTCCTGGCCCACCGAGTAGGTGGAGGCGTCAGCGGTGCGGATCTCGACCAGGTGACGACGCGGAGTCGTCCCGGCCTTGGCGAAGTGACCAGCCTTGGGCTTGGTGACCTTGCGGCCGTCGATCTCGCCGAACCCGACCTGGATGGCGTTGTAGCCATCGGTCTCGGGGTGGCGGACCTGAGTGATCACGTTGGTGCTCGCTGCGATCACGGTCACTGGGACGATGCGGTTGTTCTCGTCCCACAACTGGGTCATGCCGAGCTTCGTGCCCAGCAGGCCCTTCACGTTTCGTTCGAAAGTCATGTCAGTGACCTCAGAGCTTGATCTCGATGTCGACACCGGCAGGCAGGTCGAGGCGCATGAGCGAGTCGACCGTCTTCGGAGTCGGATCAATGATGTCGATGAGACGCTTGTGCGTGCGCATCTCGAAGTGCTCGCGGGAGTCCTTGTACTTGTGCGGCGAGCGAATGACGCAGTACACGTTCTTCTCGGTCGGCAGCGGCACGGGGCCGGCGACCTTGGCACCCGTGCGGGTGACGGTGTCCACGATCTTGCGCGCCGAGGTGTCGATCACCTCGTGGTCATAGGCCTTGAGCCTGATGCGGATCTTCTGTCCCGCCATAGGTCTCTCTCGTCCTTAGCTCAGTCTGTGCCGGCCATGTGAGCCGGTACCGCGTGCCTTCGTATCTCGACCTGGCCCCGGGTGAGGCCCTGCCGCCCGTCTCTCCGCCACCTGAAGCACTGCCTTGCGGCCGACCCCCGCGGTCGGGCGTGTCGCGGCCGGTGAACAAGAATCTGGCGCAACACAAGACCGGGGTCCTGCTTCTTTGTTGATGGCACTCGACGGGTTCGTCGAGCTGATCGGGTCTCCTGGTTCGGTGCGACCGCATGGCAACCACCGAAACTCACGGGAAACGCGATTCAGTAGTCAAGATGTGGCGCACCCCGGCAACCCGCCGGAGCAACCGGACTATCTTGGCAGACATCCCCGGCAGGGCCAAATCGATCCCGGACCCGGTCGCGGGGGGCTCTTGCACCGGGCGGGTAGCGACCGGGCAGCCGGGCACAGTCTGCCACTTCGCCCGCGCTCACCTGACAGGATGACCGCGCAGCATCAGCGAGCCGGAGCGTGGAACTCGCGGCACCCAAGGGGGAACGACATGTCGGGCAACGAGTGGTACCCGCCGGGGCCGGGTGGCTCCCAGGGCCAGCAGCCTCCGCCGCCGGGCTACCAACCACCCGCTCCTCCCCCGGGCTCCGCGCCCGGCTTCGTGCAGGCACCCCCGCAGGGGTGGGGGCAGCCAGCGGGTCCACCGCCCTGGCCCGCACCGCCCCGGCCGGCACCCGGCATGCTCGGCGCCGCCCACAAGCCGGGCGCGCTGCCGTTGCGTCCGCTGGCGCTCGGCGACATGTACGACGCGGCGTTCCGGATCATCCGGTTCAACCCGAAGGCGACCGTCGGCTCCGCCGTCCTGGTCGCCGCGGTGGCCATGGCGATCCCGGTGCTCGTCACCAGCCTGCTGACCTGGACCGTCGACCTGTCGATGGCGCAGTCGGGTGAGGACCTGTCCGGGACCGAGGTCGCCGGGCTCGCCGGCTCCTTCGGCGCCCTGGGCCTCGGCATGATCCTGCAGTCCATCGGGCTGGTGCTCGTGACCGGGATGATCGCCCACGTCACGGCAGCGGCCGCCATCGGTCGCCGGCTCAGCCTGGGAGAGGCCTGGCGCGCCACGCACGGCAAGCGCTGGCGCCTGATCGGGCTCACCCTGCTGCTCGGCCTGATGCTCACCGCGATCCTCGCGCTCTACGCGCTCACCTGGGTGCCGGTCGTGGTGCTGGCCACCGAGGGCTGGCAGGTGGCGGTCTACGGGGTCGTCACCGTCCCGCTCTTCCTCGGCTTCCTGGGCTGGTTCTGGGTCCGCGTCTACTACCTGCCGGTGCCGGCGCTGATGCTGGAGCCGGTCGGTGTGTGGGGCGCGATCGGGCGGGGCTTCCGGCTGACCCGCCGTCAGTTCTGGCGCACCTTCGGGATCGCGATGCTGACCATGCTGATCGCGCAGATCGCGGGCAGCATGCTGGCGATGCCGATCTCCATCGTGGGCCAGGGCATCCTGATGGGCTCGGGGTCGGTGCGCTTCGCCGTGCTCGGCCTGGTCATCATCAACGCGCTCACCTCGGTGGTCTCCGCGGCCTTCGTGGCCCCGTTCACCACCGCCGTCGCCTCGCTGCAGTACCTCGACCAGCGCATGCGCAAGGAGGCCTACGACGTCGAGCTGATGGCGCAGGCGGGGCTGACGGCCTCGTGAGCGGAGCCGCGTCGTGATCGGAGCCGGGCTCGGGCACCGGCTGGTCGTCGACCCGCCGCTCGACCCGTCGTCCGACGAGGCGAGGTCCTGGCTGCGCCGTGAGCTCCTGCGGCCGGAGTACCACCAGCAGAACGTCGTCGAGCAGATCGTCACCTGGCTCTCGCGCCAGGTCGACAAGGGGGTGGCGGCCGCCTCGCAGGCACCGCCGCTGTCCACGTTCGCGGCCATGCTCGTCTTCCTGCTGCTCGCGGTCGGTCTCGGCTGGTTGCTGTCGCGTGCTCGCCGGACGGCCCGGGTGGCCGGAGCGGAGGGTGCCGTGCTCACCGGCGAGGTCGTGACCGCGGCCGACCTTCGCGCCCGCGCCGACGCCGCCCTGGCCCAGGGCCGCCACGAGGACGCCCTCGTGGACGGCTTCCGGGCCCTGACCGCACGGCAGGTCGAGCGCGGCCGGCTCGACGACGCCCCGGGCGCCACCGCGCACGAGGTCGCCGGAGCCCTCGCCACGTCGTACCCCCACCAGCGGCAGCGCGTGGACGGCAGCGCCCTCCTCTTCGACCGGGTCCTCTACGGCGAGCGGCCGGCCACGCGCGAGCAGGCCTGCGGCGTGCTGGCGCTCGACGACGAGCTGGCGGCCCTGCGATGAGCCAGACCGAGACCCCGACGAGCACGGAAACCGCCACGGCAACCACCGCCGGGGGCTGGCTGCGCAGGCAACGGTCCACCCTCCTGATCGTCACCGGGGTGGTGGCCGCCTTGCTGGTGGCCATCTTCCTGGGGGCCGGTGGCGTCCGCACCTCCACGCCGCTGGACCCGGACAACCCCGACCCCGAGGGCGCCCGGGCGCTCGCCCGGGTCCTGGCCGACCACGGGGTCGACGTCACGGTGGTCCGTGACGCCGATGCCCTGGACGCGGCGGACGCCGCGGGAAGCACCGTGCTGGTCACCTCGACCGACCTGCTCGGCGACAGCACGAGCCGCCGGCTGCTGGCCGCCACCCGCGACGCCCGGCTGGTGCTCGCCGCACCGGGCCCCGGCACGACCCGTGCCCTCGGCATCTTCGCTCCGCCCTTCTCGGTGAGCGTCACCGAGCCGCGGGAGGCGGCCTGCGCCGACCCGACGTACGACGGGCTGCGGCTCGCGGTGGACAACGCACTGGAGTACCCGTCCGAGGACGGCTGCTTCCCCGGCGAGCACGGCGCCCTGGTGGTGCAGCCCCGCGACGGCGTCGTGCTGCTCGGGGCGGCGGACGCGCTCACCAACGACCAGATCCTGCGCGCCGACAACGCCGCCGCGATGGTGCGGCTGCTGGGCCAGGACGACCGCCTGGTCTGGTACGTCCCGACGATCGACGACCTGACCGGGGACGACGGGGTCAGCCTCGCGACCCTGCTCCCCCGCTGGCTCCGGCCCGGGCTCTGGCTCGGCGGCCTCGCGCTCGCGGCGCTCGTCCTGTGGCGGGTCCGCCGGCTCGGTCCGCTGGCGACCGAACCGCTGCCGGTGGTCGTGAAGGCCATCGAGACCACCCGCAGCCGCGGCCGGCTCTACCGCAAGGCGGGCGACCGCGCCCACGCCGCCGACGCCCTGCGCGGCGCCGCCCGCACCCGGGCCGCCGAGCGGCTGCGGCTCGGCTCGGGCGCCCCCGACCCCGACGCGCTCGTGCGCGACGTCGCCCGCCACGTCGGCCGGCCGGTGGCCGAGATCGACGCCCTCCTCGGTCCCGGCGCCCCGGCGCCGGCCACCGACCACGACCTGATCGCCCTGGCCGGCCAGCTGGCCGAACTCGACAGAGAGGTACGCCGCACATGAGCGACCCCGGATCCACCGCCCCCCAGCTCGACGACGCCGGCTTCGAGGAGGACCGGCTCGCCGAGCCCGCGTTTGCCGAGCCTCAGGTCGCCGAGCGGCAGCCCGCGGCGCCGTCGCGGGACTCCGGCGAGGAGGCCCGGGAGCGGCTCGCCGCCGTGCGCAGGGAGGTGGCCAAGGCCGTGGTCGGGCAGGACGCGGCCGTCTCCGGGCTGCTGGTCGCCCTGCTGTGCGGCGGGCACGTCCTCATGGAGGGGGTGCCCGGCGTGGCCAAGACGCTGCTCGTGCGCACCCTGGCCGAGGCGCTGTCCGTCGACACCCGCCGGGTCCAGTTCACCCCCGACCTGATGCCCGGCGACATCACGGGTTCGATGGTGATCGACAGCCACGCGGGCGAGCTCACCTTCCGCGAGGGCCCGTTGTTCACCAACCTGCTCCTGGCCGACGAGATCAACCGGACCCCGCCCAAGACGCAGTCCGCACTGCTCGAGGCGATGGAGGAGGGCCAGGTCTCGGTCGACGGCGTCTCGCGTCCCCTCCCGCGGCCCTTCCTGGTGGCCGCCACCCAGAACCCGGTGGAGTACGAAGGCACCTACCCGCTCCCCGAGGCCCAGCTCGACCGGTTCCTGCTCAAGGTCGTCATGCCCATCCCCGGGCGGGAGGCCGAGCTCGAGATCCTGCGCCGCCACGCCGACGGCTTCGACCCGCGCAACGTCGCAGGTGCCGGTGTCTCGGCCGTGGCCGGGGCCGCCGACATCGCGGCGGGCCAGGCCGCCGTACGCCGGGTGCAGGTCTCGCCCGAGGTCGCCGGCTACATCGTCGACATCGCCCGGGCCACGCGCGAGTCCCCCTCCCTCAGCCTCGGGGTGAGCCCGCGCGGGGCCACCGCGCTGCTGCGGGCGGCCCGGGCCTGGGCGTGGCTGACCGGGCGTGACTTCGTGACCCCCGACGACGTCAAGGCGCTCGCCCACGCCTCGCTCGTGCACCGGCTGGGGCTGCGCCCCGAGGCCGAGCTCGAGGGCGTCGACGTCGCCCAGGTGCTGGCGAGCGCCCTCGGTTCGGTGCCGGTCCCGCGGTAATGGCCATCTCCGGTCGCGTCCCCCTCCTGCTGCTGCTCGGCCTGGTCCCGGTGGTGCTGCGCCCCACCATGGGCACGATGTGGCTGTGGGCGCTCGCGGTCGGCCTGCTCGTCCTCACCGACTGGCTGCTGGCCCCGTCGCCGTCGGCGGTCTCCTTCGAGCGACGGCCGACCGGGACGGTCCGCCTGGGCCAGCCGGCCGAGACCCTGCTCGTCGCCACCAACACCTCCCGCCGGCGGCTGCGGGCCACGGTCCGCGACGCCTGGCAGCCGACCGCCGGGGCCAGCGACAACCGGCACTCGCTGCGGCTGCCCCCGGCGACCGCAGCCCGCTGCGCACCCCGCTGCTCCCCCGCCGGCGCGGCGACCTGCGCGCCACGGGCGTCACGGTGCGCACCCACGGGCCCCTCGGCCTGGCCGCGCGCCAGCGGACCCGCGAGGTGGCCGGCGCGGTCCGTTCGCTGCCGCCGTTCGAGTCGCGCAAGCACCTGCCCAGCCGGCTGGCGCGCCTGCGCGACCTCGACGGCCGGGCCGCGATCCGGGTGCGCGGCCAGGGCACGGAGTTCGACTCGCTGCGTGAGTACGTCCGCGGCGACGACGTGCGCTCGATCGACTGGCGGGCCAGTGCCCGCAACCGCAACGTCGTCGTCCGCACCTGGCAGCCCGAGCGCGACCGGCGGGTGGTGCTGGTGCTGGACACCTCGCGCACCTCGGCCGGCCGGGTGGAGGACGTCCCCCGGCTCGACTCGGCCATGGACGCCGCGCTGCTGCTCGCCGCGCTGGCCGCGCGGGCCGGTGACCGGATCGACTTCGTGGCCGGGGACCGCCGGGTCCGCAGCCGGCTCCGGTCGGCCGGCGCCCGCGACGTCGCGGTGAACCTCCAGGAGACGATGGCCGACCTCGAGCCGGTCATCGCGGAGGCCGACTGGGCGTCGCTGGCCGGCGCCGTGAGCGGGTTCGGGCGGCAGCGCGCCCTCGTCGTACTCCTCACCCCGCTGGAGCCCTCGGCCGTCGAGGAGGGCCTGCTGCCCGTGCTGCCGGTCCTGACCCGGCACCACCGAGTCGTGCTCGCCTCGGTGAAGGACCCGGCCCTGGAGCAGCTCGCGGCCACGCGTGGCACGGTCGACGAGGTGTACGACGCCGCTGCCGCCGAGCAGGTGCTCGTCCGGCGGCGTCGCACCGCCGACCTGCTGCGCGCCCTCGGCGTGGACGTCGTCGACGCCGATGCCGAGCGGCTGCCCCCCGCGCTGGCCGACCACTACCTCGCCCTCAAGGCCCGCGGCCTGCTCTGAGGCTCAGGTCTCCGGCTCAGGCCTGGGTCGCGACCCGGTCCTCGAGCAGCGACGCGTCGATGTCGCCGGTCTGGCCCCGGTGCACGGCGGCCCGGCCGACCACGAAGACGTAGGCGAAGAAGACCAGCTCGGCCAGCACCCCGATCCCGACGCGCGCCCAGGTCGGCAGGCCCGACGGCGTCACGAACGCCTCGATGAGTCCGCTGACGAAGAGCACCGCCACCAGGCCGAGCGCGACCGTGCCCGCCGTACGCCCCTCGCGGGCCAGCGACTGGGCGCGCGAGGTCTCGCCCGGCTCGACCCACGACCAGAACAGCCGCAGCCCCACCCCACCGGCGACGAAGACCGCGGTCAGCTCGAGCAGGCCGTGCGGGAGGATCAGCCCCCAGAAGTGCCCGCCGTGGCCGTGGCGGGTCATGATCGACCCGATGATCGCCAGGTTCGCGATGTTGCGGAACAGCAGCATGATGATCGGCAGGCCCAGCACCCCCAGGGCCAGGCAGAGCGCGGACACCCAGGCGTTGTTGATCCACACCTGGGCCGCGAAGTGCCCGGCGGCGTTCTCGCTGTAGTAGTCCTCGAAGTCGTGGTTGACCAGCTGGTCGACCTGGTCCGGGGACAGCAGGCTCTGCTCGACGTTGGGGTGGTCGAGGAGCCAGAGCATCATCACCGCGGTCAGCACCACGTTGGCGGCGAAGGTGCCGAGCCACCACCAGCGGAGCCGGTAGAGCGCGGCCGGGAATCGGTCGACGAAGAACGACGTCACCCCGCGCCAGGTGCCGACGCGCGTGCCGGCCGCCCGGTTCCGGGACCGGGCCAGCAGCGAGGACAGGTGGGCGATCAGGGACGCGTCGGGCGCGGAGGTGCGCACGACCGAGAGGTGGGTGGCCACCTGCTGGTAGCGCTCCACGAGCTCGTCGCTCTCGGCTCCCGACAGCCGGCGCCGCCGGGTCAGCTCCTCGAGCCGCTGCCACTCCGGGGCGTGCGCGAGCACGTAGGCGTCGAGGTCCACGCGGTCAGCCTATGCTTCCGCATGATGTCGACTCCGGAGTTCGCGACGCTCACGAGCGACGATCTCGTCACCGGCGAGGCCGTCGCGCTCGACCTGCCGCCCGCCAGCCTCGGGTCGCGGATCGCGTCGGGCCTGATCGACGTCATCGTCACCGTGCTGCTGCTGGTGGGCGCCGTCCTCGTCTTCACGGTCGCCGCCGTGCACACCGACCAGGCGCTGCTGTGGGTCGCCTTCGTCGGCGCCCTGATCGTCGTGTTCCTGGTCTTCCCGACCACGATGGAGACCCTCACCCGCGGCAAGTCGCTCGGCAAGTTCGCGCTCGGCCTGCGCACTGTCCGTGACGACGCCGGCCCGATCTCCTTCCAGCACGCGTTCGTCCGCTCGCTGATCGCGATCGTGGAGGTCTACGCCTTCTCCGGCGGCCCGGCGTTCTTCGCGGCGCTGCTGAGCTCGCGCGGCAAGCGGCTCGGCGACTACGCCGCCGGCACGTACGTCGTGCGCGAGCGCGTGCGGCTGCGGCTGGTCCCACCAGCCCCCATGCCACCGCCGCTGGCAGCCTGGGCCGCGGGCGCCGACATCGCCTCGCTGCCGACGGGCCTCGCCCTGGCCGTCCGCCAGTTCCTCGGCCGGCTCCCCCAGCTCGACCCGGTGTCCCGGGCATCGATCGGCGGCCGGCTGGCCGAGCAGGTCAGCACGTACGTCGCCCCGATGCCGCCGCCGGGCACCCCGCCCGAGGCGTTCCTCGCCGCCGTCGTCGCTGCCCGGCGCGAGCGGGACTCCGCGCGCCTCGCCCGGGAGGCGCAGCTGCGCCACCGGCTGACGTCGCGCCGCTGATCACGATCGCGGAACATCGGGCGCACCTGACGCGCCGGATGTTCCACTTGCGCGACGGGTTGCGAGGATGGGTCCATGATCGACCCGACCCCGCTGTGGGACTTCGACGACCCGTCCGGCTCCGAGCAGCGCTTCCGCGAGGCGGCCGAGAACAGCGAGCCGGAGGACCGCCTGGTCCTGATGACCCAGGTGGCCCGGGCGCTGGGCCTGCAGGAGCGCTACGACGAGGCGCACGGTGTCCTCGACGACCTCTCCCCCACCGGCGACGAGGTCGCCGCCCGGATCGTGCTGGAGCGTGGGCGCCTGTTCCGGTCGGCCGGCGCACCCGACGAGGCGCGACCGCAGCTCGAGGCGGCCGCGCAGACGGCGGCCGCGACCGGGCTCGACGCCCTCCACGTCGACGCGCTGCACATGCTGGCGCTCGTCGCCGACCCGGCCGACCGGCTCGTGATCCACGAGCAGGCCCTGACGATCGCCCGGGGCTCCGCGGACCCACGCGCCCGCGACTGGGACGCCACGCTGCTGAACAACATCGGCATGGCCCGGGCCGACGCCGGCGACTTCGCGGCCGCCCTCGTGTCGTTCGAGGCTGCGCTGGCCGCGCGCGAGCGGATCGGCGATGCCGCCCGCACCAGGGTCGCTCGCTGGATGGTGGCCTGGGCCCTGCGCAACCTCGGCCGCACCGACGAGGCGCTGGCCCGGCAGCGCGAGCTGCAGGCCGAGCTCACCGCCGCCGGCCTCACCGACCCGCACGTCGACGAGGAGATCGCCCTGCTCGAGGGCTGAGCGTGCTGTCGAAGGTCAGGTGCGGCGGTAGGCGAGGTCCGTGCTGGACCGGCCGGCGTTGACGCCCTTGCGCTCGAACTTGGTGACCGGGCGGTCGGTCCACCGCTCCACCACTCCCCCGTCGAGCGCCGGCTCGGCGTCGAGCACCTCGACCATTCGCTCGGCGTACTCAGCCCAGTCGGTCGCCAGCCGCCACACGCCGCCGGTGGCGAGCCGCGACGCCGCCAGCGCGGCGAAGTCCGGAGTGACCAGGCGGCGCTTGTGGTGCCGCTTCTTGTGCCACGGGTCGGGGAAGAAGGTCCACAGCTCGGCCAGGCTCCCCGGGGCGACCAGGTGCTCGAGCGACCACACGGCGTCGACCGAGCAGAAGCGGACGTTGCTCGCGCCGGCCTCGGCGACCCGGCCGAGTCCCTCGGCCACCCCGGGAAGCCACACCTCGAAGGCCAGCACGTCGTACGCCGGTCGCGCGGCCGCGAGCGCGGCCGTCGCCTCCCCGACTCCCGGGCCGATCTCGACGATCAGGGGAGCCTCTCGGCCGAAGCATTCGGCCAGCGAGAAGTCGGCGCGGTCCACCGCCTCGTCGGGGATCACCCAGGCGTCGGCGTGGGCCGACCACGCGGCCTCCTGCTTCGCGCTGAACCGGCTGCCGCGGCGCGTATAGGTCAGCACCTCGCGGACCCGGCGCCCGTCGTCCAGGACCTTCTCGTGCGGCCTTGCCGGGCGGACTCCGTTCTCGTGCATGGGCACATCCTTTCGTATCCGGTCGCCTCCGACCGAACCGGACGGGCCCCGGCGCGGGCCGTTCGCCCCTGCCGCGGACCGTCCCGGCATGCCTAGGCTCCGAAGCAGCAGCCGGGCACGAGCCGGGCAGCAGCTGCGACGGGGAGGTCGCCATGGACTACGACGTCGAGATCGTGCGCACCCACCCGCGACATGTCGCGGTCATCCGCTTCGAGGCCACCGCGGAGACCATGAGCAACCTGGTCGGGCCCGCGTTCGGCGCCGTGGCCGCCGATCTCGAGCAGCGCCACATCCCGGTGTCGGGTCCGGCGGTGGCCCACTACGACATGGAGCCCGAGGGGTTCGCCGTCGCGGCGGGGCTGGTCGTCGACGATGCGGTGCCCGGGGACGGCATCGTGGAGCCGATGGACCTGCCGGCCGTGGAGGTGGCGACCACCCTGCACGTCGGGCCCTACGAGAAGCTCGTCGAGGCCTACGCCGCGATCGAGAGGACCGTGGGCAGCGTGGGCCGCAAGCTCGACGAGCACCACATGTGGGAGGAGTACCTCGACGGCCCGGAGGTGCCCCTGGAGCGGCATCGCACGGTCATCTCCTGGCCGCTGCTCCCGGTGTGAGCACCGGTCACCCGGGAACGCGAAAGGCCCCCAAGCCTTGCGGCTTGGGGGCCCTGCGTGACCCGGCGATCCGAAGGATCGATCGGGTCAGATGA
>CAWGSW010000003.1:0-21712 GCA_963825275.1 uncultured Actinomycetota bacterium | reverse complement strand
ACCGCTTCGACATCGAGCGTCAGGTCGAGTTCACCACGTACGCGACGCCGACCATCGTCGGCGAGCTGAAGCGCTACTTCCGCGACAAGGGCTGGGCCATCAAGGTCCCGCGCCGGCTGCAGGAGCTGTCGTTCAAGGTCAACCAGGCGGTCGACGCGCTCACGCAGAAGCTGCAGCGCTCGCCGACGATCGCCGAGATCGGCGAGTACCTCGGCGTCACGTCGGAAGAGGTGCTCGAGGCGATGGAGACGAGCGAGGCGTACAACTTCGTCTCGCTCGAGACCGACCGGGGCGGCGACGGCTCGGACTCGTTCTCCATCCTCGAGTACGTCGGCAAGGACGACGCGCTGATGGCCGTCGTCGACGACCGGACGACGCTCTCGGCGGCGTTCAAGAAGCTGACGCCGCAGGAGCAGCGCGTGCTCGTACCTGCGCTTCTTCGTACCTCGAGTACTGGAACCTCGTGTTCGTGCAGTACGACCATGGACGAGTCCGGCGACCTGACGCCGCTGGCCAAGGGCAGCATCGACACGGGCATGGGCCTGGAGCGCATCTCCAGCATCAGCCAGGGTGTCTCCAACGTGTTCGAGACCGACCTGTTCGCGCCGCTGGTCGCACGAGGCGCGGAGCTGGCCGGCGTGGAGACCGATGCCTCGCAGTCCGTCACCCCGCGCTCTGCGCACGATGGCCGAGCGCGCGCCGCGGCGCCGCGTTCCTCATCATGGACGGCGTGCTCCCCGGCAACGACGGCCGCGACTACGTGCTGCGCCGCATCATCCGGCGCGCCGTGCAGCAGGCGGTCGCGATCGGCATCGAGAAGCCGTTCCTCGCCACGCTCACCAATGCCGTGGTTGACCAGATGGGGGGCGCCTACCCGAGCCTCGAGGACGCGCGGCCGGAGATCCGCCGTGTTGCGCACGACGAGGAGGTGCGCTTTCGCCGCACGCTCGATCAGGGCATGGGCATCCTTGAGGAGGCGCTCCGGCGTGCCAGCGGCACGGGCGCGACTATACCGCGGAGGTGGCGTTCGAACTCCACGACACCTACGGGTTCCCCTTCGACCTCACGCGAGAGATCGCCGCGGAACAGGACATGACCGTGGACGAGGAGCGCTTCGAGCACCTCATGGAGGAGCAGCGCGAGCGTGCCCGCGCTGCCCAGAAGGAGGGGACGTTGGCCTCCGGACCGGGTGAGGTGGACGACTTCCAGCGCCGCACGGCGGAGGTCCGCGCCGACTTCGTCGGCTACGAGCGCCTCGAGGTGTACACCGTTGTGCGTGCCTGCGGCGAGCTCGCGGACGGCAGGGTGGCCGTCGGCGGAATCACCCTTCTACGCCGAGGGCGGCGGGCAGGTGGCCGACACCGGCTGGATCCACACTGACTCCGGCAAGCTCGAGGTCGAGAGCGTGGTCAAGTTCGAGAACGACCAGGTCATCGTGGCGCGCCCGGTCGAGGGCAAGGTCGTGGAGGGTGAGCGCGCCAAGGCCATGGTGAACGCCGTGCGGCGCCACCAGACGGCCAGCAACCACACGGCGACGCACCTGCTCCACAACGCCTTGCGCATCGCGCTCGGGGGCAACGTGCGGCAGGCCGGCTCGCTGGTGAGCCCCGAGCGGCTGCGCTTCGACTTCTCGGTGCGCGAGGCGCCGACGCCCGAGCAGCTGCGCCAGGTCGAGGATCTCGTCAACCGGCGCGTCGCCAAGAACCACGCCGTGCGTCCGTTCGTGACCACGCGTGAGTACGCCGCCGAGATCGGCGCCATCGGCCAGTTCGAGGAGAAGTACGGCCAGTTCGTGCGCGTGCTCGAGATCGACGACTTCAGCCGCGAGCTGTGCGGCAGCACGCACGTCTCTTCGACGTCCCAGATCGGGCTCTTCAAGATCACGTCCAGCCAGTCCGTGTGCTGGTCAGCACACGTGAGCACGGGAATAACGAGGGCCCTGTGGAGTTCAGGTCCTACAGAATCATCGACGGCGAGGTGACCGAGGAAGAGGTCGCTGTCGTCCCCCTGCTGAGCACGAGCCGACCCCCGAACTGAGGAGAGTCTGATGGCCATCGAGGTCCGGATCCCCACCATCCTGCGCACGTACACCGGCGGCGAGAAGGCCGTGAGCGGTGACGGCGCGAGCCTCAACGCGCTGATCGACGACCTCGAGGCGAGCCACCCCGGCATCAAGGAACGCCTGATCGAGGACGGCGACCTGCGCCGCTTCGTCAACGTCTACATCAACGACGAGGACGTCCGCTTCATCGGAGGCCTCGAGGCCGAGCTCACCGACGGCGACCAGGTCGTCGTGCTGCCGGCAGTCGCCGGCGGAGCCGCCTGAGCCACCCCGTTCCGCCGTAGAGTGCCCGGATGGAGTCCTCGACGGCTGGTCGCCGCACCTACGTCCTCGTCGACGGGGAGAACATCGACGCCACCCTCGGTGGGTCCCTGCTCAACCGTCGGCCCACGCCCGAGGAACGGCCGCGCTGGGAGCGGGTGACGGCGTACGCCGAGGCGGCGTGGAACCAGCCCGTGACGGGCCTCTTCTTCCTCAACGCCTCCAACGGGCAGCTGCCGGCCACCTTCGTCCAGGCGCTGCTCGCGATGAACTACCGGCCCGTCGCCCTGTCCGGACGTCCGGACCAGAAGGTCGTCGACATCGGTCTGCAGCGGACCCTGGACGCGCTCGTCGACCGTGACGCCGACGTCTTCCTGTGCAGCCACGACGGGGACTTCGTGCCCCAGATGCAGGCACTGCTCGGGGGCGGGCGCCGCGTGGGCGTGATCGCCCTGCGCGAGTACGCCAGCATGCAGTTCTCCCAGCTCGGCATCCAGATCCACGACCTGGAGGACGACGTCGAGGCGTTCAAGGTCCCGCTTCCCCGCGTGCGGGTCATCCCGCTCGACGAGTTCGACCCCGCCTACTTCCTGCGCTGACCGCGGCATCTCGCTCCGGCGGCCGCCTCGATCGGGCGTCGGGTCGCGGTGGCATGCTGGGTGCATGCGCTACGACAACCTCCTCGCGTCCGTCGGCAACACCCCGCTGGTGGGCCTGCCCCGGTTGTCGCCGACCCCCGACGTGCGCCTCTGGGCGAAGCTCGAGGACCGCAACCCGACCGGTTCGATCAAGGACCGCCCGGCGCTGAAGATGGTCGAGGAGGCGGAGAAGGACGGCACGCTCCGCCCCGGCTGCACGATCCTGGAGCCGACGTCCGGCAACACCGGCATCTCGCTGGCGATGGCGGCCAAGCTCAAGGGCTACCGCATCGTCTGCGTGATGCCCGAGAACACCTCCGAGGAGCGCCGCCAGCTGCTGCGCATGTGGGGAGCCGAGATCGTCTCCTCGCCCGCGGCCGGCGGCTCCAACGAGGCCGTGCGGGTGGCCAAGAAGGTCGCCGCCGAGCACCCCGACTGGGTGATGCTCTACCAGTACGGCAACGCCGCCAACGCCCTCGCGCACGAGGAGGGCACCGGGCCCGAGATCCTGGCCGACCTGCCGGGCATCACCCACTTCGTCGCGGGTCTCGGCACCACCGGCACCCTGATGGGCGTCAGCCGGTTCTTCCGCTCCGCCAAGCCCGACGTCAAGATCGTCGCCGCCGAGCCGAGGTACGGCGAGCTGGTCTACGGGCTGCGCAACCTCGACGAGGGCTTCGTGCCCGAGCTGTACGACGCCGACCTGATCGACTCGCGGTTCTCGGTTGGCCCCCGCGACGCCGTACGCCGGGTGCGCGAGCTGCTCGAGCTCGAGGGGATCTTCGCCGGCATCTCCA
Organism: uncultured Actinomycetota bacterium; assembly: GCA_963825275.1. Lineage (GTDB taxonomy): Bacteria > Actinomycetota > Actinomycetes > Propionibacteriales > Nocardioidaceae > Nocardioides. The sequence continues at coordinate 17,954 of CAWGSW010000003.1, read as the reverse complement.
CCGGGGCGATCCTGCACGCGGCGCTGGGCCAGGCCGCCAAGGCGGTCAAGGCCGGGGAGTCGGCCGACATCGCGTTCGTCGTCTGCGACGGCGGCTGGAAGTACCTCTCGACCGGTGCCTACGAGGGCACCATCGACCAGGCCGAGGACCGCCTCGAGGGCCAGCTCTGGGCCTAGGACTCGGTCGCCTGGGACTCGGTCGCCTGGGACTGGGGTGCGCCGGCCCCCTCCTCGAGCCCGGAGGCGGTCGTGCGCACCAGGTCGCCCGGGCTGAGCTCGGCCGCGGCGAGGGGCGCGACCAGGTCGTCGATCATCTTCCGTGCCGCTGACAGGGTGCGCTGCAGGTATGACGTGGAGGTGGCGAGCTCGCCCATCTCCAACGCGTACAGCGCGGTGGTGAGCCCCTGGACCACGTTGTCGTTGATCTGCAGTGCCTGGCGACGGCGCAGGTCGGCCTCGCGCAGGCTGGCGGCGATCTCCTCCTGGGCCTTCTCGGCGAGGACCCGCTCGGTGATGTCGATGCAGGTGCCGCGCATCCGCACCGGGGATCCGGTCTCGTCGGTGAGGACCTGGCCGTTCGACGAGAGGTAGCGCACCTCTCCGTCGGGCCGGACGATCCGCTCGATCATCTGGTAGGGCTCGCCGGTCGCGTAGGCGTGCTGGTGGACGGCCACGATGCGGTCCCGGTCCTCCGGGTGGATGTGGGCCAGGAACTTGTCGTAGGACGCGTTGAAGGCCTGGGGCTCGTAGCCGTAGATGCGGTACAGCTGGTCCGACCAGCGGTTGGTGTCGGTCGGGATGTGCCAGTCGTAGTCGCCCATGCCGGCGAGCTGCTGGGCGTTGTCGACGCGCGCCGAGAGGTCGGCGAGCTCCTGCTCGACCCGGAGCCGGGTGAGCGACGTCTCCAGCAGGTGGGCTGCCAGCGCAGTCCTGCGCTGGTCGACCGCGGCCCCGGACGCGGGCACGAGCACCAGGAGGCCGACGGCGTCCGTCAGGGGGTACGCCGGGGCGTCGGGGCGAGTCAGGAGGTCGTCGTCCCAGGTCCGGTGGAGGCCGGTCCGGACCAGGACGGTCGTCGCGCCCTCGCCCTCGCCCTCGCCTCGTGGTCGCGCCGGACGACGTACGCGGTCTCGGCGCCGGCGAGCTCGGCGACCCCGGGCAGGACGTCGGTCAGCAGTGCGATGAGCGGGTCGTCGCCCGAAACCTGCGGACCCTCGGAGGAGGTGGTGCCCATGGATGAAGAGTCGCGCCTTCGGGGCCGGATGTCACGCCCTTCGGATTCTTGCGTCGTGCTGTCTCAGGTCTTGGTGTCTCAGGGAGAGGTCACGTCGAGGTCCTGCTGCGCATTCAGCTCGCTGCCGGCGACCGCGGTCAGGCCGAGCAGGTCGGCCGACAGGTTCGCGACGTCGCCGTTGCGGACCGGCTGCTCCCCGGTGTAGTCCGGGCGCGTCCGGCCGGGGTTGTCGTAGTCGGGGTTCAGCGCATAGAGGCTGTCGGCCGTGACACCCGGTCCCCACACCATGAAGGGCACCCGGAAGTCGGCCAGCTTGCGCGGGTCGGAGTGGCCGCCACCCACACCACCGTGGTCGGCCGTCAGGACGACGACCAGGTGCTCGGCGAGCGCCGGGTGGCTGTCGATCGCCTGCAGCACGTTGCCGAGCATCCGGTCGGTGCGTCGCACCGCGTCGACGTAGGCCGGGGACATGAAGCCGGACGCGTGACCGGCCCGGTCCGGCAAGGAGACGTGGAGGAAGGTGAAGTCCCGGTCCGCGTCGACGAGGTCACGGCGCGCGGCCCGGGCCAGCGCCCGCTGGTTCTCGTTGTCCTCGTAGCGGTCGATGCCCTGGGGCCAGGAGCGGTCGTAGAGGGCGAACTTGGGCTTGGTCGAGAAGAGCGCCGTGCTGCCGCCCGCGCTGTGGACCTTGGTGAAGATCGAGGCGATGCTGTGGCCCGCGGCGCCCTGGACCGTGGTGCCGGGGCGGTCGTCGTCCCAGGTGACGCCGTGCCCGCCCTGGCTCCGGTCGATGCGGCGCCCGGTCATCATGCTGGTGTGGTTGGGCAGGGTCACGGTCTGCTCGAGCTCGGTGCGCGCGTTGAACGTGGCCGCGCCCTCGTCGTACAGCCGGTAGAAGGAGGGGGCCTCGCTGCGGCCGAGCTCCTTGATCGCGGCAGGGTTCAGCCCGTCGACGGAGATCGCCAGGACCCGGGTGCCGGTGTCCAGCGAGGCCCGCGACGCGCCCGGCGCGTGGGCCGAGCTGCAGGCGCTGCCCGCCGGGACGAGCAGCGCGATCGCGAGCGCGGCAGCGGACAGACGGACGTGGTGACGGGCCCCGAGCATGGGGTCGAGGGTACGTGACGGCCGTCTCCTGTGAGCCGAGTCCTTCGCTCTGGGGGACGCGACCATCTAGCCTTGCCGCTGTGCGAGCAGTGACGAGCGATGCCCCGGTCGGCATCTTCGACTCGGGCTTCGGTGGTCTCACCGTGGCCCGGTCCGTCATCGACCAGCTTCCGCACGAGTCGATCGTCTACGTCGGCGACACCGCGCGGCAGCCGTACGGGCCCAAGCCGATCGGTGAGGTGCGTGAGTACGCCCTCGAGTGCCTCGACCACCTGGTGCACCAGGGTGTGAAGGCGCTCGTCATCGCCTGCAACTCGGCCAGCGCCGCGATGCTGCGCGACGCGCGCGAGCGCTACGACGTCCCGGTCGTCGAGGTGATCTACCCCGCGACGCGCCGCGCGGTGGCCGCGAGCCACAACGGCCGGATCGGCGTGATCTGCACGCGCGCCACGGCTGAGTCGATGGCCTACGACGACGCGTTCGCCGCCGCGCCGCACATCGAGCTGTTCACCCAGCCCTGCCCCCGGTTCGTCGACTTCGTGGAGGCGGGCGTCACCAGCGGCGAGGAGCTGCTGGCCGTGGCCCACGAGTACCTCGACCCGCTGACCGCGCACGGGATCGACACCCTGGTCCTCGGCTGCACCCACTACCCCCTGCTGACCGGCGCCATCTCCTACGTCATGGGGGACGCGGTGACCCTGGTCAGCAGTGCGGAGGAGTGCGCGAAGGACGTCTACAAGATGCTCGCCCGCACCGGGTTGATGCGCGAGTCCGGCGACCCGACGTACACCTTCCTGACGACGGGGCGCCCCGAGGAGTTCGAGAGCATCGGCCGCCGGTTCCTGGGCCCCGAGATGGTCGCTGCCTCCCAGTTCGTCGGGGGCCTCGCGTGAGGCTCACGATCGTCGGCTGCTCGGGCTCCTACCCCGGTCCGGACTCGCCGGCGAGCTGCTACCTCCTGGAGGCCGACGGCGTCGACGAGTCGGGCGAGACCCGCACCTGGCGGGTGCTGCTCGACCTCGGCAGCGGGGCGCTGGGGGCGCTGCACCGCTACGCCGACCCGCTCACGATCGACGCGGTGCTGCTCACCCACCTGCACGCAGACCACTGCCTGGACCTGGCCGGCTACTACGTGATGCGGAAGTACCACCCCACGGGTGCGCAGCCCCGGATCCCGGTGTGGGGACCGGTGGGGACGGCCGACCGGATGGCGCGCGCCTACGACCTGCCCACCGATCCGGGCATGACGCACGAGTTCGACTTCCGCGTCTGGGACGGCAAGGTCGAGATCGGGCCGTTCCTGGTCGAGCCGGTGGCCGTGGAGCACCCCGTGCCGGCCTTCGGCCTGCGGGTGTCGGCCGACGGCGCAACCCTGGCCTACAGCGGCGACACGGGGCCGTGCGTGGGCCTCGACACCGTGGCCGAGGGGGCTGACCTGCTGCTGGCCGAGGCGTCCTTCCGCACCGGTGACGACAACCCCGAGGGCCTGCACCTCACCGGCACCGACTGTGGCGACGTGGCCGGACGGCAGGGCGCCAAGCACCTGCTGCTCACCCACATCCCGCCGTGGTTCGACCCGGAGTCCGCTCTGGGTGAGGCGCGGGCGAGGTACGACGGCCCGATCAGCCTGGCTGTCGCCGGGGCGACGTACGAGCTCTGATCGCGGCACGGCGGATGCACTTCGCCGCTTCGAGTAAGGCAGGCTGGCGCCATGATCAAGGTCGAAGGACTTACCAAGAAGTACGGCGACTTCGTCGCCGTGGACGACGTGAGCTTCGTCTGCCAGCCCGGGACGGTGACCGGCTTCCTCGGTCCCAACGGCGCCGGCAAGACGACCACGATGCGCGTCATGGTCGGGCTGACCCCGGCCAGCAGGGGGAACATCACCATCGGTGGGCTGCACTACAAGCAGATCCCCAACCCGGGCCGCCACGTCGGCGTGCTCCTCGACGCCTCCGCGCAGCACGCCGGTCGCACCGGCCGTGAGGTGCTGACGGTCGGCGCCCGCACCATGGGGCTGCCGGCCTCGCGGGTCGACGAGATGCTCCACCTGGTCTCGCTCGACGACACCGAGGCCAGGCGGCGGGTGCGCAACTACTCCCTCGGGATGCGGCAGCGTCTCGGCATCGCGCACGCGCTCCTGGGTGACCCGTCGGTGCTCATCCTCGACGAGCCGGCCAACGGGCTCGACCCCGCCGGTATCCGGTGGATGCGCGGCTTGCTCAAGGGCTACGCCGAGCGCGGGGGCACCGTGCTGCTCTCCAGCCACCTGCTCCACGAGGTCGAGATCATCGCCGACGAGATGCTGCTCATCGGCCGCGGCCGGATCGTCGCCCAGGGCGACAAGAAGTCCCTGCTCGCCGGAGCCGACGGCCACGCGGCCACGTTCGTGACCGCGCTCGACAACGAGGGCCTCGCGGCCGCGCTCAAGGCGAAGGGCATCGCGGTCTCGGTCGTCGGTGAGGGACTGCGGGTCGAGACCGCGACCGTCGAGGTCGGCCGGGTGGCCGCCGAGCACGCCCTCGTCCTCACCGACCTCCGCAGCGCGGACGAAGGCCTCGAGGACCTCTTCCTGTCGCTGACCGCCGACAGCCAGCGCGACGACATCTCCCAAGGAGTAGTGGCATGACCACCCAGATCGCCCTCCCGGCGCTCGACGTCTCGGGAACCCCCGCCATTCCGTTCAGCCGGCTCGTCAGCGTCGAGCTGCGCAAGATGGCGGACACGCGGGCCGGGCGCTGGCTGCTGATCTCGATCGCAGCCCTGACCGCCCTCGTGCTGGTGATCCAGCTCTGGGTGGTGGTCGCCCAGGACCTCGTCGTCGACTTCGGCGACTTCCTCGTCGCCATGAACACGCCGATGGGCATCCTGCTTCCGGTGCTGGGCATCATGTCGGTCACGAGTGAGTGGAGCCAGCGCACGGCGATGGTGACGTTCTCCCTCGAGCCGTCCCGGGTGCGCCTGATCGGTGCGAAGTTCGTGAGCACGCTGCTGATCGCCCTCATGGCGGTCGTCGTGGGGCTGCTGCTGGGCGTGATGGCCAACCTGCTCTACGGGGCGCTGTCGGGCGACGACGTGGTCTGGTCGGTGTCGGCGCTGGACGTCTTCTACTACTTCCTGCTGCACGTCTTCGGCATGGCCACCGGCTTCGCGTTCGGCATGTTGTTCCTCAACACCGCCGCCGGGATCGTCGTCTACTTCGTCTACTCCTTCGTGCTGCCGGGCCTGTTCCAGCTGGGTGCGGCACTGATCGGCTGGTTCGGCGACCTCCAGCCCTGGATCGACTTCAACTCGGCGCAGTCGCCCCTGGTCGACGGTGACCTGTCGGGCGACGACTGGGCTCACCTCGCCGTCTCCGGCCTGATCTGGCTCGTGCTGCCGCTGGCAGTCGGGTTGTGGCGGGTCCTGCGGGCAGAGGTCAAGTAGCCCTGCCACTAGGGTCGCCCCCATGACGACACCTGCCGAGGGCGCTGTGCAGAACGCGCGTAGCGACGGGCGAGCCGACGACGAGCTCCGCCCCATCACGATCACCCGCAACTGGCTCGACCACGCCGCCGGCTCCGTGCTGGTGGAGTTCGGGAAGACTCGCGTGTTGTGCGCCGCCTCGGCCTCCGTCGGAGTGCCGCGCTGGCGCAAGGGCTCGGGCCTGGGCTGGGTCACGGCGGAGTACGCCATGCTCCCGGCCGCCACCAACACCCGCTCGGACCGCGAGTCGGTCAAGGGCCGGATCGGTGGGCGCACCCACGAGATCAGCCGGCTGATCGGTCGCTCGCTGCGCGCGGTCATCGACTACGAGGCGCTGGGGGAGAACACCATCGTGCTCGACTGCGACGTCCTGCAGGCCGACGGCGGTACCCGCACGGCCGCGATCACCGGGGCGTACGTCGCCCTCGCCGACGCGATCACCACCCTGCGGGCCTCTGGTGCGCTCAAGGGCGAGCCGCTGACCGGGTCGGTGGCCGCCGTGAGCGTCGGGATCATCGACGGTGTTCCGCGCCTGGACCTCCCCTACGAGGAGGACGTCCGCGCCGAGACCGACATGAACGTCGTGATGACCGGGGACGGCAAGTTCGTCGAGGTCCAGGGCACCGCCGAGGGCGCGACCTTCGACCGCGCCGAGCTCGACGCGCTGCTCGCGCTCGCCGAGAAGGGCTGTGCCGACCTCACCCGCCTGCAGTCCGAGGCCCTGTCCCAGTGATGGCGCCGGCGAGCCTGCCGTGACCCAGGTCTTCGTGGCCTCGCGCAACCGCAAGAAGATCCAGGAGATGGAGCGGCTGCTGCGCGAGCACGCCCCCGGCATCGAGGTGCTCGGCATCGACGACGTGACGTCGTACGACGAGCCGGTCGAGGACCGCCCGACCTTCGAGGGCAACGCGCTGGTCAAGGCGCGGGCAGGTCTCGCGATGACAGGGCTGCCCTCCCTGGCCGACGACTCCGGGCTGTGCGTCGATGCGCTCAACGGCATGCCGGGGGTGCTCTCCGCGCGGTGGGCCGGGACGCCGCCGGCCGCGGAGCGGGAGCACGCGGACGAGCGCAACAACGCGCTGCTGCTCGCCCAGCTGGACGACGTCCCTGACGAGCGTCGTGGCGCCCACTTCACCTGCGCCGTGGCCTTCTGTCACCCCGGTGGCGAGGAGATCGTGCACGGCGAGATGTCGGGGCACGTGATCCGTGAGCAGCGGGGGAGCGGCGGCTTCGGTTATGACGTGGTCTTCGTGGCTGACGAGCACTCCGCGCCGGGCACGGACCCCGAGCTCACCTCGGCCGAGCTCTCTCCCGAGGAGAAGGACCGGATCTCCCACCGGGGACGCGCGCTGCGCCAGATCGCGCCGCGGGTCGCCGAGATCCTGGGCGCCTGAGTCAGCTCTCGAGGCCGTGCTCGGCCACGAACGACTCCATCCGACGGTCCGGCACCAGCCAGGTCGCCGCGACCGCGGCGTAGAACGCGATCGCCAGCCAGGACGAGAGGAATGCCGAGCCGATCCCCAGGAGGTAGAGCAGCGGCGAGAGCTTCCCCTTGAGATCCGTGCCGACCGCCTGCCGCAGCAGCCCCTGAGATCCCTCGGCGCGGAAGATGGCGAGCTGGAGGACGTAGTAGGCCACCGCTGCCGCCATCAGGTTGACGCCGTAGACGATCAGCGGTGTGCGGGCCAGGTCGGTCTCGTCCATCCACGCGGTCGTGAACGGGAAGAGGGAGAGCCAGAAGAGCAGGTGCAGGTTCGCCCAGAGCACCGCGCCGTTCACGCGGCGTACGAGCTGGAACATGTGGTGGTGGTTGTTCCAGTAGATGCCGATGTAGACGAAGCTCAGCAGGTAGGTCAGGAAGCCGGTCGCGGAGTCCCCGAGGTCGTCCAGCGTCGCCCCCTCGGGCACGCGCAGCTCGAGAACCATGATCGTGATGATGATCGCGAGCACGCCGTCGCTGAACGCCTCGAGCCTGCCGGTCCGCATGCTCGCCAGTCTGGCATCAGCCCAGCGCGCCGGTGCGGAGTTGCTGGGTGAGTCGGTCGAGGGCGCGGTCGAGGTCCTGGCCGAGGGTCAGGGTGGTGGCGGTGAGGTCGTCGATGGGGTGGGTGCCGGTGTCGTCGATGAGGCGGTGCAGTCCGTGGGGGGTGGACCAGAGGTAGTCGCCGTGCTCGGTCTGGGTGAGGTGGTAGCCGAGGTGGGTCTTGGCTCGGTGTCCGGTGCGTCCGAGGGGTGCGGCGTTGTGGGTGCCGGTCTGGCCGGGTGGTCCGTGGGGGTCGAAGGGGACGGGGTGGTCGATGTCGACCTTGCGGCTCATCCGGGTGGCGTGGGGGAACGCTTCGGCGGGGACGCGGAGGTGGAGGCGTTCCTTGATGGTTTCGGGGAACTCGTAGGAGTTGACCGAGACCCGGTGATGGAGGTCGATGACCGGTTTGAGGGTCACGTGGGTGTGGGCGAGCAGGGTCGTGACCTGGGTCAGGAGGAGCGGGCCGTGGCCCTCGACGCGGGCCACGCCGCCGGTGGTGGCCTCGACGGCGCCCTGGTGGAGGTGGACGTAGAGCACCGTCTTCGGGCGCAGCCGCTTCAGGTCGACGCGGCGCAGGAGGTCCAGGGCCCGGTCGGTGAGCGTGACTGCCCGCGACGGCTCGACCGGCTCCTCGGGCTCGGGTGCGGGCTCCTCGTCGGGCTTCTCGGCGGGCTCCTCGGCGGGGGTGGTGTCGGCGGGGGTGGTGTCGGCGGTCTCGAGGAGGAGGGTGAGGAGCTCGGCGGGGCGGGCGAGCCACCCGAACGCGAGCGCCCGGGCCTCGTCGCGGCTGATCTCGGTGGGGGTCTCGGGGCGCAGGTCGGGGCGGGTGGTGAGGATCTCGGCGACCCGGGCCACCATCGCGTCGATCCACACGGCGTCGCCGGCGGTGATCCGGGCGATCACGAGACGCAGGCCGTGCTCGTCGGTCTGGGACAGGGACACGAACCGGCGCCGGGCCTCGGCCGCGAGCTTCGCGGCGTGCCCGGCGGGGTCGACCTCGATCACCTTGGCCGCGGCGAGCTCCAGGACCCGCGAGGGCGCTTGGCCGGCGATCGCCTCGGCGACCGCGGCGTCCACGATCGCAGCCGGAGCGGGCTCCAGGTGGCGGGTCAGGACCGCGACGCGGCGGGCCAGCCACGCCTCGGCCTCCAGCGCCTCGACCACGGCCCAGGTCCGCGGGAGGCGGTGGCGCAGGTCGAGGACGTCGGCCATCACCGAACGCATGGTCAGGGGGTGCACCCGCCGGGCGATCGCGAGCTCGGGCAGGCAGAGCTCCTGGACCAGCGGGGTGCCCTCACCGCCGACCTGGACCAGCCGGTCCTCCCCGCACCAGCGCCGCCGCCCACCCGGTCCGCGGCGCGGGTCGCAGGCGTGCAGGTCGGCCCAGTGCGCGACCGCGTGGAGGTCCTCGAGCTCGACCGCGCGGCGTTGGCGCAGCAGCTCCTCGGCCCGGGCCAGGGTCCCGGCCGGGTCGAGGTCGTCGAGCTGTCGCGAAGCCATACCTCATGATACTCGAACAGGTGTTCGAGGGAAGGAGCTCGGGCTCATCTGTGGAGAGGGTTGCTCGGCACCCCGAGCTGGGAACTTCACGCCGACTCGGCGTCCTGGGCTGGGAACTTCACGCCGACTCGGCGTCCTGGGCTGGGAACTTCACGCCGACTCGGCGTCCTGAGCGGGGAACTTCACGCCGCCTCGGCACCCCGGGGGCCCAGCTCGACCAACGGGGCCATAGCTCGACCAACGAGGCGCCCGGACCTACCGCGCTTCCAGCACCGCGAGGTCGCGGACCGCGAAGCGGTGGTGCTCGCACTCCTCCTGCATCACGACGCCGAGGCATTCTCCGACCGGGCGCGACTCCTCGGGATAGCCGGGAGCGGGCGAACGCGTACAGATGCGTTCGAGCTCGCTGTCCGTGAGGCCGTCGACGAGTCCGCGCATCAGCGACCTGCGCTCGTCGCGAGCCGTCATCACCTCTGCGAACGACGGACGCGCTTCGAGATCCATGCCCAGCTTCGCAGCGTCGGCGGGTGCATAGGCGGTCTGGGGCATGCCGAGCCGGTGGAAAGGCATCGGCTCGTCCAGGATCGTGCGACTCGCCCAGGAGTCGGTGATGAAGACGAGATGGCGCTGGGTCTCCACGAAGGACCACTCGTCGTCGACGCGTTCGTTCAGAGCCGGCTCGGGCAGTCGTTCGGCGCGGGCGAGGGTGTCCGACCAGAGCTGCTCGACCGTGTCCCACATCGCCCGGAACTCGTCAGCGGTTCGCATCTCCCTCAGCTGCACGCGCTCGGGGTGTCGCCGGTCCAGCTCGGCTTCCACGAACGCCGTGACATCAATGCCGTTGACGACGAGGTTGCTGACATACCCGGACATGTCGAGGTCGACGAGCCAGGAGTCGACGATCTTGACCCGGCTCATGTCACAGTCGACGAACTTCGCGCCGGCGAGATCGGCGACCGTGAAGCGTGCGCCGCGCAGCGCGTCGTTCTGGCCGTCCTCGTGGTACCCCGCCGACCATCGATGTGGACCGTACTGCGCTGCCATCGCGTCAGTGTCCTCGATCAGCCGGACGAGTACAACGAGCCATGTCGGCGCGCACGTTGCCGATCGGTCTGCCGTGCCGCTGCATCTGAGCCACGGCATCCGAGGCCTTGCCCGGCTCGCCTAGGGTTCCCGCCATGGCAGCAGCGATTCGAGACCGGACTTCATGGACGGTCCTGATGCCGGTGCTCGGGCTCGTGCTGTTGGCTGCGACGTGGGGCCGCGACCTGGCACCCGGCGTCTCTGCCCTGGTGGGCGTTCTTCTCGTGGGTGCAGTGCTGGCGGCCGTCCACCACGCCGAGGTGGTCGCCCACCGGATCGGTGAACCGTTCGGATCCCTGGTGCTGGCCGTCGCGGTCACGGTGATCGAAGTGGCCCTGATCGTCACGCTCATGATCACCAGCAGCAAGGACACCGAGACCCTGGCTCGAGACACCGTCTTCGCGGCGGTGATGATCAGCATCAACGGGATCGTCGGCCTGGTGCTGGTCGTGGGTGCACTGAAGCACCGTCTCGCCGTCTTCAACCCGGAAGGCACCGGGTCCGCCCTCGCCACGGTCATCACCCTCGCGAGCCTGACGCTGGTCCTGCCCAGATTCACCACCGGTGAGGCGGGGCCGCGATTCTCCGGAGCTCAGCTGGCCTTCGCCGCAGCAGCCTCTCTTGCCCTGTACGGGCTCTTCGTCTTCACCCAGACCGTGCGCCACCGCGACTTCTTCCTGCCCGTCGAGAATCGCAACGGCATCCCCGCACGGGTTGCCGCTGACGGAACCGTGACCGGCGGCTTCGACGACGGCGACGCAGACGGGCACGCCGACCCACCCGGACGACGCGAGGCGCTGACGAGCCTCGGTCTGCTCTGCCTGGCGCTCGTCGCGGTGGTCGGTCTCGCCAAGGTGGCGTCGGCCACCGTCGAGGACGGGGTGGAAGCACTGGGATTCCCCCAGGCGTTCGTGGGCGTCGTCATTGCGATGCTCGTGCTGCTGCCGGAATCGATCGCCGCGACCCGCGCCGCCTCCCGCAACCGGGTCCAGATCAGTCTCAACCTCGCCTACGGGTCGGCCATGGCGTCGATCGGGCTCACGATTCCCACCATCGCCGTCGCCTCGATCTGGCTCTCAGGTCCCCTGTCGCTGGGACTGGAGCCGGTTCAGATGGTCCTGCTGGCCATCTCGGTGGTGGTGGCCGTGCTGACCGTCGTGCCCGGTCGGGCGAAGCCGCTCGCGGGCGGGGTCCACCTGGTGCTGTTCGCGGCGTTCGTGTTCCTGGCCATCAGCCCGTGACGTCGGGCAGCCCGGCTGTCGGGCCCGGGGACCCGGACGAGACCTGAGAGTGCGCCCGGAGAGACTCGAACTCTCACTGGCCACGACCTAAACGTGGTGCCTCTGCCAATTGGGCTACGGGCGCGGGTGGGGCTAGGAGTCGAGCCCCAGGTCCCGGCGGAGCTTGGCGACGTGGCCGGTGGCCTTGACGTTGTACTGGGCCAGCTCCACGGTCCCCTCCTCGTCGAGGACGAACGTCGAGCGGATCACGCCCTGCACGACCTTGCCATAGAGCTTCTTCTCGCCGAAGGCGCCGTACGACGTCATCACCGACTTGTCGGGGTCGGAGAGCAGCGTGAGGGTCAGCGCGTCCTTCTCGCGGAACTTCGCGAGCTTGGCCGGGGAGTCGGGCGAGATGCCCAGCACCTCATAGCCCTCGCCCTGGAACGACTCCAGCGATTCGGTGAAGTCGCACGCCTGCTTGGTGCACCCGGGCGTCATCGCGGCGGGGTAGAAGTAGACGATCACCTTGCGTCCGCGGAGGTCGGCGAGGGAGACCTCGTTGCCGGAGTCGTCGGAGAGGGTGAAGTCCGGGGCAGTGTCACCGGGGCGGAGCGGATCCATGTCGAAAACCCTAGTTGGTAGCCTTCCCGGGTGACCAACGAGATGTCGTCCCTCGAACGCGAGATCGAGGAGACCCGTGAGCGACTGGCCGTCACCATCGACCAGCTGCTCTATCGCGCCCACCCCAAGACGATCGTGAGTCGCGAGGTGAGCAGCGTGAAGGCGCACTTCGTGGACAGCCAGACGGGGCAGCCCCGCACCGACAACATCCTCAAGGCCGTCGGAGGCGTCGTCGGAGTGGTCGTGCTCTTCACGGTGATCCGCAAGATCGTCCGCTGACCCTGCTCCGCGACCGCATCGCCATGACCGACAAGACGCCCATCAAGATGCTGCACGACCGGATCATGGTCGAGCTCGACCGTGACGCGGGCGAGCGCCGGTCGTCGGGCGGCATCGTGATCCCCGCGACCGCCGCGATGGGCGCGCGCCGCCTCGCCTGGTCGAAGGTCGTCGCCGTCGGGCCCCACGCCCGGGCGGTCGAGCCCGGCGACCGGGTGCTGTTCGACCCCGACGACAAGGCCGAGGTCGAGGTGAACGGCGACGTGTACGTCGTGCTGCGCGAGCGTGACGTCCACGCGGTCGCGGCCGAGCGTCTCGCCGACGAGTCCACCGGCCTCTACCTCTGACCGGACTCCAGGGGATGCCAGACGCTTCCCCGGTTAACGAGCCATAACCTCGGTGCCGGGTGTGCCGTTGGTAGAACATGTTCTCCCGCCACCGCCTGACCGCCCTGGTCGCTGCCCTCACGCTGGTTCCCCTCGGAGTGCCGCTCGCGGTCTCCGCGGCGTCCGGAGCGAGTGCCGACCCGTCGCCGACCACCACCACGGACCGGGCCACCGCCACGAGCCAGGCCAGGCGTGCCGGCTACGCCGCGACCATCCGGCGTACCAGCCACGGCATCCCGCACATCACCGCGGACAGCTTCGGTGACCTCGGCTTCGGCAGCGGGTACGCCGCCGCGGAGAACTCGATCTGCACGCTCGCCGACACCCTCGTCACCGGTCGCGGCGAGCGGTCGCGGTGGTTCGGCCCGGACGGGAACTACAACGACCAGGTGACGCTGAACGCGTCCAACCTCCAGGTCGACGCCTTCGTCACCGACCTGCACAACCGCAAGGTCGTGGAGAAGCTGCTCGCCGACAAGCAGCGGGGGCCGGGCAAGCAGGCCCGCGCGATCGTCAAGGGCTACACCGCGGGGATCAACCGCTACCTCGACAAGGTGGGCCCGAACGGCGTCACCGACCCGGCCTGCCACGGCAGGGGCTACCTCGGTCAGCGCGCCAGCACCCTCGACCTCTGGTACGGCGTCTACCTCGCCAACCTGCTCGCCTCGAGCGGGGTCTTCGTCAAGGAGATCGTCGACGCCGACCCGCCCGCCCCCGACGACCCGGGCGTGCCCAACCCGACCGCGAGCGCGGTCGACCGCGACCAGCTGCTCGCCGGCCTCGGCAAGGACCCGAGCTCGCCGTTCGGCTCCAACGCGACCGCGGTCGGTGGCGACGCGACGACGACCGGCAAGGGCATGCTGCTCGGCAACCCGCACTTCCCGTGGCGCGGCCGCTACCGCTTCACCCAGCAGCAGCTGACCATCCCCGGCAGGTACAACGTGGCGGGCGCCTCGCTGATCGGCTCACCCGTGGTCAACATCGGGTGGAACAACAACGTCGCGTGGAGCCACACCGTGTCCACGGCCTACCGCTTCACGCCGTACGAGTACCACGCGGTCGGCGCCACGACGTACACCACCGACGCCGGGCCGCAGGAGCTCGAGCACCGTCAGGTGAGCGTCACGGTGAAGAAGAAGGACGGCTCGCTCGGCAAGGTCAAGGAGGACCTCTACCGCACCCCCCAGGGCTACGTCATCGACGCCCCGGCGCTGCTGATGCCCTGGTCGGTCCAGAGCATCTGGGCGATCCGCGACGCCAACGCCGAGCAGCTGCGCACCATCGACACGTTCCTGAACATGGGCAAGGCCCGCAACGTGCGCGACCTGCTGAAGCGGCAGGACGCCGCCGGCGGCATGCCCTGGGTCAACACGACGGCCGCGGACCGCAACGGTGACGTGCTGTACGCCGACCACTCGGTCGTGCCCAACGTCCCGGACGCCGTCGCCGAGCAGTGCATGACGCCGACCGGTCGGGTCCTCGACCAGCTGGCCGGGCTGCCCGGGCTCGACGGGACGTTCGCGGACTCGTCCTGTGCCTGGGGCACGGACGCGGACTCGCAGCGCTCGGGGGTCTTCGGCCCGAAGAACCTGCCCTTCGAGATCCGCCGCGACTGGGTGATGAACGCCAACGACTCCTACTGGCTGCCGAACCCGGCCCAGCCGATCGAGGGCTTCGCGGGCATCATCGGCTGCGAGCAGTGTGAGCGCACGATGCGGACCCGGATGGTCTCCCAGTACGTCATCGACCGGCTGGCCTCGGGCAGGAAGGAGTCGCCGGCCAGCCTGCGCGGGCACGAGCACGCGAACCGCCTGCGCGCCGCCGAGGTGATGCGTGAGAACGGTGACCTCGACACGCTGTGCTCCGCGACAGGCGAGACCGAGGCCTGCCAGGTCCTGCACGACTGGGACGGCCGCTCGAACACGACCTCGCGGGGCACGCACATCTTCGAGGAGTTCATCGCCCGGCTCCCGGCCCAGGGCGTGTGGCTCACCCCGTTCGACGCCAGTGACCCGCTCAACACCCCGCGCGACCTCAACGTGGCCGACCCGCAGCTGATCCAGGCGATGTCGGACGCGATCGCCTCGCTGCGGGACCGCAACATCGCGTTCGACGCGACCTGGGGCTCGCTCCAGGTGGCGGGCGACCGGGGCGCCCCGGCGATTCCGCTCGGCGGTGGCACCGGGGATGCCGCCGGCAACGCCAACGCGCTCGCCTCGCGGTGGCCCCAGCAGAACAAGGACCGCTACCGGCCGGTGACCTACGGCTCGTCGCACATCCAGGCGATCGCATTCCTGTCCGGTGGCCGGGTCAACGCGCGCACGATCCTGACCTACGGGCAGTCCGAGAACCCGAGGTCGCCGTGGTCGAGCGACCAGACCCGGATGTTCTCGAAGAAGAAGTGGGTGCACTTCGCGTGGACCCCGGCCCAGATCCGCAAGGACCTGATCCAGAAGTACGCCGTCCGGAGCTGAGCGGGCCGAGGGGGCCGGGGGAATGTCCTCGGCCCCAGATGGTTGGGCCTGACATGACTGAGAACCTCGCAGCCCCGTCCGGCACCTTCGAGATCGGCGGCGACCTGCCCGTCGTACGCCTGGGCTACGGCACCATGCAGCTCACCGGCGACGGCGTCTGGGGTGAGCCGCGCGACCGGGACGGAGCGATCCGTGTGCTCCGTCGCGCGGTGGAGGTCGGCGTGACCTTCTTCGACACGGCCGACTCCTACGGTCCTGAGGTCGCCGAGGACCTGCTGCGGGAGGCGTTGCACCCGTACGCCGACGACGTGGTGATCGCGACCAAGGCCGGCCTCACCCGGCAGGGGCCCGGCATCTGGACCCCCGTCGGCAACCCCGCCTACCTGCGCCAGCAGTGCGAGCTGAGCCTGCGCCGGCTCGGCGTCGAGCGCATCGACCTGTTCCAGCTGCACCGGATCGACCCGGACGTGCCGCTCGAGGACCAGGTGGGGGAGCTCGCGAAGCTCCAGGCCGAGGGCAAGATCCGCCACATCGGGCTCTCCGAGGTCGACGTCGAGCAGCTTCTCGCCGCCCAGGCGGTGACGTCGATCGCGACCGTCCAGAACCTCTTCAACCTGGCCAACCGCACCGCCGAGCCGCTGCTCGAGCACTGCACGGAGCACGGCATCGGCTTCATCCCGTGGTTCCCGCTCGCGACCGGTGAGCTGTCCCGGGAGGACGGCCCGCTCGCTGCGGCCGCGAAGGAGCACGACGCCACCCCCTCCCAGCTCGCCCTGGCCTGGCTGCTCGAGCGGTCGCCCGTGATGCTGCCGATCCCGGGCACCAAGAGCGTCGACCACCTCGAGTCGAACACCGCCGCCGCCGGCATCCAGCTCACCAGCGAGGAGTTCGAGGCGCTCAGCGCGGCTGTCTGAGCCTTCCCCAGCAAGGCACTCCGACGAGGGCACTTCGGCTCTGGGTCATCCGCCTCGGCCGAGCCGACAGTGAGGCAACAGTCGGTCGTCGAGCACCTGGGTGTCGGGTACCTCGACCCAGCCCGGGGGAGCGCTCATGAAGACGGATGCGGCCACCAAGGAGTCGCTGGCGACGAGGTGGGGCCGATGGTGGTCTTCCGCAGCCTGCTGATCCCCCTCAAGGCCGTGGCGATGAACCTGCTGGCCACGGGGGCGGCGTTCGGGCTGACGGCGTGGGTCTTCGAGGAGGGGCACCTCGAGAACCTCCTCGACTTCACCAGCCGGGCTGGCGCACACCGCACGTCCCATCGCCGCGGCGGCCGGGATCATGGCTGCGGTGTTCGGCTGCTTCCTCGTGGCCGACGTCCTCGAGCTCAAGCAGTTCGGCCTGGCCCTGGCCGCGGCGGTCATCCTGGACGCCACCCTGGTCCGGCTGCTGCTCGTCCCGGCCATCATGAAGGTCGCGGCCCCGGCAACTGGTGGGTGCTCGGGGGCTGGACGGTGCTGCCCCCGACCTCCGGCTCGACTGACCCGTCCCCGCAGGATCGTCCTCTGGGCTGAGCGGGGTGCCGCACTCAGCGTGGCAGCTGGACGAACTCGGGGCGGCCGATCTCGGGGTTCTTCAACAGCCGCTGGAGATCGGTGGTGTTGCGCGAGATCGAGACCAGCAGGTCCCCCGACTTCAGCGGGACCTCGGGGTGCGCCAGCGGGGCGTACTTCAGGTTGCCGGTGTCGAACCCGCCGGGCGCCCTCAGCTCCTTGACCGCCGTCCACGGCCCCCAGGGGTCGGGCGCGGTCCACTTGTAGACGAAGTCGCTGATGTCGCCGTTGCGCTTGGACACCGCGACGAAGTGGTCGCCCACGCTGTCGACGGAGAGGGTCTGGGAGACCCCGCCCTGGCTCGGCAGCACGGCCCGGGCCTGCCTGACGTGCGACTGCCACTGGTGCCCGTCCCAGAACTGCCACCGCTTCCGGTCGCCGGGATCCGCCGCCGGCGTGCGGGCGACGTACAGCTCCCGCCCGAAGTCGTACTTCTGGCCGGTGAGCCGGGTGCCGTAGACGAGGTACCACCCGGCATGGAAGGTCACCGCGGCTCCCCAGTTGACCTGTTCCTCGTCCCGGGAGTCCGGGGTGATGTCGACGACCTTGAGGAGCTGGGGAGCCTCGCCCGCCTCCACCGTGAACGCCGCGGCGCTGGTGCCGAGGAAGGTGAAGCCGAAGGAGCCGCCCTGCCCGCGGTCGATCCGGGAGCAGAGCACCAGGATCACCTCGTGACCGTCTCGACGGCCGACGGCCACCGACATCGGCCAGCGCACCACGTTCGGAGAGACGTCGGGGATCACCGGGCCCTTCTGCGCGTCGAGGAGCTGCGAGACGCACCGCCCCGACGAGATCAGCATCGAGTTGGCGACGATCGGCGGCTCCAGCTTCGTGCGCGTGGTGTCGCCGAACAGCCACACGAGTCGGCCGTCGCTGAGCCGGCCGCTGGCGCCGATGTCACCCGCCTGCCATCCCGGCAGGTCGACCGACGCGCCCAGCTTGTTGAGCTGGTCGACCGTCGGCTTGCGGTGCTGCGCGGGAGGTGGCGGACAGTCCGGGGCGAGGTG
>CAWGSW010000002.1:0-14381 GCA_963825275.1 uncultured Actinomycetota bacterium | reverse complement strand
CGGATCTTGCGGAGCACCTGCCTGCCGCGGGCCTTGAAGTCCGCGCTGGTGCGCCGCTTCTTGGACGCCAGGTTCTTGCCCAGCTCCAGGTCGTAGGCGGCGATTCCGTACTCGAAGAAGCAGGCGTTGATGAGGTTCCACAGCGGCTGAGCGAGGTAGAAGGGGTGCCAGCGCTGGTCCTCGTCGACGCGCATGATGCCGTAGCCGAGGTCGTTGTCGCGGCCGATGACGTTCGTGTAGGTGTGGTGGAGCTCGTTGTGCGAGTGCTTCCACTGATCGGCCGGGGAGGCGTTGTCCCACTCCCACGTGGTCGAGTGGATCTTCGGGTCACGCATCCAGTCCCACTGGCCGTGCATGACGTTGTGGCCGATCTCCATGTTCTCGAGGATCTTCGCGACCGACAGGCCGGCGGTGCCGACCAGCCAGGCCGGCGGGAACAGCGAGAACAGCAGGGCCGCGCGGCTGGTGAGCTCGAGCTTGCGCTGTACGTCGATCACGCGACGGATGTACGTCGCGTCCCCCTCGCCGCGCGCGGCGATCACCTCGGCGCGGATCGCGTCGAGGCGGTGGCCGATGTCCTCGATGTCCTCGGGCGTCAGGTGCGCCACCGGGTTCACGGGCTTCTTCTGCAGAACAGTCATGTGGGTTCCTCTCGGTGCCGGGGCAGTCCCCGGCGCGTTCGATCGGCGGTGGATGGGTCAGAGGTCGATGTCGCAGGTTCCGGCAGCGGCGGACACGCAGGTCTGGACGAGCACGCCGTCGCCCGGCGCGGCGGTGGTCAGGTCTCCGGTGCGCAGGTCACGCACCGATCCCTCTCGCATCGGGAGGACGCAGGAGTAGCAGATCCCCATCCGGCAGCCGGAGGGCATCAGGACACCGGCTGCCTCGCCGGCGTCCAGGATCGAGGTCGCGCCGTCGCTGTCGACGGCGGTGCCCGAGCCGGTGAACCGGACGGTGCCACCTTCACCGGGCTCCACGAGATCGGTGCGAAACCGCTCGGTGTGCAGCCGCTCGGCCAGCCCGGCGGCCGCCCAGTGCTCCTCGATGGCGTCGAGCAGGCCGGCGGGGCCGCAGGCCCACGTCTCCCGTTCACCCAGGTCCGGCACCAGGGCCGCAAGGGCCGAGGCGTCGAGCCTGCCGTCATGGTCGGTGTGCTGCTCGACCAGTCGCAGCGTGCCGTCGGCGGCGAGGGCGCGCAGCTCGGCGCCGAAGATCACCTTGTCGGTTGTCCGTCTCGGAGTGCACGAGCACTACGTCCTCGAGCCGGTGGAGCCCCGCGCGCAGCATGCCCATGACCGGGGTGATGCCACTGCCGCCGGTGATGAAGAGGACCTTCCTCGGAGCCGGGTCCGGAAGCACGAAGTCGCCGCAGGCCTGGTCGAGCTGGACGAGCTGTCCCGCTCGCAGCCGCTGCACCAGGTGGGAGCTGACCGCCCCGTCCGGGACGGCCCTGGCAGTGATCGTGATGAGCCCGTCCGTCTGCTCGGTGCGACGACGTCACCGAGTAGGAGCGCCAGAGGCGCACCCCGTCGACGTCGAGACCGACCCGGACGTACT
This sequence comes from uncultured Actinomycetota bacterium, assembly GCA_963825275.1. Lineage (GTDB taxonomy): Bacteria > Actinomycetota > Actinomycetes > Propionibacteriales > Nocardioidaceae > Nocardioides. Next base: position 12,824 of record CAWGSW010000002.1, on the reverse strand, counting down.
GTCCAGGCACGTGGCCCTGCCAAGCGCCGCCTGGTCTCAGCACCACCGTCACGGCGTCGGCGGTCTCGGGACGAACCTCGACGACGCGGGCGCGCAGCTCGGCACCGGCCCGCAGTGGCCGGAACATGTCGAGGTAGTCCGACGGCTCGAGCGGGGTGGTCACGGCGGACGCGGCCTTCCAGAGCCGGTCCCGGAGACTCCGGCGCCGAGTGCCGGAGCCGGGTTCGTGCACGTAGGTGGCCATACTCCTAACGTGATGGATGCCAAGGGGTAAGTTCATGACCGCACGACGTGAAAGTTTCCCACGATCTTGTTCGGAGTGAACAAATGACGAAGGGCAGTTCGGAATCGCCGACAGTCACAGGGCGGACCACGCGCGGGGCCGCCGACCTGGACCTCGACGAGTCCACCACCGATCTGCTCCGCGCCAGCCTGCCCGCCGTGGCCGAGCGCACCGTCCGCGCGGTGATCGTGGAGGTCCCCAGCTACGCCGGCGCCCTGTCCGGAGCGATGGGCACGAACATCGAGGAAGCGGTGCGGCTTGCCCTGGGCGGCTTCCTCAGCCTGGCCGCTCGACCCGCCGGCACCGACCCCGGGACACCGCTGGCCCCGGCGCTCGAGGGGGCCTACCGGCTCGGTCGAGGCGAGGCCCGCAGCGGTCGCTCGATGGATGCGCTGCTGTCCGCCTACCGCGTCGGCGCACGGGTCGCCTGGCGCGAGCTGTCCGCGCTCGCCGTCGAGGACGGGCTCGACGCCGCCACGCTGGCGAAGTTCGCCGAGCTGGTCTTCGCCTACATCGACGAGCTGTCGGCCGCCAGCGTTGCCGGACACAGCGACGAGCTCGCCACCACGGGTCGCGTCCGCCGGCGCCACCTCCAGCGGCTCGGTCGCGCCCTGCTGCACGGCGCTCCGGCCGACCAGGTGGCCGCGGCCGCGTCCCGCGCCGACTGGGATCCCCCACGGACGTTGAGCGCGGTGGTGATGCCCGGCCCCCAGGCCCGCGGCGTCCTGGCCGGCCTCGACCCCCGCACGCTGCGCCCCGAGGAAGACCTGCCGGACCTCGAGGGTGAGGGCGAGGACGAGATCGCGGTCCTCCTGGTCCCCGACGCCGACCGGCTTGGCCGCAGCCTGCTCCTGCGGACCCTGCACGGTCGGCAGGCGTACGTCGGACCCCCGCGCCCGTGGACCGAGGTGCGGTCGTCGTACCTCCGCGCGCTCCGGGCACGTCGGCTCGGACTGCTCGACCACCCCCGTGCTACACCCGCCACCGCGGTCGAGGGCGTCTGTGACACCGAGCATCACCTGACCTCGCTGGTGCTCGAGGCGGACCCCGCCGCGATGGCGGACCTGCGAGCGCAGGCGCTCGAGCCGCTGAGCGGGGTACGCTCCGGGACGTCCGACCGGCTGGCCGAGACCCTGCGCGCGTGGCTGCTCTACCAGGGCCGCCGCGACGACGTGGCACAGGCGCTTCACGTCCACCCGCAGACTGTGCGCTACCGCATGGGGCAGCTGCGCGAGCTTTACGGCAGCCGGCTCAACGACCCCGACATGGTGCTTGCCCTGACGGTTGCACTGGCCGGCGACACGCTGCCTCCCACCCGACACCGGTCCGCCGAGGAGTAACTGGGTGTGTCCCTGTTGCCCGGCCGGCGCTACTTGCAGTTCCGCCGCTGGTCGCGCCAACGGCACGTAGGCGAAACGGGATCTGACGATACGCAACCTCCGGCCGTCCCACGCGTCTACCAAGATAGGAGATGACGAGCGACGAACGGGGATCGGATGCGGCAGCTGGTAGCGGGCTCGGAACGCCTGCGCTCTGCTGAGGAGGATGAGGCCGTCGCGCTGTACGCCGCGCACCGGCTCCGCCTGGTCAGGCTGGCGGTGCTGCTCGTGGACGACCTGCAGACCGCAGAGGACGTGGTCCAGGACGCCTTCGCCGCCTTCCTGGTACGACGGTCCGGGCTGGACGACCGGGACAAGGCGCTGGGCTACCTGCGCACCTCTGTCGTCAACGGCGCCCGGTCCAAGCTGCGCCGTCGCCGCACGGCACGCGCGTACGTCCCGCCGCACGAGGTTCCCCGCGACGCCACCTCGGAGGGAGCCCTGCTCGCCGAGGAGCATCGCGAGGTCCTGGCCGCCCTGCGTCAACTGGCCCCGAGGCAGCGCGAGGTGCTCGTGCTGCGCTACTGGTCCGGACTCAGCGAGGCCGAGATCGCCGAGGCCCTCGACATCTCGCGGGGCGCGGTGAAGTCCACCGCGAGCCGCGCGCTCGACGCGCTGGAGAAGATCATGGAGGTGTCACGATGAGCCGCTCGATCGAGGATCGTCTCGTCGCTGCCCTGGAGGCGCGGGCCGAGCTCGTCACGCCGGAGGACCTCGGGCCGCTCGAGGTCCCTGACCAGAGGTGGCGTCCGCGAAGGAGCGCCGTGCTCCTGCTGGCCGCCGCGGCAACGGCCGCCGCAGTGGCGACCCCTTTCGTCCTCGACGGTGGGGCCCCTCCCGAGTCCGGCCCGGCCGGGCAGCCGTCGGTCGGCGTCTCCGAGTCGACCGAGCCCGAGCCGACCGAGTCCTCCCGAACCGCCCTCCCTCCCGAGCGACATGCTCGTGGTGGACCGCCAGCGGGCCGACGTCGACGGCGACGGCCGGCCGGACCAGGTGCGGGTGCTGCTTGACGGGCCCACCAAGGACGAGCCGGGCGACGGTTTCGTCGAGGTGTCCCTGGCAGCCGGCGGGACGAGTGTCGCCGAGGTGCCGTTCGGCTACCCGGGCCCCCTGGAGCCGCCGGTCGACATCAACGGTGACGGCCGCGATCAGGTGCTGCTGAGCCACACCGGCGGCGGTGACTCCGCGCAGCTTCTCGTCTACACGTGGCACGAGGGCGGGCTCGTCCTCACCCGGACCGCCGGCGACGCCCCACTCGCGTTGGACCTGGACGGGCAGGGCAGGGTGAACCACTACTTCGCCGACAACCGCGGGCTCTTCTCGTGGAAGAGGCTGGACCCGGTCGGCCCGGCCGGCGGCCCGATGTTCAAGGTCGAGGAGTGGTCATGGGCAGTCGACGGTGACCGTCTGGTGCCCACGCCGGCCGAGTACGGCTGCGTCGACGTCACCTCGGCCGACCCGCCCCACCCTTGCACGGGTCAGCCGGCCGGGTAAGCGCCACGCCGTGCCACGCCAGTCGGCTGACATCAGTCCCTCGGGACGCGTCAACCGGCGTCCTCAGCCGCCCATCGCTTCGCGGACTCGAGCTCGGAGAGTGGGAATGCACGCGCTTGCCCGGGCCACAGGACGCTGAACATCTTGACCGCCGGGCCGGCCCAGCGCGCATCGGTCACGATCGCCATCCGCTCGAACGACGCCGGGTGACGCACACCGAGCTTGAGGTCCTCCCAGACTGCCCCTCCCTCGTAGTCGTCGAACTCCGGACCGAGGACATAGACGACGCGGACCTTGCCGTGATCGGCGATGGCCTCGTTGATCGCGGGCAGAATGACGTTCTCGTAATCCTCTTTCTCCACGTCGTCGACAGCCTCGAGCCCGAGGACGCCCGCTGGCATGTCACTGAGAATGCGGATCATGACCATCACTCTCGTCAGGCCCCGTGGGTGGTGTCAATGCGCGGCGACGCGTCGTCCTCAGGATGGGGCACGCGGGCGGGACGGGACGCTCAATCGGCCCGGCGCGCCGAATCCAGGCCTGCACGTCAGCCCAATGCCCTGTCGGGCATGATCCTCGCCATGTCAGACACTGCAGCGACGGACGAGTGGGTCTACATCGTGACGGACATCGAGGTAGACGGGCCGTGGCCCGGAGCGAACTCGATGCGGTCGTTGCTAGTCGCAGTGTCGCTCGATGGCACTGAGCATGGCCGGTGGCCGTGCTGGGTGAGCTGCCGCCCGCGACCACTGCTGTTCCACCGTCCGGAGGCGTGGGCGCGCTGCCGAACCTGTCGATGATGGCCGGTACGTGGACTGGGTGAAGGGACTCCCGCACCTTCGCGCCTTTGCCGCTTCGCCGCTCTCTTTCGATGGCGGGTGGGTGGACTACTACCTGCGCAGGTTCACGCGGTACGGGCTGCATCAGGGACCGTACGAGGAGGACCGACTGTTCGACGGCCCCGGCCTCTGCATCCGTAGTTATGCGGCGGCTGTGACGGGCCGTCCGGCGGCGGAGCTGTCTGCGCCGAACCTGCCTGCCGAGTGGCTCGGCGACGTTGAGCACACCCACAAGGCCATCGACGACGCGCTCGGTTTCGCAAACCTGCTCGTGACCCTGTCTCGTCGAGCGGGCGCGCTGACGCCCTGACCTGGGGGTCGGCTTCCGGGATCGACCCGTCAGGAGCGACGGTCGACCACCGTGATGGTGGGTATCCCTTCCAACGGCTGGTAGGTGACGCCGTCGGCCATCGGACCGGTGGGGTCGGTGTACATGGTCCCGTGCGCCCGGTCTCCCACCCCGACGAGCAGGTGGTAGGTGCCCGGCGGGGTTCCCTGCGGCGCGACCACGTCGCCCTCCCACCAGCCATCGGTGACCGTGCCGGAGGTGAGCTCCAGCGTGGTGCGGTCGAACTGTGGGTCGGAGGACAGCGAACCGTCGGAGACCAGCAGCGCCTCCACGGAGGTGACCCCCTCTCCCTCGCCCGCGGCGTCGAGGGCGTGCACGCGCACGTGCGTACGGTCGGCGGCAGGCAGCGTGTCGAGCTGGGTCTTCGAGGCGGTCACCGCGTCGATCCAGGCGGGCGTGGCGTCGGCGATCGTCCCGGTGACCTCCACCCGGCCCGCGTCGCCCGGGAAGGCGTAGGCGTCCGTGCAGCACCAGCGACCGTCGACCCACTGCTGGTAGGCCTCCGGGCCGTACCACCTCACGTCGTTGCTGACCCGGTCTTCGGCGTAGACCTCGACGTTGTAGGTGGCGCCGACCGAGCCCTCCGGCACGGTCAGCGTGGCCGTCCAGACCCCGTCGCGGATCGTGCCCGAGGAGCGGGTGGGGTTCTCGTCGCAGGCCACGGGCGCGTACAGGGGGTGCGGGTTGTACGTGCCGGCAGTGCCGGGACGGTCCAGGCAGATCTCCAGCCTGCTCACCCCGGACTTGGGGTCGGTGGCGTGCACGCTCACGGTGACGTCGCGGGACCGGGTTCGGACGTCGATCGCGCCGGGCGTGACCTGGTTCAGGGTCATCTGGGGACCCTGGGCGTCCGGGTCCTGGTCCGACACCTGGAGTACGGCCGGGCCGACGCTGTCCACGGCCGAGCGTCCCTGGCGGTCGGTGACGGTGACGTCGGCGTAGAGCGGACCCGGCGCCGTCCATCGCGGGACAGTGACCCTACCCGTCCACCAGCCGTCCCGGTCGGTGCCTGAGACCAGCTCTGGCCAGTCCACGCTGAGGGCGACACCGTTGTTGCGGTCGCCGAGCCAGACCTGGACGCTCCTCACTCCGGTGTCGTCGGTTGCGTGCACCCGCACGGTCACATCTGCGTCTGCCTCGGTCACGTCGACCGCGCCGGGGTCCACCAGGGTCTTGACCGCGACCGGCGGTTCCTCGTCGTAGCGGCAGCGGACGCTGTCGTCCTGGGCGTCGACGATGCACAGGTTGTCGCCCGGACCGCCGTCCACGTCATCGGCGCCGCCGCCACTGGACAGCTCGTCGTCCCCGCCCCCGCCGGTCAGGTCGTCGCTCTGGCTCCCGCCCTCGACCATGTCGTCCTGGCCGCCGCCGCTGACCGTGTCCGCACCGGCGTCACCCTGGAGCGTGTCGGGCCCGTCCCCGCCGGAGACGGTGTCGGCACCGTCGTCGCCCTCGATGTGGTCCGCGCCGTCGCCGCCGGCGATCCGGTCGGCGCCCGCGCCGCCGAGGATCCGGTCGCTGCCCGAGCCGCCCTGCACGCGGTCGGTGCCCGCGCCGCCGAGGATCCGGTCGCTGCCCGGGCCGCCCAGCACACGGTCGGTGCCGTCGCCGGCCAGCACCCGGTCGCGGCCCGCCCCCGCGTCCACGAGGTCGTCACCACCGCCCGACCGGATCACGTCGTCGCCGCCGCGGCCGCAGACGACGTCGCGTCGCGGCGTGCCGACGAGGATGTCCGGACCAGGCGTCCCGACCACCGTGCAGCGGACACCGGTCGAAGTGACGGTGGCGGCCTGGGCGGGCGCGGTGGCGAGGCAAGGGAGGAACAGGGCGCTGAGGGCGGGAGCGACGAGCGCCATGCGGCGCAGAGAGAGCGGCATGAGGTGTCTCCGAAAGGACGGGCCGGGCTAGAGACGCCGGCGGTCGCATCCTGCCAGAAAACGGGCGCCGAGTCCCGAAATGCGCAAACGGTGCGGAATGGGTCAGAAGCACCGCGGAGTGAGGAGCCCCCGCCTCCACCGTTGCGCGCGCCGTCAGCCGTCGGCGATCCGGCGCTCGAACCCGACGCAGTACGTCGTTGCGCTCGCGTCGTACGTCGCGGGCGGGTAGTGCCGGAACGTCCACCCGGCACACGCGTAGCGCTCGTTCGGCCGCGGCACCCAGCTTTCCGACACGTCGATCTGCCGCGGCAGGAGAACCACCACAGCCACTGCCGCCACTGCCAGAACGGCCACGAGTGCGACGCGTGACCACCGCGCCACCCACCACGTCACAGCGAACATGACGAGCGCTGCGGCCGCACCAGAACCCAGTCCGGCACCCGTTCCGGCCAAACGCGACTCGCCCAGCGGGCCGTAGAGGTTGTCGAAGAACAGCAGGCCCGAGCCGATGGCCGCAGGCAGCATCACGCATCCCGCGGCAGCGCCGAGCCGCATCGAGGTCGCCCGAGAGCAGCCGCCACGCCAGAGTGGATGGCCCGCAGCACCACCGGGTCCCGTCGTCATGGAGGTGAGACGCAGGTCGCCGACCGACGGTTCCCAGCAGCTGACGCCCCGTCCAGAGGTTCCCCGGTCATCCGGGCTCGGTCGGTGTCGAACGCCGATCAATGACAGCCAGGACTGAGCGGGGGCTCACTCCCACTCGATGGTGCCCGGCGGCTTGCTCGTGATGTCGACGGTGACGCGGTTGATCTCCGGCACCTCGTTGGTGATCCGGGTGGAGATCGTCTCGAGCACGTCGTACGGCAGCCGCGCCCAGTCCGCGGTCATCGCGTCCTCGCTCGTCACCGGCCGAAGCACGACGGGGTGTCCGTAGGTGCGGCCGTCGCCCTGGACGCCGACGGAGCGTACGTCGGCCAGCAGCACGACCGGGAACTGCCAGATGTCGCGGTCGAGCCCCGCCTTGGTGAGCTCCTCCCGCGCGATGGCGTCTGCCTCGCGAAGGATCTCGAGCCTGTCGTGGGTGACCTCGCCGATGATCCGGATGCCCAGCCCGGGCCCGGGGAACGGGTGGCGCCACACGATCTCAGCCGGCAGCCCGAGCTGCTCGCCGACGAGGCGGACCTCATCCTTGAACAGAGTGCGCAGCGGCTCGACGAGCTCGAACTCGAGGTCCTCCGGCAGCCCGCCGACGTTGTGGTGCGACTTGATGTTCGAGGTGCCCGCTCCCCCGCCGGACTCGACGACGTCGGGGTAGAGCGTGCCCTGCACGAGGTAGGACACCTTCTCGCCGTGCTCGGCGGCCTCGCCTACGATCTCGAGCTCGGCGGCCTCGAAGACCCGGATGAACTCCCGGCCGATGATCTTGCGCTTCTCCTCCGGGTCGGTCACCCCGGCCAGGGCCTCGAGGAAGCGCTCCTGGGCGTCGACGACGTGCAGGGAGACGCCGGTCGCAGCCACGAAGTCGCGCTCGACCTGCTCGGCCTCGCCCTTGCGCAGCAGGCCGTGGTCGACGAAGACGCAGGTCAGCTGGTCGCCGATCGCACGCTGCACCATCGCTGCCGCCACCGCGGAGTCGACCCCACCGGAGAGGCCGCAGATGGCCTGCTTGTCGCCGATCTGGTCGCGGATCCGCTCCACCTGGTCGTCGACGATGTTGACCATCGTCCACGTCGGGCGGCACCCGGCGATGTTGTGCAGGAAGTGTGTGAGGACGGCCTGTCCGTGCTCGGTGTGCATGACCTCGGGGTGCCACTGCACACCGGCCAGCCGGCGGCCGAGGTCCTCGAAGGCCGCGACCGGTGACCCGGCCGACGTGGCGAGCGCGGTGAACCCGGCGGGTGCGGCCACGACCGAGTCGCCGTGGCTCATCCACACACGGTGCTGCTCGGGCACCTCCGCCAGCAGCGTGCCGGGTGTCGTCACCGAGACAGGGGTCCGGCCGTACTCCGACGTGCCCGTCCGGCGTACCTCTCCACCGAGCGCCAGCGCCATCGCCTGGAAGCCGTAGCACATGCCGAAGACCGGTACCCCGGCCTCGAAGACCGCCGGTCCGACCTGAGGGGCGCCCGGTTCGTAGACCGACGACGGCCCGCCGGAGAGGATGATCGCCTTCGGGTTGCGCGCCAGCATCTGCTCGACCGGCATCGTGTGCGGGACGATCTCGGAGTAGACGCGTGCCTCGCGCACCCGGCGAGCGATGAGCTGGGCGTACTGAGCTCCGAAGTCGACGACGAGGACGAGGTCGTGTTCGGTGGGGGTCACCGGGGCCCTTTCAGGTGGGCGAAGAGCTGACTGCCGCGCGAAGCGCCGGCGCTCGCAGTCTATCGGCCCACCGGACACGCACGACCGCCCGCTTCCGCCAGAGCAGGCCGCGACCACAGTCCGTTGCCGCTGACCGCCGAGGTGTACGTCCTGGCCCGCGGCGAGGTCGTACCCACCGACCGCCTCATCGAGACGCTGTGGCCACAGGAGCCGCCACGGAGTGCCGCCGGCAGCCTGCAGGCCTACGTCTCCCACCTGCGGCGGCTGCTCGAACCGGAGCGGACAGCACGAGCCGCCAGCACCGTCCTGGTCAACCGCGGCCCGGGTTACGCCCTGCGGGTTCCCGGCGACGCGGTCGACGCGTGGCGGTTCACCGACCTCGTCAACCGTTCCGCGAGCGTCAGAGACCCTGCTGACCGGGTGGCCACGCTTCGCGAGGGGCTCGCGTTGTGGCGAGGGCCGGCCATGGTGGAGTACGCCGACCAGCAGTGGGCCCTGGCCGAGGCCCGTCGGCTCACGCAGCTGCGCAACCTCGCGCGCGAGCAGCTGCTGGCCGCCCGCATCGACTGTGGCGAGAGCGGGATCGTCATCCCGGAGATCGAGGCTCTGCTGACCGAGGAGCCGCTGCGCGAGGAGCCATGGCGGTTGCTGGCCCTCGCGCAGTACCGCGGTCATCGCGCTCCGCGCGTTGTCGAGGCCCGAGGTGGTGCGCCGCGGCCGCTCCTCGCGAACCACCCGGTGCCGCGGCTCTACGAGAACGGGCTCCCGACCACCTGAGCGGCGCCGAGCCTGACGTAGCGGGCGGTCAGACCCCGATCTGACCGCCCGCTACGCCCGTTTCGGGGGCGTTTCGGGCCCGCCGAAAACTTTTTCCGAAATGCCGTAACCCGGGCATCTGCCCCTCGTTGAGCAGGACAGACCCGGTGGCTTTGCTCCCTCCCAGGCCGGGTCTCGCAGTCCGTGCACTGTCCAGCAGTTGCGTGGACGATTCAGGGCCCGACCAACCCTCCCTCCCCGGTCGGGCCCTGAGTCTTTTCCAGGGGTCTCTTCAGGGCGATGACCGGTGTCACGGGAAGCGACAGGGCCGCTCCCGCCGTACGCCGGGAGCGGCCCTGTTCCTGCTGTCGTGGCGCCTCGTCTAGGAGACGCCGACGATCGGCAGCCTGAGCGCGGCCGGAGCCGTCGGCGGGACCGCTGGGTCACGCGGCTCGACCGGGGCGATCCGCTGGTACGCCGCCCCGAGCGGGGGTCGTGCGTCGGGCTCACCCTTGTTGGGCCAGTACGCCATCGCGCGCTCGGCCTGGGCCGTGATCGTCAGCGACGGGTTGACGCCGAGGTTCGCCGAGATCGCCGAGCCGTCGACGACGTGCAGCCCCGGGTAGTTGAACACCCGCTGGAACGGGTCGATCACGCCGGTCTCGGGCGACTCCCCGATCGTGCAGCCACCGATGAAGTGCGCGGTCAGCGGCCGGTTGAACGGCTCACCGATCGACCCGCCGGCCTTGCCGCCCAGGATCTCCGCCATCTTGCGGACCGCCTGGTTCGCCACGGGGATCCAGGTCGGGTTCGGCGCCCCGTGTCCCTGGCGCGAGCTGAGATACCACCGGCCGGTGACCTTGCTGCGCTTGGAGAACGTGGTGATCGAGTTGTCCAGGGTCTGCATCACCAGGGCGATCACGGTCCGCTCCGACCAGTGCCTCAGGTCGTAGAGGTCGAGCACGTGGGCCTTCGCGTGCCACATCTCGTTCAGCCACGTCCGCCAGCGCGGAAGCGGGCCGTCACCGTCGGTGAGGACGGTCTGCAGCAGAGACATCACGTTGCTGCCCTTGCCGTAGCGCACCGGCTCGATGTGTGTGTCCTCGTCGGGGTGGAACGACGACGTGATCGCGACGCCCTGGCTGTAGTCGACCTTCGTGTCGGGCGCGATCGCACCGAGGATCGACTCGGAGTTGGTCCGGGAGAGATACCCGAGCCTCGACGAGATCTTGGGCAGGAGCCCCTGGTCGCGCATCTTGAAGAGCAGTCGCTGCGTCCCCAGAGCCGAGGCGGAGAAGATCACCTGCTCCGCGGTGAGCGTACGACGGACCGCCTTCCGGCGGATCTTGGCCTTCGTGAACCGGACGTCCACGGCGTACCCACCGCCCTCGAGGGGCCGGACGTGCTCGACGGTGGTGAGCTCGTGCACCTTCGCGCCCTTGCTCTCCGCGAGGTACAGGTAGTTCTTCACCAGCGTGTTCTTGGCGTTGTGACGGCAACCCGTCATGCACTCGCCACAGCCGAGGCAGGTGTTGCGGTCAGGGCCGGCGCCGCCGAAGTACGGGTCGGCCACCTTCTCGCCCTTGGCCTGCTCCGGACCGCCGAAGAAGACGCCGACCGGGGTGGGGTGGAAGGTGTCGCCCACGCCCATGTCGTTGGCGACCTTCTCCATCACGTCGTCGGAAGGGGTCCGCAGGGGATTCTCGACGACCCCGAGCATCCGCTTCGCCTGGTCGTAGAACGGTGCGAGCTCGTCGCGCCAGTCGGTGATGTCGCGCCACTGCGGGTCCTTGTAGAACGCCGGGAGCGGCTCGTACAGGGTGTTGGCGTAGACCAGCGAGCCACCGCCCACGCCGGCGCCGGACAGGATCAGGGCGTCCTTCAACGTGTCGATGCGCTGGATGCCGTAGCAGCCGATCTCGGGCCGGAACAGGTACTTCTCCACCTGGAACGACGTGTCTGCGAAGTCCTTGTCCTCGAACCGGGCGCCGGCCTCGAGGACACCGACCCGGTAGCCCTTCTCGGTCAGCCGGAGGGCCGACACCGAACCGCCGAAGCCGGAGCCGATCACCAGCACGTCGTAGTCGAAGGCGTTGTCGGTCACTGCTGTCTCCCTCATGGACGCTTCGTCTTGCGCATCAGACGCATCTGCGCGGTCATCAGCTTCGCGAACGTCTCGTCGCTCATGCCGAACACCGGCGAGAACCGGAAGAGGCGCTGCACGGCGACCGCCTGCGGGTCGGTGTAGCGGTGGATGCCTTCCGAGCCCTGGCGGCGGCCGAGTCCGGACTCACGCATGCCGCCCATCGGTGCGTCGAGGCTGCCGAACGTCGCCGCGAACGCCTCGTTGATGTTGACCGTGCCGCAGCTGATCTGGCGGGCGATCGCCCGACCACGCTTCACGTCGCGGGTGTAGATGGAGGCGTTGAGGCCGTACTCCCCGTCGTTGGCGCGGGCGATCGCGTCGGCCTCGTCGTGGAACCGGTACAGCGACACGACCGGCCCGAACGTCTCCTCGCCGAAGCACCTCATGTCCGGGTCGACGCCCTCGAGGATGGTGGGCTCGTAGAAGTAGGGGCCCAGGTCAGGACGGGCACGGCCGCCGGCCAGCACGCGGGCGCCCTTGGCCACGGCGTCGTCGACGTGCGCGACCACCGCGTCGAGCTGCTGCTGCGAGATCAGCGACCCGATGTCGGTGCCCCACTCCAGCCCGGGACCGAGCTTCTGCGCCTTCGTCCGGGCCACGAACCTCTCCACGAACCGGTCGTAGACCTGGTCGGCGATGAACAGCCGCTCCATGGACACGCAGAGCTGGCCGGCGGAGGAGAAGCAGGCCCGCACCGCACCCTCGGCAGCGCGTTCCACGTCGGCGTCGCGAAGGACGAGCATCGGGTTCTTGCCGCCGAGCTCGAGCGAGCAACCGATCAGGTTCTGCCCGGCCTGCTCGGCGATCAGTCGCCCGGTGGCCGTGGAGCCGGTGAAGCAGATGTAGTTGGAGCGGCTGATGATCTCGCTGCCGAGCACGCGCCCCGGCCCGGCGACGATCTGCCACAGGTCCTTGGGGAAGCCGGCCTCCTCGAGGAGCTGCGCCCCGAGAAGGGCGGAGAGCATGGTCTGGGCGTCCGGCTTGTGCACGACCGCGTTGCCGGCCATCACAGCGGGCAGGCCGTCGGAGAGCGCCATCGTGAACGGGTAGTTCCAGGGCGAGATGATCCCGACGACCCCCTTCGGGACGCGGTTGACCTCGACCTGGGTCAACACCGGCACGATGCCCACTCGCTTGGCCGTGCCGAGGTGACGCTCGGAGGTCCGCGCGTAGTACCTCGCGGTCATCGCGACGTGCAGCGGCTCGTCGAAGGCGTGCTTGCGGGACTTGCCGGACTCCCAGCAGATCAGGTCGGTGATCTCGTCCTGGCGCTCGAGGATGATGTCGTGCAGGTTCAGCAGCTTCTCGGCGCGCTCACTGCGGCTGGTCCTGGCCCAGGCCTCCTGCGCGCGCCGGGCACGGCGAAAGGCCTCGTCGAC
>CAWGSW010000001.1:0-20392 GCA_963825275.1 uncultured Actinomycetota bacterium | reverse complement strand
CGCCGGCGACTTCTGACCCCCTCCGTCGAGTGCGGGGTTATTTACCCTCGAATGCGGGTTTGTTCGCGGGCCGCTGGAACAAGCGCGCACTCAACGGGGATCAACCCCACACTCAACGGGGAACAACCCCACACTCAACGGGGAACAAGCCCACACTCAACGGGGTGGGTCGACAGAGATAGTTGGACGTCCTAGTATCTAGGTATGACCCAGGACACCCCTGCCCCCGATTCCGCCCGCGCCCGCTGGGAGCAGCGCTACGCGAAGTCGCGGGTCCGGGAGGCGGACTTCACCACGCTGTCCGGCGTCCCGGTCGAGCCGGCCTACGGCGTCGAGGACGGCGAGTGGCCCGGCGAGTTCCCGTTCACCCGCGGGCTCTACCCGACCGGCTACCGCGGCCGCACCTGGACCATCCGGCAGTTCGCCGGCTTCGGCAACGCGCAGCAGACCAACGAGCGCTACAAGATGATCCTCGGGCGCGGCGGCGGCGGCCTCTCGGTGGCGTTCGACATGCCGACGCTGATGGGCCGCGACAGCGACGACCCCAAGGCGCTCGGCGAGGTCGGCCACTGCGGCGTCGCGATCGACTCGACCGCCGACATGGAGACCCTGTTCGACGGCATCGACCTCGGCGACGTCACCACCTCCATGACGATCAGCGGCCCCGCCGTCCCGGTCTTCTGCATGATGATCGTCGCCGCCGAGCGCGCGGGTGTCGACACCGGCAAGCTCAACGGCACCCTGCAGACCGACATCTTCAAGGAGTACATCGCCCAGAAGGAGTGGCTCTTCTCGCCCGAGCCGCACCTGCGCCTCATCGGCGACCTGATGGAGTACTGCGACGAGAAGATCCCCGCCTACAAGCCGCTCTCGGTCTCCGGCTACCACATCCGCGAGGCCGGCTCGACGGCCGCGCAGGAGCTCGCGTTCACGCTCGCCGACGGGTTCGGCTACGTCGAGCTCGGCCTGTCGCGCGGCCTCGACGTCGACAGCTTCGCCCCCGGCCTGTCGTTCTTCTTCGACAGCCACGTGGACTTCTTCGAGGAGATCGCCAAGTTCCGCGCCGCCCGCCGCATCTGGGCGACCTGGCTGCGCGACGTCTACGGCGCGAAGAGCGAGAAGGCCCAGTGGCTGCGGTTCCACACCCAGACGGCCGGCGTCTCGCTGACCGCGCAGCAGCCCTACAACAACGTGGTCCGCACCGGCGTCGAGGCGCTCGCCGCGGTGCTCGGCGGCACCAACTCGCTGCACACCAACGCCCTCGACGAGACGCTGGCGCTGCCGAGCGAGCAGGCGGCCGAGATCGCGCTGCGCACGCAGCAGGTGATCATGGAGGAGACCGGCGTCGTCAACGTCGCCGACCCGCTCGGCGGCTCGTGGTACGTCGAGGCGCTCACCGACAAGATCGAGGCCGAGGCCTACGCGATCTTCGACAAGATCCTGGCGATGGGCGGGTCCACGATGACCTCGCGCGACACCGAGGCGCTCGCCGAGGCCGTGCGCAAGGGCACCGGCACGCCGGACGGGGCGGTCTGGCCGATGACCCGCGGCATCCTGCGCGGCATCGAGGAGGGCTGGTTCATGTCGGAGATCGCGGAGGCGGCCTTCCAGTACCAGGTGGCGCTGGAGAAGGGCGAGAAGCGCATCGTCGGCGTCAACTGCCACGAGGAGTCGGTCACCCACGACCTCGAGATCCTCCGGGTCTCCCACGAGGTCGAGGTCGACCAGGTCCGTGAGCTCGCCACCCGCAAGGCCGGGCGTGACCAGGCCGCGGTCGACGAGGCGATCGGCCGGATGGTCGCCGCCTCGAGCAGCGACGAGAACATGATCCCCGCGATGCTCGACGCCTGCCGCGCCGAGGCCACGCTCGGGGAGATCTGCGACGCGCTGCGCGCCGTGTGGGGCGAGTACCGGGAACCCGCCAGGTTCTGACCGGACGCCGGCCGGCGCTCTGGCAGAGTGCGCGCATGAGCAGCCTGATGCCGCGCCTCGACAAGGTGACCCGCCTGTTCTGGCGCTCCGTCGGCCGCCCCGTCGACCTGTCCGGTGAGCACGCCTGGCTCGACGCCCCGATGCACGACGGCGCGGTGATCGGCGACGGCTGGCTCGCCGACGCGGCCGCGTCGTACGGCGGTCACATCGTCGACGGCGACCCGGAGGCCGGACTGCTCGGCGACATGGCCGCGCTCGACGGACCCGGCTTCCGGGCGGCCGACCTGCGGCCCGAGGTGCGCGACTTCTACGAGCGCACCGGGCGCTGGCGCATGGAGGTCTGGACCCAGTGGACGCCGGCGTTCCAGCCGGGCGGCGAGCTCGTCTCCCGGGTGTTCGGCCGCCGCGTCCAGCAGCTCGCACTGCCGACGCGTCCGCTCGACGTCGCCTACGGCATGGACAGCCGGGTCACGGTGCTCACCGATGCGACGGGGCAGCAGCGGGCGGCCGGCTGGATCCGCACCCTGCGCAGCACGGGGGAGTACGTCTACAGCGGCTGCTACTCCAGCAGGGTCCTCCCCGGCGCCGAGCGGCCCAGCGTGCACGTGACCTTCCCCCTCGAGGCGGGCAACGTCCAGGTGTTCCTGCGACCCCGCCTGCTGCCGGGCGGCGACCTCGAGCTCGCGTCCCCCTCGGGCCCCTTCGGCGCGGACGGGGCGTACGTCGTCGTCCGGGTCGGCGACGGGGTGTACGCCGCCCGCGCGCCGATCCACGAGACCTTCCGGGTGTACGTCGACCCCGACGGCGTGCTCCGGACCGACCACGACCTGCGGATGTGGTCCGCCACCGCCGTACGGCTGCACTACCGCCTGGAGCCGCTGCCGCGCTGAGCTGAGCAGCCGAGAGGTCAGCGGTGACCGGAGACCGGGTGGGGGACGTAACCTGCGGACAGCTCCTGCAGCTCCTCGTCGGTCAGCGCCAGGTCCAGCGCGGCCACCGCGTCGGTCAGGTGCTGCGGCTTGGTCACGCCGACGATCGGTGACGTCACCGCGGGCTGCGCGAGCAGCCACGCGAGGGCGACCTGTGCCCGCGGGACGGCGCGGCGGGCGGCCACCTCGGCGACCCGGTCGACCACGGACTTGTCCTCGTCGCGGTAGAGGCTGGCCCCGAACTCGTCGGTCTCGGTGCGTGCGGTCGTGGCGTCCCACTCGCGGGTCAGCCGGCCGCGGGCCAGCGGGCTCCACGGCAGCACCCCGACCCCCAGGTCCTCGCAGAGCGGGAGCATCTCGCGCTCCTCCTCGCGGTAGATGAGGTTGTAGTGGTTCTGCATCGAGACGAACCGCGTCCAACCGCCGAGGTCGGCGGTGTACTGGGCCTTCGAGAACTGCCAGGCGTGCATCGACGACGCCCCGAGGTAGCGGGCCTTCCCGGCCTTCACCACGTCGTGCAGCGCCTCCATCGTCTCCTCGATCGGCGTGTGCGGGTCCCACCGGTGGATCTGGTAGAGGTCGACGTGGTCGGTGCCGAGCCGCCGCAGGCTGTTGTCGATCTCGGTCATGATCGCCGCCCGGGAGAGCCCGGCACCGTTGGGGCCGGGCCGCATCCGGCCGTGCACCTTGGTGGCGATCACGACCTCCTCGCGGCGGGCGAAGTCCTTCAGCGCCCGGCCCGTGATCTCCTCGCTGCTGCCGGCCGAGTAGACGTTGGCCGTGTCGAAGAAGGTGACCCCGGCCTCGAGCGCGTCCTGGATGATCTTCCGTCCGGCGTCCTCGTCGAGCACCCACGGGTGCCCGCCCCGGGCCTTGTCGCCCCAGCTCATGCAGCCGAGGGTCAGGGCCGACACCTCCAGGCCGGTGGTGCCCAGCTTGACGTAGCGCATGTGGTGATCCTCCCGTGGTCGGTGACGGTGCTCAGACGGCGGCGGTGAGCTTCTCGAACTCCGCGTCGGTCAGCTCGATCGCGGCCGCGGCGGTGTTGGACTCGAGGTGGTCCACGCTCGAGGTGCCCGGGATCGGCAGCATCACCGGCGAGCGGCGCAGCAGCCAGGCGAGGGCGAGCTGGGACGGCGTCGCGTCGTGGCGGGCCGCGGCCTCGGCGAGCGGGCCGTCCTCGCGGGAGAGCTCTCCCGTGGCGAGCGGGAACCACGGGATGAACGCGATGTCGTTGCGCTCGCAGTGCTCGAGGACCGGCTCGGCGTCGCGGTTGGCGAGGTTGAACAGGTTCTGCACCGAGACGATCGGCGCGACCTCCTGGGCGGCCTCGATCTCGTCCACGCTGACCTCGGAGAGCCCGATGTGACGGATCTTGCCCTCGTCCTGGAGCTTCTTCAGCTCGCCGACCTGGTCCGCCAGCGGCACCTCGGCGTCGATCCGGTGCAGCTGGAAGAGGTCGATGCGCTCGACGCCGAGCCGGCGCAGGCTGAGCTCGCACTGCTGACGCAGGTAGGCGGGTCGGCCGACCGGCGTCCAGATGCCCGGACCCTGGCGGGTGAGGCCGGCCTTGGTGGCGATCACCACGTCGTCGGCGTAGGGGTGCAGCGCCTCGCGCAGGAGGTCCTCGGCGACCTCGGGGCCGTAGGAGTCCGCGGTGTCGAAGAACGTGATGCCGAGGTCGACCGCGCGACGCAGCACACGGACCGCCTCGTCGGGGTCCTCGGCAGCGCCCCAGACTCCTTCGCCGGTGAGCTGCATGGTGCCGTAGCCGAGCCGGACGACCGGCAGGTCGCCGCCGATCTCGTAGGTGCCGGACGGTGCGGCGACGGTCTGGGGGCTGGTTGTCTGGGCGTTCACGAATCTCCTTGGAGGGGCGACGGGGGAGCCATTCCACCCTAGGTCGTTGCAGTGTCCAGACAAGGGCCGTTTCCCGCGGGTGAGCGCTGCCCCGGGGTGTGTGACGGGCCGCTGGGGCCGGTCGGCAACAATGGGATCCATGAGCCAGCAGCCGTTCTCGCGTCCCGGTGCAGTCGACCTGTCCGCCCTCAAGCGTCCCGCCGCCCCGGCGGCCGGGAGCCCGTCCCCCTCGGCGGGCACCGCCGGAACGGCGGCCGGTGCCTACGCGCTCGAGGTGACCGAGGCGAGCTTCCAGTCGCTGCTCGAGGCGTCGATGAACGCCCTGGTGCTGCTGGTCTTCTACTCACCGACGCAGATGCCGGCGAGCGCGCAGCTCGCCGACGACCTGACCACGCTCGCCGACGAGTTCGAGGGCAAGTACCTCCTCGGCCGGGTCGACGTCGACGCGGTCCCGCAGATCGCCCAGGCGGTGCAGGTGCCCTCGGTGCCGTTCGTGGTCGCCGTCGTCCAGGGCCGGCCGATGCCGCTCTTCCAGGACGCGGCCCCCATCGACGACCTCCGCGCCGCCCTCACCCAGGTGATGCAGCAGCTCGCGACCCAGGGCGTGGCAGGCCGGCACCAGCCGCTCAACCAGGCGGCTCCCGACGCCGAGGGCGAGGAGGAGTACGTCGACCCGCGCTACGCCCCGGCGCAGGACGCCCTGGCCGCGGGGGACCTCGACGGCGCCGTGGCGGAGTACCAGAAGCTCGTCGACGCCAACCCCGCGGACGCCGAGGCGGCCGGCGGGCTGGCGATGGCGAAGGTGCTCCAGCGCACCCAGACGGCGGACCTGAACGCGGCCCGGCAGGCGGCCGCCGACCAGCCCGACGACGTGGACGCGCAGACCCTGGTGGCCGACCTGGACATGGCCGGCGGCCACGTGGAGGACGCGTTCCTCCGGCTCATCGACCTGGTGCGACGCACGACGGGCGACGACCGGGACAAGGCCCGCACGCACCTGCTCGGCCTGTTCGCCGCGGTCGGCAACGACGACCCGCGCGTGCTCAAGGGCCGCCAGAGCCTCGCCAACGCGCTGTTCTGAGGCGCCCGGCGGGGTCAGCCCTTGACCGACCCGGCCATCAGGCCGCTCACGAAGTAGCGGCCGAGGATGATGTAGACGACCAACGTCGGGACCGAGGCGATCATCGCGCCCGCCATGCTCGCGGCGTAGTTGGTGAGCTGGCCGCCGGCGAGCGCGTTCAGGGCGATCGTGACCGGCCCGTTGCGGGTGTTCGACAGGAAGATCGCGAACAGGAAGTCGTTCCACACCGAGGTGAACTGCCAGATCACGGTCACGACGAAACCGGGTGCCGACAGCGGCAGCACCACCCGGGTGTAGGTGCTGAGCATCCCCGCCCCGTCGACGCGTGCCGCCTCGATCAGGTCCGTGGGGATCGACTCGTAGTAGTTGCGGAAGATGAGCGTGCAGATCGGCAGGCCGAAGATCGTGTGCACGATGATCAGCGACGGGATGCCGTTGGCGACGCCGAGGTCACGCATCAGCTGCACGAGCGGGATCATCACCGCCTGGTAGGGGATGAACATGCCGAACAGCAGGAACGCGAAGACCACGTTGGCGTAGGGGAACCGCCACCGCGAGAGCACGAAGCCGTTCATCGAGCCGAGCAGCGACGACATGATCGACACGGGGATCGCCAGCGAGAACGTCCGCAGCAGCGGGTCCTTGAGGGACTCCCACGCGGTGCGCCAGCCGTCGAGCGTCCATGCATCGGGAGGCAGCCACGCCTGGGAGGACGAGGTCTCCGCCGCCGGCTTGAAGCTGGTGACGACGAGGACGTACGCCGGCAGCAGGATCACCGCGAGGAAGAACAGCAGCAGCACGTAGCGCACGGTCTTGCCCAGGGTGAGCCCCTTGCGGCTGTGCGCCGGCCCCCTGTTCCGGCGGGCCGCACCGAGCGGCGTTGGCTTGGCGGCGACGGTGGTCATGACCGTCGCTCCTGCCGGACGGTGGAGAGCAGGTAGGGGATGACCACGAGCGCCACCACGGCGAGCAGCACCATGGCGATGGCCGCGCCCTTGGCGTAGTTGTAGGACAGCAGCGTGGTCCACATGTAGGTCGCCGGCACCTCGGTGAGGTAGATCGCCCCGGAGACGGACATGATCAGGTCGAACACCTTCAGCGACATGTGCCCGATGATGATCAGCGCCGAGAGCGCCACCGGGGACAGCTGCGGGAAGATCACGTGGCGATAGAGCTGGAAGGTGGAGGCGCCGTCGACGCGGGCCGCCTCACGCAGGTCCTCCGGGATGCCGCGCAGCCCCGCCAGGAACAGCGCCATCACGTAGCCCGACAGCTGCCAGACGGCGGGGAGCGCCATCGCGGCCATGCCCCAGTCGGGGTTGGACCACCAGGCGTTCTCGAACGCGTCGAGACCGACGACCTGGAACAGTCGGTTGAGCCCGCTGGCACCCTCGCCCTGGGAGCTGTTCAGCAGCCACCGCCAGACCACTCCGGAGGCGACGAACGAGATCGCCATCGGGAACAGGTAGAAGGACCGGAAGAACCCCTCGCCGCTGACCCCGCGCTCGAGCAGGAGCGCCCAGAGCAGGCCGAAGAAGAGGGTCCCGCCCATGAAGACCACGGTGAACGTCCCGAGGTTGATCATGGCGTGCTGGAACCGCTCCTCCTTGAACAGGTTGGTGAAGTTCTCCAGACCGACGTACTCGGTGGCCGGCGCGATGCTGTACCGGTTCGACAGCGAGATCTGCACGGTCTTGCCGATCAGCCCGTAGACGAAGATGCCGATGAGCACGATCGTCGGCGAGATCAACAGGAGCCCCGGGCCCCAGTTTCGGATCCCCTTCACGAAACTTCCCCTTCCAGTCCCCGGCCCTGAGGGCACGTACCTGACCCCAGCATGGAGCGGTGACGGGGTGCGCCGCTACGGGCGACGCACCCCACCACCGATCAGCAGAGCATCAACCCATGTGGGCGTCGGCGGCCGCGACGAGCGCGTCCTGGAGCTGACCGACGTCGTTGGTGCTGCTGAACTGGCCTATCGCGGACTGGATCTCGCTGAGCCAGGCAACCGGCGCGGCTGCGCCGTGCATCAGCGAGGGCACGATGGTGTCCTTCGCGAACGCCTTGATCGCCGCCTGCTGGTACTCGTTGTAGGCACTCGGGTCGGCATCCGTGCGCACCGGGATCGAGCCCTTCTTGGTGTTGAAGGCCTCCTGGCCGTCGGCGCTGCCGACGGTCTTGAGCCAGGCCTTCGCACCGTCCTCGTTGGGGGCACCGACGGGGAGGGTGAAGGAGTCGGCGAGGAAGTCGAAGACGTTCTCCTGGCCGGGGACGGGGAACCAGGTGTAGTCCTTGCCGTCAGTCAGGCCCTGGTCGATCAGCGATCCGGCGGCCCAGTCACCCATGACCGTGTAGGCGGCCTTGCCGTCGGTGACGTACTTCAGCGCGTCCGGCCAGTCGAGACCGGCGCGGTCGGTGTTGGAGTAGGACAGGATCGTCTTGTAGTCCTCGAGCGCCTTGGTGACCTCGCTGGACGACCAGTCCGTGTCGCCGGTCCACAGGCCCGCGTAGCCGTCCGGACCGAGGTCGGAGATCAGCACGGTCTCGAACAGGTGCACCTGCGTCCAGTCCTGGCCGATGCCCAGCGGAGCCTTGAGCCCGTTGTCACGGAGCTTCTTCATGTCGGCGATCCACGCGTCGATGTCGGCGGGGACCGAGGTGATGCCGGCGTCCTTCAGCACGCTCGGGTTCGCCCACACCACGTTGGCGCGGTGGATGTTGGCGGGCACCGAGTAGATCTTGCCGTCCACGGTCAGCGCGTCGAGCACGCCCTGCGGGAAGACGTCGCGGTAGCCCTCCTCGTCGTAGAGAGAGCTGACGTCCTGGATCTGTCCGGCCGTGATGTAGTCGGAGAGCTCCGCGCCGGCGTGCGCCTGGAAGGTGTCCGGCGGGTCACCGGACTGCAGGCGGGAGGCGAGCACGGCCTTGGCGTTGCTGCCCGCACCACCCGCGACGGCGCCGTTGACGAACTTGTAGTCGGGGTAGTCCGCGTTGAACGTCGAGACCAGACCGTCGAGTCCGGCCTTCTCACCGCCCTCGGTCCACCAGGTGAACACCTCGACCTCGCTGGTCGATGCGCCGCCACCCCCGCCGCCCGTATCGCCGTCGTCGCCGTTCCCGCAGGAGGCGAGCGCCAGGCCCGCTACCACGGCAGCGGCGACCAACGAGATTCTCCTCATGGTCGTACCTCCGTTTGTTCGATGGTGCTCACCGGGGCACACGCCCCGGACGTCTGGGAAGAGTGGCCCGGGGCGGGACCTGGATCGGCGTCGCGGCAGCAGCGAGGTGTCTGCGCACCCGTCAGCGCGGGTGACCTGGCCATGGGCTTCCCCCCTACCAAGCGACGGCTCCGAAGAGTCCTTCACTCGAAGGTAGGCCGCGGCCGGGGGGTCTTCGAAGGGCATTGTGACCCCCGGCCGTAGTCATTCCAGGCCATCTGTCGGGGTGGTCAGCGCAGGCCAGGGGGCCGCGGTGGAGCGGGTCGTCGGTCAGGAGCGACCGGACTCGGAGTACGACGGCCCCGCCTCGCCGCCCAGGTTGGCCAGCGCCGCCTCGACCCGGCGTGCGGTGAAGTCGGCCGCCCGCTCGCGCACCTCGTCGACCGTGCAGAACGCCGCCGTCCGGATCTCGCGCACCTGCGCGACCATCCGGTCCAGGATCTCGGGGTCGTGCTCGCCGCCGTCGAAGACCAGGCACAGCGCGTCGTCCCAGCCGCCCCACGGCGGCAGCCAGTCGGTGAGCACCAGCCCGCCGGCCTTGAGGGTGATGCCGAGCTCCTCCTCGACCTCGCGCTCGACGGCGAGCTGGGGCGACTCACCGACCTCGACGACGCCGCCGGGAAGGTCCCAGTCCTGCTTGTAGGTGAGCTGGCAGAGCAGCACCCGGCCCTGCGGGTCGCGGACCAGCAGCTGGGAGATGGCCCGCTTGCGGGGCAGGAACGAGTTGAGCAGCGAGCGGAAGCCCACCGCGTCGGTGATCGGCGGGTCCGTGGCGAGCCGGGCCAGCACCACGACCTCGGTGGCCTCCGGGCGGTCGTGCTGCCCGGGCTCCACCCGCTTGACGCCCTCGCGGCGCAGCCCGGCGCGGGTGGCCACCCGCAGGGAGCGCTCGTTGGCGGCGTCGACCTCCGCCTCCACGCGGCGCATGTGCAGCGCGTCGATGGCGTAGTCGGTGAGCAGCCGGACCGCCCGGGTGGCGTAGCCGTAGCCGCGGTGGCCGGCGTACAGGGTCCAGGAGAGCGACCCGGTGTCGTTGCCGACGTTGCGCACCTCGACGCTGCCGACCAGCTGACCGTCGTGCTCGACGGCGAAGTTCACCCGGCTCCGGCCCTCGGCGTAGGACGCCCGCCAGTTCTCGAGCGCCTGCCGGTGCTGCTCGTAGGACGGCCGCACCGCGGGGAAGCCGAACCAGCGCGCGATCTCCTCGTCGTGCCCGGCGATCGCGGTCTCGATGTCCTCGTCGCGCCACGGCCGCAGCACCACCACGCCGTCGGTCAGCGTGGGCTGAGGCTCGGACTCGTCCTGGTGATGAGGCACGTGTCCACCCTAGCCAGCGCCGACGACCCGGAGCCACGCGCTCCGGGCCGTGCGGGCCCTTCGGGTCAGCCCTTGCGCGCGAACCAGACGACGCCCAACGGCGGCACCCGCACGGTCGTCGATGCGGGCTGTCCGTGCCACCCCTCCTCGACGGCGGTCACCGAGCCGAAGTTGCCGACACCGGAGCCGGCGTAGCCGTCGGCGTCGGTGTTGAGCACCTCCGCCCACTCGCCGGCCGCCGGCATCCCGAGCCGGTAGCCGTCGTGCGGCACCGGCGAGAAGTTGGCCACGCAGACCAGCTGTGAGCCGTCGCTGCCCCGGCGCACGAAGCTGAAGATGTTGTTGGTGGAGTCGTTGGCGTCGATCCACGAGAAGCCCGACTCGTCGTTGTCGAGCGTCCACAGCGCCGGTGTGTCCTTGTAGACCCGGTTCATGTCGCGGACCAGCGACTGCACGCCCCGGTGGTCGGCGTTCTCGAGCAGCCACCAGTCGAGCTCGCGGCTCTCGGCCCACTCGGACTCCTGCCCGAACTCGGAGCCCATGAAGATCAGCTGCTTGCCGGGGTGCGCCCACATGTAGGCCAGGAAGCAGCGCAGGTTGGCGAGCTGCTGCCAACGGTCACCGGGCATCTTCCGCAGCAGCGACCCCTTGCCGTGCACGACCTCGTCGTGGCTGATCGGCAGGACGTAGTTCTCGGAGTAGGCGTAGACCAGGGAGAACGTCATCTGGCCGTGGTGGTACTGCCGGTGGATCGGCTCGTTCTGCACGTAGCCGAGGCTGTCGTGCATCCAGCCCATGTTCCACTTGAAGCCGAAGCCCAGCCCGCCCAGGTGGGTGGCCCGGGTGACGCCCGGCCAGGACGTGGACTCCTCGGCGATCGTCATCGCGCCCGGGACCCGCTTGTAGGCCGTCGCGTTCATCTCCTGGAGGAACTGCACCGCCTCGAGGTTCTCGCGGCCGCCATAGACGTTGGGGGTCCACTCGCCGTCCTCGCGGGAGTAGTCGAGGTAGAGCATCGAGGCGACGGCGTCGACGCGCAGGCCGTCGATGTGGAACTCCTCGAGCCAGTAGAGCGCGTTGGAGACCAGGAAGTTCCGCACCTCCTTGCGCCCGAAGTTGAACACGAAGGTGCCCCAGTCGGGGTGCTCGCCCCGCGACGGGTTGGGGTCCTCGTAGAGCGGCGTCCCGTCGAAGCGGGCGAGCGCGAAGTCGTCCTTGGGGAAGTGGGCCGGAACCCAGTCGACGATCACGCCGATGCCCGCCTGGTGCAGCCGGTCGACCAGGTAACGAAAGTCGTCGGGGTTGCCGAACCGGGCGGTGGGGGCGAAGTACGACGTGACCTGGTAGCCCCACGACCCGCCGAACGGGTGCTCCATCACCGGCATGAACTCGACGTGGGTGAACCCGAGGTCCGTGACGTAGTCGACCAGCTGGTCGGCGAGCTCGGCGTAGGTGTAGGACTCGCCGCCGAAGTGCTTCTTCCAGGAGCCGAGGTGCAGCTCGTAGACCGACATCGGGCGCGCGTGCGCGTCGGCCCCCTCGGCTCGCTTGGTCATCCAGGCGTCGTCGGCCCAGGAGTAGCCGGAGTCGTAGACGACCGAGGACGTCAGCGGGGGGATCTCGGTGTGGTAGGCCATCGGGTCGGCCTTCTCGCGCCACTGGTCGTCGGCGCCGAGGACCAGGAACTTGTAGCGGGTGCCGGAGCCGACGTCGGGGACGAACAGCTCCCAGACGCCGGAGACGCCCATCTGGCGCATCGGGTGCTCGCGGCCGTCCCAGGAGTTGAAGTCACCCTTCACCCGGATGCCCTTGGCGTGCGGCGCCCAGACCGCGAACGACGTGCCGGTGACGTCGCCGGTGGGGGAGGTGTAGCGGCGTACGTGCGCCCCGAGCACCTTCCAGAGGTCCTCGTGCCGGCCCTCGTTGATCAGGTGCAGGTCCATCTCGCCGAGGGTCGGGAGGTACCGGTAGGCGTCGTCGACGGTCTGCGCGGGGGCGCCCGCGTAGCTGACCTCGAGCCGGTAGTCGGGCGGCTCGGGAACGTCCAGCACGCCCACCCAGACGCCCTCGTGCTCGTGCTTCAGCTCGACGCGCTTGCCGTCGTGCAGGACCACCACGGACTCGGCGAGCGGGCGCAGCACGCGGACCGTCGTGGCCCCGCCGTGCGGGTGTGCGCCCAGGACCGCGTGCGGGTCCCCGTGCCGGCCGTTGACCACCAGTTCGAGTGTGCCCTTGTCCAAGGGTCGGATCGTGCTCGTCACGGCTGCTCCTCCGGTGCGGGTGACATCGCCAGGCGCGCGATGGCGCCGAGCGGGATGCCGATCCAGCTGGGTCGGTTGCGGGCTTCGTAGACCGTCTCGTAGACGGCCTTGTCGGCCTGGTAGGCCCGGAGAAGCATGTGCTGCTCCGGGGAGATGACACCGTCCGCCGTCCGGCCGCTGACCTCGACGTAGCCGGCGAGGAACTCGCTCTGGTTGCGCTCGGCCCACTCGGCTGCCCGGTAGGCGATCTGCGCCCGGCCCTCCTCGTCGGTCTCCACGTCGGACTCGACGGCGTGGGCCGCGTAGTCGAACGACCGGAGCATCCCGGCCACGTCGCGCCAGGGCGAGTCGGGCTCGATGCGGTCGGCGAGCGGCTTGGCCGGCTCACCCTCGAAGTCCACGATCTTCCACCCGCGCGACGTGCGCAGCGTCTGGCCGAGGTGGAAGTCTCCGTGCACGCGCTGCACGAGCACCTGCCGGTCGATCCCCTCCAGCGGCCGCATAGACGGCGCGCAGGCCGTCGGCGTGCTCGGCGAGCTCGGGCACGACCGACACGGCGGCGTCGAGCCGGCCGCGCATCGCGTCGGCGAGGGCGTGCAGGTCCTCGGCGTCCCACTCGGTCGTCGGGAACGTCTGCGCCAGCGCGTCGTGCACCTGGCCGGTGGCGATCCCGAGACGGTGGGACTCCGCGCCGAAGTCGCCTCCCACCTCGTCGGCGTGCAGGTCGGCCTCGGCGAACAGGTCGCGGACGCTGGCCAGGGCCAGGTCCCAGCCGTCGCTGGCGGTGCGCAGGAACTGCTGGAGCATCGCCAGGTGCAGCGGCGGCTCCCCGGGACCGTTCCCGGGCACCTCGAGCCAGCCGTAGAGGGCGGCGACGTGCTCGTTGTCCACGCGCGTCAGCGCCTCGTGGATCTCGATGTCGGGGTTGTGGCCCGGCGTGATCTTGCGGAACACCTTCATCAGGCTGTCCTCGCCGAACGCGACGGAGGAGTTGCTCTGCTCGCCGGAGAACAAGGTCGAGTGGACGGCGACGTCCAGCTCGTGGCCCGGCACGCGGTGGAACACCAGGTGGTCGCCGGAGCGCCCCTCGTCGAACGCCTTCAGCCACAGGGCGGTCGAGGCACGGTCGTGCAGCGCGTCGTAGGCGTGCACCCGGCCGAGCTCCTCGTCGTCCCAGATGCCCACGAGGGCGTGCTCGAGCCGCTCCTGCGCGTCGGTGTAGTAGGCCAGCGGCAGCTGGTAGACCTCGGAGTCACCGGGCTCGTCGGCCGACGGCCCGGGGTACTCCACCGTGACCAGCTCGATCCCGACCGTGGGTGCGTCGGCCGCGGGCGGGCCGCCCAGCGTGCCGGCACGACGTACGTCGGAGACCGCGTGGGAGCGGCCCTTCCCGCCGAACCAGCGCGCGGCGCCGATGTACTGCTCCAGGTCGCCGATCATGCGGTGGGCCCTTCGTCGAGCTCGCCGGCGCGCGGCTGCGTGCCGGCCGCGACCGTCCGGTCGGCCTCGAGGTCGGGCAGCCGGAACCAGTAGAAGCCGTAGGCGCCGAGCGTGAGCAGGTAGGGCAGCTCGCCGATCTCCGGGAAGCGCACTCCGCCGAGCAGCTCGATGGGGGAGACGCCCTCGAAGCGGCGCAGGTCGAGCTCGACCGGCTGCGGGAAGCGCGACAGGTTGTGCACGCAGAGCACCCGGTCACTGCTGCCGTCGGGGGCGGTGTACTCGCGGACGTAGCTCAGCACGCTCGGGTTCGAGCCGCCGAGGTCGGTGAACGTGCCCATGCCGAAGGCGTGGTGCTTCTTGCGGGCGTGGATCATCCGCCGGGTCCAGTGCAGCAGCGACGAGGCGTTCTCGAGCTCGGTCTCCACGTTGACGCGCTGGTAGCCGAAGACCGGGTCCTGGATGACCGGAAGGTGCAGCCGGCCCGGCGTGGCGACCGAGAAGCCGGCGTTGCGGTCGGCGGTCCACTGCATGGGCGTCCGCACGCCGTCCCGGTCACCGAGCCAGATGTTGTCGCCCATGCCGATCTCGTCGCCGTAGTAGAGCACCGGGGAGCCCGGCAGCGACAGGAGCAGCGCGGTGAAGAGCTCCATCTGGTTGATGTCGTTGTCCAGCAACGGCGCGAGCCGCCGCCGGATGCCGATGTTGGCCTTCATCCGGGGGTCCTTGGCGTACTCGCCCCACATGTAGTCGCGGTCCTCGTCGGCGACCATCTCGAGCGTCAGCTCGTCGTGGTTGCGCAGGAAGATGCCCCACTGGCAGGTGTCGGGGATCTCCGGGGTCTGGTCGAGGATCTCCGAGATCGGGAAGCGCGACTCGCGGCGCACCGCCATGAAGATGCGCGGCATCACCGGGAAGTGGAAGCACATGTGGCACTCGTCGCCGCCGACCTCGAAGTCGCCGTAGTAGTCGACGACGTCGGACGGCCACTGGTTGGCCTCGGCCAGCAGGACCCGGTCGGGGTAGTGCTCGTCGACGTACTTGCGCACCTCCTTGAGGAACTCGTGCGTCTCCTTGAGGTTCTCGCCGTTCGTGCCGGGGCGCTCATAGAGGTAGGGCACCGCGTCGAGCCGGAAGCCGTCGATGCCCATGTCGAGCCAGAAGGCCAGCGCCTCGAACATCGCCTCGTGGACCTTGGGGTTGTCGAAGTTGAGGTCCGGCTGGTGGCTGTAGAAGCGGTGCCAGAAGTACTGCTGGCGCACCGGGTCCCAGGTCCAGTTGGACGACTCGGTGTCGACGAAGATGATGCGCGCGTCCTGGTAGAGCTCGTCGGTGTCGGACCAGACGTAGAAGTCGCCGTAGGGTCCGTCCGGGTTCGACCGGCTCTCCTGGAACCACATGTGCTGGTCCGAGGTGTGGTTCATGACGAAGTCGATGATCACGCGGATCCCGCGCGCGTGCGCCTCGTCGAGGAACTCGTGGAAGTCGTCGACGGAGCCGACCTCGGGGAGGACGCCGTTGTAGTCGGCGACGTCGTAGCCGCCGTCGCGCAGCGGGGAGGTGAAGAACGGGGGCACCCAGAGGCAGTCGACCCCGAGCCACTCGAGGTAGTCGAGCTTCTCGGTCAGGCCCTTGAAGTCACCGACGCCGTCGCCGTTGCTGTCCTTGAACGACCGGACGAGGACCTCGTAGAACACCGCCTTCTTGAACCAGTCGGGTTCGTGCTCGGGCAGCCCCTCCGCGGTGGGGGGCATCTCGGTCGTCACTGGTGCGGCCTCCGGACGGTCAGGATGTGGGCGGGCTCGGTGTAGGGATCCAGCCGGACGTAGTTCTGCTCCCCCCAGGTCCACGACTGTCCGGTGATCTCGTCGTGGACGACGAAGTGGTCGTGCCAGTCCATACCCAGCGCCGGCATGTTCAGGCGCACCGTCGTCTCACGGACCGCGTGCGGGTCCACGTTGACCACCACGATCACGGTGTCCTCGTCGCCTCCGGTGCTCGAGCCCGATGCGGCCGCCGTCTTGCTGAAGACGAGGATCGAGTCGTCGTCGCTGCTGTGGATCGTGACGTTGCGCAGCAGCTGCAGGGCGCGGTGGTCGCGGCGGATCTCGTTGAGGCGGGTGAGGTACGGCGCCAGGCTGCGGCCCTCCTTCTCGGCGGCGGCCCAGTCGCGCACCCGGATCTGGTACTTCTCCGAGTCGAGGTACTCCTCGCTGCCGGGCTTGACCGCGACGTGCTCGAAGAGCTCGAAGCCGGCGTAGACGCCCCAGGACGGTGACCCGGTGGCGGCGATGGCGGCCCGGATCTTGAAGGCCGCGGGCCCGCCGTACTGCAGGTAGGCGTGCAGGATGTCGGGCGTGTTCACGAAGAAGTTCGGCCGCATGATGTGGCCGGTCTCGTGGGACAGCTCGGTGAGGTACTCCTCGATCTCCCACTTCGCGGTGCGCCAGGTGAAGTAGGTGTAGGACTGGTCGAAGCCGACGGTCGCCAGGGCTCGCATCATCGGCGGCTTCGTGAACGCCTCGGAGAGGAAGATGACGTCGGGGTCGGTCTTCTTGACCTCGGCGATCAGCCACTCCCAGAACTGCACCGGCTTGGTGTGCGGGTTGTCCACGCGGAACACCCGGACCCCGTGGCCGACCCAGTGGCGCACGATGCGCAGCACCTCGTGGTAGATGCCGTCGGGGTCGTTGTCGAAGTTGACCGGGTAGATGTCCTGGTACTTCTTCGGCGGGTTCTCGGCATAGGCGATCGTGCCGTCGGCGCGCGTGGTGAACCACTCCGGGTGCGTCTTCACCCAGGGGTGGTCCGGGGCGGCCTGGAGGGCCAGGTCCAGCGCGACCTCGAGGCCGACCTCGTGCGCGCGCTTCACGAACGCGTCGAAGTCCGCCAGGGTGCCGAGGTCGGGGTGCACCGCGTCGTGGCCGCCGTCCTTGGAGCCGATGGCCCACGGGGAGCCGGGGTCGTCCGGACCCGGCGTGAGCGTGTTGTTGGGCCCCTTGCGGTTGACCTCTCCGATCGGGTGGATCGGCGGGAGGTAGATGATGTCGAAGCCCATCGCGGCGACGGCGTCGAGCCGTTCGGCCGCGGTGCGGAAGGTCCCGGAGACCGACCTTCTCGGTCTGCGGGTCGACGTAGGCGCCCTCGGAGCGCGGGAAGAACTCGTACCAGCTGCCGAACAGGGCGCGCTCCCGGTCGGCGACGAAGCGGTAGGGGCCGTCGGTGGTGACCAGGTCGCGCAGCGGGTGCTGGGCCAGGACCTCGTCGACGGCGGGGGAGACCGCGGCGGCGTAGCGCACCGGGTCGGGACGGGAGGTGTCCTTGACGCCCTTGACCGCGTCGATGAGCACGGCCCGCGCCGGGGACCTCTTCGGCAGCTCGGCGGCGGCCCGCTCGAGCAGCAGCGCGCCCTCGAGGAACATCAGCTCGACGTCCATGCCGGCCGGGATCTTGATCTCCGCGTTGTGCCGCCAGGTCGCGACCGGGTCGCTCCACGCCTCGATCTCGAACGTCCACGGACCGGGGGAGTCGGCGGCGACGTCGGCCGTCCAGAGGTCGACGCCCTCCGGGTTCTTGTGCATCCGCACCCAGGGTCGTCTGCGCCCTTGTGGGTCGGTGAGCACGACGTCCGCGTTGAGGGCGTCGTGACCCTCGCGGAAGACCAGTGCGCTGACGGTGAACGGTTCGCCGACTGCTGCCTTCGCCGGGTAGGTGCCACCGGCGACGACGGGGGAAACGTCCATGACGGGGATTCGTCCGACCATGGCCTCGAACATACCGTCATCGCCGTCCGGGGAAACCCCTCGTCCAGTGCCCTCGCCCGGCCACCGGGACGGGCGAGGCCCCTCCCGCCGGTGGGCGGGAGGGGCCTCGGTGACCCTTGTCTCAGCCGAAGAGCTGCAGCTCGGCGGCACGCACCGACAGCCCGCGGTCGGACGCGGTCTTGCAGTCGGTGTCGTTGGTCGGGTCGTTGTCGAGCTCCCCGGCGTAGCCCGCGAACCCGGTGCACTGGTTCTCGAGCGCGACGAGCTTGACGTGCGTCGCGGTGACCTTCGGGAAGTCGAACGAACGCAGCGCGAGCGTCGGGGCGACCGGCCGGGGCCGGACCGACGGGAACGCGTTGTCCTTGCTCGTGAACACCTTGGTCCACGTGGCGCCGGCCTTGGTGCAGTCGTTCCTGGCCGTGTCCACGCAGGTCAGCAGGGCGAACTTGCGCAGCGCCGTGAAGCGCGAGCCCGACAGCGGGTCGTCCTGGGCGAGCGGGATGTCCGTCGCCGCGGCCGGGGCCGGACGCAGCATCGCGCTGACCCGGGCGCTGCTGATGGTCTGCTTGCCGCCGGCCAGGTCGACGATCACGAACGGGTGCTGCGCGTCGACGGTCTTCTCGGTGTTCACCCCGGCCCAGTTGGTCTCCTCGGTGTCGTCGATCAGGAAGTCGACGTTGAGGCTGCCCTCGCTGGAGCCGACGACCTTGGCGCCGCTCGCCTTGGAGGCGACGTTGGTCTCGACGGGGAGCCGCTCGGTGACCTTCTGGCCCGCGCGCACGGTGAGTCTTGGAGCGCTTGAGGCCGATAGCCGTCGCCGGCGAAGAGCACGTCGTAGGTGCCCGGGGCCAGCTGGACCTTGGCGTCGGACTTGGTGCCCTTCAGGGTGTCGGCGACGGGGGTGGCGCGAGCCTCCCAGCGACCGATGTAGATGCGGCCCTTGGCGACCGGGTCACCCTTCTCGTCGACGGCGCGCGGCGCGAACGTCACGGTCGCCGACTGGGTGCCGGGGGCCTCGAAGCCGGGCTTCGGCTGGCCGTCGTCGCCGCCCTTGGTGGTGGCGTTCTTGCCCATGCCGTGCTGGGCGAAGGCCAGCCACAGCGCCTTCTGGTTCTCGCCGCCGAAGCGCATCTGGTCGGCCGCGAGCATCGAGTCGCGGGCGTCCAGCATGCTGGTCGCGCCCTGCTGGAGCAGGAAGCCGTCGAACATCAGCTGGATCCAGCGACGGTTGCCCGGGCACCGGTCGGCCGGCAGCGGCGAGCTGTTCGCCGTACCTTCGGAGCAGCGCTTCTGCAGACGCTGGTTGTCGTAGGGGAACTCGTCGTCCCACTTGTTGACGAGCGCCTTGCGGACGGCCCACTGCGTGCCGTTCCAGATCTCGCCGTCGGCGTGGACCTCGACGCCGGTGCTGTCGAAGCCGTAGTCGCCGTAGGTCAGCGGGTTGTGGTTGATCGGGTAGTCCCGGATGCCGGCCAGCTTGTTGCCGGTGGCGTACGGACCGACCGCCCAGGGGTTGCCGCCGTTCTTGTAGCCGTGGCTGAACATGTACTCGGCCGCGGTCAGGTCACCCCAGGACTCGCCCATCGCGCCGCCCTGCTCGGAGGTGATCCCCTCGTCGGGGCCGCCGATCATGCGGTTGCTGATCGCGTGGGTGTACTCGTGGCCGACGATGCTCATGTCGAGGCTGCCGTCGGTGCAGGGGGCGTAGAAGCCCGCCGCGATCGGCTGGAAGAGGTACTGGTTGGTGATTCCGGGGATCCCGTCCTGCAACGCGATCTGGTTGGCGTTGTCGCGGCCGAGGCCGGACTGGAGACCGCCGATGGCGCCGGCCTGTGCGTTGCCGACCTCGAAGTCGTTCTCCCGCGTCGGGTCCGGGTTGTTGCCCAGGTTGTCCTGCTGCAGGTTGTAGTTCTGCTCGGTGAAGCCCAGGAAGTAGGCGTAGTCGTGCATCCGGTTGTGCACCGCGAAGAGGTGCGTCACCGAGGCGTCGATGTCGTTGCCGCCGGGGACCAGGTTGGCCGGGTCGCACTTGCTGTTCTGCCAGGCGTCGGTGAACTCGGAGGTGTACTCACGGGTGGGGGAGTACGGCGCCTGCGCCAGGCCGCCGGGCGTCAGCGGGCTGACCCACGCCTCGTGGGTGCTCGCCGCGTTGCCGACCGTGGTGAACGTGGGGACGCCTGCCTTGAAGCTGTAGTCCCACGGCGCCCGGGCGGCCGGGTTGGCCAGCGGGAAGTCGCAGCCATCGACCTTGTTGCCGTCGACCTTGGTCACCCAGCAGCCGACCGAGCGGTGGCCCGCCACGTCGGTGGTGCTGAAGTTCAGGGCCGGGTTCGCGGTGAAGAACGCCCACTTCGGCGGGAACGGCGCACTGGCCTGGGCCCCGCCCTCGTCGGACGTGCTGATCATGCCGGCGTACTGGCCGCCCGCGGTGAACGGCACGGTCGGGGCGTCGAACGGGCAGATCTGCGCGTGGTAGATGCCCTTGGCGAGGGTGCCGCCCGGTGCGTAGTCCAGCGTCTCGGGGCTGGTGCCCAGGTCGCCGCTGGAGAGCAGGTCGCCGTTGGGGCCGAAGAGCTTGATGACGATGTCGTTG